>NZ_JACJJL010000009.1 GCF_016899955.1 Marseilla massiliensis | reverse complement strand
CGCCGCATGAGCCCGAGCATGGCGTCGAAGTCGCAGATGTCGGCCCTGACGAATGTGTAGTTGGGCCGGCCTTCGATATCCTTCAAGTTGGCCAGGTTGCCGGCGTAGGTCAGTTTGTCGACATTTATGATGTGATACTCACTGTATTTGTTGACGAACAGGCGCACCACATGTGAGCCTATGAACCCGGCTCCGCCGGTTATGATGATACTCTTCATTGCGTTTGACATTATTGGTTGGTGAGTTCTGTATATTGACTATAACGTACTTGAAGCCAATTTATTATATATCGCTACAGTTGCTTGGCCTGCCGTGGCCGCCGATGCCGCCACATTGCGGGCTGATGTGGGCCCCGCCACGCCACAGCCCGCCGTGCACATGCCGCCGCGAGCGCCCTCGGGCGGCCCGGGCGCAGTGCTAAACCACCGTGGTGCGGTTGCCCAGGGTTATCACTTCGCAGTCGGCAAAACGGCTGCCGTCTACCACCAGGCGAACCAGAGTGCGCTCCTTGTGCCACCCCTGCAGGCCAGCGGCGCCGGGATTGATGTGCAACAGTCGCAGCGTGCGGTCGTACTTTATCTTCAATATGTGTGAATGGCCGCTGATGAACAGCTGTGGCGGCGACGCGTATATCATCCCCCTGACAGACGGGTCGTAGTTGCCGGGGTAACCGCCGATGTGCTTCATGAGCACGTCTACGTCTTCACACTTAAACCGCAGCGTCTCTCTGTACATGCGCCGCAGGTCGCCCCCGTCGCAATTGCCGCAGACGGCGCGCAACGGGCGGTATGCCGCCAGGCGCTCGGCCACCTCGAGCGAGCCTATGTCGCCGGCGTGCCAAATCTCGTCGCACGGCTCGAAATACTTCAGGTAACGGTCGTCCCAATACGCATGGGTATCGCTTATGATGCCTATTCTCTTCATCATTGCCCTCCTTTCTTCATGTTGCCAGCCTGCCTTTGCCTATGCCTTACAGCGCAAGCCGCTTGCCGATGAACTCTGCAATGAAGGCGGCTGTGCCCTCAAGTCCCAGCAAGCTCGAGTTGATGCAAAGGTCGTAGGATGAGCTGTGGCCCCATTCCTTGCCGGTATAATAATTGTAATATGTTGAGCGCTCGCTCTCGCCAGACAGTATCTTCTTGCGCGCCGTGGCCTCGTCGCATCCCAGCCGGCTGCTCACCAGCGCTATGCGGTCGGCTATGTCGGCCGTGATGAACACGTCGACATGGCCGGGATAATCGCGCAGCACGTAGTCGGCGCAACGCCCTACGAACACGCACGAGCCCTCGTCGGCCGCTTTCCGTATCGCATCGCTCTGGAATTTGAAGAGGCTTTCCTGCGAAAGGTTGTTGTTGTAGAAGTTGGCGCTGCCAAGGAAAGGCACGTTGAGGTGGAACAACGACTTGAAGAATCCCTTCTGTTCGTCGTTCTGTTCGAAGAACTTCTCGCTGAAACCGCTTTCCTTTGCGGCCAGGTTGAGCAGCTCACGGTCGTAATACTTGCAGCCGAAATGCTGCGCAAGCATCTTCGCTATGTCGCGACCGCCACTGCCAAGCTGCCGCCCCACGTTTATGATTATTTTCTTTTCGCTCATATCCCGATGTTATTTTATAGTCATTTTCTTGAACTTCCGCATGTACGACATCATCATGAAGAACGTCACCACGGCAGCCACAGTGTCGGATATCGGCATTGCCCACCACACGCCGTCGACCCCGTAGATGGGCGGCAGCACCGCAAGCAGTGGCAAGAGGAATATCAACTGCCGCG
This sequence comes from Marseilla massiliensis, assembly GCF_016899955.1. Lineage (GTDB taxonomy): Bacteria > Bacteroidota > Bacteroidia > Bacteroidales > Bacteroidaceae > Prevotella > Prevotella intestinigallinarum. The sequence goes on along the minus strand of NZ_JACJJL010000009.1, from coordinate 152,945 downwards.
AAAGCGATAGGAACATGCTCACCTTTGCCTTGCCTATGCTCTGGAAAAAGCTGGTCACCACCATCTGGTAACCGACTATGGGGAAGGCCAGCATCTCTATCATCAGACCCTCGACCGACAGCGCTATCAGCGTGGGGTCGGTGGTGAACAGGCGTGCGCACGGCCCCGGCAGCAGCTCGGCTATGGCAAAGCCCGCCGTTGTGACAACCGTGCCGGCAATTATGGCATACTTCACCACCTTCATCAAGCGGTCCATCAGCTGCGCGCCATAGTTGTAGCCGGCTATCGGCTGCATACCCTGGTTGATGCCCATCGTTATCATCACGAAGATGAAGCACACCTTGTTGGCAATGCCGTAGGCGCCCACAGCAAGGTCGCCGCCATACTTCTGCAGTCCGTTGTTGATGAAAATGACGACCACGCAGGCGCATACATTCATGGCAAACGGCGACATTCCGATGGCGATGATGGCCTTCACAATGCGGCCCTGCAGCCTGTAGATGCCCCGTTTTAGGTGCAACAGCTCGTCTTTGTTGCTGAAAAGCCTCATCTGCCACACCAAAGCCATCATCTGCGCGATAATGGTAGCATAGGCGGCGCCGCGTATTCCGAGGTTGAGCGGATAGATGAAGATGGGCGCCAGTATGGTGTTCATCACCACGGTAAACATGGTTGCATACATGGCCTGGCGCGGTTTGCCCGCCGCACGCAGCACGGCGTTCATGGCGAAATACATGTGCGAGAACACGTTGCCGGCCAGAATCACCTCCATGTAGTCGCGCGCGTAAGGCAAAGTCTGCTCGCTCGCCCCGAAGAAATAGAGTATGGGGTTGAGAAACAGCAGCGAAATCACGCTGAAGGAGATGCCGATGATGAGGTTGAGCGTGACGGTGTTGCCAAGCACGCGCTCGGCGGCCTCATAGTCTTTCTGCCCGAGGCGGACAGAGATGCACGTCGAAGCGCCGACGCCAACGGCCGCTCCGAAGGCGGCTGCAAGATTCATGAAGGGGAAGGTGAGGGCCAATCCTGAGATGGCCATGGCCCCTACGCCCTGCCCTATGAATATGCTGTCTACCATATTGTATAGCGACGATGCTGTCATAGCTATGATGGCAGGCAAGGCATACTGCATAAGCAGGGGTCCGACGGGCTTTGTTCCCAATTCCAAAGTAGCCTTGTTATTTTCCATACAATCTTTTAAATAGCGTGCAAAGTTACTAATTTTCTTCGTAAGAAGGAAAAAGTAGAGGCTTTTTAGCACAATATGGAAATGTTTTGAGGCCTCGGCGGCACCGCCGCAAAGGCCGCAGGCAACCACAGCCACGGCAGGCCGGCCGACAGGCCGTGGCGCGGCGCTACACAACACGGGCGCAGCCATGGAGTCAACGCCGCTGTTGCTCATGCCGACGGCTGCCATGCGCAGTCGCAATAATGTAACGATAATTTCAAAGAACGGCACGACCTGCCCAACACCCTGACCACCAGCGCATTGCGGCACAGGCCGTTTCAGGCCGCCAAACGGCCCGGACTGCATGGCAAAACGGCCGCCGTTGCACTCCGAAACGGCCTGTCTTGCAGGCCAGGACTGCGCAAACCGGGATGCGGGCGCCACATTGTAATAATATGCTACCATCGACAAGACGCGCCGCCAAGCACTCTCTTGCCATCCCACCGCCATGCACCGAAGCGCCCAAAAGTGCACCGGCAGCTGTGACGGCCGCAAAAACAGGCCGCAAAAGATGTGTGGCGGCACTGCCATGCCTGCCATGCGGCCGCGGCCAATGCCACGGGAAAGCCGAACGGCGTTGCCTGCCGACGGGCACAGACCATTGCCACGGCCACAGCCCCGTGGCGCCGCCGGGCAGTGGCGGATGCGCCCCACCATGCGCGGAGCAGCCTGAAGACCATGCAAAGGTACTAATTTTTTATTCCGCCCGGCGTATTTTTATGATTTTAACACTGTCTGTCGGACGCAAGCCCGCCCACTGACGGCAGGCCGATACCATGCAAGACAACAAGACACAGGGTGCCCACAGTCCTGAAACGAGCCACGCAGCCGTTTGCACACCATGGCGTTTTGGACGGCGCACGGCCCTTTAGGGGCTGCCAAAAAGCACGCCAGAAAAAAGCCGTATGGCACGCCTTGCATGACAATGACGCAACGGAGTGTCCCTTGCTCACAGCCGGCAAAGACCTACTGCAGGCGCAACGGAGGCTCAGCCGGCATTGAGCGAACCGAGCAGTCGCTTCTCTTCGGCCAGGTCGTCGATGCGCATCGTGGGCGAAGGGATGTTGCACAGCCTCACTGCATCTTCGCCACGGCATGTGTAATCGTAGTATGCCAGTTCCTGCCCTTCAAGCTCTTCGCGTGCCTTCAGGCATCCGTTGAGCTTTGCAAACTCGTCGGCCGATGTGCTGTCAGAGAGCTTCACAAAGAGTATTCGCCTTGCTATCGGGTTGTAATTATAGTCGAAACAGGTGTATATGCCGCGCAAGAAAGGCGGGCGCTCGTACATGGGCAGCCTGAGGCACACGCTGAACAGTGCCAGCTGCGGGTAAGGGTTCTCGTTGAACACAAGGTAGATGTGGCTCGCACCGTTCATCATCACCAGTCCGCGATGGGTTGTTCCATACGCGTTGTTGTGCGTCACCTCGGCATAGCCTCCGCCTGCAGCGGGGGCTATCATGTAAGGCTCGAGTTTCATTGCGTGCGATCCCGACGACATGCTGTAGCTCATGTATGTGCCGGCATGGCTGCCTATGGCCTCTGCCGAGCGCGCCATTATGCTGCCGAGGGCCGCCGCATAGGGGTTGCCCCCGCCGCCGCGCACCGGCTCCGGCTCAACGTCGGTGGCCATGAGCGTGGCCTTCATCGACGGCAGCGATGCCAGCAGGCGGCGCTTCGACACGTTGTTGACCCACACGAGGGCGCCGTCGAGCGCCTCGGCCGGTGCCATGCCGCGCTCCGTGTTCTTTACAAACGCCGGTATGACCGTGGTATACAAGGCCGAAAACACGCTCGGCTGGAAGTCTACCAGCGCGGCTATGTCTTTCATCTTCATGCCCTTATGGCGCAAGTAAGTGATGCGGTCGTATATGTCCTTGAGTTCGTCCATAAGCTGTTTCCAATGCTATTCAATTGCAAAAATAGCTATTTTCCGCTTAAAACACATTGCAAAAGTGTTACATTCGGGTTGCACCCGTTTTGCACTGCCGTTATTGTCGCGTTACGATAGCTTTACTGAATTGTTACGGCCCGTAATTCATGGATTATTCATTCCGGGGCAACGGGGCAACGACTAACTTTGCGGCGTGAAATGACAAAGCAAACTACAAGGATGAAACAGATGGCAAACATGATGCACAATGCGCACAGGGCCGGAACGGCCATGCCCGACTGGCTGTTCGTTATATGGGCCGGCGGCACGGCACTGGTGTCTTACTCACTTGTCTACGCCCTGCGCAAACCGTTTACGGCGGCCGAGTTTGAGGGCATGCAGGCCTTCGGCATGGACTACAAGATAGCCGTAAGCATCATCCAACTGATTGGTTACGTATGCGCGAAGATGCTCGGCATAAAGTTCATATCTGAGCTGCGGCCCGAAAACCGTCTTCGATTCATCATCGGGTCGGCAGCTCTTTCCGAGGCATCGCTGCTGGCTTTCGCGCTGATGCCTGTGCCGGCCAACATCTTCGCGCTGTTTTTCAACGGTCTGTCATTGGGCTGCATGTGGGGCGTCTTGTTCAGTTTCCTCGAAGGACGCCGCACCACCGACATCCTGGCAAGCATCATGGGGGTGAGCATGGCGCTCAGTTCGGGCGTGGCAAAGTCGCTCGGGCTCTACGCCCTGCAGTCGCTCCACGTGGGCGAGATGTGGATGCCTGCGCTCATCGGGGCCGTGGCCTTCCCGCTGCTATGCCTCACCGGGTGGATGATGACACGGTTGCCAAAGCCCGACGCTGCCGACGTGGCGGCGCGCTCCGAGCGGGTCACGCTCAACGGCAGGCAGCGCTGGCAACTGTTCCGACGCTTCATGCCGGTGCTGCTGCTGCTCTTCACGGCCAACCTTCTGCTCACAGTGCAGCGCGACATCAAGGAAGACTTCATCGTGTGCATCATCGATGTGAGCATGGTGCCGTCGTGGGCTTTCGCCTACCTCGACGGAATAGCGACGGTGGTGCTGCTGGCCATGTTCGCCATACTGTCTGCCGTGGGCAGCCACCTGCGCGTGCTCTGCACACTGCTTGGCGTGTCTACCGCCGGAATGGCACTGCTGGCGTTCATCGGGGCATACCAGACCCAACTGGCGCTGCCCACCACCCTGTGGCTGTTCTTGCAGACGCTATGCATAGACATCGCCTACCTGAGCTTCCAGACCATATTCTTTGAGCGGTTCATCGCCTGCTTCAAGCTGCACGCCAACGTCGGGTTCTTCATCATAACCATCGATTTCATTGGCTATCTCGGCACTCTCGGCATACTGCTCTTCAAGGAACTGGGCGCCCCGAACATCGATTGGCCGCTGTTCTACAACGAGATGAGCACATGGGTTGGCGTGGCTTGCTGCATAATGTTTGTGTGCTCGGTGGCCTACCTCGTGCAGGCAGGGCGCACACGGCGCGAGGCTGAAGACGGCAAGATGGCCGGAAGGCAGGCCATAAGTGGCTTCATGCCTGCCAACTAAACCGCATGCCGGGTTACTAAGACGAACATACAACGCTATAAGACTGATATGAGAAAGATTGAATGTGTTATCATGGACTGGGCCGGAACGGCCGTCGACTATGGCTGCTTCGCGCCTGTGGCTGCATTCGTTGAATGCTTCAAGGCAATGGGGCTCAACGTTTCGCCGGCCGAGACACGCGCCCACATGGGCCTGACAAAGCTCGAAGAGATACGCGCCCTGTTTGCCATAGGGCACGTGAGCGATGAGTTTGCAGCGAAATACGGGCGCGCTTACAACGAAGACGATGTGCAACAATGCTACAGGGGATTCCAGGAGGCTCTGTCAACAAAGCTCGATGACTACTCTACACCCATACCCGGGGTGGTGGAAACCATGGCCGCGCTGAGGGCGGATGGACTGAAGGTTGGCTCGACCACGGGCTACACGCAAGCCATGATGGACGTGGTGACGGCGGCGGCACGCCGGCAAGGCTATGCCGTTGACTGCTGCGTGACGGCGGACGGACTGCCGGCAGGGCGCCCCAAGCCCTACATGATATACCAGAACATGTGCAGGCTCGGCGTAGACTCGCCACGGTCGGTGGTCAAGTTCGGCGACACCATTGCCGACATACGCGAAGGGCGCAACGCCGGGGCATGGAGCGTGGGCGTCATCATGGGCAGCAACGAGATGGCGCTGACGCCCGACGAGGCCGTGGCCATGGACAGTGCAGAACTGAAAAAGCGCATGGACGACGTGAGATACAGGATGTATGCCGCCGGCGCCGACTATGTGGTGGACGACGCAACGGCCCTGCCGGCGCTCATAGAAAGCATTAACATGAGGATGGCCGGCGAATAGGCGCCCGGCAAACAAACGCTGACAAAAAGACGGAACAATAAATTCAATACGGACATGAGACCATACTTACTACTTACACCGGGCCCGCTGACTACGACAGACAGCGTGAAGGAAGCCATGATGAGCGACTGGTGCACATGGGACGAAGACTATAACGTGGGCATAGTTGAGCAGATTCGCAAGCAACTTGTTGAACTGGCAACAAGCCGTCCCGACGAATATACGGCGGTGCTGATGCAGGGAAGCGGCACGTTCTGCGTCGAAGCCACTCTCGGAACGGCCGTGAGGCCTTCCGACAAACTGCTGGTTGCCGCCAACGGGGCGTACGGAAAGCGCATGGGAGTGATTGCCGACTACTACCATATCGACTGCGACGTGATGAGGTTTGAGGAGACCGAGGCCGTCGACCCGGCCCGCATCGACACTTACCTGACGGCACACGGCGAGGTGACGCACGTGTCGGTGGTGCACTGCGAGACCACTACCGGCGTGCTCAACCCACTCGAGGAGATTGCCTCTGTGGTGAAACGCCACGGCAAGGTGCTCATTGTCGACGCCATGAGCAGCTTCGGCGGGGTGCCGATAGACATGGCCAGGCTCGGCATCGACTTCATGATAAGCAGCGCAAACAAGTGCATCCAGGGTGTGCCGGGCTTCGGCTTCGTCATTGCCCGGCGCTCTTTGCTCGAGCAATGCGGGGGCGTGGCGCGCTCGCTGTCGCTCGATCTCTACGACCAATGGCGCACCATGGAAGACGGACACGGCAAATGGCGCTTCACGTCGCCCACCCATGTGGTGCGGGCTTTCATGCAGGCCATGGCCGAACTGAGGGCAGAAGGCGGCATTGAAGCACGCCACGCCCGCTACCGCGAAAACCACGACACGCTCGTGGAGGGCATGCGCAGCCTCGGGTTCCGGACGCTGCTGCCCGACGAAGTGCAGTCGCCGATAATCACATCGTTCTATTATCCCAATGCCGAATTTGACTTCAAAGACTTCTACACGAAGCTCAAGGAGAGGGGATTCGTGATATACCCGGGCAAGATATCGCAGGCCAACACGTTCAGGATTGGCAACATCGGCGACGTGTTTCCCGAAGATTTCAGGCGACTGACGCAGGCCATAAAGGACATAGAGGGCAGAAAAGCCTTTTGACGCGGCCTAATGGCTTGCCTCATGGCTGCAATGGCGCCAAGCGGATTGGCCGCCAGTGACTCACTGAAGCAGCGCAGTATGGCATTATAATAATGTATTGCCCCCGACGGCGGGTTGCCTTTTGCAACAGCCTTCGGGGGCAACATGAATTTCACAAGGCCCATGCCTTGATGCCGCGGGCTACAGCTCAACAGGCTCGTAAGCCATGCCGAAGACATCGGCAACGGCCTTATACGTCACCTTACCCTCAACCACATTGAGTCCCAGGGCCAGCGCAGGGTCGTCCTTGCAGGCACGGCGCCACCCCTTGTCGGCCAAAGCCACGGCATACCTGAGCGTGGCGTTGGTGAGGGCCGACGTCGATGTGTGAGGCACGGCACCCGGGATGTTTGCCACGGCATAATGAACGATGCCGTCAAGCTCGTAAACCGGCTCGCTGTGGGTGGTGGGATGCGAGGTCTCGAAGCACCCTCCCTGGTCGATGGCCACGTCGACAAGCACCGAGCCCGGCTCCATCATGCCAAGCATGTCGCGCGTTATGAGATGGGGAGCCTTGTCGCCCGGCACGAGCACCGAACCGATTACGACGTCGGTGTCGGGCAGCTCTTGCTCTATGTTGTGCCTGTTTGAATAGAGCGTGCTCACGTTGGCGGGCATCGTGAGCGACAACTCACGCAGCTTCGGGAGCGATATGTCGGTCATGACCACTGTGGCTCCAAGCCCGGCAGCCACGCGGGCAGCAGCCTGCCCAACTATTCCGCCACCGAGAACAAGCACCTTGACCGGCTTCACACCGGGCACTCCGCAAACGAGCTTGCCCTTTCCGCCCTTGGTCTTCTGCAGGTAGTAGGCGCCGTTTATCATGCCGAGACGGCCTGCAACCTCGCTCATCGGCACAAGCAACGGCAGCGAACCGTCGCTGAGCTGCACTGTCTCGTATGCCAGGCAGACACCGCCGCTCTTCACCATGGCCTCGGTGAGCTTGCGGTCACATGCAAAATGGAAATACGTAAACACAAGCTGACCTGGCTTAACGAGCGGATATTCGGGCTCAATGGGCTCTTTCACCTTGATAATCATGTCGGCCGAACGGTATGTATCCTCTATTGTTGGCAATATCTTCGCGCCCGCTTTTACGTACTTCTCGTCCGGAAAGCCACTGTTTACGCCTGCGGTGTGCTGAACAAACACCTCATGGCCGTGAGCCACCAACTCTGAGACGCCAGCAGGAGTCATCCCGACCCTGTTCTCGTTGTTCTTGATTTCTTTAGGAATACCAATTCTCATAACTACGGATTTTTAATTGTTTGGCTTATGCTGAACTCCCTGCGCGAGGCCAGCCGCTCACAAGCACGGGCTTGACGGGCACCTCGCCGGGGCATCAGTCGGCCACAAATATACGCTTTTTCTGTCATTGTTGTATATCATCGGGGCGCATTTTTTCAGCATTAAAATGCTAAATAACGTTACAGAAGCACTTACACATATATATAATCCAAATTGGCCTACAGGCCGGGGAATGTCTGTATTGATATTTATGCCGCGCGCACCAAATGCTTCTGACGCCCCAGCGGCGCCGTAACGGAACCTTCGCCACGACGCGGCACGCTACGCTTGGGGCCAAGACAACAATCTGGCGGCACTGCCACCTGCACTCATTGCCAGCGTACACTACGCCATAACGGGCCTTAACCGCCCACATGCCATCTCCAAGCCGCCCCCGTATGCCAACAGCACGCCGACCTGTATGCCATGCACGTAAAGGCATATTATAAACATTTAATACTAATATCGGCTACTGAAAAACAAGTGGAAATAGAGTCAAAAAGTTGGCTCTGGATGTGCGAACACATGCTGCGGCATACCAAAACAATGCCATTCTCAGCACAAAACGACAAAAACGGGCATAAAAACAGCCATCAACCCGGTGGCAATACGGCCCATGTCACACTGCAAAACGGCCCGTTTAGCATGCCAAAACGAGCCGAACGGCATAGTGGAACGGCCGGAACCGATGCACAGCAACGCCATGTAGGGGCGCAAGGCAAACGGTGTCAGGCAGTTATGAATGCACACTCATTTTGCCGTTATTTGCCTGCCGACGCCCGGCCTGCCGCAAACAAGCCATTCTCACGACACATCATGTAAATACATTTCACGCCTGATACGGTTTTATCGGATTTTATTCGTAAATTTGCATGGCCTACGTCGAGGTGCAATGGGGCAAAGCCCTGGCGCCTGGCCCGGCCGCGCCAAAGGCAAGGCAAACGCAACGGCAAGGCAACCGCCACGACCCGACATAGGCAACGCGCGTGGGCAATGCCACAGCCCGGCATATTCGGGCACCGACGGCACACCAACAAAGCATGACAACAACAAGCATGACAACACGAAACGCAATGGCAACAACGCACAACCAGGCGGCAATGACGCTATATGAGCTCAACGGCATGGTGCGCTCTACGATAGAGAGCGTGCTGGCCGACGAGTATTGGGTGGAAGCGGAGCTGTCGGAGGTGCGCGAGTCAAGGGGCCACTGCTACATGGAACTGATTGAGAAAGACGCCAACGGCAACACTCCCATAGCCCGGGCGTCGGCAAAATGCTGGCGACAGACGTGGGCCTTGCTGCGCCCTTACTTCGAGCGCGCCACCGGACAACAGCTGCACGCCGGGATGAAGGTGATGCTGCAAGTGTATGCCCAATACCATGAAGCATACGGGTTTTCTTGGATTGTCACCGACATTGACCCCACTTACACCTTGGGCGACATGACTCGCAGACGCATGGAGATAATTCGCCGGCTGAAGGAAGAAGGGGTGTTCGACCTCAACAAGGAACTTGAGCTGCCCGTGTTCACGCAGCGCATAGCCGTGATATCAAGCCAGACAGCCGCCGGATATGGCGACTTCTGCAACCAACTGGCCGAGAATGAGTATGGATACGCCTTCGAAACGCGACTGTTCGCAGCTACAATGCAGGGCGAGCAGGTTGAACAGAGCATCATAGCGGCACTGAACAGAATAAATGCGGAAGCCGACCTGTTCGACTGTGTGGTTATAATACGCGGAGGAGGGGCCACGAGCGACATGTCGGGATTTGACACCCTGGCACTGGCAGAGAACGTGGCCAACTTCCCGTTACCGGTCATCACGGGCATCGGGCACGACAGAGACGAGTCGATACTCGACATGGTTTCACACACAAAAGTGAAGACGCCAACGGCCGCCGCCGCCCTGCTCGTGAGCAGGCTGAGCGCCGTGGATGCGCAATTGGACGACTGGCGGCAACGTCTCGTCCGCATGGTGACGGCCCGGCTTGGCACGGAAAGGCAGCGCATGTCGGCCATATCTGGCAGGATACCGGCGCTGTTCTCGGTAGTGAAGACGCGCCAGGAGGCCCGCATAGGCATCATTGCAGAGAGGCTGAAGGCCGGCGCTGCACGCCGAATCAATGAGCAGGGCCACCGCATAGAGATGGCAAGGCAGGCCATACCGCCCATTGCCATGCGGCAATTGGCAGCCGCACACCACAAGGTGGAGATGCTCGAGCAACGTGCACTGGCCCAAGACCCGACACTGCTGCTGCGGCGCGGCTACAGCATAACCATGTGCGGAGGACACGCCGTGCGCGACGCAGGACAGCTGAAGACCGGCGACGAGATTGAAACAAGACTTGAAAAAGGCAGAATAAAATCAACAGTGAAATGAAGAACGACATGAAATACGAAGAAGCCATGCGCGAACTGGAACGCATTGTGGCACGAATGGAAAACGAAGAGCCCGACATCGACTCGCTCGGCGAGCAACTACGCCGCGCACAACAGCTGATAAAGCTGTGCAAAGCCAAGCTCACCAAGACCGACAAGGAGATAAAGGACATACTGGAAAGCGACGGCGGAAAAGAGTGAGCCACCGACACTGGCGCCTGACGGCAACCACGCAAAGCCCCATACTGACGGGGGAAGGCCGACAGCAGGGCGGCAACCGGACACCAACAAAGAAAAGTTCACGTCATTTTCAGATTTTTGTACCCTTTTAGTTGCTATCGTTCAATATTTTGATTACCTTTGCCTTTGGTAAACGACTGGCCTGCCGCAAGGCGCAAGGCGCCAACCGACGCACAGCAGCCACACACGGGCAAAGGCCGGGTAGGATTCACATTAACAAGTCATAATATGAAGAACATTGACTGGGGAAGCCTGTCTTTCGGATATGTTCCGACTGACTACAACGTGCGGTGCTACTACCGCGACGGGCAATGGGGCGAGATTGAGGTCTGCTCCGACGAGTACATAAAGATGCACATGGCAGCCACCTGCCTGCATTATGGGCAAGAAGCCTTCGAAGGACTGAAGGCATACAGGTGCCCCGACGGCAAGGTGCGCGTGTTCCGCATGGATGAGAACGCAGCAAGGCTGCAGTCGACATGCCGCGGAATACTCATGCCCGAAGTGCCGACGGAACTGTTCGAGGACATGGTAAAGAAGGTGGTGCGCCTCAACCAAGAGTACATACCGACCTACGAAAGCGGTGCCACGCTCTACATACGCCCCCTGCTCGTGGGCATGTCGGCACAAGTGGGTGTGCACCCAGCGTCTGAATACCTGTTCATGATATTCGTAACGCCAGTGGGCCCGTACTTCAAAGGCGGGTTCTCTACCAACCCCTACGTCATCATACGCGACTACGACCGCGCCGCCCCGCTCGGAACGGGATGCTACAAGGTGGGCGGCAACTATGCAGCCTCGATGAAAGCCAACAGCATAGCCCACGAGAAAGGCTACGCATGTGAGTTCTACCTCGACGCTAAAGAGAAGAAATACATGGACGAATGCGGCGCCGCCAACTTCTTCGGAATAAAGAACAACACCTACGTGACGCCGAAGTCGAGCAGCATACTGCCCAGCATCACGAACAAAAGCCTGATGCAACTGGCCGAAGACTTCGGCATGACAGTCGAGCGAAGGCACATACCCGAAGAGGAACTCGAGACATTCGAGGAAGCCGGAGCATGCGGAACAGCAGCCGTGATATCGCCAATATCATACATCGACGACCTTGACACGGGCAAACGATACACGTTCAGCACCGACGGAAAGCCCGGACCGATATCCACCAGGCTCTACAACCACCTCCGCGGAATACAATACGGAACGGAAGAAGACAAGCACGGGTGGACAAAAGTAGTGATAGAATGACACGCCAACATACAAACAACAACACAACTCAACTTTAAATACATATCATTATGTTAAGCAAAAAGATTGAAGAGGCGCTCAACGCGCAGATCAACGCCGAATTATGGTCGGCTTACCTATACCTCTCCATGGCCGCATACTGCCATTCAAACGGCAAGCCGGGCATGGGCAAGTGGTATGAAGTGCAGTTCCAGGAGGAGCAAGACCATGCAAAGATATTCTTCAACTACGTCATCCAGCGCGGCGGCACGGTTACCCTTAAGCCGATAGATGCCGTTCCCACGGAGTGGAAATCGCTACTCGACGTGTTCGAGAGCACCCTCGCCCACGAGCAGAAGGTAACGGCACTCATCAACGAACTGTTCGCACTGACAGCCGCCGAGAAGGACTATGCAACCCAAAGCGCTCTGAAATGGTTTATCGACGAGCAGGTTGAAGAGGAGGAAACGGCCCAGAACATCATTGACAACCTCAAGATGATACAGGACAACGGCTACGGTCTGTACATGCTCGACAAGGAACTGGGGGCACGCACCTACACCCAGGCAGCACCGCTGGCATCTGCCCAATAAGGCATAAACATTTTCCAGAAATAACGAAAGGCCGCCGCCGAAGTATCAAATGTACCCCGGAAGCGGCCTTTCCCCTACTTACCCGACAACAACAATGAGCAAAGGAAAACTACAGAAGTTCGCCGAGATGGAGACGTTCAGCAACGTTTTCCAGTTCCCTTACTCCGCCATGGAAGGCGTAACGTTTGAGATGAGGGGACGATGGCGCGAAGACTACTTCCACAACCAGAACCCGATAGTGCTCGAACTGGGCTGCGGCAAAGGCGAATACACCGTCGGCCTGGCCAAGCTATACCCCGAAGTAAACTTCATCGGCGTCGACATCAAGGGCGCACGCATGCACACCGGGGCCAAGCAGGCGCTCGACGAGGGACTAAGCAACGCGGCCTTCCTGCGCACCAACATAGAAATCATAGACCGGTTCTTTGCCCCCGGCGAAGTGCAGGAGATATGGCTGACGTTCAGCGACCCGCAGATGAAGAACCCGAGGAAGCGGCTCAGCAGCACCTCGTTCATGGAACGCTACCGCCATTTCCTGGCAGACGGAGGCATAATACACCTGAAGACCGACTCGAACTTCCTGTTCACATACACCACTTACATGGTGGAGCGCAACCGGTTGCCGCTGCTTTTCCGCACCGAAGACCTCTACCACACCGACGGCATTGACCCCGAGACGCGCAAGATTCTATCGATACAGACCTACTACGAGGCGCAATGGATTGACCGCGGGCTCAATATACGCTACATGAAGTTCAGGTTGCCACACTCCGGCACGCTCGAAGAGCCTGACGTTGAGATACCGCTCGACGAGTACCGCAGCTACAAGCGCACCAAGCGAAGCGGGCTGTCGACGAGCAAATGAACCACCAGCCACAGACCGGACTGCGCTTCCCTTGGGAGCATCCGGCCTGGACATGGCATCAGCAGAACATCGCCACCGTAGCAAAGGCAGGCAGGCTGAACACGGGAAGCATCAGGCTGCCACATCTACTCCCATGACATGCGCCACACAGCCACGCCTAATAGGAAAATGACAATAAACAAACTACACCACGGCCGAGGCCGACGATGAGCGCCGCCGACATGACGGGACGTGAGGAAACACCCGGAAGGGGCGCAAGGGGCAACAGCCACTAACCGGCAAGACCGCCCGCCAAGCATTGGCGCGGCCAGCCTACCAACACCCAAGACCAACGGCAAGGCCACAGCCCAGGCCTCACAACGGCCGTCGTCGCCGCGCATCCCGAACGCAAGGCCGGCCATAATGACATGATACAGAAAACGAAACTCATGACCTGTGATTACTATTTGTCGCCACAACGCCTACCGCTTCAGCAACAACACACCCGACTCAGAACAGCACGGGCAAGGCAACCTCAAGTCATGAAACAGCATAACAAAGTAAGATACTGACGAAAACAATGAATGTTCAAGATAACGACACCTCGCAAGACTATCTTATCATTTCCGGCGGCTGCGCAGTATTATATTGCATCATCCCCCCCGTTTCATCCATGCTTGAATATATTAGGACTGATGGACAGCGGGCCAATGACATTTGCCTCACTATATCGACCGCCTTACTGGTAGCCTGCAGTATTCTATACGCGCGGATGAGAAAGATCGACCAAGCCCGTGGCACCGGCTTTTCATACACCTCGGTGGCCTTCATCCCGCCAATACTCCCATTAATTGTCTACCTGACGAGAAACGAAATACCACTGGCACTGGCTGCAGCCGCCACGGCCCTTTTGCTGACGGCAGCCATTCCGCTCGTAATGAAGCGTGTGGCCGCACCGCTGCTGACGCTGGTCTTTGTCTACGCATCATACTTCATAGCGGCAAACTGTGTCATCAATTACATACTGGGACGGTCGCTAACCACCGTCACTTATATTCTTGGCGACATCGAAATAACAGTGCCCGACTTAGCTGAAAGCAACTATTGCTTCGCAGCAGCAGCCGGCATCACAGCCGGATGGGTCGACCTTGTAAGGACTGAACACGCCAAGGGCGACACGGCGGCAGTGGCGCGAGCCATGAGGAGGGCCCCGGCAGCCACAACCGACGACCAGCTGTACACCTTTCTAACCAGCGTAGAGCAAATGAAGCGCGGCAACAACAAGGCTGCCATGACTCTTTTAAAAAAAGGGACAATGAAAACGGACATCAGGAAAGACACCATCTATGCCACCATCAACCTGGTTGCGCTGGGAAGGATGATGCTTGCCGAGGGCGACTCGGCAGGCATCGACAGCATCAGCAAGGCCGTTGAGCTGCTCGACATAAAAATGTGCGACGCGATAAACATGTCTGCGCTCGCAATGGCCATACACAAAACAGACCTCACGCAGGCCACGCTCATGAACGAGGCCACCCTTGCCACATTTCCGGAACACGACTACTACAAACGCACCAAGGCCATCATTCTATACAAGAAGAAAGACTACTGGGGAGCATGGGAATGGCTCGGGCCTACCATCTACGACCCCAGCGAAGAAACGCCCGGCCTGCTCGAGATTGCAGGAGACATAGCCATGCTCATGGAAAACGCCGAGGGAAAGGACGGCGACCGGTTTTTCACAGACGAGGAATACAGAAAAGAGGTTGCCATGGGCTATTGGAAGGAGGCCGCAAGGCAAGCACCCGACGACGAGTTGCTGGCCCGGAAGATAAGGCTCGGCAGGTATGTTGAGTGACAAGACGAGGCCCTGCCACGCCTTTTCATAACTTTTAGGTATTGCGCAATCGGCAGTTTTCAGTTAGTTTTGCAAACGGAAACCGACGTGAAAAAAGTGCCGCCACACGCCGGCGGCCAGCAAAATGACACTTAGCTTATGAAAACTGCAAACATAAACCCCGTGGAACTGAAAGTGTTCCTCAACCATGTCTACGAGTTCAAGAAAGGAGTAAGGCAAATGGTGCTGTACACAATGAACAAGAAGTATGAAGACTTTGCCATACGGCGGCTCAACAGCCAGGGCATAGCCTACCTGATACAGCCTGCCGGCCGCAACAGCGTCAACCTGTTTTTCGGAAAGAGCGAGTGCATAGAGGTTATAAAGCACCTTGTCAACTGCCCGCTCTACGAACTCTCGCCTGAAAAGGATTTCATCCTCGGGGCTATGCTCGGTTACAACATCTGCGACCAATGCAAGCGATACTGCAACCAGATGGAGAAAGCCACAGTGAAGCAGAAAGTCGACAACACAATAGCATCATAACCCCAGGGCGGCCCACAGGCCGGCAACGGCGACCAGGAAGGGCGCTCCCGCCCGTGTAATGTTTATTCACAGCGACAGCCATACGGCATAACGGCCTGTGGCTCAGCCCCGTGCCAAACATGCCGTTTCAAGCTCCGAAACAGTCCGTATTGTAACCCCAAACGGCCCATATCAAACGCCAATACGGCCCGTCCGGCAATTCGGGACGGGCCGGCTGGTCAACCGGCAGCGCATTTGTAAAGAATCAGGAAAACAAGGCCGGCACCGCTACATCCCACCTGTGACATGCTGAAAATGACTGTATGACTGTTTGGCCATGCAGGCTAAACCATGCCGCAAAACACAGAAAACAACCCTACGGATGCAAAAACCGGGCCGTGGCATGGCCTTTCGGCACAATATTTGCAATCCAAATAACCAAGAACCATATAGCAAAGAATATGACACTTTATCCGAAACTCATACTCGACGCGCTGGCAACAGTGACCTATGCCGGCACGAAGAAGAACCTCGTAGAGAGCGACATGGTGGCCGACAACATCAGAATAGACGGCATGTCGGTGTCGTTCTCACTGATTTTCCCGCGAGACACCGACCCGTTTCTTAAGTCAACGGTCAAGGCCGCCGAGGCCGCCATACACTACCACGTAGGCAAAGACGTGCAGGTAAGCATCACCACAGAGTTCAGGTCGAAGCCAAGGCCGGAGGTGGGCAAGCTGTTGCCGCAGGTGAAAAACATCATTGCAGTAAGCTCCGGCAAGGGAGGAGTGGGCAAAAGCACCGTGGCCGCCAACCTGGCAATAGCCCTGGCACGGCTCGGCTACAAGGTCGGGCTGCTCGATGCCGACATCTTCGGCCCGTCGATGCCAAAGATGTTCAACGTTGAAGACGCCAGGCCGTATGCCGTGGAAAAAGACGGCAGGCAACTCATTGAGCCCATAGAGAAATACGGAGTGAAGCTGCTCAGCATCGGCTTCTTTGTCAATCCCGACACCGCGACGCTCTGGCGCGGCGGCATGGCGTCTAACGCGCTAAAGCAGTTGATAGCCGATGCCGACTGGGGAGAGCTCGACTACTTCATCCTCGACACCCCTCCCGGCACAAGCGACATACACCTCACCCTGCTGCAAACGCTGGCCATAACGGGCGCGGTGATAGTAAGTACGCCGCAAAACGTGGCATTGGCCGACGCTCGCAAGGGCATCGACATGTACAAAAACGACAAGGTGAACGTGCCGATACTGGGACTTGTCGAGAACATGGCGTGGTTTACGCCTGCCGAACTGCCCGAAAACAAGTACTATATCTTCGGCCACGAGGGATGCAAGGCGCTGGCCAAGGAGATGGACCTGCCGCTGCTGGCCCAGATTCCGCTTGTTCAGAGCATCTGTGAGAGCGGCGACGCTGGACAACCCGCCGCTTGCAACTCGGAAACCATCACCGGACTGGCATTCATCAACCTTGCCCAGGCTGTGGTAACCGTAACCAACCGACGCAACAAGGAGCAGGCACCAACCAAGATTGTCGAAGTGAACAACTGACGACCCGGATTGTTTCTCTATGCCCAAAAGGCCGTGCAAAAGGCGGTTTTATAATTATTGGGAGTTAGAAGAAGTCAGAAGGAGTTACAGGGAGTTAGAAGACGATGGACATTGACTGCGGAGTTGGGAGTTATGGGGAGTCAGAAGGATTTATGGGGAGGTAGAAGACGATGGCTTCAGACTGCATAGTTGCTTGTCGAATACCAATGTCCTCTAACTCCTTCTAACTTCACTTAACTCCCCATAACCCCCAACTCCACTGTCAACGGCTCACATTTTCCGCCGTTCAGAAGCCGAAAATCTCCTCGGTAGAGAGCCTCTTCACAGGCCCAATCTTGCCGAGCGACTCCATGTCGAGCTCCTTCTCATCGCCCAGGATGATATAGCGGAAAGGCTTTTTAGCCATATTCTGCTGTTCAAAGCTTATCACGTCGGCCATCTTGATGGCAGGCAGAGCATTGTAAATGCGCTCTTTGATGTCATAGTCAATGCCAAGGTTACGAGCCTCTACATAGGCGCGAAGCACGTTGAAGCGCGTGGTGCGCTCACTCTGCAGCTTCTTTATAAGGCTCTGCTTGGCAATGTCGAATGCCGATTGCGACTGAGGCATGTCGTCCAATATGTTGTTGAACACATTGACACAGTCCATCATCTTGTCATTCTGGGATATGATGTAAGTATAGAACGACTCGGTCTGATTCTTGCGGGCTGGTGCATTGTACCGTGCGAAAGCGCTGTAGGCCAGTCCGCGCGACTCGCGCAACTCCTGGAACACAACCGTGTTCATGCCTCCTCCGAAGTATTCGTTGAACAGAGCCTGCACCGGTGCCTCTTCGGCATGCCACCGACGGCCCTCGTTGTGGAACTGAACCATGTATATGTTCTTGGCGTCATAAGGAGCAATCATCACCTCGTTGGCTTGCGTAAGCGCCATCTCGTAGGCCTTGCCTACAGGCGCCGGCGACAGCTTGGCGGCCAGATGGCGCCCTGCCTTGAGCACCTCGACAAGCCTATCCTGCGTTTCCGGCCCATAATACATCACCGTATGCTCATACCCTGCCAGCTTCTTCAGCATGCCGGTAAGCAACTGTGGCCCTCCGGCGCGCAGCTCCTGCTCGCTGAGAGTGTTGCGCTGGCTGTTGTAGCGGCCATACCTGCCATAGGCAAACAGGTAAGAGAAATTGGCGTCTTGATTGGTCTTGAGGTCGCCACGCGACTTCTCCAGCATGTCAACGAAGCCCCCAAACGATTCGTCGTCGCCCTTGGCGTTGTTCAGCAAGTCGTCGAGCATGGCCACAGCCTTGGGCATGTTCTCGCTCAAACCGCTCAACCTGACCTCCACGTAGTCGGCCCCGACACCAATGGAATAGTTGCACGCCAGACTGTAGAAATCCTTCTTGACCTGCTCTGAGCTCTTTTTGTCGGTGCCGATATAGTAAAGATAGTCTGGCGCAATGTCCATGCCTTTCACGTCTTCGGTGCCGAACTCATAGCGGTAGCACAGGTCAAACAGCCCGTCGTCAATGTTCTGCTTGTAAAGCAGCGGCACCCCGGCCCCGGTCTTCGTCACCGTCAGGTCGGCATCAAAGTCGAGGAACCGCGGCTGTATGGGCTTGGCCTCCGATTCCACGACCTCCTTCAGGAAGTCGCTTTGCAAGTTGCGGTTGGCCGGTATCGCCGTTATCTGCGGTTTGTCTATCTTCTTTATCGTAGTGTCGTTGCCCATTTTCTTGTACACGCATACATAGTTTTCACCGAGATGGCGGCGTGCGAAGTCCACAATCTGCTGCTTGGTAATCTTCGATATGCGGTCGATGGCCCCCACCTCTGTGGCCCACGGCCTTCCCTGGATGAAGGTTTGCACAAACATGTTGGCCCTTGCGCCGTTGTCGCGCAATTGCTTGTAATACTCCAGCTTCATGTTGTTGATGACCGCCGGCAGCAGTCCGTCGTCAAAGTCGCCGCTTCTCAGCTTGCCCATTTCCTTCAGCACGACCGCGCGAAGCTCCTCAAGCGTCTGCCCATCTTTAGGCTGGCAGAACATAAGCATCGACGTATAGTCGGTGTGTCCGTCAATCATCACGGCCACCCTCTGCACGAGCATCTGTTGCTCAAGGTCTGTTTCCATCAGCCCCGCCTCACCGTTGGCAAGCATGAGCGATATCACCCCGAGCGTGTCGGCCTGCATATCGGCCGCCCCCTTGAACCTCCAGCCAAGCATGAGGCTCTCTGCCTCCTGCCCCACTACGGTGGTGTCGACGGCTGATGTCAACTCGGCCAATGCCGGATATTCGGGTCGCGACAGGGCGGGGTCGGCCTTCCAAGAACCGAAATAGCGGTCTATCTGTGCAATGACCGTGTCGGGGTTGAAGTCGCCCGACATGCATATTGCCACATTGTTTGGCACATAATAGCGCTTGAAGTAGTTCTTAATGTTGGTTATCGACGGGTTTTTCAGGTGCTCTTGTGTGCCAATGGTGGTCTGCGTGCCGTAGGGATGGCCCGGATACAGCTTGGCGTTCAGCGCATCGTATGCCTTGCCGAAGTCGTCGGTAAGCGAAATGTTCTTCTCCTCATACACCGCCTCGAGCTCTGTGTGGAATCCCCTTATCACCATGTTCTCAAACCTGTCGGCCTGTATGCGCAGCCAGTTCTCCACCTCGTTTGCCGGTATGTCTTCGGTGTAACAGGTCACGTCGTTGCTGGTATAGGCGTTGGTGCCCTGAGCTCCTATCGACGACATGAGCTTGTCGTATTCGTTGGGTATGAAGAAACGCGCCGCCAGCTGCGACAGACTGTCTATCTCGCGGTAGCAGCTCTTGCGCTGTTCCGGGTCGGTGAGCGTGCGGTAGTGCTCGTACTTAGCCTCGATGGCGTCGAGCAGTGGCTTCTCTGCCGCATAGTCGGTGGTTCCGAAAGCCTTTGTCCCCTTAAACATCAGGTGCTCCAGATAGTGAGCCAGCCCGGTGGTCTCGGCCGGGTCGTTGCGGCTTCCGGTGCGTACGGCGATGTAGGTCTGTATGCGCGGCTTCTCGTTGTTGACCGTGAGGTAAACCGTCAGGCCGTTGTCAAGTTTGTATATCCGCGACTTCATCATGTCGCCGTCCACCGACTGATACTTATAGTCTTTGCCATGGACTGCCACCGTCATGGCCAATGCCATGCAGGCGATAAAGAAAGAACGTAGTTTTACCATTTGCTTATTGTGTTATTGATTGATTGTCACAACAGCCACAATGCAGGTCGGCATTGCGGCATACGGGTTGTCCGGGTGTCACGTGGCACTGACGAATTGCTTACACAAAGCCCCCTGTGCCCCTGCCGGTGCGGTTCGGCCCTGCCAAACAGCCCGTTCGGGCGTGCGAAACGCGCCGTTTTGGCATGCCATACGGCACGTTTTGCGACGCAGGGCCGGCCATTCTGCAACACGGTGGTTGTCAGCACGTTATGCGGAACAGCCCGGAAAAACATAAAATATTACAAAAACCGATTTGCCAAAGCCATCGCGCCATGCGGCATGATGCCCGGCGTGAATGCGCGGCAACGCCAGAGCGTCACACCACGCCTTGCGCCTCCAGACTGTCGAGGAAGGCGGCCAGCACCCCCTCGTCCACATCGCCGAGTGCAAACTCGCGCTCTGCGTCGCGCCCAACGGCAGCCATCCATTCAGCGCGCGCTGCCTCATAGTCGGCCGTGATACGGTCGATGTCGTCGGCCGACAGCGTATCCAGCCCATAGTAATCGAGCGCAAGCCTGTATGTGAAGTTCCACTTAAAGTCATCGTACGCCTCGTTGAGACTGATGAAACGGTCGTCGACGAGCTGCAGCTCGTCAACGGTGCCGCTGCGGATGTCGTCGGCCAGCTGCTCCACCTCGGCCATAGGCACCAGCATGCCGGCCAGGTCGGCCCACTCGCCCGTGCCGACAGAGCTCTCGGGCAGTTCGCAATAATGCCCCTTGACTGCCCTTCCTAGGTAAATGCGCACCACCATGTCGTATAGCGCAATGCCTCGCACGAGCCACCGTTTCCTTATCAGGCAGCCCCCGAAAGAGTAAGTCTCGGCGTCGTCGCCCTGCTCGTCGCGCAGGCGCTGCAGCAGCCTCCGCCCTTCGATGGCGCTCGCAACGACAGCCGGCGAGAGCCAGTCGAAGTTGACAATGGCCTGCCGCCCCACCCTCGGCCGCATGTCGCGGCGGGGCCACTTGGCCACATCGCGCATGGTGCCCACGGTGGGCAGGTTGCGCCCCGGCACCAGATAGGTGGCCCCGGCCGAGCCTATCACATAAGAGAAGGGCAGCTGCCGGGTGTCGGGATGCGTCTCTATCTTGCCCATGCACACCGAGAAGGCCCCTATGCGGGCGGGCAACAGCAGGTGTGCGCCGCTGCCGGTCTTGCTTCCCCGGGCCAGCGTGCCGGTGTGCAGCGGGCCGAGCTTGTAGGCATGGTTGCTGAAATTGGTGGCCGAACCGGCATTGAAGAAAGAGCAGGCACAGCCTATGAGCAGAGTGGCCTTGTGGTGGCTGACGGTGAACGGGCCGCAAAACGCGGCGCAGGCCTCGCCGTTGTCTACATACGAATTGGCAAAGAACAGGCTGCTCTCTGCCGAGAACCCGCGCCCCACATGGCAGGCCTCGCCCACGAAGCAGCTGCTGAGCCGGGCCCCGCCCACCACCGATGCGCCGGCCTGCACCACGGTGTTGTCGCACTCGACGCCGCTGCCTATGTATATGCTGGCATCGGGTGTGCCGCTCAGGGTGCAGTCGCAGAGGCGCTCGGCGCCGCTAATCTCGCACTCATCGCCTATGCACGAGTTCACTATCTCGCGCGTGTTGACAATCTTCACGCCATAGCCTATGGTGCCACGGCCCTCCGTACGCCTGCCCACAAACGCCGCCACCATGGCCTGCAACTGCTCCCAAAGGGCCTTGTCGCCCGAGCAGTGCACCATGAAGGCTGCCATCTGCGAGGTCAGCCCGTCGTAGATTACCACGTTGCCCGGCCCAGCCTCGTTGAGCACCGACACGACGTTGCCCTGGCCGAAAGACGCCCCCTCGGTGCAGGTGATGAGCCCAACGCCCGAGATATAGCACTCGTCGCCAATGGAATAGCGGCAGATGTGGCAGCCTACATTCTCTATCAGGCAGTTGTCGCCTATCGACACGTCGCGCAACACGGCATTGCGTATGCCCGAATGCCGCGCGAACCCCTCGTCAACCTCGACCTGCTTGTCAAACAGCCCGAGGCCGACATCGCCGTAAAAAGCCACGTTATGTATGTATGCCGGGCAGAAATCCTCGGCCACGCCAATGCGTGTCCAGTCTTCGGCAGAGCAGCCTTGCCGCTCCAGCGCCTCAATCTCGTCTACTGTCAGCGAACGCATCACACCATGTTTTTATGAGTCACGCAAGCCCGAAGGCAACCGTCAGGACTCGTAATTATCGTATAAGAAATCGTTGTATGGGTATTTCTGCACGTGGAGCTCGCGCACCCGCTTGTACATAACGTCGCGCAGCTCGTCGATGTTCTGCTTCTCGCGTGCCGAGATGAATATGCAGTCGTCGCCAAGCTTGGCCATCCACGTGCGCCGTAGCTCGTCGAGCGTCACGTTCTCGCGCGTCGGCGGCGTCAGGTCGTCGGGGTCTTTGTCCACCCACCGGTATGCGTCAATCTTGTTGAACACAATCATCGACGGCTTCTCGGCGCAGCCGAGGTCCTTCAGTGTGTTCTCAACCACGCTTATTTGCTCCTCGAAATCGGGGTGCGAAATGTCCACTACGTGCAGCAGCAGGTCGGCTTCGCGCACCTCGTCGAGCGTAGACTTGAACGAGTCGACGAGGTCGGTGGGCAGCTTGCGGATAAACCCGACGGTGTCGGCCAGCAGGAACGGCAGGTTGTCGATGACCATCTTGCGCACCGTTGTGTCGAGCGTTGCGAAGAGCTTGTTCTCGGCAAAGACGTCGCTTTTGGCCAGAAGGTTCATCAGCGTCGACTTGCCCACGTTGGTATATCCCACGAGGGCCACCCTGATGAGTCGCCCGCGGTTCTTGCGCTGCGTGTTCTTCTGCTTCTCGATCTCGGCCAGCCGCTGCTTGAGCAGGGTTATGCGCTGCAGTATGATGCGACGGTCCATCTCGAGCTGCGTCTCGCCCGGGCCTCGCAAACCCACGCTGCCCTTGCCCCCCCCGGAGCCCGAGCCGCCTCCCTGGCGCTCGAGGTGGGTCCACAGGCGCTGCAAGCGGGGCAGCATGTAGCGGTGCTGCGCCAGCTCGACCTGCGTCTTTGCCTCGGCCGTCTGGGCGCGCATGGCGAATATGTCGAGTATGAGCGACGTGCGGTCGAGTATCTTCACCTTCAGCTCTTTCTCGATATTGCGTATCTGCTTGGCCGAAAGCTCATCGTCGAAGATGACCATTCCCACCTCACGGTCGGCCTCGGCCTCGTCTTCTATATACTTGCGTATCTCGGCGAGCTTGCCGCTTCCCACATAGGTGACGGAGCTCGGGCCATTCACTTTCTGCGTAAACCGCTTCACGGTGACGGCTCCCGCCGTGTCGGCGAGGAACTCCAGCTCGTCGAGATACTCCTTGGTCTTGGCCTCGTCTTGCTCGTTGGTGATAAGGCCCACGAGCACAGCAGTCTCTGCCTTGGCCTCGGATATTACAAATTCCTTCATTCCTTATTATCGTTTAAACGGCTACAAATATACGCATTTATGGCGAAACGGCCAAAGGTTTGCCGCCGGATGATGTATTTGGTGGGCGCGGCCTGCCCCCGGCCGGTTGGAAACGGCTGCGCGGGGCAAGGTTAACCTAAGTTAAAGGCTACTCGCAGTGTGGCCACACTGCGCCGCAAAAGTAACCTTGGCGTAACCTGCTTACAGCTTTGTGCCCTCTTGCGCGTATGGCTGCCAATGGCTAATTTTGCACCGTGAAACAAGACAACAGACAACAAAACAAAAGAAAAGGAGAAACAGACTATGAAGAAAATGATGATTGCCGCGCTCGCCTTGGTGGCCACCGCGGCCACGGCCCAGGTGAAAGGGCGCTTTGAGGTGCACGACATGGGCAGCTTCCGACTGCACGTCTACTACACCAACGACGTGATGAACGACGCCAGTTTCATTGTCGAGGGCAACGACTCGGTTGTCACAATGGAGCAACCGCTCTTCAAGGACAACGCCGCCGAGTTTGACGCCTACGTCGAAAAGATGGGCAAGCCGGTGGCCGCGAGGATTGCCGACTACCACGTTGGCAGCACCGCCGACCATCCGATGCTCATGGCCGAGGGCATGGGCTCGTTTACAAAGGGCCCTGTATACGGTGGCATGATGAAGGGCTTTGCCGGCACCTTCGGCGAGGCCATGGCGAGCCTGCCCACGGGCAGCGTGGCCGAGGTGGCCTTCGGCACGACGCGAACCATAGCCGGCACGGCGTTCCACTTTGACCGCGGGGCATCGACCGACTTCCCCGCAGCGAGCATAACCATAGGCGGCAAGGTGTACTTCACCCACTGGGCACCGGCCAGGGCCCACGCCTCACATCTGCAGATAGCGTCGGCCAAGGCCATCGACGCCGAGATTGCCGAGGCCAGGAAGTCGCTGCAGTCGGGCGCCACGCTGTTCATTGGCGGCCATGGGGGCGCAAGCGGCAAAGAGGCGGTAGAGTTCAAGATTGCGTATCTCGGCAAGATAAAAGAGGCACTGGCGTCGTCGCCTACGCCCGAAGCATTCGTAGAAGCCATGAAAGCGCAATACCCCGGACTGCCGGGCGAGGAAAACCTGGCCGGGCTGGGCAAGGCACTGTACAACACCAAATAGCGCATGCCACCGCAGCCACAGGCTGGCCACAAGGCGGGGCTGGCCGCAACAACGCGCCGCCGACGCCCCCGGGCAACCGAAAGACACCACGACAGACATGCACCCGACCACGGCACGCCATGCCGCGCCGGGCATGCATGCCTGCCGAAACATATCGGCCGAAACCTTCACGGCCAGACCCGAACCGGCCAGACCCGAACCGGCCATCGGGCTGAAAAACGCGAAAAACACAACCAACACGCAACTCCCTGAAAGCCACCGCCTTGCCACGCCATGAGCCATTCCGGCCGGCATAATGCGCCAAACAGCGCCCCCAAACGGCCCGTTTGGCAATGCAACATGGCCCATCCGGCAATGCAATACGGCACGCAAGACCGCGAAAACAAGCCCGTACAGCAATGCCATCTGCGGTAGTTCCGACCACGCCACGCGACAAATGTCACAACCGGCAAGCGCGCCTCTGCCGAAAATCCATGGAACACTAAGCCCCCAAACGATTTTCAGGGCATTTCCGTTTGTCTTGATTTCAAAAAAAACAAGGCCACGGCGGAGGCCTCGCTCACCTCAACCGAAAACAAAAAGCAGCGCCGACGAATTGTCACGCAACACCGCACAGACACCAACCGCCACCTGTGCATACGGCCATGGCCACGCGCAACGGCGACAACAGGCATACAACAGCCGCGGAAAGAAAAACCCACTGAATTTTCTTTTCAATTAAACCATTCATCCCGACGAACGTCATACCCATGACAATAGTAACAACCAACGATTAAAAACCAAACAAGTCAAAAAGATGAAACACCTCTTTTCAATGGTGACGGCAGCTGTGCTCTGTTCCACAGCATGCGCACAGCCACGCTACGACATGGCCAACATACAACGGGAACAACTGAACAGGGGCGTCGTGGCCGTGAGGCAAGACGCAGGCCACGTCATAGTGAGCTGGCGGACGCTGTACACCGACAAGAAGGGCGAACCGTTCGACATTTACCGCAACGGGGTGAAACTGAACCGGCAACCGCTGACCACGGGCGGCACATTCTATGTCGACGACAGTCCGCTGGCCACCGACGCAACATACGAGATACGAGGCGGGGGGAAAAACGGCACTTACACGCTGGCGGCCGGCGCGCCCGAAGGCTACTTGCCGATAAAGCTCCAGAAGCCCGAAGGGGGCATATCGCCCGACGGGCGCGAATATACTTACTCGGCCAACGACGCAAGCGTGGGCGACGTTGACGGCGACGGACAGTATGAGATAATACTGAAATGGAGCCCGTCAAACGAGCACGACAACGCCCACTCGGGCTTCACGGGCAACACTCTGTTCGACTGCTACCGCCTCGACGGCACGCGGCTGTGGCGCATAGACATGGGCAAGAACATACGGAGCGGGGCACATTACGTGCCGTTCGTTGTCTACGACTTCGACGGCGACGGCCGCGCCGAACTGATGGTCAAGACCGCCGACGGCACCATCGACGGCAAGGGCAACGCCATTGGCGACGCCAAGGCCGACTGGCGCGAGGAGATTGGCAAGGCCATGGCCAACTTCGACAAGAACCGCGAGGCTGCCAAGAAGGAGCAGGCCGAGATGGAGCAGCGCCGCAAGGAGTGGGAACAGATGCGCCGCGACGGACGGCGCCCGCAACGGGCGCAACGCGGACCGCGGGGAAGGCGGCAGCCACGGCAACGCCGAGACCCGGGCTACAATGAGTGGAAAGCAGGCAGGATACTGTCGGGACCGGAGTACATAACGGTGTTCAACGGCCTGACGGGCGAAGCGATGGACTCACAACCGTACATACCCGAGCGCGGAAACGTGAGCGACTGGGGCGACGACAGGGGCAACCGCTCGGAGCGTTACCTCGCCACCATGGGCTACTTCGACGGCAAACGGGCCAGCGCGGCCTTCTGCCGCGGCTACTACGGGCGCACGGTGATAGCCGCATGGGACTGGGACGGCAGGAAACTGACAAACCGATGGACGTTTGACACCAACGACAGCAGGTGGAAAGACTACGCCGGCCAGGGCAACCACAACGTGCGGGTGGCCGATGTCGACGGCGACGGATGCGACGAGATAATATACGGTTCGATGGCCGTCGACAACGACGGCACAGGCCTGTACACCACGGGCATGGGCCATGGCGACGCAATGCACCTGACGGCGTTCGACCCTACCACCGACAGGCTGCAGCTGTGGGACTGCCACGAAAACCGGCGCGACGGCTCCGACCTGCGCGACGCGGCCACGGGGAAGGTGATTTTCCAGATTAAAAGCCGAGAAGACGTGGGCCGCTGCATGGCAGCAGACATAGACCCGACAAACCCGGGGCTCGAAATGTGGAGCTCAGACAGCCACGGCATACGCAACATAAAGGGAGAACTGGTAACGCCCAAGCGCACAAGCGAAGAGGAGAAGGCCGACAAGGCCAAGTCGGAAGAAGACGACACGGCCCTGTTCCTGCGCGGAATGCGGTTGCCAACCAACTTTGCCGTGTGGTGGGACGGCGATTTGCTGCGCGAGATGCTCGACCACAACCGTGTCTCAAAGTATGAATGGGAAACCGGCGGGATGAAACTCATCAAAGAGTTTGAGGGCTGCACGTTCAACAACGGCACGAAGTCGAACCCATGCCTGAGCGCCGACATCGTGGGCGACTGGCGCGAAGAGGTGCTCGTGCGCACCACCGACAGCGGCGAACTGCGCCTGTATGTCAGCCCCATCCCCACCGACTACCGCATAAACTGCCTGATGGAAGACATCCCTTACCGCATAAGCGTGGCCACAGAGAACGTGGGCTACAACCAGCCTCCGCACACAGGGTTCTACCTTGGCCCCGACAAGTCGGTGACAGACTTCCTGAAATAGGCCGTCATGACGTGCAACTGACCGGACCGGCAAGGCCGCGGGCCGCACCCGCACATGTCCACCCTGCCTCATACCATTATGCCTCCTCACTGTGCCGCCAGGCCCATGGCCCCGGCACAAAGGCGGCCGAGGTATGGGGCGGGGTGGCTTTTTTAGGCGCCAACAGGCCTATTTTATATATTTCACGGCCCTTATCTTGTTTTTTTTCGTACCTTTGCAAATAAAGAAAGCCCGCATGCCGCAGGGCAGCGACAGCTCCGGCACGGGCGGCTACCAATACTGTTGTTTGCCAACCAATCAGAAACAATGCTTAAAAAGACGTTCTTACTAACCATATTCGCCATCTCTGCAATAGTCTGCCGGGCAGTGTCCATCGACCAGATGGTGCTCACCGGCAAGAGGATATCAACCGCAAACGGGCTCTCGAGCAACACCGTCTACGACATGGCGCAAGACAACGACGGCTTCATATGGATGGGGGCGGCCTACGGGCTGTGCCGTTACGACGGCTACTCGTTTGTCAACTATCTGTCGCTCAGCAGCGACAAGAACCGCAACATCGACGCCAACATAGGCAACATACACTGCGACTCAAGCAACAGGCTGCTATGGATTCACACCGCTACGCTCACTTTCGCGTGCTACGACCTGACCGCCGGACGATTCGTAGACTACACCCGGCGGGGCGACGAGAACCGCACCTACCGGCGATTCATAAAAAACGGGAGCGAACTTTGGATGTATGACGACCGCTCGGGCATACGCCACGTGAGCTGCCAGGACGGCAATTTCAAGTGCACCGACTACACCGTGCAGAACGGCAGGCTGCCCGGGAGCCACATACCACGCATGGTTGCCGACGGCAAAGGAAACGTATGGGCAGCCACCGACAACGGACTGCTGCGCATAGACAGGCAAGGCCGGCTCACGACGATAGCCAAAGGGCAGCGCTACAAGGAAGCCAACACATACCGTGGCGACATTGTTTGCCTAACCGAAAGCAACACCGTCGAGATATATTCGCCCGACGGCAAGAAGACGAAAAGCTTCAAGATACCATCTGCCGTGGGCAATGTCAACGCCATAAAGAGCAACTTCGTGTGGAGAGGGCGATGGATGCTGTTCTGCAAAGACACTTACCAGGTCGACCTGAACACGGGCGTCACCACCAAGCCCGACGGCGTACAGGTGCCCAACGGACTGCTCCTCGACACGGCAGACGGCTACCACTTTGAGTCGAACAGCAGCGGAACGCTATGGGTGTTCACCCCCGAGGGCGAGGTAAAGACGCTCAAGCTGCTGCCCGACGTGAAGTTCACAACCGACCGCATGCGCCGCTACACGGTGAGGCGCGGCCCCCACGGGCTTTTCTACATCGCCACATTCGGCAACGGACTCTTCGTCTACGACCACCGGAGCGGCGCGTTGCGGCATTACTCGGCCAACGACCCGCAACCCGTTATAGACAGCAACTTCCTCACGACGATGTTCATCGACCGAGACGGAACGCTGTGGGTGGCGCAAGACATGATGGGAGTGGCTTGCATATCGGTGGCCGACCAGTCGATAGCCGACTTCGTGCTGCCGGCGAAGGGACACAAAGGCGACTGGGCCAACAACGTGAAGATGATTGCGAAGCGCAGCGACGGCAAGACCATATTCAGCACGCGCGACAACAAGATATACGCCCTCGACGCCGGAAGGGGGCAAGCCACGCTGCTCTACGAGACAAAGGCCTGCGCATACTCGTACATCACAGACAGCAGGGGCAGGGAATGGATGGCCACACGGGGCGACGGGCTCTACGTGGACGGCACCGGCTACAACAAGGGCGACAGGCGGATGCACTGCCCGAGCAACGACCTTTACGACTTGAAGGAAGACAAGCATGGGCGCGTATGGATAGCAACGTATGAAGACGGACTGCTCATGGCGCAGACAGACAACGGCGGGCGTCTGTCGTTCAGGCGCCTGCTCGACCGCAGCACCAACGAGAGCAGGCTCCACCAGATTGAAATCGACGCCATGGGAAGGATATGGGTGGCCTCGAACAACGGCCTGTATGTGGCCGACACCAACAAGAAAGACCTGACCAACGACGACTTCAAGTGCTTCAACACAAAAGACGGCAGTTTCCCGTTCGACGAGGTCAGATGCCTGGAATACACCTCCGACGGCCACCTGTGGGCAGGCGGCAAGGGCTGCGGCGTGGTGAGATGCACATTCGGCAAGGGCCCGGCCTGCTTCGACCTCAAGATTCTTACCGACAGGGAAGGCTTGGCCAACAACAGCATTTGCTCTATACTGGAAGACAACGACGGCAATATATGGGTTGCAACCGAAAGCGGCCTGTCGCTGATATACGACCATGACATGAAGGTAAAGACCTTTCAGTTTGGCAAGATGCCGCAGCGCAACATCTACTCTGAGGGCAGCGCCATGCTCATGGGCGACGGACGGCTGCTCTTCGGCACTCAATACGGGCTTACCATAGTCAGCCCGCGGCTTGCCACCAAGGCGAACCGGGCCGACAGCACCCACGTCTACATCACCGACATCGAGATAAACGGCGTGTCGGCAAGTGACAGCGGCAGGTTTGAGCGGGCTCCGGGCCACGTCGACAGGGTGTCGCTCAGGCACAACGAGAACACCGTCAAGCTGTCGTTCTCAAACTTTGAGTATTCAAACATCGAGTCGTCGCTCTACCAGTTCTACCTCGAGGGCGCCGACAAGGGATGGCGGCAGATGACAAGCGTCAACCACGTGGAATACACCAACCTGCCCCCGGGAACATACATCTTCCACCTCCGGTCGCTGAGCGACAACGTGTGGAGCGAAGAGACGCAGCTGGCCATCGTGGTGCACCAGCCGTGGTACAACACATGGTGGGCATGGGTGATTTACCTCATGGTGGCCGCGGCCTTCGGGCTCTACGTCTACAACAACGCGAGAGAGAAGCTGCGGCTGCACCAACGGATGAAACTGGAAAAGCAGATGGCCGAGTTCAGGCTCAACTTCTTTACCAACGTCACCCACGAGTTCCGCACTCCGCTCGCCATAATACAGGGAGCGGTCGACAAGCTGGCCGACCACAGCGACCGACCGCCCTCGAAGGCGGCGCTGCAAACGGCCCGCCGGGGCACAAAACGGTTGCTGAAGCTGGTAAACCAGCTCATGGAATTCCGCAAGGTAAACACCGGCAACATGCGGCTTAGCGTTGAACGGGCCGACATCATTGCCTTTGTGAGAGACATTTACCAAGACTTCTGGAGCCTGGCCCACCAGAAGCGGCAGCAAATAACGTTCACTCCGTTTGCCAAGAGCCACGAGATGGAGTTCGACAGGCAGATGGTCGAGGCCATGGTATACAACCTGCTGAGCAACGCCGTGAAGTATACGCCCGAGCGGGGTGCCATATCCCTTTCGGTGAGGCTGGCCGGCAACAGCCTCGAGATAGTGGTCGAAGACAGCGGCCCGGGCATATCCGCCGAGCGCAGGCAGCTCATGTTCAAGCCGTTCATGGGAGGCTACGCGTCGCAGGGGGGCATGGGCATAGGCCTGTACAACGCCTACCAGATGGCCCTGCTGCACAAAGGCACGCTGACATACAGCCCGGGGGCCAACGGCGGGGGCTCGGTGTTCACCATCAGCCTGCCTGCCACCGGCGACGCCTACACCGACGGCGACAGGCGCAAGGCCATAGACACCACCACAACGGGCACGGAGAAGAAGAACGACAAATGTGAGCAGATTATCAAAGAACTGGTGCCCAAGGCGTTCAACGATGTGACCATTGCCGTCATCGAAGACGACCCCGACATGCGACAGCAGACGGAAAGCGAGATGGGCGTTTACTTCCACATCGACA
The DNA here is from genome assembly GCF_016899955.1 of Marseilla massiliensis. Taxonomy (GTDB): domain Bacteria; phylum Bacteroidota; class Bacteroidia; order Bacteroidales; family Bacteroidaceae; genus Prevotella; species Prevotella intestinigallinarum. Next base: position 121,159 of record NZ_JACJJL010000009.1, on the reverse strand, counting down.
GCTACGCCACCGGCGAGGCCGGGCTCGACGGGGTGGCGGCACGCAAACCGGCACTTGTAATCTGCGACGTGATGCTGCCCGACATCAGCGGATACGACATTGTGAAGCATCTGAAGACAAACATCGAGACGGCCGACATCCCCGTGATCATGCTTACGGCCCTCGACGACGACGCCCACAAGCTGAAGAGCTACAACGCCGGGGCCGACGACTACATGGTGAAGCCCTGCAACTTCCGCCTCCTCACCGGCCGCGCGGCCCAACTGATAAAGAATGCGCAGAAGGCCAAAAGGCGGGCGACGCAAGACAACGGCCATTGCGACACGCCTGTCGCCCAGGCAGACGAAATCAGGCTTATCATGTCGCCTGCCGACAAGAAGTTTATCGACAGGATGGATGCACTGATTTTGCAGAACATCAGCGCGCCCGACTTCACCGTGACGGCCCTTGCCGAGATGCTGTACATAGGCCGCTCAAAGTTCTTCAAGAAGGTGAAAGAGCTCACCGGCGTATCTCCCAACAAGTATTTGCTGAACAAGCGCATGGAGCTTGCCGCCGAACTGCTGCTCGAGGGGCGGCTCAACGTGACCGAAGTAAGCTACAAGGTGGGCATAATAGACGCTTCGTACTTCAACAAATGCTTCAAGGCCAAGTACGGGGTGAGCCCGAAGCAGTATGGCAAGGGCAAGCCATGACGCCGCAAGGCCGGCGCTGGCGCTGCGCCGCCCCACCCCCGCGGCATAGCCCACACAGCCCCGTGGCCACCTGCCACTCACGCCACAAGGCCGCGGCCTGCAGGCCATCGCATGTCAAGATATTTCATCCAGGGCCCGGTTTCCGGCCCTACCGTGTAACCATCTGACAGCCAAGACATTCCAGAACCACACATATCAACATGCAGCAAGGCCCGTTTCGCTTTCCGAAACGGGCCTTGCCGCAATGCAAAAGAGGCCGTTTTGAACGTCCGAATGGCTCTTTATGACTGGCATCAAGCATGATGTAAACTTTTATAATATATAATGCAGGAGCGCGCGGGGGGCCTATTTGAACAGATACTTGCGCCCGTCGCACACATAGAGCCCTCGCGACGGGCGCTCCACCGCCACTCCGTCGATGGTGTACCACATCCCGCGGGCCATGCCGCCGGCACTGACCAGCCCGATGCCCGAGCCCGTGTCTACCACCGGCCTGACCACCTCGGCACCTGCAGCCTCGGTTGCCGGCAGCCGCAAGTAGGCCTGACCCGACAACAGGATGGGCGCCTTGAGCTTGTGGAAGTCTACCGAACCGCCGACAGACTGAAGCACATAGTTGCAACAATCAACGCCACCAACAGTCTCGGTGGGGCCTACAGCGGACTCACCAACCACCGGAACAAGCAGGTTGCGAGCAACGGCCGGGGCCGACTTCACCTGCGGCGCCCCCACGAGACACTCCTCGCCAATCACCACAACGCCCGTATTTGCCGGTATTGTGTCCACCTGCTGCAGCGTCAGCACGTCGGACGAGGCGTCATAGTCGGTGGCCACGTATGCCTTTATCATGCCGGCACAAGGCCTGACGTCGCATGCCTTGTCGCTGCTGAAGGTCACCTTGCCGTCGGCCCCAACCAATATCTGGACGTAGGGTGAAGCCACCTGTATGCTGTAGACATAGATTGCGCCTCCGTCTGAGTGGAAAACGAGGTCGACAGGCCCTGTCAGCGACTCCTTCACGCGCCACTCGTTGACCACCTTTCCCGTGGCCTTGCCGCCACCGCGGACCAGCTCCACCAAGTCGGCATTGTCGGTGGTGATGCCCCGTTCGCCCTTGGCCGACTCGGTGACGATGGTCACCGTCTGCCCCGGACTTACCTTAGGCACTGTCAGGTACAGGTTGTCGCCGTAAAGACAGATGTGGTTTCCGGGGTTGACAATGATGCGGTTGCCCGTGCTGCACTTAAAGAACAGCCCCTTGGTGGCCGGAAACACGTAGCCGTCTGAGGCCGCCAGTTCACGGTTTTCGGGCATTGCCGACGAATAGCGGTAGCCCAGCTTCTGGAACATGGGCCACGCCTTGTCGGCCTTGAGCCTCTCTTCGGCCTCGGGAGCCCACGCCTCGGTGAAGTCCCAGCGGCGCTCGGCCTCTACCTGCAGCGTGTCGCTTGCACCCGGCTTGTGGGGTTTCTCGGCCTCAACCATGTCGCCGTCGACAAGCCTCAGCTCTACGAGCTTGTTGTACATCTGCTTGCCCAGATACTCGGTCCAGGCCGAGTCGAAGTGCAGGGCGTCCGACCTCAGCCCAGCGTCGCTCATGTCGATGCAGTAGACATTGGGCAACTCGGCAGCCACCCGCAACTGTGCCTCCTCGACGCCGCGGCTGTACTGCTTGCTGGCATGCGGCACGGTGCCGAAGATGAACGGCAGCGTCTTGTCTTTCTCGCGCCCGGTCTTGGCGTACACCGCCGCCCTCATGTAGTTTATCATGTCCTTGAAGTTCTTGTAATAGTGGCCGGCCTGATTGCGGTCGCTTTCTCCCTGGTGCCACATGATGGCCTTCACGTCATAGCCCTGGGGCAACTTCGACAGCGTGACGTCGGCGCAGGCGGCAAAGCCTTCGGTAAGCGACTTGGTGAGCGACTTGCCCTTGTTGATGTCGCCTCTGTAGGCATTGTTGCGCCCTATCCACCCTTCGTCGGCGCACCAAACGGGCAAATGGCTGTAAGTGGCAGCCGTGTCGATGGCCGTTCCGCCGTAAGCGCACTTTATTGCGTAGAATTCTGTCTGCAAAGACTGCTCGATGAAGTAGTTGGTAATGTCGCAAAAAGCAAACCGCTTGTCGAACTTGAACTCGTGGAACGTACCGTCGCCCGACGACGTGACGTTGGTGTATCTAAGGTATTTGTACCCTCCCTTGAGGTAATATGGCAACTTGTTGACATACTCGCGGCCGTCGGCGTTCGACTGCCCCGCCGTTATGAACACAGAAGCCGGCTCCTGGGCCGTGGCGCAAACAGCACAGGCCGACAGCGCCACCGCCGCCAATGACTTGGCAATTTTATTCATTATGCTCATGATGACATTAACTTTGATTGGTTATGTTACTATAATAAAAGGGCGCGCACACCGCTGCGCGCGCCCTTTACATGTTGCCTTAAGGTCACTCCTTCACCATTTTGCGGTCGCCGACGATGTATACGCCGGGTGCAAGCCCGTCGAGTGCCTTGTCGCGGCAGACCCCGCCACGCAGCTTGATGCCGTCGACAGAGTAGACATCCACGCGGGCCGCATCGGCCGCCACGCCCCCGATAGCGTCGGCAGTGGCCACCCGGAGCACTCCCTCCGACAGGAAGTCGGAGCTGTCCCACGTGATGTCCTGTCCCGGGCTGACAGTCTTGATGATGAACGAACCGCTCTGCTTGCCCTCGCCGTCAAACACATCAAACTCGTCGCCGGCTGCGAGCATGCGCCCTTCGGGCACAACCACCAGCACGGTGTCGGCATTGTGGGTCACAGCACCGTTGAACTTGTAAGAGTCATAGGTTCTCCTTGAGCCCGAACTGAGGCCGAGCCGCACCACGATGGTGCTGCCCTCGCCAAGCGTGAGGCTTCCCGTAGACTTCATCATGCCCGTCCTGTCGTCGTAGCCGGCAGAAATCACGCCGCCCTTGTTTACCACCATGGCAGCCGCCCCGGCGTAGCCAATGACACGGGCGCCGTCGTTTACAGTGATCGTACCGCTGGTGAGCGATGTCGGCGCGGCGGTGTAAGGATTGCAATAAAGGTCGAGCGCCCCCTCGTCAACCACCAGGTCGGAAGTGCTTTCTGTGCCGCTGATGGTCAGGGTTCCCGTTCCCCGCTTGGTAATGGTCTTGGCAGTGAGTCGCCCTGCATACTTGGTGCTGCTGTTGTTCTGGCCCACCTCGTAGCTGTCGATGCCGTTGCCCAGCTCGCAGTCGGTGGCCTTCGAGGCCAAAGAGCCCACAACCGTCTTCACCGCGCGGCTGTTGCCGCCGTTGTCGTTGTAGTGTCTCACGATGGCACCGTCGGCCAGCACGAGGCTCGTCATGCCCATGTCGGTGACGTTGTCCTGCAGGCGGAAGTTCTCGCCTTGTGCAGTCAGCGTTCCCTCAAACTTCGAGAAGTCGGCCCCAATGTCATTCCTCACACCGTCGGAAACGATGGTCAGGTTGCCCTTGCCGGTGAAGCTGCCGTTTATGTCGCCGCGAATGGTTCCCATGACGGTGTTGTCGGTGCCCTCAACCACGGTGACCTTGTAGTTGAACTCGGGCCTCGTGCTTGAATTGTTTACGTCGAGCAGGTCGACAGTGCCGCCTGCCAGCACCATTGTCGAGCCGGGCTTGCAGAACGTTGCGTTCCATGCGCCCGTGGCAACCTTGCCCTGTCTCACTATGAGGCCGGCAAACGTGTTGCTTCCTTCGTATGTAAAGTTAAGCTGTCCCGGACCGTCTTTCACCAGGTAACCGTCGCCCATGACAAGCCCTTTGAGCGAGATGGTGCCCGAAGCCGACGCCACGTTGATGGTCGCAGTGTCGCTCAGGGTCACTATGTGGTCTGTGGCCATGTTGGTGGCGTCTACTTTCAGCGTGCCGCCGTTGAGCTGCAGGTTGCCCTGTTTGGCCGTCGAGGCGCCTATGGAGCTGTTCTTTCCGCCGTCAGCGAGATTGGTCACAGTGAGCGTTCCGGCGTTGATGACGGTCGGTCCGGTATAGCTGTTGTTCACCAGCTTCATCCTCACTTCGCCCTTTCCGTTCTTTGTCAGGCCGCCGTTGCCGCTTATTGCCCCTTCGCCCGAGAGCGTATAGGTGCCGTTGTCAAAGTCGAACGTCACGCCATCCGTCACCATGTTGTCGGCCACAGCCACATTGCGGTTGGCCGACTCGTCGTTGAACACCACGGCATCGTTGGTTACAAACGGCGTGGCAGCGCCGCCTGCAACAAAGTTGTCGGCCTTGTAGTCCCACTTGTCCGACTCGTTTCCTGTCCACACAACATCCTTCATCGGGGCCCTCGACTCGTTGACAGTGAGCACAAGGCGGTTGCCTTCCACCGTCACGTCGCAGTTCACGCCGTCCAGTCCGCGCATGGCTATGCTGTCGGGGTCGGCCGTGAGCTTGCCGGAACACTCGGCCAGCACATAGCTTCCCACGGCTATCTGCCCTTCGGCGGCATTGATGGTAAACGTGTTTGTGCCTTCAAGCGTCAGGTCGCCATCAACCTTGACATGCCCCATCTGCGCTGCCGAGGCGTTGAGTTCTATGTATACGTCGCCCGGCAGGGTCAGGCTCTTGCCAAAAGTCATTGTGCCAAACTTGTCGGCGTCATTTCCCGGCATGATGCGGCAGCCTTCGTAGTTGAGCGCCTTCTCAAACGAGATGTCGCCATTGAGCCTTGCCACGCCGGCCAGTGTGCCCTTGGCGCGCAGCTCGACCGGCCCGGCCACGGTGCCGTTGATGCACAGCGTGCCTTCGCTTATTATGGTACGCCCGGTGAAGTCAAGGTTGATGTCGATGGTGGCAGTGCCCTGCTGCGCCTTCCACAGCTCCATGTCGCCGGCCAGTGAGCCTGTGCCGTTGAAGGCATAGTCGTGGCCCTTGGGGTTCATTATGTAAACGGCCGAAGGCTTCAGCGTAGAGTTCACCTGTATTGGCTGCCCGTTTTGTCCGCTCAGGTCGAACACCACGCTCTTGCCGTCGGCGTAATCCTGCGCCGCAGTCATGTCAAACGAGGTGAAGCCCGAGCCCGACGCGCCCCATGTGCCGCCTCCCTGCCAACGCAGGTCGGTCACCATCACAGGCGGGAGCGGAGGATAGGGCATGTCGCCACCGAGGTAGAAGCCCGTGCACGGCATCTGGTAGTAGCCACGTGTGGTGCAGTCGAGACGGTAGTGCGGGTCTTCCTGCAGCGTGTAGAAGCTGTAGTCGGTGGGTATGTTGGTAGAATATGCAATCAGTCCGGTGCTGGTCTTGTCGTCCTGCTTCATGAGAACGAGCTCTTCGCGCCAGTCGCCGGTGATGTCGCCCATGAACGCCGGGCGCACGGCACCGCCCGCATGGACGGCCCAGTCGCTCTCGCGCGAGAACTGAATGAGGCGCGATCCGTCGTACTTGGCCACGTGTACGTTGGTGCCACGGCCGCTGCCGCCGCTCGAGGCAATCAGTTCGCGCTGCAGGTCGCCATCCCACCACACGGCCTCCACGGGGTAGGCGGTCTCCCCTTCCTTTATCACGTTGCCCTTGCAGTCGTAAAGGTTGCCCATGGTCGAGAACACCTCGTAGCCCTTGTGGGCCGGGTCTACGTCGATGCAGCGCCCGCGCCCCACGTCGCCGATGGTCGGCAGGTACCACTCTTTGATGTGCTCGCCGGTGGCGGCATCGTAGAGCAGCTGCCCCATCAGGTTGGTCTGCTGTATTGCGTAGACCTCGAGCCCGGGCCGGTCGGGATCTATGTCGCTCACGTCGTAGCGGTCGCCATGGCCTATTCCGGGCGACATGACGAGCCCCTTGACCGAGTTGACTGCATAGCCGCCGCCGAGCTGCTCGTCGATGCCGTCGCCATCGACGTCGGCCACGCGCAACTGGTGGAACTCTGCGGCCGGCGGATTGGCGCTGCGCATGGGCCACGTGTAGGCGTGATGCCAGTTTTGGGGCTTGCCGCCCGTCCAGTCAAACGTCCACTCGCACATGTAGTAATGGTGGCCGTCGCTCTTTCGGCGGTTCATACACTGCACTGCAAGCGACGGGTGTATGCCATCGAAGTAGCATATCGAGAACGAACCTCCGAGGAAAGCATACTCCAGTCCGTTGTTGTCGTCGTAATAGTCGGCCCTGTTGTCGCGCCCGTAGCTGTCGGCCCCGTCGGTAACGGCCGAGTAGTTGAGTTCGGAGTGCACAATCTCCTCGCCCGTTGCACCGTCGATTATCGACACATAATAAGGCGGGTTGCGCTTGCCCTGCTTGGTGTAGTCGACAATACCGTCGGCATCGGTGTCGGCATCCTGGCTTCCGCCCACGTAGCTTCCCCACGTCTCGGCGGCCTTGTTCCAGAAGCGCGTGCCGTCAGAGCTCTTCACAATCACCTCGGTTCGCCCGTCGCAATTGATGTCGTAGGCCACCACCATGTCGCCCTGGCCGGCGTCGATGTCAACGTTCGGGCCCATGTCTACCGTCCAGAGGCAGCGCCCGTCGAACGTATATGCCTGCAGCTTGTGGCTCGTGGTTGTGGTGCCGGGGTCGGCCTGCCCTGCCAGTCCGCAGTATCTGCGGTCAACGAGCAGCGCGTCAAACTCGCCGTCGCCGTCGTTGTCCATGGGCCAGGCATACTTAAACTCGTAATTGTTGGGATTGAGCACCGCCGCCTCGAAGTCGATATCCATGAACACATTGTTGTAAGCATGGCTTTGAAAGAGGAATGGGGAACTCTTGTCGCCTTCCGTCCCGTCGGGCGAAACCATGGTCACAGCCAGCTCAGTTCCGTAGGGTATGGTTGAAACCGTGGCCTGGTAGTTGGTGTTGACAATAGGTTCGGCGTTGACCTTGGTGTAGTCCGACGAACCTTGCTTACGCATGTACAGGTTGTACGTGCAGTTCTCGGGCTCCTGCGCCAGCTTGCGCCACGTCACGAGCACGTTGTCGCTGCCGGCCACGGCCACCACCGAGCGTCCCAGTTTCTGCTGTATCCGCTGTGCATACAGGCAGGATGGCAGCATGGCCGCCATCAAAAGACCGATGTAAAATTTTCTCATTGCCGTTTTGTCTTTTAGTTTTAAGCTGAGTTATGATAGTATTTTCTTCATCCGCATCACCCTCGGCAACCATGCGCGTCATGCTGCCGCGAGGTGCTACAAAAGCATTTAACGGCACAAAATTACCAAAAAACACCCGACATAAGCACGACAATCGTACAAAAACCGGTAATTTAGTACGCTTTGGCCCGCGGTTGCGGCACCGCAGCCTAAGCAAGGCGCGCCTCGGGGCTGCAACCTGCCGCCATGCGCCAACATGCCCGGGCCATGTGCCGGCGGCCGGGACGCTGTGGCAAGGCAGCCCGGGCGGAAGGCCGCCGCAGGCGATGAAAAAACGCGACACGGCAGCGCAAAGCCACCGGACGCGGCCCAACAGGCATCCCACAAAGGCCGTATTGCTGTGCGATACAGGCCGTTTCGGGGCGTAAAACGGCCCTTATGGCAACGCAAAACGGCAGCTATCGCAAACAGCTGTGGCACAGGCCGCAAGCTCGGCAGCAAGAGACGGCAACGCCGGATGACAAAAAACCGACACGAAGCCTGCCGCGTTGGGCGGCCTGCCAATCCCTTGGAAGCCAGAGAAAGAAACAAAGCCATATCACCGGCGGTTTGCCGGCATGCAGGAGTTAAAAAAGGCCCGGCTTCACAGCCAGGCCTTTCCAGAAAAAGATATCTACCAAATGTACTTTCTAAAAACGTATTGTACTAACCAAAACTAACATAATCAAACTTTCATGGATGGCCGCCGCGAACAGCAGCCCGGCAGAGGCGCGCGCCCAACGGCAATCAGACCGTAGCGCGGCGCAGCCGACTCACGGGTGCAAAATTACGGCAACGAAACCATTGCAAAAGTATACTTTCGTCCGTTTTTTGGTAATATCGTACAAAAACGCTTTCGATATGTCTTCGGCAAGCCCGCGACGCGGTGTCAGCGCCCGCCTGCAACCACAGCTTCGGCCACCGCCTTTGCTATGGCCGCCGCCCCCTTGGCCGTGGGGTGAATGCCGTCGCGCTGCATCGAGTCAGACTTAGGGTCGAGCAGAGAATGGAGGTCGATGACCTGCAACTTGTTTTTCTTGGCCACCTTCTTTATCACGGGCATGATGCCGGCCACCACCACAGAGTCGCGTATCTGGTTGTCGTCTTGCTTGCCGCTGCCGGTGTCCGAGGCCACAGGGCAGCACAAGTAGATGGCAGGCTTCGACGGCAGCGCCTTCAGTTCGTCGACCATCTGCTGCAGGTCGGCGGCAAACTCCTTGCCGTAGTTGTCCCAGTTGCGCGGCTTGCTGTCGTTGGTGCCGAGCTTTACCACCACGATGTCGGGCTCGAAAGCCTTGGCCTCGGCCCATGCCTTCTCCTTCATGTAAGGGCGGTCGCCATGGTTGAGCAGCGTGCGGCCGCTGACGCCGAAGTTGCGCACGCAGTATCCGCTGCCCAGCTGGCGCTGCAATTGCGCCGGATATCCCTGCACGTCGGCCATGTCAATGCCGTGCCCGTCGGTGATGCTGTTGCCCACGCAAGCCACGCGCTTGGCCCCGGCGTCGGGTGCCTTGAGGCTCTTGAGCCATGCCGAGAGCTCGCCGAGCATCTCGTTATGGTAGGCAAACGACGAGCGGAAGCCGAAGCCGTGGCCGCCCGAGGGGTATATGTGCATGGCGGCCGGTATGCCTGCGCGGCGCAACGCCGTGTAGTAAGGCAGCCCGTTGGTCAGGGGCGGCACGGCGCGGTCGTCGCCGGCCATGACGATGAAGGCCGGAGGCGTCTGGTGGCGGCGCACCTGCTTGTCGTTGGAAAACTCGTCGACAAGGGCCTTGTCGGCTCTGCCGTCGCCCAGGAAGCCCACCACCGAGCCTTTGTGTGTGACGCGCTCGTTCATCGAGATGACGGGATAGAACAGTATCTGGAAGTCGGGGCGCGCGTCGATGGGTGCATGTGTGGCAGTGGTCGACGCCAGGTGGCCTCCGGCCGAGAATCCCATGATGCCCACGTCGTATGGATTCACCTTCCATGCCTGTGCGCTGTCGCGCACGGTGCGTATGGCGTTCTGTGCGTCAGACATGGGCAGCGAGCGGTCGCCCTTGGGCATGCGGTAGGTGAGCACGCAGTAGGCTATGCCCTGGCTGTTGAAGTATTCGGCCCAGTCGGTGCCCTCGTTCTGCATAGACAGATGCGAATAGCCGCCGCCGGGGCAGCCCACAATGGCCCGCCCCGAGGGCGTCTCGGGCAGGAACACCTGTATGTTCGACGCACCATCGGGCGTCAGGTTGACGGTCAGCTTGCGCGCCGTCTGTGCCTGTGCTGCCACTCCGAGGGCTGCCACGGCACACAAAAACAAAGTCTTCTTCATGCTTATTTTTCCTTAATGTTATTTCAGTAGTCAGTAACCGAATGCAAAAATACAAACATTAAGGCTAACGCCACGCTGCTTAACGACATTTAACCCTAACAGGGCGACGGCGTGGGGCAGTGCCGGCAGCCACACGGCACCGCCCCACCCTGCAAAGTCAGAACACATAGTCGCCCGAGCCTATCTGGCGCACGGTGCCGTCGGGCAGGTGCACCTCGGCCGTGGTGTTGGCCGGCACAGACACCGCCCACCTGACAGCAGAGCCCTCGCGCCACCACTCGCTGCGTATGGTGCCATACGGCGAGCGGTGGGAGGCGGCCACACGGGTGAGCCGCCTGATGCTGAAGTCGGGCTTGAGCACCACCCGCTTGAACCCGGGACAGGCCGGGTCGGGACTGATGCCGGCCAGGTGCTCGTAGCACCAGGGCAGCAGGTCGCCGAGCAGCATGACGTGGTTGCCGCTGTTCATCGACGGGTTGGCGGTGTCGCCGTTCCACAGTTCCCAGATGGTGGTTGCCCCGCGGCTCACCATATATCCCCATCCGGGGTAGGTGTCGGTGGTGGCCAGGTCGTAGGCCAGGTCGCCGCGCCCCATCGCCGACAGCTGGCGCATGAGCCACTGTATGCCTATGACGCCCGCGCTGACATGCTTGCCGTTCTTGGCCACTATGGTGTTGACAAGACTGTCGGCCACGCCACGGGCGTAGCCCTCGGGCACCATGCCCATGGCCAGCGGCAGCAGGTTGGCCGTGACAGTGCCGTTTGAATAGCGGCCCCGGCAGAGGAAGGTGTCGTTGACGGCCTTCAGCGTGGTCTCGGCATCGCGCGAGTATGTCTCGGCATCGGCATCCAGGCCGAACAGCCCTGCATAGCGCTGCATGAGCCGGCACAGATAGTAATAGTAAGCCGACGAGATGAGCCGCCCGTCGGTCTTGCGGGCCGGGTCTTTGCTGTGAACGAGCTTCGGCGACTCCGGCGGAACGCACCAGTCGCCGTAGCGGTCGTATGGCACGAGCCCGCCATCATAGTTGTCGCGCCTTATCATGTCGAGAAACCTCTTTATCGACATGTAGCTCTCGCGCATGGGGCGCAGGTCGCCATACTGGCGGTAAAGCATGTCGCAGGCAAAAGGCAGGGCCGCCGGCCACGTGATGTTAGTGTTGTACAGCCTCCAGTAAGCAGGTGTCACGTCGCTGATGCGGCCGTCGGCACGCTGCCCGTCGCGTATGTCGGCAATCCATTTAGCATACAGCGAATGGTTGTCCATGAGGTAGCTCTCGCCCAGGCAGCCCGTGGTGCGGTCGCCGAGCCACGGCATTCGCTCGTCGCGCTGGGGGCAGTCGACGGGCATTCCCTTGTAGTTGCTCCTCACGCCCCGGCGCGCATTGGCCACTATGGCGTTGAGCATGCTCTCGCCCCCGGCCTCGTAGGCGGCGAAGCCGGTGCCCTCATCGTCCATGCGGTCGGCAATGAGCTCGCGCACCACGTCGCATTCCCCGATGTCGTCGACGCCAGTTATCTCGGCATACCGAAAGCCGTAGTATGTAAACTCGGGCGCCCAGCGCCGGCTGCGGCCGTCGCCCACATACCAGGCCGTGGCCTCGGCGCTGCGCAGGTTGGCCACATAGAGGGCCGAGTCGCCCGGGGCCAGCAGCTCGGCATGGCGTATGCGCACGGTATCGCCGGCAGCGGCCCTCAGCGTGAGGCGCAGGCGCCCTGCCCCGTTTGTGCCGAAATCTACAATGTGGCGCCGCCCGTAGCTGCGCACGGCCACCGGGCGCTCCGACGAATAGACGCTCATGGCCGGCGTGACATTGCCGCGCAACACGCCACCGGGCGCGGCCACGACGCGAGCCCGGGCCCAGCTGCTGTCGTCGAACGAGGCCTCGGCCCAGCCGGCCACGCACCGCCGGGCATCGAAGAGCTCGCCGTCGTACTCGTTGGCATAGCGTATGGGGCCGCCGGCAAAGAAGCGCCAAGTGGAGTCGGTGACTATGGTGTCGGCCTGCCCGGAGGCATACTCAACGATGAGGTTGGCGCGCAGCTTGGGGTAACCGTAGGTGGTGCGCACGTTGGTCTGGTAATTCTGTGTCTGGGCAAAATAGTGGCCAGGGGCAAGGGCCACGCCCACGGCATTGCGGCCCGCAATGAGCGAGGTGACGTCGTAGGTGTCGTAGGCCACTGTCTTGGTGTAGTCGGTGGGCACGGGCGTGAGCACGTCGGTGCCCACCCGCCTGCCGTTGATGTAGATGGCGTAGTTGCCCAGTCCGGAAATGTGGATAGTGGCTCGGCTCACGGCCCCCTTGCCGGCCCGGAACTCCTTGCGGAAGCAGCGCACCGCCATGCGGCTGTGGCGCTCGGCAACGTCGCCGGGCAGCAGCGAGTCGAGCCCAATCCATTGTCCCCGCCAGTTTTCTGGCGACATGAGGCCCGTCGACCACGACGACGGCTCGCTCCACACGGCGTCGCCGACGTTGGTCTTGACAAGCACACGCCAATAGTATTTGCGGTTGGGCTGCAAGGGGGCGGCCTTGTAAGCCACCCATTGCGACGAGTCGGAAGCCACGGTGCGGCTGTCCCACACGTCGCCCACCATGCTCCGCGCATTGTCTTCGGAAGACGACACTATGATACGGTAAGACTCTTGGCGGACGTTGCGCCCGGAAGAAACTATCTGCCAGCCGAAACGGGGAACGGCAACGTCGATGCCCACAGGGGCCACACGGCCCTCTACCGTGAGGCGCGAAAGACTGACGCCCGACGCCGACGCCGCACAGGGCGGCATGAAGGCCAAGGCCATGATGATGTTGGTAAACTTCATAATTGCGATTTGTTTTGTGCGGGCCCATGGCTGACGACGGCCTGGGGCACCAGGCAGCCACAGCCGCCACTGTTGCCTCCAACCGCCGATGGGCGCCGAAAGTCATTGGTAAACGGTTTGTTGGCGCATCACTCTGTGTATTGCAGTATAAACGACTCGGCCACCGGAAGGAAACGGTCGTGCCCCCGCGAATTGAGGTGGGCCGTGTCGCGGGTGCCGCCACCCTGGAAATAGATGCGCCGGAAAGTGGCGCTGCCGGCATAGATGCCACCACGGCGGGCAGCGTCGAACACGGGTATGCCGTAAGAGCCGCACACGCTGAGCATGGCATCGACCACACGCTCGCGGTTGCTACCGGCAAAGCCATCGCACACCCACGGCGTGAAGAAAACTATCTGGGCACGTGGATATTTCTCGATGAGCCCGCGGCAGAGCACGCCGAGGCGCTCGCGGAACAGGCCCATGCCTATGCTGTCGAGGCGGGCGGCATCATTGTGCCCGCCAATGACTACGACGAGGTCGAGCGAGTCGGCCATGTCGGCATAACGGCGGTACATGCCTTCGCCCCAGCGGGCAAGGTCGACGGAGATGCAATTGCCGTTGCGGCCGTAATTGTAATACCTCATGCCATGCTTCATGGCAAACTTATAGTGCCATGTGTTCTCTACCGGCTCACGGTGGTTGCGCACATAGCTGTCGCCGATGACACCCATCTTCTTGCCCATCAACGGGTCGGGGTCGCCGGCCACGACACTGGCTGCGGCTATGATGGCGGCAGCCATAACTAACAGTATTTTCTTCATAAACAAAAAAACATGCATAAACGTAAACGGTAACGGCAGGCTGCCGTGTGACCACGTCACGCCCGGCGCCCTTCAGTCATGCCGGCATGCGGGGCAGCTGTCAGCGCCCGCCACTGCCGGCAGGGCGAAGCTCGAAGCGGTCTATGTCGACAGTCCAGCCGTAGGGATAGCCCATCTCGACGGTGTTGAACCCCTTGCGCAGCGTAACGGGTATGGTCACCGTGGCCAAACACCCCTCGGAGGCGAGGTCGTAGAGGCGCGTGGTTGTGCCATTGACCGTGACCTCGAGCCTGCGGCGGGCGGCGGGCACATAGGTGATGGTCATGTCGTAGGCGCCGCCGCGGCTGCTGTAGACGTCGCTCCAGCGGGCTATGTTCTCCTTGCGACCGCCCAGCCACGACGCCACCATGCCCCCCGAAGCGTCGGGGTTGGCGGCATAGAGCACCTGGTGCTTCACCTTGCCCAGGGCATCGAAACAGGGCAGGTAAGCCCACTCGGCCTCATAGGCCACCGGGTCGGTGCGGTAAAGGCCCTCGGCACGCAACAGGCGCAGGCTGCGGGCAGGCAGGTCGCACACTATGCTGTCGCTGACGGGCTCCAGGTCGCAACGCCTTACAAGGTCGCGCAGCCTCACCCGGCCGCCAAGCTCGAGCAGCGACAACGGCACATTGAAGTGGCAGGCAGAGTCGGACGGGTTGTAAAGGGCCACGGCACGCTCCGTGCCCCGCCTGCGCCCGATGTCCTTGGTGAGCACATAGCCCTCGCCCTCGTGCTGAACGACGTAGGCCTGCAGCCCGAGCGGGTCTTGGTTGAGGGCTATCAGCTCTTCGTTCTTTATGAGTGAGAGCGACGCCTCGGGTATGGTCTGCATGTCGCAGCCTATCATGAGCGGCGAACTCATGATGCACCACATGCCGAAATGCACCTCTTCTTCATTGCGGGGCATGCCGCGGCCAATCTCGAGCATGTCCATGTCGTTGTAGTGTCCGCCGCCACAATAGGCCGACAGGTATAGGTTGAGGTCGATGATGCGCTTGACCGACGACCAGCGGGGGCGTATGTCGGGGCTGATGCGCCACGAGCGGGCAATGCTGCGGGCCCATGTGCCGGGGAAAGCCCAACGGCAGATGTTGATTTCCACGTCGCCACAGCCCACACTCTTGAAGGCCTCGCTTATCTCGGTGTATCGGCGGCGCTCGTCGAGGTTGAGCTCTGTGCCCGCCCCGCAATAGTCTATCTTGATGAAGTCGAAGCCCCAGTCGTTGAAATAAAGCTCGGCATCCTGCCGCTCATGGCCGTACAGGCCGGCCCAGAACCCGTTCTCGTCGTTGTCGTAACGCGAGCCGCATGTGTGGCTGCCTGCATCGGAATATATTCCGGCCTTGAAGCCCAGCGAGTGGATGTAGTCGGCCACGGGCCGCAAGCCGCGCGGGAAACGCTGCGGATGGGCATGCATGAGGCCTGTGCTGTCGCGATAGCCGAAAAAGCCGTCGTCGATGTTTATGTAACGATAGCCTGCCGCCTTGAGGCCCTTGGCCACCATGGCGTCGGCCTGGCGCATGATGAGCGTGTCGCTGATGTTTACATGATAGGTGTTCCAGGAACTCCAGCCCATCACTGGCGGGTCTGCAGCAGCAGACTCTTCTGCTGACGGCGAGGCCACTGCACGGACTGTTGGCGGGGCTGCCATGCAGGCAAAGGCATTATGCAGGCAAGCCAGGGCCAATGCACAGCCATAAAGGGATAAACGGTTGAAATATGTCATCATTTATATGTATTGATTGTTTCTCTGACGCCAATGCCGGCCTGCGGGCCGCTGCCATGGCACTGCGGCAGCCTCTGCCGGCTTTCGTGCGCAAAGTTAAGCATCGGCAACGACAATGGCATTGTCATTTCGTACGAAAAATATGAAATACGTACGAAAACGTCCCGCGTGACGGCGGTGTAACAAATGAACAAACAAAATGGCCGCATGCGCGCCCGTGCGTGCATGCGGCCATTGCATGTGAAAAAACTCAATTTATGGCATTACTTCATCGGAAGATACCAATTCTGCTCGTCTTCAAGATTCTTGACCGGATTCTTGAACGCCAGCTTGCGGGCAAGCCAACGGCCTCCGAAGTTGGTGCCGTAGCCGGCAGGGCTCGACTCGTTCTTATGGCGGGCCAGGCGCATGAGGTCGGCATAGCGGCAGCCTTCGAAAGCAAACTCCATGGCGTACTCGTCGCACAGCAAGTCTTCTACAGCATTGACGATAACGGCGAGAGAGTCTTCGCTGCCGGCAGAGGTCACTTCAAACATGCTCTCTATCTCGTCGAGCTTGCGCAAAACCTCGGTGTCCATCTGATAGAGCGAGTAAACGCCGTCGATGCCGCTGGCGTCGCTGCAACCATGGCGATGGATGCCGTAGTTGCGCGCCCCACCCGTGCCGCTGAAGATAGAGACACCCTCGCCTATCAGGAACGGATAGCGACCGGTGAGCAACTCCTTGGTGCCATCGGTGATGTAGGTCGTATCCGTGAGCAGGTTGGTGGTAAGGCCGTCTTTCAAGATGGCGAAAGCTGCGTCGGGATAACCCATGCGATTGAACGCCTCGGCCAGATGCAGCCACACGGTGGAAGAACGGTAGAGAATGATCTGCGGTGCATAAGTGAACAGCCTTTGATACTCCATGGTGTCGACGCCGCCCACATTGCTGCGCTGAACCACGCGAGCCTTTGCACGCTGGTCGCCAATGCTGAGCGCGCCCTTCTCGTTCTCATGGCCGGCAAACCTCGACGTGTAGTAATAAAGAGAGTTGTTGGCCAGCGACTTGTAGGCAGAGGACGGCACTATCTGCTGCTCGTCCATGAACTTGGCCTGATACTTCTCGTCCGGAGTGGCATCTTCGTCGCCGGAAGTTAGGTAATAGTCAAAACCGAACAACTTGGGTATCTCCGACGTAACTCCCTTAAACTTGTTCAGCGCCATGGGGAGATAAGTGATGCGACCGTCGAGTGACGTTGATGTAGATATGAGAGAAAAGTTATCAGGGAACCAATTGCCGGAAGACTCTGGCAGGAAGTCGTTGGGCAAATTGAGATCCCACATATTCGACAATTCAACAAGAGAACGCTGGTCGCTGGCCACCATCTTATACTTAAGCAGGTACTTGAAGTAATAGTCGGCAGCCTCGGCATAGCGCCCGGCCTCAAGATAGAGCTCGCCAAGGATAACGTCGACGGGGATGCACATTGAGCGAATGTAATCGCTGCCAATGACACCATTGCCGTAGGGCAGGTCGAGCCCACTGTAACGCCTCAACGCGGTGTTGCCCTCGTCGGCCAGGCGTGCAACAATCTCCTTGATGCCAAGCTCCTCAGACTTGTCGTTCTCGATGTCGCTCAAAGAGGTGAGCGGCTTGGTCACGAACTTCACCTTGCCGTAATTGCGGGCAAGCTGCAAGTAAGCCCACGCACGGAAAGCCAGCACGGTGGCATACTCCGACTGTGTGACATTGTATGTACCGTCATACAAGGTGGTGTCGCGATTGGCAATGTAGTAGTTGCAGTTGTTGATGATGCGGTAGTAAACGTAAGCGCTGTCGTACTTGTTGGAAGCCGTGGCGCTGAAGTTTGCCATTTCACGCAAGTTGAGGTCTGAATGCACGGTGACGTCGACCAGGTCGCCACGCATCTCATTCTGAATGTAGTAGGCGTCGGCAGCCTGCTGCACTGCCTGCATTATGCCCAGCACGTAGAACAAGGAGTCGGAGGCCTGCCCGATGGAGGGCAGCTCAACCTCGCGGCTTGTCTCAACGTCGAGCATATCGCTACATGACGACACAAAGAGCGTCATCATACAGATAACTGAAAATATTATCTTCTTCATGATTTCGTTTTCTTATAGATTTATCTTCACTCCAAAAGTAAATGCACGGCTTTGGGCAAGGTTGCCACAATCTATGCCCTGATACAACGAACCGCGGCCAATGCTGAACTCGGGGTCGTTGCCAAGATAATTGGTAAGAGTAAACAGATTGACTGCCTCTGCCCACACAGCAAGACCCTGCAGCCAGCTGAAGTTGACAGGAACGCGGTATGTCAGCTTGAGGGTCTTCAGGCGCAGATAGCTTCCGTCTTCAATCCAACGGTCGCTGAAGCGGCTGTTGCCCATCGGGTCGCCATAGGCTATGCGCGGAATGTCGGTCACCTGGCCTTCATAGTGCCAGCGGTCGGTCATTGCCACCTGCTGATTGTAGAAGTTGCTGCCCGAGTTGAGTATCATGCGCTGGTAGTTGAACACGTCGTTGCCGAGGCTGTAGTTGAAGTTGAGGCTGAGCGTGAAGTTCTTCCAGTTGACAGAAGCAAAGATGTTGCCGTAAATGTCGGGATTCGGGTCGCCGATGACCGTACGGTCGCTCTCGTCAATCTTGCCATCATCGTTGCGGTCGACGAAGTGGATGTCGCCAGCCTGGAAATACATTTCCTTGCCGGTGTTGTCGAGCATGTAGAGATACTCATGGCCACCGTCCTGCTTTGCTGCTGCGCGTGCGGCTGCATCGTCGGCAAACACACCGGCTGTCTCGTAGCCGTAGAACAGGGCCACAGGGTTGCCCACAGAGGTGAGGATGTTGTCTTCGCCATATATAGAAGAGAGGTAATCGCCATCAGGCAACGACTTGACCTCGTTCTTGTAGTGGCCCACAGTGGCGCCAATCTCGACATCCCAGTCCTTTGCCACGACGGGCTTGCCGGAAAGCATGACCTCGAAACCGGTGTTTTGAATCTCGCCACTGTTGGTCCAGTAGTTGTTCTGGCCGGCAATCGGGTCGGTGAAGGTCTTCAGAGTGAGCAGGTCGCTCGTCTTGTTGATATAGTAATCAAAGCTCAATGCGACACGGTTGTGCAGCAAGTTGGTCTGCAAGCCCACGTTGAACTTCTTCATCGTCTCGCTCTTTATCTTGTCGTTACCGATGTTCTTGAGCTGCAAGCCGGCCTGGTTGTCGTACTTCACCATGGCGTAAACGGTGCGCACGGCATTGCTGGCAATGTCGTCGTTGCCGCTGATGTCGTAGCCAACATTGAGGCGCAGATAGTCAACTCCGGCATTCTTCGGGAACCACTTCTCGTTGGTAACCACCCATCCGGCCTGTACACTGGGGTAAACCTGCCACTGCACACCGAACATGCTGAGCCCGTCGCTGTTGTCGCCGAAACGGCTGTTGGCCTCGCCAAGGAGCGACAGTGTGAGGAAATAACGGTTCTGGTAGTTATAGTCTACGTTGCCGTACCACTGTATCTGCTTCCATACATCATTGGCACCGAAGGCCGAGATGATGTTGTTGGTGTTGGCAGAAATCTGCGGGTTCTTGTCGTCCTGGCGCGTTGTGTACTGGGTTGAGATACCGTCGCCGTCGTACGAGAAGTAATTGTAACGGAAACCAACGAAAGCGCTCAGCGAGTGGGCACCGAAGATGTGAGAGTAGCTTACTCGCGTGTTGCTGAGGATGTTGTTCTCCTTGGCATAATATGTAGAGAACTGGTTGTAAACCAAGCCTACATCGGGTATGTTGAACCCGGCCACACCCGTGTTAGGACGGTAGTAGCGCTGCGAGTTGCGGTTGAGGGTATAGCTGAACGCTGTGGTAATGCGCCAGTCGTTGCCCAACTTAAGCGTAGGCTCCAACATTGCCTGGAAGTAGGTGTTCTCAAGGAAGTTCTTGTTGTCGCCGTGAGCCTGCGCCAGAATGGCCACAGGGTTTGAAAGCGAATGCTCCGTGCCGACAGCGTCAAACAAGTCGTCGGCCTCGCTGAGCAGGTTGGAGAATCCTCCCAGGTACTGGTTGTACTGGTAAGGTGCAACCAGCGGCGACTTAATCTGAGCGAGGAATGTGGGCGATGTCGGTGTTGCGGCATCGAAGTCTTCCTGCACGCCGTCGTCTTTCAGGTCGTTCTGCATTCGCGAAATAGACAGGTTGAACTTGGTTGAGAGATTCTTAAGGATGTTGATGTCGGTGTTGAAGCGAACGTTCATCCTATTGTAGGCATTGCCTTTTGAGGTTGTCTCGCCATCGACATAGCCCACAGAGAGGTTGTACATACCGATGTTGTCGCCTCCTTGCACATTGATGCTGTAGTTCTGCGTCAATGCCGTCTGGTAAACCTCGTCCTGCCAGTCGGTGTTGTTATGATACGTATGGTAGTAATAACCATTGGGATCATCGTTGAGGAACTTGAATGCCGACGAGTTGACGTCGAGGTTGGGCACTGTGCCGAGCATCTCGGTAGCATAGATGCGATACTGAGAGGCATCCATGACGGTCTGCAGGCGTGGCATCAGCGTCACGCCTACCGAAAGGTTGGCGTCGATTCGCGTTGCCATGCTATGGCCACGCTTGGTCTCGATGAGGATGACGCCATTGCCGCCGCGGGCACCATAGAGGGCTGTGGCGTTCTTCAGCACCGTCACCTTCTCTACGTCGGCAGGCATGATATTGCCCAGCATATTGAAGAAATTGCCGCTGTGCAGCACCGCACGGTCACGCTGCATGTCGAGCTCTACGCCGTCGACGATGATAAGCGGCTGCGAATTAGCATTCAGTGAGTTGATGCCTCGGATAAACATGTCGCCTCCGACGCCAAGCATTGCCGAACGCTGGGTGGTGCGCATGTCTGCCAGCAACTTGTCTTCAAGCTCTGTGTCGAGGGTGTAGTTCTCTGTTGCATCAGACTTGATGGAACGCGAAGCCGTGATGTTCGTTGCGTCTTCATACATCGGGCGATACTTGTCGCTCAACATATAGATAACGAGATCGTCGCCCTTGCCGATGGCAACCTGCTGCGATAGGAACTCTGGCGAATAGACAAACAGCGAAGTGGTGAACTTGGGTACCTTGATTTCGAACTGCCCCTTCTCGTCGGTCATGGCCGTGTAACGGGCGTTGCCAAGCGCCTTGACCTGAATACCGGCCAAAGGCTTCTTGCTGGACTCCTCGAATACGGTTCCCTTGACAGACACGAGTTCATACTTCTCCGGCTCAATCTTTGGAGCTCGCTGAACCGAAGAGGCCTGCTCATCGTCGGCAGCAACTTCATCCTGAGCGTAAGCCGGCACAGCCAACCCCACTAAAAGTGCGAAGAAAGCGTTCCTGAAAAACGACTTATGGATATTATATATAACAGTGTTCATAATCTTTCATCTTCTTTTTTTAAGTACTCGTCATAATCAACCGGACGGAGAATCAAACCGGCTATACGCATCCTGTTGCCATAGTTCTTTTCCTTTGAACTATAAACGTTGCGGTTAATCTTGACACTGACATACGGCTTGCAATCATCGCTGATGCCAACGTATGCATATGGGAAGTCAACCTCACCAACCAAGAATGTGTCTATCTTGTTGAGATTGGCCGAGTCGGTGAGCAGCTTGGTAAACTTCTTGGTAGGAGACGAAGCGGTTCCGATATTGCCTTTCTCGTCCATATAGTTCAGATTGACGTCAAACTGGATGATCTTCTCTTGCTCGGTTGAGTTCTTGTTGATGCAGGCCGGCACGAAAACGACATAGAGGTTGTATTTCGTCGACCTTATCCCATTCAGATAGAAATATGCCTCCGGACGAGCCGTTCTGTCGTTGTTGGGAACGAGGTCGATATACCTTGATATGTAGTCGCCAACGCTCTCGTTGAAATCGTAGGTCGTCACCTCGACAGTGTTGACAGCGGCCTCCTTTACCAAAGGACGTACATCGGTGCTGTAAACATTGACGCTGAGCTCGGGATTCCAAACCTCCCAGGGCTTAAGAGCCAAAGAGTCGACACGGCGTGCATAGCCGTTGCTCATCTTCTCGGGAGAGCCGATAGTGTGAGACACTATTTCCTCGCCACCAGAAAGCTTGATACCGGAAGTTGTCATGAGGGTGTCGAGCAAACCATTCTGCGGGCCGTCCACCTCGTCAAGCCAGAAATTGTACTTGTTGCTATGGGCAAGTATAAGGCTTGAGCCAATGCAAAGCTTTGCAAGAGAGTCGGTCAGGTAAGCCCCATCATAATCCTTGTTGGCCTCGCTCTTGGTAAGCACAGACCCTACTCCGTCGGTAGTGATAGGATAATACTTGGTCTCTGTGTTGTATTTGAACGAGTTCTTGATCTGGTCGTATGAGCTGGTGTATGCCTCATCAGTTGGCAACAGCATGGTGTACATACTGTCCTCATTGTTAATCTTGGCATTCAGCTCCCTGAACAAAGTGTTGTTCATTATCATCACAGAGTCGCTGTAGGTCTGCCGGCCCAGAGAGTCGATAGGCCCGGGCACACTGTTCTTGATATCCAACTCCTCTGACTCATATTTCGCAAAATATGCAGCAATGAGGCTGTCGGTGTCTGCCTGGTCGAAGATATACTCATAGATGTTGGGCAAGTATTGCACCGCTCCGTCCATCACGTGGTAAATACCGTTGATGCTCGGATTGTTGAGGCTAACTATGTTGTGGTCGCCGTAGGTGCATCCCTCAATGTTTTGCAACTCAAACGACTTCTCGTTCAAGGTGTGAACACGCTCGTTGATGCTTGAAGACACCGTGAAGTTGTAGTCTGCCACATGGCTCTTGATAAACCTGTCGACGAGCGACGTGCTGTCCATCTGGTCGTAAGTGGCATAGTCGAAGGTGCCGTTCTGCGGTGCCCACACGGTATAGAATCGAGTATTGCCAAGCTCCTTGTCGTAGCCAACTTTATAGAGCAATGACGCAAACTCAGTAAGGTCGCTGCGAGAAGAAATGTTCTCCCAAAGAGTCTTCTTGCTTTCAGGCGAACCTGTCTTGTACGCTTCGTTGTAATCATCGAAGTCGGTGCATGAAGCAGCAAGCAATGTTGCAGCTGCTATCATGCTGTATATACATTTGTTACGTATCATAATTCTTTTTTGATTTTACAAGGAATCAATACCAATCCTCAAGATATTGCTGGTTCTGAGCCACACCTATCGGAACAAACTCTATATAATCAATCTGGAACTTGCGCTCAAGGTTGCCGTCGTCGAGCACTGTCTTGAGGCGGAGCCAGTAGTCTTGCTGACGCAACTGGCGTGTGTCGAGGATGCGGCGGAACTGGTGAGGGATAAAGCGCACGATAAAGGCATCGGTGCTCTCGTTCTGGCGCCTTACTGAAAGTGGGCCACGCAGGAATCCGTGTGAACGCATTATCTTGTCGGTCTCAAGTCCGCGGTCGGCGTAAGCCTCGGGGTGCAACGACTCATCGTCAAGCCTTACAAAGCCCATGGCCTTGATGGCTGGGTCGTTCTCGTCCATGGCCATGCGCATGTCGAGAGGTATGCTCAGCGGCTCCATCGATGCTATCTCGGGCTTGTCGCCGATATACAGCTGAAGCATGGTGCCGTGGGGCATACAGTCAAGGTTGATTCGCATCTCGTATGTTCCGTCCGGCACGGGCGGGAGCTTGATGGCAAAGTCGAACACTCCCATTCCCTGGAAGGAGTCGCCCTTGTATAGCGAGTATGCCTTTGAGCCCGGGTCGGCCACGAGGTTCATGTCCAACTGGGTATTGTTGCCGTTGAACACAACCACATTGTCGAAATAGTCAATCGGGAAACGTACGCGGGCAGCCGACTTTCCACTGTTGAGTGCTGTGATATCCTTTACATAAGCGCCACGGAAACCGTTGTCCATCGTCTCGCCGAGCAGGGTAAGCGCATCGAAACGCATGCGCTCGTTGAGCACACCCAATGGCACTTTGCCATCGTAAAGCAAGATGTCCTTGATAGGATAGACATATCCGTTGAGCGGCTGCTTGAGCGAGTCGACGTCAACCTCAACGCCTTTGTAAACCATCTGGTGCATTGCTGCAGAGCCGACTGTCTCGATTCCATCGGTCAGGGTGTTGTTCTGGACATAGCGGTTGAGGTAAATCTTGTCGCCCTCAGATGTCACTTTCCATGCCTTGATGAGCGTCATGGGAAGCATGGTCTCGTAATAATCGTATGCGTCGCCGGTGCATCCGTGAGTGGTGTGGGTGTTGTTCTTGAACGCCAGCACATTTGCATTGACAGCTGTCTTGAGTATGTGATAGCTCACGAACATGTTGACCACGTTGTTCTGCTTGGTATAGTCAGACGACATGTCGACCTCAATGTTATTGTTACGGAAGTAGTCGTACCATCCGGAAGTCATGCTGCGCGAACCGGAAGCGGCATTGCCATACCACTCCTTGCACTTTGCAACAAGGTCGTCGAAGTTGTTGATGCCGTTAGCCTTGAACACATCGTTGGTCTCGGCAAACACAGTGAAGCCTTTCTTGCACTCGGTCGGTATATAGTAACCGTCCTTTGAAGCGGGTGCCTGGGCCGAAAGAGTCTTATACTGAGTCTCAAGCTGCTTGTCAAGACCCGTCCGCTCGAGTGCCTCATAGAATATGGAGAAGTGTACAGAGTCGGTCTGAAGCTCGCGTGCCACAAGCTTGTTTGAACGCTGGATAACCCTGTCAACAGCATGCACGATACCATTCACCACCTCATAGTCGCACAGCGTGCGATCTATAGGGGCATTGCCATTCACAAGAATCTGGCTACCACTTGCACCGGCAGTGATGTAACGACCGAGCAATGTGCGGTACGTAGCACCGGTAGAGGTAAGCATCTCGGTGGTGGTGAGCTCGGTCTTCAGCAAATGGAACATGGCGATGTCTTCGCAAAGGCTGTCGCTCAGTCCCTCGAGAGAGTTCTCCGTCATGCCGTTGTGAAGCAAGTTGCCGGCGTCGTCCACGCTTTCCTTGTCATTATACAGACTGTCAATATACCTCATCACAGCCCTGTTGTTGGGTGCAAAGCAAGTATACTCTCCATAAGAGCTCAATATCCTGTCTTGTCCTGAGCGCTGCAGAATGTAATTGAAGTTGCTATATGCCGAATCATTGTTTACAAGGAAGTCATAAATGGTCTCTCCCGTAAAAGTGAATCGGTTAGACTCATCCGGCTCAGCCGTACAGGAAGACAATGCTATACACCCGGGGATGAACACAGCCCCGACTGCCTTAAGCAATGATTTCACGTT
This sequence comes from Marseilla massiliensis, assembly GCF_016899955.1. Lineage (GTDB taxonomy): Bacteria > Bacteroidota > Bacteroidia > Bacteroidales > Bacteroidaceae > Prevotella > Prevotella intestinigallinarum. The sequence continues at coordinate 96,399 of NZ_JACJJL010000009.1, read as the reverse complement.
GATTTTCATATTCTAATTTCCTTATTATTGTTTCTGAATACTTTCCATTTTCTCGTATGCCGGGTTCTGCTTCAGCAAGAAGTTGACTTTCATCTCACTTTGCTTAACCGGGAAGTAGAGGTAAGGCTCAGACTCCATTGACATCTGCACGTCCGAACCGAGGATATTGCCGAGTATAGTGCTGGTCTTTGCCATGTTCGACAGTCCGCCCATCTCGCTCAGAAGCATATCGGGATGGAGAAGTGCCGACTGGTCGTTGGCGTCTCCCGAACGCAGGCTCCTGTAAGTGTAGCGCATCAGGTCGAACCAGCGCTTGCCTTCGAAGCACAGCTCACGCTGACGCTCCTCGAGCACGAGCTGCTCCATAGCCGACTTTGAGTTGTAAGAAGAGAACTGCAGTGTGTCGGTGGCTGTGGGTGAAGATATAGCCAGTGAGCGCTTGTTGACCGTGTTGACTATGCTGAACGCACGCTGGAGGTTGTTGGCGTCAGAAGCCTCAAGCTGCACAAGGGCCTCTGCCTTCATGAGCATCACGTCGGTGAGTCGGTAAACTATCCAGTTCTGGTCAATCTTGGTATACCCTGGGGTGATTACTGCAGTAACGGGCTTGAGCGAGGCCTCTGTATTGTCAGTTCCCGTAGGCGACACCATCTTGAACACTGTCAACTGAGTTGCATCGGCGCTCTGCACATTGAAGCAGCTTTCAAACCAACGGTAATCTTTGTCTTTGATAAACACATTGCCGTCGCCTGCCGTTGCAAACCTGCTTGCCGGAGCCATCATCAAGCCGTAGGTACGGGCTTTGTCGTCATAGTTCCAATAGCAATGCATAAGGCCGCTGTTTGAAATGTTCTCACCATCGAGCTGCAACTCAAAGATGCTCTCCATCGAGTTGCCTTGGATGAAATTGTATTGATAAGCATACTCGCCCGGATAGAGGGGGTAGCCGTCGTGGTCGATGTTTCCGATGATGCTGGGACCAGAGGCTTGGTTGTCTGACAAATACCTTGCTTTCTTCGACTCGATGACTGCGTCGCAATAGTCAACACACTTGTCATAGTCGTCCAAGTTGCCCGTCATGGAAGCGCGCCAAAGGTACACGTCGGCCAGGATGGCGTTGATGGCATCGCGGTTGATGTAACCAACGCTGCGCCAGTCGGTGTATCCGTCGGGTGAAAGCGGGGTCTGCAGCGCTTTCTGCAAATCCTCTATGCACTTGTCGAGCACGGTGAGCGGAGCCTGCTGCGGAATCTCGAAATTCTGGCTGCTGTTGAAATAAGCGCCATCGGTCACAGGCACGTCGCGGAAAGCACGCACAAGATAGAAGTAGCACAGCGCACGCAGGGCGAGCATCTGCGACTCGTCGGTGCGGAGCGTTCCCTCGGTGTAGCTCGGGTCGATGCTCACCACCTGTGGAGCCTTCTCAAGAACGATGTTGCACTTGTTGATTACAGAATAGAGAGAAGCCCAGTCTGAGAACTGGTTTTCGTAGTCCATCGTTCCCACCTTTATCTCCTCCAAGTCCGTACGCTTCGAGTCGTTGAACACAATCTCGTTGACTTCAAGCTCGTCTGAGCGGAAATCGCCCCAAACGATGCAGCGCTCTATCACGCCCGCCTGGCTCATCTCTTTGTAGGCAGCAGCCACCATCGACGTCACGTCGTCTTTGGTTTTCCAGAAATCCTCGCCAATGACCACATCGTTAGGCAACACTTCTGTGTCAATGCAGGACGTCATGAGCATGCCAGATAATAAAAACAATATATATTTCTTCATAACAATATAACTCCAATTTATATGCGTTTACACATCGAGTTTTAGAAACCTATATTAATTCCAACGGTGAACGACTTGGCTCTCGGAGTCTTAGAGTCATCCTCAGCGTATCCCCAACCGTCGGCAGAATGCTCTGGGTCGGTGCCGCTATACTTGGTCCAGCAATACAGGTTGTTAGCAGAGAGGTATATCTTAAACTGGTTCAGGCCGAGCTTCTTGGTGAGTTTCGGCGGCATGTTGTAAGTGAGCTGCACATACTGGAAGCGCACGAACGAGCCATCCTCTACATATCGGTCTGAACCCAGGTAGTTGTAAGCCACCTTGTCGCCGTACATGGCGCGTGGTATCGGGGTGACGTCGCCATCCTTGCGCCAGCGGTAGTTTACACTTGCGCACTGGTTGTAAGCCGACGACATGTTCTCAAGGTTCATGCGTGCCGTGTTGACCACCTTGTTGCCGAAGCGGTAGTTGAAGCTGGTACGCAGCGTGAACCTGTCGTAAGTGAAGGTAAAGCCGAAACCTCCGTTAACCTTAGGCAGCGAGTTGCCGAGGTAAACAACGTCGAGGCTGTTGATTTCACCATCGTGGTTGATGTCCTCGTAGATGGCGTCACCACCCTTGAACTCATAGTTCACGCCAGTGTAGTCGTATACCACATGCTTCGGGGTTCCGTCTTCCTGCATTAGCACCTTGCCATCTTTGTCGAGGGCCACAGGAGCAGTCTTGCCCTTGGCCAGGAACTCGTTGTTAATCCAGTTCTCAAAGTCGGAAGACGTCCAGTTGTTCTCCCGCTGCTGGTTGAGCAGATAGTCGTAAGAATACTGGTAAACGCCCTTGTACCTATAGCCATAGACAGAGCCGAGCGGGTTGCCCACCTGTGCGCGGTTCATATACTTACCGTTCTCGTTAGACCACTCCGCATTGACAGAGTTGAGCACTTTCTCGTCCATCTCCGTTATCTCGTTGTAGTTCTGCGAAACGTTCACGTAAGCATCCATAGAGAACTTGCCCACCTTGACGATGTCGTTGAAGTTAACGTTGAGCTCCCATCCTTCGTTGGTCATGGCACCGACGTTGGCGTAGGCCAGCTTTGAATATCCACTGGTTGTCGGGATGGCCACGTCTTTCATCAGCAGGTCGGTAGTCTTCTTGTAGTAATACTCAAACTCAGCATCGATCTTGTCGTCGAACAATCCGAGGTTGAAACCGAGGTTGTAGCTGGTTGTTGTCTCCCACTTCAGGTCGTCGAGCTTAAGCTGTGTGATAGATGTGGTTGGCGTGCCGCCTTCGGGACCGTAGGCGCCTTCGGACGGCTTGTAGATTTCGTAGAAGAGCGACTCAGAACTTGGCGCATTACCCACCATACCCCAGCTTGGGCGGAAGGCGAGCATCGACACCACCTTGCGCAACGGCTCCATGAACGGCTCGTCGATGATGTTCCATCGTGCAGACACACTGGGGAAGTAAGCCCACTTGTTCTTCGGACCAAACTTAGAGTCGCCGTCGGCACGGATGGTTAATCCGAGAGAGTAGCGGCTCTTGTAAGAAACGTGGCCAGTGTAGCTCCAGTTCTGCGAGCGCGACTTTCCGGTAGAGCTTGACGTAGGAGTCTTGCTGCCCTCAAGGAGTTCGCCGCCGAGAGTAGGAATCTCTATTCCCGGAGGCAAGAGGCGCGCGGTCTCTTCGAGCTTGCTGCTGTTACCTGTCACCATCTGATAGCGGAAGCGCATCGTGGCCGTCCAGTCCTCATTCTTGAAATAAGGAGTGAAGACGAGGTCGTTGGTAAAGGTAAATGTCATTGAGTTGCTCTCGTAGTTGTAACCGCGGTTGTAGTCGGTGTCAGTGAGTGTGAGCTTTGCCAACTCGGCAGGATAGTAGCTCGGCTTGCTGTTTGCATAGATGTCGAAGTAAGCGCCACCGGTGTATGTAAGGCGGCTCTTGCCTTCCTCGATGCCCAGCAGCTCATACTTGAGCCTGAAGTCTGGGTTGATACGATATACGGTCTCCTGCGACTTGGCCAGGTTGGCGATGGCAATGGGGTTGCCGAGCTCCCTGATCTTGTCGAGCTCCGACGACGACGGGTTGCGGTTGGCGTCGCTGCGGTTCATGATGTAATACTCATCAGTGTCTGTTCCGTCAGCCCTCTGGCGATAGATGCTCATGTTAGGGGCAATCTTCTGGGCTATACCGAGCAGGTCAGTGTAGTTCTTGTCGTTGTCGGTATAAGAGAACGAGAAGTTGGTGATGAACGTGATGCGGTCGCTCACGAAATAGTCGAGAGCCATACGTGTGGTGAAACGGTTAAGCGTCTGCTTGATAATCGTACCGGTCTGATGGTCATAACCTGCAGAAATACGGAAGTTGGCCTTCTCGCCACCACCGGTGAGGTTAAGGCTGTAGCTGTGCATCTGTCCGAACTGAGTAACAGCGTCCACCCAGTCGGTGTTGTTGTTCCAGTTCTCATACAGCGGCCAAGACTGGTTGTAGTTGAGCTCGTTGACGTTGGTCGTAGCGTCCTGAGCCTGTGTCGGGTTGTAGAGAGCCTCCTTCATGAGCATGGTGTAGCTGTCACCGTCGAGCAGCTCGTAGCCCTTGGGCTGCCAGTTGCCAGTGAACTTATACGAGAAGTTAACCCTCGTCTTGCCGCGGGCACCACGCTTTGTCTTGATCTCAATCACACCGTTGGCACCCTTTGAACCCCAGATGGCTGTAGAGGCAGCATCCTTCAGCACAGTGATGCTGGCAATATCCTCAACGTTGACAGAGAGCAGCGACGCATAGTCTTCCTCGGTTGCATTCTCCGGGTCGAAGTCGGGGGCATCGTAAATCTGGTCGTCAACGACGATGAGCGGGTTTTTGTTACCATTGATAGAAGTCACACCACGCAGGCGCATCTGTGTGCCGGCACCAAGGTTACCCGACCCGGCAACGATGTCAAGACCGGCAATCTTACCCTGGAGAGCCTCGTCGGCACTGGTGAACGACAGACCTTCAACGTCGGCCATGTCCATGGTCTGCTGGGCCACAGACACCTCACGCTTGGGTATCGAGAGACCGCCCGAGCTGGTACGGCGGCGCGATGTCACGGTCACCTCCTTCACAGTAGTCTGCGACGAGCCCAACTTCAGGTTGAACACCGTCTTTGCACCAATAGGCACGGTGATTGGCTTGGCACCCACATACGAAACAGAAAGCTTGTTCTTGGTGTTCTTGACCACCATAGAGAAGTTACCGTTCACGTCGGTGACGGCAGCTGTAACGATACGGTTGTTGGCATCTCGCTCAACAACGTTAGCCATCATCACCGGGCCGAAGTCGTCAGAGACCTTTCCCGATATTCGCGTGCCCTGGGCAAACACAGTCTGCACGAGGGTCAGCAATATGGCTGTAACCAATAGTTTTATTCTTGGCATAACTTATTTTAGCTTTGTTTTTAATTTTACTTAACTTAGTCCATCATTGCAGGCCCTGGCTGAAATCTTCCGTTGAGTTGTAGCTCAGCGGCTGTGTGAGCTCATGCACGACAGCATACGACGAAGCGGTTACGTAGTTGCCTGCCTGGGTGCGGTTCTTGTTGAACTCCAGGTCGCGGGTCATCTCGTTGGTCATGAGGTTAGTGTTCGAGGGGTCTATCACCTTCTCGCCCACCACGTCTTTCACGTGAATCTTACCGGTGTTGTCGCCCCACACCGTCAGGTTCTGGCTGATGTGTGTGTTGTCGTCAACGAGGAATGTGGTGTAATCATTATGGGTTGAGCCGAGTGTCGTTGTGGCATACACCGAGTTTGAGTGGAAGTGGTAGCGAACGAAATCGCGAATGGCCTTGATCATCACCTTGACCTGGGCCTTGGCTTCCTCCTCGCCATCGGGTGTGGTTCCCTCTTCATTGTTATATTTGGAGAATATCTCGTAGATTGCGTCCCATGTGGGCAGTCCGTGGTTCACTGCATAGTCAACGGCGTCGTTGTTGGGAGCATAGAGAGTGTAGTTGTAGTTGCTGAAGAACTTCACGTTGTAGTCGATGCAACGCAGCTGCTGGTCTGACGAAGTGCTGGTCTCGCCCGGTATGAAGAACGTCTTATACTGGTCGGACTCGATGATGCCCGTGCCGCCTTCCTCTTTCTCGGTGGATATTCCGGCCCAAGCCATAATCTCGGTGTCGAACCCGTTGCAAAGGTCGAAGAACTTGCTGAAGCGCGGCGTTGTGCTCAAATAAGAATAAACGCTGCGGGTTGTTCCCTGTATGAGGTGGTCGATGGCATACGACTTTCCGTTGGTCTGGTTGAACACCTCAGTGATGGTCGATGCAGGCAGGCCGTCGACGAGCTGTCCGCCGCCGAGCACGCGCCCGTTGCTCAGGTCGCCGCTGCCCTCAATCTTCACTCCGGCTCCGTTCTTTGTCAGGTAATAGCATCCGGGCTGCAGCGTCTCGTTCTCGCCGAGCACAATGGTGCTCTGCTGTATTATGTCTGAGAGCTGGGCCTTGATGATGGGCATGTTTGCGTCGTTGTTGGCTCCCTCGAAGTCGATGACGCCTATAGAGTCGCCCACCTGATGTGTCTCCACATTATACTTCCACCTCGATGCTGCAATACCGGCAGAACCGGCGGTAGAGCTTGACGAGCCGGAGCCTACATAATAATAATGTATCACTTCGGGGCCTGTAGAGCGGGTGAGCGAAGTCGGGTCGAGATAATAACAGTCGAAAGCCTCGTTGGTGGGCAAGAACAGACCGTAGTTCGACGATGTCGAAAGCAGGTAAGCATAGTAGTCGAGTCCGAGTCCGTATACATTATTATATGTAACGTTCTGGATTATCCAGTTCACCATGCTCATGTTTGTCTCGGCTCCGAAGAGTGCCGGGGCCGAAACCACCTCGTAAGCCTTGGGGCCGAACACCTTGTTCATGACATACACCACGCCGTTGTTGGCAATGCGCACATCGTAGCCACCGTCTGCCTTGGTCTTGAGGTCGCCAATGGTGATGCCCATCACGTCTTTTGCGTCGTCGACGATAGACGAGAACTTGCTGGGCACTGAAGCTGCAAACGAAGTGTTCATCATGTTTGAGATGAGCTTGGAGAGAATGCTCAGAGGCACGTCCTCCACATTTCTCATCACGTTCTCCTTGGTATTTGGCAGCTTGCCGTAAGTGGTAAGCAGTATGCTTCCTGCACCTTCGGTGAGGTATGTCGAAAGGGCCTCGTCGTCGGGCACGAACATCACGCCGAGGTCGGCCAGCTCGGTGGCTGTCGATCCAGTGAGCGAAGCCACGTAATACTCATTCCATCCCGGGTCGAATGTGAGCAGGTTGTCGTCTAGGAATACGCCTCCGCTCCTTGCGTCGCCGTTGAACTTGACGTTGCCCTGCGACATCTTGCTGAGATAGCGCACCTCATAGATAGAGTCGGGGTTGGGCACTCCGGTCATGTCCTGCACCTTCTCCTGCTCTGCATACCAGTCGTGGTAGTTGTTTGTCACCTGGCTGTTGTAGACAGGCATTGCAAAACGGTCGAGCATGTGGTTGAAGATAGACAGGTTCTTGTCGCGCTTAATGAGCTGCGCCATGTTGCCCGGAGGCGTAACCACATCCTCCACCTGGTGGATGTAACCGTTCTGGCAGGTGATGTCGCGCGATGTTATCCTGTTGCCAAACACATAGGCATCGTTGGAGTCTTCATAGCTACCGCCGGTGATGATTGAGAAGTCGCTACCGTCGCCCACGGTGGTGATGCTGTTCTTGAGCATGTAGTCGCGCGTGAAGTGAACGAGCATGGGCTTCGTTGCGTCGCTCACGAGCGAGATGCCGTTGGAGAAGCGTGTCCAGAATGGATTGCGCTCACCGTAAGCGTCGAGGGCCGACAGGAAGGGGTATGTGGTGACAGTGTCGATGGCATTGAGTGAAGTGGCATGCTTCACAGCATTTCCCGACACGATGCCGTCGTTGGAGCTAACGTTAGACAACATTTCAACCAGGATGGCATTGTCGAGCATCGACGAGTAGAGTAGCATTTTCTTCTGCGCCTGCGTCAGGTCTTCATAGCGGCTCACGCCCCAGTCGTTGCTCTGGAAGAAGCGTTCAAACGCCTCGTCGTTGGCGGGGAACACCGTCTTGCTACCGGTGCGGTTGAGTGTCTCGGCATAGCCGAGGTCGTCAACCAGACGGAGATAGTTTTTGAACGTACCCGTAAGGCCCTTTGACGGGTCCGGGTTGCTCAACTCCCCGTAGATGCTCTCGCCCAGCCACGACGGCTTGGATTTTTCATCCACAAGTTCGTTCTTATCCACACAGGAAGACAACATTCCCACGCAGACAAGCGAAAAACAAAAGATGAGTTTCTTCATACTGCTTTTTTGATTTATATTTATTTTGTAGTTATTGACCCCTAAATGTTAATAGGCAACACGAATCTGATTGTTTTATAGTTTGGGCAAAGTTACATATTTTTTAGGTAATAAAGAAAACAAAAGGAAAGAAAATTTAATGAGGAAACCCGTAAAGGGGGTATATGCTAAATATTTTAGCAATTAAAGGTGGTTAATGTCAATTATCTATGCCTTAAACCCATTCAAAACGGTTCAATGAAAATGTTAAAATGAACGATTGGCTGTATTTACCAAATACAAAAAACGGTCGATTTTATATGTTGAAATCGCATCAGACTGTTATCGCGAGGCCTGGAACATTTGGCATGAAACTACGCTTACATGCGAAAATATGGATTAAAATACGATAAACAGACATAAAAGATTACACTCTGTGAAGTCTGCGCGGCTACCGCGAAAACAAACGATGAGCAAGCGGCAGCTTCCGAAAACCGTGGGCAAACGAAATTAAATCCGGCAGGGAAAAGCATCGGGAAACGGACGCCGGAAGGGCTATGGCAAACCATGCCAAACTGTACGACGACGCCGTGGCGATGGCGAAAAAGCCGGTGAAACCACCGGTTGAACGCTACGAAGGCAAGAATGGGGAAAAAACTGTACCAAAAGCCATAGGCCGACAGACAACAGCTGGCATGCAGCAGCACATCAAACTAGCATTCAGCGCGTTGCATTTCAGTGCCAACTACGCACAGAAGGCGTTTGGAAAACAATTTCCTGACAAAACAATGCTTTATGTACAGAAATATGAAACTCTGTGAAACAAAACAAAAACCGGGTGATTTAAAACAATGAAATATTACGACAAATCTCGTCAAAAGCCTGTCGTTGGCATCTGCCCTGTAAGCACATACAGACAGATACGAACAACCAGACCAAAGAGCCTGAGGCCCCTTGGTACTGGTTGTTGATTATTATAGACGTCTAACTTACTTTACCACATACTTCTTGCCGTCGACAATGTAGATGCCTTTGGCCAGACCATCGAGTGAAGTTGCGTTAGAACGAACCTTCATACCGTTGAGGTTGTAAACGTCGAAGGTAGTGTCTACCACCTCTACGTCAGAGATACCTGACTCGTATTCTTCCTTAGTGCCGTAGTAAACCAGCACTGGCGAACCAAAGCAGATGATGTTTACGCTCTGGTTGGTACCATCTTCCTTAGGAATCTTCACAAGACCCACGCGGAGATAGTGGGGAGCAACAAGGCCTTCAGACGTTTCAACATTTTCGATGTTGGTCTGAACCACAAACCTATCCCATTCACCAATCTGCTGTTTCTTAGAGCCATCGCCCTTTGTGATTACATTCACTGAGTCGGCACCGGCAATCAGGTAAGTGTAAGTCTGGTTCTCACCGATTTCGCTCCACGACGAACTGTGCACGGCACATGTTGCAGAGAACTCGTAAATACCTGTCTTCTTGATATATACATCCTTTACAATGTACTTGTTGTCGGATGCTGTGACACCACGGTTGAACACCACGGCGCGTCCTTTGTAAGTAGGCATGTCAACGTCGCTGGCCTTCCATGCTGCAGTACCGGTGCCATTGTCTACCGACCATCCGTTGGTTCCGTCGGTGAAGTCGTCGTTAACGAGAGTGATGTATCCAGGTGTCTGATAAGAGGCGTTTGCCAGATAGAAGTCGCCAACAGCATCGTTGAGCAGCGAGTCGGTCTTGACGAGCTGGAGCGAATCGCGCTCAGACTGAGCATTGAGCGACTTATAATATGTGTCGGCTGTTGTGATGGCAGCCCTCAGCTCATCCTTTCCGTTGGGGCGGGTCTCGTCGCCGGTCAGCTTGTTGGCAGCTGCAATGTCGTCACCCAACTGTGTATATTCCTTATTGATAGCGTAATAGTCGCGGATGGCATCACGCATCAAAGGCATCTGGTCGTTGAGTTTGTCAATGTCTTCCTGAACGGCATTGGTGTACTGGTCGTAAATGCCTTGCGACACATTGATGGAATCCTGCAGCACGTCCTTGCCCCAGATGTAGCGAGAGTCGGCGATAACGGTCTTGGCCGAATCAATCATTGTCTTGAGAGAGTTCTGTGCGTCGGCAAGATTGTTCTCGAGGAAGAAGCGCTCAACGTCTTCGTCGGTAACCCCGAGTATGCGGATGTGCATGTTGTCGAAATGCACCTGGCCACCGCCACTCACGCGGTTACGGTCGTTGCCGCTGGCAGCCTCGTTGGCGGCACGGTAGAAGCCGAGTGTCTGCTCACCGTCGTTGGCCACATTGAACACATGGAAATAAGTGTTTGCCTTCCAAGTCGGCACATCAGCCATGTCGACAGAGTCGGCATTGATGAAATATTTCAGGCCGCTGCGCTGGTTGTACCAGTCAACGATATAGGTCTCCTTTGCAGCTGTATAATACTGATAGGCAGAGGCCTGCACCATATAGAGATACTTACCCTTGGGCAGGAAAGCCGACTGATACTGCGAACCGGCACCCAAGCCGTAGCCACCGTTGATGTCGGCGAAGATGTGGCGGGTAGAGTAGTTAGACCACGGTGCGCTCACGCCCCAGCGTCCGCCGCTCTCTGTCCAACCGTCGGCAGCACCCTTGTTGGCGCTTTTCTCTGCGCAATCGTCGAATGTGAAATAATTAAAATATTTCGAAACGTCTGCAGAGATGGTGTTTAGGTACTCTTGAAGTGCCGAACCATCGCTTCCGAGAATCATGCTTACCATTCCGTTCACGTCGTCAACAGTGAGGTCGGGATTCTCCATCGAAGCCTTGAGGTCTTCAATCGGGCCGACCAGGTAATCGGCAGCACCGGGGAAGTTGGTCTCGTCGGCAACAAAAGCCTCCAATGTCTTGACGGCATCCTGCAGCAGACGGTCGTCGCCAACCTGCTCTACGGGATATACACCGAAATCGGCGAAGCAGTCGTACTGAATCAGGTTGAAGAACTCGAAGTTTACATATTCGTCGGCCTCAACGCGATAGTTGTAAGAAACAGTCATCCAGTTGCCTGCCTCGGTCTCTACATATGCGGCCACACTCGAAGTGATGTTGTCGGCCTCGTTGGTGCTCAGGTAAGGCGACTTGCCCGAGTTGTTGAGGAACACGTCCTGATAGTTGTCGTTACGGCCGCTTGAGCGGGTGTTCGACGTACAGCCACCGGTCAGGGCCTTCACCTTGTATGTGAATACATAGTTACCGGGAGTAAGGCGCACGCTCTGGCGGAAGTTTGCGCTGTTGTGAAGGTTTGTGCCAAGCGTTCCGCCACTCATAGACACCTGTAGGCAGTTCATGCCGTCGGGGCCTCCTGCCGGAACGACACTGAAAGTGTCGGTGGGCACAGCATTTCCTGTCAGGCCGGTCCAACCGTTCACGCCATCCGAGAAATCGCCATTGGTGAGCATGTTCTCACCAATAATCTTAAACTTACCATTAAAGGTGTAGACAGCATCCCCTTGCTGGTAAGCAAATGAAGGCGTTGCCAAGCCAGCGATGGCTGCCATCATCATAAGTAATCGTCTCTTCATAAATAACAATTAAATTAGTTGAAATACTTTGTTTAGTAATAGTTTTTTGATCTGACATTGCAAAGATAGCTAAAAGAAAGCAAACCACAATGTTTCATCACTGTATTTTTAAAGCGCATAATTGATATTTAAGCTGTTTTAACTCTGTGGTCATTAAACCGTGCAAAATGAATAGCAACAAATCATAAAATGACGTCTGCACAGGCCGGTCTGTACACCAGCGATGCGGCAATCGGGCTGGATATGCCTGCGCCGACGATGTCGCCACTGCTTATGGCAGAACCCGACCACAAGCATATATAATTATATAATAATGTGTAAGTAGGTGTTCAAAATTAATTCCCAACAGCTATATATATAATAATGTGTAAAACGCTGTTTATTACCTCATGTCGGGGCCATCAGTCTCTGCGCTGACCCAACATTTGCAATACCCATGCCCTTTGCACACCTGGCCCGCCCCACCCTTTGACTATGGGCGGGCATGGCCCCGACGCCATTTGAATGAGAAAAAATGTAGCTGAGCTTGATAACGACGCTGCCCACCACAACAACGGCTCTCTGCCGAACGCCGTTTTTCACGTTTGCTTCATGCCCCTCAAACATTTCACTCAGATTTCTGGCTTCTTGACTGCATTATTTTACCGACGTTTACCGCCACAATTTCAACATTGACAGGCAATAAGAGCAAACAACGCCAACCTGCAGCCGCAGGGCAAACCGTAATCGGCACATACCGAAAGTTGGGCGGGCCACACATGCGAAAAGCAACGGCAAAGATGCCGTTTGGTGGCGGTAAGCAACTGTTCAAAACTAACCAATACAATAGACCTTGCATGTGTCCACTATATATTTGCCTCCATCTTGTGCGCTCTTGCGGGCCGCATACCAAAGTCTCATAGGTAGCGTAGCCCGCCCCGCTCTCTTTTCGGACTTTGGCATGCATCTCCGAAAGAGCGCACAATTTGATGGCAACTGATTTTGAACACCTACTTAAAAGTTGGCAAAACGCCAATAAAACGCCCGGCATGCTTCGGGCAGCATTGCAAAACGCTGTGGTCCGACAAATGGGCCGTCCGGCCCACGCAACAATGCCATGGGGCGTTTTGACTGCCTACATAATGCCGGGGCTGAAGAAAAACGCCGGCTAAAAACCTACCCCTCAACCGGTGCTGCGCAATACGTGCCGTTCGGCATTGCAAAACGGCCCGTTCGGCACTGCAAAACGGCCCGTCCGGCACTGCAAAACGGGCCATACCGGCCTACAGCCGGCCAAGGCCGCACGCAGCGGCGCAGCCCCATGCCGACACCACACCCACGGCAGGGCCATCTCTCACCCCCCCTACCGGGCTGTTCATCACAAAAAACACGCATAAAAATGTAGCGCATAATGACTTCCTGTTTTACCGCATTTATGGCGGCACACGCCGGTTAAAAGGGTGAGGAAAGAGCCTCGGCGGAGAACACAGGCGCTTGACAAGCAGGGCATCGACACCAAAACAAGAATCATGCGGCAGGATTGCCGGTTTGAGGGTGCAATAATTTGGCAAAACCGCGGCGGCAATACAGCAGAAAAAGCAAGGGGCTGCGAGGCGAAAAGCAACAAAAAAGGGCGAAAAGGCTGTTGCCCTTTCGCCCAAGATATAATGATATCAATCAAACCATCTAACAGAATCATAAACAATAACCATATTCTTACGCAATGTTGTAATATAACAACATACAAATGTATCACATGCTTTTGAAAAATACTCTTCATCACCATCGTGGGCTCTTAGATCTGCATTAGTATATTCCTCCTCACTTGCCCAAATGGCAATTTTTTCTCCAATCGGTATTGGTCTACACACATACATTGACAAAGTATAATCATAAGTATAAACGGAAGGCCATAAACCCCTATCATCGAAATAAAGATTAGTCAATGGGGTAATTAAATCGATATATGAATAATCTGCCAAAATTACTGCCGTATGACCATCTAAATAAAAAGGAAAAGGCCCCCTATCTCCTACAACAACACCTCCGTTATTATTTGCACTAGTAACGATAAATGTTTTATATTTATCCCCGTAAATATCGAAATCAACAAAATACGGTAAATTACCTCCTCGTGTTTCCCCATTAATACATTTATCATCATCTACACTTAACAAAGCATCTGTATCTGAATCACACGAAAACAATGCAAAAAGTATGCATAAAAAGATAAAATATTGTCTCATAAACAAGTCAATTAAAAGTGTGCCAAAAGCGTTTAAGCTTTTGGCACTAAATTAATATTAGATATAATGAATTATTTCACAACATACTTCTTGCCGTTGACAATATAGATGCCCTTGGCAAGGCCGTCGAGAGAGTTGACGTTAGAGCGCACCTTCATGCCATTGAGGTTGTAAACATCAAACGTGGTGTCGACCACCTCCACATCGGTAACGCCGGTCTCATAGTCCTCGATAGAACCGTAGTAGAGCAGCTTGGTGTTGGCAATGTAAATCATGTTGACAACAGCGTTGGTTCCATCGGGCAACGGACGCTTCTCAAGACCCACGCGGATGTAGCCGGCCACGGGCACCTGCTCGGTGTCGTTGATGTCGGTAACCTTGCTTACCACGCTGAAGTCGTCGAACGAACCAACAACCTGGGCAGTGGGCTCACCCGGTCCGAGAGTGCAAACCTCGATGGAGTCTTTGTTGGCATAGAGGTAAGTGCTGGTCACCTGGCCCTCGATTGAGCTCCACTGTGAGTTATGCACGGCCAGAGTGGCGAAGAACTCGTAGACTCCGGGCTGCTCAACCTTTACGTCCTGATATGCATACTTGTTGTCGTATGCCGTGTTGCCGCGGTTGAAGTACATGGTGCGGCCCACGCCGTCGATGGTGCCAAACTTCCAAGAAGCAGTGCCGCCTATGGCATCGATAGACCATCCGGTTGAGTTGTCGGCAAAGTCGGCGTTCACCAGGTTCATCACAGCAGGTGCCTCCCACGATGCGTTGGCAACATAGAATGTCTGCACAGCGGCATTGAGCGTAGAGTCGGTCTTGACAAGAGTGAGCGAGTCGCGCACCGACGACGCGTTGAGCGGAGTGTAATAGTCTTCGGCCGTCTTGATGGCAGCATTGAGTGCATCCTTGCCGGCAGGGCGTTTTGCGTCGGCAGCCACTTCCTTGGCAGCCTCAATGTCCTCGCCCAGCTGCACATATTCCTTGTTTACAGCATAGTAAGCGCGGATGGCGTCGCGCATGATAGGCATCTGTGCGTCGAGCTTGTCGATGTCTTCCTGCGTAGGATTGGTGCATGTTGCATACACATTGTCAGACTCGTCGATCACAGCCTGCAGCTCGTCCTTGCCCCAGATGTACTTTGTAAGCGCAACAACGTTCTTGGCCGAGTCGACCATCACCTTGAGCGCGTTCTGCGAGTTGGCCAGTGTCTCCTTCAGGAAGTAAGCCTCAACATCCTCGTTGGTAACGCCGAGTATGCGTATGTGCATGTTGTCGAAGCGCACAATGCCCGAACCGCTCACCTTGTTGCGGTCGTTGCCCGTAAAGGCACTCTGGGCGTCGCGATAGAATCCGATGGTCTGGTCGCCGTCTTCAGCCACGTCGAACACCTTGTAATAAATGTTAGACATGTATGTGGGCACGTCTTTCATTTCTGCAGAGTCGCCATTTATAAAGAAGCCCATGCCCGAAACATTGTTATAGTAGTCGGGTATGTAGAAGTTGGATTTCTTGCCCGAGCCGTCGCCGTAATACCTTGTACCCGAGCCCTTTACCATATACAGGTACTTGCCTTTGGGGAGTGCGGCAGTCTGATACTGGCTACCGGCAGCCATGGCCACGTTGGCCGGGCTCTCGGCAAAGATGTGGCGTGTGGTCATGTCAGACCACGGAGCCCTCACGCCCCAGCGTCCGCCGGTCTCCGACCATCCCTCGGCAGCGCCCTTGTTGGCGCCCTTCTCGGTGCAGTCGTCAAACGTGAAGTAATCGAAATAAGAAGACACGTCGGCAGAAATGGCGTTGAGATACTCGCTCAGGGCCGACTCGCTGCCCATGATCATATCAACCATGCCGTTGAGCTCGTCAACCGAGATGTCGGGATTCTCGGCAGCAGACCTCAGCTCGGCCAAGGGCTCCGACAGGTAGTCGGCTGCATCGGGGAATGTCTCGGTGTCGTCGATGATGCTTTGCAGTGTGTTTGCTGCGCTGGTGGCAATGCGGTCGTCGCCCACTTGAGTAGCTGAATAAACGCCGAAGTCGGCAAAGCTGTCAAACTGGATGAGGTTGAAGAACTCAAAGTTGAGGTAGATGTCTGTCTCGGCGCGGTAGGCATAGTTGATGGTCATCCACTCGCCGCCCTTGGTGTCAATCCACTCGGCCACGCTTCCCTGCGACTTGTTGTCTTCTGTCTCGGTGGGATACGGGCTCAATCCGTTGCCGTTGACGAACACATCCTGGTAGTTGTCGTTGCGGCCCGACCAGCGTGCGGTAGACGTAACGCCACCGGTGTTGGCCTTGACCTTGTAAGAAATCACATAGGTATTGCCGCCGGCAAGGCGCACGCTCTGGCGGAAGTTGGCACTGCCGTCGAGAGTGTTGCCCATCGTACCGCCACTAATCATGACCTGAAGGCACGGTTTGCCATCGGGCCCGCCGTTGGGCACAACGTTGAACGTGTCGGTAGGAATGGCCCTGCCGGTCAGGCCGGTCCATCCGGTCGTACCGTTTGAGAAATCGCCATTGACCAAGATGTTCTCACCCACAATCTTGTACTTGCCTGAATGGGTATAAACTGCGTCGCCGATGTTATAAGCATACGCCGACCCAGCTACGCCCATGAAGGCAGCCGCCATCATTAGTAATTGCTTCTTCATAAATAATTAAGTTGGTTATTAATAAGTTTCGTTTTTAGCCTTTGGTCATATCTTTCGGCGACAAAGATAGGTAAAAACAGTCAAATATTATCCTTTATACACTAATTCTTTGTGGATAATCACACAAAATTAATTAGTTTTAACTAAAATGAGCGTAAAACGGACACCAAACTCCGTTTTACGCTCAATATAATCAGATTCAGTCGATTACGACTTTCACCGTAGAAGCCGAATCGGCTCCGCTGATGCGGATGATGTATGTGCCCGATGCACCGATGGCGCTCTTGGCACGCTCTACGGCTGTTGCACCTGTGGCCTCAAACTGTCCGACAAGCACTCCACTGAGAGTGAACACGCGGCAAACGACAGCCTCGTCGGCGGCCGGCTTCGACGAGATGCCTGCCGAAGAGATGACGCGCAGTTTGCCTTCGGCCGCAAGCAGGCCGGTGCTGTCCCAGTCGAGCCACTCGGGCAGCTCGGGCAGTTCTACCGTAGGTGTGCCGCTGAAGCTGCCGGCCGTCCAGAGCACTATCTCATCGCCCTCCTCGGGAGAGTAGTTGTCGCTGAGAGTAATGCGGATGGTGCCGTCGGCCTTGAATGCTCCGCCCACTTTGAGGAAAGACCTCGAGCTCGTGGTGTTCGAAGCGTTCTTGATGTTGAGGCTGACCACAGAGCCGGCATTGGCCGTTAGGTTGCCCTCGGCGGCAACGAAGCCCGACACATCGGCTGTGGTGGTGCGGCCCGGGGCAAGCTCTGCTCCCGAGTTGAGCACAATGTTTTTCACCGTGCCGGTGCCCTTGATCGACGTGCCGCTGTTCATCGTTATCGTGCCAGACATGATGCACGTTGCCGAATTGTATGTGTCAAGATAAAGCCCGCCGCCGTTCACCGTTACCGAACCGATGTTGTCTTGCGGGGAAGAGGTGTATACAGACCATGTGCCGTCGCCGGTCTTCACTACCGACGAGCCATCGAACTGGCCACGGAACTTGATGTCGTCGCCCTGGCCGCCAATGGTGTACGTGCCGCCTCCGGCCAGTACGCCCGAGCCCGTGACGTTGGCAATGCTCACAGCGTGGCCCCTGTTGTTGAATGTCACGCCCGAATTGAGCTGCAGTGTAGCCTTAGGCAGACCGTAGTTGTTGTCGAAGTCGAACGACGGGTCGTAGGTGGCGCGCTTCGACAAGCCCGGCACGAGCGTTCCCTCAAACTCGCTCCAGTCGCCCTGGAAGTAGTTGCGGACACCTGCCGCGTTGACGTTGAACGTTCCGGCACCTGTCAGTTTGCCGCGGTAGTTGCAACGCGGGTCGGCATAGAACGTGCCGGTTGCGCCCTCGGGCACCTCAAACGCTGCATAGTTGGTGGTGTAAGAGCCTTCGCTGTTGGGGTCGTAAAGCGTTCCGCCGCGGAACTCTACGACAGACGGCAGCTGTGTCTGGTCACCGCTCTCAACGGCATTGACCACTCCGGCAACGATGATGAGGCGGCCCACCTGGTTGGAAGAGCCGAGCGTGAGCGTTCCGGTACCGTCTTTGCTGAGCACAGCCGACGCCCCAGTGCCGGCAATGCCGCGCTCCATGGTGAGCGACGACGACGGCTTGACGTCGATGACTGCACCGCCCTCGCCTACGAAAATCTCCTGGCCGGAGGTCACTGAGCCCGACACACCGAGTATGCCGTTGCCTGTGATGGTGACCTTCTTGTCGAGTCCGCCCAGCGAACCAAACTCCTGGCCGACGTTGTTGGCAAGCGACGTTACCACGAGCTCACCACCGCTGATGGTGGTATTGCCGGTGTGGTTGACATTGTTTATTGTGACGCTGCCAGTGCCGCGCTTCTCGACTGTGGGGTCTCCGACGATGCTGTCGCCGGATATTGTGAAGTCTTTCTCGGAGTTGTCGAATACTATGCTCTTGGGAGCGACGTTGCCACTGATGGTAATGTCGGTGACAGAGGCAATGTCGTTGAACGTGACGATGTCGCCCTGGACAAACGAACGCACGTCTTCAGAACCGTCGACGGCAAAGTTCGGGGTCTTGTCAAGGTCCCAATCGCCACCTTCGGCGCCTGTCCACGTCACGTTGCCCGGCACGTAGTTCTCTATGGAGATATACAGCTTGCCGTCTTCGTAGGTCAAGGTCTTGCGCTGGCTGTTGAGCCCTTCGATGACAAGGTCGTTGATGTCGCCTTCTATCTTGCCAAACTCACCAATCAGATACTTGCCCTCGGCAATCCTGTCCTCGCCCGAAGCAGGATGGCAAACAAACTCCATCACCGGGGTGAGATACTGCGGACCGTTCTTCCAGTCCTTCTTCCCAATGGTGAGGACATTGGCCTTTATCTGGTCGGAAGAGATGCCGTCGCTGAACAAGTCGATAAGCATCCGCGAACCGAAGTTGAGTATGAGCGAGTCGGTCTCGATGGTTCCCTGCTTGCCTTCGCCTCCTGGCAGCAGCCTGGCGTTGTACTCTGCCTGTATGCCCTTCATGAACTTGCCGCCATCAGAGATGAGCGTTGTGTGGCGGTTGAGCCAGACGCGGCTTGACTGCATGGTTCCGTCGAAGCTGAGCGTACCGCCCCATACGTCGGTGTTGCCCGTATATGTCTCGGTGACCTTGGGCAGCACAAGCACTCCGCTGCCCTGCTTGACAAGGCGCATTGAACCGGTGAACGCCCCGCCCGTGAGCGTGTGGGTGTATGTCTCGGTAGTGATGTTGTTGTTGTCGTCATGGCCTTGCGTCCATATCGGCGCATTGTCGGTAAAGATGTAAGGCTGTGCACCGTCGGCAACGCTGACAGTCATGTCGTTGGTCTCGCACATGATGATGTGTTTGTCGTTGCTACCGGCATCTATCGACGAACCGTTTGCAATCTCGTCACGCCCCGTCATGGAAAGAGCCGGCGGCGCCATCGTGATGCCTTCCATCTCGCCAAGGTAGTAGCTTGCATGCGGAGTCTGGTTGTATCCGCACATCTGCCATACCATAGCCTGGCGGTACTGGTGGTCATGCCAGAGCGAGTAGTTGCGCCACTTTGTGGGGAAGTCGGTTGTGTAGATGCGTATGTTGTTGTTGGCTGTGCGCATGATGACCTCCTCGCGCCAGTCGCCCAGCACATCGCCCTGATAGCAAGGCGTTCCCTTTGTGTCGTTGTTGGTCATGCTGCCGGCCAGCACCGCTATCTCGCCTTCGCGCGCCTTGACGATGTGTCCCTCGGTGTTCTTGCCGTTGCGATAGTCGAACGACTCTTCGCAAAGGTCGCCATCCCAATATATCCTGAAGTTCTGTGTAATGTTGAACGAACTCTTCGAATATCCGTCGACGCCGGCATGGGCCGCAGCGCCAACGAGATTGTCGTCGCGCGACGACACTCCCTGGGCACCGGGTATGTCGTCTACAAACTTGCCCATGTTGGCACGGCCGTCGTCGCGGCTGCCCACAGAGCGGTAATATATCTTCGACGTGGTTGCGTCGCGGAAGTTATTGTTAGGCTGCGACTCGTTGCAGGCAAAGATTTCCTGCCCGAAGCTGTATGGGTCGAAGTCGCTGCAGTGCTGCGAGTCGCCGTGTCCGAGGCCGCTCGACGAGAGGCCCTTGCCGTTGTCATCAATCACCATGGAGCCGAACACAATCTCATCGCGCCCGTCCCAATCGACGTCTGAGATGCAATAGTTATGGTAACCCTGCCCGTACCACATCGATCCCGGCGTGTTGCAGTTCCAGCGCCAACGCTCTACGAGCTGGTGGGTAGCGGGGTTAACATCGTATGCAATCATCTTGTGGCGTGTGTATATGCCACGTGCGATGAAGATGCTGGGCTTGCGGCCGTCGAGCACGGGAGCGCCAAAGAAATGCTTTGTGGAACGGTGGCCGTAGCCGTCGCCCCAAGCAGCGTTGAGGTCGGTCTCGCCGTCTTCAAGCCTTTTCAGCGGATACTCCATTATCTGGTAAGGCTCTCCGGTCTCGCCATTGAGGTAGAGCAGGAACTCCTGACCCTCGTGCACAAAGAACTCGGCCCCTCCCGTATGCCCGTCTGCCGGGCGGTAGTCGGCATTCATGTCGCCAATCTCAACCGTTGTGCCGTCGGCCTTGTGTACTACTGTACCATCGGAAGCACGCAACACAGCCTCGGCCTTGCCGTCGCCATCCCAGTCGTAAGCAACGATATTGTTCTCGTTGTTCTGGAAATCGGCCATGTTCGGTCCCAGGTCAATCCACCACAACCGCTTTCCGTTGAGCTTATATACCTCGATGATGGCATACTCACCGTTGTTTCCTCCTTTCTTCCAACGCCCGGCTATGTCTTCCTGGTTGTCAAACTTCAATAGAATCTCAAGCTCGCCGTCGCCGTCAACGTCGGCCATGCAAGCGTCGTTGGGTATGTACGTGCTCTTGAGGTTGCCGTGATCCATCTGCACTTCAAGGTAATTGTTGGCCCATGGCGTCACGGCGTCCGACATCTGCTGCGGTACGCCGCGTACAACCGCCTGCACCTGATAGCTGCTTGATGTAGATCCGCTTTTGTCCAAGTAGTTTGAAACATTGAGAGGCTCGCTGTTCAGCTTGGTGCCGTCGCGGTAGATGTTGTACTTAACATCATAATATTCCTCGGCAGGCATACGCCAGCTGCAGAAGATGCCCCCCTCCTTGTTTAGCTTGGAGTCTGCCTTTACCTGGACAGCCACCAAGCCTCGGTCGAGCACGTCGGTCGCGCGCTGCGCCGAGGCAGTGCCCGATAACATTCCCAACACAAACAGAGGTAGAAATCTTTTCTTCATGTTACTATTGTTTGTAGTTATTGATATATAATGAATATATGTAAAATTAGCAATAGAGTCACAGACGCAAGTTATCCAGATAACACGTTTGTCAATGCAAAAGTAGTATAAAAAAGGATTATACACGCAAATAATTAACACAAAAAACGTAAAAAAGGAGAAAAACGGACGGTCGGGCTACAGCCCAACCTCTAAAAAACAACCATATTGCATGGCTTAGCCACTACATTAATGCAACCTTGCCAAACAATAAAGTGCAGCCTCAAGGCACAGCTGAGGCAATCTGCCCATGGGCCATAACACCTACTGCCACGGTATGGCAACTTATGGAAAAGTGACAGAAAAAGACAGGTGAATGCCCCGGGATTACAACGTCTACGTCGCCGAACAGCCGGGCACGCAGTGGCTGGATGGCACAATAGTGAAGCCACCGCACAAACACAAAGCCGGAGGCAACGGTCTGCGGCCCGTGCCTCCGGCAACAATTCCTACCGAAAATCCGCCCTCATGCCTTGATGGGCGAGTCTTTCAGTTTCTTGTAAAGCCCGTCGATGATGCAATCGGCCAGCGATATGTTGGGCACATGTATCTGCTGGCACCCCAGCGCGTCGGCCACGGTGAGAAACAGCTCTGCCGCCGGTATTATCACGTCGGCCCTGTCGGGCTTGAGCGAATAGCGGTCGATGCGCTCGCGGTAAGTCATTCCCTTCATCTCGTCGTACACCTTGCGCAATCCGTCAACCGGCAGCGTGTCCTTCGACTTCTTGCCCTTGCCGCTGTCGTACAGCCTGCACAGCTTGTTGATGTTGCCCCCGGAGCCTATGATGGAGATGTCTTTATAGTCGGCGGCATATGCAGCCAGCTCTTCTTTCATCTTCTCCACCTCGCCCTCTTCTACGGCCCCGCCGAGGATGCGCAGCGTGCCGAGGTTGTAAGAGCAGCTGCCCACGATGCGCCCGTCGCTAATCATCGAAATCTCGGTGCTGCCTCCGCCCACATCCATATAGGCATAATTGCCCTTGCGCGCATATCCGCTCTCTACAGAATTGTCGCAAAGCAGGCGTGCCTCCTCGCTTCCGGGGATAATCTCGATGTTGATGCCCGTCTCCTTGCGTATCTTTTTCAGAATCTTCTGACCGTTGGCAGCGTCGCGCATTGCCGACGTGGCACATGCCCTGTACTCCACCACCCGGTATAGCTTCATGAGCTGCTTGTAGCTTTTTATCATGCACATCATCATGCGCTCGCGCTCGGGAGATATCTCACCGATGGTAAACACATCCTTGCCCAGCCGCAACGGTATACGGAGGAACAGCACCTTGTTGAACTCATAGTTGCCCCCTGCGTCCTCAATCACGTTCTTGATGAGCAGGCGCGCCCCGTTAGACCCAATGTCGATGGCTGCGAAATTGCTGTTTTCCATAATCAGTTCCTTATGTTGTTGTATTCTTGAGATTCCTTGAGATAGTCGACATACAGGTGCTCCTGCGAGCGGAAGGGCTCGCCCTGCTGCATTTCGTTCTTGCCGAAACCGTCGACAATGCGCCCGTTGGTGGTATCGCGCAAGCCGTAATCCACAGTCCGCGCCAGGTCGCGCTGCAAGTCCTCGTCGTAGACCGGTGTAAGCACCTCAACACGGTTGACGAGGTTGCGCGGCATCCAGTCGGCGCTGCCCATGTAATACCGTGGCGTCCCGCCATTGGCAAAAATCAGTATCCGCGAGTGTTCGAGGTAGCGGTCGATGATGCCCACCACGTGCATGTTGTCGACATTCGACGGCATGAGAGAACAGTTGCCGCGCAAAACGATGTCAATCTTCACCCCGGCCGCTGCGGCGTCGTAGAGCCGCTCCACCACATCCTCGTCGGTGATGTGGTTTATCTTCATGCGTATCCAGGCATCGATGCCGGCCTTCGCGTTTTTTATCTCGTTGTCAATGAGCCTCAGTATGCGCGGTTTCATGTCGTTTGGCGACACGAGGAGCTCTCGGAACCTGACGGGCTTGAATGGCTTGCGGATGAACTCGAACACCTTTTTCACCTCACGCACAAGCGTGGGCCTGGCCGTCATGACCATATAGTCGGTATATATCTTGGCGTTGCCCTCGTGGAAGTTGCCCGTGCCGATGCACGCAATGTCGCCGCCCTTGCAATTTATGTAAACGAGCTTGGAGTGAACCTTGAGCCCTTCGACGCCGAACACCACCTCGATGCCGGCTTCCTGCATGCGCTTGCTCCACTTGATGTTGCTCTCCTCGTCGAAACGGGCCAGCAACTCGATGACCACGGTGACCTTCTTGCCGTTGCGCGCCGCACAGATGAGGGTGTTGACAACCTTCGAATCCTTGGCCAGTCGGTAAAGCGTGGCCTGTATCTCGCGCACGTCGGGGTTGAGCGCAGCCTCGCGCAGCAGTCGTATGAAACTGTTGAACGAATGGTATGGCACATGCAAGAAGCGGTCTTTGCCCCTTATGGTGTCAAGAATGCAGTCTTCGGTCTCCAGCTCGGGCTTGACAATGGGCGTCCACGACGGATAGCGCAACTCCGACTTACCGCAATCGGGAAAGCCCATCAGGTCTTTGTGGTTCTGATATCTGCCGCCGCTTACGATGGTGTCCAGCTGGTCGACGTTCAGTTTCGACATTATCTTCCGCAACAAGTCCTTGGGCATGCGCTCGTCGTAGATAACGCGTATGGGCTCGCCGCGCTTGCGGCTCTTGACGCCCTTGGCCACCTTCTGCACCACGCCGTAGCTCAGGTCGTTGTCGATGTCCATCTCGGCATCCTTGGTAAACTTGAAGGAATAGGCCTCGTAGGTGCACTTGCCGGCGCCGATGAATATCAGCGGCAGGCAGAACCGCACCACGTCGTCTATGTACATGATGTTGGCAAAGCCGTCGCTGGGCGGCAATACCACAAAGCGCCCCACCTCGCGGTCGGGAACCTTGATGAGGGCATGGGTGACCGTGGGGTTCTTCTTGTCGGCCTGCCAGCGCGAACGCTTCACGGCCAGGTATATGCTGTCGTCGTCGGTGTCGCCTATCTCCTTGATTTCGTTAAGCCACACGGGGTTTGTCGACCCGTTGAGCTTGTCAAGATAGAGCCGCCGGATGTATGTCTTCTGCTCTTCGTTGAGGTCGGTCTCATGAAGCAAGCGTATGCCGTGCTTGGCCAGGTCGTCGGTAACCACGCCCACGGTGTGCTCAAACTCCTTGTTGTATGCGGCGTTGAGGCGGTTTATTTCCTTTATCGTGGCCTTGGCCCTCACCCTGTCGGCCTTGGGTATTTTCTCCTTCGACTCGGCAATGCGGCTGAGCGATGCCACACGGACGCGGAAAAACTCGTCGAGGTTGTTTGAGTATATGCCGAGAAACGACATTCGCTCAAGCACCGGTACATTCTGTTTCTCTGCCTCCTGCAGTATTCTGCGGTTAAAGTACATCCAACTGAGGTCGCGTTCAACATAGCGACGGTCTTTGCGGCTCTTCTTGCTCTCCATATCTAAAATATATTTATCTCGTGCAAAATTATTTAACCTGTGCTACATTTCTGTTTCAGCGGCGTGAAAAATACATTACACCTCGTCCACAGCACGCCTCGCCACGGGCTCACCACTTCACCCGCCCATACTTTTCCTTATACCATATCTGCCAGGCGTTGACAAGGTTCTGCCATATCACGTAGGCACCGGGCGCCAACGCCGACAGCGGGTCGAGAAACGTGAGCGCTATCCATATTCCCACCACGGTGTTCTTCTGGCCGAGCGCCTGGCCAGCGCTCACACTGTCGCCATAGGCATGGCCCACGGCCTTGCCCATGGCAAAGAGGGCCAGGGTGACCAACAGCGGGAGCGCGAGCAGCATGACAAGCGTTGAGCCCGACACCGTGGCATGAAGGATGTTGCGCACGGTGACGCCCGTGACGATGGCCAGGTTGACGCACCAGATATAGAATGCGAGGTTGCGCACGCCGGCAATGGCCGACGTGATGCGGGGCACCAACCTGCGGCACAACAGCGCCAGCGCCAACGGTACGACCAGCACAAAGGCCACATTGCGCAGCACCATGAGCATGGCCGTGAAAAACGACACGTCGACACCGCGCTCGATGAGCGGCAGGAGCAGCGGAACGACAACAGACGTGACAACATTGTCGATGATGGTATATATGGTCATCGAGGCTATGCTGCCGCCAAGTTTCTCGGTGACAACGGCCGCGGCGGCCGCCGTAGGGCAGGCCACGCACACGAATACCCCAACGAGTACAAGCCTGACGCCCGGCACTCCGGCGCACACTATGCCGGCCACAAGGGCCAACGACAGCACGATGCGCAACAGCTGCAGCCAGAAGTGCCACGGCCGCGGGCGCAGGTCGCGCACGTCGATCTTGCAAAATGTGACGAACAGAAGCACGAAGAGCAACACCGGCAGCGCGCCCACCAACAGCGGCTCGGCATCGGCTCCTATCGGCTCCAGAAAGGAAACGCGGGAAAAGAGCAGATAAATTATAGTGCCTGCCAACAGAGACACCACCAGCGACCAACGTTTGATGAATGACAAAACGTTCATAACGATAATATTAATATATAAATGTACGCGCGCACAAACCGCTGCGACCTGAAGCGAGCCGCCATGGGCCGAAAGGCGGAGAAGGCGGCGGCTCTTGCACCGTGGCGCCCTGCGGCAACGCCGGCATGAAGCCATGGCCGCATTGCCACGCCTGACGGCCAATGGCGGTGACACCAAACAGACACCCTATCAAACCCAATTGCGCCACCACGACGGCGGCCATGAGCCCGCTGCCCTACAGCGCCGACTCACAGACGGCGGCAACATGCCACTACAGGCAGCCGTTCCGACTATATGCATCGGATATCTATTATGATGCAAATATAACCTTTCTATCGCAAACCCGCAACAAAACGGATGCTTTTTTTGGTGTTTTCCATTCATTTGTCAATCCGCCACCAACAGGCGGCACACATGGCGCCATCATGACATGCCGGGGCCGGCGGGCACGGCCGACGCCAAAGCCAACCGTCGTCGGCATGCCGCCAAAGGCCAACGGAAGCGCGGGCATACGGCAAGGACTGCCGTAAGGGCTTGCAAAACGGGCCGTTCCGCCTTGCAAAACGGCCCATGCAGCACTGCCAAACGGCACATATCGCAAGGCGGAACGGCCCGTTTTGCAACGGCAGGGCGGCCAGCCACGCAACCCGCTACAGGCCAGGCTGTTTGCCGAAGCAGGCCTGTGGGCGCCAAGACCGCACGCCACCCCGGCTGCGGAAGCAAAGCGCCCAAGGCCGAGACCACCCACAGCAGGCCACAATACAAAGCAAAAGGTGCCGCGCCTCACGACGCAACACCCTCAAAAAATCCGAATCTATTTATATCATATCGCAATATCACTGTAATTGCCTGCTTCAAGATGCGATGGGCCGCGAGCCGCATCGCAACGAGGCGACAGCCGCGGCAACACGACGCTCCGTATGGAATGCGCCCGGCCATGGACGCTGCCACGCATGCAAAGATAAATATCACATTACAATTATTGCGAGTTTAGATGCTCGAATTTCGCAGCATATCGTATATAAACCACATAATCCACAAAACAGAACCATCATTATGCCCGACAAAGGGCATAAATCACAACAGCAGGCCAGGGCAACCGGCGTTTCAGCTGAATTGTCGAGCCGTGTGCATGCCGCCCTTGGCAATCGGGCCGAAGGCTGAGGCCGCACAGAGCGGCAGGCAAAATGGCGCAAGACGGGCAAGGCGATTGGCAAGCATGTCACGCATTTCCAAACAACGGCAGGGCGGCACGACGGCCCGCCGCTTGCAAAAGCAACTGGCATGCTGCCACGCGCAAGCACTACAATTGCCAGATATGCATGCCGCATATACATCCGCCACCATACTAAAAAAGGCCCCGGCACGGCAGGGCAACGACGCCCCCATCTTGCATGCTTACAAGGCAAGGCAGCAACATCATGCCGGCGGCGGCCATGCAAAGCATGCTGCCAGACGCATTCCTTGTGGCCTGCATCTACCGATGCACATGAAAAAGCCGGCCCCGTGGCTTCTATGTTTTCAAGCCACGGGGCCGGCAAATGCTTATCAAAGATTTTTCAAGAATTCAATCTCGACAATCTTAAGCGAGTTTTTGCCTTTCACGGCCTTGTCGTTGTTCCGGGCGTCAAGTTCCTGCACGGCGCCGAAAGCATCCTTTGTGGTGCTGGCCCCACGCGAACGTATAGTGATGGTGTTGGTCTTCGGGGCATTCTTCAGCGGTATGTGTATGTAGCTCAGCGCCTTGGGCGTCCATCCCTCCCACACGAGCGAGTCGCCCGCATAGACAGCTATCGGGTATGTAGTAGAGCGGAAGCCCTTCATCTTCACACAAATGTCGTCTATCTGCGTGTTCTCGGCCAGCGTGTATGTCACCCAGGCAGAGTCGAGGCGGTTGCTGCTCTCCCACGACGTGTTCTCAAACGTGTCGAAGCTCAGGCGCACGTCGTTGCCGCTGCCGGCCTTGGCCGACACTATCTGCACCCCGCGGCGCCACTGGCTGAACGACGGTTCGTCGGGCGTCTCGCCTCGGTCGAGCACAGGCTTAAGCCCGTCGGAGGGCAGCCACCTGGACAGTCCGTCGGCCACTTCGACAGCAGACGTGCGCAGTGTTATCGTGGCTGGGGCCATGCCTTCGGCCTTGGCCGTAAGCTTCACCGTCCCGGCCTTGGCGAGCGAGCGCAACATTACACGGTTGACGCCGCACTCAACGGGCAGGGTGTCGCAGAGCACATGGTTGTCCTTGCCCTTGGCCACACCTCCGCGCCACTCGGCCGGGCCGTCGAGCTCAAACTTTATCAGGCTGTTGTCGAGCGGGCAACGGCGCCCCTGCTTGTCGACCACCTCGACCTGGACGAGCGCAACGTCGGCCCCGTCGGCCTTCCAGCCCGTGGGGTTCTCGATGGCAGTGAGCTTAATGTGGTCGGCAGGGCCCGATGTCTCGAGCGAATACGACGACACTTGGCGCCCCTGCCTGTCCATGCCGATGGCCGTCAGCCTGTCGGCGGCATACTTCAAGTCGTTGAACACATAGAGGAACCTATATTTGTGCTCCGTTGGGGCTATGCGCTGCCCACCCTGCTCGAGCACCACGCTGTCGGCATTCGACACCACATAGACAGTGGGTATCACCTCGCCGGGCTTGTAGTTCCAATGGCCCACGATGTAAGTGCGCGGCTTTAGGTCGTCTACCCATCCGTCCCACATCACCTGGTGGGCAAAGAAAGCATCCTTGGGCACCCTCATCGGGTCGACAACACCGCTCACCCTGTAGTTGTCGGCCGAACGCCCGTGGGTCTGGGTGTCGCTGAACACAATCTTTGCGCCGCCCGAATTGACCTTTGTGCCCGAGCCCGGCCGCTCCAGCCAATACTCATACCAGCGTGCAACAAGCTCGCGGGCAAACTCATCGTTGTTGTGGTTGTAAGCGTCGGCAGGGGCGTTGCGGTAGAGCGGGCCGTCGCCCTCTTTGTGGAAAGGATACGACCATGAGTTCCAATACCAGCGCAACGCCTCGTCGCGGCAGTACTCCATCATCCACATCGGCTTTGTGTCGCTCTTGTTGACATACAGCATCTCGCCGCCATACTCGGCCTCGGGACGGTCGAGCATCTCGCGGCTGCCTATGGCGCGCCCGCCGTTGGGGTCGTACTGGTCGCGTATGGCTTTCATCGAAATCATGTGGTCTTTCGATATCTTCTGGTTTCCACACTCATAGAAAAGTATGCTTGGATTGTTGCGGTTGTAGATGATGGCGTCGCGCATCAGCTCCTCGCGCTGCTCCCAACGGCGGCCTTCAACGTCGCGCTCGGCGTCGCCGGCCGGCATGGCCTGTATCAGGCCCACCCTGTCGCACGACTCCACGTCTTGCTTCCACGGCGTGATGTGCATCCAGCGCACAAGGTTTCCGCCGCTCTTCACCATCAGGTCGTTGGAGTAATCGCTCAGCCATGCCGGCACAGACATGCCCACCCCGGGCCACTCGTTGCTTGTGCGCTGCGCATAACCGTGCAGCATTATGACCCGGTCGTTGAGATAAACCATGCCGTTTTTGAACTCGGCCTTGCGGAATCCCGTGCGTGTTACCACCTCGTCGGCCCCAACAGTTGTCTTGACATCGTAAAGGTAGCCATATCCCCAGCTCCAGAAATGCAGGTTGTAAGCCCTGCACTGGGCTTTCAGTATGGCTGTGCCGTGGGCCGGAATGGTCACCTCCTCGCTGGCAAAGCCGCAAACCTCGGCTCCGTCAAGCTCGTTGACAGCCACTTCGAGGCGGCGCGTCACAGGCCGGTCGGTCTCGTTTTTCACCTCGCTCTCAACGCAGATGGTTGCCTGCCGGCCCTTTATGTCGTAGTCTTTGGCATAGATGTACACGCCGGTGGTCTTCAGGTTGCTGTAGAGCGGCAGCGTCTGGTAGACGTCGTCAACCACATGAAGCCTCACATTCTTGGTAAGTCCGCCGTAATTGGAGTTGAAGTTGTTGTTGTTCCATTGGAATGTTGAGTTCGTAGACCGCTCGTGGTAGCGCCAGTCGTTGTCCGTTCGGACCTCAATCTCGTTCTTCCCCTTCTTTAAATAAGGCGTAAGGTCGAAGCCAAAGGCCATCACCCCGTTTTCATGGAGCCCCACCCGCTCACCGTTGAGGAACACCTCGGCGGCCTGGCGGGCGCCCTCAAACTCAATGAAGACACGCTTGCCCTCGGCGCTCTCGGGCATGCGGAACGTCTTACGGTACCATATCACCGAGTCACTCATTTGGTTGATGTACACCTTGAAGGCCTCGTCTTCATTCCACGCATGCGGAAGGGTGACGAGATTTTTCTGCTTTTCGATTCTCCAGCCGGAGTTGAAGTTGTATGTATCGCGCGCCTCGACATTCATAGCCAGCGCGATACCCCCGACAATAAACAGGTTCCTAAAAAATATTCCCATATTACTTATATAGTTTGCTTTGTGTATCTGAGTCCCAGTCAAAGCTGCTGTGAGCCAAGGGAACGCTCCCGAGTGCAGCTTATCTTCGGCAAAGATACGACAAAACCACCATAAGCAATATGGGAATATCGTACGATTATCGTGTCAAACGTCCATTTTTAGCGCTTGATGAGCTTCTTGACATAGCGTCCGCTTGCAGATTCCACGCGCAGCACATATATGCCCTCGCGGAGGTTTCCGAGGCCGTCGACAGTCAGCCTTGAGCTGCCTGCCACACCATACTGCCTGCCGAACACTTGGGCACCGGCCGCATTATAGATGCTTACAGCCACGTCTTGCTGTCCGCTGACATTGACGTCGATTGCAATCTGGTCTGCAAAGACACCGCCAGCCACTCTTGCCCATCCGCCATCGCCGGCAGTCGAGGCATCCACTATGCCCGAGGGGTCAACGCAGTTGATGCGGATGGTATCATACTTGGTGGAATTGTCGACGACGTTGGCACCGCTCTTTATCACAAACTCATACAGGCCTTCCATCGTAGGCGTGCCCGACAAGGTGAATGTCTTTGTTGTATAGGTGTTGCGAACAAACTTGAATCCCTCCGGCGCGGTCTTTGTCTCGGTACCGTCGGGTGCAATGCAGTTGTAGAGCGAAGGCGCGTTGCTGTTCACCCACCTGCATTCAATGTCCTTGATGGGCTCGCCCAAGGCGACGGTCTGCTCAAACCCACCCTCGCCCAAGACGGCGTAACGGGTAGAGAAATAGTCGGGCAGGTAATAGCCGAGGTGAGGAGGCTGGTTGTAGGCCACATTCTGCCATGCCACTCCGAGGCGGTAGACATGGTCGTGCATCAGCGTCGGCACACGGAAGTCTGTCGGTACGTTAGTCGTAAACACATTGAGGTGGGCAGCGTCGCTGCCATCCCAGAATATCAACTCTTCGCGCCAGTCGCCGAGGATGTCGGCCTGGAGGTTCGGGGTGTTCTTCGTTCCATTGCAGGTCGACGAGTTTGCTATGTCATAGAAGTTCTTGCCGCTGATGGGATAAATGCGTTCAGTGCCGTCGCCAATCCATTTGTCCATCTTGTTTCCGTCAAGAATCTCGTCATCCAGGTCGCCGTCCCAGTATGTACGGAAGTTGACCGTCGTCGACTTCGTGCTCACCACGCTTCCGTCGACGGCACTGCGTATGCTCCGGTCATTCGACGACCAGAACTCAAATCCCCTGCTGTTCAAGTCGATGTCGGCGGCAAGGCCACGGCCGTTGTCACCGCTTCCCTTCGAATAATGAAGTATCTCGCCCGTTGCGGCATCGTGGATGTTCCACCCGTAAGGCGAACTTTCATGCACGGTGAACACCTCCAGGCCCGGACGGTCGGGCATCAGGTCGCTCAGGTGCATGGCGTCGCCATGTCCGTAGCCCGTGGCATAGAGTTGCTTTCCGTCCTGGTCGATGGCACATCCGCCCCAAACAATCTCATCACACCCGTCACCGTCGACGTCGCCCGCCGAGAGGTTGTGGTTGCCATTGCCGTATGCCGTATAGCTGCCTGTGCCACTCGTGCTCCTGCCGGGCATCTGGGTAAAGTCGTCTGCGTCGGGATATGTCACCGTGTACTTGGTCTTCGACTTGGCCGAATGCAGCCACTTGGTGGTTATCTCCTTGCCGTCGAAGCCCACGGCCCATAGGAAGGCAAACGTATAGTAGCCTCTAACGAACACCGCCGAGGGATTCTTGTCGGGGCCGTCGAGATAGGCCACCGTTGCCAGGTAGCGCTCACCGCGGTTGCCATACTCCTTGTCTTCCTTGCCGCTACGGTCGTCCCAGTTTACAGTCCATCCGGGAGCGCCGCCATAGCCCATGGCCCTGTTCGGGTTGTAGAACACGGTGTGCATGGCCTTGCCGGTCTCTCCGTCGAACACCGTGAGGTATTCCTGGCCCCCGGTCACCTTCCCGCTGCTGTTGCGCCAGTCCTTCTCGTTGTCGGCCGACAGTATGTCGGGGTCTGTTGCCACCGAGTTGACATAAGCACCGGTGGCGTCCTTGCTTCCCGTAGCTGTCTTGCACATCATCTCGGCCTTGCCGTCGCCGTCGAAATCGTAAACAAGGAACTGGGTGTAATGGGCCCCGGCGCGTATGTTCTGGCCGAGGTCGACGCGCCACAGCTTGGTACCGTCGAGCTTGTAGCAGTCGATGAGCACATTGCCCGTATATCCCGACTGCGAGTTATCCTTCGAGTTTGACGGGTCCCACTTAAGTATTATCTCGTATTCTCCGTCACCATCCACGTCGCCGACGCTGCAGTCGTTGGGCGAATAGGAATAAGCGCTGCCCTTGACGTTGCCGTCGGCAGGCTTGTCGAGGGGTATCTGCATGTATAGGTTCGACCAGCCTGTCACCGGCTCGGAGCGGTCTACCTCAACGCCATTGTGCTTGGCGACCACCTGGTACTCACTTGACGTAAAGCCGTTGACGTCTACATAGTTGGTCTTGTCCACTATGTCTTTCTTCACAACCACCCCATCGCGCAGAAGGTCGAAGGTGGTCAGGTCGTCGTCGGTGCCGAACATACGCCAGCTGACGAACATACCGTTGCCCGAAGATGCAGGCACAGCCACCACGCCACGGGTCAGATGCTCCATCCGACTGACAGGCGTATTCTGCGCATCTGACACTGTTGCCGTTGCCGACAGCAATGCGGCAACTGCATAAGATGTAAATTTGCTCATATCTGGAAATTTTGTTTGTTGTTAGTTATTGGCTTCAGTTTGTCATTGCAAACTTACGCATAAAATTTGAAAAGACAGGCAAAATTAGTCAAAATGCAACATACTTTAACTCTGTACAGGAGTTCATTGCTTATAACAAACCGTTAACCATAGTTAAACAAACACCAAAACACCAAACAATCGCTTAAATTCCTTAACTTTGCAAAGTATCGGATTATGCATAAAATATCACAGAAAGCCAAATTCAAACATAAAAACGTATGAGAAAATCACTATTGATCATTGCCCTAACCTTACTGGCAAACGCAGCATGGGCAGGACAGATAACAACTGAGCAGGCGAAAACCATCGCCAGCAAGTTCTTCAACAGCAACGCAGGAATGGCCAAAGCGCCTGCCCAGGGAGCCTCTGCCACGATAAGGCTCGCCCATACGTCAAAAGCTTACTACGCCTTCAACCGGGGCCAGAAAGACGGCTTCGTAATAGTGGCCGCCGACGACCGCGCCGCAGCCGAGGTGCTGGGCTACTCCGACGAGGGCACTTTCAGCGCCGACAACATGCCCGAAGCCATGCGCTGGTGGCTGGGCGAATATGAGCGCGAGCTCGAACACGCCGCCGGCAGCGACGCCACAAACAGCAGAGACAAGCTCAAAAGGGCCTTGCCCGTATACGATGCCATTGCACCGCTTACAAAATCGAAGTGGGACCAGAACTCTCCCTATAACTCTCTCTGCCCCACCTACTACGGGGTGAAGTGCCCCACGGGATGCGCCGCCACCGCCCTGTCACAGATAATGTATTACCACAAGTGGCCGCAGACCGGCAAAGGATACCATGCCTACGCCTGGTATGTCAACGGGCAGAAGGCCGGCAGTCTGTCGGCCGACTTCAGCCAGAGCACGTATGACTGGGAGTCGATGACCGACACCTACAACTCTACGAGCTCACAAGCATCGAAGAACGCCGTGGCACGCCTGATGTACGACGTCGGCGTGGCCAGCGACATGCAGTACGGGCCCTCAAGCAGCGGCGCAAGCAGCATAATCAGCCTGGTGGCATTGGAGAAATACTTCAGCTACGACCCAAGTGTCAACATGTTGTCACGCGACTACTACGGCATCGAAGAGTGGAACGAGATGCTCTACAACAGCCTCGCAAGCGGCTACCCGATATTCTATACCGGACTGACAACAAAGAACGAGGGCCACGCTTTCGTCATCGACGGATACAAAAACGGCTATTTCCACCTAAACTGGGGATGGGGAGGCGTGAGCAACGGCTACTTTCTGACAACGGCACTCGACCCCTATGAGCAGGGGACGGGAGGCGCCGCGTCGGGCTTCAACTACGGCCAGGAGGCCGCGCTGAACATAAGGCCGGCCGAGACGGGGTCTACATACGAGCCGCTTATGTACTGCACGGGCAGGTTCGCTGTGTCACCCGCCAACACGGCTTCGTGGGCCACGGTGACCTTCAGCGGCGGATTCTACAACTACACCAGCACCACCTGCAACATGACCCTTGGGATAATGGTTGAAGACGCCAACGGCAACAGCACTTTCCTCGAGGCTTACAACACTACGGTAAACTACAGCCCGGCCACTGGCTACAACGCAATGAATGTGCCAATGAGCAATTTCCCGCAGGCCGAAGGCACCTACAAGGTATACCCCGCCTACCGAGACAACGCCACTGGCACGTGGTACAAGATGCTCACAAAGATAACGCAGCGCCAATACATAGTCGCAAAGACCGAACAAGACGGGTCAATCAAATTCTCATACCCGACAGAAAGCGAGCCTGAAATAACCACGACGGCCATCAACGCCACGTCGACCCCGTATGCCGGACAGCAGTTTACGGTAGAGGCTACACTAAGCAACAGCGGCAAAGAATATGTGGGCAACATACAGCTTGCCATAGCGCCGCAGGGCTCTTTGCAGATAACCGACAAGTCGGAAATAACACTCATCGACGTGCCACAGGGCGAAAGCGTCAACCTGGAGTTTACCATGACGGCCCCGAACGCCACCGGCAACTACGACCTCTTAGTGATAACGGAATACGGAACGCCGTTGGGCGACAGTCAAACAATCAGCGTGACCGAGACGCCATCAGGCCAACCGAAGCTCACAATGGCAGCGCCGATAGCCATGGCCGACGCCGACAACGCCTCGGCCGACGACATCACGTTCACTGCCAGCATCGGGTGCACCAATGGTTTCTACGGCGGGAATCTGTATGCTTACCTGTTCCCGCAAAACAACTCGAACGGAACCACTTATTTCATAAGCAACATTTACATTGGGAAAGATGAAAAAAAGACGGTGACATTCAACGGTTCGCTGCCCAACGCCAAGGCCGGCGACAAGTTCAAGGTGCAGGTGTTCAGCCTCAACGGCCTCACACCGCTGGCCATAGGGCCTGACAGCAACAACTCGCTCACCATAACCATCGGGTCAACGTCGGGCGTAGAGACGGCCCATACCGATGTGGACACAATGCACGACATAGCCATATTCAACCTTGCCGGAACTTGCCTGAGGCGCCAAAGGGGCACAGAGGCCGACCTCTCGGGGCTCGCTCCCGGAGTATACATAGTGAAGACCGACGGCGAGGCCAAGCGTATCGTCAAGAAATGACAAAGGGGCTGCCGCGGCAGCAACTACCTACAACGGGGGGCAGGTGCCATTGGCGCCCGCCCCCCGATGCGTTCTGACATACACCCATCGGCACCGTCAACCGTCGACACGGCACCGATGGCCACGCCACCGCTACCTCGCGGCATTGGCTGCACACTCAGCGAGAGGCCAAGACCAATGCCACGCCAGCATTGTGACTGATGGGCGAAGCCGCCGACGCCGCCCCACGAAAAGGCCGGAAGGCCCCCGCATGCGCATGGAATACATGAGTGCAGGGCGCGCTTCCGGCCTGACAGTGTCACATTCACAGTTCGACAGAGGCCCCGGCCACAAACCAGAATCCTGGCTGCGGCACGTTGCCATAGTCTACGTAAGTTGTGTTCAGAAGGTTGTTGGCCTCGACATACATCTTGCAAGGCCTTACCAGCCACTCCAGCCGCGCGTCGGCCACGGCATAAGGAGAATACGACTGCTTCATACCACCGGTGTCGGTGTATATCCCCGTTCGGTCTTGCCAGCGGCAGCTAAGCCCGAGCGAGACGTTGCGCACAACGCTTACGCCAAGCGAGGCCACCAGCTTGTGGCGCAGATACTCCAGCGAATACTTGCTCTCCAGGCCGTCGGTGTTGGCCTTGTCCTGGTCGATGTAGCCATAGCTGACGGCCAACGAGTGCAACACATGCTGCGAAGGCATGAGCCGGTCGAGCCCCAGCCTGAGCGAGGCTTCCACGCCCAAGGCATTGATACGCGTGAAATTCACCGATTCCCAAGAAGCATCGGGCCCGTCGGACGTATGGCGCACCCAGTCTATCATGTTCTTGTAACGGTTGTGGTAAACCGAAGCCTCGGCCTGCACGGCCCCCGAGGCATACCTAACTCCGCCCTCAAATGCCGTCAGCTCTTCCGGCTTCAGGTACTTGTCGGCCTTGTGCCCGTCCACCGAATAATACAGCTCAGTGACCGACGGCATGCGCAACGACGTGTTGCACGAGGCAAACACCGTCAACGAGCGGCCTATGGCATAGCTGATGTCGACACCCGGATAAACCCTCATGTTCATGTCGTTCCATGAGTTCTTGGCCGCCACGAGCCCTGCCGAGACCGTCAGTCCGCGCCAAACCACATTGTGCTCAAGCATCAGGTTGACGTTTGTGCGGTTCAGCCCATACTTATAGTCACGGTCGGTGCCATGGATATGATGCGGCCTTGACAGCGGTTCGCCGAGCTTGGTGCTCACCACGTCCTCGTTGCGCAGCTCTGCCCCGACCGATGTCCGGCCCAGGGGCGAGTCGAAATATCCGCCCACGCTGACGCCGAACACGTCGGAGCGGTGATAGTTGAACGGGCTCTTGACTTCCGAGCCACGGAAATACTCGAAGCGGTCGGCGCCGTGATTCCAATATATAGAAGAACGCAAGCGGAACGCCCCGGCACGGGCCTCGGCCTGCAATGCGGTGTATGTCTTCATGGTATGTTCAAACTGGTCGTCGGAAGATACGCCGTAGAACGTGTTGGCCCCGCAGTCTTTTATGCTCATGCCGGCGTGCCAGCGCACGGCGATGCCATCGCCTGCATAGGCGCCTTGGTAAAACGCCTTGCCGCCACTGTAGTCGGCATTGAGCCCTCCCGCCTTGTTGCGGCTGTAGCCGTCGCTCCGCGTGTAGCTGCCCGAGATGCTGTTGCCGGCATTGCCGCCCGACAGAGCCAGCCTCACAGCTGCCGAGGCATAGCCATAGCTTCCGCCCTCGGCGCGCGCATAGGCCGAAGTACGCATTGGCGAAGAAGTGACGATGTTGATGGCACCCGAAAGCGACGATGTGCCGTAGACTCGGCCGGCCGGCCCTTCCAATACTTCAATGCGCTCGATTTCAGAAATATCAACAGGGAAATCGAAAGCATTGTGCCCCGTTTGCGGGTCGCAGATGTTGACGCCGTTGAGCAATATGGCTATCTGCTCGTAGTTTCCGCCCCTGATGCTCACGTCGGTCTGCGCGCCTATGGGGCCGCGCTGCCTCACGTCAACGCCGACGGCGAGCTTCAGCAAGTCGTTTACACTCTGCGCTGGCGCAGCGGCAATGTCCGCCTTTGTCAGCACACGAACCATTCTCACGGTGCGGCCGGAGGCCAGCGGCGCCCTCGTGCCGGTCACACTGACCTCGCCGAGAATCATCTCCCTGTCTGTGGCGGCCGCTATGGTGTCAGCCTTGATTGGCTTGATGCTGACACCTTTGGCCGTGGCATGGGTAAGGGTGAACGCACTCAGGGTGCTTATCACCACCTCACGCCCCAAACAAGCAAAGAGTGAATAGCCCTTGCGACCGAAACGGCGGAACACAAAGACCTCGCGCTTGTAGAAATTTGGTTTGTACATTTGATTGGTAATTAAAAATAAAATAACATGCCCGGACTTTTTGCCGGGTTTGCAAAGATAAGCAAAAAAGGCGAAACCACAGAAAGAAAATGCCGCAACATGGACACAAGGCAAGGACAACTGGAATGAGGGAGCGGCATTGCTCCCGCGGCGAACACTATGGGCGATAAAGCGAACACCATCGTTTCGCAATTGGCAATCGACGCATGGCAACGGCATACGGCCGTAACCGCTCCCGCAGCCCAGGCCAATGCGACATGGGCGCCAGCCGCACCCGAGCGCCACGCCAGGGCCATAGAAACGACGAAAGGCTGCCTTGTGCGGGGCAGCCCTATTCGGAGAGAGGAACGCTGTGGCTCACCGCCTATTTCTTCAGGCGGAAAGCGTTCTCTATGCTGTTCATTTCTTCCACGAAAGCCTTGTCCACCTTGAGCCGCTTCTCTATCGTAGAGCAGCTGTGGATGACGGTCGAGTGGTCGCGGTTGCCTATCAGCTGGCCAATGCGCGAGGCCGGCATCTTGGTGTACTTCTGCGCGAAGTACATGGATATCTGCCTCGTCAGCACATAGTCGCGCTTGCGGCTGCGGCTGAAAACGTTCTGTGTGGTCACGTTGAAGTGGGCGCACACCTTCTCGAGAATGTCGTCGACGGTGAGCGGCCGGTTGTCTATCTTCACCGCGCGCTTTATCACCCGCTCGGCCAGACGCATGTCGATGTTGCAGTTATACACCACCGAGTAGGCCAGGAGCGAGTTGATCACGCCCTCAAGGTCGCGCACGCTGCCGTTGGCCGTAGAGGCAATGAAGGTGATTACGTCGGTCGGTATCTTCAATCCGTCGCGCCGGCACTTTGAGTTAAGTATGTCGACACACAGCTGCACGTTGGGTTTCTCGAGTTCGGCGATAAGCCCGCAGCTGAAGCGGGTGAGCAACCTGTCTTTCATTCCCTGCAGGTCTACGGGCGGCCGGTCGCTGGCCAGTATTATCTGCTTGCCGTTGCGGAACAGGTGGTTGAATATGTGGAAGAACGTGTCGAGCGTCTTGACGGCCGTGGCCCACTCCTGAATGTCGTCGACAATGAGCATGTCGATGGTCTGGTAGAAGTTGATGAAATCGTTGACGCGGTTCTGCCTCACAGCATCGGTGAACTGCACCTGAAACAGGCGGGCGCTTACGTAGAGCACCCTCTTCTGCGGATAGAGCTCCTTGCAGCGCACTCCGATGGCGTTGACAAGGTGGGTCTTGCCGCATCCCGACGGCCCGTAGATGAAGAAGGGGTTGAAAGTAGACTTCCCCGGGTGCTCGGCAATAGATATGCCGACGGTACGCGGCAGCTTGTTGCTGTCGCCCTCGATGAAATTAGAGAACGTGTGGCGGGGGTTGAGCTGGGGGTTCAGCCCTTGCGGCACGGCGGCGTCGAGCGTGGTGGGCGCCTGGTTGGCCCTTGCGGCGCGCGGCGGCTCAATGTCGGCAGGCTGCTCAGCATCGACTTCCTGGGTGAGATGGTGCTCCTGGTCGGTCACTATGCGGTATCGCAACACCACGTTCGCCCCGAAACAACGGGCCAACACCTTGTTGAGTAACCCAACGTAATACTGCTCCAGGTACTCATAGGCATAATGGCTTGGCACCTGCAACAACAAGGTATTGGTCGAGGCCGAAAAAGACTCGAACACTATTGGCGCGAACCACGTTTTGAATTGCTGCTCCGTGACGTTCTCCCTGATCAAATCAAGGCACTTGCCCCAAAGCGCCTTATGACTGTTTACCATTTGGCGTTGCTCATTACTTAATTAAAGCCGATGCTGATTTCGGTGTGCAAATATCGCAATTTTTTCTGAAACAAGCAAATCCGCGGGTTTTGGCCTTCATGCCTCTACTGTATGTAACGTGCTTATTTACGGGCAGTTAAACGCAAAGTGGCGCCATGCCACGGGTTTGCGCTGTTGCAAGATTGTAACATCTTGGAATACAACGGATTGTTACCGGGATGCCGCAGGCCGGACGCGCATGCCGACTATGGGCCGCAATGAGGCCGAAACGGGCTTGTATCAAGCGTTTGCGACTCAGCGAAGGCAACACTCCGAAAGCGGTTTCTTATTTAGACAAAATAAAAATTAGGTACTGCAAAGCCGACATTGCAATTGCAGGCGGCCCGCGCGGCGACGTCACGTTGGCATGCTAACCATTGGCGGCCATGGCCATGGCCGCCAAGCCCCATCAGGCCTTTCCCCCGCCGTATGGCTGTGGCTCCAACACAGCCACGCGCCATAAGCGCGAATGGCCGCCCGCAGGCATATTGGCCCGCCACGGGGGCAGCCTCGCAGATGCCCGGATGCCAAAGACTGTGGCCTGCCTGCAAATCAACCGCATCGACACCGTTTGGACACCTGCGGCATGCAGAGTTTCAGAACGGGCCGTTCGGCATTGCGATATGGGCCGTTTGACGCTGCAAAACGGGCCGTTTTACAACACCAAAAGCCCTTCGGTGCAACACGCTGGCAGGCAGCGACTTGCACCGAAGGGCCCCGGTCGTTGCAAAAGTCCGCGCCAACCTTTGCCACAGATGGCAACAGGTCATTTGTCTTTCCGCCCAAACACCGAGAAGTGTACGTAGCGCTTCGGGTGCTGCCTCAGGTCGATCATGAGCGAGTCGGCGCTCTTGACAGTGGAGTTTAGGTTGTTGTAGAGCGACGGGTCGCGCATGAGCAGCCCCAGGGTGCCCTCGTTGCTATTCAGCTTGTCGGTCATCTGGCGCACATTCTCGAGCGTTGCGTCCACGCGGGCCATGGTGGCTGCCACGTCGAGTTCGCTCAGGTTCTTTGTCAGCTTGCCCGTGTTGTCGAGTATTCCGTCGGCCTTGGCCATCATGCCCGGCACTCTCTTGTTGAGCCCGGCCACGAGAGTGTTTAGCTGGGCAGTGGTGGTGGTGAGGTTCGACGTTATCTCGTCGACGTTGTGCAGAGAGTTCTCCACTGCCGGGTCGGCCAGCAGAACGTTCAGGCGCGCCATTATCGAGTCGAGCTTGGGCAGCATGCGCTCTATCGCCGGTATCATGTCGGCGGCCTTGCCGAGCATGCCCGAGGCCTTGCCGCCGCGTATGGTGTCGCCCACGGCCACACGCTCCACGGGGTTGTTGGCCAGCATCAGGTTTATCTTTACGTTGCCGAGCATGTCGCTCTCTATCTCTGCCGTCGAGCCTTTTGGCAGCCTCAGGTTCTTGTCGAGGCCTATCTCGGCCACTATGTTGCCGCGCCTACCGTAGTCGTAGACAATGTCCTTGACCACCCCGACCTTGTAACCGTCGGCATAGACGGCGCTTGAGGCTGAAAGCCCGCTTATGTCGTCGAACGACACATAATAGACATCCTCATCTGAAAACAAGCTCAAGCCTTTCAGAAACTGCAGTCCGAAGAACAGCACTACCACCCCGACGATGGCCACGAGGGCTATCTGCACCTCTCGATTGAAGAATTTCATAAGCTTTATGTCTTATTTCTTGTTATTTCGGTTTTGCTTAAACTCACGTATGGCTGCCGCCACGTCGGTGCGCAAACCGCCCTTGAAGGCCACGATAAAGGCCTCGGGAAACTTGTCGAGCACGCTCTTGCGCAACCGGTATATCTCGTTGTAGTCGGCAGAAGAGCCGTAGGTGTATTTATACAGGCCTCCGTCTTCATAGCATTCCACGCCGTCGAGGCCCTTAAACTGCTTGCTTCCTGCCGGCAGGCTGTTACCGCTGGCCATTATCTGCACCTTGAACACCGGCACGTCGGGCTGCTGTGCATCCGGTTGGCGGGCCGGGGCCGGCTGTGCCTCGGCGGCTTCGGCCACCTTGGCTGCGCCATTGCCGTAGGCTGCCATGGCGCGGCTGCCGTCGGCACCGGGCCTGGCAACCTCATCTCCGGCCTTGGCTGCCGCCTCGGCAGGCGCCTGCTGCTCGCCGCCACGGGCCTTGGCAAGCTCGGCGGCTATGCTCGCGGCGTCGTCGCGCACGGCCTTTGCCTCCTCGGCCTCTTCTTTCTCGCGCTTACGCCTCTGGCGTCGCGTCTGCCTGGCTGGCTTGTCCTCGTCGGGCACAACGCTGGGTATGCGTATCTCGTCGTCGGAGTCAGGCTGGAAGGGCACGGTGACCGAACGGTCGTACTTGCGCTTGTAATCCACGAAAGCCTTGTATATGCCACGCCCCAGGGCGTCGACGCCGTCGGAAGAGTTGAGGTAGTTCTCCTCGTCGGGCGTGGTTATGAAGCCGAGCTCTACGAGGCAGCTGGGCATCGACGTCTCGCGCAGCACCAGGAACCCGGCCTGCTTGACGCCCTTGTTGGGCCTGCCGGCCTCGGCGCAGGCGCGTTTCTGCACATATTTGGCCAGCTCTACGCTCTTGGCCATGTTGCGGTCTTGCAGAAACTCGAACATGATGTAGCTCTCAGACGAACGTGGGTCGAACCCCTCGTAATGCTGCTTGTAGTTGTCTTCGTACAATATCACCGAGTTCTCGCGCTTTGCCACGTCGAGGTTGTCGGCCACTCGGTGCATTCCCAGGGTGTATGTCTCCATACCCCGGGCAATCTTTCCCTTGGGCAGGGCGTTGGTATGAATCGACACAAACAGGTCGGCCTTGTTGCGGTTGGCAATGTTGGCCCGTTCGTGCAGGGTCACGAAGACGTCTGTCTTGCGTGTGTATATCACCCTGACGTCGGGGCAGTTGCGCTCCACATAGCGCCCGAAGGCCAGCGCCACGTTAAGGTTGATGTTCTTTTCTTTCGAGAACTTGCCCCGCGCCCCGGCGTCGTTGCCTCCATGGCCGGCATCAATGACCAGCGTGAAACGCTTGTTTGCCGCTACAACCACTGTGGCAAACAACACTAACAGACCCAATAACGCAACGTACCTTTTGCCCATATCGCATTTAAATTATGCAAAAGTAGCTATTAATCCACAAAAACCCGAACAATTCAACGAGTTTTATTATTTATTAAGTGTATCTCGACACCGGCCCCGAGGCAATGCGCCCCCATGGGCGGATTGACCTTGGTGACGCTCAGGTCGACGGAGGTGATGGCGGGAAACGCCAGCAACAAGGCGTCGGCAATGCGCCCGGCAACATGCTCGAGCAGCTTTGAGGGCACTGCCATCTCGCGTTTCACCACTTCATATACATCGGCATAGCTCAACGTGTCGCGCACATCGTCGGTTATCATTGCCCGCTCGATGTTGTAGCCCAGCCGCAGGCTCACGATGAAGTCGGCCCCCACTACTGTCTCCTGCGGCGAGACGCCATGACGGGCGTGGAAGCGCAATTCGCGCAAAGATACATAACTTGACTCAATGACCATAGTTGCTGATTGACATGATTGTTTGGATTGACACACAGGGCCAACGCGCCACTGAAGGCGGTGCGGCCGCCCCGGCCCCTGTGGGCGAGGCGGCCGCCATGCCTGCTATCCGCAACGGCTGGCTCCGCAGTTCTTGCATATCAGGCAACCTTCCTGATATACGAGCGACTCGTGGCCGCATACGGGACACTTCTGGCCCTTGGCCTCGGTGCCGTCGACCACATATTTCTTCAATGCGCGCTCAACGCCGTTCTTCCAAGTGTTGATGCTCTCATTCTTGAGTTGCAGAGATCCCACCAGCTTGATGACGTGGGCGATGGGCATGCGGTAGCGAAGCACGCCGCTGATGAGCTTCGCATAGTTCCAATACTCGGGGTTGAACTTCTCGCTCAAGCCCTCGACGGTTGTCTTATACCCGCGCTTGTTCTCAAACTGGAAGTCGTAACGGTGCTTCCCGTTCTCATCGGTCTGCTTGATAATCTTGCCCTTTGTCACAGTCTTGGGCAGCACAATGCCCTCCTCGTCGTCCTGAAGGCCGGTGAAAATCTCGTAAGGATATCCATTGAGCAGGCCCACGAAAGCCACCCATTTCTCCTTGTTGTTCTGGAAACGCACCACGTCGCACTCCAGCTCCTTGGGCCTAACCTCTGTCACTTCGGGCTGCTTGCAGGGCGCGGGGGCTTGCGACAGCGACGCCCCGTCGGCCTTTTTGTCTTTTTTCGACACGGATATCATCACGCCCGAGCGGCTTCCGTCGCGGTAGATGGTGCAACCCTTGCACCCCGACCGCCATGCTTCCACATACAGGCGGTTGACGAGCGCCTCGTCGACATCGGCCGGAAGGTTGACCGTGACGCTTATCGAGTGGTCCACCCACTTCTGTATCGCGCCCTGCATACGCACCTTCATGAGCCAGTCTACGTCGTTGGCCGTAGCCTTGTAGTAAGGCGACTTGGCCACGAGGTCGTCTATTTCCTCCTGCGTATATTTCTTCTTGGTGTCGTAGCCGTTGACGTCCATCCATGTGAGGAACTTGTGATGGTACACTATGTACTCCTCGAACGAGTCGCCAACCTCGTCGACAAAGTCGACATGAACGTCGGGATCGCCGGGGTTCACCTTGCGGCGGCGCTTGTATACGGGCATGAACACCGGTTCGATGCCGCTCGTTGTCTGCGTCATGAGGCTCGTAGTGCCGGTGGGGGCGATGGTCAGGCAGGCTATGTTGCGGCGCCCGTACTTGGCCATGTCCTCATACAGCTGCGGGTCGGCCTCGCGCATCCGCGCAACAAAGGGGTTGTTCTTTTCGCGCTCGGCGCTGTATATCTCGAACGCGCCGCGCTCGCGGGCCATGTCGACAGACGAGCGGTAGGCGGTCAGGGCCAGCGTCTTGTGAACCTCGACCGAGAAATCCGTTGCCTCTTCCGTGCCGTAGCGAAGGCCCATG
Source organism: Marseilla massiliensis (assembly GCF_016899955.1). GTDB lineage: Bacteria > Bacteroidota > Bacteroidia > Bacteroidales > Bacteroidaceae > Prevotella > Prevotella intestinigallinarum. The sequence goes on along the minus strand of NZ_JACJJL010000009.1, from coordinate 51,558 downwards.
GCGGCCAGCATGTCGCCCTCGGCCGTGATGCCCACGCCCGTGCGGCGGCCCATGCCGCTCTTGCGCATTATCTTTTCCCACAAGTGGCGCTCGGCTCCTTTCACCTCGGCGCTTTGCGGGTCGCTGTCTATCTTGGCCATTATCATGTCAATCTTCTCAAGCTCCAGGTCGACGATGTCGTCCATTATGCGCTGTGCAGCGCGCACGTGGGCCCTGAACAGGTCGTAGTCGAAACGCGCGTGGGGCGTGAACGGGTCGATGACATAAGAGTAAAGGTTGATGGACAAGAGCCGGCACGAGTCGTAAGGGCACAGCGGTATCTCGCCGCAGGGGTTGGTCGAGACGGTGCGGAAGCCCAAGTCGGCATAGCAGTCGGGCAGGCTCTCGCGGATGATAGTGTCCCAGAAGAGCACTCCCGGCTCAGCGCTCTTCCAGGCGTTGTGCACAATCTTGCCCCAAAGGTCCTTGGCGCTGATTTCCTTTCTGTACTCGGGCGTGTCGCTGTCGATGGGGAACTGCTGCACGTAAGGGCGGTCGTCGATGGCGGCCTGCATGAAGTCGTCGTCTATCTTCACTGATACATTGGCCCCGGTCACCTTGCCTTCGGTCATCTTGGCGTCTATGAACGCCTCGCTGTCAGGATGCTTTATGCTCACCGAAAGCATGAGCGCACCGCGCCTGCCGTCCTGCGCCACCTCACGGGTAGAGTTGCTGTAGCGCTCCATGAACGGCACGAGGCCTGTCGAGGTGAGCGCAGAGTTGTTGACGGGCGAGCCCTTCGGGCGTATGTGCGACATGTCGTGCCCCACTCCGCCGCGCCTCTTCATCAGCTGCACCTGCTCCTCGTCGATGCGCATGATGGCTCCGTAAGAGTCGGCATCGCCGTCGATGCCTATCACGAAGCAGTTGCTGAGCGAGGCAATCTGGTGATTGTTGCCTATGCCGGTCATGGGGCTGCCGGCAGGTATGATGTAGCGGAAGTGGTCGAGCAGGTCGAACACCTCGCGGGCTGTCATCGGGTTGGCATACTTCTTCTCTATCCGGGCAATCTCATTGGCTATGCGCCAGTGCATGTCTTCGGGCGATTTCTCGTAGATATTGCCGAAGCTATCCTTCATGGCATACTTGTTCACCCACACGCGGGCTGCCAACTCGTCGCCACCGAAATATTCCAAGGAAGCGGCAAACGCCTCCTCATAAGTGAATGTCTTTCCTGAATCCATTGTGATGTTTATGTTAGCTGGGGCAAAGTTAGGCACTTTTTATGATATAAAAGAATATTTTCGGGGAAAACTTTTTTGGCTCACGCAGCCCGCAAGTTGTCCGAAACAGATAACATTTTAGCCCTCACCAAGATACGGGTGAAACATAAAGATAAACGTCATTCGGCGCCGCCGTCGGGGGCTCGCGCATGTGCCGCGAGCTTGCTTCGGCAGCACGGTTGCGGCAGGTGCCAACCGGCGGGAAACGGCACGGCCACAGTGGCTGTAAACTTTTTTGTGCTTAGCGCCACGGCGGGGCACCGTTTCGTAAACACCTGGCGCACAGCAAGTTGGAAACACGGCTCGTATGACCGTGCGAAACGGCCCGTATCACTGGCCCGAACGGCCCATATTGCAAGGCCAAACGACCACGGCGGCAAGGCCAAACGACCCGTGCGACCAACATGCACGACAAATGTAACAAAAGAATACCTGCCGGAGCACGCCAACGAACAGGCCTGGCACTGTAGCGGAATGTGGCACAAAAGCATCCGCCACAATGGCGGCGTTGTCTTTTTCTGACCACATCGGATGCCTGCATGGCCACCGGGCGGACGCCACGAGGCAGCGTTAAGCTACCGCTGCCGGGCCGGCGGCAAAGTGGCATCCACATGCCTGCAAGGCGGGGCGGCGCACACGGAAGCTGCCATCGGCCGGAGTGACAACTCTGCCAGCCCGCCACCATGCCATGGCGGCAATGGGGGCAGCGTGAAAAAACTGAATGACGGGGATGCTATTTTTTTGCCCCGCACCGACTGCATTTCACTTATATTTTGTATATTTGCAGCATTAAAAGCCACAAAAGCCCCGCAGCGGGCCACCGAGCACCGCAAAGCGGCCATGCCAAGGGGCCGGGCCAGACTAACCGTAAAACAAAACCAAAAACAAACCTATGGAACTACCCTTTGCTGAATCTTGGAAAATCAAGATGGTGGAGCCTATCCGCAAGAGCACGCGAGAAGAGCGCGAGCAATGGATTAAGGAGGCTCATTACAATGTGTTTCAACTGAAAGCCAACCAGGTGTACATCGACTTGCTCACCGACTCGGGCACCGGGGCCATGAGCGACCGCCAATGGGCGGGCATAATGACCGGCGACGAGAGCTACGCGGGGGCCGACTCGTTCTTCAGGCTGAAGGAAACCATCGAGAGGCTGACCGGTTTCAAGTACGTGATTCCCACCCACCAGGGCCGGGCGGCCGAGAATGTGCTCTTCTCTTACCTCGTACACGAGGGCGACATCGTGCCCGGCAACTCGCACTTCGACACCACCAAGGGCCACATCGAGGGCCGAAAGGCCATCGCCCTGGACTGTACCATCGACGAGGCCAAGCAAACCCAGCTCGAAGTGCCGTTCAAGGGCAATGTAGACCCGGCCAAGCTGGAGCGCGCCCTTGAGGAGCATGCCGACCGGATACCGTTCATCATAGTGACCATAACCAACAACACGGCAGGCGGCCAGCCCGTTTCCATGGAGAACCTGAGGCAGGTTAGGGCCGTGGCCGACAAGTTCCACAAGCCTGTGCTCTTCGATTCGGCACGCTTTGCCGAAAACGCCTATTTCATCAAAACGCGCGAAGAGGGCTATGCCAACAAGACCATCAAGGAAATAACACGCGAGATGTTCGCCATGGCCGACGGCATGACGATGAGCGCCAAGAAGGACGGCATAGTGAACATGGGCGGATTCATTGCCACCAACAGGCAAGACTGGTATGAGGGGGCCAAGGGCTTCTGCGTGCAGTTTGAGGGATACCTGACTTACGGAGGCATGAACGGGCGCGACATGAACGCCCTGGCCATAGGACTCGACGAGAACACTGAGTTTGACAACCTGGAGACACGAATACACCAAGTGCACCACCTTGCCGAGAAACTCGACGAATACGGCATACCCTACCAGCGCCCGGCCGGTGGCCACGCCATCTTCGTCGACGCTCCGAAGGTGCTCACCCATGTGCCCAAAGAGGAGTTCCCGGCACAGACACTGACCATCGAGCTGTACCTCGAGGCCGGCATACGCGGCTGCGAGATTGGCTACCTGCTGGCCGACCGCGACCCCGTGACCCGCGAGAACCGCTTCGACGGGCTCGATCTGTTGCGCCTTGCAATACCACGCCGTGTATACACCGACAACCACATGGACGTGATTGCCGCCGCCCTTAAGAACGTTTACGACCGCCGCGAGCAGGTGACAAGGGGCGTGCGCATTGCATGGGAAGCCCCAATAATGCGCCACTTCACCGTGCAACTGGAAAGGTTATGATTGCCACCGGGCAACGATGTAAAACAGCCGCCGCAACGGGATGCCCGCCGCGGCGGCTGTCTCTTTTTACCGTTAACGCACATTGCAGGGCTCAACGGTCGAAACTGTTGCTGTGAATATGGCCGGCCTGCTCCGTGAATGGCTTACACGGGTGCGACGTGGCAAGGCGGCAGGCCGGATGCCGGCGCCAGCTGCCACCGACGGGGCCTATACGGCAAGCTGCTTTTTCTGTAAAGACATTTCGCAGGCCGGGGCATCCGGCGCAACCCGCTGGCCGGCAGCACGTTGCAAAAACACTTGTTTTGCCTTGCAATACAGCCCGTTTCACCGTCCGGAACGGTGCATTCCGAACGACAATACAGGCCGTTCGGCCGGCGGCCAAGGCAAGCGTAGCTTGGCTGTCGGCCAAGTGTAAGTTTCTTTTCCCAACAAGCCAACGCATCGCCATGGCCACGGCCACATGCCAACAAACGCTCAGCTACCGGCGGAGGCATGCCTCTGACGTGAAAACAAAGCCTTGAAAAAATGCGAAAAACACATGGCCGGAAGCATAACAAAGGAAAAATATGCGTAAATTTGCATCATGAATCAATGCTAAGAGACATGGAAACAATAAACACACGGCGGACTATCCGCAAGTATTCTGACAAGGACGTGAGTGAAGAATTGCTCGGGCAGCTGCTAAGCCAGGCCGCCCGCACGCAGACTATGGGCAACCTGCAGCTGTACAGCGTGGTGGTGACGCGCTCCAAGGAAGGCAAGGAGAAGCTGGCGCCGGCCCACTTCAACCAGCCAATGGTGACTGAAGCACCGGTGGTGCTGACCATCTGCGCCGACTATAACCGTACGTCGGTATGGTGCCGCAACAGGAATGCCGTGCCGGGATACGACAACTTCCTGTCGTTTATCAATGCGGCCACCGACGCGCTGCTCTATACGCAGACGTTCTGCAACCTTGCCGAGGAAGCCGGACTGGGCCTGTGCTACCTCGGAACGACTGTCTACATGCCGCAAATGATCATCGACGCCCTGAAGCTGCCGGAACTGGTGATGCCCGTTGCCACGCTAACAGTGGGCTGGCCGGCGGAAAACCCGCCGCTCACCGACAGGCTCCCGGCCGAGGCTTTCGTACACAGCGAGACCTACCTCGACTACACCAAGGCCGACATCGACCGCCTGTATGCCTACAAAGAGGGGCTGGAGGAGAACAAACACTTCTGCGAGATTAACCACAAAGAGACTCTCGCGCAAATCTTCACCGACATTCGCTACACCAAGAAAGACAACGAGGCCATGTCTGAAGGCATGATGGAGGCACTGAAAAAGCAGAAGTTCATCTGACCGTACCCATCGCCAGAGCCCACGGCCCGACGCCCACACGCCCTTAAACGGCAACAGGCAGGCAGAACCTACAGGCTTGGCGCAAGGCAGCAAACACCATAGCCGGAAACGCTACAGGCGGAATGGTATCGTTGTTGATACCATTCCGCCTGCCGTTTTACCCCGCACAGCATGGCAACACACCATGGCACGACGCCCCATCGACGTGACTTAGGGCGACAAAAGCCATTGAGGCAGCAACCAGACGCGCCATAGGCATACGGCCTGTGGCATGGCGCCGAAACGGGCAACGCAGCGGACAAGCTTCCCGCAGCAACCCAACCCCAACATGCGTCGGGCCAGTCGCCGGCTCTGGAAAAAAAATTTGGGCCGCCAGCTTGTCGCAGGCGGCCCAACCAATAAGCTATAGTCAAATTGAAATTGTGTCTATGTCATCAATCAACAATGATTGGCTTGTACTTCGGCACGAGGGTCTTCATGATGACCCAAGCCAGCAGGTAAGCCACGGCACAGATGCAGAAGATAATCATGTAGCCACCTTCCTTGCCCTCAAAGCCCATGAACGAGAAGGCCGAACCCATGTCGCCGGAATACTTGAACAGCTCTCCGGCACCCAGGTTGATAAGCAACGAGCCTATGCCTCCGGCCATGGCGCCAATGCCGGTGATGGTTGCAATGGTCGACTTCGGGAACATGTCGCCGATTGTCGAGAACAAGTTGGCCGACCAAGCCTGGTGGCCTGCTCCTGCAAGACCGATGATAATGGCCGGGAACCACGCCGAGTTGGCACCCAACGGCTGGGCAAACAGCGCGAAGAGGGGGAAGAAAGCGAATATCAGCATGGCACGCATGCGGCCGGCATACGGGCCCATACCCTTCTTCTCGACAAAGAGCTTGGGCAGGTAACCGCCGTATATCGAAAGCACGGTAACGATGAGATAGAGCACGAAAATGAGCGCCATGCCCATCGTCGACGACGATTCGTAGCCGAACTGGTCAGAGAAATAGGCCGGTGCCCAGAACAGATAGAACCACCATACACCGTCGGTGAAGAACTTACCCACAACAAACGACCATGTCTGCTTGTACTTGAAGCACTGCATGAAAGGTATGGTCTTCTCGGGCTTTGCCTCTTCGGCAGGCTTTGTCTCTTCTTCCTCGTCCTGGTTGACGTATATAAGCTCGGCCTTGTTCACATGCTTTGAGTTCTCAGGCTTTTCATAGAGGTGGGCCCAGAAGAACATCCAGATAAAGCCGATGGCACCGATTATGATGAAAGCCATCTCCCATCCGAAGTGCTTGGCGAGTATTGGTATGGTAAGAGGAGCTGCCAATGCACCCACCGATGCGCCTGAATTGAATATTGAAGTGGCAAAAGCACGGTCTTTCTTCGGGAAATACTCGGCTGTCACCTTGATGGCGGCAGGGAAGTTTCCGGCCTCGCCGAGAGCCAGGATAGCGCGGCACACGAGGAACAGCCATACGCTGAGCGTGGCTATTGCAACAGCAACGGCACTGCCGGCCTCGACAGCCCGCAAGGCCTCAACAGAGTCGAGACCCTCGACTTCCATCGTAACCCAACCGCAACCGGCATGCAAGCATGCACCCAGCGACCAGATAAAGATAGCCCAAAGATAACCTTTCTTTATACCCATCCAGTCGACAAACTTGCCAGCAAACAAGCAAGCGACAGCATAAAACACAGAGAAGAAACCGGTAATCATGCCATAGTGTGCATCATTCCAGTGGAACTCAGGTGCTATGAAGTCTTTCCACGTAAGCGAAAGAACCTGCCTGTCGAGGTAGTTTACCGTCGTTGCGCAGAAAAGCAAAGCACAAATGACCCAACGGAAGTTGGTCATCTTCGTTGTTTGAATAGGATTCATTAGTTATTAATTAGTTTTTAATTATTTCCAATAGGTATTGTCAAGTAAGTTTTCGGCAAAGATACTGATTTTTAATCAAAAAGGAAATGCAGTCTCGTTAAATTAGTTTAACGAGACTGCATATAGGTGTTTTTACGAGCAATTGACTAATGTCAATCTTGGAAATACACTTTCTTGACCCGGCTGCTGACGCTTGTGAGCACTTCGTATGGTATTGTCTGCAGCGCATCCGACAGCACAGTGACCGGCAGATGGTCGCCGAATATCTCTACGGAGTCGCCTTCGTGGCAGTCGATGCCCGTCACGTCAATCATCGCAACGTCCATGCATATGTTCCCGACATACGGTGCTTTCTGTCCGTTTACGAGGCAATGGCAGTGCCCGCAGCCCAAGTGTCGGTTCAGTCCGTCGGCATATCCTATGGGGATGGCGGCAATCACGCTGTCGCGCGTTAGCCTTCCCTTTCGGCTGTAGCCCACGGTTTCCTCTTTCGGAACGTTGCGCAGCTGCAGTATTGTGGTCTTCAGCGTGCTCACGTTGCTCAGGATTCTGTTGTCGCGGCTGTCTATCCCGTAGAGCCCCAGGCCCAGCCTGCACATGTCGAGCTGGCGCTCCGGGAAGTGCTCAATGCCCGCCGAGTTGTCCATGTGGCGCAGTATCTTGTGGTCGAACGCCGCCTGTAGCTTGCGGCTTCCCTCGTCGAAGAGTGCAAACTGCTGTGCCGAGAAGCTGTCGAACTCGTCGCTGTCGGAGCCAACGAAGTGGGAAAAGACCGACCGCGGGATGATTGCGTTCTGATGCTTCAGACGGTTTATCACCTCGTCTATGTCTTTCCTTGGGTCGAATCCCAGTCTGTGCATGCCTGTGTCGAGCTTGATGTGAACCGGGTAGTTGGTTATTCCCTCCTTCTCGGCGGCCCTGATGAGCGCGTCCATCAGCCGGAAGCTGTACACCTCGGGCTCCAGGTCATAGTCAAACATGGTCTTGAACGCCGTCATCTCGGGGTTCATTATCATGATGCTCGTGGTTATTCCGTTCTTGCGGAGCGTCACCCCCTCGTCTGCCACGGCCACCGCCAGGTAGTCGGCGCGATGGTCTTGCAGCGTCTTGGCCACCTCGACAGCCCCTGCCCCGTAGGCGTCGGCCTTCACCATGCACACAATCTTCGTCTCCGGACGCATGAAAGATCGGTAGAAGTTGAGGTTTGCCACCAGGGCGTTAAGGTTGACCTCGAGTATGGTCTCGTGCACCTTCTGCTCCAACAGCTCCGTTATGCGGTCGAAGCCGAATGCCCTCGACCCCTTAATCAGTATCACCTCGTCGCGCAGCGAGCGGAATACCGGGCTGCCCACAAAGCCGTCGACGTCGGCAAAGAAATGCTTGTCGGCCACTGTTATGGCCCCGGCCTGCGCCGAGATGTCGGCCCCTATGCCGATGAAACGCTCCACGCCACGCTTTGCCGCCAGCTCGCCCACCTTGGCATACAGCTCTTCAGGCCGCTCGCCGCTTTGGTAGATGTCGCTCAGTATGAGCGTGCGCTTGCGCCCGTTGTGGTCGGGCCGTCGGTTCATGAAGTCGAGCGCGATGTCGAGCGAGTTGAAGTCAGAATTGTAAGAGTCGTTGATAAGCGTGCAGCCGTGCCTTCCCTCCTTCACCTCGAGGCGCATGGCCACAGGCTCAAGGGCCGCCATTCGCTGCCCGAGCTCGTCGGCCGTCAGCCCGAGATGCAGCGCCACGCATGCACATGCAAACGAACAGCCGAGCGAAGCGTCGTCGATGAACGGCAGCCGGTAGCAGCCTTCTGCCCCTTTATACATATAATGTATGGTCGAAGTGGTGCCTTCGGTGTCGACACGGCTCACATAGAAGGCCGCGTTGGGGCTCTGGCGGCTCCACCCAATCTTCTCGCCGGCATAGCCCGACTTGCGCAGGCAGCGGCTCACGGTCTCGTCGTCAGAGTCGTACACCACCACGCGGGCGTCGTGAAACAGTGCAATCTTCTCTTCACACTTCTCCTCCATAGACCGGAAGTTCTCCTGGTGTGCGGCTCCGAGCGACGTCAGCACGCCTATCGTGGGCTGTATTATGTCGCGCAGTGCCTGCATCTCGCCGGGCCGGCTTATGCCCGCCTCAAACAGTGCCACCTGCGTCTGCTCGTTCAACAGCCACACCGACAGCGGCACGCCTATCTGAGAATTGTAGCTCTTGGGCGACCGCGTGACCACCATCGAGGGCGACAGCAGCTGATAAAGCCACTCTTTCACCATCGTCTTGCCGTTCGACCCGGTTATCCCAACCACCGGTATGCCGAACTCATCGCGGTGGCGTTCGGCCAGGCGCTGCAGCGCCTCGAGCGTGTCGACCACCTTGAGGAAGTTTGCACCGGGATAGTTTTCCAATCCGTCGGGCACCCGGCTCACCACAAAGTTGCGCACCCCGCGGCGGTAAAGTTCGCAGATGTACTTATGACCGTCGTTGCGTTCGGAGCGCAGGGCGAAGAAAAGCGTCTCCTCGGGGAAACAGAGAGAGCGGCTGTCTGTGAGCAGCCACCCAATGTTGGCATCGGCCTCACCGATGCGCCGCGCTCCTATGAGCGTGGTGACTTTTTCGATTGAATATCTCATCGTTATATCGTTTGTGCGCCGTGGCGCATCATTCACAATGCAAAATTAGTGCAATTCGGCCGAAAGACAAAAGAATGTACTTGTTTTTTTCGTGCCCGGAGCATCTCGGCCAACCGATGCCGGCGCCCCCGGCAGGGCTTTCGGCCGCTCACCACGCAGGCCCGCCACCACCGCCGGCCCCGAGGCAGGCGACGGCCATGGCGCCATCATACCTCCAGACAGGGGTAGCGCTCCTTCAGCGCCGCCATCCTCTCGTGCGTTTTCTGCAAGAACGCCTTGTACTCATCGCTGTCTGGATTGAACGGACGGTGGCCCAAGGCCTCCTTTATTGGCCGCCACTCTTCGAGGAAACGCTTGGCCTCCTCGCTGAAATATGCCTCAGATAGGCGTTCCCAGATATAGTCGACGGCCTGCTGCGATGGGTGCAGCATGTCGGGCGCATAGAAACGGTAGTCGCGCAGCTCGTCGAGCACAATCTCGTAGGCAGGGAAATAAGTGCAGCGCTGGTACATCCGCGCCATCCAATCGGCCGCCATGAGCAGCACGGCCTTTGACAGCTGGCTGCCGTGGTAGCCGTATTTTGCGTAGCGTATGGGGCTGACGGTAATCACCACCTGCACCTCAGGGTCTCTCTTGGCAAGCGTATCGACGGCCTGCCGCAGGTATCCAATGCACTCATCCACCGTGAGCTCGCGCTCGGTGAAGAGCCTTTGGGGGCGCTTGCGGCAGTTGTCCACAATCTCGCCCGTCTCGTTGAGTATGTACACGTGGTTTGTTCCGAGCGTGAAGAAAGCCACGCGCGGGGCGCAGTCGGTGCGCTCCACGGTGTGGAGTATGCTCGCCGGGTTGTACATCACGCCGAAGGGATTTACCGTTGCGCGGAACTTCTCCTCGGCAAAGCGCCGCCCTATGCTGTCGGCGAAGCACGAGCCCACGCACAGTATCTTCTCCTGCGGCCCGATGGCAAAGTCGGGCCGGGGCACATCCACTATTGTCCTGAAATCCATATCTTGCTATTTTCTTATGCGTGTCTGTTGGCGGCAAGTCCCGGCACAGGCCCTGCAGGGGCGGAACCGGGACTGCCGCAGTAAACATTTCTTACCATTGTGCATGCCGACGCTGCCCATTCCGCAAGCAGCTGTGGCACAGGGCGTTGGCAAACAGGCCGCCGTTGCGCTGCCAAACGGCCCGTTTCAGGCCGTCGAACGGCTGCGGCGGCCTCACGGCACAGGCTTTGTAAACATATCCTACCGCCTCAGCTGCGGCTCACCTGCAGCCCTGCCTTGCTCAGCGTCATGTCTACGAAGCGGGCGTTGGCGTTCATGCGGTTGGCGTTTATCACCTGCTTCACGCGGGCGGCAGCCTCGGGGTCTTTGGCCATCATGTACAGATAGCCCCCTCCGCCGGCACCGGGCAGTTTGTAGCCCAGGCACAGGTCGTCGACAAGGCCGGTAAGCCGGGCCACCTCCGGCGGGTTGGTGCCGCTGTCGAGGGCCTGGTTCTGCCGCCACGTCTCGCGCATGAGCAGGCCCACCTGCCTGTAGTCGCGGCGCTGCAGGGCCTCGTACATGTCGATGGTGTGGGCCTTCATCTCGCGCAACAGCGCCAGTTGCCGGTTGTTGTTGAGGAACATTCGGCGCACAATCTCCGACAGGATGCTCTTTGCCGTGCGCGTGATGCCCGTATAGTAAAGCAGGTGGCAGCCGGCACAGTCGGGCTGGGTGTACACGTCGTCGGGCAACCAACGCACCAGCGGGCTCTGGTCGAAGCCGCGGCCCGTCTGCAACAGCTTCACCCCTCCGTGCACCCCGCCATACTGGTCTTGCCATCCGCCGCCCGTGGTGAGCAGTTGCTCGAGCACGAGCGTGCGCCGGCCAATCTCGTTTTTGTCCCATGCCAGCGAGCAGAAGTCGCTCACCGCCCCGAGCACCGTGGCCGCGAGGATGCTGCTCGTGCCCAGTCCGCTGCCGGCGGGAATGGCCGACAGCAGTGTCAGCTCCATGCCGCAGCCGAACGCCTCGAGCTGGTCGCGCAGCGAGGCGTGGCGCTCAAGGCTGAAGCCGGGCTGGAAGCCGGCCAGCACCAGCGCCGCCTTTGGTATGGAGAACGGGCTGCCCACGTGGATGAAGTCGGCCAGCTGTTCGTATGTCTCCACCACCTCGACAGCCCCGAGGTCTATGCTCCGCAGCACTATGTGCGGCTCGCGGCACGGGCGTATGTATGCCTGCAGCGGCGGCTGGCCGTTGAGTTCGATTGCCAGGTTGATGACGTTGCCCCCCTCCATGAGGCAGAATGGCGGCGTGTCTGTCCATCCTCCGGCGATGTCGATGCGCACGGGGCTGCGCGCCCACACTATCTGGTCGGCGTAGACCGACAGCCGCGGCTCCTGCCTGTCGGCCAGCACGGTCTCCGTGAGCCCCTCGCGCAGCAGGCCGAAGGCGCGCCGACAGTCAGCAGAACCGTCGCGGCCGGTGAGCCTAAGCACCTCCGAGCGGAACATGGCGTCGTGAATCCGCGTCATGAGCGGTGCCTCAACGGGCAGCGGCGCCGGCAGTTCCATGCCGCAACGGGCAAACTCGCGCGCCGCGTCGTCGAGGTCGGTCTGGTAGAAAACGCTGTGTTCGTAGTTACGGGCCAGTGCCGCCCAGTTGTCCCTGCGGTAGCGGCGGCGCTGCTCTACGAGCCTGGGCAGGTTGGCCTCGTTGGATATTTCCTCGGCACTCATGAGCCTGCAGCCCTCTGGGGCGGGCCCTCCGGCGAGCATGGATGCCAGCACGCGGCCCATCTCGGCCACGTCGGCAACCACCGGGAACTGCCTTCGCTGCTGCTCCTCGCCCGCAAACTTGTCGCCGATGCGGTAGGGGCGCACGGCAAACGAGCCCTCGCCCACAGGCACAACGTCGATGCACTGGCCCGCGCCGAGGGCTATGTGCCAGTCGTTGCGGGGCACCCCGGTGATGATGTTGTCGTGGCTTATCGTCCAGCCGGGGCCCACATGGCTGTTCTCTATCCACAGGTTGGTGTTCTCGGCCGTGATGGTTATCTCGGTGATGGCGTTCTGTACGAATATCGACGGGTGCGGCTTGCGCCCGTGGTGCATTATCTCCCGCTGGTCGTTGACAATGTTCTGTATGGCCTGCATCGACGAAATCATCTCGCCGCTCGTGCCGAAGTGGTAGAACTCACCGCCGGGCAGCGGCACCACGGCCACGCTTAGCGAGCGCAGCTCGGGGTCGTCGATCACGGGGTCGGTGCCGAGCGAGCACCCGAACTCGCCGTAGAGGTCATATTCCACGGTGTCGGCTCCGCGCTTCGACCTGCTCCGCAACAGTCGCACAGCCCTGTCGCTGAGCATCCACACGCCTATGTCGGTGAGGTAGAAGCCCGTCTGCAACAGTTCGTTGAGCGTGGCCACCGATGGCTTCTGGAGCATCCGGCGGAGCACCGACGGCGTGCGCCTGTCGCTTACGAACACTCCGTGGTCTTTGGCTATCGACGCGTCGAGCCACAACCCGTAGCAAACCACGTCGGCATCGGGCACCGGCGGCAACTGTGCGGCGGCGCGTATGTAGACGTCGCCGCTCACCACCATGGTGTGTATGTTGCCCGGCGCCATCCGCATGAGCCGCTCGTAAAGCGGCAGCTGCAGGTCGAGCAGCGTCTGCGACAGGCGTTGCCCGCGCTCCCAACGGAACACGGGGATGGGCGTGAGTATCTTGCCCGACGGGGCGTATGACGGCAGGCGGCGGCTCTGCCCGCCGGCGTGCAGCAGTATGCGGCGGTCGGAGGCAAGCCATTCGTCGAATCCCCGGCCCGCCCCCCAGGCCTCATGGCAACGCTCCAGCAGCCATGTGGTGCCGCCGCCGCTGCCCAGCTTGCGGCCCACGGGGTCGCTGGTACAGAAATACTCCTGCGGGTCTGCGCCCGTTATCTCATGGAAACAGCCCACCAGGTTGGGGGGCAATGAAAGCAGTTTTTTCATAATTGCATATCATGTTTTAGCAGTCGGCAACATGCATGCCGCCCCGCCGTGACTCTGCGCGCCCTTCGCCCCGCCAACGGTGGCGCCCGGCGGAGGCCCGGCAACGACGGCTGTGGCAGCCCGCCAGGCGGTGGCCGTGGGCCCGCAAGCACACCGACATGAGGCGGCCATGGTATGCCGCGGTCAGTAACTTGCTTGCAAACTTACACAAAAATCACGAGACTACGGACCTGCAGGCCCATGTTTTTTCTGCCATGCACGTATGCCGGGCAAGCGCCGGGGCTTGAAAGGACATGGCGGCGGGCAGAAGGGGCTACTGTGTTTTGTAAATAAAACATGCAGAAAAAAGCCTCGTCAACACTCGACCAAACAGAAACGGAAAACCCGTAAGGGCTTCGAAATTCAACAGAACGGGCCGTGTCGGATTGGCAAACGGCACTGATGGCAACGCCGAACGGCATATATAGCGATGCCGAACGGCCCTCATTGGAAGCTCGGCAACACGGCATAGCCCTGCCTAAGCAAGCCCTCGAGGGACTAAAACGTGCCGTTTGGCCGGGGCATGGCGTTGCCCCGGGGGGCCACGACAGCCATTTTCATTGCACAGGCAAGCCATCAGCACGCATAAACAAATGCAGGACAAGGGGTTGCAATTGCACACGCCACAACGGCGCAAAAGCGTTGCCACCGGCCGACGGATGCGCTGACAGCATTCTCACGAGACTGTTTGTAAACGAAATTCAGCAGCGCCACACACGCCACAACGCCCCGCCACATTGGTCTAAATGTGGCCACCACTCTATGCTTTGGCAAATTATCCTACAGAAAGGGCCGCATATTGCACCAAAAATTAGTATTTTTGCAGTTGTAACGCCACAGGCATGCCGTTGCCGACAGAAGCCGCCAACGGGATGACAAGGCGCACACCTGCATGACAACCAATGACTCAAGACAATGAATAAAGCATTTTTCCTCACCTTGTCGCTGGCCATAGCCACCACGCTGTCGGCTATGGGAGCCGGCAATGTGTTTAAAGTAGACAACCCCGACAGCAAGCTCAGCCCTTATACGGGCATGACGCGCCGACACTGGATAGAAGCCGACAAATACTTGCTCGAAGGCGCTTTCGGCCACATACGCTCGCTTGACGACCCGATGTACTTCGACCGGCTGGGCAACGTGTGCTATCCGAAAGACAACAGCCGCGTGCGCGGGGCAACGCTCGAAGGCATGTGCCGCACCCTGTTCCTGGCTTCGCCGCTGCTGCGCGAAGACTCTACGCTGACCATCAACGGCATACGGCTGGCCGACTACTACCGCCGGCAACTGTCACTGCTCGTCGACCCGGACAGCAAGCAGTATGTTGCGCACCGCGGCAACCGCGGCCCGTGCCAGGACTTGGTGGAGTTCGGCGCGCTGGGCATATCGCTCTTCATCTGTGGCGACGTGCTCTGGGAACCGCTGCCCAAGGCCACCCGCGACTCGCTATACTCTATGATAGAGAGCTATGCCGACGGCCCGACCATACCGCAAAACTGGCGCTTCTTCAACGTTTTCCCCATGTCGTTCTTCAAGTCGAAGGGTTACGAGGTCAACGACTCGCTGCTCGTGAAGTACGTACGCCTGCTACAAGGCGACTACCGCGGCGACGGCTGGTATCTCGACCACCCCAACTACGACTTCTACTCGATGTGGGCATACCAGCTCTACGGCGAGCTCTGGGCCCGGTTCTTCGGCCGCGAGCACTACCCGGAGCTGGCGGCGCAGTTTGAAAAGAACTTCGCCGAGATGTACCGCAGCTATCCGCGCATGTTCGGGCGCGACGGACACATGCCCATGTGGGGCCGGAGCAACATGTACCGCTTTGCCGCCGCGGCGCCATTGGCATGGGGCGATGGCATAAACTACGGCTGGATGCGACGCATAGCCTCCGGCTGTCTGCTGCAGTTCCTGCAGAACCCCGACTTCATCTATGCCGACGGAGTGCCCACACCGGGCTTCTACGGCCTCTTCGACCCCGTGCTCCAAGGCTACAGTTGCCGCGGAAGCGTCTACTGGTGCGCCAAGGCGTTCCTCCCGCTGATGCTCCCCGAGAGCCACCCTTACTGGAGCGACACCGAGAACGAGGGCTTCTGGGCCGGCATGAAGGCCGGCGAGGTGGACAACCTGTGGCTGCCCGGGCCGAAGATGCTGATAACCAACTACGCCAACAGCGGCGCAGCAGAGACGAGGGCCTTCTGCGACTACGACACCGAACGGCGCGGGGCTGAGAAGTTCCGCGGCTCGGAGCAATACAACAGACTGGCCTACAACACGCTGTTCCCGTGGATGGCCGACGGCAAAAACGGCGAGGTGGCCATGGCATACGTAGTGAAGAACGCCAAGGGGCAGTGGGAGCCTATGCGCCGATACACCACCACGGGATATGCCGACGGCACGCTTCACCGCACGGTGTGGCTGCAGAGCGACAAGCGTTTCACCATGAGCCTGGCCGACAAGACGCTGCCCGACGGCATGATGCGCTCCGACTCGGTGACCGGCTGCGCCACGCCCACGACACTGAGGCTGGGCCACTACGCCCTGCCAGAGCGCGACACGCCGATAAAGGAGGCCACAATAAGCCTGAAAAACGGGCTGAAAGCCTACACCATTTACAACGGACGCCACTCGCTGGCGCTCGTACCCATCAAGGGATGGGGCAAGGTGGAATACGTCAGGACCGAGGGGCTGCACCCCGAAACGCGATTCGCCGAGACGATAAACGCCACAGCCGACGTCAACGGGCCCACCGAACTGAAGACGCTCATGCTCTTCAAGGAAGGGCAGTTTGACCGGAAAAGCATAGAAAAAGCCATAAAGCAATTATGACAGACAGCCGGCATGGGCAAGCGCCCGTGCCGGCTACATCGTTTAAGAATCTATTTATATGCAAACTGACAGACACTACTCAAACATAGACGACAACGGCGCGAAAAGGCCGGCCGACGGACTTTTCACCAAAAACGGCGCCAGTTTCCTGCTGCCTTTCGCGGCAATCACAGCCTGCTTCGCCCTGTGGGGCTTTGCCAACGACGTGACAAGCCCCATGGTCAAGGCCTTCTCAAAGATATTCAGGATGAGCGTCACCGAGGGCGCAATGGTGCAGGTGGCTTTCTACCTGGGCTATTTCGTGATGGCGTTCCCCGCCGCCATGTTCATAAGGCGGTATTCGTTCAAGGCCGGAGTGCTCGTGGGGCTGTCGCTGTATGCCGCCGGGGCACTGCTGTTCTTCCCGGCCAAGGCCATGGGGGTGTACGCCCCGTTCCTGCTGGCCTACTTCGTGATGACGTGCGGCCTGTCGTTTCTCGAAACCAGCTGCAACCCCTATATCTATTGCATGGGCAGCGAGGAGACGGCAACGCGGCGCCTCAACATGGCGCAGGCGTTCAACCCGATAGGCGCACTGGCCGGAATGTATGTTGCCATGGCCTTTGTCCAGGCGCGGATGAACCCCATGCCCACGGCTGAACGGCTGACGCTGCCCGACGAGGAGTTCAACATGCTGAAGGAGCAAGACCTCGACGTGCTCATACAGCCATACCTCTTCATTGGCATCGTGGTCATAGCGCTGCTCATACTGATACGCCTGACCAAGATGCCCAAGGACGGCGACGCGCCCACAGACAAGAGCCTGCGCACCTCGCTGGCTGAGCTGGCGCGCGTGCGCAACTACCGCGAGGGCGTGGTGGCGCAGTTTTTCTACATCGGGGCACAGGTGATGTGCTGGACATTCATCATACAATACGGCACCCACGTGCTCATGGGCGAGGGCATGGAGGAGCATGCGGCCGAGATACTGTCGCAGAAGTTCAACATAGCGGCCTTGGTGCTGTTCACGTGCAGCCGCTTTGTATGCACGTGGTTCCTCAGGTACGTCAGTCCCGGGCGCCTGCTGACGGTGCTCGCCGTGGTGGCCGTGGTGGCCGTCTGCGGCGTCATCCTGTTCACCGACCGGCGCGGACTCTACTGCCTCGTGGCCGTCAGCGGGTGCATGTCGCTCATGTTCCCCACCATCTACGGCATAGCCCTGCGCGGCCTGGGCGACAATGTGAAGATTGGCGGGGCCGGCCTGATAATGTCGATACTGGGCGGTTCGGTGTTCCCGCCGCTGCAGGCGGCACTCATCGACGCGGGCTTCACCGTGGCCGGACTGCCTGCCACCAACACGTCGTTTGCCGTGCCGCTGGTGTGCTTCGTGGTCGTGGCCGTCTACGGGCAACGGGCTTACCTGCGCGAAAAGAAGCGCAAGCCGCGGGCTACAGCACACACCGAGTAGCATTTTTTTACCTTCGGCCCTACCCTCTGCGCCCCACTGCCAACCATCTGGGCGCCAGCCACTTGGGCTGCAGGGCCGAATAGCCTCGCAAAAAGGGCCGTTCCGCATTTCGGAACGGCCCTTTTTGCACCCTGAAACGGCCCATGCTGCAACACCATACGGCATCTACGGCAGGGCGGCATACCTAATGTCGGGAAATCGGACAGCAACCGCCCGGCGCCCGTTAGCAAGCCCACTGACGGACGGCAGACCCTGCCCATACGGCATAAACGACGCCCGCACGCAACGAAGAGGCCGGATGGGCGCCGCCGGCCATGCGCCCTTGCGCAACAGCCCGGCAACAACCATCCGGCCATCGATATGTCACAACCGCCTTATCCTTCTGCGGCCGGCCCGCCCTTGCGGCGCTTGCGCCACTCGAGATAAACAAGCAAAAGCACCACCACGGCAAGTATGGCGTAGGCCGCATAGGCTATTGTCTCGGTGGCATCGACCGACCTGGGGAAGAACTTCAGCTCGACGGTGTGGCGGCCGGGCTTGACGTTGATGGCGCGCAGCACGTAGTTGACACGCCCAACCTCTACCTCCTGACCGTCGACAGTGGCCGTCCAGCCCGGGTAATATATGTCGGAGAACACTATTACGCCGCCCTTCGACGAATTGACGTCGTAGGTCAGCTTAGTGGCATCGTAAGCGGTGAGCCTGACAACGCTCGTGCTGTCTTGCGTCTGGCTCTGCCCGAGGCAGTCGGCAAACTTCTTGTCGGCCACAGCCTCGTGGCGCAGGCTTACCTTACCCACCATTTCGAGCTCTTGGTTGGCGTTGTCGACATAGCTTACCTTGTCAACAAACCATGCATTGCCATAGGCATAGGGGTTTAGCAGCGGCACGGTTTGCCCCGACTGCAGCGGCATTATGAAGTACTTGGCGTTGAGCATGTTGAGCACGGGGAATATGCTGTCGCCGTTGATTCGCGTCATGTCGCCTGCATTCTCGGCCACGGCAGCAAACAGCTTCTGCATCTCGGGCGAGATGTATGCCTCTATCAGCTCCTGGTAACGGCGCAGCTTGGCGGCGTGGTAGCCGCCTACGCTCTTCAGGTAATACGATGTCTCGTTCTCGTTGAACGTGTTCGTGGCAAGGTTGAGCACGCGGTAGTAGAGCTGCTTGTCCTGAAGTATCTGCTGCTCGGTCTGCGTCATCTCCACCGGGGCGGTGCGCACGCTGGCGTCGACAAACATATCGTCGTGCAGGTAGCGCTTGTTTACCTGCCACATGTCAATAAGGCAGAGCACCGTGACGGCCCCGACCATGTAGGAAGCCTTAAGCTTGCGCGCCTTGAAGAGCAGCAACAGCAGCGTGCCGGCCACCACAATCCAGAACGACCGCCAGCAGTCGGCAGTGAAAATGGCCTTACGCATCTCGGTGAGGTTGGCCAGCAGCGGCTGCAACTGGTCGGCGGGAATCTGCGACATGGCCTGCATCTCAGCCGACGAGACGTATTCGGGGAAGAAAAGGCCCGGCATCAGCGCGAACAGCAGGGCCATGCCGCCCGTCAGGCCGAAGCTCACGTAGACGAGCTTTATCTTCTTCGTGAGCAACTCGGGCTCGTCGACAAGCCTCTTCAGCGCCAGCATGGCCAGCAGCGGGATGGTGAACTCGGCAATGACGAGTATTGAGGCCACCGTGCGGAACTTGGCGTACATGGGCACATAGTCTATGAACAGGTTGGTGAACCACATGAAGTTGTGGCCCCACGACAGCAGCACGGAGAGCACGGTCGAGGCAAGCAAGGCCCACTTCATGGGCCCCTTGACGATGAACAGGCCGAGAATGAACAGCATCAGCACGAAGGCGCCCACGTAGACCGGGCCGCTCGTGCCGGGCTGCTCGCCCCAGTACTGCCCCAGTTGCTGGTATATCTGCACGTAGTTGTTGTCGGCGTGCTCCATGGCCGTCTCGTTGAGGCTCAGCGGCACCGATGCCCCGCCCTTGGCGTTGGGCACGAGCAGGGTCCACGTCTCGCCCACCCCGTAGCTCCACTGGGTGATGTAGTCGCGGTCGAGGCCGCTGCTTGTCTGGTTGGCCGTATGCTCCTTGACCAGCTCGCTCTTGCCTCGCATCGACTCATGCGAGTATTCCCACGTGTGGTAAAGGTTTGAGATGTTCATGCAGATGCCCAGCACGGCGGCGGCGGCACACACACCCGTGGCCTTTAGGAAAGCCGCCATGCGGCGCTTCCGTATGGCGTCGACGAGGAAAGCCACTATCATGAAGAAGATGATAAACAGGTAGTAGTATGTCATCTGCACATGGTTGGCGTGCACCTCAAGGCCGGCAAACAAGGCCGTGAGTATGAAACCCCACAACAGCTTGCCCCTGTAGGCCAGCACAACACCGGCAATCATCGGCGGCAGATAGGCCAGGGCCATCACCTTCCAGATGTGACCTGCGGCTATGATTATGAAGAAGTAACTGCTGAAAGCCCATACGATGGAGCCCAGCACGGCCAGCGACTGCCTGAAATTGAAGGCCCGCAGCAGTATGTAGAAGCCAAGCAGGTAGGCAAACACATACCATACGTAGTCGGGAAGCCACAGGTGGTAGGCCGTCTCGACGGTCGAGAGGATGCCCGAACTGTCGTACGACGGGGCGATTTGGTAGGTGGGCATGCCGCAGAAAAGGGTGTTGGTCCACCGTGGGGTCTCGCCCGTGCGGGCACGATAATCGGCAATCTCCTGGCCGGAACCGCGCCCGGCCGAGGCGTCATGCTGGTAAAGGATGCGCCCTTCCGTGTCTGCCGGGAAGAAATAAGCGAACGAAAGAACCGCAAACAAGAGCACTGCCAACACATCGGGCAGGCATCGTTTCAATGTCTTCATCTATATAATTGTTTTTATTATTGGTTCAATTCACGGGTGCAAAGATACGTTTTTTAATTCAAAAAGCACCAAATGGCATTGCATAACATCGGCCTCAAAGACATAATTCATATTTATTTGCTATCTTTGCACCATCAAATCAAGACACAAAATGAGAATAGGCATAGTCATAGCTATGGACAAAGAGTTCGCCCAGGTGTGCTCGATGCTGGGCGAAGTGAAGCAAACGGCACGGCGGGGCAAGACTTACACCACCGGCACCATAGGCAGCAACGAGGTCGTGATGGTGCAGTGCGGCATCGGAAAAGTGAACGCCGCCATATGGACGACAGACATGGTGAACGCCTTTAGCCCCGACGTGGTCATCTCGACGGGCGTGGCCGGCGGTGCCTCGACGGCCCTCAACGTGCAGGAAGTGGTGGTGGCAACAGAGTCGTGCTACCACGACGCCTACTGCGGCAGCGACCAGCAGTACGGCCAGATAATGGGCATGCCGCCTCGGTTTGCCTCTGACAAAGCCCTGCTGCGGGCGGCCTCGGCCATCGACTGCGGCACGAAGATAACGCCGGGGCTCATCGTCACGGGCGACTGGTTTGTCGATTCGCGCGACAAGATGCGCGCCATCGTCGCCCACTTCCCCGAAGCCATGGCCGTAGACATGGAGTCTGCCGCCATAGCACAGGCCTGCCACCAGTTCGGGGTGCCGTTCATCAGCTTCCGGATAATAAGCGACATACCGCTCAAAGACGACAAGGCAAGCCAGTACTTCGACTTCTGGGAGCGCATGGCCGACAGCTCTTTCCACGTGACAAGGGCCCTGTTGGAAAGCATATCGTGACTTGCGGCAGCAACAGACAACAGACAGCACAACCACACCAAAACGTTATTGAGATGGACAAGATACCAAGTTTCACAATCAATCACAACCTCCTGCTGCGCGGCATATACGTTTCGCGCAAGGACAACGTGGGCGGCGAGACCGTGACCACGTTCGACATACGCATGAAAGAGCCCAACCGGGAGCCCGCCATGCACCCCGGCGCCCTGCATACCATTGAGCATCTGGCCGCGACATACCTCAGGAACGACCCCGAATGGCGCGACCGTATAGTCTATTGGGGGCCGATGGGATGCCTGACGGGCAACTACCTGCTCGTGAAAGGCGACCTGGAGAGCCGCGACATCGTCGACCTGATGCGCCGTACGTTCGGTTTTGTTGCGTCGTACGAGGGCGACGTGCCAGGCGCCGCGCCCAAAGACTGCGGCAACTGGCTGCTCCACGACCTGCCGATGGCCCGGTGGGAGGCCCGCAAATACCTGACAGAGGTGCTCGAATGCATAAAGGACAAGAACATGGCCTACCCTGAATAGGCCTCAACCACAACAACAGCGCCGCCCGGCCACCCCCGTTGGGGATGGCCGGGCGGCGTTTTCCGACACAATGCCATACATTTCCAACACAGCCGACGTTGCCATGCAAGGCCACCGTATGGCAAGCAAAAGGGCAAAGGCCTGACCGAGCCGCACGGCCTCAAGCCATGCCCCAATCCGCCTTTGCCCTGTTGTCGCATTGCGGCACCGGTGCCGCAACAATCCAGCTGCGTATATCCTGGCCCAAAGCCTTACGACTTCTGGCTCTTCTTGCGCTCGTTGTGGTCGAGTATTATCTTGCGCATGCGCATGCTCTTCGGCGTTACCTCTACCAGCTCATCCTCCTTGATGTACTCCAAGGCCTCCTCGAGCGAGAGCACGGTGCGGGGTATTATGCGCGCCTTGTCGTCGGAACCGCTGGCCCGGGTGTTCGTCAGCTGCTTGGCCTTTGTAACGTTCACCACGAGGTCGTTGTCGTGAACGTGCTCCCCTACGACCTCGCCGGCATACACCTCCTCGCCCGGGTCGATGAAGAACTTGCCGCGGTCTTGCAGCTTGTCGATAGAGTAAGCATAGGCGGTGCCCGTCTCCATGGCAATCATCGAGCCGTTGATGCGGCGGCTGATGTCGCCCTTGTAAGGCTGGTATTCCTTGAACCTGTGGGCCATGATGGCCTCGCCCTGGCTTGCAGTGAGCACGTTGGTGCGCAGGCCGATGATGCCCCTAGACGGCACGTCGAACTCGATGTTCACCCGGTCGGCCTGGCTCTCCATCGAAGTCATCTCACCCTTGCGCCTGGTAACCATGTCAATCATCTTGCTTGCAAACTCTTCGGGCACGTTGATGGTAAGCTCCTCGATGGGCTCACACTTCACACCGTCAATCTCTTTGTATATCACCTGTGGCTGGCCCACCTGCAGTTCGTAGCCCTCGCGGCGCATGGTCTCTATCAATACCGACAGGTGCAGCACTCCGCGCCCGCTCACTATCCACTTGTCGGTGCTGTCCTCAAACTGGCGCACGCGCAGGGCGAGGTTCTTCTCAAGCTCCTTCTGCAGGCGGTCGTTGATGTGGCGGCTGGTGACAAACTTGCCTTCCTTGCCGAAGAACGGCGAGTCGTTGATGGTGAACAGCATGCTCATGGTAGGCTCGTCGATGGCTATGGGCGGCAGCGGGTCGGGATTCTCGAAGTCGCAGATGGTGTCTCCAATCTCGAAACGCTCAAGGCCGATGATGGCGCAGATGTCGCCGCTGGCCACTTCGGGCGCCTTCACATGGCCCATGCCCTCAAACGTGTGCAGCTCCTTGATGCGCGTCTTCTCCATGGAGCCGTCGCGGTGGGCTATGGTGACATTCATGCCCTCGCGCAACACACCGCGGTGCACGCGCCCCACGGCAATGCGGCCTGTATAGTTGGAGTAGTCGAGCGACGTGATGAGCATTTGCGGCGTGCCCTCAATCACCTTCGGCGCCGGGATAACCTCGACAATCTTGTCCAGAAGGTAGTTGATGTCGCCCGTGGGCTCCTTGTAGTCTTCGCCCATCCAGCCGTTCTTGGCCGAGCCGTAGACCACGGGGAAGTCGAGCTGGTCTTCGGTGGCGTTGAGCGAGAACATCAGGTCGAACACCATCTCGTACACCTCTTCGGGGCGGCAGTTGGGTTTGTCGACCTTGTTTACCACCACTATGGGCTTCAGCCCTATCTGCAGGGCCTTCTGCAGCACAAACCTCGTCTGCGGCATAGGGCCCTCAAAGGCGTCGACGAGCAGCAGACAGCCGTCGGCCATGTTCAACACGCGCTCCACCTCGCCGCCGAAGTCCGAGTGGCCCGGGGTATCTATGATGTTTATCTTCGTTCCTTTCCAATTGATGGAGACGTTTTTCGAGAGGATTGTTATGCCCCTCTCGCGCTCCAAGTCGTTGCTGTCGAGCACTTGCCCGCTGAGGTCTTGCCCGTCGCGGAACAGGTTTCCGGCGAGCATCATCTTGTCCACCAGCGTTGTCTTTCCGTGGTCAACGTGGGCAATGATTGCTATGTTTCTGATGTCTTGCATTGAGTTGTTACCTTAAAAACCGCTGCAAAGTTACACATTTTAATCCACAATAAATAATCATGCGCGGTATTTTTAACACGCACGGGCAAAATATGTCTGTTGCGCAAGGCCTGCGCCGGCACGCCACCACGGCCGGGCGAGAGCCTACCTGCGCAACGCGAAATATACTGACACGCAACGGCAGCCGTACGGCCAGGGCCGTTTTGCCAAACAGGACGGCCCGTTTGGCAGTGCAAAACGGCCCAAACGGCAAGCCAAAACGGCCCGTTCTGCACAGCCATGACCAAGGCAAGGCAAACAGGCTGTGGCTCAACCGGTTGCGCAAAGTGCCACGACATGACTAAAAACTCACACCACATGGCGCCACACCATGTGGCGACGACGCAGCCAAGCCACACCGCCACCACCCCGCCCGCAGCACCGCAAACGCCCGGCAGGGCTGGACGACAAACCGGGACATACCGAAAACCAGCACAAATTAGCAGCGAAAACAACCGAAATGAGCAACGCCACTGCATCACAACATGCCGAATTGAAACATTTTTCATGTTTTTTCATTGCCGTTTGCAATTTTATTCGTACATTTGCATAAGGCTTGGAGCATGGGAGGCAAGGCAAAATGCCACGCCACGGAGCCACAACGCAATACCGGGCCGACACTAACGAACATACAGACCGACATGGACTACTACATCATCAAAGACAACCGGAGGCAAGGCCCTTACTCTATTGAATACCTGAGAGAAACAGGGCTGACACAAGACACAAAGGTATGGCGCGAAGGACTGGACGGATGGACAGACGCCGCCGACGTGGCCGAGCTGGCCGAGTTTGCACTGCCTGCAGCCCCGCCGCAGGTGGACGCGCCGCAAGACAGCAAGGCCGAGGCCACCCGCCCGCCCATGCCCAAGACATGGCTGGCCGAATCGATAGTCGTGACGCTGCTGTGCTGCATAGTGTTCGGAGTGATAGCAATAGTATATTCATCACAGGTGGAAAGCAACTACCTGCAAGGCAACTACGAAATGGCCGAATACAAGTCGCGCCAGGCGCGCAACATGGTGTTGTGGGGCATTGGCATAGGGGCCGGCGTGGCAGTACTGTACATAGGCTTCATCGTCATGGGCGCATTGCTCTCTGCGCTGTGACCCACCTGCAAACGACCGTCAACAATTATCAATAACAACTTAAAACAAAGCTATCATGGAAGAAAACGTACAACCAAAGACGTGGCTCGTTGAGTCAATCCTCGTGACCCTGTTCTGCTGCCTGCCGTTCGGCATCGTTGGAATAGTCAACGCAGCAAAGGTCAACTCACTCTACGCATCGGGCAACATAGAGGCTGCGCAGCAGGCCAGTGCCACTGCCGCCAAGTGGACAAAGATAGGATTCATAGTGGGTATAGTGGTCATCATCGTCTATGCCATCGGCTACGGCGTGATGCTGAAGTCGGCACTTCCCGACATGTAGGCGCTACCGCGCGGCGCAGCAGAGCACGGCAGGCGCCGCAAAGCCAAAGCAAGAAAAGCCACAAAGGCCCATCACGCCACAGCGGATGGGCCTTTGCCATGGCCGGGCGATGGGGCGGCAGGCCGCGCAGGCCACTGCCCGCCGCCACACCCGGCAACAAACAGCAAACCAAACAATGACGAAAACAGCAAGAATAGCCACAACGGCACTCGCGGCATGTGCCATAGCATTGGCCGGGGCGGCCTATTTCGCGCTCGACCCGGCCACGAACGCCATATTCCCACGGTGCCCGTTCCTGACGCTGACGGGCCTGAAATGCCCGGGATGCGGCTCGCAAAGGGCCATCCACTGCCTGCTGCACGCCGACATCAGGGGGGCGGCCGCCTACAACTTCCTGCTGGTGGCCTCGCTGCCGGCCGTGGCCCTGCTGCTGGTAGGCGAACTCGTGAGAAAGCGCCGTCCGGGGTTTTATGCCGCGGTCAACAACACCAAGTTTACCGCTGGCGTGCTGCTGGCGGTGACAGGGTGGTGGATATTGCGCAACATAATGGGCTGGTGAGCGCAGCGGACAGCACCGCCGAAGGGGCCCGAACACTAAATATATGTTAACGCGCCACCAATTACATGCTGACAAACAGCGTAATATGAATAAAAATAAGTAACTTTGCAACCGCAAATTCGGAAAGTCCGATGCATTCGACGATGCGGCCGTTGTGATTAAGGCTGCCGGCATCAGAAGGATGTAATTATCAAACAAATTAATCAAACAAAAAACCATGTATTTAGACAAGGCAAAAAAGGAAGAGATTTTCGAGCAGTATGGAACGTCAAAGACCAACACAGGGTCGGCTGAAAGCCAGATTGCGCTGTTCACATACCGCATCGCCCACCTGACAGAGCACCTCAAGAAGCACCACAAGGACTTCGTGACCGAAAGGTCGCTGACCAAGCTCGTGGGCAAGCGCCGCGCACTGCTCAACTATCTCTACGACCGCGACGTAAACCGCTACCGCGCCATAATCAAGGCTCTCGGCCTGCGCAAGTAACAGGCAAACGCCAGGCGGAAAAGGAAAACAGGCAGGAAGCACCGGCAAAAACGGAGCTTCCTGCCTTTGCTTTTGCCCCACGGCAAGCAGCCGCAGCAGCCAGGGGGCCGTGGCGCGGAGCCGGCCAGACATATGCGAAAGGCGCCACAGGCAGTGCAGCACTGCCTGTGGCGCCTTGTTTCATGGCCAAGCGGACGCATGCCCGCTGACAGGCCAAAAGCCCGTCAGCGCCCCAATATCTCGTTGAGGGGCATCATCACGAAGTCGCGCTCGTGCATGAGCGGATGCGGAATCTTGAGGTCGGGCTCGTCGACGGTGATGTCGTCGTAAAGCAAAATGTCGATGTCGATGGGCCTGTCGGCATAGCACCCGCCAACCGACTTGCGCCTCCGGCCGAGCTCGCGCTCTATGAGCTGCGTCTGCTCGAGCACCTGCCGCGGGCTCAGGGCCGTGCGGCAATGCACCACGTAGTTGACAAACATGTGGTCTGACTCAAACCCCCACGGCTCTGTCTCATACAGAGCGGAGCGGCCCACCACCTCGCCAACTAGCTCGCCAATCCTGTCGGTGGCAGCGGCCAAGGTCTTTGCGCGGTCGCCGATGTTGGCCCCGAGGCCAAGATAGACATCGTGGAATGCCATGCCTTCACTCATGTCGCATGCCTCCGGCCACGTCAGTCGTCAAGTATGAGCAGCGCATCGCCGTAGCACCCAAACCTGTAGCCATTCTTGACCGCCATCTTGTAGGCCTCCATCACGAGCTCGTAGCCGCCAAAGGCAGCCGTGGCCATGAGCATGGTCGACTCGGGATGGTAGAAGTTGGCCACCATGCTGTTGGCCATGCCATAGTCGTAGGGCGGGAAGATAAACTTGTTTGTCCAGCCGTCAAACTCTTTCAGCAGCCCGTCGGTGCCCACGGCAGTCTCAGTGGCACGTGCCGTGCTCACCCCGACAGCGCAGACGCGGTGGCCGGCCTGCTTGGCCTCGTTGACCACGCGGCAAGCCTCGGCACCCACAATCATCTGCTCGGAGTTCATCTTGTGCTTAGTCAGGTCCTCCACCTCGATGGGCTCGAAGCTGCCGAGGCTGCAATGCACGGTGATGAACGCCTTGTTGATGCCGCGAATCTCCATCATCTTCATCAGCTCACGGCTGAAGTGCAGCCCTGTGGAAGGTGCAGTGACAGCCCCCTCGTTCTTGGCGAAGATGGTCTGGAAGTTCTCCATGTCGTCGGCTGTGGCAGGCCTGCGGTCGATGATGTAGCGCGGCAGCGGTGCCTCGCCCAAGGCAAAGAGCTCGCGCTTGAACTCATCGTGAGGGCAGTCATACAGGAACCTGAGCGTGCGCCCGCGGCTCGTGGTGTTGTCGATGACCTCGGCCACCATCGGCCCGTCGTCGTTGAAAAACAGCTTGTTGCCTATGCGTATCTTCCGGGCCGGCTCAACCAGCACGTCCCAAAGGCGCAGTTCTTCGTTGAGCTCGCGCAGCAAGAACACCTCAATCTTTGCGTCGGTCTTCTCCTTGGTGCCGTAGAGTCGGGCCGGAAACACCTTGGTGTCGTTGAAGATGAAGGCGTCGCCGTCGTCAAAGTAGTTCACTATGTCGCGGAAACCGAGGTAAACGGGATTGCCATCGGCATCCATCATGTCGTTGCCCTCGGCGTCTTTCTTGCACATCTCTATACTATTGCTCTTGCGGTGGGCCACCATCAGGCGGCACTCATCGCGATGGTACACCTTGTCGACGGTGCCGTCGGGATTGGGGAACGCGCGGAACGGCGGCTCAAGGGCCACCTGCGCCTCTGGCAACTTAAACTTGAATTGTGTCAGTTTCATATATTCAATCTCCTTTCAGTATATTGTCTTCAATGTCCTGTCGTTCGAGCCACGCCGGGAAGTCGTCGAGCGTCACGCAGTCTTCGGCCCTGACGGCGCCGATGCGCGTGCGGCGCAACGACGTGAGGAAGGCTCCGCTGCCCAGCTCGCGGCCTATGTCGCGGGCCAGGGCGCGTATGTATGTGCCCTTGCCGCAGACCACCCTGACGGCAAGCCTCATGCGCGTGGCATCAAAATCCATAAGCTCTATCTCGTCGATACGCAGCGTCTTGGGCTTGAGCTCCACGTCGCGCCCCTTGCGCATCAGGCTGTAAGCCCGGGCCCCGCCCACCTTGCAGGCAGAGTATTCGGGCGGCACCTGGCTTATCTCACCCACAAAACGGGCCAGCGCGGCCTCGACCTTGGCGCGCGTGATGTGCGCCGTGGGATAGGTGGCGTCGACGGTGTGCTCCATGTCGAAGCTCGGAGTGGTGGCCCCGAGCTGCATGGTGGCCACATACTCTTTGGTGGTGAGCTGCAGCCTCTCAATCTCTTTTGTCTTCCGACCGGTGCAGAGTATGAGCACGCCGGTGGCCAACGGGTCAAGCGTGCCGGCGTGGCCGGTCTTGAGCCGCTTCACGCCGAGGCGCTGGGATATGAGGTAACGCACCCTTGCCAACGCCCCGAAGCTCGACATACCGTAAGGTTTGTCAAGATAGATGTACTCTCCCTCGGTGAAATTCATTATGCCATCTCAAGTGTGTGGCCAGTGAACAGCAGCGCAAGGATGACCAGCCCGACGATGATGCGGTACCAGCCGAATGCCTTGAAGCCGTATTTTGTCACATAGCTGATGAAGAACTTTATGGCAAGCATGGCAACGACGAATGCCACGAGGTTGCCTACGATGAGCGCCCCGAGGTTGTTCATGATTATGTCGGTGCCGCCTTCGCTGAAGAGCTTATACATCTTGTAGACCGTGGCGGCAAACATGGTGGGCACGGCGAGGAAAAACGAGAACTCGGCCGCGGCCTTGCGGGTGAGCTTCTGGGCCATGCCGCCCACGATGGTGGCCATGGAACGCGAAACGCCCGGTATCATCGAGATGCACTGGAAGAGGCCCACCATGAACGCACGGCGCTCGGTCATCTTGGTGCTCTCGCTGCCGTTGCCGAACAGCTTGTCGCAAAAGAGCATGAACACACCGCCAACCACGAGCATGATGGCCACAACCATGACGCTCTCGAGCATGGCGTCGATCATGTCGCTGAACAAAAGCCCGAGCACGGCGGCCGGGATGAAGGCCACCAGGAGCTTCCAGTAGAAGTCGAACTTGTGGAGGAAACGCTTGACAGCCGAAGCCCCCTCGGGCAGCGGCTCACGGTTGAGGCGGAAGAAACGCTTCCAGTAGAGCACCACCACAGAGAGTATGGCACCAAACTGGATGATGAACGTGAATGCCTTGACAAACACGGTGCTCTCTACGCCAAGCACGTTTTGGGCAATTATCATGTGGCCTGTTGACGACACAGGCAGGAACTCGGTGAGCCCCTCGACGATGGCGATGATTATCACCTCGAGCAATGTCATGTCTCCCATCTTACTCTGCCGTTGCCTCCTGGGTTGGTTCTACACTCTCTATGGCCTCGCCTGCAACAGACTTTGGCTTGCGGATAATGGCGTAAACCATGCCGACAAAGCCGACAAGGCACACAACGGGAGCCACCTTGATGCGGCGCGCACTGAAGATGTCGGGGTTATACACGTCTTCAGTCGACCCGGGCCCGCTCATGAGCACGAAGCCGACTATCACTATTGCCATGCATACTGCCAGCAATATGAAATTCGTACGGTCGAATGCTAAATTTCTCTTGTCCATTATAATTAAACTAATACTCTTATCAAAAACCAATATGCAAACGCCCCCACGGCGGCAGACTGCGACGCGCGCCGGGCCGCAGCCGGCTGCTTGCAGCCGTGGCTGCGGCCACGCAATGGCGCCCCCGCGTGGCTGCCGGAGCGGGTGGCAGGCTAAATCTTATACAAGTCGCCGGCCGACATGCGCAGGAACTTGTTGACCGAGATGCAAGAGCACAGGGTGGTGATGACTATGCCGAACACAAACACGGCAACCCCGGTGATGGCAAGCTCGCGCCATGTGACCACGGCCACTATCGAAGGCTCGTAGGTATAGAGCAGGTAGGCCCCGCCGCCAAGCACACCGCAGGCCAGCACAGCGGCCAGCAGGCCTATGCCTATGGCATTGCGCAGGAACGGGCGACGTATGAAGCCCCACGAGGCACCGACAAGCTTCATCGTGTGGATGAGGAAACGGCGGGAATAAACGCTCAGTTTCACGGTGCTGTTAATCAGGGAGAACGAGACACACGTGAGCAGGACGGCCAGCGCAAGCAGCACCACGCTGAACTTGCGCAGGTTGTTGTTGACGCTGTCCATGAGGTCTTCCTGGTAAGCCACGTCGGTAACACGGCTGTCTTTCATGAGCTCGGCCGATATCCAACGGAGCGAATCACGGTTGGCATATTCCGACTTCATGCGCACCTCGAGCGTGGCCGAGAACGGGTTGAAGCCGAGAAACTCTGACGGGTCGGCGCCCATGGCGGCCGTCTGCTCCCGCTGGGCCTGCTCCTTGCTTATGTAGTCAACGTTGCGGGTGTAACGCCGGCGGTACATGTCGCGGCACATCAGGCGCGCCTGATTGTCGGTCACGCTGTCGGCCAACATCACCGTCACCGTGAGGTTTTCCTTAACGTAGGCCGAAAGGTTGCGGGCCGTGAGCACGAAAAACACCAACAGCCCAAGCAAAACGAGCACCATTGTGGTGCTTATACACAAAGTAACCACCTGCAGCCCATGGCGGCCGCCGGCTCTTTTACGTCTCTTTCCCATTATCTTAGCAGGATGTAATACATCTTAGATTGTGCAAAGTAACAAAAAAATCCGTTCACGGGCAACTGATTAACTACTATTAACAACGGGTGTCGCATTATTTTGTATACCTTTGCAGAAGACAAGATGCACCCGGGCAAGAGTGGCAATGCCACGCCTTCGGCCCCGGTCTTGGCACGGCGGCGCGGCCGAAGGCGCCGGCCGGGCCCGAGGCCGGGCATCTGGCGGTGCCGGACTGCACCTTCAACGTATTAACCAAAAGAAATGAATCATGAGCACTGTGATATACCCTTCGCCCATTTTCGGGCCGATACACAGCCGGAGGCTGGGAGTATCTCTTGGCATCAACCTGATGCCGGCCGACGGCAAGATTTGCACTTTCGACTGCATTTACTGTGAATGCGGACTGAACGCACAAAGGCGACCAGCACTGCCGAGACCCACTCGGGAAGAGGTGGCTGGCGCTCTCGAGGCAAAGCTGAAGCAGATGGCGGCCGAGGGGCTGCTGCCCGACGTGCTGACGTTTGCCGGCAACGGCGAACCTACGCTGCACCCCGACTTCGCAGCGATAGTAGGCGACACTATATGCCTGCGCGACAGGTATGCACCGAAGGCAAGGATTTCGGTGCTGAGCAACTCGACGGCGGCCCACAGGCCCGACGTGCGCAATGCGCTCATGCGGGTTGACAACAACATTCTGAAACTCGACACGGTAGACCCGGGGTATATCAACCTGGTGAACCGACCGGCATGCAGATTCAATGTGGACGACGTGGTGTCGACGCTGAAGTCGTATGAAGGGCACCTGATAATACAGACCATGTTCATGAAAGGGTCTACGGGGGGCGTGAGCGTTGACAACACGGGCGAGGAATATGTAGGCCCGTGGCTTGATAAGGTGGTGGAGATTGCGCCGCGTGAAGTCATGATATACACCATTGACCGCGAAACGCCCGACCACGGCCTGAAGAAAGCCACACGCGACGAACTCGACGCCATCAGAGACAGGGTGATTGCTGCGGGCATTCCGTGCACAGCTTCATATTGAGCCCAATCGGCCATCATATCCGCCGGGGATGCGCCTTTGATGCTTATCACGGCACTTATGGTGCTTTCGCTCTGTTGCCGGCATATTGCCGGACGCATTGCCGCGCCGTTGCCCGCCAAGCCGGGGGCAAAGGCGGCGGCCAAGATGCCCTGCAACCGGGCGGGGGAGCCTTGCCCCATAACGAGGAATGGGGGGTGGACAGGATGCCACCATGCATAGGCCGACGCCACAGACTAGCGGAGATGAAGCCGCATGGGGCATAAACGTGACAATTGGGGGCAAGGGGAAGGCTGACATCAACCCACAGGCGGACGGCTGGCCACAAAACCACCAGGCAGTGGCATGACGCCTACGGCACGGCCGAAAACCGAATGACGACAAAAAGGCCGCAGGAAACAGTTTGTTTCCTGCGGCCAAAATATAAGGATGCGCGGCCATTCTAAATATAACCGATGCACTTGCCGATTATGTCAAGACACACCGGGGTAAACGAGGTAAACAATCTGCATTACTTGACCATCACCTTCTTTGTGGTGCCATCGGAGTACTTGACGATGTTGAGGCCCTTCTGAGCCTTGTCAAGACGCACGCCGTTGACATTGTAACGGGCCACCACCGTTGCACCGTTGGCATCGTCGGTAACACCCTCGATGGATGCGCTGCCGCCATTGCCGAGGCTAACCTGTGCCGCATTGACTATTGAATAGTTGTTGCGGTTGAGGAGAAGGGCCGTGAGATACAGTTTTTCCTTGTTCTGTATGAGCGTATTGGCCGATATGTCGAGAGTGGTGCTGTACGACAGTTTCTCATCCTTCATCACCGCCGAGGGCACACTCTCGTCTATGCCATTGAGGGCATCCCACGCCTGAACAATCACATTGTCGTATGCCATATTAACATAACGGCCTGCACTTGTCCAACTATCAAAGTCGGCATTATATCCTGTGCCGCCTGAAAATCCATTGGCCTGATACCAGGTGTGGTCGTCTTTCTCGCCTTGCATGCCGTCTTCAGAAAGCACGAAGGCTATGGCATAAGGATTGGCAGAGCCAAGACTGATGCGAGAGCAGCCGAAGCTGAAATCAACCTTGGCATTGATGACCGACTTGCCTGTGTCGGCCCAGTCGGCCGTGAGAGCCACCGTTGCCTCCGTTGGCATAATCTCTTTAACGAATTCTACATATTTGTAGGAACCATAAGTAAGTGTGCTGCTTGCCGGATCTGCATACGGGTCACCAAAAGCCGAACGGTCGTACAAGGCTATGGGGAAATCGGGGTTGTATGCCCTAATAACCTCATAATAGGAAGCACACTCCATAGGATCAACGTCTTTCTCGTCCCTCGAAGCATGCCCCGCAAGGATGATTATGTCGTCGCCATACCTCTCCTTCAGCTTATGCACACCGACGTGGCCGCGAGGACACCAAACGCACCAAGTACCGGTGAACTCTTCGACAACCGACGTGCGCTTGGCCGACTTCTCAAAGGCAAACACCTCATATGAAGTTGACGGATTCGATGAAGTGTTGACC
Organism: Marseilla massiliensis; assembly: GCF_016899955.1. Classification (GTDB taxonomy): domain Bacteria; phylum Bacteroidota; class Bacteroidia; order Bacteroidales; family Bacteroidaceae; genus Prevotella; species Prevotella intestinigallinarum. The sequence continues at coordinate 17,756 of NZ_JACJJL010000009.1, read as the reverse complement.
TCGCCATTGACTTTTGTTATCTTAAATTCCACTTGATGGACGCCCTCGGTAGTGAAGGTGTAAGGCACTACAAGTTCGTCATTGCCGCCTCCGGCCAGAGGGGCCGGGAAGTTGTATGTCTTCTCCTTTTGGGCCTCGCCATCGACTGTAAGCACAAAGTTCACGTTGTCAATCGCGGAAGCTGCATCATTGTGGACGGCAGCCGACAGCCTTGTCTCCTGGTTGATCAGCGCCGGCTTCTCAAGCTGCTTGTCCATTGAGACATTGGCATGTGAGCAGTTGGTAACGTCAAGACGGGCCATCGCAACCAAGCTGCCAAGGTTCAACAATGACATGTCAAGAAAGACGTCTTGATTTTGTGCTGGAACACCAAAGAAGAAACCGCCACTCATGGGTTCACCCCAGAACACCAGAGGGCTCTCTGTTGTTGTTGTGAAAGAAAAGCCAATGAGGCATCCGTTTTCCGGAATGGTGTATTTGGAAGCCAGCTCAAGGTCCTTGAGGGCAAACATGTTCCTACCCGCCCCCTTCAACTCGAAGTCGGCTAGATTCTCGTGATAGTCGGCCATGTCGGGCGTTTGCGGGAATGATATACTCCCTTGGGCGTTTGACTTAACACCGTCTATCCACAGCTTTACGTTTGTGTACTTGCCGACACCCAATACCATTATGACTGAATCGACCACGGCCTTGGCATAATTGCCGGGCACCATAAATGCCACGTTATAGTTGGTAAGTTTTGCGTAAGCACTGGCCTTGTCATCAAAAATAACTGAAATGATTTTCCAACCTATTGCTGAAAACTTGCCATCATCACTCATCGGGTAGGCGAACCAAATGGTATTATCTTCTCCTGCACGACGCATCGGAGCAGGCTTTTTCATGCTGCGCAACTGCGAAGGCATCTGTGCTATGCCCAACGGATGTTGGGACACACCGGCGAACCCCATGTCACCTACTTTTAAGTTTGCTGACTTCTCCATCAACGAGCTAACGTTTTCTACTTGCTGAGGATTCAGCACAACAGCCTCCTGCGCGCTCACGGAGCCGAGGAAAGCCAACATAGTTACGCCTAAAAGCAACCTTTTAATCATAACGATAATTTTTTAGTTAAACATTAATTTAATTAATAGTGATTTAATATATTTATTTCTGGCCGCGACACCCTTGGAAGGAATGTACGCTACTGCATGTCAAACGTTACGAAGAGAGTCGAACATGGGCATGACGGATTGTGACTATAAAAGCCTGCGCAAGGCTTGCGTGACAACGCAAAGGCGCATGGGCGGCCGCATGTCACACATAACGACTTTAGTTAAACATGAACATTGTGAACCGTGACTCTGACTTCGGGCTACAGCCTCGCCCTCCTGCATTACAAGGGGTGGGATGCTGCATCTGCCATGAAACGAACTTTGTTAAACATAAACATAGTGAATAGTGACTTAAGTTAATACTACTGACTGTGGCCCCATGTAACGGAAGAGCCTGCCGCTATGTGTGCCGGGCCACCGGGTGGCCGGAGAACGATCATGTGAAAGCCGCAGGAAACACGCAGTTTCCTGCGGCTTTGTTGTTCTGCATTGCTGCCCGCGACTTCCAACAAGCCTGTTGTGCCCCGCATGAGGGGCATAGCCCGCAGACAACAATATGCTTGATTTACTTCACGATTACCTTCTTGGTGGTACCGTCGGAGTACTTAACTATGTTAAGACCCTTCTGTGCCTTGTCAAGGCGCACGCCGTTGACATTGTAACGGGCAACCTCGGCTGCTCCGTTGGCATCGTCAGTGACACCCTCGATGGCTGAGCTGCCACCGTCGCCGAGGCTCACCTGTGCCGCATTGACTATTGAATAGTTGTTGCGGTTGATGAGAAGGGCTGTGAGATGCAGCTTTTCCTTGTTCTGTATGAGGGTGTTGGCCGAGATGTCGAGAGTGGCGTTGTATGTCAGGTTCTCACCCTTGAACACAGTGGAAGGCACGCTCTCGTCGATACCGAGAAGCGCATCCCATCCCTGGACGACAACGTTGTCGTAATCCATCTTTACATATTCGCTTGCGCTAACCCAGCTCAGCATGTTGTCGTCATTGCCGAAACTCGTTTCGCCTGAATAATAGTTGTACTGCAGCCACTGCTGGCCCTCGCCGGTCATGTCGTCTTCAGAGAGAACAAAGGCAACGGCATACGGATTGGCGGAACCAAGGCTGATGCGCGTGCAACCGAAGGTGAGACCGACGTTTGCATTGATTACATTCTTGTCTGTGTCGCCCCAGTCGGCGGTAAGAGTAACTGTTGCCTCAGAGGGGAACGATGAGTTCAATATATCAATATATTGATTGGCACCGAATGCATATTGGTTACCGTCGATGCCCTGGTATGCGTCGCCAAGCAGGCAACGGTCGTAAAGGGCTGACGGGAAGCCCTGGGCGAAACCGTAAACAACGTCTAAGTATGTGGCACACTCCATCGGGTCGATTACTGTAGAACTGGATGATGCATGAGCGGCAAGGGTTATAATGCCTTCACCATAACGCTCCTTCAGCAATTCAAGGCCAACATGGCCGCGAGGGCACCATCCGCACCATGTGCCGGTGAACTCCTCGACAACCGGTGTGCGCGTGGCTGATGTCTCAAGGGCCAGCACATCGAATGCCGTCGAAGCAGATGTCGAAGCGTTTGCCTCGCCGTTTACCTTGGTAATCTCTATGCTGACTGGGTGGATGCCCTCTGTTGTGAATGTGTAAGGAACACTGATGTAACCGCCAGATCCACCGGGCAGAGACGAAGAGAAATTAAGTGTCTGCTCCTCCTGGGCTTCGCCGTCGACAGTGAGGACATAGCTTACGCTTGTCACATCGGTGGCGATAGCGTTGTTGTATACAACCGGTGAAAAATCATAAGAGGTATTCATCAGCACGGCTGTCTCGGAAATCGTTTGTATCGACACATCGTTCTGCGAGCAATTGGATATATCCATCAATGCCATGATGGGCAGATTGCCGAAAAGGCCGTATGATGCCATGTTGTTCCACAACATTTCGCCCTGGTAAGGCATCTGCATGAAGAAGGCACCCGACGATGATTCAACATCCCAAGTGAACAATGGTAACTCTACGGTTGTTGTAAACGAGATGCCGATGAAGCATCCGTTATCAGGCACTGTATACGGGGTTGACAATTCGTAGCCCTCTTGAGCAACCATGCCGGACGGGGCATCAACCTGGTGGTCACCAATGTTCTCACAATAGTCGGCCTCTTCGGGGGTTGACGGCAGGATGATGTACTGGCCGTCTGTCTCGTAATCACTTACCCAAATCTTAAAGTTTGAATAGGCGCCAGACGAGAACACTGAGTAAACAGAGTCGATAACGGCCTTGGCATAAGTAGATGGAACATATACAGCTACATTATAGTCTGTGAGGCCGGCCATAGAAGCATCATCAAACACCTGTGAAAAAGCATTCCATCCCCACACATAGCCGGAACCTTGTGAGTTCATGGGATAGCCCCACAGGACATAACTGGTTGCGTCTGCACGCTGCATGGGCGCAAGTTTCTTGGCACCATTGGCCGTCGAGGAAAGCTGCATCGGACGGCCCGATACCTTGTTGACAACACTCAAGCCGAAGTCTGGCAACTTCAGGCTTGCTGCCTTCTGAACCTGCTTGCTACTGTTTTTCGCGAAGCCGGAGCCGAGCCTGATTGCGTTCTGGGCATTCGCCGTATCCACGAAAGCAACCATTGCTAAGCATAAAAGTAATTTTTTGATCATAACCCTAAAATTAGTTTCAGTAAATATAAGATAGACTAAGCAATCTTATCTAACCACGTATTTGCGGGCAGTGTGGGTGTTCGCATCCACCAATATATACACTCCCGCACGAAGCGAGCGGAGACCCGACGCCGAGACTCCCTTGGCTACTACGCTGCCTGTGAGGTCGTAGACATCAAACGATGCCGATGCAATGCCGGCATTGCCAATGCCCGATGTCGCGTTGCAGACAAACTTGATGTACACTACATGGGTCTCACGACCTATGGTTACACTAAGCTTGGTTAGCATCTCGCCGTTCTTTACATCTTCCACATGAATGTCAACACCCATGCTGCCATTGGGACCTAATCCCAAAGTGGCGGTGTAAGTTGACCACACGTTGGTCCTGCACTCACCACCCATGCAATTCACGGGGTAAACGCCATCACCCAACGAACCGCTAACGTAGCTATAGTTAATCTGGATTTGACTTCCTTTCAACTCGCTTGACGTCAGGTTACAAAGCACCAGCCGATTGCCCATGTAGCAGTCCTCCCGCACAAACAGCGGCTCATAAGTGGAAACGAACTCTACAGTAGAGCCTTCGGGAACGGTCTTGCCATCCATGCGGAACTCAAACGTCTGCGCTACAACCATCACTGTTGATACAACAGCAAGGATAAATGTAATAAACAATCTTTTCATGCCTATAACCTGTTAAGTTTGTAATGTTTTAATTAATCACTCCGACGGCAGGACTTCGGTGCGCGCAGCCTGAACAACGCCGGATGAATTGTCGACGAAAGCAACGACAGCCATGTGGCGCGGACGCCATATATCGTCAAGCTTTATCGTTGTGGTGTATATTTCCTTCATATCTTCGCCGGCACTAATTGTGACAGGAACGCCATCAATCGGCGTGGCTGATGTGCGGAAGATGTTGTTGAACCGGTGGTCTATGACCGGCCCGCTACTAAAAAGCTGCATCGTAACGATGCTGTCTTCTGTGAGCCAAACATGGGCGTTGCCGGTGAAATCGGACTTGGCGCGGCCCATGACGCTGACCGTCACGCTACGGTCGGCCTCGTTGTATGACGAACGGGCGGAAAGAGCAACCGTAGTCTCGCGCCTTAGCCCGTTGACAATGGCCGTGAGCCAGTTGGGCTGGCTTAGCACCCCACCAGTGCGGTCGATGATGGCATTAGGCTCGCTCTGCAGACCGTATCGGCTGAAGAGTTGCTCGCCGAAATCGGTGGCCAAGCCCTCAAACTGCGGATTCTGGCCCACCCCTATGGCGAGATTCATGTTCCTGCCTGCATGTATTGAGACTACAATGACTTTGTTTGGCCCGCCGTTGGCTTCTTGCATAACTTCGAGAGCCTCGGATGCAGCCGGGCAGTTGACGCACAACTGGCCGGAGAACTCCTCAACCAACACTGAGTGGTATATCGGGGCGTTGATGTCGGTAGTGTCAGAACCGGTGCTGTCGCCGGGTGATATGGGGTCGTCGACAGCAAGGTAACGGTCGCCATCGCTTATCTGGTCGCAAGAGGCAACTCCCATCGCCACGAGGGCCAAAGCCATGAATACTGATTTCTTTAACTGCATATTCGATGTCAGAAATTAAAGTTGTACGACATTGTCACTCCCTTGCTTGCCGGCACCCAGCGACATACGCCGCCTGAACAGTTGAAGCCAGCACGGGTGCGCGCATATCCCACCTGTAGACGATGGGCACCTTTGGCAAAAGTGACTGAACCGTTGTAGTAATGTATCTCGTCACCGATGCTGTATTCATCCGAAACGGTGAACATCAGGTATGGCAACACAGACAGCTCGAGCAGTCCGTAGACGCAATCACAGTCGCCATCTTCATTGTTCACACCCGAAGTCATGTCGAGATACTGGGCCTCGGCACGCAGGGTGAACTTGTCGTTGAACTGATACTTGCCCTCAGCCACGTAGATGTTGTTGTGGAGCATGCCGCCGTGGCCCTCTACCGCTGTCTTGTTGTAGAACTGGTTCATGTACATAAGGTTGAGCTTGAAGGCCTTGGTGAACTTCTTCTCAATCTGTACGTTGAAGTCCTGATAGTACTTTGAGTCGCCCCACTTGAAGAAAGCAGAGCCGTAGCCGTCGGTTCCTGGATAGTAACCGTTGGAACCCTGCATGATGCCGTCGGCGTAACGAGTGTTCTTGGCAATGGAGTGAACATGCGAGAAGTTCAACTTGACCTTCGTGCCATACTTACCTCCGAAGAACGAATGGCGCTTGAAGTTGTAAGCCAGCTCGGCCTGGTAAGCCCATTCGCCATCGGGCTGCGTGGCATATGGATAACGTGCGGCAAGAGCATAGGTGTGCTCCATCGTGAACGCAGGCAGGTGATTGATGAACGAAGAGTTCTCCGACAGCGACGGCAGTGTGCGCTGGCTGCGGAACGACATGTTGTCGCTGCGCTTGGCCTGCACCAAGAAGCTCATGCCACGCTTGGAGTAACTGGCCGACAACATGGCCACATACCCCTTGCGGTATATGTAGTCGTTGTCTTGCGACGGGTCTTGCGACTTCTGTGCATACTCGGCAAGCACGTTCCAGTTGCCGGTCTGCAGGCGCAGGCGCACGTCGAAGGCCTGGACATCGGTCGGGAAGTTAAGGCGCTGCTTGCCGTCGTAACTCACAATCATCTCCTCGTCGCCTTCATGCTTGTTGACAAACGAGGCGCCAAAGGTGAGATATGTGTTCTTTTCCTGCATCTTCTTGAACCACTGGTCAACACTCAACTCAACGTCGGCACCGCCAACCCACGAGCGGTTGAGCCCCTCAAACGGGCCTCCGTCATGCCAATAGCGGCGCTGCTTGCCTGCCAGCACCTTCACCGTAGCCCAGTTGAAAGGCTTGTAGACCAGTCGGCCGCCAAGCAAAGAGTTGTCGATGCCGAGGCTGCGCTCCTCATACGTGCGGAGAATGAAGCCCGAACCGAACTGCTCGTAGAAATTACCGGCGGTCACCTCGACATTCTTATACTTGCCCTTAACATAGATGTAGGGTATTCCCCACCCCTTGTAGTCGGGCTCGAATCCGGGAAGCGGGTGGTCAAGATATTCCACACGCGCCCCGGCGTCGATGTACTTGCTCGACAGGTTGACCTCGCCAAAGGTATTGGTGAGGGCAAACTCGCTATAATCCTCAGCGCCAATCGTCGCGTCGGACTGCGGTATAAGGATGTCGCTCTGTATGCTACCGCTCACCTGAACCTTGTTGCCACCGGCTTCCGATTCCTGGGCCATGGCCACAGACGCACAAGCGACGCAGCATCCAAATACGGATATTAGTCTAAACAGTCTCAAAACAATTGGCTTAAAGGGTTACTTAATCAGTTCACGCACTTTCTCGATCAGCTCTTTCTCGGCACCATCGGTGTAGCCATTGTGCTTGTACACAATGTTGCCCTTGCCGTCGACGATGATCACATAAGGTATCATCTGTATGCCGAGGGCACGCTTGAAGTCGCTGTTGGGGTCGAGGAGCACATCATACTCCCAGCCATTGCTGTCAACCAAGGGCTTTACCTTGTTGATGTTCTGAGCCTGGTCGATGCTGACGGCAATGAGCTTGACGCCGGTCTCATCCTGCCAGTCGGCGTAAACCTCGCTGATGGCAGAAAGCTCACGGTTGCAGGGCTTGCACCATGTGGCGAAGAAAGAGATAATAAACGGTTTGCCGTCATTCGACAATTTATCTGTCTGTACCGTCTTGCCGTTAATGTCTTTAAGAGTAACGGCCGGCAATGTCTGTGCCTGCGCTATACCTACGATGGCGAGGAAAGCAACTACGAGCAAAACTTTGATACTCTTCATAATTTCAATCTTGATTTAAAAGGTTATAATGTCCGTATCGGCCAACGGCCGACACGGACATTTGATGATTAGTTATCGCAAAACGTAAGATGACGCTACAACGGGAGCGCGCTTCAACGTCGGACGGTAGAACGTCATGAGCGGGCCTTGGTCGGCACTCTCCGTCATCGAGTTGGAAGAGAACGCCTCAAGGATGATGCCATCTATAGGCAACGCTCCGGCTGTTGTCCCGAGGTAACCGCTGAACGTTCCACTTGTGCCTTCTACATCATCGTAATCAAACGACAGCGTGAGGGTGGACATAGTGTTGTATGCGGTCCAGTAATCGCCGGCTTGGAACGCAGCATAGACATAATAGGAACTGTAACGTCCGACATAGCAACCGCTCTGTATCGTGAAGCTCATCGCATCAGAGTCGTAAGTCATCGGTATGCTCAGGCCCAGGGCTGTGATGCGCAACGCATCCCTCGAAACGGTAACGCTGAAGTTGCGCTGTGGCCCTTCGGCATCGTCACTGTAATAGAACGTGTATGTCCCGGCAATGTCGGTATCGAAATCAGCCTGCTGCACGCGCAACGAGTCTTTCACTCCACCCGACTGGTATGCAACATATCCGCGACGGATATGCCCTGTTGTGTTAGCCGTGAAAGAGACCTCGAGGGTATCTCCTGACAGCGACGTGGTTATCCAGTCGGGAGCTGAGAGAACCTGAACGTCCATGTTTGATGTGAAAACAACCACATCAGAACCGGCAGCATTGCCCGACGATATCTCAGACTTGTCTACCGACAAGATGATTCCGCGCTGGGTGACAGGTACCTGTATCGAGTCGGAACCGTTGCGGAGCACCACCACAGTTGAACGTCCGGCAACACCTGTGTTCTGATCGACAGAAACAATTACCGAGTCGGCACTGACGGTGGCAGTACACCATGATGCACGCGTTGTTGCAGTCACCGTTCCAGAATTAGAGGCGAAGTGTATTGAGCCCACTGAAGAAGCCGGTGAGAAATCCAAGTGAGCGGCCACAATCGAAATTGAACTTTCCGTTGCATAGGGATTCTCGACATCGTCGTCGCAAGCCACGAACGAACCGAGGCAACAAACGGCAAGCAATATATTAAAAAGTTTCTTCATAACTGTCGATTAATTTAGTTTTGTCATTGATGTTATGTTGAGCATGAGCACATAACCATTAACACCCCACTCAGTGAACTGACCAAGGCTCTGGCCTGAAGAATCAGTGAGCCAGAAGCAGAACGAGTCTGTTGTCAGGTTAACATCGGAATTTGTCACCCAATTATACACAGGATTCTCGCTGTCACCATTCCATACCGTAACCATGCCACAGCCTGTGTAAGCCGGGAAGAGGTTGCCGCCTGAAGCCCAGTTCATGGCATTCAGCCAGATTATATTGCTGCCCTGCTGGCCTACGGCCTGCGTATTCCACTCGAGGCGGCCTGCCTGGCGGTTGAAATGAAGCACAACCTCAAAGTTCGGGTTGAGCCCGGACATATTGTAAGAAGTGCCGTCTTCAGAAGGAGTGAGCGTCACATCGATGGTCGACTCAACCATATCATTGTTGTTGCCCGGCACATAATAGAGCAACCTGTAATTGCCGGCAAACTTCTCGAAAGACACATAGTCATCAGGCACAGACCCAATCATGGCAAAGTTGTTTGCCCCGGCGTTTATCCCGGAGAACGTCATTCCATTGCCATTATAAGCAAACTCAGAGAGAGTAGTGCCATTCACGTCGACGTCATCATACAAGCGTATGCCCGAGTCAGTATAAGTGAATGCAACAGGAACCTGCTCGTCAACGCTGTTGTTCGTATAGTTGAACGTTACAGTACGGCTGTCATAGTCAAATGAAGCCGAAACAGAGTCAGACCCAATCATGCCGTCAGCCGTGGCGACATAGATGCTGTCTCTCATTGCATTGACCTTAGCCAGGTAGTCGAGCGGCGCCTCGGTGAGAGGATGCAGGTAGGCATAGTTGCCGATGCGCTTTCCACGGAGGACAACGAGCTCAGGCGTAGCGCTTTCAACAACGAACTCGAAATCAGCATGATACCCCTCATAGTTGGTAGAGCTCGGCGTAGACAGCTCATGGAGCACCTCGTTGTATGTATCGAAAGTAAGCACAGGGCCCTGGTCGGTGCTCATCTTATAGTAAGAAGTGCACTCCTGAGGCATGCTCTCCGATGCAACAGTACAAGTGAGCGAGTCAAACTTTACGGTCATGGCTCGGCCTCCATACTGCTGGTCGTCACCTATATAATAGTCCATCACCCAACCGTATTGAGCACTCCGCAAGACATTCTTTGCCTCATTCATGGCCTGCTGAAGGCGCAGGGATGATGATTCGTTGAACGCATCGTCCTCTTCACTCTGGCAAGAAGTAAGCACCAATGCCGGAAGAGCCAGCGCTAACAGAAACAATATATTCTTAATTTTCATAACCTTCATTTGTTTAATCAATTGAAACGTCTGTCAAATCAATCTTCCCTGAAACGATGTCGTGCTCACGGCGAAGCACTGCGTCGCGCAACTCATCCAGGTCAATGTTGAAGTTATCCCTCATGTAAGAACGGACAATGTCCATTTTGCTCTCAAGGTATGCGCGTCCGGGCTGCGGGTTGTCGTCTGTTCCGGCAGCCTCCTGCATCCACTGCTCCCACTGCTCTTCAGTGTTGGTGACATACATCGACATCATCTCGGCGAAGTCCTCGGCGTGAGACTGCTGGGCATAGGCAGAGATGTAGCCACGCTGCAGGTAGTCGGTGTTCCAAGGAGCGTCGCTCCAGCTGTCGGCCACATAGCCTGTGGAAGTAATCATCTGGTAGGCGGCAGAATAGTCTACCGTCTGGTTCAGGATATGTGTGAACTCGTGGTGGATGGTCTTCAGGTAATACTCGTTAAGCGACTCAATCGAATACTTGTAGCTATCGATATAGTTGACGCCCATGAGGAATATCTTTCGGCCGCCCTCGGCAGTTCCGAGCTCAAACGTACCATTGTTACGATAGTGCCATTCGCCCTCGAGGAAGAACAGTTTCGGGAAATACCGGCGCGTAAAGTCTATGCCGGCCACCTCGTCGTAAGCCTCGACGCAGCTGTACTTCACGATGTGAGCCATCTGCACAGCCTGCTCATACTCAGCCGGTACAGTATAATAGTCAGCATTGCTCTCGTTGAACTCGTAGCGATACTTCATTTCGATGTTGTATGGCTGAAGGTAGTTCACCTCGAGCCACTTGTCGAGAGGCGTCTGCTCCACCATGTCTGTAGTAATAATAGACTGAGAAGAAAAGTCGTCATCACTACAAGCTGTGAAAGCCAATGCTGCTCCCGCCAGCAAGAAAGAATAATATATATTTCTTTTCATACTTACAATCACTTTAAATGGTTAGTTCGACTGACTTATCTGGGATTAGCCTGCATGCCTGCCTGTATTATCTGCGAAGGCAACTGTATGGCCCTGCGCAAATCATTTGCTGGCAGAGAGTCTGATATCGACTCAGGTTCATCAGAAGCATTCATCGTACGACGATAAACCGTGATGCCATAGCGCTTGATGTCAAACCAGCGCAAGCCCTCGGCTATGTTTTCCAATCGCTTGAAGTTAAGCACACACTGCAACATAGACTCCTGCGTGCTTCCGTCGGCATCGATGGTGAATGCCGGGTGGAGCTTCTTCTTCAACGTCGGGTTATCCCATGTCCAGTAAGACATTGAGTTGTAGAACGACGTCACGTTCTCCGGCGTGAGCGTCATGGTCGACGTTGTCCAGTTCTGCATCCAAAGCGTCATGTCTGCGCAAGCCTTTTCATACTCGCCCAACATGATGTAAGCCTCGGCACGCTCCAGTAAAACGAGGTCGGCCTTGAACGGAGGATAAACCGAGCGGGTGTAACCGGTCTGGTTCTGCGTGTCAATATACTCAAACAGACGGGGAGACTTTGCAACCAGCACACGGTTGAGCGTACCGCCGATAAACCTCAGCGGCTGGCACCTCATCAGTCGTGAGCCGCCCCAGATGTTGGTGGCCTCAAGAGTCTCTGTCGTCGACATGTAACTGTCGTGGCTGTACTTAGACATGTAAGAATAATTGCTGTTCCAGTAGCCCATCATGGAGATGGCTGTGCTCAGCATAAGGTTGGAGTTGTCAGAGCTGCTGATGTACTGGTTTGTACGCGGAGTCAGGTCGTCGGTGATACCATACGACTCCATCTCATCCCAGTCGCGCAGCATCGACGAAGGATTGGTGCCGAGACACTCCGTAGCATACTGCACAGCCTTGTCCCACTGCTCATAGAAAAGGTAGAAGCGGGTGGCGAAAGCATAGGCAGCCTGCCTGTTGAAGTGATATTTGGGCACATCGAGGTGTGTGTCGCCTACCATAGGCAGGGCCTCCTGGATGTCCTTGTCTATCTTGTCGTACACGTCGGCCACCGAGTTGCGCTCATAGGAAGGGTTGACCGTTGTCTCGGGTTCGGTCATGTATGTCACGCCGAGGTCCGTAGAGCTGGTAGCCTTGTTGTAGTTCAGCGAGAACATGTTTACAAGCAGGAAGTGGCCGTATGCGCGGCAGAGCAAAGCCTCGGCCTTGGCCTCGCGGAGCGTCTGGGTTGTTGCCCCGCCCATCTCCTCGATAGACTGCAGTGCCTCGTTGGCATTGGCTATGGCCCCGTAGCAAGCGAGCCAGAACACACGCATGTCGTCATTATCCGTGTCAACAATGTCTTGCCAAGCAAACACCTGGTCGTAGAAACGGCTTGTATAATTCGAGAAGCGCGGCCCCATGTCGTCGATATTGTCAGACATGCACTCTGCCACCATTATATAAGAGTTGTCGGGATAAGCAGATGTTATCAACCTAACCACCTTATCTTCGGTGTTAACTTCAGCGCGGTTGTCGGGCATCGTGTCAAGGTAAGAGTCACATGACACCAACGACGAGCCCATCAAGGCTGAAAAGGCTGCGACATATAAAATATTTCTTTTTTTCATTGTTAAGCTCATCTAATTGATTAAATACCAACCTTCAAAGTTAAAGTAAACTGCTTGGACATAGGCAAGGCCACACCACCTGTATTGAAGAACTCAGGATCCTGGCCATTGAGTTTCTTGTCTGCATACAGCAAGAACAAGTTGGTGCCCTGCAATTTCAAAGAGAGTGTATTTACGCCTAAGTTCTGGATAAGCGACTTGGGGAAATCGTAAGACAATGAAATCTCCTTCATGCGGATGAAGTCACCCTTGGCTATACGCTCCGTCGAATAGTTGTATGCATTGTAAGCATAGCGCAGATTGGCGTCAAGCTGGTTCTGCATCTTGCTCGGTATAACCGGTACGGTGGTATGCTTCTCGTCGCCGGGCACAGTCCAACGGTTGTTGAACTCCTTCGGCGTAGCCACGAGGTCGTCGTAGGTGTTAGAGAATATCGGGTCAAGACGCACCACATTTCCAAACGAGTAAGTAAGGAACACATTGAGAGTGAAGTTCTTATATCTGAAGATGTTGCCGAAGCTACCAACATGCTTAGGATCGGCCGAGCCCTCATACTTGAGGTACTTGAGCTGCTCGGGATCGTTCTGCTGGAAATTGATGTCAGACACCGTCACCTCGCCAGACTCATTGATGTACTGCGGCAGACCTTCCTCGTTGAGACCCACGAACGGTATCGAGAAGATGGCGCCCACGGGATATCCCTCCATGGCGTAGCCTACGCCCGAAACCAAGTCAAGCATTCTTGTTGCGCTGCGCAGCTCTGTCACCTCGTTGTGAGTGTAGCTGTAAATGAGGCTCGTGGTCCACGAGAAGTCCTCGTTCTTGATGTTCGTTGTAGAGAGCGACATTTCGACACCGCTCGACTTCATTGAGGCGATGTTGCCGTACTTCTGCAGCTCACCGCCCACACCTGTTGTCAGCGCGAGGCCGATAAGGTCGAAGTTGCGGCGTGCATAAGCGTCCATGGTCAAGTTGATGCGGTTGTTGAGGAAGCCCATGTCAAGACCGAAGTTGAACTCGTGCTTCTTCTCGTAAGTCAGGTCGTCGTTAGCGAGCTGATATATATAAAGTGCAGTCTCCTGTACGTCGGCAAACGGACGCCACGGGTTCTGGGCCATGATGACGGCCGTAGAGTTTGTGACATACGACGGGCCGCGGTCGGCAGTCAAAGAGTAAGACAGGCGGAGGGCCAGGTGAGACATGGCGGGCTGCAACTTCTTGAAGAAGGGCTCCTCGTGAACATTCCACGAACCCGACACGTTCCATGTAGGCAGCCAGCGAGCCGCACGGCTCTTGCCCAAGCGGTTGGTACCCTCGTAGCGAACCGTTCCGTTGATAGTGTAACGCCCTTTGTAAGAGTAAGTTCCGTTGGCAAAGAACGCAGCGCTGCGCTCGTGGGTATTGCTCAGGGTGTAGTAATCTTCACCCTGCTCAAGGCTCTTCTTGAACACCTCGTATGCCCACGACGGAGTCTCGCCAAGCTCATACTGCATACCCCAGCCGCGGAACCATGTGTTGTGGCGCTCCACGCTGTTGATTTCCATACCTCCGTATGCGTTTACGATGTGCGTGTCCTCACCGAACACATCGTTATATTGTGCAGTGGCGCGGAAGTCGTATCCGAACATGCGGTCGTCTGTACGGTTGATAATACCGCCATAGGGCAGCACCGTCACCGGCAGAGCGTAGATGTCATCTGGGTCGGTATACAGATAGTCGTTGTTGTCGCGTATTGTAGACGTACCCATGGCGCGGTAAGCCTGTGCCTGGTTTGAGGCATCAAGGATATTGTGCTCCTGGGTGGCCGAGCTGTACTTCACAGCGCCGAGGGCGGTGAGCTCAACCTTGGTGATGGGCTTGTAGCTCAACTTGGCCTGCATACGGAAATCCACCACATTCAGGTCGATATAGTTGTTCTCCAATTCATGGAAGATGTTGAACGGGGCGTAGTTACGTGTGTAATACACGTTCGGGTCGAGCGTGCGCGAAGTGTTCAACGCATAAGAATAAGGGTTGATGTCGAACGCACGAGTAACCTCGCCAGACACAGGGTCGGGCTGCGAAGACAGCGTTCCGGGAGCTTTCTGCTTACGGTAAGATGCGTTACCGATGATGCCGGCGGTCAGCTTCTTCGAAATGTTGTGGTTTACGTTGAAGTTTGCCGTATAGCGCTCAACCTTGCTCTGCTTTGTCCATCCCGGATCATACATTGCGCTGACAGAAGCATAGTAGTTGCCCTTGTCAGAACCGCCCGACATGCTGACAGAGTGGGTGTGCTGTATGGAGTTGGAGAACAGCTCCTTGAACCAGTCTGTATTGCGATACTCGGCAGCGCGCAGATAAGCGGCGCGGGCAGCCGGAGTGTTGGCCAGTCCGAACTGGCCTGTGTTCGGGTCGTAGGTGTTGATGAGCTCATACATCTTGCCATACACACCGCTGTTCTGTGCGTTGGCAGTCTCAGCATAGTTGAGGTAGCCCTTCTGCTGAAGCTCCTGATACACAGACATCTGGTCTTGTGAGTTCATGATGTTGAACGTAGAGTATCGCGGTATCAGGCGCATGGTGTACTCACCGTTGTAACTTATGTGAGCCTGGCCCGACTTACCTTTCTTTGTGGTAACGACAATCACACCGGCCATGGCGCGTGCACCATAGATAGATGTGGCCGAACCATCCTTCAGAATCTGGAAACTCTCGATGTCGTCTGAGTTAAGACCTGCGATGGCCGAGCTGATAAGCGTATTGGCGTCTCCAGAAGAGAGCTGGTCAGTGCTAACCTCTGCCACGTCCTCCATGATAACGCCATCGACAACCCAGAGGGGGCTGGAGCTGCCGTAGATAGACGTAGCACCGCGGACGCGGATTTTGGGAGCAGTACCGAATGTACCAGACACGTTCTGCACAGACACACCGGCAGCACGTCCCTCAAGCGAGCGGCTGATGTCAGCCACACCGGAAATCTTTGCCCCTTCGGCATCGATTTTTGTAGTTGCACCGGTGAAAAGACGCTTGTCGGTCTTCTGCATACCCGTAACGACTACTTCGTCTACGACATGGGCAGAACTCTCAAGCGTAACTTTCATCCCAGGCTTCGCAACCACTACCTGCGGCTTCATGCCGACATAACTTATCTGAAGTTTCTTGCCGGCCGGCACAGAGAGCGTAAACTGACCGTCCATGTTGGTGGTAGTACCGGTCTTGGTTCCCTCAACCATGACCGTAGCACCGATGATCGGCAGCCCGTCTTCCTGAGATATTACGGTACCTGTAACTTTTGTTTGGGCAAAAGCCATCCCTATTGAAAGGAGAAGGCAAGCCAAAAGCATAGTTAATCTTCTTTCCATAAATACTCTCTTCTTTACTAAATTACTACTATAACATTACAACATGCAAAATTAAACAAAATTATTCACCCCACAGCATAAATGGCTAAAAAAATCAAATATTTAACTTATTTCGTGCTACAAAAGCCTCAAAAGTGATTGTTTTACATTCCACATTGAAAAGATTATCAGTCATTCGTTTACAGTTTGCAAACGATTTGGGTGTCAAAAAAGCACTAAAAGCCGCATAAATACCCAAACACCAAAGTCAAACAACGTATAAATATCCACCCCGAACGTGGCCTATTGAAATATGAGCGCCCCCACCCGACCATACAACCTGGCATCGCCAGGAAATATCCATGTAAAGTTTTGTTACTATTTTGCTTGGCTTTGAAAACCAGCTGCAGGCCAATGTGTTACGTTAACAGTAAATGACTAAAGGCAAAATGGCCGGTAACGCATGTCGAAACAACCCTTTTGACAACACAAAACGGGCTGTTTGGGCGTGCGAAACAGCCCGTATGGGAAGCAAAGGCTGCAATGTAAACATTTATCGCATATAGAGGATATATACAGAACAAGTACTAAATTCACGAAGGCCGTGGCTACTATATATTATAGGTACGCGCGCACGCATACATAATTATAATATCTCTGGTGGAAAAAACGGAGAACTTTAAAAACTATAATGGCACGAATTAGTAAGTGAAAATATCAAGAACCGATAATTATGCCGATAAAAGTAACACGGAAACAGGCGGTAAGGACATGATTTTGAGAACAAATTGCACTGAAATACTATTGTGCTGTAAAACTGTTATCAAACACAAAATTGCGCACAAAATGCATAAATGAACGACAGGCGATGGCGGATGGCCGCGATGCGCATGTTCAATCTGCTTCAAAAAATGGCGTCAACCCCATATTAACATGTCACAAAGTTCAGCCGAATAAACCACAATGGTGAGAAACTTATCATTTGGAAGGAAATAACAGACACAGAAAAACAGACTTTAACGGAACTGGCTTGAAGGGCTTTCAGCATTTTGAAATATATGCGGAAAATATAAACGGGCGGACTGAGCACCGGCAAAGGTGTAATTGAACAGACACAAAAGATACAGCAAATGTTAAATTTCAAAGTGTACAACAATGCCACTACCGACAGACAGCACAGCAAATCGGATGTTATAAAGAAACGCCTTAGATGGATAATTAGGATTTGGGTAATGATAAAATAAAAAAAAATCATTCTTGATAACAAAAGCGATTATAAAATAACTTAACTGTTGCAATCAACGAGCCCGAGTATGGCTGTGGAAAAAACTCGCGGCTGCCTGTATGTAAATACGCTGACAACAGCATGACAATAACGGAAGCGAAGGTTGGGCAAAGACTGATGTGCATGCCGGTACTCAAGGCAAGTTGCTGAAAGATGGCTCAGCACTTGGGCGCGCAGAGCCCTGGCAAAGGCGCTACACGAAGCAAAGGCGCAGGAGGGAAACCCTGATTTTCAAGCACATAGAGCGCCATCAGGCAACCTTCAGGCAATATGCCTGTTGCCGATGATGCCGTTGGCCTATGCCAGAGCAGGGCTTCGCCGATACGAAGAAGTACACATTTTAAGTAGCTGTTGAAAATTAATCATCATCAGATTGTGCGCAGTTACGGGAATGTTTTTGGCAAGGGCGAAGAAGGAAGTGAAGCGAACCAAACACTCGATTGGGCATAAAGAAAACACCCGGAAGAGCTTGCAAGATGATGGAAAGGACAAGATACAGATATAGATTGGTTTTGTGAC
>NZ_JACJJL010000099.1 GCF_016899955.1 Marseilla massiliensis | reverse complement strand
ATCATGAAGTTCAGCAGCTCGCCTTTCTCGTTACATATCAAATGCAGTTTGAAACCGAAAAACCATCCCATGGAACACTTGCCCCTTTGGGCTATACCCTTGAATACCTTGTGGATATGTATCCTTTGATTCCTGCATACCCGCAACGGGGTGCTGTCCACGAAACTTATGCCTGTGCATTTTCCAAGCAACACTTTCTTAATGAAAAGAGCCAATGGTACAGCCACTTCTTTTTCAAGCTCCACAAAACGGTTGTATGAAACAATCTTTGGGAAGAGGTGGCGCAGATGTCTGCATACTTTTTCCAGATAGAAATGTTTCAGACAACGGTAGCCGGAGTCATGGAACAATATCATAATCAACATGATTTCTGCCTTTGACATAGTCGAATCGCGGTGATAACGCCGCTTGGTGCCTGATTTCAGCGTATATTTTTCCATCATTGCATCAAAAAACTTGCAGAAGTCGTCCGCCATACAAAATAATTCTGTAACTTTGTC
>NZ_JACJJL010000098.1 GCF_016899955.1 Marseilla massiliensis | reverse complement strand
ACTTCCGAGGGGAGCAGCAGGGCGCGGCTTTCCGGCACTTCCGGCTGGTCATTGGCGTTTATCAGGCGGTCGATGTCCTCCATCTCGTGGTTGTATTTCTCGTAGTCATCCTCCATCTTGGCGTCTACAAGTAGCTTTTGCCGCAACTCTGCACGCTGCTTTTCCGTGAATTTCTCGAAAGGATGGAAATAGGCATCGTAATATTCTACGAGGGTCTGGTTGACTATCATGTCCTCTATCTTGCTGGGGAATGTGCTGCCCTTGAAGATGAGGAACACAAGCGATTTGAGGAAATTCTTCTTCT
This sequence comes from Marseilla massiliensis, assembly GCF_016899955.1. Lineage (GTDB taxonomy): Bacteria > Bacteroidota > Bacteroidia > Bacteroidales > Bacteroidaceae > Prevotella > Prevotella intestinigallinarum. Next base: position 258 of record NZ_JACJJL010000098.1, on the reverse strand, counting down.
CGCCGAAGTTCAGCCCGTATTCCTCCGCCGTGACCTTGAAGGGGTTCATGGAGATGGGCTTCTCTTTGGAATAGGAGATGTACGTGCCGCCGTAGTAGCCACAGATGCCCTCGTAGGAGTCGCCCGTGTCCACCATGACCACATCCGTCTGCTGTTCCAACAACTGGCGGACGACTGAGTTCATATGAGAGAGTATTTATAGTTGATTATCAGCGATATAAGAAAATATCGGTACAAAAATAATCGCTGTAAGAAACA
>NZ_JACJJL010000097.1 GCF_016899955.1 Marseilla massiliensis | reverse complement strand
TGTTTCTTACAGCGATTATTTTTGTACCGATATTTTCTTATATCGCTGATAATCAACTATAAATACTCTCTCATATGTATTCCACATGAACTCGGTCGTCCGCCAGTTGTTGGAGCAGCAGACGGATGTGGTCATGGTGGACACGGGCGACTCCTATGAGGGCATCTGCGGCTACTACGGCGGCACGTACATCTCCTATTCCAAGGAGAAGCCCATCTCCATGAACCCCTTCAAGGTCACGGAGGAGGAATACAGGCTGAACTTCGGTGAGAAGAAGAACTTCCTCAAATCGCTGGTGTTCCTCATCTTCAAGGGCAGCGCGTTCCCCAGCAAGATAGAGGACATGATAGTCAACCAGACCATCGTGGAGTATTACGACGCCTATTTCCATCCTTTCGAGAAATTCACGGAGAAGCAGCGTGCGGAGTTGCGGCAGAAGCTCCTTGTAGACTCCAAGATGGATGACGACTACGAGAAGTACAACCACGAGATGGAAGACATCGACCGCCTGATAAACGCCAATGACCAGCCGGAAGTGCCGGAAAGCCGCGCCCTGCTGCTCCCCTCGGAAGT
>NZ_JACJJL010000096.1 GCF_016899955.1 Marseilla massiliensis | reverse complement strand
ATCCATAGTAAATGCAACCAACATTTTTTGTGCTGGGAGCAAATAGAAATTCATGAGTAAAAGCAATATACACAGAAACTTTTTCATAATCTATCATCTTAATGACACTCAAAGATAATGAAAAGGAATAACCTAATCAATTATTAGACTATTCCTTTCCCGTTAGGTTTAAACAAATTAACTCTTATTGTCGAAGTCCTTTTCTGTTGTTTCTGTTGTGAGGAGATATAACATTATTCATATAGACATATTATAGTTGTAGCAAATCATTTCATGTAGCTTATAGATAAAGTTTGTACCCTTATTGGTTCATAATTTACTTAATGCATTAACTTTCAAGAATACTAAATAATTCCCCGACAATTCCGTTGCAGTTTTGACCTCACTCCGAGCGGCCATCAGCAAAGTATAAAAATGACTACCGTTTGTTAAGTTTTTGTTAAATCTTCACCTAAACCCACCTTTTTCTTTTCCTCTTTGCTTCTTCCAAAAACGGCTTTTTCGCCTTGTTTCTTACAGCGATTATTTTTGTACCGATATTTTCTTATATCGCTGATAATCAACTATAAATACTCTCTCATATG
>NZ_JACJJL010000095.1 GCF_016899955.1 Marseilla massiliensis | reverse complement strand
CAGTCGGAGGAGTTCAAGACCACCAAGTATTTCTGCAAGACGCACTTCGACATGAAGAAGATTAAGGACGAGGAGGAACACTACGTGCCGCTGCCCAAAATCTACGAGTTCAAGAACGACCGGGAGAAGGAAATTCTGCTCAACCGCAATTTCAAACGGGTTAATCAGGAGGTAGAGGATATGGTCAAGGAACTGCTTGGAATGAGCTAAGTGATTGTCTAACTGTTTCTGATAACATATTGAAAGATAATGATATATGAATATTGGTTCGACTTCCTATCTGCCTGAACCGCTTCCTTTGTTGAGCGGAAGCGCATTGAAAATCATCGCCATGGTTTCCATGGTTATTGACCATTACGCATATTATCTTATGGATGGCAATACAATGGCTTATGAGGTGATGCGGTGCTTCGGGCGTATCGCCTTCCCCGTGTTCGCTTTCCTGGTTGCGGAAGGTTTCGCCCATACGCGGAACAGGATGCGGTACTTCCTTTCCCTCATGTTGTTCGCAGTCGTCAGCGAAGTGCCGTGGTATCTGTTGAACGGTGCGGACGGCACGCACAACGTGATGTTCACGCTGGCCTTGGGAGTG
>NZ_JACJJL010000094.1 GCF_016899955.1 Marseilla massiliensis | reverse complement strand
CGGAGGCCATACCGTTCCGGCGTTTGCCCAACAGATAGATCCGGCACTGACCGGCGCAGTGACGGCACAGACGCTGGAACTGAAAAGCCTGCACGACAAGCGCAGGAAGACGCAGGAGAAGATAATCGCCGCCGAAGCCGCCGTGACGGTCGCCCTCGACCGGGTACACAGCGTAGAGAATAAGATGCTGGAATACCTCTCCAACGCACAGGGGGCGGTGCAGAATCTCTACCAAATCAAACGAGCAGGGGAACTGGTGACGACCGAGATACCGCAGAACTGCAGCCTGCTGCTCAAATCGGTGGGAAGCAACCTCAAGGGCACGGCGATAGCGGCCATCGTGTCGGACGAGCTGACGGACGCGGCCACGCAGATGGCAGCACTCTATCCGTTCATGAAGCAGCTCGTGACTTCGGGCAGCTACGACGTGACAGGAGCTGACGGAAAAAACGAGAAGCACAAGGTCAACCTGCTGGACTCTTCGGAACGCTACTACATTGCCAACGAGGTGGTGACAAGGCTCGAAGCCATCAACACCGACCTGTTCATCCTGGCATGGCAGGTGCGCACGCTCTCGTGGAACGACCTCTGGTTCTCGCT
>NZ_JACJJL010000093.1 GCF_016899955.1 Marseilla massiliensis | reverse complement strand
CAAGACATTGATTTCCCCTTATCGCAATCGGAAATAGAGAAGTATGAAAGCCGCGTTCGTATACAACGACTTCCCGATGTTAATATCACCCATGCTGATGCTTATCGAATTAAAACACAGCAACCCGTTTATTCACCGCAGACAAAACGAATTGTGGTTGATGTAATCAATGTGAACGGACCAACGGCAGAACTGGCATACCATCATCTGAAACAATGGAAAAACGGACAATGGGTCAGTTTCCCCTTTATAGACAATTTCGGCTTTGCTGGCGTAGGCAGGAATTTATCCAAAGGTGACACGTTACCCGAATATATTCACGTGTCTGAATTCAAATATCCATTAAAGCCGAATAAGTATCAAGTGAATTTTTATGTGTTAGCCAACATATACACTTATTGTGAGCTGACAAACGGAAACATCATGCCTGTAAAGGAGACAGAAATGGATGGGGCTTTTATTTTCAAGGTTTTGCCATCAGCTAATGACTCTATTCGCATTCTGTTTGAGAACCATTCGAATCTGGATGTTCAACCCGTTTTCTTGCCAAGTGTAGGTACAGATGAATTGTATATGGCGCATCCGTTTGCCCGTTCCGGTTGGA
>NZ_JACJJL010000092.1 GCF_016899955.1 Marseilla massiliensis | reverse complement strand
ACCTTAAAAATGCTTGTAAAAGACTATATTTCAATTATTTCAAAGACCAATTCCCATTTTTAACGGGACAGTAGTGATGGAATATATAACCCCACATCAACCTATGGATTTCTCTCATCCTAAAGGACCTTGTGGAATTCAATATAGCCATCCAAATGACGCAGTAGCATCAGATTCACCTTGGTGGATGCCAAATGGCGGAACTGCCTATGGAAAGATAAATAATATAAACTACTTCTATGGAGGTGATATTATCGGGGGCGAAGGACAAATAGAAAATACAGGTGCAACTGGTAATATGGGTGGACATAAGGTTACTGATAATGATGAGTTTATACGGTAATGAGTAACAATATATCCTTCTTGTTCAGAATAATGAACAAGAAGGATATATCTAAAATGAACGCAATGAAACTATATATAAAGATTTTTGTTTATATTGTAATTATTAACTTTATTCTATTTGTCCTCTTAATATTTTTTCTATGAGCGATGAGGGTGGAAATTTAGTTGCTACTTTATGCTATAAAATTTTAAGATATATATGCAGTTTCCCTCTGATAATGTTCAATAGAGATTGGCCCTACTATTTAGATGATAAATCGCTTCCGAACGATTTTGCATTCTTAGTTAACGTGAATTCGACGAATTCAAAACAAAGCAAGCTGTGTGTCAAATGTACGTTGTACATTGATACACGGCTTTTT
>NZ_JACJJL010000091.1 GCF_016899955.1 Marseilla massiliensis | reverse complement strand
CGATAGGGCATTGGAAAACAACCCGGAAGGGCGTGCAAGATGATGGCAAGGACAAGATGCACGTATAGATTGGTATTGCGCCGGTTGATTGTCAACTGATACATTACTTTGGTGTTGCCGTTGCCATGGCTTTGCCGTCGCCCTTTTGGCTGCCGTCTAAGTAGGCTTGCGTTGTCATAGTTCATTATCAATCATATATCAATATGTTAGCCTTGCCACCATGGCTGCAGTTGTGCATGCTCGATAGCCACGTGCCAATGGTCTCGCCAACCACTCTCCGCTCACCGTGCGGCCACCCTTTTTAGACGTTTTTCATTGCCTTGAGCATAGGCTTGGGTGTCTCCAACCCCGTTACAGGCCATTTTGGTTCTTTTTCAGGTATAATTATCTCGCTCATTTTGCGCGTATTTCCGTGCAAGTGGCTTTGAGTTTTGCTCTGCGCGATTCTCACGCCATTTAATTTCCCCCACATTATTTATATAGAACGCATTTAGCCGTCTTTCGACTTCAGTCCGAGTGATGTTTTTGTGGCTGTTTCTTAGCAGGAAAGAAGAGCGTAGCGGGCTACGTGAACAATGGCCGTGTAGAATCTGGACGAAAAGAATATCGGAATCAAGCCCAAAAAGACTTTACGCAAAAAGTTTTGATGAGTTCATAAGTATCTGTTGACAATCAACCGTCACAAAACCAATCTATATCTGTATCTTGTCCTTTCCATCATCTTGCAAGCTCTTCCGGGTGTTTTCTTTATGCCC
>NZ_JACJJL010000090.1 GCF_016899955.1 Marseilla massiliensis | reverse complement strand
AACGGCGCCATAAGCGAGGCTATCTTGTCATCCTGCATCAGGATGTTGAACACCTGGTCGTATGGCCTGCCGAGAAACGAGAGGACATGCGGCATGTCGGAGTATTCCCCCGTGACGGTGTCCGGCTCCACCTCGTTGCCGTCCCTGTCCTCATACCAGCAGCGGTTGATGCGTACCAGCTTTCCCGTGCGGTCTTTATAGCTGTAACCGTTCAAATCCACGAACATCCTGTCCTCGTCCGTGGAGACATCGTTGCCCTTCTCGTCCACGAAGTCCAGCACTACATTGCCGTCCTTGTCTATGGCGTTGAAGTCGTCCCAATTCTTTATCACGATTTCCAGCTTCTTTCCCTCGTGTAGGATGAAGCGTCTGAGCTTCCTGCCGTCCTTGAAGCCCACGGGGTGGAAGTTCACGAAGAAGTAGATGATGGCCGCGAGGAAGTTCTCCGCCGAGTTGGTGAAGAACGCCTCCGAGCCGCCCTTTTTCTCTCCGCCTCCCTTGTTGAGCGAGGCCAGCAGGGTGGCCGCCGTCTCCGAGGCCGCCGCAAGGTCGGGGATGTACTTCCGCTGGATGGGGTTGATGCGGTCGGAATACTCCACGTCGGTAAAGTTGATGGTACGGAAGCCGCAGTTCACGGGCAACCTCCCGGCCTTCCTGTTCTTGCAGAACTGGTAGAAGAGCGTCTTGGCCAGCGTGGGGTACTTGAAGTCATATACCATCATGGCGAAGCCCTTGGCGGCGTGCTGCCGGATGAACGGGTC
>NZ_JACJJL010000008.1 GCF_016899955.1 Marseilla massiliensis | reverse complement strand
ATTACAACACTGAATTTTGCAGCCGCTTGCTCCCATTTTGTCCTGTTTTTCTCCATGTGGAACGACTTGCCGCTTCCGCTTGGTCCCAGACAAAAGAAGTTGGAGTTGTCTGTCAGCTTATTGCGCCCTTCCTTGCCAGTAATGTCGATGGCCACGGGCACGCCTTGGCGGTCGGTGTAGTATATCTTCAGCGGGGTGTCCTCGCTGTGCTGGATGCGTTCTTTGTACATCAGGCAGGCGGCTGCATCGCCGAGGGTGAGGAAGCGGTCGTAGTCCGGACTCATGCCGTAACAGTTGCCGGGAAACGAAGCCACGAACAGTTCCAGCTGGTTGTACGCCCGCTTGCTGATGTGGATGCCGAGCCTGCCGAAGCTGTTCTCCAAGTAGTTGGTGGGCTTTTGCAGGTCGGTACCCTTGTCACAGCACACCATGAGGTTGTAGTGCATATAGACAAGCTGCTTGCTCTCCCTCGCCACCACGTCCTGCACGCGCTTGATGTCCTCCACGGCCATCAGGTTCGATGGATTGGGGATGCTGGCATGGCGGTTCTTCTTCTTTTCCAGTGCGGCAAGCTCCTTTTTCTGGCCGGGCATGAAAATCATCTGGTTGTAAACCACCGTCCGTGCGTCGGGTATGCTGTCTATCATCGACACCAAGTCCACGGGCATCTTGGTGTTGTTTACCTCGATGTTGGTGAACGGGCGTACCAGCGAGGGCAATCCTGCGCTGTCCACATCGACGATGGAAAACACCTTGCATTTCCTGCCGCCCATCTCCACGCATTCCTCGCCCGCCTTGAAGCTGTCCATCGCCACGGGCTTGCCCAAGAAGTCCATCGTGAAGTAGTGGTCAACGTAAGTACTTGCTTCTGCCTTGTCCAGGAACTGGGTACGGATGCCTGCATCGCGCAACTGGTCTTTCACCTTGCGTATCTTTACCAGGAAGTCCTTCCACCGTTTGTCATCATAGGAGAACAGGTTGCCCTTGCGGTTCTCCTGCGTCACGGTCAGGTAGGTGCGGTTGTCGGTGTACTTTCTGCCTTTGAAATAGCGGAAATAGGATTCGCTCAGGAACTCGTGTCTGCCGTTGCCTGTTTCCTCGAAGCCCTGCCTCGTGAAGATGTCCTGCTTGTGCATGGCATAGCCCTCGCCGAGTGTCTGGGCAAGGGCGGTGAATAAACGGGTATATTCATAGTAGCTGTCGATGTCAGCGGAGAACTTCTGCACCGGATTTTCGATGCGCAGGATGGCGGAGTATTCCCCGGTCTTGGTGTAGAGAATGCCGATGCCGTCTACGTCCTCAATGGAGAAATAGATTTCCCGAAACATACGTTTGCGCTTGCAGCCCGTGCCGAATGCCCGGACGGAGATGGCCATGCCCGCCAAAAGTGCCGTGAATGTCAATAGTACGTATAGTGTCATGGGGTCTTCTTCATTTTAGAATAGGTAGAAAAGTCGTAGTTTCGCCTGGGTATACCGCTTAGATAACCTTCCAGTCACGATGCCGTGGGAGAAGTCCATCAGATAGAAGGTCTCCTTGCCGCTTTCGGAGCAAGTGAGGTATTCGCCTTGCAAGGGGGGTATCAGGCCTTTCAGCGTGGAGGGCTTGGCACATTCCAGCAGGTAATAGAGCTTGGCCAATTCACCGAGTGAGGGCACATAACCGCCGGGATGCCGTGCCGTCTCTTGCAGCATGGTTCGCCTGCCCAAAGGAGAATTTCGCTTGGTTTGTCCATCGGCTTCCACCAGTCCTTGCGTAAGGGTTGCCCCATCAGTATAGCCCAAGGCGCAATCGCTCGAATAGGGCATTCCTGGCTTGTAGATGACCTTGTCATCCTCGCCGATGCCGGTGGTCGGATTGACAATGCCTTCTTTTCGTTTCCCGTCAATGGTCGGGAATCGCCTGCCGCTTGAAACGCCGTTTCCGGAGAATACGAACGATCCCGGACAATCAGATAAGGCAACCGCTTTGCCGTGCTTGCCGTCCGTTTCCATGACCACGGCCATGGAAAGAGTGTCACGCTTCGCCTGTATCGTCCCGTCCCTTTGCAGGTAATGCCCCGTTTGCACGGAATCAACCGGCATCATCCGGAATTTATACGCCAGGCTACGCTCCGGCTCCACCCAACTGCTGTTGATGGCCACGCCCTCGTTGCCTTTGCGGATGGAGAGGTGCGTCATGCTTCCTGCCGTTAAGGGTGGCAACATGGTACGCAACACATGGTCTTTGCCGTTGATGCGGATGATGATAGTAACGGAGCAGGCGGTTTCGGTCGGAATCAGGTAAAGGTCATGCTTCCTGCCGTTGTTCAGCAGGCAGTCCGTACTTCCTGCTTGTAGGCTGCCGTTGGCTTTTTTATCGAACCATCTGCCTGTGTAAGGCTGATAGCCACCTTCAGTATAGATGTCATCCCCGATGAGGGTGATGCCATCCAACCGGTCACGCAGGTCATCGCCCTCACAGACGATGCGTAGCAATGCCATGGAACTTTGCAGCCTGAATGTCGGTTGGATGGTAGTCCCGATGATGCGGCGGGTTTCTACTCCATAAAGGTTTTCATCGAACGGGGCGATCAGGCGGAGAGTATCGTTTGTCCCTAGTCCTTTTCGGAAAGGATAGCAAACGCTGACGGTCGCCGTCGTGTCGGAAGTGAGTGCATGACGGTTTGCCGACACATACACGTCTCCCTTCCGGGTGAACATCGCTCCTGCTAATGCCTGCCTTTCTTCGGGTATGGCAGTGCTTACGTCCATATATACGCCAAGGTGGGGCCATGCAGGGTTTGTTGCCTCCATACCCTCAATGCAGACTTTAATTGTTTGCGGGCTTTTTGCCACTCCATGCGTGTTTTCTCGCCCGATTCGATGGCGGCAACCGTGGGCTTGGGTTGCCTCTCTCCGCCGCAGGAGGCGAGCAGCAGCCCGATACATATCATTAGAAAGACTTGCATCCGTTCGTTGTTTTGTATGGTTCTTTAATCATTTCCGTATTTGCTGTTTTTATGGAGTAATATCATATCCCGCATCAAGGCCGCTTTAATCTTGGCATGGGCGTTTACAGTCCTTTGGAACGGGCATAGACGAACACGCCTTTGTCGTTCTTCTTGCTGTGAAGCCCCTTGCGCTGTTTGAGCAGGATGAGTGCCGCGCCGCTGCCAAGTGTCACCACCAAGACTATCAGCCCCGCAAGGAAACCGGAGAGGCAGTAAGCCACGATGAAGCCGACAATGGCACCACCGATGGCTCCTGCCGCCCAGTAGATGTACCTGCCCTGGATCCCCATGAATTCAAGAGGACGTTGCAGCCCCTTGAACATGGGGTATTCCAGTGGCCGGGTGTCGCCGTTTGTTCCGGGCATGGCTTAGCTGGTGATACCGAAGAACAACGGGAGTGCCTGTGCGGCGGCGACCAGGAAGATACAGGCGCCCACTATCATCATGATGGACTTCTTGACATCCTGTTCCTCGTTGTTCATCTTGATGTACACGCTAATGGCTCCCACGATGGCCACGACACCGGCGATGGCGTAACACAGCTTCACCACGTAAGGCACGTACTTGGCGATTTCGGTCGTCACAGTACCCAAAGCAGTCGTACCTGCCGTGTAATCACCTGCGGCGTTTTGGGCGAGTGCTGCGGTCGTCCCGACCAGCAGCATCAGGGAGAGCATTTTCAGCCTCCCGGAAGGGCGAAGACCCTTCATGCACTTGATGAGTTTTTCCTTAAACATTCTTTTTACCTTAAAAATTAAACACTATGTGAATTGTCTCGTTTCTTCCTGTCATACCCGGTAGCCGAAGAACGCCGGGAACACGATGGACGCGCCTATGATGAACAGGCAGGCACCGACCACCATCATGATTTCCCGTGTGATGCCTTCCTCCCTCGTGTTCATCTTGATGTAAATTTGCAGGCTGGCGTAGATGGCCACGATGGCGGCAACGGCATAGAGCAGGTAGAGGACATACAGCATCATGGTTACCACGTAGTCATGCATGAGTGCCAGCGCGTCCGCGCCCCAGCTGTAGTCCACTCCGCCGCATTTGGCCGAAGCGGGCAAGACTGCACACGCGCCAACCAACAGCCCCGTCAACCTGCGCATCTTACAACTCATTCCTCGTAATCTTCATGGGGGTTTTGAACAAGGTTTCCCGCTTGCCCTCCAACAATTCATGGAGTTCGGGAGCGGTCATGCCTTCCTCGCTTGTTATGTCGGCTTCATACAGGGCCGACTTGATGCGATCCGCCTTTTCTTCGGCTTCACTCTGTTGCTCTTCGGTAGGCTGCCCGGCAGCATCTTCTTCCTCACTTTTTATCGGGTCGGCCGACGTATCTCCTGAACTGCCCACATGGAAGCTGTCACCTGATTCGCTGACTTGCACGGATTCCTCTTCCTCCATGCCTTCCAAGTCAAACACCTCCTCGGTAGAGTTGGTGCGTCCTTTTTTGCCCTGCAAGTCCTTGGCAATGACCACCGCATAATAGATAGCGTAGGCTATTGTCAGCACAAAGGCAAATATCATAAATGGACTCATTGCTTTGTCTGGTTTATAGGTTTACAATCTCGTTTTGCCTGCAAAAGAATAATGGAAAAGCCGTCTTGTGAAACCTCTGACTGAAATACTGGGCTGTTTTAACTTGATTTTTCTTCGCGCGGAGAAATCATACTTTCAATCATACTTTGACAATCTTGCTAAAGACAGTTATACTTACTACGCTTGTTCAGTTATACTTGCCTGACCAACGAAGTAAATCTTCTATGGGCAACGAAGCGTATTAGCCGTCCACGGCTGTTGTTTTTCCTGTGCGAAGGTAAGGCGGTCGGGAAGCTGCAAGGCGCAGTTCCGGGAGGGCGGTCAGCTTCCTCCTTGCATTCGTTCCCTCCTTTCCGCCTTGGCTCTTGCACGTAAAAACAAGTCCCTTTGGACGGGTAAAAGCCCGACGGCAGGGAAGGAGCAAGAAGTCTAACATTAAATTATCAAAACGATGAAACAGATTATTTGGTCAAACGACAGCTTTATGGACGACGAGGCACGGGAGTATTACCAAGACTGCCAGCGTGAGTATTTGGAAGATGACGGTTACACGGTGAGCGATGAAGAATGGGGCGAGGAAGTGTGCAGGTGGCTCGATGACGAACGCATGAACCTCAATGTGCAGGTGGACGGCGTGATAATCGCCTTTGGCGACCTGGGTCTGTGGCGTGGCCGCAGGCAGGGATACCAGATTTTGGGCAGCAACATCGCAGACATCCTGCATAGTTCCTGCGAGGATTGCGAATGGTACGGCGACAGCTATAACATCCGTGGACGCATGGCTCACCACGATGGCACGAATTATGTGCTTTACCGGGTGGCGAAAAGCCGGGAGGATGCCGAAAGGATAGCCGACAAGATTTACAACCTTGAAATTGACGAGAAAGGTTTCCGCAAGCTCACACGTTCGCTCTATCCCTACGTGGCCGACATCTACGGCTGGAAAGTCAGAGGCCGCAAACCGGCGTAAGGGCAAAAAGCAAGAAAGGACAGCCGTTCCCCGATGTGATAGGGCGGTTGTCCTTCCTTGCGATAATTGGCAAGCCAAAGCTTGCTTATACCTTTTATTATTTGTCTAACCTGTTATAAGCAGCTTGCTGATAAACTACTCTACAACAAGAAGTGCTTCAAGTTTTGCCGCTTCGTCTTTCAATTTTTGGGGTTTCTGTTTGGCCAACTTAGCAAGATTAACAAGTTTCCATTTAACAGACGGGTAATCTTTGAAGTATTCAAACTCATACCCATTCCATTTCGGTTCGCCAAGTTCGAAACTGACCAAAAATCTCTTGTCATCATCAGTCATCAACCGGTTGACTTCGGTTATCAGTTTAGTCCTTGTTCCCTCAAATTCCTCGTATGTGAAAGGAATGTCCGTCATGCCATCAAATTGGTTTACCATTGCCACACGTTGGTCTATAAGCCGCGGGGAAAACGATTCATGGATAGGACGGTCGCTGCCAAGCAAGTTAAAGATAAGTCCTTCCCTGCAATCTGCCATCGGCAAATCCATATATTTCACATCAAACAGGTCACGGGGATGTTGCCGGGAAAGAGCCGCCGCAATCTTCCCGCCGTATAGCTGTGTCAGTGGAACTATGTCAGCCTCACAATAGAGTCCGAACTCCTCTTGTGCCTTGTCGCTCAGTGGCATGGTTAATGCCTCACCACCGACAAGACCTCTCTTGGTCTGGTTCACCTCCACCTTGACTTGTTTGCCCCGGTATTCACAAAGTAGTTTGCAGATGTCGTACTTAGGCACGATGTGCATCCCTTTGAAAGCCTTTTCAGCTTTCTCTTTGATGGATTTCAAGTGCAGGTTGATGTCTTCCAAACTTTGGTTTCTGTCTGCCAATGGAGTATATGTCAGGTCTATATCAACCGAATAGCGAGGTAAGTTCTTAAGAAATAGGTTGATGGCAGTGCCACCATGCACGGCAAATACGCCCTCTTCCATGACAATTGGCATCAGTCGCAACAGAAGTTCCACTTTCTGAGCGTATATCTGTGTATTGGCGTTGTTTCTATTCATATTCAGCAAGTTCTTTGGGTATGGTCATATTATATTTAGCGATGTATTTTCCAGTGGGCACTATCATATATCGTGATGTGCCCAATGTTACAGAATCAAGTTTTAGAGCCTTGAACCAAGGGTGGGCCGCTTTTTCTGCCATATAAACAAACAGTCGTTTTACCTTTTGCGAAGTGCATGATTCAAGCAACGATTGCACCAGTTTAGGGCGAAGCGTAGTCAGACTCTCCATGATGTAATACATATCCAGCAAGGAGGAAGCTGCATCTGGCAGATGAAGACATTCCAAGAATGCCCTTTCAGGGGAAGAAACGAGCAAACTGTTACTTTCAACAACCATTGGTTCGACTGCCTTCAAGTCTGTTCCAAGGAAAGAGGTTGTCATATACTTGACAGCCATGTCCCAATTCCCTTGAACAATCCATAAGGGCAGTTTGTTTTCCTTGTCGGTAAACAGGTAGGCTTTAGGCTTGCCGAGGGAAAGATAATGTGAATACCCCCTTAATTCCAAAGCGGTATAAGCGCCCACGATGCACTGTTTACCAAGTTGCGAATTGTAAGCCGCCACCGTTTGCAGCAATGTGGGCGATTTGCCTTTCAAAGCATAAACGCCTTTGGATATACGAGTGAGCCAACCCCTCTTCATGTACGAATGTTGCTCCTTGGAGTTAAGTCCCTGTTTCGTGAGCCAATTCCCGAAAAACAATGAACTATTTGGATGCGATTCCAATATTTGCTGTATTTTTGTTGCCATATTCGCCTTTATTATGAATTTGACGATATTTACCATGCAAAAATACTGCATCCATCCCGAACTGCCAAATATTCCAAGGCAATTCTTTGTGATTCTTGCGGAATATTTTCATTCAAATTCGCATAAATAAGGAATTGCAGACTCTGTAATAAGCAAATCCGTATTATTACGGCATCTTTTTCTTACCAACAAGGATGTCATTGAGGTCTTTGTAGAGCGGGTAGGTTTCCATCATGTCATGCACGGCATCGCCTTTGATTTCCCGTAGCATGTCCACCACACGCCGTCCGGCATCGTCATTGTCGAGATAGCAATAGATGTGCTTGTAGGTTTTCAGCCGTGACAATGCCTTGGGCAAGTTGTTTGCCAAGTTCAACACCAACAGGTCTGCGCCATAACAGGGTACGGACAACCGTTCCCGTTTCCGCAAGGTCAGAAAGGACAAATAGTCCATGAACCCTTCGAACAGGCATACGCAGTCTGTTTGTCCTTGGGAAATGAATGACACCGCTTTCGGAGCAATGCACCCCTTATAATAGGGATTGCGTATCTCATAGCCTCCCGCCTCGTTGGGGAATGCAATGGCATAGTAACTATTTCCATGGCAGGTGTAATGCGCTTCCCAACATTCTTGACTGGCTATTTCCATATCTATGCCTCGTTTGGAAAGGTAGGAAAGCAATGGTAAGGATTCCAACAATTCCAACCGCAGGTTTTGGAATACGGTTGCTTTCAGTTGCGTCCTATCAGGAGCTGATTGTTGCGGATGCGGAACGAATGTCCGTATCCTGAGAGGTGCAGCAGGAGCAGCCTGCTCAATCATTTTTAATATTTTAGGAATGTTGTGGGTGCGGTACACCAATACCGCAAGGTCGATAATGTCGCCGCTCTTGGCTGTAGCGAAGTCATACCATATATTGCGGTTCTTGTTTACTTTGAAGGACAGATCTTCGTCCTCTCGGTATGGTGCGTAGTACCATGCGTAACATGATGTTACCTTGACCGGATAAATCCCTATTGCCAATAAAAAATCCACAATTGGAATTTGTCGGATCAATTTAATGTTCATCCGCTTTATGATAGGCATTTCTGTTCAATTTTAGATTTCCATCGCTAATTCAATGCTTCTTTTGTTACTGCACAACCAACTGTCGAGCTCTTTTCGGTTAAAGAATATCAACTTTCCATGGGGCTTATAATGAGGAACTTCTTTTCCATTCAACAGTTTATATAATTGACTGCTTGAAAGTCCTGTATAAAGGCAGGCTTCCTTAAAGTTTAAGGTTTCCTTTGAATAAGAAAGCATCCGTTCTAACCTGTCTATCTGTGACTGTATGGCACATAATCTTAAGAAACAAGAAGAACAATTTGGTGAATTTGTATGACTTTTGCTTTGTACCATAATTTCAAATTCTTAAATATTACAGAGTTTACCTGCAATATAATTATTGTACGTATTTTGGCTGATTATTCCATTAGATTTCATGTATTGAATATAATTTTTGGATGTACGCTCTTTGACATCCAACATCTCACACAACAATTCTGATAATTCACTGTATGACAGGGATTTTCTTGTGTAGAATATTTCTTTGGCAACATTGATTAAATCGTTGCGTTTACGACGCTCCTTATCTTCAACGGGTTTTTCTCCTGCAAAAATGTGCATGTCTTTATCCGTATCCCAAGAGAACTGCAACAAAGGAACATCCAGTGGGCTTCCATCACGTACTTTTATAGCCTTCACTACCGAATAAACAGGATTATCATCTTTCTCTATGGAAATAATTGCAGCTGCCTTACGTTGGAGTTCCGATCCGATATGCCCTCGTAATTTGATCCCGTTCGGTACAAAATGCAACACACAGATAATACAGGTGCGGTAGATGCCTGCTAAACGATAAAGCTCGTCTACAATGGCGACGCTCTCAGCTTCGTCGTTTGCAGAACGTATCAGATCAGCTATGCCATCAATGACCACAAGGTGGATACCACCGAACCTATGGTAATACAAATCCATACTATCCCTTATTATATCCAACCGTTCTTTTCTGGAAAGAGAGGCAAGATAGAATGAATGATAACTGTCGGGCATATGGGACAAACCACTTCTTTTCAAGGTTTTTGTCATATTCTTATATAGCTGGTATTCTGATTGTTCCGTGTCATAATGCAGGATTGCTTTGTGCTTGAAATTCGGAGTGATGTCAAGTCCCAATGTGTCAATCTCAGAATATTCGTCTACCTCTATCAGGGTTCCTGCAATGATCGCTGAAATAAAATTGCTTTTGCCTGTACCTTCTCCACCCGTAACGCATAATAGATTGTCATAGGTACCAAGTGGAACATTGTTGACTGAGACTACAGTTTTTGAATTTTGCGGGGGATTGTTATAATCCATTTCACATGATTTTATTAGCATGAGTGTATTTGAATAATATTTTTCAAGCGCACCCGTTATTAATGCCTGGAGGTCTGATTTTGTTTTGCCGGATGCGAAAAAATCTGAAATGTCTTTCTCCTTTTTAGTTCCGGGTAAAGGCAGTTCGATCCTTATGACATTATGCCCTGATAATGTTGAGCATTGTCGCAAAGATTCTCTTTTACCCGTTTCGTCAGAATCATACAAGAATATGATATGCCTGAACTTTCTCTCTAACATTTCTATGATTTGTATAGGTATTGTAGCTGTTTCACTATTGAAGCACAAAGCATGGAATCCCTTCGCATACAAAGACATTACATCTTTCTCACCACCCGTAATAAAAACGATGTCACCTTTATTGGGCAATTGTTCAAAGCCAAAGCAATAGGTATCTGGCATTTCTCCGCCATATAGGAAACGGTATTTCTTGTTCATTGGGCGGTATATCTTGACGTACCCTAATCCCTTATATGCAAAAACAGGGTCTATTTCGGAACTTTTGATTTTGAAAGGTTCGTTATTCCTGTTCACGCTTTTGAATACATTGACCGATGATACATGAAAAGTGTCCAAAACAACTTTAGTAATGCCGTATTGTTGCCAATATTCCAATTCGGAACATGTGAAGGTCTTCTCTACAATTTCATATATTGGGACGTCCACCTCAATGATTTGTATCGTGGCTTCTTTATTACGCCTTATCGGATGAAGGGATTGTTTTGAATCTGTAACAACATCCAGATGAAGGTCTTTTGCTATCAGATTAATTATACTTACAAAGTCCGTCTTTAAATTCAGCCCTTTCAATGTAGCCACAAACCAAAAACAATCTCCGGAATAGCCTTCATTGCCAAAGTCTTTCATCTTAAACATCATCGAATGCTTGTCAAAATAGATGTTACACGAAGCGTTTTTATCTTCATATAGGGGATTCCTAAAGTTTTTTCCGGGCTTGAAGGGCATTCCTAAATAGTATTTGAATACATCCAACCCTCGGTTAGTCCTCTCAAGTATCTCGTCTTTGCTTATCATTTCGTTTTATCTTTAGTGACATAGCCGTTCAGAATCACATTGTCTTTAAACTCCATGAGCCTTTTCAAGGCTTCTTCTTTAGGCGTAGCTGGAACCTTGACTTGGTAACATTTTATGGCGACGAAAAGAGATTTGTAGTAATATCTCACATCACCCGAATTAGCGTAGTGATACTTTACCAACCCGTTTTTCCGCCACCTGTACAGGGTGGATTCTGATATTCGCAAGACCTCCATTACATCTTTGCTGCTCATTTCCAAAGCATCGTCAATATCCTTGTTCAACTCCACAGTTCGCTCAATATAGCTTTCTATTCTATCCAATTGCTCTTTCAATTTCAGAAAGGCTGCACTGTCAATTGTGATAACTTCCATATTTATAAGTTTTTATTATTTCTTTTGCATGGAAACTAGAACTTTTTCCAATTTTTGTAGCTCTTCAATGCGTTGTACACCTATCTGAATAGTCACAGAATAAGTGTAGGCTGTGGGGCTTGCATCTCCTGCAAATAATTCAGCAATGGACATCTCCAACACTTTGCAATACTTTTCTATAATGCATAGTTTTACATTGCCTGCATCGCTCTCAACCCTGGATACAGTCGAAGGCGAAACATCCAGTTGTTCAGCCACATACTCTTGCGAATAGTTCTTTTCTTCACGTTTCCTTTTCAGTTTTGCACCGATATTGTCCATATTTTACAAATTTAGTGGCACCTGCAATTGGTTGTATTGCACAATATGCAAACATTTGCAGAGTACGCACCAAACCTTTCAACAGGTGCAAGTTTAATATATATGTAGGAAGATAATAAATACAAGCGAGAACCAGCTGCATGAATATGAATGGGATGTTGCATGAATTCTTATTCATACAGATGATGAATAATTTTTATTGTAGTTAATTTCCTCTTTCATAATAATGGACTAAAACGCTAATTTATCAGCAAAATTACTATATCTTATGCCAAAGTTACATATATTTTTATACCTTTGCATAATAATCCACAACATCCTATGGTAGATAAAGATATAAACAGATTAAAAGTAGTGCTTGCGGAAAAAAACGTACTGCTAAATGGTTGGCCGTAATGCTCAGCAAAGACCCTACAACAGTTAGTAAATGGTGTACGAATAAATCCCAACCATCTTTGGAGATGCTCATGAGAATAGCTGAAGTGCTACAAGTAGACGTTAAGGATTTATTAGTCTCCAATATTCCTTCAAGGGCTGAAAAAGTAATCATCATACAAAATTCATAATATGAGGATAAAGGACATAACAATAAGGAACTTTCGTGGTTTTACAGAACGATCTTTCATTTTTGATTCAAGAATGAATGTTGTTTTAGGAAATAATACAACAGGTAAGACCACGTTACTTCATGCCGTGCAAATAGCATTGGGCGCTTTTTTGCAAGAGTTGACTCTCGTCACCGGATGTGCCAGAAACACGAAAGATAGCGATGTCGTAAGGAAATACAGTGAATTGACTAAAAGTTTTCAAAAACAGCAGGCGAAACCAGTTTTTGAAGTAAATGCTTGCTTCATTGATGGAAACTACAATTTCACATCAAAGGAATACTCCTGCCAAGAAAAGGACATCAAATGGCTTAGACTTGGTCCCAAAAATTCTCGTAAAAATGCTGGGGAATTGAAAGATATGGTGGCTAATATGGAACAGAAACGACGTGATGCTGACATAACAAAAACAACATCGGTATTACCGTTAATGATATCATTCGGTGCTTCCCGTCTTGAGAACAACTATAATGGGGCAGAAAAAACAAAAGCACGTGCTTCGAGGGAAGAAAAGGCATATAAATGTGCGTTGGATGAAAAAGTGGACTTCAAAAGCGCATTTGACTGGATTTATAGATTTGATAAGGAACTGGATAAAGGGCGTGAATTTGCAGGGTCTAACATTGCCTTTCTGAATGCGTTATCTGATGCCATACCTGCATTAAAAGTAATTGAGATTGACCGGAAAAACAATGAGTTTACTGCCGAAATACAGATGGCAAAAGATCCACAACCCTACTGGCTCACGTATGACATGATGAGCGACGGTTTTAAGTCGATGATAAACATCGTCGCAGAAATCGCCTATCGGTGTATTGAACTCAATGGTTTTTTAGGTGTAGACGCGGTAAAAAAGACACCGGGAATTGTCATGATAGACGAGGTGGACTTATATTTACATCCTCATTGGCAAAAGCACATCCTCTTGGATTTGCAGACCGCATTTCCAATGATGCAGTTTATTGTGACTACTCACTCGCCGTTTATCGTGCAAAGTGTGAAAAGCCAGAATGTAATTACTTTGGACGGGGTAAAGGGTATTGATGACCCGAACAAACGGAGTATTGAGGAAATCGTTATAAATGAGATGAATATGGATACAGTCAGAAGTGCCAAATACAATGAAATGGTAGAAAAAGCGGAAGAATACTACCGGCTTGTGAAGGAAGAAAAGGCAGACACGCCAGATGCTCTAAAGGTCAAGAAAGAGTTGGATGAGATAGAAAGCCTGTTTTCTGACGACCCGGCTTATGTGGCACTTCTTAGAGCAGAAAGGAATGTGTTATGAGGCCTGTTGAGAAATGGAATCCTGAGAATGAGCCACGCATCAATGAAAATTATCCCAATTATAAAGATGCAAAGCACCCTTTATGCATGAACTTGGGAACGATATGTTCTTATTGCGAAAAATCTTATGACGATGAACGGGACTTGCAGGTTGAACATATCCAACCTAAAAAATACAAAGATGCTGATGGCAACTATATCTATGCCCATCTTGAAACCGCATGGAGTAATTTCTTGCTTTCCTGTCCAACTTGCAACGGAGCAGACAACAAAGACACAAAAAACGTTGTATATGGAAGTTGCCACTTGCCACACCTCAACAACACTTTTCTGAGCCTTTGCTATAAAGCAGGAGGCGTGGTAGAAGTTAATCCTTCTTTAAGCGGAAAATCAGCGAACAATGCCCGTGCGTTGCTTGAGCTTGTGGGACTAAATAAAGGACCGAAAGATTCAAGTGCGAAAGATTATCGATGGAGGATAAGGTTGGAAAAATGGAACTTGGCAAACATATATCTGGAAAAATATATAGCTGGATCAGTTGATGTTTATACGATTGTCGATTTAGTCAAGGGGCATGGTTGCTGGTCTATATGGTTTACTGTATTTAAAGGACATGATGAGGTACGGAAAGCCCTTATAGAAGAGTTTCCAGGCACAGCAGCTTCTTGCTTTGACGCACAAAACCATTTTGAACCAATCTGTCGGAATCCACTGGATGACGAGGATCCTGTATAATTCTTAATGCAAGTTAAAGCGATATAGACAACATCCAATGGTTCCTTTATTCACCCTTAGTGCATGGTGCAAGCCTCCTTATATAAGGGGCTTGCACCATGCACTAAAAGTGTAGCAGAAATAATCCTAAAAAATTTATTTTCAAACATTTGGAGATTAGTTCGAAAATAACTACTTTTGTACCCAAAAGAAGTGACGATAGAGGTCGTCAGATGGACTTCAGGAAGCATTCAATGCTGTGCTACAAGATTGCTACAAAACGCCAATACGGTGTAACGCAAAAGCGTAATATACAGAGAGTTAGTGTAAAGGTTCATTACCCTCTCTCTCCGCAATAAACATTGAGATTCAATGTTTTATAGAGTTAACACCCGATTTTACACCCAAGAATGTAAAGTCGGGTGTGTTATTTATATAAATAATAGCTATGCATAAAAACCAACTACCTTCATATGGCGAATCATTAGCATCTAAATTCCCTGAAATAGCAAAGGAATGGTGTTATGAAAAAAATGGTAATTTAATACCAGAAACAACTTTTGCGGGTTCCCATAAGGAAGTATTTTGGAAATGTGCTGAATGTGGTCAAATTTATATCCGCTTGCCCGTTATTCAGGACACCCGCCGCATAGATAGCGTAGCCTAATTCTACGGCTGCTATTTTGGTTGCAGTCCACCGGAAAGGGTGTTCCGGTAAGAAAGACCGACTTTTTGCGATGATTACTTGCTTATCAACCCCATGTAGCTTTTTATTCAGATAAATGCAAAGCATATCATTCGCTAATATTTGTGTTGCTTTGTGGTCGTAACAAGTGGAAAACTCCGGATCACGGTCATAAGGTATACAATTCGGACACAGTTTAAAATCAATATGCCCCCGTACAAAATAGTGATTGTCTAAGTGGGTCGCTTTAGAACGGTAATATTGGTAAAAATCCAAATTACTTTCAAAATAGGAAGTCAATTCATCCAATCTGTCGTTATAATACTTTTTTAAGACTTCAATACTTCCATGCGGTTTTCGCATTTCGGTATTGTAAATCTCTGTAAAGTATAATAATCTACTCAATACTTCCGGTTTGATGTGTTTGAAGAAATAAATTTCTTCTTCTTTGCTGCTGAAAGGATGATTGACAATATATGTCCTCAAATCTTCAAGTGACCGTTGCAGGAACTCGACTACATCGAGAACTACCTCTATTGAGATATTCCAATTATCAACATCTATTTTTTCATAGATAGCGCAGTCTATGTTTCTTATAAATTCTTCAAAATCAATTTCATTGCTCATGTTATAACGGTTGTCTTAATGCCGAAAAATGTATCTTTATTATGACTTTTGTAAAAGGCAGAATGCCGGAAATGTTAGGAACAAACATTTCCAGCACCAAGCCTTTTTACGATAAAGTTAGATTAAGACTTTTGCCCTATTGTTATTCTGTAGCCGGAAACCAGCTTCGTGTGTTATTGGCAATCCTTACTAACATCAACATCACCGGAACTTCGACTAGTACGCCCACCACCGTAGCTAATGCAGCCCCGGACTGTAAACCAAAAAGAGAAATAGCCACAGCAACTGACAATTCAAAGAAATTACTTGCCCCAATCATTCCGGCAGGTGCGGCAACATCATGGGGTAATTTCCACCATTTCGCCCAACCGTAAGCAACGAAGAATATCAGAACCGTTTGCAACACAAGCGGAACTGCAATCAATAAGATATGCAGGGGATTGTTCAGTATCGTTTCTCCTTGAAAGGAAAACAGGATAATAAGCGTTAATAGCAATCCAGCTACCGTATAATTATCAAATTTCTTAATAAATACGTTATTGAAATAGTCCACTCCTTTGCGACGAATAACCATTATACGGGTAATAACCCCGGCAGCAAGTGGTATCACAACAAATAATACTACGGATAACAGCAGAGTGTCCCACGGGATAGATACGCCACCAACTCCCAGCAGGAAAGCTACAATAGGCGCAAATGCTACTAATATGATTAAATCGTTTACCGCAACCTGTACCAGCGTGTAAGCGGCATCGCCTTTCGTTAAGTAACTCCATACAAATACCATCGCCGTACAAGGTGCAGCCCCCAATAATACCGCCCCGGCTAAATATTCTTCGGCTAACCCGGCAGGTATAAAGGTTTTGAAAACCACATAGAAGAAGATATAAGCTATTCCGAACATGGTAAACGGCTTTATCAGCCAGTTTGTAACGCAAGTCACCATTATCCCTTTCGGACGCTTGCCAACATTCTTAACGCTTTGAAAATCCACTTTTAGCATCATTGGATAAATCATTAACCAAATTAGAATGGCCACGGGTATAGACACATTGGCATACTCGAATTTGCTTAATGTTTGCGGAATTAGTGGAAGCCATTGTCCTACTGCAATTCCTATAATGATACATAAAGTAACCCAGATTGTTAGGTATTTCTCAAACAATCCAATGCCTTGATTTTTTTCCATATGTTATAGTTTTACTTTGAGAGTTTCAGTATGCGTATCGCGCCTCTAATGACGATGAGAAAGACAATGATGCCTATGATCAAATCAGGGGCGTTGCTGTTCAATAGTCCAACCAACAGCCCTGCAACGATGACTCCTATATTGACAATGACATCGTTGGCTGAGAAAATAACACTGGCTTGTATGTGGGCCTCCTTGCTCTTTGTGCGCTGCAACAACCATAGAGAGGCTGTATTGGCGATTAGTGCAATGAACGAGATGACAATCATAACTAAAAAGTCTGGGGGCGTTTCGAGGCCCATAAAGCGTTTGATAACTTCGATGAGCCCCAATACAGCCAGTGAAATTTGAAGGTAGCCACTGAGTTTTGCTACTTTTTGCTGACGGGCTATAGTTGTTCCAACAGCCATCAGACTCATGCCGTAAACCAAAGCATCTGCCAACATATCCAAACTGTCTGCGACCAAGCCCATCGACTGGGAGATGATGCCTGTTGTGGCTTCTATGATGAAACATAGAAAGTTGATGACGAGCACCCAACACAACGCCCGTCTCTGAACTTTGGAGGTGGTTTCAGACTTTGCTTCATCGCAGAGAGAAGATGCTGTTAGCTTGGCACCGAGGTTTAATGTTTCAAGCTGTTCCTGAATCGACTTCACTTCCCCGTGATGGATGACAACTAAGGTTCTTTCCGCCAAGTCGAAATAGAGACGCTCCACTAAGGGGCTATTGCCTAATTTCAGACGGATTAAATTTTCCTCGCATGGGCAATCCATCTTTGGAACATTGAACTTAGAGATATATTGGTGCATTATTCTTGTTTTCCTTGGATATGGTCGATGTAGAACTGATAGAAGCGGGCTTTTATTTCATCCCGTACCCGATGAAATTCACTGTTTATAAACTCCGGCGTTCCGGTTGCTTCTGATGGGTCGTCAAATCCTATATGCAGCCTGTTCCTTACTTCACCCGTAAACATCGGGCAGCTTTCGTTTGCCCCACCGCAGACCGTAATAACATAGTCCCATTCCTGTCCTATATATAGGTTTACACTTTTAGGGGTATGGTGGGTTAAATCTATACCCATTTCATCCATAACCTTTACCGCCATCGGATTAACCTTTTCAGCAGGTTTTGTTCCTGCTGAAAAGACATCCAGTTTATTGTCAAATGATTGCAAAAAGCCATGTGCCATTTGGCTGCGGCAGCTATTTCCTGTACAAAGAATTAAAATCTTCATGTTTTTAGTTGTTTTTCCAAGCTATCAGGGCAGCATTTCCCTTTGATAATTCTTCTACTTTCTTAATCCAAGCCAATTCATTTTGCGCCTTTGCCCGCAAGAAAGAATTTTCGGTGCCTGTTAATGACAAGCAAGCATTCACGACCCACCATTTATTATTAATCCCGGCACGTTGTAAATCCATTTGCAAACGTTCGGCTTCAAAAACGGGTGTTGCTTCGGGCAGGGTCACAATAACGACTTCTGTTTCCTGCTGGTTTCTCAAACGTGGTAACAGCTTTCTTACAGAAACGGGAGTGTCGCCATGTGTACGTTGCACTTCTTTATGGTAACTTTCCGTTGCATCCAGCAATAACAACGTGTGTCCGGTAGGTGCGGTATCAATCACTACGACTTCATTTTCCGCCTTATCGACAATTTCAGCGAAAGCCCGGAATACTGCGATTTCCTGTGTACACGGTGAACGTAAATCTTCCTCTATATATTCCATATCTTCGGCAGTCATTGTTTCCGCAGCTTTACTGCGAACCTCGTTTTTATAGGCTTCCAATACTTCCGCTTCATCAATACGGCTTACCGTAATGCCCGCCTGAACAGCAAGGTTATAATTCAGATGGTTTGCCGGGTCAGTGGTGGTAAGATGCACTTTTGCACCCAGTTTTGTTAATTTCAGGGCTATTTCAGTGGCTAAAGTGGTTTTTCCCACGCCGCCTTTTCCCATAGTAAAAACAACCCTTTTTCCTGATTGATAGAGGTCGTTTACCAGTTCATCTATCCCTTTGGCATCGGTAATCCGCTGATAGTTCGCATCATTTGTTAAATTATCATTGTAAAGCATCCGGCGGATATTCGTAATATTAGATAAATTGTATGACCGTAAAGGAACATAATAAGACGGATATTCCAGCAGTTCCGCAGGGGTCTGTTTCAGGGCATTTTGCTGCCTGTCATATATCTGTTTCGATACGCTGTCGGCTTCATCTAATTGTAGCAAAAGCCCGTTGATTACCAATAGCTGGTTTTTAATTCCCAGTAATTGCAATTCATGTGAAGAACGAGCAGCTTCTTTTAGTGGTGCGATTTCGGGACGGCTAACCAACACTAAGCGGGTTGCATTTGCATCCGAAAGTGTTTCAACTGCCTGCTTATAGATACCTTTCCGTTCTTCCAAACCGGATAATTGACCTAAGCAAGATGCACCGTGCGTACTCTCACTAATAAATGTACTCCATGCTGATGGCAGTTGTAACATTCGCAACGTGTGTCCCGTGGGGGCTGTATCAAAGATAATATGGTCGTATTCTTTTGCTTTATCGGCATCCGTGATAAAATCGGAAAACTGGTTGAAAGCCGCAATTTCTACCGTACAAGAGCCTGAAAGTTGTTCTTCCATATTCTGAATTACACTTTCGGGCAGTTGTCCCCGGAAAGGAGCGATAACGCTTTCCCTGTATTCGGCTGCGGCTAGTTCCGGGTCGAGATTAACGACCGTCAAGCCGGGTACTTCTTGAATATCCGTACCGTGTCCGTTCAGTGTTTGATTAAACACATCTTGCAGGTTTGAAGCTGGGTCTGTACTGATAAGAAGTATTTTCTTTCCATTATCTGCCAAGCCTACCGCAGTAGCACAAGCAATCGAAGTTTTCCCTACACCGCCCTTTCCAGTGAAGAAAAGGTATTTCGTCAAATCTATATCTGATAAATTAAATGTTTTCATTTTTATATAATTAGCTGGTGAATACTCATTTTACTGGCATAAAATCCAAATTGATACCCGTCCATTCACTCATTTGTTTGGTGGTAGGATAGGTTTTTGAAACAGCGATTTCGCCGTCCACTAAAGTAATAGGCAGTGCATCCGCCCCATGTTTTTGCAGATGCTCGTTTACTGTTTTATTACTTACATACACTTGCGGTTCGTCACGTAAATTGTGACGGGTAACGATGATACCCTGTTTCTTCAATGTTTCAATAACAACCGCAATACGCATTAATTCAGGGTCAATATTTGTTCCACAAAGACCCGTAGGGCAACACATTGCCGGGTCGAAAATTTCTATCTTTTTCATACTGTTTTTATTTAAAATGATACTCTATGTTATAGATAAAAGACTACTGCATAATAAATTCCTACCGCAATAAAGAGGATGGCAACTATTTTACGAAACCATTTCTCGAATATTTGCATCCGGTTATAAAACTTACCCAGTCCGGCAACACTGTACGCTAAAATCCATGCAACAAGGATTACGGGTAATCCCGTAGCAATAGCGTAAATTACAGGTAAGAGATACCCGCCCGTTTCTGCTGCTGACAAAGGCATAAGCATACCGAAATAAAATACTCCACTGGTAGGACAAAAAGCAAGGGCGAATAAAATACCCAATAGCATAGCCCCCCAACTGCCTTTCGTCCTCTTTTTCAAACTTTCACCGCCGATATTGATTTTCGGCAGATTGAGTTTTATTATATCGAGCATAAATATTCCAATGATGATTAACGCCGGAGCAATCAGCATTTCCCCGTACTTGCTTACGACTTTTTGAACCATAAACATGCTTGCCCCCTCACGGAGAATAGGGATAAGGATAAAGCCAAGAACCGTATAGCTTACTATTCTGCCGAATGTATAAAGCAATCCGTTTATAAATATCCGGTGATGGTTTTCTATGTCCTTACTAATAAATCCTATTGCCGTTATGTTGGTCGCTAACGGACACGGGCTAACCGCCGTTAAAATCCCCAATATAAAAGCTGTAATAGCAGGAATAGAACTGTTATCTAATAGCGATTGAAGAAAATCCATCTTACAACTGTTTTAACAATTCGTCAATCTTGCTTTTAATTCCCTCTTTAAACTTGTCCGGTGCATTTTTCGCATTGGAAAAACTAAACTCGGTCATGTTGTTTACATTCTCTTTACCGTCTTTCCAGCCGTTCACAAACAAAGACGACCATGTAACTTCGTACTTGTCTGCAATCGCTTCATTTTCTTTCTTTGAAATGTCTATCACTTTATAGATAATTTTACCGTCCGCTTTTTCTTTTGAATAAAGGCTATCCAAAAGGGCTACTGTATTTGCTTCTATCGCCCGGCAAGTGATACACCGTTGCGCTCCATGAAAATAAAGAACCTCTATGCGGTTAGACTGTATTTCTTCCGCTTGGTTTTCTCCGGTCTTTTTCTTTGAACCATTACCACAGGAAACTAAGACCAGCGTTGCAATCAGTAGATAAAATAATTTTCTCATAGTTCACTTTTATTTGGTTATCAACTCTTTCACTTCTGCAAGGGATAACTTTTTCCCGGCTGATACGACTTTCTCGTCAATCACCAAAGCCGGAAGCCCTAAAATGTTATACTCCATGATTTTCAATAAATCTTCCTCTTTGATAAGGGTTGCATCGCAACCTAATTCTGAAATAGCTTGTTTGGTGGTTTCGTACAAGGCTTTACAGCTTGAACACCCAGTTCCTAATACTTTAATTTCCATTGTCATTCTACTTTAAAGTTAATATAATAATCGCAGTTCGTAGAACTACGAACAATTATTCCAAAAAAAAGGTACTGCTATTCACAGCACGATGTACCTTTACATTTACAGTCCCCTAAAAAAGCTGCAAACAATTTTCGGGCAAGTTCCCAGTTCTCCCGATTTATACAATACCGGACTTTTGGTGTTTCTATTTCACCCTGAATTAAGCCAGCTTCTTTCAGTTCTTTCAAATGCTGCGAAACGGTTGCTTTAGCGATAGGCAGTTCTTCGTGAATATCACCGAAGAAGCAACTATCTTGTTTCGCTAAGAAAGCAAGAATAGCCATCCGTGCCGGATGCCCCATTGCTTTGGCAAAACGAGCAATCTGTTCCTGCTCTGTTGTGTACTGTTTCTCTTTCACTTCAATTCTCCTTTCTTCTTTGTTGTTCGCAAAACTACGAACAATATTTTGAATAGCCAAATAATACGGCATATTTTTTCGGATAGGTGCAAGTATATATCTATATATATAGCTTGCACCTTGCACCTAAGCTGAAACATTTATATACAGAGATTTGCGTAATTAAAAAATGTGTTGTATCTTTGAACCCGTGAGATAGGCAGACAAACAGCGGACAAAGCCGAACAAATAACCCTGCAAAAATCGTTACTATTTCGTTACCTATTTGAAATTTTGGAAAATAAAAAGCTGATTTATAGGCGGTTAGATGTTTGGGTTGGCTCTAGTTTAACAATACGTTGTAAAATGGCATATTAATTGCATATCCATTAAAAAAAGGATAATATCATGACGTATAGTGAAATATTGTCAGCCGCACAGTCTTTATCAGAGACGGAACGGCAATCCTTGGTGCAGGCATTGAGCCCGAACAAACAGTGTGAAGCGACAGTACCTGAAAGCTCACGCCTATCAGCCTTGTTGGAAAAGCAGGGTTGCTGCCCTCATTGCGGCGGCACCCGTTACTACCGTTTCGGCAAGGACCACGGAACGCAGCGCTTCAAATGCAAGGACTGCGGCAGGACTTTCACCGAATTTACCGGCACGTGGCAACAGAAGCTTCACAAGAAATGGCTCGTGAAGGCATACATGCGCCTGATGTCCGAACAGAAGTCGCTTGACAAGATTTCCGCCGCCTTGCATATCAACAAGAAGACGGCCTTCGACTGGCGGCACAAGATATTGCGTTCCCTGAAGCAGGATGAAGGCGGTTCGTTCTCCGGAATAACCGAAAGTGACGAGACGTTCTTTGACAAGTCCGATAAAGGTTGCAGACATCTGAAACGCAAACCTCGCAAACGTGGCGGAGAGACAAAAGGCAAGGGCATATCCAAGGACAAGGCGACCGTAATAGTGACTGCGGACAGGAAAAACGACCTCAACATGACGTTTTGCGGCTATGGACGGCTGACGAAGGCGGAAATCACGGAAAGTCTGCATACTCCTCTGCCCCAAGGGACGGTGCTGTGTTCGGACGGACACGTCAGCTACAAGGGATATGCGATGGACAACCACATCGAGCATGTCGTAATCAGGGCCGACCTTGGCAGGCACGTCAAGAGGGGATTTTACCATATCCAACACGTCAATTCATTGCACAACAGGCTCAAGAAATGGCTTAACGGAACATTCTGGGGTGTCGCAACCAAGTACATGCAGGACTATCTCAACTGGTTCAAAGTAAAAGAGACCGTGCTGAAGTTCTGCAATGACCAGGCCGACGAACTGCTTGGACTGTCTATGAACAACTATAACGTCAAGTTTGCAACGGTATAATTAACTATAGCCGTTTGGGTTCAATACCCTGTCTCTCCGCAATAGAGTATCGGAAGCCCTTGAGTGCGCAAGCACTTGAGGGCTTTTTTAATGATGAAAGTGCTGGGAAGGATGTTTAAGGATGTAAACCGGCAGGACATGAAGATTGAAGTTGAAACGCAGGACAAGGCCAGATACATGGGGCTTCTTTTGCTGGCAGACGAACAGGAGTCGATGATTGCCCGCTATTTGACGCGTGGCGACCTGTTTGTGATGCGTGCAGATGGCGGCCGTGTGGTGTGTGTGGCTGTTGTGACCGACGAGGGCGGCGGTGTGTGCGAGCTGAAAAACTTGGCCGTAGCCCCGTGTTTCCAGAGGCGCGGCTACGGCAAGTATATGGTAGGGTACCTTTGCCGGTTGTATGCTTGCCGCTTTGGCACAATGATGGTTGGCACCGGCGACAGTGTGACCACGGTTTCGTTCTACAGGAGTTGCGGTTTTGAGTACTCCCATTCGGTGGCAGGTTTCTTCACCGACAACTACGATCACATCATTGTTGAAGACGGAAAGGTGCTTACAGACATGCTTTATTTCCGTAAGAGCCTTTGCTGACGCCGACTACGCGGCACCCTGCGCAGCCATCGTCCGGGCTTCGTGGTGCTTGGCGTTTGTGGGCCAAGCGCTGTCACGGCGCGCTATTGGTTGTGGAAAATGTGCATAGGTTGATGATGCGCCGCCCTCGCCCGGCTGCTAATAAGGTATGCCGGGCCCACGTTTGGTGAGCCTCTATGCGGGGGCGGAATATGTTTACCGGCCTTGTTGGGCTATATGCACACTTGCCATTTCAAGTCGTTTGACTTTCTGTCTTGGTTGTGTTGATGTTGCAAAACCAATGTCTGGACCTGTTTAAACTTTTTCCGAAAAGTCTTTTTTTGCTTCATTACGGAGGGGCTTTTCGGTCTGTTCTTTTGCCGTCGTTCGCCGCTTAGCCCGCTACACTCCTTTTCCAGGCAAGGAAACAGCTACGAAAACATCACTCAGACTGAAGTCGAATAAAGTTTCAATGAGTTCTTTGATGAATGTCCTCATGCTGCCCTATGGGGGAAGTTTGAAGGAGTTTGCAGGAGTTAACACACGCTGCGCTCGTTCACATGGTTGGCCGGCATTACCCACCAAAGCTGTTGCCAGCCAACTCCGGGCGCGCATAAGGAAGCCAAACTCACGTTGACGACCCTTTGCCGCTGGGCAACTTGACGGCACTAATGTGATGCTAAATCCGTTAAGTAGCTGTTCAAAATTAACCGATACAATAGACCTTACGGTGTCCTATATATCTTTACCACCATCTTGTGTGCTCTTTCGGGCCGCATGCCAAAGTCTCATCGGTCGCGTAGCCCGCTACGCTCTCTCTTCGGACTTTGGCATGCATCACCGAAATAGCGCACAATTTGATGGCAATTAATTTTGAACACCTACTTATTCCACCCGCAACCGGTCGATCTCTCTTTGCAGATTGTCCAAAAACCGCGCTGCGTGCGCCCCGTCCATTTGTGTGTGGTGAAACTGGAAAGACACCGTGAGCTTTGTCTTGAAGAGGCCTTTGCGGTATCTGCCCCATATCATGAACGGATTGTTGAAAACGCCGCTGTACATGCCCACGGCCCCGTCGATGTCGTATCGGGCGAGGGCCGAGGTGCCAATCACCATGCTTTCCTGCAAGTCGTGGTTCTGGCACATACGGGCAACTTGCTGCGTCAGTTGCGTGTAGTCGCTGCCGAAGCGCTGCAGGTCGTCGGTGAAAGGAATGTCGCATGAGCTTACTTCGCCCTCGCTGTTGGCCACAATGGTGTTTACGGCTATGGTGTCGTATGCGTAGAGCCTGCCGCCTACGGGCAGCATGTAGAACTCTCTGATGCCTGATGCCGCCTTGCCTACGCACCAGCACATCAGTATGTTGAACTTCATGTGGTGCCTGCGGCTTGCCCTTACGAGCCTTGTCACATCGAGCGTCTTGATGAATGTCACCATGGGCATGGGCGCTTTCATCCACATTTCAAATGCGAAGGCCCTGGTGGTCTGCTTCGGGTCAATCTCTTTCATTGTTCCTGGTGAAGGTTGTTGTAGTCGTTGCGCGTTATTACGAACATGTGCTCGGTGCGCCGGTCGCCAAGCGGCGTGGGCTTGTCGGTTTCGGAGTGGTGGAAGCGGAAGCCGCATTTCTCCATCACCCTGCGCGACTGCATGTTGCCGTCGTAGTGGGCGCACCACACCCTTTCGCACCCGAGGGTGGTGAAGCAGCGGCTGACAAGGCAACTAACGGCTTCGGGTGTGAGGCCCATGCCCCAGTAGGGCTTGCCTATCCAGTAGCCTATTTCGGCTTCGCTGCCGGCCGCCGGCGCAGAGTGCAGGCTGTCGGCAGTCATTATGCCGGCGCAGCCAACAGGCTCGCCGGTTTCGCGAAGCACCATGGCATAGGTCTCTGGGGCCGCGAACACAGTGCGTATAATCTCCAGGCTGTGTTCCACCGACGCATGCGGCTCCCATCCGGCGATGGGGCCGATGGCCGGGTCGGAAGCATATTTGTACAGGGCTTCGGCGTCGCCATCGTTCCATGGGCGCAATATGAGCCTCTGTGTGGTCAGTTGTTGTGCGTTGGTTTGCATTTTGTTTTGTCGTGTGTTGAATGTTGTGTCGGTTTTGTCCGGTGCCTGTGGTCGGCTGTTCAGGTCTGCTGGTGTTGCAAGGCTGCCATGTGGCAATTGTTGCAGTAAGATATGTATAGCGTGCCTTCCATGAAGTCGTTGCACAGTGTGCTCCATCCAATCTGGGCAATCAGTTTCATCGGTTGGCCGCACTCAGGGCATGTAGGCACTTCGCAGTCTTGAATCCAGTTGCCGAATCCGCCCACGGTATTGCCGTCGTCGAAGAAAAGCCCGTAGAAAGGAGGCTTGCGTTCTTTGCTGAGCACAAGCCTGTTGGCCCGGGCCGCGTCGTTCATCTCGTCTGTCCAGTAGTTCTCCGCGTCGTCTTCCACACCTTCGTATGGGAATATCGGGTGGCTCTCGCCGTTTGGCACAGCCTTGGCATAGGCCACGGGGTAGGCGAATTGCACGCAGTTGGGGCAACAGCTTATGCTTGTCTTGCCGTCCAAGCCAAGGAATGCCAGCCGCGGGTCGTGCCCGTCGATGGTGATGATGTCCATCAGCTGGCATCCGCAGTGGCGGCAGCGGCCCTCGTGGGGTTGCCCCAGGCGTATGGCATGGTCTTCGTCGGGGTTGCCTGTTTCTATGGCGAAGCACTCCGGGTGGGCCACCTCCAGCCTGTTTCCTTGCTTGTCGAACGTGAAGCCTCCGTCCCAGGCATACACCGACGGGTCAACATAGAGGCCCTTGCGCCATGGGCGCGGGTTGTTTTCCAGTTCTACAAGCGCTTTGAGCGAAACGTCGTCGCCTTGCATTGCCACGCACGCCAACAGTTGGCCGGCCTCGTTGCTGTTGGTCGAGGCCATGAGCCGGCGTATCAGTTCGTCGCGAACGTCGGCCGGGGCATGGTAGTATATTTCATCATGGCCGTATACTTCTGCTTTCAGGGCTGCCCTTTGCAGTTCTTCGTCTGTCCGGCCGTGCACATAGAAAAGCGAAGCAAAGTCATACGTCTCGGGCTCCTCGAAGGCGTCGAGCCTTTTCACGTGCCTTTTCAGGTTGTCCGCCTTTTCTTTCATTTCCTCATCCGTCAGGGCGATGGCTTTTGCCAGTCTTTCCTGCTCGTGGCAGAAATAGCACAATTGGTCGTGCGGTTGTTCTCGTCCGCATTTGGGGCAATGGTGTTCCATAAGTTTGGTGTTGTAGGGCTATATGATAATGTTGCAAATATAACAAAACTCGCCCGATTTCGGATGGATTTAGGAAGAATAATGTAAACTATTGGGCTTTCAGGGAGATACGCAGCATTATTCCGCATTTGTAAATGTGTGCTTTGAAGCCGTTTTTTGAATAGTTAAACGAAAAAATTGCTACCTATCCGTTGCCCATTCCAGTTGTATGGATTTGTTTGAAAATCCTTTCTGCTCCGACCGTAAAGAACGCAGTTTCATCATTTTGGCTTAGCGAAGGTACTTATTTTTTTTGAGATATGAAAAATATTGGTTCCGGAAGTCAATGGTGATAGCTTTGTCGATGTCTGACGATATTTTACATGCCGATGATTAACTCTGTCTCTGTTAATTTTGCAAACAATGGAACAGATTATGAATCAGACAGATGTAAAGGTTTCGTTCTACCTTAAAAAGAGCGAGGCGGATGCCAGGGGAAACTGTCCCGTGATGGCACGGCTTATTGTCGGCAAGCACTCTGAAACAGCATTCAGTGTCAAGTTTCGTGTGCCACAGTCATTGTGGTCATCCGGACGGGCGTGTGGAAAAAGTGTTGCGGCAAGAGACATAAACAACAGACTGGATGAAATACGTGCTGCCGCGCTCGGCATCTATGCGGAACAATCTGCAATCCGTGAGGATGTAACAGCAGAGGATGTAAAGCATCAACTTTTGGGTATGGCTTCGGAACAGGAAACCCTGTTAAGCTATTTCAGACTTTTCATTAGAAATTTCGAGAAACGCGTTGGGATCAATCGTACGGAAAAGACATTGAGGGCTTACCGCAATTCCTACAATCATCTGGTACGTTTTTTACAGATGCAATATAAGCTGTCAGATATCCCTTTTGCCGCATTGGACCGTTCCTTCATTGAAAAATATGACTTGTATCTACGTACGGAATGTTGTCTGGCTTCAGGCACAATAGTCAATCTTACGGTCCAACTGAAAACAATTGTCGGAGAAGCTATTGCTGACGGTATAATAACAGTATTCCCGTTTGTCGGATATGAACCGGTACATCCGAAACCGGAACAGAAATATCTCACCTCCGAAGAATTGAATAGGATTATGACAACACCTCTCCATGATCAGATTCTTTATCATGTGAGAGATATGTTCCTGTTTTCCTGTTATACGGGTATTCCCTATAGCGACATGTGTCTGCTGACAAATGAAAACCTTTCTCTCGCGGAAGATGGTACCTGGTGGATCAGGAGTTCTCGCAAGAAAACCGGTGTGGATTTTGAAATACCGCTTATGGAACTGCCGTTCCATATCATTGAAAAATACCGCGATATGGCTCCTGAAGGAAAGCTTCTCCCCATGTATTCCAACAGTTCATTGAATCGTTATCTGAAACGCATCGCTGAAATTTGCGGTATAGGGCGTAAGTTGGTTTTTCATGCAGCCCGGCATACCTATGCGACAGAAATTACCCTTTCGCATGGAGTCCCGTTGGAGACAGTCAGTAAAATGTTGGGACACAGTCGTATTGAGACCACACAGCATTACGCAAAGGTGACAGACAATAAGATAGATACAGATACGAAAGCATTGGACAAGAAAATTGCTGAAAGGTTTTCTGTAGTCATTTGATAACCGGATAAAAGGACAAGATTATGAAAGAAAAAATTAACAATACGGAAATCAGACATCGCAGTACGTTTGCGGTACTGTTTTATATAAACCGCACCAAAGTCCGCAAGGACGGAACGTGCCAGTTGCTTTGCAAGATAAGCATAGATGCCAAATGGGAACAGATAGGAACGAAAGTATCTGTTAACCCTGCCATATGGAATCCTGAAAAAGGACGGGCTGACGGCCGCAGTGAGAATGCCCTTACCGTCAACCGGGCCATTGATGATTTGACCAAAGAAATAAATGAGCATTACAGACGGATAAAGAGCAGTCTGGGATTCATTACGGCGGAGCAGGTGAAGAATGCCGTGATGGGTGTCGGACAGAAGCCGCTTACACTCCTGGCTCTTTTCCGGGAGCATAATGAGGAGTTCAAAAAACGTATCGGAATAGACCGGATAAAAGAAACTTATGACTCTTACCAGCGTTCATATAAGCATCTTTCGGCTTTCATCGAGGAAAAACGTGGCGTAGAGGATGTTCTTTTACGGAACCTTGACCGTGTTTTTTATGATGACTTTGAACTTTTTCTCAGGACGGACAGGAATTTAAGCCCGAAGAGCGTGCATGAACATCTTTATAGGCTGAAGAAGATGACCATGCGGGCTGTCAGCCAGGGAACAATCCGCCGTGATCCGTATTGTCGCCTTCATCCTGAACTGCCCAAACGGAAAAGTCGTCATCTGAAGCTGGAAGATCTGAAGACACTGCTTACAACACCTGTCGAGAAGCCACAGCTTCAGTTTGTAAGGGATATGTTCATCTTCTCCACTTTTACCGGACTTGCCTATACGGATTTGAAAAAATTGAGGGTAAATGATATTACCCAATCTGAAGACGGTTCATGGTGGATCCATATCCATCGCCAGAAAACAGGAACACTGTCTTCTGTCCGATTGCTGGATATTCCGTTGAAGATAATAGAGAAATATCGGGAACAGAGAAAGGATGACAAGGTCTTCAATCTGTATAGTCGTACGTATTTCATTATGCTCGCCCACCAGTTGGGTGAAGTTTACGGATTTGAACTTACATTTCATAAGGCACGACACAATTTCGGAACCCATATAACCCTTTCATTGGGTGTTCCAATCGAGACAGTCGGCAAAATGATGGGGCACATGCGTATTGAGACCACGCAGCTTTATGCCAAAGTGACTGACAGGAAAGTGGACGAGGACATGAAACGGCTGAAAGCAGCCGGAATGGATCGGATTCCTGGTCTGTATGAAGAAGATGTTATTGTCAAGAAACGAAGAAGGAGATTCGGATACCAATTGTCCGACAACAAAGAGGCTGTCTCAAAATAGAATTGCAAAAGTAAAAATATTACAGATTGAAACTTAGAAATAAAAAATCTCCTGTTTCAGCCTTAGTTTACTCTAATGATATGGCTAAAAGCAGGAGATTTTTATACTATAACTTATAAATTATAAGTATGTCTGTCCAATTTCTCTATTTTGAGACAGCCTCTTTAGCTTCGTTTTATACCCATCGCTGTTCTTCCCTGCATCTTTTATATGCGTCGTCAAGAACTTTCTTTATGTCCGATTCTTTGTAAAGGGCTTTCCCTTGTATAAGGTAGTAAGGTATCACGCCGAGGGTCCGGTATTCCTGTAAGGTACGTCGGCTAACTTTCAACAGTTTTGAAAGTTCCTCGTCCGTGAGGAAATAATCACCGTGGAATGCGGGTCTCGGAGCCGTCCGTATTGCGTCTATCATGCGCTCCATGTTTTCCAGCCCTTTGAAAATAATATCAATCCGCTGGTCTTTTCTGTTTATAAGATCGTAACTCATGGCTTTCTTTTTTGTGGGTGATAACTTGATTCCAACAGGCTTTGTACATCTTCCGGTTTGTAGAAGAACTTGTTCTTGATCCGGGTGAAAGGCAACAGTCCTTTCTCGCGATATACCTGAAGTGTTCTCTTGGATATTCGGAGAATCCCGCATACCTCCTGATTGTCCATCCATTTTTTCAGTGCCGCGTCTTTGGTCTGACTACATATACCGGTGACTTTTTTCTCGATCATGCTGAGACGGACAACCAATTCATCAAAGGTCTGTTTTTCCATACATATAATTTCCATACCGTCATTTTATTAGGGTTGAAGACCGAGTTCTTTTTTTATTCTCGCCGGCAGCACCTTCCCCTTCCTGTTCAGGAAGTCCTGGACTTCCGAAGCCTTGTAGTAGGTACGCCCGTCAATCATGTAGTATGTGACGAGCTTCTTCTGGCGGTAGCGTGCAAGGGTGCGTTTCGTAACGCCAAGGAGTTCGCACATATCCTGGTTGTCGAGCAGTTTGTCACCCTCAAGGGCGGCCGTCTGCCTGTTCATGCGGTTCAGTCTGTCATCTATCCTGTCAAACCGTTCCATTATCTGATGGAGCATCATCTGGAATGTCTCCCTGTCTATCTGTATCATAATGAATTCTGTTTTAGTGTAATAATTCCATTTTTTACACCGTGTTGCGCAACAGGTTTCATTATGATATAGGCCAAAACATGGACCAATGGAGCATATTGCCACATAAAAACATGGCAAGTAGCTGAATAATAGAGAAATAAAAAATCAGCCCCATAAAAACGAGACTGATGGAAGTATTGCAAATGCAATATGTCGCAATACCTTATTGCAATGTTTTGCAATAAATCAGGCGGCAAATTCCATTTTTGAATGTTTTGGTATTTACGATTTTCCATTCACCCTGTGGTATATGCTTTGAGACGGATTTGTAGTCTGGACGGGTGGAGGGAAACAGGAAGATGATTATCTCGTCAATAAGATGATAAAGTGAGAGGCCACGCAGGAGTTCTATGCTTTCCTCGTCATGTATTTCGGCTTGATAAAGGACTGATGGGGCTGACATATCTTTCTCGCACATGAAATCCACAAGCGGATAACCCGGATATAGCCGGCGGGTACTTTTACC
The DNA here is from genome assembly GCF_016899955.1 of Marseilla massiliensis. Taxonomy (GTDB): domain Bacteria; phylum Bacteroidota; class Bacteroidia; order Bacteroidales; family Bacteroidaceae; genus Prevotella; species Prevotella intestinigallinarum. The sequence continues at coordinate 131,425 of NZ_JACJJL010000008.1, read as the reverse complement.
GCGTCCATATGAAAATCCGTCCTTATCGTCTCTCAGCCATTGTCGCAACGGATCGTCCTCCGCCGGAATGGAGCCGTCTAATGTCATTGCTATCAGAACCCGTAACCTTGCCATACCTTTTCCTTCAAATAAGAAGCGTGAAACTCACGCACTATCAGGTAGAGGCTCTGGTAAGCCCATTGTAGAATCATGCATGAGCTCACGCTATAAGACATAGCATAAGCTACACGCAATAGTCTCTACAATTTGAAATTTACCAGATTTCTACCTGAGACGTCTTGCGACTTATGTTGTAACATTCGGCAAGGCTCCAAGCAATGCCGATATTCTTTTCTTATGTTTTGACCGTCTGTCCTGCATGGCAGGATTTCCAGTCATTTGCAAATGTAGGCATTTTATTCCGAACAAGCATATAGAATACCCGTTATTTCCTGTTCAACCCGTATTTTTTCATCTTACGGTATAGCGTGGACGGGTCGATATGCAGCATGGCTGCGGCATGTTTGCGATTCCCGTGGGTGATTTTCAATGCCTGGACTATCGAGCGTTTCTCTTCCGCATCGTTTTCGGGGAAAAGATTGATCTCCTCAGTTGCCGCTTCCATTTTAATGTTCAGATCGGTTGTTTTAATGAGCGGCTGTTTTGCCATGAGTACCGCCCTTCTTATTCTGTTATGCAGTTCCCGCACATTTCCCGGCCAATGGTAAGAGAGAAGCAGTTGTTCCGCTTCAGGGCTGAATCCCTCGGTTGGTCTTTTTAGTTCTCCGGAAAATTTCTTCCTGAAATGGTTTGCCAACGGCAGGATATCTTCAGGACATTCGTGCAGGGAAGGCATGACAATCTCGAATTCGCATAGCCGGTGGTATAGGTCTTCCCTGAACCGTTTTTCCTGTATGGCAAGTTGAAGATCCTCGTTTGTGGCGGCTACAATCCTGACGTCAGCCCGCTTTTCCCTGTTGCCACCTATTGGGATGTATGTACCCTCCTGAAGCACTCGCAAGAGCATAGCCTGGACTTCAACAGACAGTGTACCTATCTCGTCAAGGAAAAGGGTGCCGCCTTTCGCCATTTCAAAATACCCGTCCTTATTGGTGTCGGCACCGGTAAATGTACCTTTTATGTGTCCGAAGAAGAGTGAAGGTGCGAGTTCCTTGGGTATAACCCCACAATTCACGGCGACAAACGGCATATCCCTCCGTTCTCCTATATAGTGGATACGCTGTGCCACCGATTCTTTTCCTGCGCCGTTCGGACCGAGTATGAGTACCGAAATATCAAACGGCGCAACTGTCTTGACCAGATGTTCGATTTCTTTCATCTGAAGGCTGTTTCTGGGTAGCAAGCCCTTGTCCTTGTCACATATTACGGAACGAGGGTGGAAAATGTCTTTCAGTTGTCTCTGTAGTTCGTCCATTTGTACCGGTTTTGCCAGATAGTCTTTGGCTCCCAGTTTTATGGCTTGCACAGCACCCGGTACAGAGGCATATCCTGTCATGATAATGAAAGGAATGTCCAGCCTTTCTTTCCGCATCCATTCAAGCAAAGATATACCATCCCCCTCCGGCAGGCGTACGTCGGACAGCACAAGGTCGAAACTTTCTTTCTTGAGCAGTTTTCGTGCCCCTGGTTCATCTATTGTTATCTCTGCTTCATAACCGGATTTTTCCAACCATTTTTTCTGTTGCCCGGCAAGCATGATGTTGTCTTCAACTATCAGTATTCTGTATTTCATTCATGTTTTCATTTAATTATGTCCGTCCATTTCCGATAATCGGCTTTTTGTCTCAGATATCAGCCGGTCTATTCTTCTGACAATTCTTTCCACATCATTGCGGAATGTTGGCTCATCCGTATCTTCCGCATAATGTTCATAGCTGTACGGTTCCAGCTCATGGGCTATTCCCAATTGCTCCCACATCGGGTACATCCTGTGCAGAGTTTCCCATATCCGCTTCCGGTCGGGCTTTTCCTGACTCAAAGAATCCAGCAAGTCAGAACTGTTCCTATTGGATTCCTCTATAAGAGTCTCCAAAGTCCAGCGTTCATCTCCCGTAGTGACATACAGAGTCTCGAAATCTGGAGAATGATTGTCCATAGTTCTGTCCTGTCCAATGAGTGACGAGAGAAATTCGAGCAGGTCTCTTGTATAGAACGGTTTGTGGATACAGCCGGCAAATCCTGCCTGAATATAGCGGTCTGTATCACCATCGTTACGGGCGGTCATTGCAGCTATGGGAATTGTCCGTGAATTTCCTATGTTGGAAAGGCGTAGCAGATGCAACAGGGCAAAACCTCCTGTACCACGCATCTGTATATCGGTCAGCAGCAGGTCGTATTCTCCGGTTCTCAATGCTTTGACCACTTCCTGTGCATTGGTACAGGCTCGGCATGAGATACCGCTCCGTTCCATCATTTCAACGGTGTTGCGCAATTGTATCGGATCGTCATCGACTACAAGAACCCGTCGCGGAAGTCTGAGACTTCCTGCATCCGGTTGGGAATTGTCTTTTGCAGGCTCATCGGTTTGTCTAAGCGGGATTTCTACCTTGAATTCGCTGCCTTTACCAATCTGGCTCGAAACCGATATACTTCCTCCGAACAGGGTCACCAGCCCCTTGGTAATGGAAAGTCCCAGTCCGAAGCCTTCTGAATCCAAATCAGGAGCAGCCCGTTCAAAGGGCTGAAAAATGCGTTGTGCGGTATTCTCGTCCATTCCTATCCCCGTATCTTTGACCTGTACTGAAAGAGTACCGTCTTCATGACTTGCCATAAACTTGATATATCCTGTACGGGTGAATTTTACAGCATTCTCCAGAATATTGACCACTATCTGTCTTATGCGGTCTGCATCGCCAAAGGCGGTGATGCCGCAACCCATAAAAGCCTTGTCAAACATCAATCCTTTGTCGTTCGCCTTGCGTGTGTATTCTTCAGCGATACTTTCCAGAAAGGATTCAAGATGGAAAGGAATTTCGTTCAGGGTCTCCTTTGCATCGTCCAGACGGGAGAGGTCAAGCAGGCTGTTGGCAAGCCGGGTGATATGACGTGATGATTCAAGGATGTTTCCGAGATAGGCATTGCGGCGTTTACGGTCACGAGTATCCATGGCCAGTTCAGCACTGCCACTGATGGCATTGAGAGGTCCTCGTATGTCATGGGAAAGTGTGATGATTATTTTCTTGCGCATGTCGGAGAGTGTACGGTTTTGTGCTGCCGTATCTTCCAGTTCTGCCTTGTCCCTTTCCCTGCGGTTAAGGTCACGCATGATGATAAGGTGCGAAATGATGAGCAGGATGATGGCCATGCCGATTACTCCTGCCATTAAAAAGAACGACATTTTCTCTGCTTCTGCCATTTTTAACTCTCTTTGTGAGAAGGCAGTCTGTGCCTGTTCGTCGAGGTCATTTATAAGTTTGTTCAATGTCCTGTTCAATTCCCTATTGCGCATACGGAGGCTGTCGGCATAAATATCCATTTCGCTCGCTTGCCTTTGCTGTATGGCTATCAGGCTGTCGCTGAAAACGTACAGTTCTTTGGCGGATGGCATTACTTGCATTTCTTCTTTTTTCCCAAAGAATCCTGCAATCCCTTTTTTCTTTTGTTCTATGGTACGGATACGTGTCGCACGCCTCGCCACTTCCGGCAACTGGTTTACCAGCAGGCTGTCCGCTTCAGTCCGTCGTTCAAACATTTCCATTATGTGCAGCAGATGTGTCTCCTTTGCGGCAAGCAGGGCACGAAGAGTGTCTATCTGTTCCGGGCGTACATATTCACGGCAGTGCCGTTTCAGCGAGTTCAGTAAACTGTCAGCTTGCAGTCGACGGTTACGATAGTGCAGATAGTCCGCTTTGTTCCAACTCGCCACGCCCTCACCTAATGTGGCGAGCCCCGTAATACGGCGATGAGCCGTGTTGATACCACGACGTATATGGCTTATGTTTGCCGTTTCAGCCTCAATTTCGCGCATCCGCTGCCGTTCATATACCAAAATGGCGGCCATGCTACCAATGACCGCCAACAAAAGAGCATAGCCCACCAATATTTTATATTGTAATGTCAAATTCTTCAATATTTTGTTTTGTTCTTGTCATAGTCCACTTACGGGGACTGAAATAAGTCTCAGCTTTCTTTATTCAATGTATCGTGTAATATTTTTATATTCAAATGTTTCATTCCGGATATGGTAAGTTGTAATGCACACCGTCTTACCACATTCGTAATGGAACCCCCTGAAAGTTCCGTTTCGGCGGCTTTTGCGATGAGTTCTTCAGCATCATCCCCGAGCCATTCTTTCGGGAGCATACTGCGCCAGAGAGCGGCACGGAGTTCCTCATCAGGCATCGGGAAATAGATGATAGACTGGAAGCGGCGGGAGAAGGCTTCGTCGATGTTGGATTTCAGATTGGTGGCAAGTATGACCGTGCCGGGAAAATCCTCGATGCGTTGAAGCAGGTAGGCTACTTCCTGATTAGCATGACGATCGTTGGAGGTGTTGGTCGATGTGCGTTTGCCGAATAAGGCATCCGCTTCGTCGAAGAACAGAATCCAGTTGCGGTTCTCCGCCAGGTCGAAAACTTTGGCGAGGTTCTTTTCCGTCTCACCGATGTATTTCGATACAATCATGGACAAATCCACACGATACACGTCCATCTGGTTTTTCTTGCCGAGCAGAGTAGCTGCAAGGGTCTTTCCGGTTCCAGGTGGGCCATAGAACAAGGCACGGTATCCAGGCTTCAAGATGCGTTTCAACCCCCAGTCCTCCATGATGGTGTGCTGGTGCGCAATCCATGTATTGATTTCTTCAAGGGCCTCGTAGGTGTTGTAATCCAATATCATGTCCTCCCATTCCAATGGGGTTGTAATGAGCTTGGCCGGAAAACCGATTGTATAGTCGGGCTTATATTCCCGATCCAGCAGGACATGGCTCAGGAACTCTTCGGAGGGACGGAGCTGGCCGCTCAGGAACGGTTCGCCTTCGCCGGCTCCTTCCAGCCGCAAAATATTCTGCGTATAGAACCAGTGGTCCCGCTGGAACATGTGGATGACAGCCTTTTTTTTCTCCATGTCCTCTCCGGCGATAATGAACGAAGCGGTCTCGCCGGTGGGCAGGAAACCACCATGAGACAACCCTTTCCAACCGCCGAACTCGGTGTACTGGCGGTCGAAATTCTTGTTCTGCACAAAGAAGATATCCAATGCCTGCGGACAGGTATGCGGCATCAGAGCCAACATGATAATAACCCGTTCGTTGAACGTGATTTCCTGTCTGCCGGTCATGCCTTCCAGCCATCCGTCAGCAGGGGGTGTGACTTCTTCTATTGAGGCATATTCACACCCTTGCTGAAAATACAGTTGTATGGCTGTGGTCAGCATCCTTTCAAACCATTCGATATGCGCTGTCATCATAGGCTACATCATTTCTGCATTTAATAACTGTTTGCTTTTGCACCCATCACATCGGCCTCATGTTCGAGGTCCACATTATCATTTACGGGCAGTCCGCCCACTTCGGCGGTCGGTTCGACACGGCCTGCCATCTGCTGAGCTACATGCCATGCCTCGTGGGGCAGATGCTGCTCCTGGCCGGGAGCGACATGGATGTCCGTCCCTTGTGTATAGGCCAATGCCTGTACGGTTGCCGGTTTGTCCGAATTGTAATGCACACGCACATCGTCCATAGAGAAGCCGGACAGGTCTTCGATGCCCGCTTTCAGATTATCGGGCATACCTGTCTCGTTCTTCTGTACAGGCTGCTCGAATTTCCCCTGTAGGGCTTCATCATCATCTTCTTCACGCTGTATGGGTTGCACGAATTTTCCCTGCAACGGTTCGTCTTCTTCGTCATCAAGCCGTTGTACGGGTTCTGCCACGGCCTGAAGGATTCCACTTGGGCGATTGTCAAAAAAGTCATATGTTACTTTGCGATTATGTTTTGACTGAATAGTTCGTGGAATATTAATATTGTTTTGCAATTCTTCTTTCATTTATAGTCTTTTTCTGCATTCGAAAATTTCTTGATTTATTTTTATATATGTTCCCTTTACAAGATTTATTGAATCATAGGATAATAAAATAGACGTATTGTTTATATCATAGATTAATTTCGTTACGTTATTAAGTGTTTCTCTTGGTAATGTTCCCAAATGAAAATCTGTATCTGGAACAGAATATGTTGGACTATCATTGTCCGACTTTATTCGGTTCGAATGACTATTCAAGGTTTGCAAATTATCCACATCGTGATAGTATAACCTAGCTTCTCTAAGAGTGTACCTTCCATCATCTAACATTGTTTTTAGAATTTGGCTCCAGGGTATGATATGATCCATTTCCATGGCCCAAATTGGAGCAGTTAATCCCGTAACATCAGTTATCATATCGTTAGGATTGTCAGTATTATATTTATATCTAAAATAAGCATTTCTATATCCTTCTTGCCATCTAGGACGATCAATCGGACTTAATGGTGTATTGTTTCCATGAGGATTATAACTCGTAATTATTCTCGCTTGAGGCTTTGGGTTTTGATTAATTGAAGTAGGCACTTGAAATTGAGTTAAATGATTTAATTTGTTTTTACTTATAGCCTGCAATATTCCGGCAGGGCGGTTATCCGCAAACTCCAATGCGCCTTCACCATTACGCTTCTGCTGGATGGTACGCGCCACTTTGTTTTGATAGGTTTTTTCCGCTTCCATATAGGTATATATTTAATTGTTATAATTCTCAAAGTCAAATTCTTCCTTGTCACGCCAGATGACATTGATTTTCTTCTTGAGCCACGGCAACCGTATCTGTCGATATGACCACGACAGGGTATCCAGCAGGATGTCGTAGGAACGGTTTTCCACATACAGCACCCATTTGTCCTCACGCTGTTCCAGTTTGCCCGGACGTTCGATGAAACTATGCTGGAAACCTTTTACCGAGGTGTTCTTCAGCTTGTCCCAGTTCGACTTCACTCCCGAAAGCATGGATTCTACGGTCTGTATTTCCTGACTGGTCAGGGTCAATGTTTTCGGTAAAGGCACATAGAACGGGCATCCGGTAAGAATGCGGTTGAATGCCAGTTCCTGTTCCTTGTATTCACGGGGCTCTCCCGTAACAATCCGTTGCAGGATAAAGATGGCGCGGATCCGGGCTTCGGTATCCTTCAGGTCTTTCTTGCCGTCTTCTTTTTCTTCCAGCAAGCCAAGCATTCCGAACAGGCGCGTGAACCAAACAGCCAGCAGGCACAGTCCGGCATTCGGCACTTCGATGTATTCCGGCTGTAGGGCCTCTTCCAACGCCTGTTCCGCATCGGTCAGGTGCAGTTCCTCTTCCACGAGCTTGACAACCGCTTCCAGTGCGGTTTTCCTTTCGGCAGGTCGTGGTGGTTCCGTCTGTTTTTCTTCTTCCGGTTCTTTCTGTTCCGACCTGCCTTCGACTCCTGTGCCGGTGGACCGTTCACGGATGTACTCCGGCCTTCCGTTTTCCCATGAAAGGGCAATGACATTCTCCAGATACCTCTTGACGATGTCCGAAGCGTTGCCGTAACGGATGCGTTCTATAGGATAAGAAGCCACAAACCGTACCAGTCCTTCAGCAAGTACTTTATTTTCTATTCCGTATTTTTCCGAAACCGTTCCGACTGTCCGGCCCAAGGTGTCTCCCAGAGAGAGAGACATGCCGGAAATCATTTCCTGCCAATCTTCAACACCAAGCCATTCACTCCATTGAGCGGAAGCGACATGCCTCCTGCCGGGAGTACTGACGGTCGAATACCGTACCAGTTTCCAGAGCAGTTCCGGTTGCCAGCGGGCATAATGGCGTAATATCTGTGATTTTTCCGTATCACTGACAGACGGGGACAACAACCATGTCGCCCATTCATCGAAGAGTGTTTCGTCCTGTCCGGTTCCGGAAACTTCGAAAGAGAGTGAAGCCGCTTTCTGTTCGGATGTACTCTTGTTTTCAGTATCCTCCAAGGGTGTTTCCGGCGTGATTATACGAACAGCCTGTCGTTCTATTGTTTCCCATTGACCGCGGTCTGCATCCGTATATTCTCTGTTCCCGGTCAGGATATGATGAAGGTGGCGCAGGAAAAGGGAAACGCTCTCTTCCACATTCATTATTCCCATGTCCACTCTTTCCGTCATCATGCGGAGTGTGGCTTTCGCAACGGACTGTTCCCATTCTTCGCTGCCGCCTGTAAACAATACGTTACCAGACAATACTGTATTTATCGCTCCGATGGTTCGGAATAATCTTTCTGACAACATGGAATCTGACTGTCCGAGAAGATAAAGCAAGGCATCCTTACCGATGATTTCAGCCCACAGTTCAACAGTGCCTTCATCCAAGGCGACGGTTTCCCGAAGCAGACGTATTGCTTCTTTGGGCGAATCGTTCATATAATGACGGAACACTTCACTTTTCAATGCGGATGTGTATGTACCGTCTCGCAACCAGCCGAGCAGTCCGGTCATGTCGTCCACATATTGTTCAAATGCGGTTCGTGTCTCATTCAAGGCAACCCTATCAGGATTGTCATCCTCCGGAATCCGGTGTAAAGCGGTATCTGTATTAGTCGGATTGCCGTAGAGAACATCCGATGCAGGCCATTCAGAAGTCCGGTCCTCCGAACGGATGTATCTCCATGTCCGGACCAATAAGGACAATAGAAAGTTGTCTTCCAAGTCCGGAAGGGTTCTTATCGTATTGGAGTCGTGATATGTCCTTTCATTATCCGTTACTGCCGTATCGGGAATACGTAACAATCGGCTGATCAGTGATTCGAGAACCGTCTTTATGTTGTTGCTGTCATTGCCGGTCACGGCAGAAAGCAACCGTACAACCGCATCGTTCACCGATACGGAAACAGTCCTGGCATCCCATGAAGCGAGCGACAGGAATAGCGAATGCCATACGTCTTTTACAGGACGTGACACAAGTACTGCGACTGTCTCGATATGCTGTACAAGCCATCCGATAAAGCGTATGGCATCTGTCCCGGCTTCTGGACTGTAAACCTGTCCGGCGAGCCTCATGATGAGGTTGCGTAATGCTGTCCTGTCAAGCAGGTCGAAGACGGTATCCGACAGTTTCTCCGACAGCAAGACAGAAACCAGTTCGTTTTCCTTGCCCCGATAAATGTCGAACCATTGCAGTACAAATATCTTCTTTGCCTGTTCCGGTATGCTGTTGTCCGAAAGGACGGTCTTTAGGGAAGTGACTATCTTCCCAGCCTGATTATCCATGCGGGAACGCTCTTCCGTAATGTCCGTAGTCTTCGGTACGGACATCCCGGCAACTTCCAGGATTCCGGCATATACATCGTCATCGGACGGAAGTTCCCGTCCGGTTATTTCTTTATAAAACAATCCGGACAGCTTCCGCATCCGGGCCGAAGCGGAATCCGAATCTGGGTATGCTCCCATGGAAATCCCTTGCCATACAGCCATCTTCAAAGCATTTGTCACCCGGTCTTTTCCGGCATTCCGCAACCACATGACGGATGCGGATGCCTTTTCAACCGTATCAGACAGGACGGCAAGTGTCTCTGCCAGTTGCAGGGAAACATGTCCCGCAAGTCTCATCAAGGCTGTCTGTCCGGTCAGAGCCGCCAGTAAGGACAGATACTTCCTGTCCGGTCGCCCTGTCAGCCACCGTATTAACAGTTCAGGCTTGTCCTGTATCAGCTGTGAGAGCGTTCTGCGCTTCATCCCGTCCGGCAGTTCCGTATTTTCCAGCCATCTGTCGAATGCGCCGTCATTGCGGGCAAGGGCCTCGGGAACCTGGACAGACAAGAATACTTCATCTGCCTTTTCATCAGACGTTGGTCTGCCGGTATGCCCGGCTGTATCCTGTTCTGTCCGAATCAGGGACAGTTGGAGCATTATATAATACAGTTCCCATACATAGCTGTCGCCGCTTTCGGGAGAGCCGTCCTTGTCCAGCCGCTGGTTATGGTAGATGATGTCAAGCACGGTCAGGTAATAGTCCGCTCCGAACACTTCCAGCAGGAACTGCATGGTCATATCCACTTTTGAAAGATAGACGGGTGAATTTCTCTTATGTATGAAAGTCAGCAGGCTGCGGTTCAGGTGAATCCGGAAATGTGGCTTGTCCCCGAACATGGGCACCCCGTTGAATGGGTAATACTCCAGAAGCCATCCGTACAGTCTGTACCAGTATTCCGGCACGCCGATTTCCGCATGGTCTTCCGTTTCGGTGGCCATGATGGACCTGACATGCGGATTTTCCAGCAACTCCGCCATGAAGTCCAGTCTGCCGGAGTCGTGCGAAACATGGATGAACCGTACCACACTCTGGGGGACCGTTTCCAGAATCATGGACAGAAGTCTCTGACGTTCATATCGGCCAAGGGAAAATTCGTGGGAGAACAGCATGGAAAGGAATGAATCGGTTCCTGCCCCGTCAGCCGCACTGAAAAACAACTTTTCAAGCTGGGCGCTGTCTAGTCGGGTAAACAGCCTTGCCAGTACATGGGGATGTTCCATCAGGGGGAACAGCCGGTTTCCGTACCCCATATCCATGTATTTGCGGAGTTCTTCATACAGGTCGAAGTCCGGCCTTTCCCATTCCAGCAGGCAGAAACCGTGCTCCAGATAATGCAGCAGGTTTTCAAAACGTCTTGTACGGGCATTTCCGGCCGAGACAGACTCCGGAATATCCGTCCGTAAAATTTCCTTATATGACAAGAATTTCTTTTCCAGCTCTTCGCGGAACCTGACAGGAAAAACTTCAAGGAACCGTTCCTGAGGTATGCTTCCCAGATCCAGTTCCAAGGTGGGAATTTCCAGGCAGGTCTCCATGTCATCGTAAGCGGCGAAGAATTCTTCCAGAATGTCCGTCACACAGTGTCGGCAGAACCCGTCCCAGTCCGCATAAAGGTTTCTGGCAAACATTTCGTCCGCCATCCTGAACCTGAACGATATTTTGTCAATCACTGTCATACGTCTCTGTGTTATATCCTATCCCTGTCCCTGTTTTTCTATTATATCCATCATTGTTTTCTGCAGGAGCGGTTTCAGGTCTTCGGGCAACCTGCCAGCCAAGCAGTCGTGCCATTTCCTGTAACATTCCTCAAACCGTTGCATCTGCGAGGAGCGTAGCCAGCAGGTTTCCATCTTCAGATGGGCCGGCAGTACCGACCGTGCCAGTTGCGTACAGGCATCCCTGAAGCGCATGGAGCGTGTTCTGGCCGTCCATCCGGTGAACACCAACAGTACCGTCAGCGGTTCGGCGGGGTCGAACAGGCTCTTTTCCACCACATATACGGCCTCGCATTGCCGGTTCAGGTCACGCAGGTAACGGCACAGGGTATTGGCCCATCCCCGGAGTCTCTGCTTGTCGTCCGAACGACCGAGGTTCATACGCAGACGTTCTTCCCGTCCCTGGAATACAAGAAGCCATTCTCCGTTACCCACTTTCACCAGATTGTAGGCACTCAGGCGGATTCCTTCGCGGAAGAGCGAGCCGCTGATCCAGTTGGAATTGAATATCGGCAGGTGACGCCTCAATTCTTCATCGCGTTCCAGTTTTTCCGCTTCCGTCTTGGGCGGATCGTCCGGTTCGATTGCTTCCACTGTGTCGGTAACGAAAAGGGAATCGTCAATCATGGCCGAGTTCATCAGTTCACGGACGCGCTGTCCTTTCTCACCGTCACCCATCAGGATCAGGTTATGCCCGGGAAGTACGTTGCCTACGGAAATCTCCTCGTCGCAGTTGAAGTCCAGCAGGAGGGAAAGATAGCGTTTTATCGCCGGTATGTTTTCTCCACCGTATGCTCCCGTGATGTCCATTCCCCGTGAACGGTAACGTGTCAGCCTCGGCAGTTCCCTCAGGAAGGCCATCCGTCGGCGCAGCCTGCCGCTTTCCGTACGGCTGTAATAATCGAATTCCCTGAGCCATACGGGGGCACTGTCCACACCGTATAATCCGTCGAGGAAATCCATGTATTCGTTTTTCAGGTCTGCCACTTTCCGGAACTTGTCCCTGACCTTACGCATGTCAAGTTCCTCATCCGGAAGCGTGGGGATGCGTCCGGGGGTATCGGTGTCTCTCAGGGAAAGCATGCTTTTCAGCCCGTCCAGTTCTTCCAGACCGCGTTTCATCAGCAGGTCGAACAGCCTGAGATAGCTACCGAAGTTCACCGCTTCCGCCCTTTCCTTCCCGTCCGTACCGCTCATGAAATCCGCATCGGCGGTATGGTAACACTTGGGAAGTTCCCGGCTTACCGGATAATGGCCATATACATTCCTATAGTGGGCTTTTCGCACCAACTCCTGCACGGACGTATCTCCGTGCATGTCATTCATGCCACGGCCCTTTTCCTGCATGAAGTGCCGCATACGCAAGGTGGAGCGCATGAAATACATGGCTTTCAGCCTCTCCTTGAACTCGTCCACATCGGCATAGACCTGTTCGTCGCGTACCTTTACCGTCACGTTCCGGAAATCGTCCGGAATCAGAAGCATATATCCGTCGCTGAAGTCCGTTACAGGGTGTCCGTCCCTGTCCTTGAACCAGCAGGTCTTGAAGTCCCTGACACCTTCGATACCGTAAAGAATCCAATAGAGTTCCCGCTCCGTATTCACCTGGTCGGGAATCACTACCCGTACATCCTTTACCGGACCGTCATACCAGACATCGGGGCTGCACGTTTCCCCGGAATGTCCGGAGCCGTCCATTTCCAGTTGTACCGAACCGGAAAGATACTGCATGGCATTCCAATAAATCTGTACCAGTATCTCGGTGGCGTTATATCCGGGCAATATCTCGAATTCGGTTTCAAAAGTCAATTCCTTCGGGTGTTCCACTTCCACTTTGCCGATGTTCTCGCACAAGTTGCGGTGTCTGTTCAGGAAACTCCTCACGCGGCTGACAATACCGTTCTCATCCTCAAAGAAAGGGGAAAGGCGGAGCGTGAAATCGTAGGCACGGGCTTCACGGTCTGTCTTCACGGTCACATTCTGCACCATCGGGAAACGGGCAAGGACAAGCCTGCGGTAATCATCGGCCGTGACGGGAGTCGTAGGATAGACCTCGGAAGCCGGGAACAGACCGTATCTGCCCACCTGCCATGTCCCGTCCGTATCAGTCAGGTAATCCTCCAGGTCGAAATCCAGTTTATAGTCAATTTCCGTCAAAGCATAGTTCACCGTGTCGGCCACGGTCACTCCGGGATCATGGGGATTGTAGTCGGTCCACACTTCTCCTGAAATGCGCTGAAGCTCTTCAAGCGTTTTCCGTTGGAGGACGGTATAAAGGTCGTCCCCTTCCGGGCGGGTTATATATAATGATTTGTCAGCCATCCTGTCTGAAATTAGGTTTTACATATCCCACAAAGTCTCTATCCGGCAGGAAATGCACTCCTCGCCGTACCTGTTCCGACAGCTTTTCATCTGCAGATACAGCTTGCGGTCCTGTATCTGCCAGCGTATTTTGATTTTACCGGACCATCCCCACCAGTGTCTCCTGCGGGACGACATCTTGCGGCGCATACCGTCCGAATGGGAAGCGGTAGCTTCGCAAAAGGCATATTTCCCGGAACGCGGATGATGCCAGCAGGCGGAAATGCGGTACACCCTGCATCCGTCACTCTTCCTTTTCACGGCGGCCTCTACGGGCAGGTCGTGCCAGTAGCCGTCGGCCTTCACCTTCACGATACCGTCGCTGTCCGGCACGTTCTCTTCCTTCTGTTCTTTCCGGTCTTCTCCACTGCCGTTATCCTTTCGTTCCGGCATAGCCACACTTCCGTCCTTTCCGATAACCAGGAACTTCACCCCCTGTCCGTTACTGATGACCAGCGAACCGTCATCTGCCAGCGAGATTCGCCACAAGGGTTTTGCATCCGGCAATACGGGCTGTCTGCTGAACAGCGAAGCAAGAACCCGTCCGTTGCCGGCAGGGTACAATATCAGTCCGTCGTCCTCGGAGGCGGTCAGACATCCGTCATCGTTGATGTTGTGCAACGAATCGATCAGGGCGGCAAACTGTTCTTCAGTTGGAACCCGACCTTTTTGAAAGTACGACTTGAGCGTCTCCCTGTTTTTATGCCTGTTATCCATGGTGTGTCCTATTATTTGTTATCAATTATCTTATCACAAAATCATCGCCGATACGTGCCTCTTCCACCCCGGATCGGTTTTCTGTCAGGTCGATATGGATATCCTTGACATACAGCACTCCGCCAATGGTCGAAGCGGTGTACCAGAGGTCATTTTCGGCTGTTTCATTCCGGGCTCCATCGACTCTCAGCAAGATGGTCTCCGTGACGGCCTCGTCGTTGCCCACACGGGCCAGCAGAGCTTCGTAAGAGAATTTCAGTGCCAGGTCAGGAAGGGTGCCGTCCTCCAGCCAGGTACAGAAAAATCTCCTGATGCGGCGTTTCAGCCTGCGCCGCACTTCGCCTATGTCCTGCACTCCTTGGCGGACTACTGCCTTGAAGGTGACATCTATCGGCTCGTAAACCGGGTTGATGACCCTTATCCGGGCGAACGGGGAGGATTTCGAGCGGAGGTAATCTTCCATCTCGGCAAGTTTCCACAGCGGAAGGAGCGGATAGGTACGTCTGGCAGGTTTGGGGAATACCACCACCGTCACGTCGCCTTCCTGTCCGGAGGAGGGAATACAGCAGGCCTTTTCAATATCGGAGAACTTTTCAATGACTAACGCCTCGTAGTCGCCTGGGCATACGGCCCTGCCACGGGTGGAAATACGGATACGTTCACGGATATGGGAGACTGCAGCTGTTTCGGCAGGTATGCCCCCGTAGCCCGGAAGCGGCTGTTCCACACCGGCAATACGGCTGTCTTCCGCAAGCGTGGAGCTAATGGTGCCTGCCGGCAATGGGTTCCCGTCGCCGTTTTCCGCTGTCACATGGAAGCAGTTCATCCAGACGCCTTCTACTGCCGTATCCGTTGGGGCACTTCCTTCGGGGAAATGGAACATCAGCCATGCCCTGTCGTCTTCTCCGTGTTCAGGGCATTGCACCTCGATGAATCCGCTCCGTGTCAGACCTTCCGTTTCTTCGCACAGGATATATTCCTGCGGGAGTTCCTTCCATCCCTCACCGTGCTGGTAACAGGAAACGGCCATACGTCCGCTTCCGTTCCTGCCTGTACAGTTAGCGACCTTGTCGCCGGTCATGACATATCTCAGGCTGAAGTAAAGTCTGATATGTGCCGTGTCACCCAGCCGGGTAAACCCGAGAACCAGTGAAGGCACTGCCATGGCAGGGACAAAAAGAGGCAGCGAGTCACCGTCCGCACTGGTGTATTCATCGCATCCGGCCGTTTCGGACACCTGAAGCAGATGTGACGTACCTGTGTCACCCGGTATGAACGTCTCGTCCGATTCATATCCGAAAGAGGCTTCCGCCAGCAGAGGGACCTGCGGCATTTCCGGTACGGGAATGTGATGTTTTTCCTTTTCCTTGCCATTGTGCATCATGGCTGCCGCATAGAGCGTATAATAATCATTCACGCCGAAGCCGATTTCGGGAGATTCCAGCGTGAGACGGTAAAGCCCTTTTCTGTCGTGTGCGTCCGCATAACCGGCAGATCCGTCCAGGTTGAGTTCCATTACGGCGCGGTCGGACAATGCACCATTGTCTGCCGTCCTGAACAGTTGGATGGGAGAACCCGTACACGGACGCCACCGGTTGCCTGCCAGCCATTCACATCCTATCTTGAAACTGCTGTTGCTGATGGCAGTCCGTGTACCGTAGTGGAGGTATATTTCCCGATAGCCTTTTTCCGGCAGTCGGTTCCATATTCCTTTCAGAGACACCCTGACAATATTCTTCAATGCCGTTTCCGGATGGCCGAACACAAGTCTGCTGCCACGTTCTCCCAACGGGCCGAAGGGATAGAACGGTTGTCCCGGATCCATATCTCCCAGGTCGCCACGCAGAATGAATCCCTTCATGCCTTCCACTCTGGTCCGAATACGTATGTTCCGGATGCGTAATCCTTCCGGCAGGGTGTCTGTCTTGCTCCGGTCCGCAAAAAGGACCTTGACAGCCGGATATTCCGTATCGAGCCCGTGGACATTCCCGACACACGGTGCCGGACACGGGTCATCTTCTTCGAATGAAAAGGTAAATTCAAGCACATCTCCACCGGCCCTGTATGCCGGCTTGCTTGTCAGCGGCATCCAGCCTTCCTCGCTGCTGACAAAGAGCCTGAATGAGGGGACATCTTCCTCCTCCCCGGTCCAGAGGCCGGAAAGCGATGCTCCGCCGTCGTTCCGTAAATAGAATCCGAGTTCCACGTTGCGCCTGCCCTCCGATAGAACGAGACTTCGTGAAACGACCAGCCACCCGTATTCGAGTTCCTCGGATGCGGCATTGCTGTCGGGAAAAAGAGAGGAGCCAGGATTCTCTGCCGTGAGCAGGGACATCGTGTGATACTTTCCGTCCTTGTGGAATACCGACTGTACAGACGCCAGGTTACCGGGAACGACGTACGCCTTTTCATCGAGCCTGTAGAGCAGGTCATCGCCTCCGGATGTCTTACCTGCCGGAAAAACGGTTCCTTTGGGTAGCGAGAAAGTTTCCGTTGTCCGGTTCCTGTCCGGAATTACAGTGACGTAAGTACCGTCCTGTACGACTCCTTTCGGCTTGTCATGCAGAATCTCCCTACGGTAGAATTCCGTCCAGTCCGAAAATCTGCCGTTGAAATTCGAGACAATTCCGCAATAGTTCCGTACCATGGTCAGCAACAAGGCGAGCGAGGCATCCATGTCGCCTCCTGATTCTATGCGGGCCATGTAAGTGTCCGCCTTTGCCTGTATATCCTCCAGGACACCCAGCATCTGGTAATACGGCTGGCTTCTGTTGTCCATAAACGAAGGCATGCTGCGCATCCGCTTTTCCTCTTTTCTCGAAGGGAGTGCGGATTCGAGTCTTTCCTTGATTTCCAAGGCCACCAACATCGCAGGACTGTCAGAGCTGTAGCCGTGTGACATACGGATGAAACGGTCTAGACGCAATATCCAGTCCGTACAATTGTTCATCAGTTTCCGTGTGAACCACTTTTGGGCAGAGGTGCCCTGTCCTTCCACGAAAGAAGTGATGTAGCTGCCAAGGTGCTTGCGGACAATCTCCACCAGCACGACCAGCACATGCTCTTTCCACAGGCAGGAAAGGCGGTCCGTCTCTTTACCGTCGGCGTCCCGTAACGGCAGGTCGCCGCTTACGGATATGAGCCAGCGGAACAGCTCATGCCAGTCACATTCCAAGGCACGGAAACCATCCAAGGTTGCGGTATCCTTCATACATTCTTCCCGCAACGTGCCTTTCAGTTCGTATGTCGTCTTTTCTGCCATAGGGTCAACTTTATCGGATTCGTACTTTCAATGCTTGCTCACAGTCCGACAAGGTCCGTTCCTTCATTCAGGTAGAAGGGATAGACCATGTTGGTACGGCGGTTTGTCTGATGGATGGTATAGTCGAGGCAAATCTTCAGGATGCCTGCTTTCTGGTCCACCTCGAAATCCACCCGGTTCAGATCCACGCGAGGCTCGAACATCACCACGGAACGCTCTATCTCATCGCGCAGCAGGGTCTGTGTGGAGACATCCATAATCTCGAATACATATCGCCGTATCGGACAGCCGTAGCCGTAGCGGTGGACGCGTTCGTCGGGCGAAGTGCTCAGCAGCGTCCACAGACTCTGGCGGATGTTCTCCTCGTAGGCGGCCATCCGGGTGGGAGTGCCGTCCTTATCTAATGCAGGAGGAAAGCTCCAGCCGTTACCGAGGAATGTTCTGTTTTCGTTCATAAACTTGTTGATTTTTATTCTTGACAGACAATAAACATTTGATGATATCCATTATTCAGTTTATCAATGAATGTCTGTCTATATTGTTCGAAATGCAATTCTTATTCTTCTAAATAAGATACATAATTATTTGTGTTAATCCATTGAGCACACGTTGCGCATCTTGGCATAATATCTCCTATATTTCGTCCTTGATTAATCATGGATCGTGTTGGATTAGCAATTATTGCATCATTAACTCGAATAAAATCTATAACATATCTATTTTTTTTATTTATTTTTCTTAAAGCATCCGCAACAGCATGTGGTTCAGCACATTGTCCTGGATTATTTCCATTTGTTGCCTTTTGGACATTAGCTAATTTATTCAAACGATATAGTCTAAATACTTTGATAACATCAGCACTTGAACTGGCATCTGAACCACCGGTACCATGTTCTGTTATTTGAAATATTCTCTTTCCTGTACTAGTTCTATATTTAATAGTAGCTTTACATTTTATACTGGAACCAGGGAGGCCAAAGTACCTTTGTATCGCATTTTTATTCTGTTTTACTTTATCGTTCCTTTCAATTTTTCGAATAATCTTTTCTTTGCATAGCTTCGTTTCATACATATCCATCAAATTTTAAGTTATTACTTAATTAAAAACCTACCACTGTGGAATCTCTACTTTCATAGAATTACTTTACTTTTGATATACCGTTATTTTATGTTCATCCTCCTATCTGTACCGTGGGGCATCCGGCTACGATGACGCCGCCGTGTGCCGTCGTGTCGCCCATGCGGGCGGCAGGCTTCCCGCCTATAAAGACCGTTGCGGAGCCTTTGACAATCGTGTCCGGAGGACCGGTGCAGACGCATATATCGCCCACGACTGCCGCAGGCAGTTTACCGATCAATACGTTGGGTACTCCGGGTCCTGTGACAGGGCCGCCCACATGCGGTATCGGCGATGGGAATGCCGGAGTCTGCATGGGACAGGTGTGCATGTCTGTAAGTCTTGCTGCCGGTGGCATATTGTCCTCCTTTCTTTTTTAGTTGATCATTACCATCGCACCTTTAATGGTGGTCTGGCCGCTGGCAGAAACTTCTGCCGTGGCGTTGCCTTTGACGGTAGCGCCTATTTTAGCCTGCACTTTGACATTCATGCCTTCGAGACTGGCATCCTGCTTGGCTGTGCCGCTGAGTTTCATCGTGGCATCCATTGAAATGTTGCCTTTTGCCGTCAGCTTGATGTCTTTGGCAGACGAGAGCGAGATACCATTCTTGTCCATCTTGACGCTGTTGCCGTTCTGGTCGGACAAGGTGATGGATTTCCCGTCGTCGTTGATTTCCACTTTGTTATTACCGGGTGTGGAGACCGTTATTATTTTCTTCTCCTCGTCGAACTCAATGCGCATTTTCTCGCGTGTGACGAGGGCTTTCCTGTTGTTCTTCGCTTCGTATTCGTAGGGAGGCTTATGCTTGTTCCCGTACAGGCTTCCGAGAATTACCGGGTGCGTCGGGTCGTTGTTCACGAATCCCACCAGCACCTCATCATCCGGCTCGGGAAGCCAGAAGGAACCTGAACCTCCTGTGGCGTAAAGGGTTGACAGGCGTGCCCAAAGCAGTTTCTCCTTGCTATCCATCCATGGCAGTTCCACCTGTATGCGGCATTGCTTCAGCGGGTCACCGTCCAGTTTCTTCACCACAGCCGTGTGTAGTCCTTCCATACCTGGAAGCAGCCCTGCTGCCGGCGGACTTACCACATCCGGTTCGTCGGTGATGTTGCTGGGACTGATACCTATTCCGGCTTTGGTAATCCACTCGTTCTTCTCGATGATATGGGTCACGGAGCCGATGAAAGCCTTCCCGTTGAACCGTTTGCCGAGGCCCTTCAGCTCGATGATACAGCCCGGTACGGCTTCGGCGGCACCATAGAAGCTGAACGTGCCGTGATAACGGGCGAGTCCGGCCTTCAAAGCCTTGCTGTCCGCCCATGCCTTCAGCACAGAACTGTCGGTCGGGGCATCCGTCTGGAGCAGCATGTTGCCGTCGGCAGAAAGGTCACCCGCCTTCAGGTCGCCCTGGCTGTTCAGTGACGGTGCGGATGCGGACGCCTTGACCTGCTTCTGTTCTTCCGGATTCCATGACACGGCATCATAGCCGGAATACTGGTCGCCTGCCGAAAGTCCGGCATCGAAATCTATCAGGTCGTTGCCGTAGGTGACGGTCAGTACGGGTGACGCGCTTACTTTCGGTTTGAACACCTTGATGTCCTTTCCCACGGTCAGGATGAACATTCCGCAGGCATCGGCACGGGAGAGTGCGAAGTCCCAGTCCGTACAATAGTATTGCACCATTTCAGGATGCTGGTAGTCCGTACTGTCCACCGATACGCTTCCATAATCCTTCAGCACTTCCCTGATCATGTCCGCATCCTTCTTTTTCTCGAAGATACGGTTGTGCCGTCCCTGCGTGGCGGGCCATGCGTTGTCGCGGCATTCCACCACCATCATGGAACGATGTCCCTTCCCGATGCGGATGGCTGTCTGCATGATGATGCCCTCGAACAAGGTCTTCTGGTCGTTCAGGTCGCCTGCGTCAATGCGGATGGCATTTCCGGGCTTGAAACTGTCCGAATCACTCTCATCGAAAGTCTGGGTATCCATGTCCCCGGCGTTGAAGCAGAGGGTGGCCTTGCCGATACGGTTCAGTTCAAGACGTATTTTGACTGAAACGAGTTCGTAGGAACCGTCGAGCCTGGTACCGCCTGCGTAAACTGTCCAGGCAAGGATACGGTCTGCATATTTCGATGGAGAGTCGGCCATATTATAATTAATTTTCTACTGGTTTACAATAGCTTGTTCATTCTTTTTTGAGCGGCGGGAACAGCAGTTCCGTTCCTGCCGGTATATTCCTGAATCCGTCAAGGTTGTTGAACCTTGCCACTTCACGCACAAGCAGCGAATCACTGTATATCTTGTGACAGAGGTATGGCAAGGTTTCTCCAGCCTTCACGGTAATGAGTTGTGACATATCGGGAGACTGTTTGGAATACTTCTTGCGTTCTTCCTCACTACACATATACCCTTTGAATGAAAGTTCAATCTTGGCCTGCAGGGGTATGCCTTTCGTGGTAAACATAGTGTACTTTGTACCCATCTGTGCGAGTCTTCCTTTGAAAAGCAGTTCACCGTATGAGACCATGACATACGAAGGGCTGTGTCCTTTGTTCTTATAAATATAGAGCAGATCGGTAATTTCTTTCACCTTATCATATACACGTTCTCCCTTTTCGATTCCTTCCGCCACTCCCGAACAATCTATGACGAAATTCAGGGAAAGTGTCGTCGGACCATATCTTTCAAAACGTATGTTACCACCTGTATTGCCAAGCTGTTTGTCTTCACGGTAAAGGATGTTCTTCCCCAAACTAATCTGTTCGGGGTCTATTGGAAATTTCAATGGCGAGCCATGCTCATCTTTGAATTGATTGTCTGTATAGGCACTCAGTATAATTTTCTGCATAGCAATCTTTTTTATCGTTCCTTACTTCTTTCCGGTGATATATACTTTTCCCGTTCTGACAATTCTTCTATGATTTTTTCTTTCAGTTTCTCATAGAAACCGTCAGGAATCTCTGCCGGAATGATGACCTTTTTCTCGACAATAGTACTTACTTCTATTTCCTTTATCACAATCGGCATTATTTGTTCCTTATCAGTTGTGTATGTCTAAGAGTAATTGTCTCAGTTGCTATTTCGCTTTTACTTGCATTCAGACTGGCTATCTGCCATTTTACGGGAATGGAGCGGACACCGACCCATCTTGCAACAATCTCGTTTTTTTCGTTGAGCAAGGATATAATAACCGTACACGTATCTATCCACCCTGTATCTCGAAAATTGAAACAGTCCTTCAACCATGCAGTTATTTTCTCATTCAATGGCTCAATGGCACGCTTCAGTACAATGTCAGCAGGTTTAACGCCTTTGGGATGGCCGGGAGTCAAATCAGATTTTACTGTATGGTCATCAAGCACAAGCTCCTGACTCAAGCCGTCCACTTCCGCAAAGGAGGCGGATGCCTTGTCTCCTCCTTTCCATTGGAAGTCCACCCGAAAGTGGAATAGTACAGGAGGTTTCCATGTATTTGAGTCAGAAGCCATGCTTGTTCGTTTTTTAAGGTTTACATTATGCCGGTGTCACACCTTCATGGGCGAGTACGATGGTTTCCATTGACACGCCGTTGCCGTCGGCCTTGAAGCCCTCTACGGTATATTTCTTCGGCCAGGCATTGGTGAGTTTCCAGCTCTGTACAGGGCTTCCGCTCTCGTCCAGCAGGGCCACTGTGACGCTGGCACGCTTGATGGTGTTCATCTTCACTGTGTTGAGCCAATCCATGAGCTTTTTGTCATCCTTGAATATCGCCTTCTTGAGGGTTACATCTCCGCTCTTGCGCAATCCGGGCATCTTGATTTTGGTAAATTCCTTCATGTCACCGGAGCGGTATTCAATTACATCGAACTCGATATCGAGTCCGGACACCTCCTTGCAGGAGATTGTTCCTACCTCGGAGATCTCTACGCTAAAATGAAATTCCGGCACGGGCCACGTGGTAGCGCTCTGTGCTGATCCGTCTTCTGCCATAATATCTTAGGTTTTAAAATGTTAATAACTGAATTTATCTGTCATATCAGCTCTTCTGCATCTGCTGTTGGAAGGTGATTTCGATGAACTCGGCCGGACGGGTGATGGCCACCAGTACGGTAACGCGCATGATTCCGTCAAGGATGTCATTCGCTGTCATTGTGTCGCCCAGCCCTACATGGATTTCGTAGGCATCTTCCGGAGTGGAACCGGCAAGTCCGCCACGTTTCCATACGCTGCGCAGGAAATTGTCAATCATGGATTTCACATTCATCCAGGTAGCCGCCACATTAGGCTCGAACACATACGCCTTGGCTGCGTTCTTGACCGACTCTTCGAGGAAAATCATCGTACGGCGCACGTTCACATACCGCCAGTCCTGCGAGTTGCCGTCGAGTGTACGGGCTCCCCATACCTTGATGCCTTCGCCCGGGAATGTGCGGATGGCGTTCACCGCCTTACCGTTCATCGGCATGTTCAGGTCTTCCTGCTGGGCGTTGTCAATGTTTTCCGTCGGGCTGTTCACGTAGTTGACGGACACGTTTGCAGGAGCCTTCCATACGCCGCGCGTATTGTCCACCATGGTATATAGTCCTGCCATCGCTGCTGACGGAGGAAGGAGGTTCAGCCTGTCTTTCACACGGTTGACGATGTACTGATAGCCCGGAAGGTTCTGCAGCAGGGCATTGTGCAGGTTGTTCTTCATGGCCGCAATTTCGTCCGGCGTGCAGTCCGCAGTCTCGGCAGGTTCCGTTTCCGCTCCGGTTTCGTCTGTCACGGCAGGTTTTACGACCTTCTTGCCGGCGGCGATATCGGAGTAGGTCTCTTCAAAATACTTCGGGAACTTCGAGCCCGGGGCAAAGAACGGTGTCAGGTCCGGTGCGGAAGTGTCCGCCCATACCAGTACGGAACCGTCTATGTCCTTGTCGGAAAGTACGGAGGTATTCAGCCACGGATAATACGCTGCTCCATAGGAAAGGAAGTTCGCTCCCACGTTCGTGCGGAACTTGTCTATCTGTTCCGACATCACCTCGTTGGCCTTGGCCTTGGGCTGTACGTCGAGGATGGCGAAGCGGTTCATCATCTTTCCGCAGTGTGCCAGCATCTGTCCCTGGATGTCCTTGCAGTCCGGTGTGGATGCGGCTTCAGGAACGACAACCATCGTGATTTCCTGTTCCTTCTCCAGTGCGGCGAGCGCCGCCACCACCTTCTCCTTGTCCACCGGCGCACCTTCAGCGTATGTGCCTACAGACACGATGTAGCAGGTGCCGCCACCGTTGGCGAAGAACATCACCATGTTGTAATAGAGTGAGAACGGGTTTTCCGTATCCGCCACTTTGAGGGCTTTCGTGCCGTCCGATGAAGGGATGGAAAAGAGAACCTTCTCATCCTCCGCCGGGGCTTCGCCTACGGAAAGTGTGAATACCGGTGACGGTGCCCCTCCAAAATACTGCTGGAACTCCGTCATGGAAGTGATTTTCCACGGCTTTCCGCTTAATGAATCAGGACCGTTCTGTGCCTTCTCCGTGATGCCGATGAAAGCAGGGATAGCGGTAGCGGCTTCGACTACCGAGTTCGGAAAGGCGCTCTTCTCTACGATGTAAACACCTGGTGTCTTCATTTGTGCCATACGCTTTTGTTTTAAATAGTTAGACAATCAGTTATCTGGTATATTCAGTTTATTAGAGATAGCAGACCTGCCTGAGCAGGCCCGGTTCCGCATCCAGGAACTTGCCCGGTTCCGGTGGCGGGACGTACTTGAGCAATACCTGCCTGCGTCCGCTCCCTGTTGCAGACGAGAACACCTTGAGCCTGTAGGCATAGTGTTCCTTCATGGGGACAGCCTCCTGTGAAACGGTGCGAAGCACTTCCAGCCCGTATGCTTTGAATGTCTTGAACGGCGTGAACGCCAGCGTGCCGCCCTGTTCTTCCATCCGGCATTGCCTGGGATCAGGGCTGCCTCCATCGCGGGGCACCAGCAGGTATTCCCATTTGCATTGCGGGGCATGGAAACGAAGCGTGCAGGTCTTGTGTTTTTCTTTCTGTGCGGCTGCAAGGATTTTCTCCGTCATCAGGATGCTTACCGAACAGAAGCCGCTGCCGATACGCCTTCTGTCAGCGGATTCGCGGATGGCTTCTGCCGCCTCAACCGTATCGCGTGATGCAGGCAACTCCAGGGTATAGGCATTTTCGGGGCGCAGTGCCGCCCAATCCGTGAACAGGACGAAAGCCGGATCCGTAATGCAGAGTTCCGCTTCGACCTTGTCGGAAGAGGTGTCCACCCCCGCACTGTCGCAGTCATACAACAGTGTCCACTCGTTGACCGCTGTCTGTCTGAACAGCAGTCCTCTTCGCCGGCACAAATCGACCCCACTGGCTTTGAGCCGGAAAGCGAGGGCACGACAGGCAAGATTGTCATAGTAGTCGTGCTCCACACGAAGGCTGTATAACGGTCGATAAGTGCCCATATATCTAACTTTTGATTATATTTATGTTTTCACATCCGTAGTTCCTGCCATGCTGCTGCCGGACATGATTTCGGCGGAATCCACTGTCAGTCCGCGAACCTTGCAGATGAACGAAGGGTAATACTGCCCTCCCATGGTCGTCCAGATGTTGTGCAGATCCGTAGTGGACATGGGAACCAGTTCCAAAGTATAACTTTCATTGCCGACCTCGAACCGGGGCAGCGACTGAACGAAAGTGAGTGCATCGGACAATACTGACAACGCCTCGGCATACCGTTTGTCTTCATATACTGCCGCCATCATGATGTGCATGTTCAGCAGCAGCGGCTGACGTCTGCCGGCATAGCCGGTTGCGGCACGCTGCATATAGCCGCCGTCGCCGCTGGCTTCCCGTTCCAGATTAACGAGAGAGACCACCAGCTTGTTGGGGCATTGCTCGCCGGCAGAGCCTATCAGCCCGACCTCGGCCACCCCTTCGGGCTGCCGGTGTGAGCGGGCCAGATATTCATCCAGCCGTGCAGCGTAAGTTGTCAGTATCTTGCGTATCATAAATGCCTACAATTTACTATTTTATATCCAATCAGCCAAACTTTTGGGCTGCCTTTTTATGGATTCTGCACCAATAGAGGTAATGAATTGCCGGGTTCAAATGTGTATCGCCAACTTTCAGCGTTCAATGCGGCGTTCATGGCGTTAGCGGCATTCTGCCAGTTACCGTCCGTCACCTGCTCGGTTCCGCCGATGGTGCCCGCCTGATTATAGCCTATGCCTTGTTCCTGACCGTTGTCTCCCCAGTAGCAGGCGGTGATGACAGGGGCACCGAGTGATGTATAGTTTCGACCCGTTACGCCGCCTGTGGCTCCATCTGGACCGCTGACAGTCCCTGTAGCATGGTAGCAGGCGGTCAGGGTGCCCGAAGCATTGTCTCCCGTTACGCCGCCTACATAACAAGAGCCGGTTCCAGTGCCTGTACCGGTCACGTTGACCGTGGCATAGCAGGCGGTGAGAATGCTGCCGGTTCCGTTAGATCCCACCACGCCGCCGGCGAAGGTGTTGATTGTGGAGGCTCTTTCAAAGGTCACGTTTCCTGTGGCATAGCAGGCTGTCAGGGTGGCACTATTATCCGTTTTACCTGCCACGCCGCCGACTTCGCCCGTTCCCTTCACTGTGGCCGAGGAGCCGCATAGGGTGATGGAACCGCCAAATTGCTGGCCCACCACGCCGCCTGCGGTACAGCGACTGCTGACACTGCCCGACACCGAGCAGTTTTCAATGTTGCCCCGGCTATATCCTGCCACGCCGCCGACATAGCCATACTGGTAATCGCTTGTTAT
The DNA here is from genome assembly GCF_016899955.1 of Marseilla massiliensis. Classification (GTDB taxonomy): domain Bacteria; phylum Bacteroidota; class Bacteroidia; order Bacteroidales; family Bacteroidaceae; genus Prevotella; species Prevotella intestinigallinarum. The sequence goes on along the minus strand of NZ_JACJJL010000008.1, from coordinate 105,196 downwards.
CTGCACATTCTCCAGCACCACGTTCTTCACCGTGCCGCCATCTTTGCCGATGTAGCCGAACAGCCCCGCATTTTCGTCACTTCCCTTCACGGTCAGCCCCGATATGGTATGGTTGCCGCCGTCGAAGGTGCCGGTGTATGAGTTTTTGTAGTCTGTGCCTATCGGTGTCCATTCCCCCGTCAGGGTGATGTCGGCGGTCAGGGTACAGTTTAGCGTGAGGTCGTTTTGCACGGCCTTATTCCATGCCAGCAGGCCATCGGCGGTATAGACTGTGTAGGTCTTGCCGTCCTCCGACACGGTGTATCCCGGGTCTTTTGCCGCAGCGAGGGAGACGGTGTAGGTATATTCCTCGCCCGCCTGCCAGTCGGTATCGTTCTTCATCTTATAGACGAAGACCTTGCCATTGGTGAATTTGCAGGTGATGAAGGCTGTGCCCGTTGCCACCGTCTGCGGGGCGACGAGGGCGGTGTAGGTGTCACCGCCCTTGTCATACGGGGCGATTACAGCCGGGTTTCCATTCTCGGTGGAGAGGCCTGTCAGCCGCACGAACATCTGCTCCTCGGTGTAGTCCGTCAGAACGACGGTGACCCGTGCCGTGCCGTGGGTGAAGCGGAGTGTGGGGTTGCCGTAGCTCACCGTCTGTTCCTCGGCTACGATGAGGTCGCTGCCCTCGAAGTCTTTCCGGGCACTTTGGTCGGCAGCTACCTTCACGGCAGGCGGGGTTGTCTCGCCAGCGGTGTAGGGCCACCACGCCGTGACGGTGATGTTATCGTGGTTGGTCCAGTAGTGCGGGTCGGTGGAGGTCAGCGTGGCGCCGGTGTTGTCGGAGGTGGAGGGCGTCACGTCGTACGCCTTCACCGTGCCGTCCATCAGGACTGCCACGCTCTGCACGCCCTCCCAGTCCCCGTCCACGGTGGCACGGGTGCCGGCGGTGGCTGTCGCGTCGGGGTTCAGCCCCGTGGCGGTGAAGACGATGGGTGTGCCTTCCGCCCCTTCCGGCAGGAAGCCCGCTTCGTCCTGCGTGCAGGCGGCAAGGCCGAGCAGCAGGGCGAGGGCTGCGGATATATGGATGGTTGTTCGTTTCATGATGTGTGTTGTTTAGGGGTTATTCTTCTTTCTTCAGCGTGGGCAGTTCTCCGGTGAGTTTGTAACGCCACTCTGAACCGGCACTCTGCAAGGCGGTGTTCATGGCGGCAACTGCCGTCTGCCAGGTAACGTCTGTGCCGTCCACTTTTGTGGCTTGACCGCTGCCATTGTCGTATCCGATACCGGGATCAGGACTGTCGTTCCAGTAGCAGGCGGTCACACTACCGACGCCGCCGTTGAATCCCGCCACGCTACCGACCCAGTTGTAAGTTGCCGTGACATTTCCATTGACATGGTAACAGGCGGTCACGGTGCCGTAATAGTTCCATCCTACCACGCCGCCGACATAGTTGATATTTCCCGTGACATCTCCCGTGGCATGGTAGCAGGCGCTCACAGTGCCGAAGTTTTCTCCCACCACACCGCCGGTATATTGGTTGCTGGAAATGTTGCCCGAGACAGTGCAGCCGGTCACGGTGCCTTTGTTCTGTCCCACCACACCACCGATACAGCTTTCAGTTCCCGTGATATTTCCAGAGGCGGTGCAGCCGCTCACGGTACCAAAGTTTGTTCCCACTACGCTGCCAACGTAGAAGACACCAGATATATGTACATTTTCCAGCGTCAGGTTCTGCACCTTGCCGTCGGAACCAAGACAACCGAACAGACCCGCATAGTTTTTTTCCGACTGATTGACGGTCAGCCCAGTGATGGTCTTGCCGTTACCGTCGAAGGTACCGTTGTATGAATTGTTTTCGTCTGTGCCTATCCGTGTCCATTCCTTACCCGCCATGTTGATGTCGGCGGAGAGGGTACAATTTATCGATTGGTCTTTTTGTGCAGCTTCGTTCCATGCCAGCAGGCCGTCTGCGTTATAGACCGTGTAGGTCTTGGTGTTGGTGTCGTAGTTATAGCCCAAATCCTCGGCTGCGCCGCTCTCGCCGCCGCCGTCAGCCCAGTCGCCGATAGTGCAACCCTCCAGCGTCAGGCCGGTGGCGTTCACATTGACGGTATATTTATAGCGGTTGCCCGCCTCCAGCACGACGTCGTTCTGCGGGCGGAAGTAGAAGTTGCCGCCGCCGAGTTCCACACGGATGAACGGCTCGCCTTTCGCAACGGTCTGTGGGGCGGTCAGTGCCTCGTAGCTGTTGCCGCCCACTGCGTATGTTTCGATAGTGGCGGGATTGTTGTTATCCGTGCTCAAGCCGGTCACATAGACATCGGCTCCCGTCACGCTCGTGATGCCGTCTCCCGGTTTAAGAAGAACCGTTATACGCGCCGTGCGGTGGCTGAACTTCAAGGTGGGGTTGTCGAACTGCACTGCCTGGGCTTCGGCAGAGATGAAGTCGCTGCCCTCGAAGCCTTCCCTCGTGCTTTGGTCTGCCTTTACTACCACATCGGGCATCGTGGTGCCGTATGGCCACCATGCCGAAACGGTGATGTCCTCGCGGCTTGTCCACCAGAACGGGTCGGTGTCGCTGCTCAGGGTGGCGGAGCGGTAGCCGTCTGCATCGGATGCCGTTACATTGTATTGCTTCACCGTGCCGCCCACGCTGAGGGCTACGGTCTGTATGCCCTGCCAGTCGCCGTCCACGGTGGCGCGGGTGGAGGCAGGGGTTGCCACGGCTTGCAGGCCGGTGGCGCGGATTACCAATGGATACTCGCCCTCGGGCAACGTGCCGCCGCCGAGGTCATCCCGCGTGCAGGCAGTCGCCGCAAAAAGCAGCACCGCCGCTGCCGGTATCAGGTATAATGCATGTCTGATGTTCATATTCCTTATCGTTTATCGGTTCGTATCTGACTACAGGTCAGCACCCACTTCTCCGCCGTCTATTTCGTTCCACGCCGCAATCGTGGCTTGGCTGACTTCAATGCCTCTATTGCGTACCTTGACGGTATAGGTATAGTTGTTGCCTGCCTTCAGTGCGCCTTCGGGCACGGTGAGCGTGGCACGATAATTCTGACTTCTGTAATTCACATTCAACGGCAGGGATGCAGCTGTCTGCGGGAAGAGGATGACCGATGACGTGAGGTTGCCATCGGCCAGCTCCATGGTCAGTTCTCCGGTCTGTGCCCCGTCGTCTGCGGTGGCAATGCCGTCGGCCGTGTTGAACGTACCGGTGAGTTTCAATCCGTCCAGCGTGTAACGTTCAGGCTTGATCACACTGAAATCCACGCCGTCGCCCGCCTCGATGGTAAGGGTTATCCGGCTCATGCGGTGGTGGAAGGAGTTGTCTGCACCGCCATCCTTCGTTTTGTCGGTGAAGCTCACTACCGGGCTGTTTTTGTCTCCCGTGGCTCCTGAGGCAAAGAGGAAGTCGATGGCAGGCTGGTTCTGCTGTGCCGTGGCATCGGTCGTGGCTGCGAGGGTGCCTCCCGCTGCGTTGTACGGATAGTAGGCGCGGAAAGTATGGGTCTTTACATCTTCGATATAGATGACCTTTTCTTCTGCCTCAAATTTCCCGTTCTTCAGGATGAAAGGCACGTTGCCGTACCGAGTATCGTTGCCGATGTCGGTGACGCCGATGCGGTCTCCGCCAGTCCATGTGGTTCCGCTGGCGCGGGTGGCAGGGGCGATGTCGGCGATAAACCGGGCGGCCACGGGACCGTCATTGTTCAGAATCTCGTTGTCGTTATTGCAGGCTGCCAGTGCGAGGGCGAGCGCCGCAAGTGCAAAAAATCTTGTCTTCATTATATCTGTCATTTTATTAGTTACAAATCGGCATTTACATCATCACCTTTCACTTCTTCCCAGCCGGTAATTCCGGCTCCGTCCACTTCCATGCCTTCGGGAGTCTCAACCAGCGTTCCGCCGAGGGTCAGCGATTCGCCCTTTCCGGTGTTGAACTCCTTGAGAGCTTCCGTAAGGTCGCTTTTCAACGTGGTGGGGGTCGGGTTGCCGTCAGCATAGCGGATTTCGCCCGTCAGCAACTGTTCCGTGCCGGTCACACCCAGCAGCCGCACCGTGGCTTTCCACTTGCCGGCATCATCACCTTCGGTTATCTTGGTGAAGGGCAGTACGACGCTCGAAGCGGCTCCGTAGGTATCGGTTGCGAAGTCGAGTGTTCCGGCTGCACCCGTCAGATGGGCAATAATCTCCGTGATGCGTCCGGCGGCATCACCCGTCGGTTCGACGACAAGCGTCAGCTCGCGTACCTGCTGCTTCATTGCGGCGGTCAGCGGATAGTCCTTGTCTTTCTCGATGCTCAACTGTTCCGTATAGGTGAAGAACCATCCCGGAGTATTGTTCACAAAGGCATCCGTGCCTGCCCGGTTTCCCGTGGCTGCGGCAACGGTGGCGGTGGTGCCGCTTACCGTGATTCCTTCAGCTGGGTTCCACACCGCAAGGGTGTAGTTGCCCGGAGCAAACAGATGGTCGGGTGTATGGGTGGCGGAAGTCTCCGTACCCGTATAGTCGCCCATGTTGACCGTCCATGTGGCAGGTATGTCGATGCCCTCACCGCGGGTCGACCAGTCGGCTGTCACCGCAATCTTCCCGTAGTCGGGATGCGGCGTGTCATAAAGCGTGTCCTTCACGCAGGAAGAGAGCAGCACGGCGGCTGCCATTCCCATCATATTTATATATTGTCTTGCTTTCATATTCGATTCCTCCGAGTTAGAATAACTTCCATACCAATGTCACACCGGCATTGAGGGGGCCCCACCAGTCCTTTGTCTCGTTGCCACGGCGCACGCGCACACCGTCGATGACTTCATATTTCTCATAGTCGGCATTCAGGTAGCCCAAGCCGAGGTTGAAATCAAGATCTAATGCCTTGTTCAGCCGCAGCTGGTAGCCGGCAGTGATGCCGCCACCCATCAGGTCGCCCTGCTTGCCTGTTTCGGAGAGCTTGTAGTTGAACTGTCCGGCCTTGAACATAGCACCCAGATACCAGGCTTTCTTCTCACCCATGTAGTAACGCACTTCCGGAGCCACTTCCAAGAGGGCATAGCGACGGTCCTTGTCGCTCCACGTCCAAGAAGTCCACGAGCCGTTTACGGCAATGCCCCACGACGGGCAGATGCGCCATTCAAGTCCTAAATCGGGTGTCAGGGTAGCCCAGCGCAACAGGTTGGCACGCAGGGAGAGATGATAATCATTTGTGATTTTGGTTTCCGACGGCATGTCGGCAAGTGTATTTTGTTGAGCGGCTTTCTCTGCCTCTGCCTTTTCAGCGGCAAGTCGGGCTTCTTCCGCTTTGCGCTGCTCTTCGGCAAGTCGTTCCTGTTCGGCACGCTTCTCGGCTTCCAGTCGTTCGGCTTCCGCCTTGCGTCGTGCTTCCGCTTCCGCATCCGTCGCGGCTGTTTCCTTGACCGGCATCGTTAGGCGCACAGTGACAAAGTCTCCCTCTGTCGCATGGTTGCGGGTGATAAAGTTTTCTTCCTTGATTTCCGCACGGATAATCAGTTCGGATTTCACACGGTTCGAGCGAATTTTGGCTATCGCGAGGTTTTCTTTTTCGCCATTCAAGGAATTGCAGTAGCCATCGACATAAAGCGGCAACTTGCCGTCAAGAATGTCCGTCTTGTTGCTTTCAATGCACTCCAGCAGACGGGCGAGTTCCATGTCATTGCCGTTCCAGGGAACATAGAACATGTCCTTCTGCGGCACGAAGCGGAAGGTGTAGGTCGTGTCTGCTTTCTGCTGCGCAAAGACAGGAAAAGTTACTGCCGTCAGCCACAGAAACAGGGTAAGAAAAGTGATTTTTCTGCTCATATAAACTTGAATTATTATCTTTGTCTTCCCCAAAGGTAATAAATGCCATTCAGCGCCCAAAATATTACAAAAACTTTTTCTGCAAAATTTTAGCGTTTTATACTATTTGCCGATTGAGCACTTTTCAAATTGTTGTATGAGCACTTTTTTGCTGATTGAGCACTTTTATTTTGTCAATAGAGCACTTTTAGTCAATAGAAAATTCTGGTTTTATCATAAAATTACTCCATATTGGCTTTTCTCCACTTGGCCGGTGTGTATCCTTCTTTCTTGGTAAAAGATTTGATGAAGTAACTACGGGATAAGAAGCCTGATGATTCAGCCAATTTCTGCACACTCATTTCGGGATGTCCCTTCAGTAGTTTTTTGGCGTATTCCAGTCTTAGTCCGGTTATCCATTCACAGAATGAGACCTTATATTTCTCCTTTATATAAGCAATCAGATATGTTCTGTTTGTATCGAGCATTTGTGTCAAATCCTGTATGGTTAGCCCCGGCTGCGTGTAACCGTTACGCTCCAGCCATGGAATCAGATTGTTCTCGATGTTTTCAAAATATTTAGGCAATTCCTTTTCTGATTCAGCCTTTACTTCTTCAACCGGTTCATTTCCTATCTCCAAAGTACGTTCAACCTGTTCATAAAATATCATATAGTTCTGGTAAGAATAAAACAGGTAGCTGTAGAACGGTATCGATGACAGAATCCAGATGTAAACATATTTATCTGGAAGGAATGTCAATAGTCCGCATCCGACACCGAAGATAATAGCCCAGTAAGTGAATATGGAAAGCCATTTGATATACGCGTCGATGTCATCCGCTTGAGTGTCTTCAAAAATCCGGATCGCCTTATTATAAGCCCGAAGAAGTCTGCAAGCCAGAACCAATCCATAAATGACCAGCCAAGCAGCCAGAACCAGCAATGCAACCGTCTGGAAGATTCCTTTCGGCAGTAGCAGCAATACAATACAGGAAAGAATAGAATATATAATCCAAAGACTGATATGTGTGCATAATCGACGTTTCGTTATGTAAAAACGGTCTAACAGAATTGTGAGTGCCGAACTGAAAAGCCAGTAGCACAGGAAGTAGGTTGAAAGGTTCATCAGAATGGCAGCATCGGCATTCTTGAACCTGATTCCGAAAAAGAAATGTACGGAATAGTTCACCGCGAGCAACAGCATGGCCACACCCATAATCCGGCGGGAACGCAGATAGTTCCTGAAAATGCTCTTTTCCGGCATTTTGAATAATAGTAAGTAAACGCCGAAGAATAACATCAACGGCAGCGCAAAAATAAGTGAATAGCTGTATAATGATGGTTCCATTTTTATATTATGCTTAATGATTTCTGTTTGCAAAGTTACGGAAAATATCAGTTTTCAGGATTATTTTCCAAGTTCTTTTTATCTTTTAATCATATGGAAACGCTTTTATATTATACAGTTATCGGATTCATTTTCATGGTGGAAAGGTTCAAGTACAGTCCGTGATGTTCGATCATGCCATTACGGAACATCTTCCACAGAATGTTACAGCCGAGCTGTGCCAGCGTGGAGTTAATGAACAGGTCCTGCTTCTCCAGAGCCTCCGCCAGCGAGCAGCTCGGTCCGGAGTCTTTCTCCTTAACTTTCTCATATTTCACATAGCGGGTGATTACCTTCAGCGATTCGACTGTCTCGTACAGTTTGGATGCCGGTTGCCTGATTTTCTTCGGCACGGTTCCGAGGATGACTTGTCCCGTGTCCTGCGTATTCCCGAAGTCCATCCAGTACAGGGGCGTTTCGTGGCTTCTGTATTCTGATATAGGCACGGCTTTCAGTATGTTCCAGAGGTCGAGCCGGGATTTGATGTTGTCCGTACAGGTGATTGTGATGTTGGCCAGGTTTTCCCGTCTGGTGTCCTTCATGATTGTCGGATAGATGTCCGGTATCGCCTTCCAGTCGTTGCCGAAGAAGTTGTTTATGCGTGTGACGAGACACTGCGCCTTGTTCAGTCCGATGTCCGATGGACTGAAGAGCTGCCGCCCGATGTTGGCTTCCGTCACGATGTCGGAATCATACACGGTTATGAACAGTCCGGGGTGTCCGAGTCCCCTGAGTGCCGTGTCGAGCCTTGCCAGACAGGTAAGCACCTGCGAGCCTGTTCCTCCCGCTCCGATAAGGTTTACCGTCACCGGATGCTGCGGGTTTATGAGATAGTTGTCGATGTAATGTACCCTTTTCATTTCAGTATGTCTTTAAGTTTCATATTGTTCAACGGTTTCAGTTCGTCGAGGTTGAAATCCCTGTCCCGTGCCGCCTTTGTCACCAGCACGAGGTTTGACTTTGTCGGGTTTCCGTTTCCTCCCAGGTGGGTGAATTCCGTCAGCCAGAATTTCTTTTCCCAGTATTCGAGCAGGTTCGCATAGGTCAGGTTCCGGGGTTTCTCTATTCTTGCCGAACCGAGACACACGCTTGAGCCTGTCACGTTGAACAGAGGCGCCGCATATAGTGCCGTCTCCATGTCAGGCAGGTTGTCCTTATAGGCATAAACATCCAGCTGTGTTTCTTTGGCCTGATAGATTATGCCAGGCAGGTTGTATTGCGCGTTCTCGATTCCGAGATTTTCCACGAAATACATCATCCGTTTCCCGGGAGGATTGTACCAGATGTATTCCTCGCTTCCCTTACGTGTGTCCGCATACAGCAGATTGGACGGCAGTCTGCCATACGGCGTTCCGCTGTATGTTTCCGAGTAGTTGCGTACCAGTTCATTCATGAATTCCACAGTTACAGGGTGTCCTTCACCCATTCTTCCCTTCGCGTCAATGCTCCGCTGTTCCAGGAAATACTTTTTGTCCTGGGCATAGGTGTAAGCTATCAGTACCGCACGGGGGCAAAGGGTGGTATGTATCGTATTCGTAAGTTCATTCTTTTCCATCTTCTTTATTCGATATATGGTTTATGAATTTGTCCGCCCATCTGAAAAAACGTTCGGGATAATCGTCTTCCATTCTGAACAGGCTGTCAGTTTCCGGTGATATTTTCATTGTGGTGACGGGAATCAGGTCATATGTTTCTTGTCTCTCTGAATTATATTGGTTTTCAAGGCTTTCCGTTACAATATCATAGATGTCATAAGCTATCCGTATCTGTCTGTCAAGTCCCATCGGCCAGTAATCCGGTTCCTCCTCGAAGTACGGGTCATAGCAGTAGTGCATGATCGGTTTTTCCGGAAAGAGAAACTGCACTCCCTCTGTCATCAGTTCCAGCAGGATCGTTTCCCATTTGTCCTTCGGGGAATATTTCCGTATGGCGGCGGGTAGATTCTTGTAATAGGATGTCTTTTCCACCCGTTTCAGCAACCTGCGGACTTTCCCTTTCCTGTATGAACGGATTGTGGCGAGCCTGTTCCGTGTGTCGGTTTCAGGTTCGTCCCATTCCGCCGTTTCAAGCCAGTCGAGTACCATGTCCGTTTCTTCACCGTCCAGTATCGTGGCGATTCCATTGGCATTAGCCATATCGCAGATGAATGATATTGAGATCCGTTTCAAGACCGGGTTTAGTGCTTCCACGAATTTTACGGGGAAATAGTACAGCGTATATTCTCCCCATTGGTGGTATTTCCACAGGTTGAAATACAGGTGTTGCTGATTTTGTTCTATGTTGACACCCACATTGTCCTTGAGCAGGGTTTCCATGTCATATACCAGCTGGTTGATGCTTTCCCCGATATTCCTTCCGGGGACATGATGGGCTTTTACCCCCATGAGTTCCGCATATTTCCGGTATGAGGCGAGCAGGAATCCGTAGTTTTCATCCGTCAGTATATTGAACGGCTCCCCATCGTAGTCCTTTATGAGAAAACCGGGTACGATATTGGAGAAAGCCGTACTTAAAAAATGATTACGGCACCGCTGGGCGCCGCAATCCTTTTTCTCTTTTCTGTTCCGTAACGGTAGGCTTGTCCGGTTCCTTGTATGATGTACCTTGCAAGCTGTTCCATTTGGGATTCGCTCAATAGTCTGCATGATTCCTTCTTTTTTCTGTTGTCCTTTGCCATATCCTTTATCCTTTCGTTCCGATGGTTGTCTTGAACTCATATTCCGCCATGTCCTCCCTGATGACCGGACCGTGTACGGTGGCCGTCGTCAGTTCCGGGTACATGTTCGAATAGTAGCCCATGACCATGTCCGGCGAGATGTTCGGATCCGGGTCCTGAAGGGTTATATACTCCGTTCCTTTCTTGAATCTGAATGAACGTATCATTCCTTTAATTTCGAGTGCCATGGCTTAAACTGTCTGATAAGATGAATACTTGGGTTCCAGCATGGACTGTGGGAAATCAACGTATTCCTCATAGTCCTTCTCACTGTATGCGGGGTACTCCTGGTCGGAGAGGTACGGTTGCTGCTGTTCGTCCTCTTGCATGAGCCTCTCTTCCTGCCAGTCCTGCATTTCAGGCTGCGGCGGGTATTGAGGTTGGGGAGGCTGCTGTCCGCCTGTCCGCTGCACGTATTGCGCGTGCGGCTGTATCTGCGGTCTTGCCTGCGGCTGTGGCGGCTGTTGTTGCGGCGGCCATATTCCCGGTTGCTGCGGATGCTGCGTGTATGCCTGTTGCGGTCTCTGCGGTGCGGGCTGTGCCTGTCCCGGCATCTGTGGCTGTGTGTATGCCGGTTGCGGCGGTACAGGCTGCGGCGGTCTTTGCGCCACTGTCTGTCCCTGTCCCGGCATAGGAGGCTGCGGAGACTGTGTATATACAGGCTGTGGCGGTACAGTCTGTTGCGGATGTTGTGCCTGCGGTGTCTGTGCATATGCCGTCTGTTCCGGCTGTGCTTCCTGCTCCATCAGGTCGAAAAGGCTGCCCTTGTTCATTTCGGAAGTTGCCGCCTTTATCTTCTCCTCTATTTCCTTCAGCTGGGCGGCTGTTGCATACGCTTTCGCCTGTCCGAGCACATTGATGACCTCCCTGTGATTCTTGGCGGCTGTCAGTTCTTCCGCCTTCTTCATCAGTTTCTCGTACTTTTCCCGTTTCTCGCGTTCTTCCTTCGTTTCCTTGGATTTCGCTTCCTTGGCGGCCTTGCTGCTGGCGGCGGCCTTGTCCGCCTGAGCCTCGAACTGTGCCATGTTTGAGATCAGCCCGCAGGCTTTCTGTATCGGTCTTGTGACTGCCTGCAGGAATCCCGTGTCGAGTTCCTGCGGCGTTCCCGTGACAGTCAGCGGCACGATGTGGTTCTGGGCCTCGTCCTTGAGTCCGTTCGACTTGGGTAATGTGGAAACGGTCAGTTGTCCGTTTGTCTTGCGGATGACGATCGTGAGATCCACGCTTTCCGTCATCATCTGGTGGATTGCTGTGAAAAACATAATTGAAAAAAAATTAAATGATTAGACGATAAATTTCAATATTCGCTGAAAAATTCTGCCAGCAGCCTGTCCCTGTCAGGATGCCTGCATATTTCCAGAACGGGGTTCAGCAGCTTTGAGATGTGAACCGGACCGGTGGTCCCTCTCGGTGGCAGCTTGATTGCCGGTTGCGGGACGTGTACTTTCGGTCTTCTTGTCACGGGCATCCCTATCGAGGCTGGTGACTGTCTTGTGATGATCGCTTGTTGCATATTCTTTAATTTTTAACTGTGAATACCCGGGCTTTGGCAGCCCGTTGAACTACAAGGGCCCAACGGCAAATGCTTCCGGAAAGGCAGGGTTTTCGGGAAAAATACCGGAGCGCAGCGAGGATGATTTTTTCCGAAACCGCTTGCGGCCTGACCTTGCCGTCCGACAAGAAGCGTTTGCCAACTTTGCCCTGTAGTTCTCGGTTTGCCAATGTCTGTGTTTTTAGTCCATTCCCTTTTCTTCCCGTGTCATTTCCGGCTGTGACGGATACAGAAAGAGCCGCCCGCTCCCGGACAGCTCCCTTATGCTGCAATGATAAATTCCGTGCATGTTCCATATCGTCAGATTTCAGAAGACCAGAAAACTCAGGATGCACAGAATGATGGCCAGTGCCACGAGAAAACAGGCTATACGGTAGAGGAACCTGAAGAATCCCCTGAAACAGATGATGGCCACGGCGGTCCATACGGGCGATATGCCGTGGGAATAGAGCCAGCTGAATATGATGGCTGCTGTTACGGCCAGCGCGAGTGTCCTTGTCCATCTGCTGTCCGCTATCTTTCTGATACGTTCTTTTGCTTTCATAATCTTCATGTGTTTGGCGGGAATGCCATTCCCGGTTTCAGGGGCTTTCTTGCAGTCCGCCTCCACAGGCAAGGTTTTCGGGGAAAATACCGGAGCCTCGGGCGAGGATGATTTTTCCCAGAAACCGTAAGGCCAGACCTTGCCGGTGGAAACGGGCGGGCTGCGACCTTTGCCCCTCGAATCGGGATGGCTTCATCATTTCCTTTTCCTGCCGTTCCCGTTTTTGGGGAACGAGAGTGTCAGGGTGAACCCGGCGTCGAAAGTGACCGAAGCGTCGAAAGCCACGCCCTTCTTTCCCTTGAATCCCTTGATGAGCCGTGTGGAACCGGAGGAGAAAAGCTGTTCCAGATGCTGGTCCGTCAGTTCCTTGTTCAGGAACCTGCGGTACACGGTCAGTCCGCACCCTTTATTGTCACAGCGGGCACTCTTTTCCCTGACGATGATGTGTCCGGTCTTGCATTTGGGGCAGGTGAACGTGCGGGCGGCTGCCGCCGGAAGGCTGAGGTTCAGGATTTCACGGGTAGCCTTGCGGGTGTAGTCCGTGATGGATACCATGAACGTGTCCGGGCTGAGCGTGTGCCGCTCTATCTGGAGCAGGGTCTTCTCCCAGCTTCCTGTCAGGGAAACATCCGCCACGAGCATGTCCTTCACCGCCTCGTAGATATGGAGTCCCTTTTCCGTGGGGACGATGCTCTTGCCGGAGCGGGCGATATAGTCACGTTTGAACAGTGTGGTGATGATGGCGGCTCTTGTGGCGGGCGTGCCGATGCCCAGCTCCTTCACGGCCTCGCGTGCCTGTTCGTCGGCTATCTCCCTGCCGCAGGTCTCCATTGCTGCCAGCAGCGTGGCTTCGGTATAGAGCGGTCTGGGCACGGTATTCTTTTGGGCCAGTCCGAATCCTGAAACCGGAACCGTGTCCCCTTCGGCAAACACGGCCGTACCCTCGTCGGTTTCCGGCTCGTCATCCTCCCGGTCCTCTTTCCGCCCAAAGATGCCGCGCCATCCCGGGCTGACCACGGTAGAACCCTTCGAGCGGAAGTCCATCCCCTCCAGACGGCACTCCATGAGCTGCATTTCCTTCTCGCAGCAGGGTGCGAACGCCTCCAGCATACGTCCGGCTATCAGCGTATAGACGGCCTCCTCCGCCTCGGAAAGCCCTTCGGGTGCGATGCCGGTCGTGATGAGGGCATGGTGGTCCGTCACTTTCCTGTCGTCCACGCTGCGGGTGTTGAGACGCGCAAAGTCAAGGATTCCGGCACTTGTGGCGAATCCGGGCATGGCCATTATCCTTTCCAGCAGACCGGGCACACAGGCCATCACGTCGTGCGGGATATACCGGCTTCCCGTTCTCGGGTAGGAAATGAGCTTCTTCTCGTAGAGCGACTGGGCGATGTCCAGCGTCTTTGCCGCGGGCAGGTCGAGGTGCACGTTGCAGTCCTTCTGGAGTGCCGTCAGGTCGTAGAGCAGCGGCGGCTGTTGCAGGGTTTTCCTGCGCTCCACTTTCGTGACCGTCGCCGAAGAATCGGGAGAGAGACTGCGGTAGGCGGCTTCCGCCTTCTGCCTGTCGTCAAAGGTCGCGGGATGGAAGAAGCGGCGGTGTGACGTGCCGCCATTGAGGGTGACATGCAGCTGCCAGTATGGTGTGGATACGAAACTGCGGTTCTCCCTGTAGCGGCGGCATATCATGGCGAGCGTCGGAGTCTGCACCCGTCCGATCGAGTTGTTGGAAGAGCCGGAGACGATGGCCAGGGCACGGCTGGCGTTCATGCCCACCAGCCAGTCCGCCTTCGCGCGGCTGTCGGCGGCGGCATACAGGCTGTCGTATTCCGAGCCGTCCTTCAGTTCCTCCAGCCCTTTCCGTATGGCCTCGTCGGTCAGCGAGGAGATCCACAGGCGTCTGAACGGTTTCGTGCAGCCCAGAAAGTCGTATATCCAGCGGAAGATAAGTTCCCCTTCGCGACCGGCATCGGTAGCCACGATGATGCTGTCACAGCGCTTGAACACGCTTTCTATGACTTTCAGCTGTTTCGAGGCGGCGATGTCCGTGACCATTCCCCTGTCCGTGCGCACCTGTCGGGAGACCAGGCGGAACGTGTCCGGCAGCATCGGCAGGTCCTCCGCTGCTGTTTTCGTGTAACCGTAAGTGTCCGGCATGGCCAGCGACACGAGGTGTCCCAGTGCCCAGGTTACCATATATCCGTTGCCGGAACAGTAGCCGTCATTTCTTGTATCAGCCCCGACTACACGGGCTATGTCCATGCCTACACTCGGCTTTTCTGCGATGATTGCTATCATATTGTTAGGATAAAAATTAAGCCGTTTCCCGTTTTCCGTGCGGAAGACAGGAAACGGCGGTAAGACATCAGTTTACTTGATAATTGCTCTCAGGCTATCTGCCCAGCGGCGTTACGCCCTGGATTTCCAGCAGCGGGGCCTCGCCCTTACGGACCAGCTGGAGCGTGGCGTCCATCACCACGTCCACGCCGAGGAGCACGAGGCTCAGGGACATCACTTTTGTTTTCTCTCCCCTGAGGAGGGTGTCCATTTCGCCGGAGAGTTCCAGCTCGTCCTTCATGATACCGATACCGGAGAGTTCGTCCCAGTTCACTTCATCAGCCTTGAAAGGCATGTCGTTTCCGTTTTCCTTTTTCATATTTCTTTCTTTTTTTATTTAACATTCATTTTCCGTTACCTATAGTCAGGCAATGCTCGCACCTTTTGACTTGCGGTTGCCCTGTTCCTGTCGCTGGCTGTTGGCCACCACGTTTCGCTGTGACGCGTCACGTTTACGGTCGGGATTCTCGTTGTAGAAGTCCAGACGCCCCTGGTTGAAGTTCGCCTTGACGTACTGCGAGATGGTCTTCCCGTCATATCCCTTGATGCCTTCCACCAGCACGGCCTTTCCGCTCTGCAGGTCCGCACGCTGCTGTCTGGTCAGTTCCACGTCCCATACCTTGGTTGGAATCTTGAAATCCTCGCGCTGTTCGAAACCGTCCGGCGTACGGGAGTAGCTCAGGCGTCCCGTTTCCAAATCGGCCTTGATGAAGGAGGAGAATTCCTCTCCCTTGCGGTTCACCATGTCATTGAGGAAAATCACCTTGCCGTCACGGAGCTGCTGCTGTTCCTCCAGCGATATTTTCACTCCGTTGATTTCGTTGGGGATATAGATTTCGCGTGCGCCTTCCGGAGAGTCCGGGTTGTAGCGGGTGTATGACGGGCGGCCTGTCGCCTCGTCCAGCTTCACGTAAGAGGAGAACACCTCGCCGTCCTTGCGCTGCATTCCCTCCACGAAGATGGCTTTTCCGGCGTTCAGGTCTTCAATCTGTTTCTGTGTCAGTTCCACACCCCCGAGTGTCTGGCGGTTGAAGAGCTTGTCGTTCTCGAAAATGAACTCGACACCCCTGCGTTCGGCATTTACCTGAATGAAGGCGTTGAACTCGTTGCCGGACTTGGCAATCATGCCCTCTACATAGACCTTCTTGCCTTCACGCAGGTCATTCTGCTCCTGCTCTGTCAGTTCCACGCCCTTGATTTCCCTTGGGATGAAGGCATTCTCCGCTTTCATGGCGACCACCTCGTTGGTCAGCTTGTCAATACTGATGAAAGAAGGGATATATTCCCCGTTGCGTCCTTTCAGTTCCACGACACGTCCCATGTTGCCCGTTTCGAGCAGGTTCTTCTTGTCCTCGTCGGAGAAGATGTGTCCGAAATACGGTCGGTCAAGGTCGGGTTTCTGTCGGATACCATGGATGCCGAGCACCACTTCGCCCGCCATGGACTGCTGGAATGACAGACGTGCGTCAGTCCTCAGTACGGCCGAGCCGAAGTTCATGCTGATGGGTACTACCTGGTTGGTCTTGTATCCTTTGAGCATCTGTTCGAGCAGTCCGCGTTCCTGGAGGTATTCACGGGAGATTCCGAAATTCTTTAGCTGTTCCCAGTTGATCATGGACTCGTTGTAACGGTACTGAGGGGACTGGGTCTGCGGCTGGCTGTCAGCTGCGGCAGCCTGCTGCTGGGTTTCATTTTTCTTTGCCATTTCTTCTTGATTTTTTTGGTTGATACTTTGGTTTTCCTTGTTGCGCGGAACAATCTCGTACTGCTTGAGAAATTCCTCCACGACTTTTGTCTTTTTTCCTGCGGCGATGTCCTCGATGGCCTGCTGTACGGCAGGATCGTCCAGCCTGTCTTCCTTGACGGAGAGGATTCCGAAGCGTGTCGGGTCTTTCAGCTGGCTCCAGAAGTTCTTGATGAAGTTCTCGAAGGCATCTGCATAGCGGTCAATCTTCAGGAAGGAGTTCCGGTTCTGCCTGTCGGCGGCTACCGTGTTGAATTTTCCGTCCTGTCCGATTTGCGACACCGCTTCAAGAATCAGTTCCATCTTGTCGAGGATGAACACGATGTCACTCATCTGCTCGTTTTCGGTGACCTGCGGTTTCGGGGGTTCTTCTCGTGCATTTTTCTTAGCCATAATTTTTGATTTTTAGTGTTGATAACTCATGTTGTCACCGCAAATATATAGGAGAAAAATTGATAAATAATTGATTTGTAATATGTTAGGATATACATTACATCTTGTGTCATCACATTACACCGCAGGCTGGAGAAAACAGAGCGGAAATGCGTGGGAAAACGGCGGGAAAAGGAGGAAAAAGCAAGGAACGAAAAAGGAAAGGGAAAAGGCTGGAACAGGCCGGACAGACAAGGGCATGGCGGTACGCACAGTCGCATGGAAGAAAAGGAAAAACTGTAATTATGCAGAGTTGGGAGCGAGCTGCTTTTGTCCCCCCCTTGATGTGTCCTTTTGTGACAGGAAGCGGATTTTTTTAGGGGAATAACCGGATGGCGTAATCCATTGGGACGGCATAGAGGAGCATGGTTCTCCCGCCGGATTCTTTTTTATTTTGACCTGTATCTATGCGTCGTAGGTCGCTTCGCTTGCTAAGTCCCGGTACTTTCCCCAACTCGGACGGCAATACCGGAGCGTTTTTTCGGGCGGAAAATTACCGCAGGGAATTTTGTGTCCCGAAAACCGGAGGCTTGAACGTGGAGGTATTCGCCCTCCGAGTTACCTTCTTTGAAGGGACTTATCAAGTGAAGCGGGGCTTATGACCGTATTATTGGAATGATTATGGACATTGATGTTTACGATTGAATTCGACATCTGATATGTCCAAACGGTCGGTTTGTATTGATGTACATGTATTGTGAATATTAGAATTAGATTAAGGTATAATTGGTTTCTGATACAAAGATTTAATCCTTGACCTCATCCATACTCATAAAAATCAAAGATTAAATCTTGAATTGTGTCATAAAAGTTCTTCATACACTCCGAATCCGAAACATCCGGCTATGACAAAATCTTCCCCGCTTTTGTCAGCCAGTGACAGCAGGCTGTCCAGAGTATCGCAGTAGAAAAAGATTTCATCGTCCATTTCCGTATCGGAATCCATGCTCAGGGCTATTCTTGTTTCCAGTGTCTCCAAAGTGTCGTTCCAGCGTATGGCGCATTCGAGGAAATGCGGTTCATGTCCCTTTTCAGTACGGTACTCCTGATATTTTTCACGGATTTCCTTCTTGATTTTCTCCGGCTTCTTCCAGGAACTGTCATCCACGATTTCAAGACTCAGACCCTCGACAAGCAGGCACGTGCCTCTGTCATATACCATCAGGGTACGTTTTCCCATGTGTTTTTTTCTCAAGTTTTCCCAATCGGGAATGTCCCATCGTTCGGTAGTCCATACTCCCCGATAATTTTCGGGGACAGCGAGATATTCGCTCAGTGTCATTCTTTTCATTTTTCTGTGTATTTATGGTGAAACAAAAAGAACCTTGCAGGTCTTGCAAGGCTCTCCAAATGCGGGATAGCGGTCAAACTCGTTGCAGGCGTCCCAGTCCACGCTCATCGTGTATCCTTTCGGGAAATGTGTGCCGACAAATTTTTCAATCATGGCCCGTTCCTTTTCGTTCAGACTGCCGTCCTCTTCCGTTCCGTATTCCAGGGCATATATGGCCCATTCGGGGATGTTGTCCCATTCCGTCTTTTTCATGTGCGCTGCCATAGCATACCGTTTATGCGGCGGAAAGTCTGCCGATTATCTCCTGAAGTTCCTGTTCCCATTTCCCGTCGCCATTGCCGAAGGATGGATAGGTAAGCTGGTACCAGTTGTGGTAATCGAAGAGTTTCATCCTCAGCGGATAGTAGTCGAATATTTTCCGGCCGTCCCTAAAGATGCGGATATGATTTATACCTACGTTCATGGCCTGTAATCCGTGTCCGTTTAGAATCTCATGGAATCTTTCCATCGGGGTGAAGTTGCTTCTGCTCATATCTTTCATTTTTTTGAGTTAGACATCTGCGGCTTGTCAAGCCGGTATTTTATTTCTTGCCTGCCTTTCTGTCCCGTGCCGGATAGTGCAAGGCTTTGCGAAAAAATACCGGAGCACTCGTGCGAGGATGATTTTTTCAGCAAACCACGGAGGGCCCCGGCCTTGCACAATCCAGCGGGCACGGGACGACCTTTGCAGGCGGAAATAAAACAGCGGTCTCTGTTGTTCCTCTATTCCTCGTCATTGTTTTCTTCTCCGTCCTGCTGTGGAATAAGGTGTTTCAGCTCCGGATCATTTTTTATTCTTTCCATCTCTTCTTCTATTATCTGCAACACGTCCGCCTTTATCTGCGAGTAGTTTCGGTCAATCTGCTGTTGCATGATATCGTTTCCGTCCGCGTCCCTGAACTCGTTGATGACAGGAATTTTCTTGTAGGCTTTCATCTCTTCCGATACCTTTGCGCTGTCCACGATGATGCGGGCATGGAAAATCTTCTGGTCTATCTCTTCCCCGAAATTGTCGGCCACGCTGCCAACGAATGTACCCTGCGAAAGATTGGCTATCTTGGAGGCCGGTATCAGGGAATCAAGCTGCGTATTGATGGAAGTCGAAGTGTCCTGACGGTTGATGGATATGGACTGCCGCTGCTGGAGAATCTTGCCGAACCGTTCCGACAGTGATTTTGCCGTTTCTCCAACCACCTGTCCGCTGAAGATGTTGCCCACCGTGTTTTGGATTACCTTCGCTTCCTTATCCCCGTAGTCACGTGCCAGTTGCGAGAAGTCCTGGAAGCCGAGACAGACGGCTACTTTGTTGCTTCGGGCGGTCGCAATCAGGTTGTCGATACCACGGAAATAGATGGTCGGAAGCTCGTCAATGATTATGGAACTTTTCAGTTGTCCCTTTTTATTTACCAATTTAACGATGCGCGAATTATACAGGCCGAGAGCCGCCGAATAGATATTCTGCCTGTCCGGATTATTGCCCACACAGAGGATTTTGGGGTGTTCGGGATTGTTCAGGTCCAATGTAAAATCATCCCCCGTCATCACCCAGTAAAGCTGTGGCGAAATCATGCGCGAAAGCGGGATTTTCGCACTTGCTATCTGGCCCTGGAGCTGATCTTGCGCTCCGCCTTGCCAGGCATCCATAAAGGGGGAAAGATAGTTCTCAAGGGACGGATAAGAGGTAAGAATCGTGAAAATATCTGCATACGGCTTGTTAAGAAATTCGATTGCATGAGGGAACGTGCAATACTTCCCGTCCTTGTAAATCCGCAAATACCAAATGATTGCGGCAAGCAGGATAATCGGGGATTCCACGAAAAAATCACCCTGTTTCTGTATCCAGGTCTTGTTCAAATTGAGCATTATGGTATAGGCACTTTCGTAGGCATCGCTGATGTCTGCCATGAATTTTGGATTGATAGGATTGCAGCGGTGGCTGCGTCTGGGGTCGTCGAAATTGATGACGTAGAATTCCGGTTTGACCTTGTAATGTTGTCTGTGCTTGAGCAGATGGTTGTAGGCTATCTCCGAAAGGTCCGGAAACTTGTAGTCATAGATATACATGGCAAAGGATTTCTCAATCTGCTGTTTGATGTAGTTGTTCACCACGGCATAGCTCTTTCCGGAGCCCGGTGTTCCCAGCACGATAGAGGCTCTGAACGGGTTTACGATATTGATCCAGCCGTCCCATTCCTTGCCCTGATAGACAAATTTCGTGGGCAGGTTGACGGAATACTCGTTTTCCATAAGCCTTGTTTCCTGCATGAAACTTTCGTTGGCGGTGTTGAATACGTCTTCCATGAGGTTGTGTTTCAGCATACGGCTGATCCATATTCCCGACATAAGCAGGAGAATGTAACCTGCGGTGAGCGTCAGCGTATATGCGGCCGCATTCACCGTCGGGTTGAACGGCAGGTCAAGCATCCACCAGTTCATGAAGAACAGGACGATGCCGCCGAGGAAGGCGGCGTATATTTTCCGCCACGTCATCTTCTGGTTCTTGACACCTTTCGTACCCAGACACGAAAGTCCCAGGAATATGAAGGCGAACACTTTCGTCACGAGCAGGTTGCTGAACAGTCCTGCCGTCCTCTGGAAGTTCAGCAGAATCCTGTCCACGACTCCGATGTTGATGCCCATATCCACGAATGCGCTGTAGCAGAACCAGTAGACATGGATCACAATAAACACGATGGAAATGGCACGCATGAACTCCATGACCTTGGCCAGTCCTCTTAAATCATCTTCTTGTTGCATAACTGTAAAAATTTTGATGGTTGGTAATTGACAATCAGGATATGCCGCGTGAACGGCGTTTCTTCTTTTTCTTGCGTTGCAGTCTGCGGGCGAGTGCCTCCTCCTGCGGGTCCGGCCCGTTGATGTCGGGACTGAATATTCCGAAAGCCTGTTCGATGGCGCTTTCCATGTTGTCGGAAAGGCTCTCCCGTGTGGAGGCATATTGTCCGGTGGATTCCGGCTCCGGAAAATCCTGCGGCCTGTTAAAAAGCTGTTCGAAGGCGTTGGCGGAAAACTCCTTGCCCAAACGGGAACCGTTATATACCTCACGGTTTCTGTGGTCTATGAAGGTCACGCCGTAGATACGGCCTTCCTCGTTTTCCCTGAACACCACGTCAATGCCCTTTTCCCCGAGCAGCCGGATGAAATCTTCCCGGTTTCCTCGGCAGCCGTGCATGGCCAGCGTGACGGCATCATGGATTTTCGGCTGCCACTTCCGGTTTCTGAAATCTCGGACATTGACGGCAATCCTTTTTTCTATCCATTCGTAGCCGAAGCGCTTGCCGATGAGCGAAGACTTGATGGGCGTGCATACCGGCCTGCCCGCATCGTCCGTCAGGGTATATACGATACCGTTGTAGGGTGATCCTTCAAATTCTCCCCGAACCTGTTTGGCCTCGATGTTGAAGCATGAGAGCATGGCACTGAACTCCCCGAATGTCTGGAAGCGGTAGGCGGTGAACACACTTTTGAGTATATTGCCGACCTGACGTTTCACGTCCCCGTCCCGGTAGTCCGCCTTCTTGAGATACGGTTCCAGCAGTTCGTTCCGCTTGTCAGCCACAGGCTTGAGTCCGAATCTGTTTTCCAGTTCCCGGCAGGCTTTCATCGAACGGTTCCATTCGTATGTGTCACTGATTTTCTCGCCGTTCTCCTTCACGCAGGTGGAGACAATATGGACATGCCTGCGGTCGATGTCCTCGTGCAGATAGACGATGTAGGGCTGGTCGCCGTAGCCCATTTTCTGCATGTACTCGCGTGCCAGTTCCGCGAACTGCCCGTCCGTGAGGCGGTCATCCACCGAAGGGTTCAGAGAGATATGCAGTACCGGCTTCTCCGTGTTCCTGTTGGCGGCGAGGTAGCTCTCGAAAGCCCATAGCGTCTGCTGCATGACATTGTGGGGATTTCCGGTGAGGTCGGTAATCATGCGGTTGCCCGCGATGATACGGGCGGTTGCCTCATCCACTTTACGCTGGTTGTAGATGACCGCCCCGTAGAGCGATACACCCCTGTTGATCTTAGCCACCATTCTGCTGTTCCTCCTTCTTTCTTTTTATAAGGTATTCCTCCTCGAACTCCCGGGTAAGCATGATGATCCGCTTGCTCAGCACCACCAGGTCGATGGTGGCCTTTTCCAGATTGCGGAGCAGGGCGAACGCCCGTTTCTCGCCGAAATTGGACTTGACTGCCTTCACAGTCTGGTTGTAGTTGTTGCCGATGGCCTGGAACTGGTGATAGAAATTTGTAAGTCTAATGTAGTAGTCCATCGCAGCCTTGTCGATTCTGACGACCTTCATTTCACGTCCGAAAATCATCGCCTTGATGAATCTTGCCCGTTGTTTCATCCCGGATTTTTCAAACAGCAGCTTGAAATTTCCGTTCTCTTCCGAAGTCAGTTTGATACCGTAGCGGAATACTGCCGGGTCGGTCTTCGGTTTTCTGCCCGTGCTTCTTCTTGTTCTTCTTTTACTGTTTTCTTCCATACGCATTGAGATTTTCTGTTTCTGATTTTACGTCATGGATTTCCGACTTTGGAGGAAATCCCTCCCGAGCCTTCAGGCGAGTGGCAAGTTTGTTTTGGGATGCCCGAATCATTTCGGGCTGCCCAAAACACAACTTGCTATGTTCGCTTGAACATGAATTTGCCTGAAGTCAAATTGAGTTTTGACCTTCAGCCTCATTCTTCGGCTTCGGGATAGCTCCATCCGGTATCCATTCCGTTGTTGGTGGCAAAGTTACAGCGGTATATTTATCTGTAAAACAGTGGATTATATGTAACAAGATGTCATACGGTGACAAGGGTCGTCACCGTCTCCGGATGATGGTGATCATTCGGGAAAATCCCCTTTTATTTGCAGTGCGGACGGTTGCAACCGGCCTTCTGATAGCGGAATAATGGTCATGTTATCCGATGATTCCGGTAACGGTTGGGATGATGGAAGCAATATCGGACGGGACCGTTGACGGATTGTCATGACCAACAGACAGACCGCGGATGGAAGCGATGTCGGAAAGATGCGGTAACAGTAGCATCAAAGGTTATGACACTGGATGATACCGTTAATGGATGCGGATTCGGATGGTTGGAAAGAAACGTCTGCGGATTCACGGATTAGTGGATGACACCGGTATTTATTCAATAACAATTAAAAAGAAAGACTTATGAGTAAAGAAACTTTGTTCGTTGCGATTAGCAACCAGAAAGGAGGGGTCGGGAAATCGGCCCTGTCCGTAGTGCTTGCCAGTTACTTCCATTTCGAGAAGGGACTGAACGTGGCTATCGTTGACTGTGACTCTCCCCAACACAGTCTCGTACGTATGAGGGAGCGTGACAAAAAGGCTGTTTCCAACAGCGCCTATTACCGGCAACTGATCAAACAGCAGTGGAACCAAGTGCAGAAAAAGGCTTATCCCATTGTAGGCTCCACCGCTGAAAAGGCAAGGGAAGCGGCTGATGCGATTGCGGCAAGCGGGGATTATGACCTTATTTTCGTGGATCTTCCCGGAACGGTAGAATCCACCGGGGTATTCCGAACGATTGTCAATATGGACTACGTGCTTACTCCCACCGTTCCGGACCTGATTGTGATGCAGAGTACACTGTCCTTTGCCACGACCGTGCTTGACCATATCAAGAAGATGGAAAATACCCCGTTGCTCAAGGACATCTTCTTTTTCTGGAACAAGTTGAAAAAACGTACCAATGTGGAGATTCTCAAGTCATATTCGGAAGTCATGAGGGAGTTGCATCTGACAGTCCTCGACAGCACGCTTCCTGACCTGTGCCGTTATGAAAAGGAGATTACCCATGCCAAGCGTGCCTTTTTCCGTTGCACGCTGCTGCCGCCTCCGGCCAGACAACTGGAAGGCAGCGGGCTGGTGGAACTTGCGGAAGAGCTTATGGTCAAACTTAAACTCGGACAGTCATGAAAAAGAAAATCGTAGAGGTGGACGAAGATGTCCTGAAGGAAATCATTGTCGGCGACATACCTGTTTTCGGCAAGGACAGCCTCGCCCCGAAAGAAAAGCCCGTGGAACATCAGGAAGCGAAAAGCCCCGCCTCAACCGTACCGGCAGATACTCCAGCGGAAAAGCCCTCCGTGGAGAAGCCCAAAAGGAAAAAGGATGAATCCTGCGGATACCGGGAAAGGTTTCTGGTCAATATACCCGCGTCAAACCGTTCCCATGTGTATATCAACCGTGAAGTGGCCGAGTGCATCAAACGGGTACTGCCTGTCATCGCTCCGGAGATGAGCATATCCGGCTTTATCAGCAATATCCTTGTGGACCATCTGCAGAAACACTGGGACGAAATCAACGAATTGTATAACAAAGAGTATTATAAACCATTAAAACCATTTTGATTATGACACAGATTATTTTTCAGGCCATCGTTGCCTGTTGCTGCATTTACACTGCTTACAGATTGTCATTGTTTATTTTCCGTAGGCTGTTCAAGGGCAGGAAAAGAGGAAAGGATGTCCGCGACGTTTCTGGTGAAACGGCAGACATGACAAAAACTGACAACAGGGATGACGATACATCCGAGATTACGTTTGAGATACTGAAAGACATATCTGCTTCCAGGTCTCCGGAAAGCGGTTTCTATAAATCCATCTATCTGGTAAACTATCCTGTTGGAAATCGGATACAAGTCTATATCAACAAGGAAAATCACTCCCATATCAAGCGTTTTCTGGCAGTTACCGCTCCTGAGGTGCCCATTTCCGGTTTTGTAAACAGGATTATAGATGAACATTTGAAGAAGTACGAGCATGAGATGTCAAAGCTGTACACGGAATGTATCACCAAACCTTTATAATTATGACTGCGATAGTTTATTTTACCGTAAAGGCAGTATGTGCTGTCTATATATTGTGCCATTTGTGGACATTTATTTTCCACAGACATATGTACGGAATATGGGACCTCATTTTAAGGCTGATGCGGATTGCCCGTGTCAGAGTGTGGAGATACCGCAGACAACGCAAGGAAGAGGCGGAACGTCGTGCCCGCAGAAAGGCAAGGCGCAGAAAGCCGGAAACGGATAAGTCCAAAGGAAAAACCGAAACGGCTGTTCCGTCCTCTTCTTCGGATGACGATGATGTGATAGGCAAGACAAAGGTCATCTATCTGGAAGACCCGAAAGTTGCAAGGATGACTCCAACCCGTTCCGAGCCGATGGAGAAAATTCCATTGGAGGAAGACGAGGATATCGGTTCTGATGATGTGGAGCAGGAAAACAAAGGACTGACAGAAGAAGAGCGTGAGGAACTGATGGCTCCCGTAGATGCCGAACCCGACCCGGATTTCAACACGGCATTGACAATCGAGGAAATAAACAACGTAGCGGAAGTACTTACTTCCGGGATTGTTGACGAACAGAAAGCCCTGCGTGCCGCAAGAACCATCCATTACAAACTGAGTGAAACGGAGATACTGGCTTTCCTGACCGACAAGCTGAGCAATCTGGAGAAGGTGAACGGTTTGCTTGACAAGTATCTGGGAAACCGGAGGGGTGTATCAGGAAGAAAAGGCAGTAAGGAAGATGAGCCTTTCGATATAGACAAGTATGCGTGATCAGGAAGTTCAAACGTGGCCATCCTGAAACGGTCAGATGAAGGAGATTCTGGTTGAATCTGAAAGAGTGATACATACAGGATAACTTTAGTTTCATACCCCTGCTTTCCCTTTTTAATATTTAGGGGGAAGTGGGGGTATGCGATATGAGACGGTGGATATCCTATTTCCTATCCGGGTACAAAAGGTCGGGACTGACATTGATGAAACGTACGTAATCCTCCGTATGCGCGAAAGACTCGTCATTGATTCGTCCAGCCAGTTCATCGGGTGTCAGACATTCCACATCGTAGAATGTCTCGTCTTCAGGATCATCCAGACTTCTGGCGGGGGATTTCCTCCACATCTCAATGATTTTCTCATCAGAAACGTCTCTGCTGAAAAAACCGCAGTTCCATACAAAAGCGAGTAATCGTGTTTCTCTTTTCCCTGTATGGTCAGGGATTTTAATCTGTTCCTTTGATTTCATAAGTTCCTATCTTTTAATCTGTCCATTTTATATTCGGTTTATTTGGTTCATGATTGTTTTGCAATGCAGTTATGTCCGTTATCACTTCTCCAGTAAACAGATTGATGACTTCCCGTCCAGTTTCCACGGCCTTTTTCACGGTATGGTATGTACCTCCGTTGCACACGTTGTCCCAATATGCTATTACCATTGAAGCCCTGCTGACCATATAGGTGTCACGGCGCAGGTAACATCCCCTGTAATATTTTTCTGAAAGCATCACTACCCGGTCAGCCTTCTTAAGCAGTTCCCTGTAAAGCAGCTGGTCTTGCGGGTCAAACCATTCGGCTTGGGCTCTGAAAGGGATAGCAGCCGCCAGTGTCATATCCTCATATTGTTCTTTCAGTTGCAGGACAGCTTCAGCCGCTATCATGTCGAACCCTTCTGCCATGCCCGAATAAAATTCTCTGAAACCTTCTTCATAGAGGTTTTTTATCATAGTTATGACCTTTCCCCTGATTTGTCCGCTGAAGTTCCGGTAGTCCTTGTTTTCCTGCATCAGTCTTTGCTTCCGGTGTCCCGTGAATGCCGCTACCTTTTTTTCTTCCTGTTTCATGATGTTCTGTTTTTTGTTCTACATGTGTCCGGTATATGCCGGAGTTTGATTTCTTGCAGGCTTTTCTGTCCCGTGCCTGGATACTGCAAGGCTTGTCGGGAGAAAATACCGCAAGCGCAGCGAGGATGATTTTCTCCCGGGCAACCGGAACGGCCTGCCTTGCAGATTCCGTAAAGGCACGGGCTACCTTTGCCGGAAGAATCAAAGGACGTTTTCCCAGTGTTTTTCCTTTGCCGAAATCCCCCTGCCGATGTAACGTAATGACACCCGATGTCACGCATCGTCAGTGTTGTAAATCAATGGATTAAGCGTTATATATTCGTGGTCGAAATCATTTTTTTGTCTCACCAATTAAAAGTTTCGACACATGAAAAAAAGATTCTTTTTTGCAGCCATGATGCTGCTTGCAACGACAGGGGCTTTCGCCCAGGGTAATGGTATCGGCGGTATCACTGAAGCCACCAACATGGTCACTTCCTATTTCGATCCGGGAACCAAACTGATTTATGCCATCGGAGCCGTGGTCGGCCTTATCGGAGGCGTGAAGGTCTATTCCAAGTTTTCCTCGGGAGATCCCGACACCTCCAAGACGGCAGCCAGCTGGTTCGGTGCCTGCATCTTTTTAATCGTAGCCGCCACCATCTTACGTTCATTCTTCCTCTGATTATGGCGGAGTATCCTATCAACAAGGGAATCGGCCGCAGCCCTGAGTTCAAGGGGCTGAAAAGCCAGTACCTGTTCATCTTCGCCGGCGGACTGCTCGCCCTGTTCGTCCTGTTTGTCATCATGTACATGGCAGGCATCGACCAGTGGGTATGTATCGGCTTCGGTGTCATCTGCGCTTCGGTGCTTGTCTGGGTGACTTTCCGCCTGAACGCGAAATATGGTGAATGGGGACTGATGAAATTGCAGGCGCTGCGCCGCCATCCCCGCTACATCATCAGCCGGAAGGGTTTCCTCCGGTTGATTTGTCCAACCCCGAAAAAACGTAATGTATGAGAAATGTAATGAAAGCCGCCACACTGGAAAGCCGGTTTCCTCTGATGGCCGTCGAGCACGGGTGCATCATCAGCAAGGATGCCGACATCACCGTGGCCTACAGGGTGGAGCTGCCCGAAGTGTTTACGCTGACACGCGCCGAGTACGAGGCCCTCCATTCCACATGGGCGAAGGCTGTCCGGGTTCTGCCGAACTACAGCATTGTCCACAAGCAGGATATCTTCATCGAGGAGAGTTACAGACCTGACATCTGCCGGGATGACCTGAGTTTCCTCAGCCGAAGCTTTGAAAGGCATTTCAACGAACGGCCGTACCTGAACCATACCTGCTATCTGTTCCTGACTAAGACCACTAAGGAACACAGCCGCACGACAAGCAGTTTCAATGCCCTCACGCGCGGGTTTATCATCCCCAAGGAGATGCAGGACAAGGATACCGTTGCACGCTTCCTGGAATGCTGCGGGCAGTTCGAGCGTATCGTGAACGACAGCGGTCTGCTCCGCATGGTCAGGCTGACGGACGAAGAGATTACCGGTACGGAAACCTCCGCGGGCATTATCGAAAAGTATTTTTCGCTTTCGCAGGAAAATACGACCAGCCTGCAGGACATCACTCTCGGAGCCGGGGAAATGAAGGTCGGCGACAACCTGCTCTGCCTGCATACCCTCTCCGAAACGGAAGACCTGCCGTCATCCGTGGGTACGGACAGCCGTTATGAACGGCTGTCCACGGACCGCAGCGACTGCCGCCTGTCCTTTGCCGCACCGATAGGGATACTGCTCACGTGCAACCATATCGTGAACCAGTATCTCTTCATAGACGATTCGGCGGAAAACCTGAGGAAATTTGAGCAGACCGCCCGCAACATGCACTCGCTGTCCCGTTACAGCCGCTCCAACCAGATCAACCGTGAATGGATTGAGGAGTACCTGAACGAGGCGCACAGCAAGGGGCTCACTTCCATCCGTGCGCACTGCAACGTCTTTGCATGGAGTGACGACCGGGAGAAGCTGAAGCGTATCAAGAACGACGTGGGCAGTCAGATTGCCCTGATGGAGGCCAAGCCCCGTCAGAACACGGTCGATGTGCCGACACTCTTCTGGGCGGCCATTCCCGGCAATGCCGGTGATTTCCCGTCAGAGGAAAGCTTCTACACCTTCATCGAGCAGGCCCTGTGCCTGTTCATCGGGGAAACGTCCTACAAGGATTCGCTCTCGCCGTTCGGCATCCGCATGGTGGACCGTCTGACCGGAAAGCCTGTCCATCTGGACATTTCCGACCTTCCGATGAAGAACGGTACGATTACCAACCGCAACAAGTTCATCCTCGGACCTTCGGGCAGCGGAAAGTCTTTTTTCACCAACCACATGGTGCGCCAGTATTATGAACAGGGAGCGCATGTGCTGCTGGTGGACACGGGAAATTCCTATCAGGGACTGTGCAGCCTTATCCATGCACGCACGCATGGCGAGGACGGCATCTATTTCACCTATGAGGAGAGCGATCCGATAGCCTTCAATCCTTTCTACGTGGAGGACGGTGTGTTTGACATCGAAAAGAAGGAGTCCATCAAGACACTTATCCTTACCCTGTGGAAACGTGACGACGAGCCGCCGACACGTGCCGAGGAGGTGGCACTCTCCAACGCGGTCAATCTCTTTCTGGAGAAGATACGCACGGACAGTACCGTGGTTCCGTCCTTCAATACCTTCTATGAGTTCATCCGAGACGAATTTCAGGAAATCCTGAAGACCAAGCGTACACGGGAGAAGGATTTTGACGTGTGGGGATTCCTGAATGTGCTGGAACCTTATTACAAGGGTGGCGAGTATGACTTCCTGTTGAATTCCGACAGACAGCTTGATTTGCTTGGCAAACGCTTCATTGTCTTCGAGCTGGACAATATTCGTGACAACAAGGTGCTGCTTCCGATTGTCACCATCATCATCATGGAAACTTTCATCAGCAAGATGCGAAAGTTGAAAGGTATCCGAAAGATGATACTTATTGAGGAATGTTGGAAGGCATTGGCATCCGCCAATATGAGCAACTATATCCGCTACCTTTTCAAGACCGTCCGAAAGTTTTTCGGAGAGGCTGTTGTCGTTACCCAGGAGGTGGAAGACATCATTTCGTCACCCATCGTCAAGGGAACCATCATCAACAACAGCGACTGCAAGATTTTGTTGGACCAGAGGAAGTATGTCAACAAGTTCGATGAAATCCAGTCCCTGCTGGGCCTGACCGACAAGGAACGTGCTCAGATTCTCTCCATCAACATGGCCAACAGCCCGTCCCGCAAGTACAAGGAAGTGTGGATAGGTCTCGGCGGAACACAGTCGGCGGTCTATGCCACCGAGGTCTCGCCGGAAGAGTACTGCACCTACACGACCGAGGAGACGGAAAAGCTTGAAGTAATGCGGCTTACCCGGAAGCTGGGTGGCAATATCGAGCTGGCAATCAAGCAGCTGGCCGAGAGCAAGAGGAAAAAGTGAAATCATTTATCAACCCATTAAACTTCTGAATTTATGTATAGCGATCTGGAATCTAATGAAAGCAAACGCCGTGAGGTCGTGTCATCTCTCTACTGGTCCCTGATGCAGGGCTGGAATATTCCTCTTTCCATACAGGACTATTACGGGCTCACGGAGGATTACCGTCTGTTCCATCAGCTTGAAGGGATGGCTCCTGACGAATACCTGCGGAAGAGGCAGACGGGGGAAGTACCCGACATTCTGGAGGTGGATGCAAGACTGACACACGCGGTGGAGAAGATTTTTGAAAGTGTATGTCCCCGTCCTCCGGCTGAATACCTTGACAAGCTGAACGGGGAACTGGAGAGGCTGGGCAGTATTGCCGCCTCGCCGGGTTCCGTACATGACCCGATACATATCCGCCCGGATTTTCTCGTGAAATACGGCATTGACAGGAGCAGTCCGGAGGATGTGATACGGAAACAGGCGGAGAAGGCTTACCGGGAACTGGATGCCCGATTTGTCAGGATGACCGGCAGACGTCCTTATGCGGACGAGTTCTTCAGGAATATCAGGCCTGCCCGCACGGTCTCCTCGGAAACAACACTGCGGAGGAAACCGCACATCACCGTCCGTCCTAAGCCGAAAGGCCGCAAGATGGGACTCTGAACTAACGGAAAAGATTTATCAACCATTAAAGATTAACGACATGAAGAAAAGAATTCTGACAGCCTTATGCTGTATCTGCCTCCTTTCGGCAGGCAGGGCACACGCCCAATGGGTAGTGACCGATCCCGGGAATCTTGCCCAGGGCATCATCAATGCCGCCAAGAATATCGTCCACACGTCCTCGACGGCTGGCAACATGCTCAACAATTTTCAGGAGACGGTCAAGATTTACAAGCAGGGCAAGGAGTATTATGACGGCCTTAGGAAAGTGAAGAATCTGGTACGCGATGCCCGCAAGGTGCAGCAGACCATCCTGATGGTCGGCGACATCACGGAAATCTATGTGACCAGTTATGAGCGTATGCTCAGTGACCCTTATTTCACCCCTGAGGAACTGAGTGCTATCGCCCTCGGCTACACGAAGCTGCTGGAGGAGAGTGCCAATCTGCTGACGGACCTGAAGACGGTGGTCAACGAGAACGGCCTTTCGATGAACGACAAGGAACGTATGGACATCATCGACCGCTGTTATACCGACATGCTGCAATACCGCAGTCTGGTGCAGTACTATACCAACAAGAACATCGGCGTGTCGTACCTGCGTGCCAAGAAACAGAATGATCTTGACCGTGTGATGGCTCTGTACGGTTCACCCAACGAACGTTACTGGTAATTTCAAGGAGGATTGCTTATGGTATTGTTGGCTGTGAATTTTGACAATCTGCACCAGATCCTGCAAAGTCTGTACACGGACATGATGCCGCTCTGTTCGCAGATGACCGGCGTGGCCAAGGGCCTTGCCGGATTGGGAGCCCTCTTTTATGTGGCGTACCGTGTCTGGCAGTCGCTGGCCAGGGCCGAACCTATTGACGTGTTCCCTTTGCTGCGTCCGTTTGCTCTGGGTATCTGCATCATGTTTTTTCCGACCATCGTGCTGGGTACGCTCAACAGCATTTTGTCACCCGTCGTGACCGGAACGCACAGGATTCTGGAGACGCAGACCTTTGACATGAATGAGTATCGGCAGCAGAAGGACAAGCTGGAGATTGAGGCGATGCGGAGGAATCCCGAGACGGCCTACCTGGTGGACAAGGAGGCTTTTGACAACAAACTGGATGAACTGGGAGCTCTGGACGCTATCGAGGCTTGCGGTATGTATGTGGACCGTGCCATGTACAACATGAAGAAGTCCGTGCAGAATTTTTTCCGTGAGCTGCTGGAACTGATGTTCAATGCGGCCGCGCTTGTAGTGGACACGCTAAGGACATTCTTCCTGATTGTCCTTTCCATTCTCGGACCGATTTCCTTTGCCATTTCGTGCTGGGACGGCTTTCAGGCCTCGCTGAGCCAATGGTTTGTCCGCTATATCAGCATCTATCTGTGGCTGCCCGTCTCTGATCTTTTCAGCAGCGTGCTGGCACGCATACAGACCCTGATGCTTCAGAGGGACATCGAGCAGCTGTCCGACCCCAACTTCATTCCGGACAGTTCCAATGCCGTGTACATCACGTTCCTGATTATCGGCATCATCGGGTATTTCACGATTCCGACCGTGGCCAACTGGATTGTTCAGGCCGGTGGAGGTGCAGGAAATTACGGCAAGAACGTGAATCAGGCTGCTTCCAAGACAGGCTCCATTGTGGGCGGTGCCGCAGGTGCTACTGTAGGAAATGTGGCCGGAAGACTAATCAAGTAACAATCATAAAACGAATAAGAATGGAATTCAAATCATTGAAAAATATCGAGACCAGCTTCCGGCATCTGCGCCTGTTCGGAATAGTCTATCTGGGTGTCTGCACCCTGCTTGTGGGCTATTCCGTGTGGAAGGCATACAGTTTTGCCGAAGCCCAGCGCCAGAAGATCTATGTGCTGGATGAGGGGAAGTCGCTCATGCTCGCCCTCTCGCAGGACCTGGAGCAGAACCGTCCCGTAGAGGCAAGGGAACATGTCAGACGTTTCCATGAGCTGTTCTTCACGCTGGCCCCTGACAAGAGTGCCATCGAGGGGAACGTGCAGCGTGCCATGTTCCTGAGTGACCGTTCCGCCTATTCCCATTACGGGGATCTGGCCGAACAGGGTTATTACAATAGAATAATTTCGGGCAATGTCAGCCAGCGTATCGAGATAGACAGCGTGAAATGCGACTTCAACACCTATCCGTATGATGTCATGACATACGCACGCCTTTTCATCATCCGTGAGAAGAGCGTGACGGAACGCAGCCTTGTCACGCATGGCAGGTTGCGGAATTCCACCCGCAGTGACAACAATCCGCACGGGTTCATCCTGGAAGGGTTCCACGTGCTGGAGAACAGGGATATCAGAATGTATGACAGATAAAACAATGTATGTATGAGAAAAATGTATGTAAAGTTCAAGGAATGTATCGGGGGCAGGCTGCGCGGCCTTTGTGACAGACTCACACCCCGTCAGAGGGCAATCGCCATCATCGTGATGGTTTCCCTTTTCGCGCTGGTGAATTTCTACATGATTTTCCGTGCGATTTATGACATCGGACGGGAGGATGCCCGGCAGGACATCATCAGGATAACCCCGCTTGAGGTTCCCGACTTTGTGCCTGCGGATACCCTCTCCGATATGAAAGTCCGTGAGATGGAAGAGTTTTTTAACCAGTTCAACAAGTAAGATTATGAGTACAGATGCAGAAAAATTGAAACAGAAGCAGAAAATCAGGAAATATCTGGTTTTCACAGGCATGTTCCTGCTGTTCCTCGGGTGCATGTGGCTAATTTTCGTCCCGTCCGAAAAAGACAGGCAGGAGGCGGAAAGGAAGACGGGCTTCAATGCCGAACTTCCCGATCCGAAAGGTACGGGTATAGAGGCGGACAAGATGGCTGCCTATGAGCAGGCAGACATGATTCGCCGGCAGGAGGAGAAGAAGCGTACGCTGGCCGACTTCTCCGCCCTGACCGATGGACACAGACAGGATAATGTCCCGAAGACAGAACCGGCGCAGGACATTGCAAGTGAAAATGAAAGCCGTGCGTACAATTCAGGAGGAAACGGCAGGACGGGAGCCTTCGCCTCTTCAGCCTCGGCTTACAACGACATCAACGCCACTCTCGGCAGTTTTTACGAGAGTCCTGAGGAAGACCCGGAAAAGGAAGCCCTGAAAGCAGAGGTGGAACAGCTCAGACAGGCTGCCGCAGCGCAGACGGCCGGACCGAGCTACGAGGAACAGGTGGCTCTGCTGGAGAAGTCCTATGAACTTGCCGCCAAATATATGCCTTCGGGCGGCAGCACGGGAACAGCGGACAGTCAGGAGACGGAAAGTCCCTCAAGGGAGAGGAAGGCGAAAGCCGTTCCCGTCGGGCTGGTGTCCTCTCCGGTCGTGTCGTCCCTTCCTCAGCCTCTTACCGATTCGGTACAGTTCGCGAGGCTGCTTTCCGGTGCTGATATCGGCTTCCATACGGCTGTGGGCAGTGCCGGGACACAGATGGCGAGGAATACCATACGGGCCTGCGTGCATGGCGACCAGACCATTATCAGCGGACAAAGCGTGCGTCTCAGGCTGCTGGAGGCCATGCGTGTGGGAAGACATGTGCTTCCCCGCAATACCCTGCTGACCGGTGAGGGACGTATCCAGGGCGAGCGGCTTGGCATTGAAATCCTGCAGGTCGAATATGACGGCAATGTCATTCCCGTGGAACTGACCGTGCTGGACAGTGACGGACAGGCCGGGATATTCATTCCCGGTTCGACGGAAGCGAATGCGGTAAGGGAAGTGGCTGCCAACATGGGACAGAATCTCGGCACGACCATCTCCATCACCAACCAGTCGGCAGGCGACCAGCTTCTCTCCGAGCTTGGACGAGGGGCCATACAGGGCGTGTCGCAGTACATCTCCAAAAAGATGCGCGAGGAGAAGGTACACCTCAAATCAGGCTACGGACTGATGCTTTATCAGAACAACAATCAATAACCCATTAAAACAGTAAAGACATGAAAAAGATTCTTTTGATGCTTGCCCTCGCAGGCGGCGTTGCAAGTGCACATGCACAGTCGGCTGATACCACGGCCGTAAATGATTTGACCCTGAAGGCGGATATCTATCCGCAGCAGGAGGACGGCGACCTCTATCACGGGCTGTCCAGAAAGCTCACCTTTGATCGGATGATTCCGCCTTACGGTCTGGAAGTGACGTATGACAAGACGACTCATATCATCTTTCCCTCGGCTGTCCGTTACGTGGATCTCGGTTCTCCGAATCTGATTGCGGGCAAGGCGGACGGTTCAGAGAATGTAATCAGGGTAAAGGCTACCAGAAAGAACTTCCGTGAGGAGACCAACATGTCGGTGATTACCGAAAGCGGAAGTTTCTACACCTTCAATGTGAAGTATGCCGATGAGCCTCTGCTGCTCAACATCGAGATGGCCGATTTTGTTCATGACGGCAGCGAGGTGAACCGCCCGAACAATGCCCTTGACATCTACCTGAAGGAACTCGGCAGCGAGTCGCCCAAGCTGGTACACCTTATATCCAAGGCCATCCACAAGGATAACAGACGTCATATCAAGCATATCGGGAGCAAGGCGTTCGGCATCCAGTACCTGCTGCGCGGACTCTATACCCATAACGGGCTGCTTTATTTCCATACCCAGGTGAAGAACACGTCGAACGTGCCTTATGAGGTGGATTTCGTGACGTTCAAGATCGTAGACAAGAAGGTACTCAAGCGCACGGCCATCCAAGAGCAGGTGATATTTCCACTGCGTGCCTACAACTATGCCACGGCTGTCGCCGGAAAGAAGGATGAGCGTACTGTCTTTGTCTTTGACAAGTTCACCATTCCCGCCGACAAGATGCTGGTGGTGGAGATGCACGAGAAGAGCGGAGGCCGTCATCAGACCTTCACCGTGGAGAGTGAGGACATCGTGAGAGCGAGGGTGATCAATGAACTTAAAGTGAAATGACCATGAAGAAGTATCTGTTTCTTTTTGCCGTATGCGTATCGCTTGCCCTGTCATCGGGGCAGGCATACGCCCAGCGTTACCTTCCCGGAATGAAGGGTGTGGAACTCAGGGGAGGCTTTGCCGGAAACCTGAAATCACCGGTTGACTGGTACACGGGCTTTGCCGTGTCGGGATATACGAAAAGGGCCAACCATTGGGTGGCTGGCGTGGAATATCTGCTGAAGAACTACGGCTATCGCGGGACCTTCGTTCCACGGGCCCAGTTTACTGCCGAGGGCGGCTATTACCTAAAGTTCCTGTCCGACCCGGCGAAGATATTCTTCCTTTCTGTCGGCGGTTCTGCCCTGGTGGGATATGAGACGTTGAACTGGGGAGAAAAGGTTCTGTATGACGGTTCCATGCTTTCCTACCGTGATGCATTTGTCTATGGCGGAGCCCTGACGCTGGAGCTGGAAAGCTATGTGACTGACCGTATCGTGCTGCTTGCCCATGTGCGCGAACGTGCGCTATGGGGCAGTTCTCTGGGAAAATTCACGACACAGTTCGGGCTTGGAGTCCGTTTCATCATCAATTAGACGCCTATGGATATAGAGATGATAAGAGGCATTCCCATTGAGGAATTCCTGTCCCGTCTGGGACAGGAGCCGGTCAGACGGCACGGCGACGAATGCTGGTATCTCTCCCCGTGCCGTGAGGAAAGGACACCTTCGTTCCATGTGAACACCCGTAAGGGGGTATGGCATGACTTCGGCACCGGGCATGGAGGCGACATCTTCACCCTTGCGGGGGAACTTTCAGGAAGTGACGGCTTCATGGCGCAGGTGAGGTTCATCGCCGGAGTTTATGGAGGCACAATACCTGAATATGCCGGACAGAAAAGAGAAAAGGAAAGTGTCAGGACAGAAAAGCGCAAGGAGCCTTCCCGCTTCGAGGAGGTGGTTTGCGGTCCCTTGCGGTGTAATGCACTGCTCGGCTATCTGAAGGGACGCGGTATTCCAGTGGAAATTGCCTGTGCGGAGTGCGAGGAAGTACGGTTCCGGCTGTACGGCAAGCGGTATTTCGCCGTCGGTTTCAGGAATATGGGTGGAGGCTATGAGCTTCGGACCAGGTTCATGAAATGGTGCCTGCCGCCCAAGGACATTTCCCTCATCCGTAACGGCTCGCTTACCTGCAACCTTTTTGAGGGCTTTATCGACTTTCTTTCATGGAAGGTACTCGGCATCAGCCGTGGTGAGGATTATCTGGTCCTCAATTCGGTGGCCCTGCTTGAACGCTCGTTCCCTTATCTGGACAATTACGGGAAAATCCGGTGCTATCTGGACAATGACGATGCCGGAAAAAGGACACTGGCCGTCCTTCGGAAACGCTACGGTGACAGGATTGACGACTGTTCCGACCTGTATGCCGGATGCAAGGACCTGAACGAATATCTGGAAAGCAATTTTCCGCCTGAACAGTAATTTTTTTATAAACCGTTAAAACAAGAAATGAATATGAAACCGATTATGAACAAGAAAGGGCTGTTTGCCCTTGTATGCGCCCTGATGGGCATGACCTTCAGTATATTGACCTCGTGCAGCGATGACCTTGACGTGCAGCAGTCCTATCCCTTTACTGTGGAGACGATGCCTGTACCCAAGCGTATCGTGAAAGGCGAGACCGTGGAAATACGCTGTGAACTGAAACGGGAAGGACGGTTCTCCGACGCCCGCTATACCATCCGCTATTTCCAGCCGGACGGCGAAGGCAAACTGCGCATGGATGACGGGATGGTGCTGCTGCCCAACGACCGTTATCCTCTGGACAGGGAGGTGTTCCGTCTTTATTACACCTCAGAGTGTGAAGACCAGCAGAGTATCGACATCTATTTTGAGGATAACAGCGAGCCGGCACAGCTTTTCCAGCTGACCTTCGATTTCAACAACGAGACGGAGGACGAGGATACCGTAGTTATGTCAAGCGGCGAGGAACTGCCTGTTGTCGTATCACAATGAACCTGACCTGCCTATGGGAATAAGAGCAAAGTTGTTTGCGGCGTTTTTCGCCATCATCTGCTTCGGGAGCATACCGTTGCGGGCGGAGAATCCGGTAAAGGAAAAACAGGACAGGTTCAGCCTTGCGGTTGAGTGCATTAAGCGGTTCGAGGGCTGGCATGGAGAAAAAAGACACTGGCCTTATGTCGGGTACGGGCATAAGGTCCTTCCCGGGGAAAGGCTGACCAATGGCATTACAAAAGAACAGGGGGATTCAATCCTGAGAGCGGATTTACGCAAGTTGTGCCGTATGTTCAGTTATCTGGGACGTGATTCGCTGATTGTAGCTGTTTTGAGCTATAATGTGGGGGCATACCGTTTGAAAGGTTACGGCAAGATGCCCAAGAGCAGTCTGTTGAAGAAGCTGGAGGCCGGAGACCGGAATATCTATAAGGAGTATGTTTCTTTCCGGTGTTACAAAGGCAAGGTAGTGCCGAGCATTGAACGGAGAAGGAAGGTGGAATACATGCTGCTTTTTGAGGAATGAAAAATGAGGAAGAATCTTTCAGTCTTTTGACTGTCAGTTTCTTCCTCGTCTTTTGTTTTACTTTCCGGTTATCGTTTCCGCCATAGGGTTCTGCCGGTGCATTTCCCAGTTCATGATTGCCGATTTTTTACTTGAATTTGCATAGCAGTATTCGCAGAGATGGGGGCAGGTATTGTATTCCCCGATATCCTTGGCTGCCATACATCCGCATGAGGCACGTTGTCCCGGATCCTTTTTGTGATTGCTGACGAAGTATTTGTTGCCAGGTAGAAGCACAGCATCGTAAGGAAGGTCATTCATGTCGAAAAAGGCTGGAGAAGGCATTTCCTGTATGGTGACTCCCAATGCAGACATCAGTTTCTTGTCTTTCCATGCCAGACGTGCTATCAGGTCACCGTCGATGCAGCGGTTACGTGATATTCTGTATTTGCCAAGATCCAGATTTTCGCCGCAGGTAGCCAGCTCCAGATTCCATCCTCTGTTACGGTTCAGTACTGTCAGTTTTCCGGCAAGTTCCTCCATTTTTTCTTTATTCCATTCATGATACGGGATTCCGCTGTCTGTCATGTTGGCCTTGACCTTTCTGTACGAGTCTATGTCTGCAAAACTGAAAACCAGCTTTTCCGTACAATTGTGTATCTCCGTTCCTACACGTTCAATCTTTTCAATCAGAGTATCCACGGATATGTTGTCGGTGAGTATCAGCGGATCGAACCGCCATATTACGGCTTCTTTACCCAATATCTCAGAAAGAGTCCTGAATGTTTCAATGCGTTCCGTCAGTGGAGGAACACCGGTTTCCAGTCCGTCTTTCTCATAATCATTCAAAGTGAACTGGATATAGCAGCCGATACCCCTTTCTTTCAGGATTGACAGATAAGGAAGAAGAGGTTTGGGATTTTTCGACCAAAATACTATGAATCTTGTATTCCGGTAAGAGATATAGTTTTTTTTCCCGTTGAACGGGTTGTTCCATACGGAATAGCCGGTTTCGATCCGATGGAAGAACCAGTCCGCATAGAATGCCGGGATGTCCGTGCCACGGCTTGCCGATATGATGTCGGGAGCCGGGACTTCCATCTTTCGGCCGTCTATGATGATATTTGCTTTTTTCCAAGTCATATTGTTAAAATTATATAGTAAAGACAGGCGTCGGTTATGAACGCCTGTCCGGGTTGTTGATATGTCATTGGTTTGCTTGCGGCAAAAATAATATGAATATTTCATTCTGTAGCCGTTCAGCTTACCAGAACCGCATCCTGTATTTCCACCTCTGCTGGAAGACGGGAAAGCAGGAGTTCCGCCATTGCCCCATTCTGTGGAATCAGTGCCGGGAAATCCGTTCTGCCCGGCTTATATATCTCAGTCGCTACGTTATACAAGTCCCAAGCGGTGATTTGTCCCTTTTCGCGGACCAGTTTCAGCACCTCTTCCGTGAAGATGGAAATCTGGCTCTGGTTCAGCGGGTAGGTTTCCACGGAGGATGACAGGTTCCTGTCCGAACTGTCATGGGAGACGCGCAATGCTGTCAGCAGCCCGATATACATATACACTTCCTCCAGGGAGACAATTCTGCGTTTCAGCCGCTGAATCCTTGCGATGTCCTCGTTCATGTTCACCTCGAAGTTTGCCAGCCAACCGTCCACCGTTTCGAATACCCCTTCCGTTGTCACCTTGTTTTTTCCGTAATTGCAGATGCTCCTTTCCGGTGATAGGATACACT
Organism: Marseilla massiliensis; assembly: GCF_016899955.1. GTDB lineage: Bacteria > Bacteroidota > Bacteroidia > Bacteroidales > Bacteroidaceae > Prevotella > Prevotella intestinigallinarum. The sequence continues at coordinate 65,394 of NZ_JACJJL010000008.1, read as the reverse complement.
GGTTATGGCATATCTTCACGCACGGGCCTATGGCCGCTTGTATGCCGTCCTGATGGTAGGCGACGACCAGCGTAGTCGTCAGCTCGTCCGTTTCCCAGTCCTTGATCCGGATGGTCGCGAAGATGCGTCGGAGGATGTGCGCTTCCACTGCTTTTTCACCAAGTGTCTGTTCCACCTGCGGGAGAATGCTTACTCCCGGCTGTGTCTTGTTCCTGTTCTGTGCCGCGAAGATTTCTTCCACCTCGTAATCGAGGTTGTACTTCTCGCAGATGTCCATCATACGCTGCAGGACCTGGTAGTGATAGATGCCCTGGACAGGCTTGCCGTAGATGTCATTTTCTTTGTAGGTACGCTGGAGAGTCTCGAAGTTCATTACTTCGATTCCGTTGTTCTGAAAATCAAACTGCTGTTGTTTTTCCAATACTGCCATTGCTTCCATAATCTTGAATTTTATAAAGTTAATACTATGATTGTCTATCTTTTTTCAGGTATGTATCTGCCATCCGTGGAACGGTTCAAGTGTCACGGCAAAAGACCGGTCCGGTATTCCGTGATAGAGCAGACCGCCTACGATGCCGATGCTTCCGTCGGGATAGCGTTGCGTGAAGCCGAACGAGTACGGGGCATGGTCATAATAGAGCGAGATTTCGCTTGGATGGTCTGGATTCTCCTCCCATTTTTTCAGTCTATCCAGACAGTTCTGGAGTGATGTGTCACCGATGGATTCGGCGTAACGCTTTACATTCTGGAAATGTTCTTCATTCAGGATTTTCATGAGTCATTGTATTTTATCTGTTAAACACGTCCGGCTTCGGGAGCCGGTATTTTTTATTTTTCGCCTGCCTGACTGTCCCGTGACCGTACCCGCAAGGTTTGGCGAAAGAAAATACCGCAGCCACCGGCGAGGATGATTATCTTTCAGCCAACCCCATAGGGGCCTGACCTTGTCCGGGTACGTTGGACACGGGACTACCTTTGCTGGAGGAAAATAAAATATACAGGTTGTGTGTCGTTGTATTTTCTTGCAGCTATGTCGGTGAGAAACCCATTGATTTGTTCGTCTTTGACAAAGGAATGGTGTACTTTTGCAAATCCTAATTTGAAAAATCATGGAAGATTATATAAAGAAAGCTGCGGATGCTTTCCTTGTGGAGCGTCCGTATGGTATGCGTGTGGATTACAGTAAGCAGGGATACGTGCTGTTCAACCGTAACCTCAATGTGTTGGGCAATGGGGAACATGCCCGCCTGGAGGAACTGCCTCTGGAAGAGTTTGATGTGGACGAGATTCCCTTGGAAGGAGAAATCATAAAGGAACATGCGGGTTTTACCGATGTGTTTTTCTATTCGGATTGTACCAATCCCTATGCAGGGTATGTGCTGGATCTGAAGAAGCTCAAGGTCTATAACCAGTTTATATATCCCTTGGCGATGGTACTGAACAGAAAGCTGTAAAATTCAGATAATAGCGGTAACAGTTGCATAGGAGAGCTGTTACCGCTTTGGATCTTATTTTCTGATTTCATTTCCGGCAAGAAATGCAAGATAGTCTGCCACAGCCTTATGGCACCCGGTAAAGTCGGGAGTACGGCGGCCTTTGTATTTTCGGAAACTGACGGTTCCGTTCCTGTCGATTGCTGTCACATGCCTGTTGAATGTCCCTTTGGTTCTGATATGGATGTCAAAGCCGTCCCTTCCGGTAATTTCAAGAAACATTTCTGCCGTTATTTTCTCACCGTCCAGGAATTTCCGCTTGTTCTCGTCAAGCAACTGTTGCCATCGGGTTTCTTTCTCCTTTCTTTCCAGTTCTTCTTTTCTTTTCCGTTCCAGTCGCTTTTCTTCCTGCTTTTTTGCATATTCCTCACGGGCCTGTACCAAAGGGGTGGAGTCAAGACCGAGTGCATTGAATACATGGACAGACAAGAGGGGAATGATTTTTCCATCCTCTACATCCTTCAGGGTGTTTTCAATCCAGTTCTTGCAATAGGTCGCCGCTTCTTCCCGGTGCCCCTCCTTGTCAAGTATTCTGCGTGAATACTGTCCACAGGAAAAATGGACATCACCTATCTTGCAGATTATATGGAAACTGTCTTCACTTTCGTTTCCGTATTCGTTTTTTCTTGCCAGCGAGATGAATACATTCTCCGCATACGGCTCAAGTTCCATGTATGGGGCAACGATGGTGTTGCCGTCAAACTTGTATTTCAATACTTTTGCTTTCATGTTTCTATTCTGTTTTTCTGTCGGTAGATATTTCATCTATTATCTCATTCTCTTTTCTCTCACCTTTGAGGAAGGCAAGCAGCCGCCCGAAAAAGAACGGGGCTTGGTCTGTCCCCAGCTGTGAGCTTTCCCCGTTCCGGGTGGCGCATATTGCAAACCGTCCCAGTCCGAGACTGTCCTGTGGAGGTAGGATATGGAATGACAGGTTTCCCGTACCGTTGATATGAAGCCCGCCACGGTAGGTGTAGAATGTCTTTGCGGTTCTTCTGTCCGTATCAATGTCCACCCGGCTGTAGCCTGTTTTTTCCAGGTGCTCAATTATTTCCCGGACGGATATTTCCATGTCTGTACAACAGTTCGTCCAGTCCATGTTTGCCAGCACCGCCTCATAACGGTCATAAACCGTGTTGAACTGCTTCTGATATTCTTCAAGAAAATTTCCTTCGTCATCGCACATATCTTCAAGCGCAATGCCGCTTCTTTTCACGAGGGCGATATCCGCCAGTCCGCATACCGTTTCGATAAGCAGCGACCGTTCCATATCCCCGTTTTTCCCTATCCCGAATATTTTCATCCGGCAATACCGGAACATGGCAACCCGTGTCGACATGTCAAGGTCTTTCCATACATTGATATTTTCCTGTACATATAGCTTTTTTCTGATTTCTTCCGGCAACGAGTACCACCATTTGTTCAAATTTTCCGTATCCATAAATTTTGATTTAAGTTGTTTTAAAATTCCGCCTTGATTGCCATGTGCGGTATGCAGTGGCATATTCCTGCCTTTCCCGTTCCAGATTGCTTTCCGTTTCCGGGGTATATCCGAGCAGGCGTATGTATCCGCCGTTGCAGCCTGTCAGTTCGCAGCGCATTCCGGCTGCCTCCAGTTTCCCGATGCGTTTCTGTGCCGTCTTCGCACTCGAATATTCCTTGGGCCAGAAATAATGTTCGCCCTGTGAGCCGTAAAAGTCCTCTCCAAGTATCATTTCCCCGATATGTCTTCGGTTCTCGATGAAGCCGAACCGGGCCTTGCCCAGTGCCTGACGTATAGCCTTGTGTGCCGCTCCTTCGGGATGTCTGAAAGCTTCAGGATTGTCTTTTCCCGTAATTTTCGGCAGTTCCATCCGGTACGGCTGTCTGTAGCTGCCGATTCCGAGCGTGAGATAGAAGTTGGTGTGGAAATAGTCGGTCATGGGGTCGCTTTCATCGAAATTGTATGACATCACAAAATCCCTGACGTTTGTCATCACGTCCTTGGCCCGGTCGGTCAGACTGTCTGATGTCTGGATGTTGTAGTGGTTGATGTCTCCCTGTATTTTTCCTGACTCTTTGGTGAAAGCCTCGAAGTCTGCTTTCATCAGCCGGATAAGGATTGAATTGTATCCGTCCCTGCGGACCGAGAAGGTATATCTCGGGTAGGTTTCCTTGAGCCATGCCCTGACCAGTTCCGTGATCTCCGGTGCGGACTGTCCGGTATAGTTGTGTCCTTTCCAGCGGTATTCATTGTACACATATTCGGTGTATTCCTTTGCGGTGGCACCCTGAAAGTCGTGTTCGTAGCCTGTTGGAGCTGTGGAGACGCAGGGCTTGTCTTTCCAGACCTCGAACAATTTTCCGAATTCGGTGTTCACCTGCTGCATGAGGGCAGTGTCACCACCCTTGTCCGGGTGGTGAAGCATTGCCAGACGGCGGTATTCCTTTTTCAGGTCCGCCAGAGAGTGTATGTTTTGAAAATAAGTCATGTCTGTATCCGTTAAAGTCCCGCGAGACGGTTGATGAAATATATCTGCCAGTCCAGGTCAAGCCCGAGGTTGCTGCACGCGATTTCGAAGTCTTCGCTTCTCAGGTCGTTGTCCTCCTGAAGTTCCTGCAGGTTTCTTATCTCGTCGTCCAGGTATTCCTGTGCCTCTTCCTTGCCGCAACTGCATGAGTTGCAGATCAGGTCAATGATATTCCGTGCCATATCTGTTGTCTTTAATTGTTTGTCAGGTATATGTTCCTCTTCTCGTCATAGTTTTTGCCGTTCCACCATTCGTCGGCGGCCTCGGAGAATGTTTGCCCGGAATTGGCTGAAGGGAAATCGGATGTCTTGAATCCGGTCAGGTATTCAAGGTTATCGGTATTGTTGGATTTCCACCATTCCTGCATCTTTTCCAGAAAGGATTGCTTGGAGCAGGTCTCCACATTGTCCTCGCACTGGGAACACCAGATGTCATCGTCCACGTCACTGTGGTATTCGTTCGTGTTTACATCCACCCATGCCTGAATCTCAATCTCTGTTGAACCGCAGTCACTGCACACTTTGATTTTGGAATCGTCCGGGTGTTTGCGCCTGGCCTTGCCGTCATACAGGCTGACGGCCCGTTCCACCAGTTTTTCCCTGTAGCGGTCCGTCAGTTCCGCATAGAACCGTTCGGAGGCTCCGAATACACCCTTGTCCGTCATCAGACTCCATTTTTCCCAAAAATGTGGGTACATTTCCTTGAAGACTGTCTTGCACTCTTCCTCGCACCAGGTATTCCACATGTAGTAGAAGTAGCTGGACACTGCATTTTCCGCTTGATATTTCATACTGTTGTTTCTATTTGAGGTTATACATTTTTGCAAAATGGCTGTTCACTTCAGGAATCCTTTTCTTGTAATAGGGTTGGTTGTCCCTGCACCAGTCCGCCAGTTCCTGTTTGTTTCTGAAAGGTTCCCTCCAGCTTTGCCCGCTCATGATCATTTCCACCTGCGGGGCCAGCTCCCTGATGAACGCTCCGACAGTCCATCCCTCCCGGACGTGTCTGTCCATATTGACTTTTGTTGCCATATTGTCTTTCGTTTTAAGAGTTCCCGTTTGTATTTTCAAGTTGAAGCCTGACTGCTTCGTACATTTGATTGAGCCAATCAATGTTGCTGGCTCCAAGTTCGAAAGGACTCTGACAGAAAACCTCTTCCATACTGTCCTTTATTGTTGCCAACACGGTAATGAACTTGTCAGTAACCTCAATTCCTGTAACATAACACTCGTATGGGTCTCCATTATCGTCAAACCAGATAATCCATACGGGGTCTTCTTCGTTGTCGGTAAACGTGATTTCTTTCAGTCCCTGCGCATCAAGCAGCTCCCTGATGGCTTCGATTATGTCCTTTCTCAGTTCTTCAATCCTGTCGCTGAAACACATGGACGTGTATCTGACCTTGCCTTTGCCACCCCGTTCCCTGAAAGAAAGGATCTGCATGTCGGGGTGACAGCCGAATCTCCAGTCTGTCACCTCGTCATCATCGCAGGTAGTGTGGATGTTTCCGCCCAATACCAGACCGCAGTCTTCCGTTACAATTCTTTCCGCCTCGTCGCGGTCTTCCGCCACGACCTTGTAGGTACCCTCGAAGGTGTACCTTACTCTTACATCGTACTTTGCCATAATTCCTATGATTTGGTTAATGATTTCTGTTGTTGATTCTTATTCTTGGTTCTCGAACGATTCCGGTGACAACCGGTACAGTTCAGCCAGGTTCAGTTTGGCCATCGGGTATTCTACCCATCCGCTTTTGCGTCTGTATCCCGTATCTTCGGCAAGGCTGTTCCTTATGAGGAATTCCATCGCTTCCGGATTGTTGTTTATGTCAATGAATGCCTGGTCGGGAATCCCGAATGCCGGAGAGTCTTCCAGATTGACGGTAAGTACCGTGTATAGTTCCCCGTTGTCCGGTGATTCCAGACTCAGAACCGGCCATCCGTTCGGGTAGAAGCCGGTGACAAGCCTGAATTCCTTTCCATGGTACCGGAATGTCCTTTCAGACCGGTTTTTCCCGGATTCCTGAATTTTGAAGTCGTCTTCTCCTTCAGTGAATGTCCTCACCGGGCAGGACACATCGTAATGGCAGCCGTCTTCGTGTCCGCACAGGTATTCTTTTCCCTTGAATAGGATGATTGCATATTTCTTTTCCATGATTTGATATCTTTAATTGACCATACTTGATTTATGAAGCGACAAGACCTATCTTTTCTCCGAAGAAGGAATCGCATACCCCGTACACATGCTTGATGGAGCATTCATATTTTGAGTTCTCGCTGTCAAGACGGAAGCGGAATCCGTGATAGTCCCTGACTTCCAGTTTCAGTCTGACATCTTTCAGGAGTTCCATTTCCAGGAGGCTTCCACCGCCGTACATGGAGCTGAAGATGCCGCAGCAGTTGCCTTTGGGAATAATGACTTCCCCAAGCGAGAATCCGGCATCATAAAGTTCCTGCAGGCTTACCTTGCCGATATAGGTCAGCAGGTTGGCACCGCAGCAGGAGTTGATAAGTTCATGGTAGAACTGTTCATAGGATACCTGTTCCTTGCCGTCCCTGTATTTTTTGTCGGGGAACCGGCCATATACCGTGTAGCCTTTCTCCACCAGCATTTTCTTCACTTTGGCTGGATTGAGGTTCAGCGCGTCTATCATATCCCCGAAATAGGATTCCTTGTACCGGTATCCTTCCTGCGATTCCAGCCAGTTGGAATTGATGCAGTCGTAGTTTGACAGCATCTCGACACGCACGGGGATGTCATCCGTGTTTTTGAGAAGTTCTTTCAGCGTGTCAGAGTCGTTTCTGTCATAGATTTCTTCCCTGATTTCGTCTTCGTGTTCTTGAAAGAACTTGTCCACTTCCTCTTCCCCGAAATCATGGAAACGGATACATTCATCCTTCAGCTTTGAGACGATTTCACGGACAGCTTCCCATTCGGCGTCACCGTACCATTCGTCCACTTTCTCCCACAGACTTTCACAGCTCCTTTCTTCCAGACACTTCTGGATGGTGTCACGGCAGTTGTCGAGATTGTCGTTGTAGTCCACCCATACCAGCGTGTAGGACTTGTCCATGAGCGATTTCACGAGTTCCATTGTCAGTCTTTCCTGTTCTTCCATTTCTGTTACCTGTGTACGGCAGGATTCTGTTTCCCGTACATGTCGTTTATAAATGAGAAGAGCGACCTTTCGGCCGCTCCCTTGTCATTCGTACTCTTCCTTGAGCCTTTCATATTTCTCTGTTTCCATTTCCGTCTCGCCGTCGAAGTGGAAATGTGCCATATGACCGTATCCGGTTTTAGGCTCACCGCCGCATTTGTGCAGTGCGGTGTCTATTTCCCAGTCGGTATCACCGATGCCGAGGGATATGTATGTCCCTCTGAGCATACACCCGGCCAGCCTCAGTGCGGCATCCTTCCTTTTTTCCCGGCGGAGCCTGTCAAATGCCGCGAGCGCGATTTCCCGGTTGGGTATTTTTATCGTAGTTTCCATATCGTTTCATTTTCAGTTTGCCGTTTCCTTGTCTTTCCCGCTGTCTTTTGCTGCCAGGACACCGAAAGGCAGATCGAGTATCCTGTGGTTAAAACATAGCGTTGAATTGTAGTCCGTGCGTTGCCAGAGGGTAAAATGGTCTCCGGCGAACGACCATCTGAAATAGCCTGACAGTGAGCCGAACTGCGGATTGACATTCCTGCTTATGAGGAAGCGGTTCACATCCACGATGTGTCCCGCCGTCAGTAGTATGTTCAGTATTTCCACGAATGCCAGCTGCGAGTATGGGTCGATAGGCATTACAGGTCCTTTGAAGTTGATTTCCATATCTTTTGTCTTTTAGTCATAATTGTCATCAAATATTTCGTAACGGAATGTAAGCATGTCGCAGTAGTAGCTTGATACGCCCGTGTATATCAGGGCATCTTCTCCCGTGTCCGCGTCTTCTTCCGTTTCCGTGACGGTATCCCCGTACAGGTCATGGTAGTGTGATACCATCATGTGCGGGTCATCCGTGGTGATGTCATATCCGTAACTTCTGCTCCAGCTTATGAAAAACTCCGTTTCTTCCTCTTCGAGCCTTTCAAGGGCATCCCTGATCTCGAAGAAGTTGGGACAGAGCCATTCACGGCTGATCAGTGTGTCCGGAATGTTTTCCCATTTCGGATACCGGTATTCCGGTTCCTTTTCCCCGGGAAACAGGTCGGAACAGGCACTCAGGAACTCGCCCATGTCGCTGTAGTCGGACAGGTGCAGCCAGTAGTCCCTGTAATCCTTTATGTCAATGAGATGCTGTGTGGTCACGGCAATCTCTGCATTGTTCAGATCCATATTACTTGTCTTTTATGTATGTGGATGCCGGGGATTCCATTCCACCGACCTCGACAAGGTGCCGTGTCCCGGCTGTGCAGGGTTTTTCGGGAAAATACCGCAGCTCCGCGAGGATGATTTTCCTGAAAACCGCCTGCGGCCTGACCTTGCTCAGCCGATGGGGACGCGGCTTACCTTTGTCGGTGGGAATGGAACTCCCGGTCTTCTTCATACGGTTCATATTTATTCTGTTATGCGCTGGCTTCCCCAGCTGATGTGTATTTTGCCTTCACTGTCCTGCGTGCGGATGAGCAGGCTGTCGATGACAGACATTGTGATGTCGAACTCCTCGAAGATTTCTGACTGTTCTTTGACCTCACCGGTCTTGATGAATTCGTTCAGACGCTCCTTGGTCAGTACCAGTGCCATCAGGTTCTGTTCGACCGAATCTTCGTAGGTGACGTAGTGGACATCCTTCATTTCTTTGGAATCGAGACGGATGAAACGGAAGTAGAACTGTTCCATACGGGGGATGTTCCACTGCAGGGATTCCAGTATCACGTCGTTGCAGGTAGGTATGTTCACGGAGCTGCTCAGGCTCTGCTGTGTGCATATCAGGATGCCGTTGATGGTGGAGTCGAATTCGGTCACGATGCTCTGCCGTTTCTTGAAGGCTACATCTCCCTTGACCACAAATACAGGTCTGTCGGGAAAATGTTCCCGGATATAGCTCTCGTAGAGGTCGAAGGCCGCCAATGTGGTACATCCGATGGCAACCTTACCCGGTATTGTCCTTATGAGCCTTTCAATATAGCGGGTCTTGGAAGGATAACTGTCACCGTAGTATCCCTCTATCAGGTGAGGTACCGAACAGGCTTTGATAAGCAGCTTGATCTGCCTCATGAGTCTCAGTCCTGCATCCTTTTTCGTGTCTCCCGTGCTGTTGTAGTACAGCTCACAGATGCGGCAGAATTCCTCGATGATGACACGGTATACCTCGTGTTCTCCTTCCGAGGGACGGACGGTATGTGTCCGTATCCGGTATTTCTCTCCTGCGAAGTCCCTGAATTTACGGGTGATGACCGTTTTGCCGATAAGTTCGGAGAGTTCGTCCTTGTTGTACACGTCCTGGTTCTGTTTCTCGATGCCGAATACAGTGGCTTTCCCCGGACAGTGGCAGGCACGGAAAAGGACATGCCCCCTGAAGGCGGGGAACGGTGTTCCGTAATCCGGGTTGTTCTCTTCCTCTATCTCGTGGTCCCTGTTTTCGTGGTAGACCTGCGGGCTCCAGCATATCATATTTACGGAGTTGTTGTAGAGTAGTTCGAACTGGCTGTACAGTTCCGCGATGTTGTTGCGGGTGGTTGTTCCCGTGTCGAGGATCTTGTACCTGAGCCTCCTGAATATGCACAGGATGTTTCTTGTACGCTGCGATGTGGGATTGGTGATTTCGTCCGACTCGTCGAAGACAAGGCACAGCTTGCCGGAAGTGCGTTTCACGAAACGCATCAGTCCTCTTTTCAGTTTCCGGAGCATGGAGGTGGAGACGACAAGGAATGTCCCTTCCGGTATGTTGTTGAGGTCGCCGGCGGTCTGTATTGTACGGAAGCGTTCCTTGTTTATGGTAAGGAACGGTATCCAGGTCATGTTGGTGGCGATGGCCGGGGCAAGTATGATGACGTTCTTTGCCTTTCTGAACTTGAGCAGGTATTTCGCCCTGTGATAGACGGCGGCGGTCTTGCCTGAACCCTGCTGCCAGTTCAGCAGGGCGTAGCGTTTCTGCAACACGAGGTTCAGGTCGTGTTTCTGCAAGTCCGTGAATTCGCAGACTTCACCGTCCTTGTTGATGAATGTGGTGCGGTCCAGGTATTCCTTCAGGCCGGCATCTTCCCGCATTTCCGCAAACTGGAGATTCTGGGTCTCGTATTGCCTCTGTTTGCGCCGTATCAGTTTACTGGCGGCACGGATCTGCCGCATGTTCTTTTCTGTGACGTTTTCCGGCATCGGGAGTTCGGCCCTTCCGAGTATGAGGTCGTTGATGCCTGCGGCCTTGTGCGTGACCTTGTCAAGCAGACGCGGGGCATATTGCTTCAGCTTGAAGCCGTAGGATGTCTTCACCAATGCCACTTCCTTGCGCGGCACCACGTTCTGCGAGGTGATGTACCTGCGGATGATGCCGAGAACCTTGCCGGTGGTCAGCTTCTTGCGTTCCCATTCCTTTATCTGTTCCCGGGTGGCATTTTCCGGCGGTTTCTGGTTGCGGAATTTGGACACCAGCGCCTCCGCCTTTTCGACATGCCTGTTCAGCACGGCATGGGCTTTCAGCTCGTACATGTATTTGGCGAGCCTGTACTCGAACTGTTCCAGCTCTTCTTTGTCTATATGGTTGCACTCCCGCATCAGCTGGAGGCGCAGCCGGTGTTTCATTTTCCGCACTTCGGCTATGCGTTTCTTCAGCTCATCCATGCTGACAAACTCTTCCGCGTTGTAGGGCTGCATTTCAATATGGAGGGAACGGCGGAGGAATACCATGATTTTTGTTGCGAAATTCTGTACGCCCACCGTAGAGAAGGCTGAATGTTCCAGCCTGGTCTGGCCGATGAAGGAGAAATTCGAGTTGATTTTCGCCACGCGTGTCTTTTCCCAGAACTCGTTCTGCATGAAGGAGAGAGGGACGATGACCATCAGGATTCCGGCAGGGTTGAGCACGTCATAGGCCTTGTCCATGTAGAATTCCTGCGACAGCCTGTAATCAAATTTCAGGTTGAAGGGCGGATTTCCGACAATGATGTCGAAACGCTGTTCGGGATTGTACAGCTGTATGTCGCATTTCTCGATATGAGCTTCCGGGTAGAGGTATCTGGCAACGGCCACCGCCTTGCCGTCAATGTCGAATCCGTAGGCATTGTGCAGGTTGGGCAGATGGTTGAAGAAGTTGCCCATGCCGCAGCACATGTCAAGTACCATTTCCGCCGATGTCGGAGAAAGGGTCTCCACCATGCTCCGGCATATGTCGTGCGGGGTGAAGAACTGTCCCATCTCGAATTCCTTCTTGGCCTCGGCGTATTCATGGTAGCTGGTGAAATCCGACTGCCTGAGGTTGTGCAGTCCTCCGATTCCCGTGTAGCAGTTGTAGATGCTTTCCTTCGGAACGAGGTCCTTGCCGGAGTCTATGGCGAAAAGGATTTTCTCGTTGATCTCGGCACGCCTGTCCTGGGGAATCTGTTGGGGTATGATGGCATACATGTCTTTTCTTTTTTAATGGTTGGAAACGAAGACACCCCGCAAGGATGTCTTACGGGGTGTCTGAATAAGTATTTCATGAATCACTCTTCTCTGAGTGTGATTTCATCCAGCCGCAGCCTTCTGTAGCAGTTCTCTGCGGCCTGGCTGTCCTTGAAGCGTACGTCGATGCGTCCGTTCTTGTAGAACTTGATCTGTTCTGCGTTGCTCAGGGTGAGGTTGTACCATTCGGTTATATCCACATCGCGTCTGTCAAGGCCGATGACCATACCGCTTGAACCGTTTATCACGTCATCTGCCCCGTATGCGATACCTTCGCAGAAAATGTCCACTTTCCTTCCGCAGTCATACGAGAACTCATATTCCCGGTGGTATTCCAGATGGATGCTGTCCCAGGACACGATGTCAGGGAAAGTTATCTTGTCCTTTTTCAGTTCGGGCTTCACCTTGCTCCAGCGGGAAGGCTGTACCGTTTTCAGGAAACGGGCCAGCAGTTCTTCCTCTGCGGTCTCACGGAAACTTTTTCCGCCGAGGTGTTCAATGACCATGTCCACGTAAGTCTGGTAGACCGGACGGAATCCCATGCGCATGGCCTTCTCGTCGATTACAGGAATGGGTACGTCTACATTGTAGGTCCTGTTGAAATAGGAAATGATGCGATTCGCGAAATTCGCGTTGGCATTGCAGTTGTTGTCCGCAAGCTCGTTGATGAGGTCAAACGGTTTGAATTCGTTGTGGGTATAGTCATCCTCCCCGCTGTTGTTGAAATAGAAATTCCGTATGGAGACCTTACCGTTATCCTCATACTTGAAGCTCTTGATTTCCCGGTACCGTTCCGCTTCTTCCTTGAAGATGGCATACCAACGGTCGATACGGTCAAGCGTCTTGTAGAGCTGGTCCTGCTGGAGCTGGCAATACTGCCTGTCCTGTTCTGTAATCTTGTCCTCGTTCCTTACTTGCACGTTCAGGATACCTGTGAGCAGGTCAGTGTGGCTGCCTGCTGTTCTTGTTGCTGTTGTCTGCATAACTGTATTGTTTTAGAGATTGTCAATTTCGGGTTTGATACGGTAACAGTAGGTGATGCGGCTGTCCATGTCCTTGACCAGCTTGACCTGTTCGGGATAAAAGTTGAGACGCCGTTCCACGGCCTGGACATCTATTTTGTCCCACTCGTGCTGCGGCAGGAACCGGTTCTCATGACGGAAACACCAGAGAACGATATGGTTTTCCTGGTTGCCCTTGAACACGGTCCCTTCATAGTCCTTCAGGAACTGTAGGAAGTCCTCTTCGGTCCTGAAAGCCTTGTCGAAGCCTTGGTACAGGTTACGTGCGTCCGGACCCGTGTTTTTTGTCAGATAATACTGTCTCCATGTCTCAGTGGTGAAATCGCCGTAGAGAGGGTCAGGTTCGGAATAGGACCATAACGGCACTTTTGCCGTGAATGCGACGGCACCGTTGGCGCACGCACCGCAGTTGCCCCAGTCTTGGAATATCCCTTCCGTCCATCTGACGAACTTCAACTGGAGGGGGTCAATATGGTGGAAGGATCCTCCGCTGACACTTAAACCGATACCGTCATACTCTTCCCATATGAAAGGGATATAGGGGATTTCACAGATGGAAATCAGTCCGTCCGTATTTTTGCGTTTCTCGATGAGGGCGTTGCCGTAATATTTCCCGTATCTGTCCACATAGATGAGTCTGTCACCGACCTGTGGAATCTTTTCAGAGCGTGTCCTTTCTATCAGTTCCACATAACCGTTGGCCATATCCACGTCCTGCTGTGTCAGCCGGTGTTCATGATCGTACAGAATGTTCAGTGGTTTGAGTGTTTCCACCGTGTACTTGTTCTTTGTTGCCTGTAACATAACATTTGATTTTTTGTTAGTCCGGCTTCTGGGGCCGGAGTTCCCATAACTACAGGCTTAAAAAGGTCGTGTTCCGTACATGCAAGGCTTCGGGAAAAAATACCGCAAGCCCTCCGGGGCGAGGATGATTTTTTCTACGAACCCGAAGGGCTTGGCCTTGCTTGTACGGGAAGAACACGAATTACCTTTGCCTGTGGTTATGGGGACTCGGCTACGGTATGCTTGTTTTTCCCGATATGTTTTTATTCCGTAAGATTGCAGCCGTTTATATGGCCTTTTCAGAAAGAAATGTTATCTTTGCAGGTGAGATAAAGAGTTATTTGAAAGCATGAGAAATATGGCGGTTCGGAACAGTCCGGCTTTTTCTTATCCATTGCCCGTTCTCGTGCGAGTTTTATCCAATCTGTTGATAGTCAAATAAAACCTACCTGATTACAACAAATATACGAACAAATTTGCGATTGGCCAAGAGTTTGGGCTTATTTGTGGGCTTGTGCTGTCTTTATTGAGTTGCGTTTCGGTTTTTCAGGCGTTAGCCTGTGCTTGCTTCGCCACCATGGGGCCGGTGTTTATCCGCGATTGTGTTGATTGGTTAAAATGATGCTTGCCAGATGATTCCGTCATCCGGCCTGAACCCGTGCCGCGGCTTTGCGTTGGTGTGCCTCGCCGCGCTTTCGGCAAAGGCGCATGGCAGCCTGTTGTGCAACGGTGTGAAAGTGCCCTTCGGCATCCGGCAGCCGTCCATTGCCGTTAACATTTTATGTTTAAATGCGGCGCCAGCGGTTGGGTTTGATAACAGACTGGCATACAGTGAGTTGCCAAAAGCTCTGTGTAAGGCTGCTAAACGTGCCGTTTTGCGGTGCCGAACGTGCCGTATTGCAGCCTGGTATGGGCTGTTTTATGGCGCGAAATGGCGCATGCGGTAAATCAGTGTGGCTGACACTGTTTTTAGTTGCATATTTGCAAGTAATGTCACATTGCCGAAAATAAACAAAGCGCAATAGGCTGTCGGGCCGCCTTATGCTTGGTTCGATGTTCATGCCGTGCTTGTCAAGCGCTCCCATCCCCACCTCGGCGTCTTGCCGGCAGCTTTGCCTTGGAGTGGCCAGCCACGCCTTATGCTGAGTAATATGCCGGTCTGCACGGCAACATGGCTAAGTCTGCTTGGCCTCCGGCGGCCGGTTTTGAGTAAATAAATGGCGTCAGGCATGTGGCTGTCGCGGAAAATCATTAACTTTGTGCTGTGCCGACAAGGCAATGCCTGCATCCGTAATTCCTGGTGCGGGCATGGCTGTGTAGTCAGCTTTGTTGTTTTTGCGCGTTGTCGGAATATATGTTATAAAATGCAATCGAGATGGAAAACTACCGTATTGTCAGCATAAGCTAACGGCCGGAGTTGCGCAAGGCCGCCGCCGCATGGTTTCATCGGAAATGGGACATACCCGAGGACGAATACCTTGACAGCATCGACGAGAGCCTTGGCGGGTCTGTTGGCGTGCCTCAATGGTATGTGGTGTTGGCCGGAGGCGACATCGTTGGCGGCGTTGGCGTGATAGACAACGACTTTCATGAGCGCACAGACCTCGCCCCGAATGTCTGCGCCCTTTATGTAGAGCGGCAATGGCGGCGCCGTGGCTTGGCCGGGTTGCTGTTGGAGCGCGTGTGCCGCGATATGAAGCGGGTGGGCTTTGCGGCGCTTTATCTTGTCACCGAGCACGACTCGTTTTATGAGCGCTATGGCTGGAAATTCATTGGGTGGGTGAAGGAAACCGGCAGCGATGGCCTGATACGCATGTACGGCCGGGCGCTCGACTGTTGACGTTACCTGGGCTGGAAACCGCATGCCGGCATCAATGCGCGCCGTGGCACAGATGGTGCCATGGGGCGCCGGATGGTTCATTTGTGCAGGTTGCCGCACAGTTTCATGTGCAATATCGGAAACGGGTTGCCCTCGCCGTCGGTCTCATCGCGGCCGAATGTTTCAAATCCGAGGTGCCGGTAAATGGCCTCGGCAGTGCGGTTTTGTTCGTTTACGTCAATGTAGATGGCACCATACCTGTCGGTGGCAGTGCTTATCAGTTGCTTGCCGAGCCCTTTCCCTATGTGCGGCGGGGCTACAAACAACGCTTCAATCTTGCGATTCTGTATGCCGATGAATCCTGTAGGCGTGGTTCCGCAATACGCAACAACCAACGTCTCGATTGTGCGCAGTGCCGTTTCTGCCTGCGGCCTAATGCGCTCTATGTCTGGCTCGGCCAGAAAGTGGTGGGTGGTTCGCAGCGAAGCCTCCCAGATGTCAAGCAGTTTGCCGGTCAGTTCGTCGGTGCGTTCGGACTTGTCTGTTTCTTTTGTGTGCATTGCCGTGGCGTTGCCGTTTTGCTGTTCTCCTTGTCTGTCCATTTGTTTTGTTTCGGGCAAAGTTACCAATTCCATGTATAATGCCCTGCTCATGGCCGGTTAATAAAAGTGAATGCGCGTTGGTTCGTGTGTAGCGGCCTTTGTGTGGGCGCCTTGTTGTGCCCTTCGGGCTTAATGATGCCTCGTGGGCTGATTCTTCGTTTAACTATCCCGATTCTACTGTGAAATTGTTACCTTTGCAACGTTCCGGCCATTGTGCCTTGCGCTTTTGTGCGTTTCACAGGTCGGGACGGCAAGAAATAAGTGATGTACTATAAGAAGATGGATTTGGGTTTTGGGGAAAATGAGGCCAAATGCGTGTGGTCTGGCTTTGTTGCACGCTTGATGCCGATGCTTCCGGTCGTTGCGCTCATTGTATGTTTCGCCTTGCCGTGCACAGCCCGGCAGGGTGGATTCACCGTTCGTGGCCGCGTGGTCGATGCGCTTTCGCGCAGGCCGGTGCCGTTCGCCGTGGTCTCGGTCTACGGCGAGTCGGGCCATGGTGCCTCGGCCGACAGCCTTGGCGTGTTTGCCATCAGTGGCGTCACGCCAGGCATGCACCGCCTTTCTGCCAGTTGCATGGGGTATAAAGACATGGTGTCCGACGAGTTTCTTGTCTCTGCAACCCTTCCGCCTGTGGTTCTTGAGTTAGAGGAAGACGCATCGGTGCTGGCCGGTGTCACCGTCAGTGCCACGCCGTTGCGCATAGACAAGGTAAGCCCTGTGAGCCTTCATCTCATCGGCATGGGCGAGATAGAGAAGAGCCCGGGCGGCAACCGCGACATATCGCGCATTGTCCGCTCTTATCCCGGTGTGTCGTTTTCGCCCATCGGCTATCGCAACGACCTCATCGTGCGCGGCGGTTCGCCGTCGGAGAACCGCTTTTTCCTCGACGGCATCGAGATACCCAACATCAATCACTTTGCCACGCAGGGGGCCACGGGAGGCCCGGTGAGCATACTCAATGCCGACTTCATACGCGAAGTGCAGTTCTATACCGGCGCTTTCCCTGCCGACAAGGGTGGGGCGCTCAGCTCTGTGCTCGACATAAGGCTGCGCGACGGCAATGCCGAGGGCAACAATTTCAAGGCAACCCTCGGTGCGTCGGAGGTGTCGCTGAGCGCGTCGGGGCATGTGGGGCGGCGCACCACCTATCTCTTCTCCGTCCGCCAGTCGTATCTGCAGTTGCTGTTCAAGATGATCGGCCTGCCGTTTCTGCCCAATTTCATCGACGGGCAGTTCAAGGTTAAGACACGGTTTTCCGAGCACGACGAACTGACGGTGCTCGGGTTGGCCGGCATAGACGACATGAAGCTGAACACCGACGAAGAGGGTGAGGACGCGGAATACCTGCTCAGCTACCTGCCGCGCATCAAGCAGAACACGTTTACCGTAGGGGCTGCGTATAAGTATTACTCGGGCCGCAACGTCACAACGGTGTCATTGGGCTACAACTATCTGTATAACAGCAACCTTAAATATCGTGACAACGACGACTCTTCGCCCGACAACCTCACGCTCGACATCTCTTCGCACGAGCGGAAGGCTTCGCTCAGGGCCGAAAACCGCACGTACGGCGAACGTTGGACTGTGGCCGAGGGGGCCGACGTCTATTATGCGCGGTATGACGACAATTCCTTTCAGCGGCTTTATGCCGCCGGCGGGCGGACAGACCGCAGCCAGTCGGCTGCCATCGGAATGGTCGGCTGGGGGGCGTATGCCTCCGCCCGCTACAAGAGCAGCGACGAACGGCTGACGGCTTCGGCCGGTTTGCGTTTCGACGGGTGCGGCTATTCGTCGCCAATGGCCCGCGTTTGGGACAATGTGTCGCCCACGCTGTCGGTGTCGTGGCGTTTCGTTCCGTCGGTGGCGCTCAACGCGGCAGTGGGCCTATACCACCAATTGCCGCCTTACACTGCGCTCGGCTACAAAGCCTCCGACGGCAGCTATGCCAACAAGGGGTTGCGGTATATGCGCGTGGCCAATGCCAACGTCGGGGCGGAGTGGAATGTTTCACAAGCCATGGTGGTTTCGCTTGAGGGGTTTTACAAGCAGTATTCGCGCTTGCCGCTGTCGGTTGCCGACGGCATTCCGTTGTCGTGCAAAGGCAACGATTACGGCATTGTTGGCAACGAACTGCTCACGTCTACGGCCGAAGGCAGGGCTTTCGGGCTTGAGGCGTCGTTGCGCTGGCAGAAGCCGGGCCGATTTGTGTCGGTGGCTTCTGTCACGCTGTATCGCAGCGAGTTTCGTGATGGAAGCAAGGGTGGGGCGTATGTGGCGTCGGCATGGGACAACCGTTTCATCGCCAACGTTAGCGGTACCTACGAGTTGCCGCGCAACTGGAGCGTTGGTGCCAAGCTGAGTGCCATTGGCGGTGGCCCGTTCACGCCGTATGATGTCGATAAGTCTTCGCTTGTTGAGGCTTGGGATGCGCAAGGCAGGCCCTATCTTGACTATTCGCGCTACAACACCGGGCGCCTCGATGCGTTCTGCCAGCTGGACGTCAGGGTCGACAAGAACTACTACTACCGCAGTTGGCGGCTCGGCATATATGTCGATTTGCAGAATGTTACCAAGAGTGTGTTGCGCCAACCCGACGTGCTTATGAGCACGGGGATTGTTGAAAACCCAGGTGCACCGGTAGCTGAGCAACGTTACCGCATGAAGTATCTGCCGCAGGAGAGCGGCACACTGCTGCCTACCATCGGCCTCACAGTTGAGTTCTGACGGGCGCCCGACTCTGTCCGCCGGTGTTTGTGTCTCTCTGTCATTACATGTCCGGGGGTGCCCATTGCTCGCAGCCAGTGGGCTGTGTTGCCTTTGTGGGTGGCGTCTTTTTGCTTTCTGCCGTTTATGTCTCGATGCTTTGTAGGGGTGGCGGGCTGCGTCCGCCATGGTGTTACGCGCTAATTTGCCATTGGCGCGGCCTCGGTCGCTTCACCCGTCAGCTACGATAACGCGCTGATAGCGGCGGGGGTTAATTATATTGGTGCTGTTTGTATGCTGCTCAATGGCATCTATGAAAAAATAAAACCCTGCCGCTTGCGCGAACAGGGCTAATGAAAGGAGGAGTGGTACCACCAGGAATCGAACCGGGGACACAAGGATTTTCAGTCCTTTGCTCTACCAACTGAGCTATGGCACCATTGTTTTTCGTTTGCGGATGCAAAGGTAGTCATAATTTCCGAGACCCGCAAGAATTGCTAAAAGAATTTCATTCGGTTAACTTCTTTTAAATGTTTGCCGCCCGTTTTGCCTCTGTCGGTCGTTTAATTCCAAAACTGTTCCACACTCTCTATGGGCTGATTGTACAGCGGCATTGCCTGATTGGTGTCGGCCTTAGCTTGAGGCTATGTTGCAGAACGGATGCCTGCGGGCGGCTTTTAGGCTCAGTGAAGGCTATATGAATGTAGAAACAGGCATCTTGCAGCATTATTGCTGATTGGGCAAAATTGTACCTGCAATGGTTGGTATGGGGGTAATTGCAATAGTGTGCGGATGTTTCTTGCCATCTTTTTTGGTGGATCGTTTGTTTTGTGTTACTTTTACAAATGAGTTATGTTAGATGTCCGAAGCAATCTTTTGCATTATATTTATATGGTTTGTTTGGCTTTTTCGGCACTATCGTGTGTCTCGTGAAAGTCTCCCCGTGGGCCTGTTACGAGCTACGTTCTTGCCGTAGGCTATCCCGGGGATGGGGCGTCTGATGTTAGTCCTGTTCATGCCATGCTACATGTATCTTCAGTTCCCGAGTTCATTTTACAAGGATTGTCGGTTGGCAAGAATGCCGGCGTGTCTGAACTTGGCCATGGGGTGGCGGCTGGAGTATGTGGGTTTATTTGCAACATGGCCGGAAAGGGTGTTTACAGTCTGCTTTCCAGGGCGTATTACTATGTCGGGAGCATTTGCCGGGACATGGATGATATAAAGCGTGCAGTTGCATTTTATCGCAAGGCAGCCGAAGAGATAGTCGATGACAGAGACTTTGGGCTGAAGAGCAACGCGTATTCTCAGATTGGAAGGTTGATGATGCTTCAGTCTGATTGCAATATGGCAGCCCGGTATTATTGTTTGTCTTACCAAACCGATTCGGCCCGGAGAGACACCACGGCCATGGTGCATTCTTTGCTGTATATGTCTATGGCTTACCAGAGGGAAGGCAGGTTTGATGATGGCGTAAGTTGTCTTTATCGGGCTGTGGCTTTGGGTGAGAAAGCAAAATTGGGCTTGCGGTATGATGCTTACCATCGGCTGAGCCTGTTGCTGTGTGATAGTGGTGATTACAATCAGGCTTGGCGCTATGTTCAATACCCCTTGCGTTTGGCTGATTACGGCGACCGTGATGCAGTATGCGCAACGGCCATGGACATCTGCGTGCATACCGGCAGGATTGACTCTGCCCGCGTTTTATGCAAGCAGTTGATGCAGAGCAACTCTGCCTACGCACGCCGGTATGCTGCAAATGCCTTGGTCAAGATTTCAGGCATGAGCGACCAACATGGCAGTGCCGCCAAATATATTGATTCTTATGTCTTGTCTTCCGATTCTGTAGATATGCTTGAAAGCTGTCTTGATATGTCCGATGCATTGCCAACAACTGAGCGTTGGGTGGTGGATGATGAGATTTCATTACTGAAAGCCGACCTTCACGACAGTCGTGTGGTTTTGCTTGGCGTTTCTTCGTTGCTGGGTGTTATGACGTTGTTTCTTTTTTTTGCCAATGCCAGATACGGGGCCATGCGGCAAAAGCATAGCTTAGGAATTGCCAAATTGCAAAATAAAGAAACAGATTTCATTGTTCAAAGCGGTGATAAGATGATTGAAGCCTCAGATGAAATTAGGCATTTGATGCAGAAATTGCACGAGTCCGCTTGCATACGTGAAGAGCTTGAGGCAGAGGTGGCCCAACATAAAAGCAGATTGCAGGCGTCAATGGAGGCAAGTAGCAGTGAGGCAGTAATGAGAAACGTACGCGACTCCCGGCTTGTCGGCTCCGAAGCGTTTGCCTTGGCCAAGAGCCGTGTGGCAGTGTCAAAGCCTTTGTCACAAGCCGAATGGTTGCAGGCAGAAGAAGAACTCGGGTGTATACTGGTTGGGTTTAAGGAGGCTTTATACAGTGCCCATAACATCAGTGAGCATGAATACTGCATTTGCCTGCTGGTAAAAATGGGGTTTTCAAACAAGGAAATAGGTATACTTATTTGTCGTGCGGCAAATGCTGTTTCGCTGGCGCGCAAGCGCTTGTATAAGAAACTTACCGGACGTGACGGCACCGCTTCTGATTTTGATGATTTGATTAAGTCGTTGTAAATGAGGTTACTATACAGATTGCTGAACCGCATGTGAACGTTTGAAGGCAAAAGTGAACTTTTTGTGAACAAGATTTTTCGCCAGTGTGGCGGCAAAAATATATTTTTGCATCGACGCCACCAACTATGTTTAACAAAAGGTTTAGTTTATGAGCAACCGCTTAATGTATATTTCCCATCGCTTCATTGGCTTTACGCCTACGTGCAATCAAGCCACGGATGTTTTGAAGTATGCCGATTCTGTCAGGCAAACATGCAGTTTGGGTGGCAAGTTGCCATTGGTTGAACGTTCCTGTCACCGTGGTTCCACTTTGTTCACCGCTGAATTGCCCATGGTTGAAAAGGTGGCATGGCATAAGGCCGGCCGCACTGTTAGTCGGCCTGTTATATATTTAACATCCAAAGTAGTGGTCTTGAGCAAAGGCAAGGTGAATATCCGCGAGACATGTTCGTGAAACTGCCTATTTGTTTACTTTATTATTAAGAGGTATATTTATAGAAATATAACGATATAAGTATGTAGTCATGAAACAGATATTTTAATTTTTGATGCTATGTATGCCGGTCTTTGTCTTTGGCGAAGGGTTGGCACCAGATTCATCGATGGTTGATTCGACCGGAACCGTGCATTATGACAAGTTGACTAAATGGTATTATAGAGTGTATGACAGGTGGGAAAGTGAGGCAGAGGCATCGTTCACTTATCCCCACACAACCTTACACCGTGGTTTTTCTTTTCAGGTATCACTGTAAACCCCGTAGGGCGGCTTACTGTTGGGGCGTCTTACGTGTTTTTCCTCGGATTGTACCATCCTGAAGGCGAGAAGCGCTACCTTACTTCCCACGGCATTGGCGGCAGCTTGGGTTACCGTCTGTTCCAGGCCAACCACGACAGGTATTTATTCAAAAAAGACTTTGTCGTTGAGTTGCGTGTGCGCTATGCCCACAGCTTGGGTGGGCGATGCGACCTTGAATACAACCTATACGACGCTGGTCTCCTTTTTTATAATAAACGCCATAAGCGCATTCCGTACTTCACAATAGGTTATCGCAATGTAGACTCCCGTACGGATGGCATACGAAACATGAATGCCCTCTATCTCTCGATAACGTTGAGATAAGATGGCATAGGTCGTTGTTTGCCCTGAGCCTACCCGGCCTGTAAGGCTATTGCCTTGTTGCAGGTTCAGCCTCTGCTGCCATCGGTGACACCGTGTCGCCGATGGCGCATTGCTTTTATTGGCTTCTTGGTCATCGCAGCCCTGGCTTTTCCATCGCATTGACGTGCGTATGCGTGTTGCACACATGCTTGTTGGCGTAAGCCCTGGCTTAAATTGTGGTTGGCTCTTTTTGCTTACGGGCCTACGCTTGCGGTAAGGGGGCGTGGTTACGGTGCTGCCGCTTCATTTCAGAGTCGCCCTGATGCGGCTCAGGCTCACCGGCGTTACGCCGAGATAAGAAGCCAGGTGCTCCAGCGGAACGCGGCGCAGCAGTTCCGGGTGGTTGGCCATAAGTGAGCTGTAGCGCTCGGCCGCAGTGGTAAACAGTTGCGGAATTAGCCTTTCTTCGGTGCGCAGCATCTCCTTTTCGGCAAACCGCCGTCCCCAGTTGGCACTGTTGACGTCGTCGGCAAACAGGGATGTCAGCGTGGCATGGCGCAGCACGTAGAGCACCGTGTCTTCGATGCACTCAACGCTCTCGTAGCCCGGCAGCCCGCTGACATAGCTTTTCATCGACACCACCGGTGTGCCCTCGGCGCCGAGCCAGAAAGTTATCTCGCGGCCATGTGTGCTCACAAAGGCCCTCACTATGCCCTTCTTGATGAAAAACACATTGCGCTCGGTCTTGCCCGCGCGCAGTATTCGCGTGCCTTTGGCGTATGTCACTTCTTCCATGCAGGCCGCCATGCGCTCCATTGAGCCGGCAGGCAGCGGGTGGATGGCGTTTATTATGTCGCTCTTGTCCATTGTCGCAGTTTGTCGTTTGTCGTTTCCTTTGGTTGCGGTGTTGTCTGGTTGCGGCGTGTTGCGGCCGCCCTTGCTGCCCGCCGTTGGTGAGGTTTAAGCTGTGGGGTGTGCCGGGCAGGCGTGGTCGGCTCTGTTTTCGTTTGTCTGAGTCTCGTTTCCCTGAAGCATGGTCTTGTTGTATGAGCATCCGGCTTTTGTCTTTTTCCAATGCCTGCCTGGCCGTTTTTTGCGTGGCATGGCGCGCGGTGTCGCAATGCAAACAGGCATAGTGGCAGGCAGGGTAGGGAGCCCGGATGCCCCGCAGGCAGCTTCTTATCAAATGTAAAGTGTCGCGACGGCATTTTTCATTACCTTTGCAGCCGAAAACAAGCATTGGTAAAAAATAGCAAGACAAATGAGTTGGATTATTCTTATCGTGGCCGGTCTTTTTGAGTCGGCCTTTGCCTTCTGTCTCGGCAAGATGAAGGGGCAGGCGGGCATTGAGTATTAATATGTGGGGAGCCGGCTTCATCGTAAGCCTTGTCATGAGCATGCTGCTTCTGGGCAAGGCTGTCCACACGCTGCCCATTGGCACGGCCTATCCCGTGTGGACAGGCATTGGTGCGGTCGGTACGGTAGTTCTCGGCATAGCCTTCCTTCACGAGCCCGTTTCGGCGGCGCGCATTTTCTTCATCGTCACCCTCATTGGGTCGGTTGTCGGGTTGAAGATGAGCTGACGTCACGGCAGGTAACATTTTCTTACAATGCCCGGGCAACCGGCCGTGTGCCCTTGTCCGGCATTGCAATATAGCCCGTTTGGCAGTCTGGCATGGCCCGTTTTGACTGCTGATACGGGCTGTTTTGCCATGCCAAACGGCCCATGTTGCAACATGTTGCCAGTCAGGCGGTTGAGTGGAAAGCTCCTGACGGTGAAAAAACATTGCAAATATGGCAGCCGTGTGCGAGGCTGTGGCGGCTTGAAAACGAAAGGGCCGGGCGGCCTGCCTTTATGGCACTGCCGCCCGGCCGGTGTTCATTTGAGTGGGTTCCAGCCCTGCGCTTTCAGGTCAAACTCGTTGCCGTCGCGTGAGACGAGCACCCGGCCGAGACTCTCTTTCGTGATGTGGCCGATGAGCTTCACGTCGTCCATGGCCTCAATCTTCTCGTGGTCGCCTATTGGTACGGTGAACAGCAGTTCGTAGTCTTCGCCCCCGTTCAGGGCGCATGTGGTCACGTTCATGTTCAGTTCCTCGGCCATCACAGCCGTCTGGTAGTCTATCGGCAGGTTCTTCTCGTAAATCCGGCACCCCACATGGCTCTGTGTGCAGATGTGGGTGAGCTCGCTCGACAGCCCGTCGCTTATGTCCATCATGGCCGTGGGACGCACCCCCGCCTCGCGCAGGCGGGCAATGATGTCGCCTCGGGCCATGCCTTCGAGCTGCCGCTGCAGCAGGTATTCGCGGCCGGCAAAGTCGGGCTGGAAGTGTGCCAGCTGCTCCAGGGCCCGCTTGTCGCCTCGCTTCTTGGCCTCGTCTACCTGCTGGTAGTACACCGATTTCTCGCGTTCGAGCAGTTGCAGTCCCATGTACGCGGCCCCGAGGTCGCCCGATACGCACACCAGGTCGGTGTCTCTTGCCCCGTCGCGGTAGACGATGTCGGCCGCGTCGGCCTCGCCGATGCACGTTATGCTTATGGCCAGCCCGGTGAACGACGACGTGGTGTCGCCACCCACGATGTCCACTCCCCAGCGGTCGCAGGCTGCTCTCAGTCCGGCATACAGCTCGTCCATGTCTTCCACGGTAAACCTCTTGCTTAGCGCCAGGCTCACCGTGAGCTGCCTCGGTGTGCCGTTCATGGCAAACACGTCACTGATGTTCACCTGCGCGGCCTTGTATCCCAGGTGGCGCAGGTCGGTGTATGTGAGGTCAAAATGCACCCCCTCCATCAGCAGGTCGGTCGTTACGAGCACCTCCTTGTCGGGGTAGTGCATCACCGCGCAGTCGTCGCCGACGCCGCGCAGTGTCGATGCGTTCTTCGGCTTGATGCCTTCGGTGAGGTGGCGGATAAGCCCAAACTCACCAAGCTTGGCAATTTCGGTCATCCTATGTGCCTCCCCTCAAGCCCTGTTTATCATCTCGCGCATAATCTCGGTCATGAGCGGCTGAGCCTTGTTGGCCGCTTCCTGCACCTCTTCGTGGCTTACCTCTACCGGCGTGTCTTCGAGTCCGAGGTCGGTGATGATGCTTATGCCAAAGGTGCGGATGCCGCAGTGGTGGGCAACGATGACCTCGGGCACGGTGCTCATGCCCACGGCGTCGCCGCCGAGCCGGTGGTACATCTTATACTCCGCGGGCGTCTCGAACGTCGGGCCCTGCACTCCAACATACACTCCGTGAACCACCCGTATGCCCTTTTCGGCCGCAATGGCGTCGGCTTCGGCTATGAGAGCCTTGTCGTATGTCTCGTGCATGTCGGGGAATCGGGGCCCGGTGGGGAAGTTCTTGCCCCTGAGCGGGTGCTCGGGGAAGAAGTTTATGTGGTCGGTGATTATCATCAGGTCGCCTATCTTGAACTCCGGGTTCATGCCGCCCGAGGCGTTGCTCACGAACAGCGTGCTGATGCCGAGCTCATACATCACCCTGATGGGGAACGTAACCTCCTTCATCGAGTAGCCTTCGTAGTAATGGAAGCGCCCCTCCATGGCCATGATGTCTTTCCCTCCGAGCTTTCCGAAGATGAGTTTCCCGGCATGTCCCTCTACTGTAGATACGGGGAAGTTGGGTATGTCCTTGTAGTTGAACTCGTAAGAGTCAGTTATTTCTGAAGCTAATTGTCCCAGTCCGGTGCCCAGTATTATCGCTGTCTTTGGGCTTGTTGTCATCCTTTGCTTTAGCCAGGATGCTGTTTCTTGAATTTTTGCGTACATATCCTATTATGTTTTCGTTGAAATTGTCTTCTTGTTCGAGCATGAACCTGATGTGAACCGGCAGCACATATATGGCCTTTCTCACCTCGTCGGTCAGCTCTTTCAGCCCGGCCAGCCTTGCCGCGTCCTTTTCCGTCGTTACGATGAGCCTCGGTGCGGGTGTGGCCTCGAAGGTGCGGTTTATCCGGTTGGCGTCTTCGGCGGTGAAGTTGTGGTGGTCGGCAAATGTCAGGGGGCGTATGTCGGGGCACAGCGGCGCCAGGTCGAGCATCATTTGCTTGGGCGATGCGATGCCCGTCAGCAGCACTATGTGCTTCTGTTTCCTCAATGTCTCTATGCCCAAGGGGCGCCCTCCGGCCAGCGGATGCAGGTCGCCGTAGTCGAGCCTGGTGAAGTACAGGTGCTGGTATGGGTACAGGTCCATGGCCTTTGTTATCACCCTGAACTCCATCGGCTTCAGGTCGGCCGGGCATTTCGTGATGATCACGATGTCGGCCCTGTTCTTGCCAGACAGCTGTTCGCGCAACCTGCCGGCCGGCAACAGCTTGTCGTAGATGATCAGGCGGTGGTAGTCGACGAGCAGGATGTTGATGCCCGGCTTGACATACCGGTGCTGGAAGGCGTCGTCGAGCAGCACCACGTCGATGCCGTCGGCCGACTTGTCTTCTGTCAGGCGGCGTATGCCGTGGCGCCGGTCGCGGTCTACGGCCACGGTGACGTCGGGAAACTTGTGCTTCATCTGGTAAGGCTCGTCGCCGATGGTGCGTGCTGTCGCCGTGCTGTCGGCCACCACATAGCCCCTTGTCTTCCGTTTGTAGCCCCTGCTGAGCACTGCCACGCGGCACTTATGGCGCAGCAGGTCTATCAGGTATTCCACGTGTGGCGTCTTGCCGGTGCCTCCCACGGTTATGTTGCCTACCGAGATGACTGGCACGTCGAAGCTTTCCGACTTGAGCACACCCAGGTCAAAGAGCGCGTTGCGCACCCTTACGGCCAGTCCGTAGAGCCAGCTCAGCGGCAGCAGCCATTTGTTTATCCTGATGAAGTCGCCTTCCATTTACTTTATTGTTATCATGTATGGCATCCGGGCCTGTATCGCGTTGTGCCTGTTGATGTCTTTTATCAGTTTGAACGGGGCGTAGTATTCGCCCAGGGTCTGGCGCAGTTGCTCGTCGAGATAGTTGCCGTTGGCCGACGAAACGGCCATTATCTGCTCCATCCATGTGGGTTGTGCAGGGTAGGCGGCAGTGTTGTAGTCGGTCAGCTTGGCCAGTTCGGCAGCTTTGGCCACGGCGTCGTCAATCCCTCCGAGCCCGTCGACGAGCTTTACCTTCAGGGCGTCTGAACCGAGCCACACCCTTCCCTGCGCTATGCTGTCAACGTTGGCGGTGCTCATCTTGCGGCCTTCGGCCACTCGTTTGATGAAGAGCCGGTAGCCGCGGTCTATGTATGCGTTGAGGTAAGCCATCTCCTCGGCATTGAACGGGCGCGCCATGGTGCCGAATGCACTGTGCTTGTTGGTCGTTACCTCGTCGAACTTGATGCCCAGCTTGTCGGTGAGCAGCCCGCTGAAGTCGGGGAACATGCCGAAGATGCCTATCGAGCCGGTCAGCGTGGTGGGCTCGGCGTATATGTAGTTGGCGGCGCAGCTGAGGTAGTAGCCACCCGAAGCGGCCATGCCGCCCATCGACACCACCACGGGCTTGCGCTCCCTTAGCTTCGTCACGGCGTGCCATATCTGCTCCGAGGCGTACGCGCTGCCGCCCCCCGAGTTTACTCTCAGCACCACGGCCTTTACGTCATCGTCGTCGGCCAGCTTCTCGAGGTCGCTGCAAACCTTGTCGCCTGCTATGCATGCCTCGGTGTTGATGCCCCCGGGGTTGGTGTCCACCACATCGCCGTAGGCATAGTATACGGCCACTTCGCCGCCCTTGCCATTGTCGGCTCCGGGCAGGTTTTTCATGTCGGCCAGCGTCAGCTGGTTTATCTTCCGGTCGGCGTCGATGCCGAGCAGGCGCTTTATCTCGCCCTTGACGTCGCTTGCGTATACCAGCTTGTCAACCATCTTCATCTTCACCAGCTCCTCGGCGGCAGCCAGCGTGACCATGCTGTCGGCATAGGCGTCAAGCCGTTGCTTGCTCAGCTTGCGGCTTTGGGCCACGTCGGTGAGCATGGTGTCCCAGATGCCGTTGATGTATGCGGCCACCTGCTCGCGGTTGGGGCCGCTCATCTTGTCGGCCGTGAACATCTCGGGGGCGCTTTTGTACTTGCCCACCTTGGCCAGCTGCATCTTCACCCCGAACTTGGCCATGAGATCTTTGAGGAATATCGGCTGCGCGGCCAGGCCCCGCCAGTCGACCACGCCCTGCGGGTTGAGCAGCACCTTGTCGGCCACCGAGCATATATAGTAGGTAGACTGCGTGTATGCGTCGGCGTATGCCACTATCCATTTGCCGCTCTCCTTGAAGTCGGCCAGCTGCTTGCGTATTGCTTGTGTCGATGCCGGTGAGTCGGGAACGAACATGCCTGCCTCGATGTATATGCCCTTTATGTTGTCGTCGTCCTTGGCCTTGCGTATGGAGTTGAGCACATCCTCCAGCCCCACCACAGCCGGGGCGTTGCCCGTTATCTGGCTGAACACGTCGTCTTCGGAGCGCTCCTGCATGGCGCCGGAGAGTGACAAGACGAAAACGGAGTTGTCTTTTACCTTCGGCTTACTCTGCTCAGAGGCCAGCATGCCTATGAGCGATATGATGCCGAGGAACATCATTACTGCCGAGACTGCTATTATGCCGGTCACAGTGGCAAGGGTGTACTTCAGAAAGTCCTTCATAATCAATCGTTGTTTTTATACAGTTAGAAAATCATAGCGTGCATTGAGGTCCGTTCCCCGCCCGCAAGAGTTATCCCGGGGGCGGTTGGGTGGGTTGGCGTCTGAGCAGCATAACTTTTGCAAAGATAGCAAATTTTCCTTCGTTTCGTGTAATAAATGCATAAAAATATGCTGTTTCTTGTTTTTTGTTACTTGTAGACCGGCCTGTCGTGCCAATGTGTCGGCGCGGCCACAGGCAGCGGCAGGCGGAACGTCGCGGCCGGTATTTTTTGTTTACACCGGGGCTTTCCCACGCCATTCCGCCATGTTTCGTTTGCCCAGACTGCCCGTCATGCCCTTCAGGACGGCCCGTTTTGCGATGTCAAACGGGCTGTATTGCAACGCGCTGTGGCCCAGATGGTTGCGTGCTGCCGAAGCTTTGGCGATAAGTTCTTACATCCGTAGGCCTGTTGCAGTGGACATGTGGCGCCGGGGTGGGGCTGTCGCGGCCGTTGGTGCCGCCCTTGCCGGGGCGCAACCCGTTCGACCGTGCTTTGTGGTGTCTGCCGTATTGAAATGTGGTTTAAACCTCGCCGAAATGTATAGAAAATCCCTAAAAAAATTGATAAATGTACAAAATCAAGCGATTTTCTGCCGTTATATGTATGCAGATTGGAGAAAGTGTTGTATCTTTGCACCGACAAAACAACACTGATCATGTTTTCAGAATAGTTAATAATATAGTTTTAGTTAGTAATTTTTTATGGTAAAGTAGGAAGCGGGCTGTGAAGTTCGCTTCTTTTTTTGTTTAAGTCGCGATTAATTATTAACTTTGTGGCGCATAAGCCACAGTCAGGCTGGTTGCGTGGTGAGTGCCGCCGGCAGGGTGGCAGTGGCATCGGTGCAAGGAAACTAATCAACAACTAATAAACAACAGTTATGAAATTCAGACTCGCAATGACAATGACGTTGGCGCTTGCGTGCGTTGCGTCGAACGCCAAGAAGAAAGCAGTGCAGCTCTTTCCCGACGGTACGCCGATACCGGAATGGTTCAGCGACACCACCAAGGTCGACGTGGCCAAGCTCGGAAAGCAGTATGTCATCACCGACTATGGGGTGAAGCCCGATTCGACCATCATCCAGACAGAGCAGATACAGGCCGTCATCGACAAGGCAGCCGCCTCGGGTGGCGGTGTGATAGTGATTCCGCAGGGCACGTTCCTGAGCGGTTCGCTCTTCTTCAAGCAGGGAACCCACCTCTATCTTCGCTCCGGCGCCACCCTGAAAGGCAGCGACCGCATACGCAACTTCAAGCTCGTGAAGACCCGGATGGAGGGGCAGACGCTCAATTATTTTGCCGCATTGGTCAATGCCGACAGTGTCGACGGGTTTACAATAGCCGGGCATGGCACGATAAACGGCAACGGACGGAACTACTGGGAGGAGTTCTGGATTCGCCGGCAGTACAACCGCCAGTGCACAAACCTTGAGGCCATGCGCCCCAGGCTGGTCTACATATCAAACGCGAAGAACGTCACCGTGCAGGACGTGCACCTCATCAACAGCCCGTTCTGGACCAACCACCTGTACAAAAGCGAGAACATTCGCTATCTCGACTGCCACATCTATGC
Source organism: Marseilla massiliensis (assembly GCF_016899955.1). Classification (GTDB taxonomy): domain Bacteria; phylum Bacteroidota; class Bacteroidia; order Bacteroidales; family Bacteroidaceae; genus Prevotella; species Prevotella intestinigallinarum. Next base: position 34,956 of record NZ_JACJJL010000008.1, on the reverse strand, counting down.
GCCGACAAGCGGCATAAAGGCCCCGAGCAGCGACGCTATCGACCTCGATGTGTGTAAGAACGTGCTCATACGTGGCTGCTACATGAGCGTAAACGACGACGCGGTGGTGCTCAAGGGCGGCAAGGGCACGTGGGCAGACAAAGCCCCCGACAACGGCCCGTGCTCGAACATAATCATCGAAGACTGCACTTACGGCAAGGTGCATGGCTGCCTTACGCTTGGAAGTGAGTCGCTGCACGACCGCAACGTGATACTCCGCCGCTGCAAGATTACCGATGCCAACCGTGTGCTGTGGCTCAAGATGAGGCCCGATACGCCCCAGCATTACGAGTATGTGACGGTGGAAGAACTGACCGGAAACTGCTCGAGCTTCCTCGTTGTGCGCCCCTGGACACAGTTCTTCAAGCCCGAGAAGCGCGACGACATGCCCCTGTCTACATGCAACAACATCACTATAAGGAACATAAAGATGGATTGCAAGAACTTCTTCGACGTGGGCAAGTCGGACAAGTACCGCCTGAAGGACTTCACGTTTGAGGACTGTGACATCACCGACCAGAAGAAGGCGTTTGACAAGACGCTCATAGAGAACTGCGTGGTCGATGGGCTCAAGGTCAACGGAGAGGAGATAAAGTGATTCTGATGCGCCCGCCCGCGCATGTTGTGGCAAGCGTACGTTTGGCCGGCTGTTGCCTTGCGTACGCTTGCTTGCATGATGGCGGGAGGCCAAGGGCCTGTGGCTCGCAAAATGGTATGACTATGAAGAAGCTTTTGTTGATTGCTTTGTTGATGGCTGCCGCTGCCGTCCGGGCTGTGGCGCAGCCGTATCTTGGCGAACGGCTCGGCCGTGGCATGGTTGGTATATGGTCGGGGGCGGCCATGTTCCTGAGCTGGCGCATGCTCCCCACCGACCCCGACACGATGGCGTTCGACGTATACAGGAGTGCCGGCGGGCGCGAGGTGAGGCTCAACAGTGAGCCCATTGTCGCCTCATCGTGTTTTGCCGACTCTTCGGCAGGGGCATGCGGCCCTGCCCGCTGGCGCCTGGTGAGCGGCGGACGTACACTGGCCGAGTGGACTGTCGGCGCCGGCGAGCAGCCCCGGCCCTACATCAGTGTGCCCATATCCAGGCCACGGGGCGGAACGGTGGCAGGCGAGAGCTACACCTATTCGGCCAACGACTGCAGCGTGGGCGACCTTGATGGCGACGGCGAATATGAGATAGTGCTGAAGTGGAGCCCCTCAAACTCAAAGCGTCCGCCCCAGCGGGGATTCACCGGAAACACCATCCTCGACGCTTACAAGCTCGACGGCAGGCGGCTGTGGCGCATAGACCTCGGCGTGAACATACGCTCGGGCGAGTGCACAACCAACTTCCTCGTGTTTGATTTCGACGGCGACGGGCGCGCCGAACTGTGCTGCAAGACTGCCGACGGCACCGTCGACGGCACCGGCAGGGCCATCGGCGACCCGCTGGCCGACTGGCGCACGCACGACGAAAACAGTCCGACATACGGCAAGATTGTGCGAGGGCCTGAGTACCTCACGGTGTTCGAGGGGCTCACAGGGCGCGCGCTGTCGACAGCGGCATACATACCGACGCGCTATCCGCTCGATGGCTGGGGCGGGATTGGCGGCAACGGGGGCAACGACAGCACCGGGGGGCGCTCCGACAGGTTCACGGCCTGCGTGGCGTTCCTCGACGGCAAGCGCCCCTCGCCGGTGATGGTGCGCGGCTGGTACGGGCGAACGGTGGTGGCGGCATGGACTTTCGATGGCGACTCGCTGCGCAGCCTGTGGACGTTCGACAGCTCCGTGCCGGGGCTGCAACGCTTTTCCGGCATGGGCAACCACAACCTGTCGGTGGCCGACTTCGACGGCGACGGCTGCGATGAGGTGTGCGTCGGGGCCATGACGGTAGACAATGACGGTACCGGTCTCTACTCTACGGGGCTGCGCCATGGCGACGCCATGCATGTGGGCAGGCTCGTTGCAGGCCGCAGCGGGCTTCAGGTGTTTGGCGTGCATGAGAACGAAGGCAGGCGCGTGGCTTATCTTCAGACCCCCGCCGTGGCCATGTTCGACGGGGCGACGGGCCGGGTTATCTGGCAAGACGGGGCCGGACTCGACGCCGGCCGTGGCGTGGCAGCCGACATAGACCCGCGCTATCCCGGTGCCGAATGCTGGTGCTCGGTGGGCGGTTTGCGCCGCGGCGACACCGGACAGGCCATCAGCCGTAGCAAGCCGGGGCCCTGCAGCTTCATCGTCTATTGGGATGCCGACCCTCTGTCTGAGCTGCTCGACCGCACCACCATCAGCAAGTGGGACTGGCAGCAGGAGCGGGTGCGCCCGCTGCTTGAGGCCGACGGTTGTGTGTGGATAAACGGGTCGAAGGGCAATCCGTGCCTTTCGGCCGACATACTGGGCGACTGGCGCGAGGAGGTGGTGTGGCCCTCGGCCGACCAAAAGGAGCTCCGCATATACAGCACGGCCATACCAGCCTACAGCCGGCGCCCTTCGCTCATGACCGACCGCCAGTACCGGCTGTCTGTGGCATGGCAGAATGTGGGCTACAACCAGCCCCCTCACCTTAGCTTTGAGTTGAAATGACGGTGCCGCCTGGCCCGGCATGTTTTTTTGGAATGCCCTGATTAATGCTTAAAACAACATGAGACTGATTTCAATCCTGATGATGCTGTTGCCGGCTTGCATGCTGCATGCCGGGCAAGACAGCGTGTCCGGGCTTACACCCGGCGAGTTTGAAAAGTATTGGATGGTAGAGTCGGAGTCGCCGGACAGCAAGGTTTCGTTTTCCGGCGACACCATAGAGATTGTCGCCCCAAAGGGCCTTACGTTGTGGCGAAAGGCAAAGATGAGCGGCGACGTGACCATAGAGTATGACGCCTGCGTGGTGGTTGAGCGCGCAACCGACCGGCTCAGCGACCTGAATTGCTTCTGGATGGCGTCCGACCCCAAGCAGCCCGCCGACATCTCGGCGCGTGCCGGGTGGCGCAGAGGCATCTTTGCGCGGTGCTATACGCTGCAGCTCTACTACGTGGGATACGGCGGCAACCACAACAGGACTACCCGCTTCCGCCGTTACGACGGCAATGAGGCTGGGGTGACCGACAAGGCTGCCCGTCCGGCCATACTCAAAGAGTACACCGACACGGCCCACCTGCTGCGCCCCAACCACTGGTATCACGTGAGGCTCGAGGCCCATGGCGGCCGCGTCAGGTATTACATCGACGGGCAACTGCTGGTAGACTATGCCGACCCGCAGCCGTTGCGCGAGGGCTGGTTTGGCTTCCGCACAACGCTGTCGCGCACGCGCATGGCCAATTTCAGGTACACCGAGAGTCCCCGGCCTTAGCCCCTCATGCCCCCTGGCTGGCGCTTGCGGCAGCCGCCTGCGGCCTGTTCTCGTGGCGATGTATGAATATTGCCATCGAGATGTAGCCCAGCAGCACCACCGGCGCGCCCACCAGGGCGGCATACCTGTAGGGCAGTCCGTGGTCCATGGGCAGTCCGCCGCAGAATGCCCCGAGCGCATTGCCGAGGTTGAAGGCCACCTGTATGGCCGCCCCGCCAAGCATCTCGCCTCCCGGGGCATGCTTCAGTATGAGGAATTGCAGCGGGCTGCTCACCGCGAAGAGCCCCGCCGTGCACACCACCATGAGCCCCGCCGTGAGCCATCCGTATTGTGCCAGGGCGAAGATGAGCAGCAGGGCCGCCACTACCACGGCCTGGGTGCACGCCGCCACGCGCCCGGGCGAGTAGCGGTCAGACAGCCGTCCGCTCGTCAGGTTGCCCACCACCATTCCGAAACCGGCAGCCACCATCAGCAGCGACATCGTTTCCGGCGGGAAGCCGCCTTCGGTTGTCATGAGCGGAGTGACGTAGCTGTACCAGCAGAATATGCCCCCGTTGCCAAGCATCGTGGCTGCGAGGATGAGCCATGGGGCGCTGCTGCGCAGGAAGCGGAACTGCCCCTTGTACCCGTTGTCGGGCAGAGGGTCGATGTGGGGCACCCATTTCCAGATGTAATACAGCACGAGCAGGCTGAGCAATGCCACCAGCACAAACGGCACCCGCCACGATATGTTGCCGCTCAGGGCCGTGCTCAGCGGCACGCCAAACAGGTTGGCAATGGTCATCCCGGCCACCATTATCGACACGGCGCCCGTCTTGTGGCGCTCGTCGGCCAGCCTGATGGCCGCTATGGAGGCCACGCCGAAGTAGGCCCCGTGGGGCAATCCGGCTATGAAACGGGCGGCAAGCATCATCCCGTAGGTTGGCGAGACGGCGCAGAGCACCGCTCCCAGTAGCATCATGGCGGCCAGTACGAGCAGTATGCGCTTCGGACTGTACTTGTGGGCCACCGTCAGCAGCGGGGCGCCGCAGCACACTCCGATGGCGTAAGCCGAGATAAGGTGGCCTGCCTGGATGATTGTTATGCCCAGTCCGCGCGCTATGTCGGGCAGGATGCCCATCATTACAAATTCCATCATGCCCAGGGCTAAGGTGCCGAAGGCCAGTGCTATGAGTCCTTTTTTCATGATTTTTATGTTTGCCACATCCGTCCCGGCGGTGACGCGGGTGCCGCGTGGCCTTGACGGCGTGGCGCGGGCAGCCCGTGCCTGTGGGCTGCAGGCCGGATGGTTTGGCTTGGTTATGTTTTTGTGTAGTTGTATCCTGAATGCCGGTTCTTGGCCCCTTTGCCCGCGGGCCGCGCTGTGCCGGGCCGTGGGGTGGGGCATATATTGGTTTGTTTTGGCTGCAAAATTATATCTTTTTCGCCTATTACAGGCATCGGTGTCGGGTTAAATCGAGTTAAAATGATGGCGGCAGACATGGTAGTGGGGCTTTTTTCGTATCTTTGTATCAGCCTTTTGCCAATGGCATGCGCTCCGTGTCGCAATGAGGCCCCGGCCTTGGCGTCGGGCCAAACGGGCCATATTGCATTGCCAAACGGCCTGTTTGGGCGGCCAATACGGCCCGTTTGGCATAGCGATTCGACCCGTTTTGCAATGTGCTGTGCGCCAGGGAGATGCGCAATGGCAAAGGCTGTGCATTAAGAACTACCACAAGATGAGACTGAGCCGTATCAAGAAAGCATTGGCACACGGAGTGCCCGTCTTTGTGTTTATTGTCCTCGTGGGGTCGTCGGCCATGGCCAGCGTTGGCAGTTATTGCGCCACAGCCGACCTTGTTGAGGGCGACTTGCGCCGGGCTTTGGCCGACACCATAGCCGCCAAGGGCGCCTACTATGCAGCCAACGACACGATTAGGACATTCCGTGGGCTGCAGGCCGCTGCCGGGGGCAATGTGGTGATGAGGGTCGACGATGCCACCTTCCGCCGCAACATTGCCTCGGGGCGCTTGCGCGAGAGTGCCTACCTGCAGGTGAGCATTGTGGGCGGGCCGGGCAGCGGCGTCGGGCCGGCGGTGGCCTGCGGTGGCGGCATAGCCACCGATGCGGTGGTGTTGCGCTCGGCCGACGGAGCTTCTGCCGTGGCGCTGCGCGGTTGTGCCGGTTGCTCGGCGGCGTCGGTGCTGGCCATGTCCGACCAGCGGCTGCCCCTGGCGCTGTTTGCCGCGGCCCTGCTTTGGGCTTTTGGTTGTGCGGCCGGCCGCAGGCGCGCCTCTTTAAGCCGGGCGCGTGCCGAGGCTTATGGCGGGCTTGAGCTCTCGGCCGACGGCGCCCTGTTTGTCGACGCTGCCGGCGAGCCCGTGCGGCTCACGCCCATGCAGCACCGTCTGCTGGCCATGTTCTTCGCTGCCGAGGGCCACAGCCTGTCGCACCGCGAGATATGCGACGCGCTCTGGCCTAAGAAACCCGATGCCTCCGACACGCTTTACACGCTGATAAGGCGGTTGCGCTGTGTGGTCGAACAGCGCAGTAGCCTGCGCATAGAGAGCGACCGCGGCAGGGCTTACAGGCTGACCGACAGGTAGTTGGCCCCATTGTCAGACTTGTGTCAGATTTCTTCCGGCGCGTTGTCAGGCAGATGTCAGCGCCATGTTTCTTTTCTTTTTCCTTTGCTTGCTATCTTTGCAATCGACTATCGTTGTGAAGATATGAAGGCATTTTTTATCGTTGTTCTTTCCGTAGTGGCGGCTGCCTCGTGCATAGACATAGTGAGGCCGCGCACAAGGTTGAGGCCGTTTGCCGACGTTTTGCGCGAGCAGATGTACAAGGCCGACCTGCTCACCTACACCGACGGGCTGTTTGGGTATACCGTGGCCTATCCCGCCTGCTTTAGGCCCGACCGCAATGCACCGTCGGCAGGCAAGGGTTATGCCCGCTTCTGCCATGACAGCTGGACCAACATCAGCCTTGAGTGTTACGTGACGAGGGCCGTCGGGCCCGACAATACCGCCGTGTGCGACATTCGGCGAATGGGCCGCCTGCTGCATTCGAGGCCCAGGCCGGTCGGTGGCGGAGCCTACATACTGAGCGGCCCGCTCTATGAGGGGAGCGCAAGGATAGGCGGTTACCGCCATTACACCAAGTGTGTGCGCTCGGGCAAGCTGTGGTTTTGCTATGCCCTGAGCTATCCCGAGGAATACCGCGACAGCCTCGGGAGACTCTTTGCAATGATAGACCGCTGGCAGCCATGGGCCAAGCCGGCAGTGCAGAGAGGAGGCAGGGCATGGGGATGAGGCTTGCGTTGGCAATGGCTCTGGCGCCGGTAGTGGCGGCCGGGGCACAAGAGGCCGACTCGCTATGGCTGCGCGAGGTCGTGGTCGAGGGGGCTCGGGTGGTGAGTAAGGCCGGCGGCGTGGCGATATACCCGGCGCAGTGGCAGAAAGAGGCGTCGGCATCGCTCTATGCCGTGCTGGCCAGGGCGGGCCTGAACGGCATCAGGGTAGACGAGGTTGGCAACACAATAACGCCGCTCGACAACCGTGGCGGAGTGGAGTTGAGGATAAATGGCGTCAAGGCTTCGGCCTACGACCTGCTGCAGGTTGCCCCGACCGACCTGCTGCGCATAGAGTATACCGATTCGCCGGGCGTGCGCCACGGGCGCGAGGTGGGGCGGGTGGTCAATTTCATTGTGCGCGTGCCGGTGGCCGGATATGGCGCCGGGGCGCGCCTTTCCAATGCCGTGACTGCCGCGGTGGGCCGCAACAGCGTGTATGCGAGGGCCAGCCGGGGCACGAGCCAGGTGAGCGTAGACTATGGCATGGGCTACACGAGGTTCGACGGGGCGCGCACCGAGGAGACGGCCCGCTACCTGATGCCCGGCAACACGCTGCGGACGATTGTCAGGAGCGACGCCGACGGACTGATGACAGCACTTTCACACAGCGTGGGGCTCGCTTACAGCATGCGCCGCGACAGTGTGCTGGCCTTTCAGGCGAGGCTTCGCACCGACATTGAGCGCACGCCCCACAACGACAGCCGCCGCGTTGTGGCCGACGGTAACGAGGCATCCGGGGCGTCAATGCTGTCGGCCGAGCGTCGTGCCACGCCCGTGGCCGACGTGTTTCTCGACGCGAGCCTTGGCAGCAAGACACGGCTTACGGTGAGCGCGGCCGTCTCAATGGCCGACAGCCGGCGCGACTATTCTTACGACGAGGGCTCGCCATACGCTTACCATCTGCACGGGCGCAGCTACCGGCTCGACGCCGAGGCGGTGGCCGAGAGCCGGCCGGGGCCGTTCGTTGTGACGGCGGGCATGGTATGCTCGCAGCATTATGACGCCATTGACTATGGCGGCGACGTGGATGCCGCCGACCGTTCGCGCGTGTCAGACATTTATGGTTCCGCCCAACTGAAGGGCAGCCTGTGGCGCGTTGACTATGTTGCCGGCATAGGCCTGAGCACATATTACTTCCGGCGCAACGCCTCGGCGCACCGTTTCACGCTGCTCAGGCCTAAGCTGACGGTGCAGTGCCCGTTGCCATTTAGGCTGAAGCTGAGCTACGACATAGAGCTGTCGGAGTATATGTCGCGCATGGCCGCCACCGGCAGCGCTGTCGTGAGAGTAAACAGCATGGAGGCCGAGGCGGGCAACTCGGGGCTCCGTCCATACCGCAGGGTGGAGCAGTGGCTGCGCCTTTCGTACGACGGCGTGCGGTTGTCTGCTTCGTTGCAGGGTTCTCTCAGGGTAAACCACGATTGCAACATGGAGCGTTATTCACGCCATGCGGATGCCGCGGGCAACGCGGTTTTTGTAAAGACGCAGGTCAACGACGGCCACTGCAGCATGCTGTCTGTGTCGGGCTATTGCAGGGCCGACATCATTGAGCGGCGCCTTTCGGTTGCGGCCAATGGCGGGGTTTACCGTTTCATCAACATCGGGGCCGACTACCGCCACTTCTATACGGCCTTCAACGGAGGGGTGTCGCTGGCCGCCCACTTCGGCAAACTGACGCTCACGGCTGCTGCCGACAACGGATGGAGGTTTATGGAGGGCGAAAGGCGCGGCCAGCAGGGCGGTTCGGTCGGCATGACGGCGTCTTGCCGGCTGGGCCGTTTCACTTTGGCAGCATATTGGCAGAACCCGTTTCGCAACACCATAATGTCTGAACGAACGGAGCTTGTGAACCGTTTCGTCGGCAAAAGCACCACCAGGCGCAATGGCAACCTTGGAAACCTGCTCGGCATCAGCGTAAGCTGGACAATGGGGAATGAACAAAATGAAAGGTAAAACAGTGGAAGGGTAAAGGGAGGAAAAGGCACAAGTAAAGGCATAGAGGCATGGTGAAGTGATAAAGCAAAGCCGCCTTTGGCGCGGCTTTGCTGCCTTTCCACCCTTTTGCCTTTATGCCTTTACGTGGGCCTTTTTGCCTTTAATATGCTTCTTCGTCGCCTTTTATCGCATTGGCAACGGTCTTGTAGATGATGTAAATGTCGAGCCAGATGCTCCAATGCTCTATGTAATAGATGTCGCCCTTGACGCGTCCTTCCATCTGGCAGAGCTCTTTCGTCTCGCCGCGGTAGCCCGTCACCTGGCTCCAGCCGGTAATCCCGGGCTTCACAAAGTGGCGCATCATGTACTTGTCTATCAGCTTCGAGTATTCTTCGGTGTGCTTCAGCATGTGCGGCCTGGGCCCCACTATGCTCATGTCGCCCTTGAGCACGTTGATGAACTGAGGCAGTTCGTCGATGTTTGTCTTGCGCATTATGTTGCCCCATTTGGTCTTCCGCGGGTCGTCCTTGGTGGCCTGGAGCGTGTCGGCCTGCGCGTTGACGCGCATCGAGCGGAACTTTATGCAGTAAAACTCCTCGCCGTTGATTCCGTTACGCTTCTGCCTGAAGAACACCGGGCCGGGCATGGTGAGCTTGGTAATGATGAACACGATGACAAACACTATCGGGAAGATGGTGCAAAGGAACGCCAGTGAGAACAGGATGTCGAACGTTCGCTTGATGGCACGGTTCTCCACTTTCTCCAGCGGGTCGCGGTAAAGGCTGAGGTAAGGCACGTTGCCCAGCATGTTGAAGTACATGCGGTGGTGCAGGTAGTTGCTTACGTTGGGCACACTGTAGAAGTGTACGAGGTGGTTGACGCAGTAATGTATTATCGGAATGATGTCGTCTTTGTGCCGAGACGTAAGGCAACAGTAAAGCTCGTGCACCTCGCTGTGTTTCTGCAGGTAGCCCACCACGTCGTCGGGCGTTCCGAGGTAAGGGCAAGACTCGGGCATGTTGGATGCCCGCTCGTAGTCGAAGTAGCCCTCGACGGCGTATCCGAAGTAAGGCACGCTTACCATCTCGTCGTACAGCGCGCGTATGTTCTCTTTGCTTCCCACCAACACCGCGTGGTGCTTATGCTCCTCCTTGGTGCGGTAAGCCTTTACCATTCGGCGTATGGTGAGGCGGAATGTTGAAGCAACGATGAGCTGCGAGAGCAGGAAAAGGACAGACAGGTTGAGCGGAAGCAGGTAGAATCCGCCTATTTTGAGCAGTATGACGCTTGCTATGGTGAACACAATGATGTTGCGGAGCACGAGCAATGGCACCTGGAAGTCCTTGACGTTGCGTTTGTAGAGGATTACTCCTCCGTTGATGACGCATGAGAAATAGATGGCGGCCACGACTACAACCGACTGCATGAAGTCGTCTTCAAGGATGTGACCACTTACTTTGCAGAACATGCAATAGAGGGCAATGCATATCAGCACATCCCCCATGACGGTGAAAGCCGATAAGATGAGATTGTGGTGAATGTTCAATACCTTGTCATTCATAATGTAGTTTGCTCTTTCAACCTAATCGGTGGCAAATATAAACATGATTATCCGCAAAAAAGAATTTTCAATATTGAAATTTAAAAAAGTGGAAATAATTTCAAAAGAATGTAGCCTTTTTGAATTGTTTTTGAGTCATTCAGTAGGTTGTTGTTGTCTTTTTGCGTTGTATTGGTGACTATTGGCGAACAAGAGGACAGTTGTCGCGGTCTCTTCCATGGCCGAAGCCGGATGTCGGCCGTGGCAATTGTCCTCTTTGCCTGTGCTGTTGCAGTGGTGTGGGCAGCGCCGTCGCGTTGCCGGCCACGGGTGGCTTGCCCATGCCGGGCGTCAGTTTCTCGTCACCGAGAACGACTGTCTGTGGAATATGAATATAGGTATTATGCACCCAACCACCATGCCGAACATCACCAGCACGGTGAGCGATCCGTTATGGAAGAAGCGTGCCACATATTCAGCCGTGTAGGTGTCGGGCAGCCTTACGATGTTAATCAGGTCGCGTATGGCCTTGTATGCAAACATGCCCGGCACCATAGGCAGCAGCGACGGGAAGGCGAAGCACTCTGCCGGGCAATGTATGCGCATGGCAAACGGCACGGCAAGCAGTCCGATGGTGAAGCCCGCCACGGTGGATGCCGTCACTTGGTCGAGCGGCATGGTGCCGTTGTGCATGAGGAAGTAGCGCACGCCGTGGCCTACGCAGGCCAGCAGGGCGCAGATGAGCAGTGCCTTGCGCGGCGGGTTGCTGATGATTGCGAAGCCTATGGCGGCCACGGCGGCAAACAGTCCGTCGGCTATGGTGGCCGACACTATGTCGGGCCGTGTCACCGAAGTGAACGTAGTGGGGTCTATGCCGAACAGAATCACCGTGCCCGAAAGGCCTATCGCTATGCAGATTATGAGCAGCAGGGCGTTGGTGAGCCTCGACAGGCCGTCGAGCACGTGGTTGTCAACGATGTCCATCACGCCGTTTATCAGCGGCACGCCGGGCACGAGGTAAAGCATCGACGTGCCAAGCGACATGTCTTCGGTGCCTCCGTGGAAGTAGATGTAGTCGGTGACGCCTATCATAGTCGACACAAAGGCGCAGGTGACGAACACCGCCAGGTGGTTGACCCCGCGCTTGGTGAGCTGCTGGCGGAGCAGGAAGCCAACGAAGGTGGCCACGAACACTATGGCCATTGACAAGGTGTTGCCGTCAAAAAGGCGGCAGAAGCAGGCGTTGGCCAGCGATACCAGCACGAGCACCAGCCACGGGCTCTCTCGCTTTTCGGTGGCTATCGACTTCAGCCTGGCCCACAGCTCATTGAGCGGCAGGCGGTCGTCGAAAGCGTTCCACGACAGTTGCGACAGCTTCATGTTCACTTTGAAGTTGAGCGGTATGCCTGGAGTCTTCTTGATGTATGTGTAAGTGTGGTTCCGCTCCTGGTCCTGCAGGGTTATGCTTATCGTCTTCGGGAAGATGAGCAGGCTCACGTGGTAGCCCATCGAGCGTGCCATGCGCACAGTGTTGAGCTGTATGCGCGATGTCTGTGCGCCCACGGCCATCAGTGTCGATGCGTATTCGGCAAGGAATAGCGTGGCTTCTTTCAGTTGCCTGTGGGTGTCTTGGTCTGTTGTCTGTTGCATTGTCCTGGTACAATTTTTTATATTATGTCGTTTACTCTCGTCGGGGCTGTCGGCCCGTTGTGTAATTCTTTTTGGCCGCTATGGCCTTGCCTGCCTTGCGGCCTGGGTGCCAGTGGGTTGCGTTCCGGCCCGTTTCGTGTTGCCAAACGGTCGTTTTCATGCCCTGAAACGGCCTGTTCGGCAGGCCCGGACGGGCCGTATTGCGGTTGCGTCCGGCGCCGGGGTTGGTGTCGGCGCAGCGTTTGTAAAAAATAATCTCTGCCTCGTCGCGCCACCGGGCTGGCTGGCTCACCGGGCCGGCCGTTGCGTTTCAGTGCCTTGCGCCCATGCCCACGGCCTGCCGCCGCGGGCGCCCCCGTGGGCAGAGCGGCTGCAAAATTATACAATTCTGGTCAAAACGCAAAATGTGCCAGGCGTTATTTTCATGTCGCCTTGCAATGGCGGCAGTCGCCGATGGCGCATACATACATTATATATATGTATCGCTCGCGGGTGGCTACAGCCGTGCCGGTTTCAGAAAAAGGGGCGTGGCGTGCGCCGTTTGTTGCCAATGGCGCCATGGGCGCGGCAGCCCGGATGTCATGGCTCTGCCAGCTGACATGTGACAGATTGTCAGTGCGCAACCTTTGGCACGGTTTTGGCAACATAAAGGGTGACCGGCGCCGATGGCATGCGGCGCAGGCAAAAGGTAGAAACAACAATTTAAAAATAAACGAACTATGAACATTAGACCATTGGCAGACAGAGTGCTTGTACTCCCTGCACCAGCTGAAGAGAAGATTGGCGGTATCATCATCCCTGATACGGCAAAAGAGAAACCTTTGCATGGCACAATCGTTGCCGCAGGCAAGGGTACGAAAGACGAAGAGATGGTTCTGAAGGAGGGCGACGAAGTGCTTTACGGCAAGTATTCCGGCACAGAGCTGGAGTACGACGGCACGAAGTACTTGATGATGCGCCAGAGCGATGTGCTCGCAGTCATAGAGAAATAACATAACAGCAAACGACATTTTTTAAACTTGAAATATCATGGCAAAAGAGATAAAATTCGACGTAGAAGCCCGCGAGATGTTGAAGCAGGGCGTTGACCAGTTGGCAAACGCAGTGAAGGTGACGCTTGGACCGAAAGGCCGCAACGTGATCATCGAGAAGAAGTTTGGCGCTCCCCAGATTACCAAGGATGGCGTGACCGTTGCTAAGGAGGTTGAGCTCGAAGACCGTTTCGCAAACACCGGCGCGCAGCTCGTAAAGAGCGTGGCCAGCAAGACCGGCGACGATGCCGGCGACGGAACGACAACTGCAACCATACTCGCGCAGAGCATTGTCAACGTCGGGCTTAAGAACGTCACTGCAGGCGCCAACCCGATGGACCTCAAGCGAGGCATCGACAAGGCCGTGGGCGCTGTGGTGGCTTACATCAAGGAACACGCCGAGAAGGTTGACGACAACTATGACAAGATTGAGCAGGTGGCCACGGTGTCTGCCAACAACGACCCTGAGATTGGAAAGCTCGTTGCCGACGCCATGCGCAAGGTGAGCAAGGACGGCGTGATCACCATCGAGGAGAGCAAGAGCCGCGACACTTACATCAATGTGGTCGAGGGAATGCAGTTTGACCGCGGCTACCTGAGCGGCTACTTCGTAACCGACGCCGACAAGATGGAGTGCGTGATGGAGAATCCTTACATCCTCATCTACGACAAGAAGATAAGCAACATCAAGGACTTCCTGCCCATCCTGCAGCCTGCCGCCGAGAGCGGACGCCCGCTGCTCGTCATCGCCGAGGACGTTGATTCGGAGGCACTGACCACTCTCGTGGTCAATCGTCTGCGTGGCGGACTCAAGATTTGCGCCGTGAAGGCTCCCGGTTTCGGCGACCGCCGCAAGGCAATGCTTGAGGACATAGCCATCCTGACAGGCGGAGTCGTTATAAGCGAGGAGAAGGGACTTAAGCTTGAGCAGGCCACTCTCGAGATGCTCGGCACCTGCGACAAGGTGACTGTGACCAAGGACAACACCACCATCGTCAACGGAGCAGGCGACAAGCAGTGCATTGCCGACCGTGTGGCCCAGATAAAGAACGAGATTGCCAACACGACAAGCTCTTACGACAAGGAGAAACTGCAGGAGCGCCTGGCCAAGATATCCGGCGGCGTTGCAGTGCTCTATGTCGGTGCCAACAGCGAAGTTGAGATGAAGGAGAAGAAAGACCGCGTCGACGATGCTCTCTGCGCCACACGCGCTGCAATCGAGGAGGGCGTAGTGGCCGGCGGTGGCACTACATACATCCGCGCACTCGATGCCGTCAAGGACCTCAAGGGCGACAACGCCGACGAGCAGACGGGTATCAACATCGTTGAGCGCGCCATCGAGGAGCCGCTTCGCCAGATTGTTGCAAACGCTGGCGGCGAGGGAGCCGTGGTGGTACAGAAGGTTCGCGAGGGTGAAGGCGACTTCGGTTACAATGCCCGCACAGGCGTTTACGAAGACATGCGCAAGGCTGGCGTGATTGACCCGGCAAAGGTTTCGCGCGTCGCCCTGGAGAATGCCGCATCGATAGCAGGCATGTTCCTTACCACCGAATGCCTCATTGTTGACAAGCCCGAAGAGAAGCCCGCAATGCCGATGGGCGGCGGTGCCGGCATGGGCGGAATGATGTAATATTTGCAAACTGCAGATATCAAAGTGGAGGGCGTTTTTGTTAAAATGTCCTCCACTTCTTTTTAATCTGCGTTTTTATGCATTTTTTTCAGTATTTTGTTTTGAAGTGATTGATAAAGTGCTTACCTTTGTGTTGTCAAATACGTAATTAAATGATTAAGGATATTTTTTGATTTGTTTTAGTAGATTAGTTTTTAAGTAGTTTGTTTTTCGAAACCGAGTGTCGGGACGACAGTCGGTTTCTTTTTTGCCCATTCGTTTGCATTTTTTGCCCATTCGTTTGCATTTGTTGGATTTATTGGTTACCTTTGCAGATGGCAAGCCATTGGCGTGCGCCCGGCCCTTGTCCGCCCGGCAGGAGGGTAATGGCGGGCGTGGAATTGACTTAACAACTAATCACCGTAAAAATGATAGCTAACAACAGAACACTGAGAACAGCAACATTGGCCGCATTGTTTCTCGCTGCGGTAGGGGTGCCTGCGCAAAAGCGCATAGGCGATTTCATCGAGTCACGTTCGTACAATGATGACAAGCGGGGCACCGAGCGTTCGCTCCAATACCGCCCCGACGGGCGCGACTTCGTGAGCGTCAACGGCAAGAACGAGTACACACGGGCCCTCTACGGGGGCTACACCGACTATCGCATCGAGACAAGCGACCGACCCATATTCGCCATATACAAGAAGCGCAACTACCGCAATGTGCGTTTCCGCGCCATCTATGATGGCCGTGAATACCCGCTCGAGGCCACCGAATGGTGTGAGGCACGCTATTCGGAGGGCTCGCGCCGATATGTGGTAAAAGACAAGTCGTGGGGCAATGCGGCCCTTTACATAGATGTGGTGGCGCTCGTCGACAGCGAGGGAGCGGTGTGGCAGTTCCGTGCCGAGGGCTTTGCAAAGCCGCTGAAGGTAAAGGCCTTGGTGTGCAACATAGCCGACAGGCGCCTCAGGCGCAACGGCGACATGGGCGCCGACAAGCCCGGATGCTTTGCCCCCGCCCCCAATGACGACGGCCTTGTCACCGCCGAGTGGGATGCAAGCGGCGAGAGCTATTTCACTGTAAGCGGCGTTGAGATAGCCAAAATGCCCGCGGCAGAGGCAGCGAAGCAGTTCGGGGCGACCAAGGAACGCAACAGACTGATGGCCGCAAGGGTTGAGTTCAACACCCCCGACCCGTTTATCAACACCTTGGGCGGGGCGCTCGTGATGGCAGCCGACGGAGATTGGGACGGCCAGACCTGGCTCCATGGCTGCATAGGCTGGCGCATGCCGCTTGCCGGTTGGCGCGCCGGTTTCCTCGGAGATGTGCTTGGCTGGAACGACAGGGCTGTCTCGCATTTCGACGCCTACGCAAAAAGCCAGGTGACAAACGTGCCTCCCACCATCCCGCACCCGTCGCAAGACCCGGGCAAGAACCTTGCCAGGGCAGAGAAGAAGTGGGGAACCCAGATGTACAGCAACGGCTATATATGCCGCAATCCGGAGCGTAACGACCAGATGCACCATTACGATATGAACCTAAACTACATCGATGAGCTGCTCTGGCACTTCTCTTATGACGCGGACACTGCCTACATGCGCAAGATGTGGCCGGTCATAAAGCTTCACCTCGAGTGGGAGAAGAGGAACTTCGATCCCGACAACGACGGTCTCTACGATGCCTACTGCTGCATCTGGGCGAGCGATGCGCTGTACTACAACGGCGGCTCTGCCACGCATTCGTCGGCCTACAACTATCGCGGCAACCTGCTTGCGGCACGCATAGCTGAGATAATCGGTGAGGACGCGGAGCCCTACCGGGCCGAGGCCGAGCGCATACTCAAGGCAATGAACGAGCGGCTTTGGCTTGCCGACAAGGGGCATTGGGTGGAGTATGAAGACCGCATGGGTCTCGGACGCAAGCATGAGAGCGCTGCCGTATGGTCGATATACACCCCCATCGATTGCGGTGCCGGGTCGCCGGAGCAGTTCTACAGGGCCACGCGCTACGTCGACCGCAACATCCCCCACATACCCGTCATTGCCGACGGAAAGCTGTATGGCTCCACCATATCAACCTCCAACTGGCTTCCTTACTCCTGGAGCATCAACAATGTTGCGGCTGCCGAGGTGATGCACACGGCCCTCGCATATTATGAGGCCGGCCGCAACGAGGCGGCCTTCATGCTTATGAAGGCCAATATCATGGACCAGATGTACATCGGGCAGAGCCCGGCCAACTTCGGCCAGATTAGCTTTTACGATGCTGCCCGTGGCGAATGCTACCGCGACTTCGGCGATTGCATAGGCATATCGGCCCGTACGTTGCTGCAAGGCCTGTTCGGCATTGTGCCCGATGCGCTAAACGGGCGTTGCTTCATACGCCCGGGCTTTCCGCAGTCGTGGGACAGCGCTTCGGTGCGCACGCCCTACATGGAATACAGTTTCAAGCGTTCGGGCGACTCGTTGGTTTACGACATCACCCAGAACTTCACCCGTCCGTTGCGCATTGTCGTCCGCCAGAACATTGGAGGGGGGAAATACAAGGAGATAACGGGCACTGCCGAGAAGCACCAGGTGATAAAGACCCCCATCCCGGCCATGCTCATCGAGCCGGCCATCGACGAGAACGTGCAGCACACAGTCGACCCCGTGGCATACGGGCTGGCCGAGCCCGACACCTCGGGAAAGTTCAGGAAGGTGAATATCGACAAGTTTTTCAACTCCGAGGTCGACGACATTTACAAGAACAAATATCTTTCCCCGCGCCCGCCATACACCTCGCTTGAACTGCCAACGCAGGGTGTGGGCGAGTGGTGCCATCCCGACATGACTGCCGACGTCAACGACTCGGTGTTCCGCACGCTCATTGCCGACGGTGAGTTCAGCGTTGCCGGCGTGCCCTTCCGCACCCCGGCCGAAGGCCACAACATTGCCTACACGTCGCTATGGGACAACTATCCCGACAGCATAGAGATACCGTTGAAGGGCAAGGCCGCCTCGGCCTACCTGCTGATGGCCGGTTCCACCAACCACATGCAGAGCCGCATAGACAACGCATTGGTAATAGCCGAGTACAAGGACGGCACTTCTGACACGCTGCACCTGGTAAACCCCGACAACTGGTGCCCCATTGAGCAAGACTATTTCGTAGACGGCAAGGCCTTCTACACCACCGCCCCGCGTCCGTACCGCGTTGCCCTTGGCACAGGCATGGTTAGCCGCGACTTCGGTGCAGAGCTCAACATAAAGGAAGTCTACGGCCGTCCCATACCCGGTGGGGCTGCGCAGATGCTGCGTATGCCGCTCGACGGGCAGAAAAAACTCAAGTCGATAAAGCTCCGCACGTTGTCCAACGACGTGGTGGTAGGGCTGATGGGCGTGACGCTACAGTGACAACGGCCTGCGGGCCGCAATGCAACAACCGGGCTGCACCCTGCAAGGCGGGGGCGGCCCGGTTGTTTTTGTTTGTGCGTGGGGGCTGTGCCGTTTTGCCGGGTCATTTGCCCGATGTGCATAGGCTTGGCCTTTCTCAGGCTGGCCCATTCCTGTTTACATTGCGCCCTGTGCCTGTTGTTTTGGTGGAAAATGAATTTTTTTGGGTTAAAATGGGTGTGTTGTACATACAATGGCCGCCGGATGCAGTCTGTGCATCGTGGAAAATTCGTATCTTTGCACAATATGTACCAGAACAAAACTACACACAGGGCGTCATGATGCAGCAGCTTTGCAGGCACGATGCCATCAGTCGCATCGATGCGCTCTACGCTGAGCGCACGCCATTCCTTTTCATCATAGACTACGACGGGAGCCGCGCCTACGTCGAGCCAGTGGCCGACGTGGATGCCGCCGAGTGCCTGTTTGACTTCGGCGGCACGGGCAATGGCGCCGGCAAGCGCCGCCGCAGGCCGTCGGCGCCGCAGTGGGGCTACACCCCCGAGAGCCTCGACGACTACCGGCGTGGCTTCGATACCGTTGTGAGCAATATCAAGGCAGGCAACAGCTACCTTGTCAACTACACCTGCCGCGTGCCGTTAGAGACCGACATGCCCTTGCTCGAGATGTTCCTTTGCGCCGATGCCCGCTACAGGCTTTGGCTCAAAGACCGTTTCGTATGTTTCTCGCCTGAGTCGTTTGTGCGCATCGACGGCGGCGTCATACGGTCGTATCCCATGAAGGGCACAGCCAGCCTGTCGAGGCCGGAAGCCGAGCGCGAGCTGATGGACAGCGTGAAAGAGGCCGCCGAGCACGCCACCATTGTCGACCTGATACGCAACGACCTGTCGATGGTGGCCGGCAATGTGCGTGTGGCCCGCTACCGTTATTGCGAGCGCATAGACACCAACCGCGGCCCGATATGCCAGACCAGTTCTGAGATATGCGGCGACCTGCTGCCGGGCTACGGCCGGCGCATGGGACAGATACTGTTTTCGCAGTTGCCCGCCGGGTCGATAACGGGGGCGCCAAAGCGCAAGACCATGGAGATAATAAGCCGGGCCGAGACCTACGAGCGTGGCTTCTACACCGGCGTGATGGGCTATTCCGACGGGCGGATGGTAGACAGCGCGGTGATGATACGCTATGTGGAGCAGGGTGCCGACGGTGAGCTCTGCTTCAAGGCCGGTGGCGGCATAACAGCCAAGAGCGACCTGCTCTCAGAGTATGAAGAGATGAAGCAGAAAGTGTATGTGCCGGTTTATTGAGACGATAAGGGTTGAGCGCGGACAGGCGTGCAACCTGCAGCTGCACCAGGCCCGCGTAGATGCCACCATGGCCCGTTTCTTTCCCGGCAGCCCGGGGGTGAGCCTGGCTGGCATCCTGAGCCTCGACCCCGGGTGGGATGGGGTGAAGTGCCGCGTGGTTTACGGGCGCGGTGGTGCCGAGAGCGTAACTTATGCGCCGTATGCCATGCGTCCTGTGGCCACGCTGCGCCTCGTGGAGGCCGACATAGACTATGGCTACAAGTTTGAAGACCGCCGGCAGATAGACCGTGCATTCGCTATGCGGGGCGACTGCGACGATGTGCTCATCGTGAGGCGCGGCATGGTGGCCGACACGTCGATAGCTAACGTGGCCTTCGGCGACGGCCGCGAGTGGTTCACGCCGCGCCATCCGTTGCTGCCCGGCACGCGGCGGGCGGCATTGCTGCGCGACGGAGTGGTGGGCGAGCTCGACATCAGAGTGGTCGACATACCGCGTTTCTCGCACATCATGCTCTTCAATGCCATGATACCCTGGGGCGCATGTTGCCTGCCGTCGGGCAGCATACGCTGAGCCGCCAGTGCGCATGCGGTTGGCAGGCCGGGCATTGAATTTGTTTTACAACATCCCTTCTCTCGCAGCCATGCGCCCCGTACGGCTTTCCGTTACGGGCCTTTTTGCATGGCCGTATGGCCCGTTTCGCCAATCCGAAAGGGCCGTTTTGCAATGCTGTTTGGCGGCTGTGGCAACCCGTTGGATGCCAGGCGTTTGCCCGTTGTTGCTGTCTTTGCCAGAAACAATCGCTTTTGTTTACACGCGATAAGATGCAAGCACCAAGTCGGGATGCCTGTAGCCATCGGTGTGTCTGCATGGTTCTCGACGGTCGCAAAAATAGGGCCTACCACTTGTTTTTTCCGTAATTTTGCATTAACTTTGCATTGGCAAAGCATTGGCGGCAAGCCGCTGGCGGGCCATGCCGGCCCGGGCCTGTGCCGCCCGCTGCCGTGTGGGGGCGGCGGCTGCCGTAGACAGCAATGCCACAACATATTTTGAGATATGCAAAGACTGATAGATTTATACCGGCAGTGGGCCGGAGAGGCCCCGGCCAACGTGCAGAAGCTGCCTCAGGCAGGCAGCAACCGCGAGTATTACCGCATGGCCGATGCCGACGGGGCTACCGTGGTCGGCGTGGTGGGCACGAGCCGCGACGAAGACCATGCGTTCGTTTACCTCAGCAATCACTTCAACAAGAGGCGCCTGCCCGTGCCGCGTGTGCTCGCCGTGAGCGACGACGAGCTGTGCTACCTGCAGACCGACCTCGGCTCGGTGTCGCTCTTCGACGCCATTGCCGGTGGTAGGGAGGCCGGAGGGCGCTACAATGTCAACGAGAAAGAGCTGCTCGTGCGCACCATCAGGGAGCTGCCCGACATACAGATAAGGGGCGCCCGCGGGCTCGACTTCAGCCACTGCTACCCGCAGCCCGAGTTCAACATGGACAGCGTTCTGTTCGACCTCAACTATTTCAAGTATTGCTTCCTCAAGCCCACCGAGCTCGATTTCCACGAGCTGAAGCTCGAGGCCGACTTCCGGCTCTTTGCCAAAGACCTCACGGCAGAGCGCGCCGACAGTTTCATGTACCGCGACTTCCAGGCGCGCAACGTTATGCTCGACGGGCGCGGCAACCCGTGGTTCATCGACTTCCAGGGCGGGCGGCGCGGCCCGTATTACTACGACGTGGCCTCGTTTCTGTGGCAGGCGTCGGCCCGCTACTCGCATAAGCTGCGCCGCGAACTGGTGTACGAGTACTACGAGTCGCTGAAGAACTACACCGAGGTGCCCTCGGTGCGCCACTTCGTAGAGCAGCTCAGCCGCTTCGTCTTGTTCCGCACGCTGCAGGTGCTCGGTGCATACGGCTTCCGCGGATACTTCGAACAGAAGCGCCACTTCATCGACTCCATACCGCCGGCCATACAAAACCTGCGAGAGATGCTCGGCCTGAAGTGCTTCCCATACCCGTATATGATGGACATGTTGAGGCGGCTCACGGCCCTGCCCCGGTTTGCCACGATAGAGCAGCCCGCCCTCAACAGGGCCGACGGCTACCGCACGGCCCACACCAACGTTTACAAGGCGCACCCGCAAGACGGCCCTGCCACGTTTTCAAAGTACGACGGGCGCGGGCCGCTCGTGGTCAGGGTGTTCAGCTTTGCCTACCGCAACGGCATACCGGCCGACGAGTCGGGCAACGGAGGCGGCTATGTGTTCGACTGCCGCAGCACCCACAACCCCGGCCGCTATGAGCCCTACAAGAAGCTGACGGGGCTCGACGAGCCGGTGATACGCTTCCTCGAAGACGACGGCGAGATACTGGTTTTCCTCGAGAGCGTATATAAGTTGGCCGACGCCCACGTGCGCCGCTACATGCAGCGGGGCTTCACCGACCTGATGTTCTGCTTCGGGTGCACCGGCGGACAGCACCGCAGCGTCTACAGCGCGCAGCATCTGGCCGAGCACATCAACGGCAAGTTTGGCGTAGAGGTGCGCATAGTGCACCGCGAGCAAGGCATATCCACTGTGCTCGAGGCACGCAGCAAGGGCAAGGAGGGCCCACAGCCATGAGCGCCGGCGCCAGGATGCAGGCAATGGTATTTGCCGCCGGGCTCGGCACGCGGCTCAAGCCGCTCACCGACACCATGCCCAAGGCCATGGTGAGCGTTGGCGGCCGCCCGCTGCTGTGGCGGGTGCTGATGGGGCTTCGCGACGCCGGGGTGGGGCGGGTGGTGGTCAATGTGCACCATTTTTCAGGCCAGATAACCCGCTACTTGGCCGACAACGACAACTTCGGGATGGACATACGCATATCCGACGAGACCGACAGGCTGCTCGATACGGGCGGCGGACTGAAGAAGGCGGCGCCGCTCTTCTGCGGCGATGCGCCAATACTGATACACAATGTCGACATTATGAGCAACGTGCAGCTGGCTTCATTCTATGCCTCGGCGGCCGGGCCCGATGCCACGCTGCTTGTCAGCGAGCGACAGACCAAGCGCTATCTGCTCTTCTCGGCCGACATGAGGCTCGTAGGGTGGACAAACATTGAGACGGGCGAGGTGCGCAGTCCTTATCCAGGTCTTGACCCGCGGTCGTGCCGCATGTACGCCTTCTCGGGCATACACGTGTTCTCGCCCCGCCTGTTTCCGCTCATGCAGCCGTTTCCCGACAAGTTTGGCATCATCGATTTCTATCTCCGTGCCTGTGCCCAGGCCGACATACGCGGATGCCTGATGCCCCGACTCAGGCTGCTCGACGTGGGCAAGCTCGACACGCTTGCTGCCGCCGAAGAGTTTGTGGCCGGCGCCGGGGGCGGTGCCGGGGCCGCGCCGGTGGGGTGAAGCCCGTAGGCCTTGGCGCCCCGCCAGCATGGCGCCAAGGCAGCATTCACGCCGGCTGCATGGTGGCCGCGGGCTCCGTTCGGGCTCGAGGGCGTTAGGCCATGGTTGGCGTCAGCCGCCAGCGGGCATGTTTTCCGGGCCAAACGGGCGTCGCCCGGGCTTGCCGTGCCATTTCCGTTTGCTTCTGCCTAAAATACACAGCGGCCCGTTTGGCGGTATTGCATTTTTGTTGTAACTTTGCATTTAAAAACCTGATGTCTTGTCGATGTCGGGTGTTGGGCTAATAACTTTAATTACATAGTATGCAACAGAAGATCATTATCCTCGACTTTGGCTCACAAACCACGCAGCTCATCGGGCGCCGCGTGAGGGAGCTCGACACATTCTGTGAGGTTCTTCCGTACAACAAGTTCCCTAAAGACGACCCGTCTGTGATTGGCGTCATCCTCAGCGGCTCACCCTATTCGGTGCACGACCCCGAGGCGTTTAAGGCCGACCTCAGCCAGTTTGTGGGCCGCCTGCCGGTACTTGGCATCTGTTACGGGGCGCAGTTCATTGCCAACTCGGGTGGCGGCAAGGTCGAAAAGACCGATACCCGCGAGTATGGGCGTGCCCATCTGCAGTGGTTTGAAGCCGGGAACCCGCTCTTCAAGGGGTTCGACGCCAACTCGCAGGTGTGGATGAGCCATGGCGACACCATCACGGCCATACCCTCCGACTGTCGCGTAATAGCTTCTACGGGCAGCGTGAAGTATGCCGCTTACGCCAGCGACACAAATCCGCTGTGGGCCGTGCAGTTCCATCCCGAGGTGTTCCATACCACCCAGGGCAAGCAGCTTCTGCGCAACTTCGTGGTCGACATCTGCGGCAGCCGCCAGGAGTGGAGCCCGGCCTCGTTTGTAGAGACCACCGTGGCAGAGCTCAAGGAGCAGCTTGGCAACGACCGGGTGATACTCGGCCTGTCGGGCGGGGTAGACTCTTCGGTGTGTGCTGTGCTGCTTAACAAGGCCATAGGCCACAACCTCACCTGCATATTCGTAGACCACGGAATGCTCCGCAAGAACGAGTTTAACAAGGTGATGGACGCATACCAGGGCCTTGGGCTCAACGTGATAGGCATCGACGCGAGCGAGAAGTTCTTTGCCGACCTTGCCGGTGTGACCGACCCCGAGCAGAAACGAAAGATAATAGGGCGCGACTTCGTCGAGGTGTTCAACGCCGAAGCCAAGAAGATAACCGATGCCAAGTGGCTCGCCCAGGGCACCATCTACCCCGACAGGATAGAGAGCCTTAGCATCACGGGCATGGTGATAAAGAGCCACCACAACGTTGGCGGACTGCCCAAGGACATGCACCTGAAGCTGTGCGAGCCGCTGAAGTGGCTCTTCAAAGACGAGGTGCGCCGCGTGGGCTACGAGCTCGGCATGCCAGAACGGCTCATCAAGCGCCACCCCTTCCCCGGACCGGGCCTGGCCGTGCGCATACTTGGCGACATAACACGCGAGAGGGTGAGCATCCTTCAGGAGGCCGACGACATCTATCTGAACAATCTGGTGAGCTACATCTGCGAAGACGGCGAGCCGCTTTACGACAAGGTATGGCAGGCCGGGGCCGTGTTGCTGTCAAACATACGCAGCGTAGGCGTTATGGGCGACGAGCGCACGTATGAGCATCCCGTGGCTTTGCGCGCCGTGACCAGCACCGATGCCATGACGGCCGACTGGGCGAGGCTGCCCTACGACTTCCTTGCAAAGGTGTCAAACGAGATTATAAATAAGGTGAAAGGGGTCAACCGCGTTTGCTATGACATCTCTTCAAAACCACCTTCGACAATAGAGTGGGAGTGACCTCCGGCCTGCTTCCGCTTTTACAAAATCCCCATGGTGCGGTAGGGCTGTGCCCGCCACATCATGGGGATTTTTTTATGCCGCGTCTGCATGCGGCGTTGACGGTCTTGGCGTTCCTGTATAGAGAATGCTGTTTTGCAACAAGAACAATTATGAATGCCCGCAAGTTGCCAGGTGGTTATATTGAGTTGGCGGGAGTTGGGATTCATTGTGGTAGCCCGAATTTGGCGGACAGCAGCTTTTGGGGGGATGTCTGCTACCTACAAGAGCGAGCTCATTGAGTGATAACTCATGCTAATTCCGGCCAACTCTTTTGCATTTAGCATTATAATCAGATTGTGTGAAGTTTCGGAATAGTGTCGTATGATGTGAAAATTATGTGCGGGCAGTTGGCCGTTACGTTGTTTTTTGCTATTTTTGCAAATGCCTAATCGGCCCCATGCGCCTGCACCCATAGTGCAGCAGCATACATAGCAGCTTATGGAAGACGCAACGTGGCCGTATCAATGCTTGATAACAGATATTATATACACACTAAAACTATATAAAATGTAGACAAAGACCATACTAACGGCAATGGCCGTATTGCTGATGGGCGTATGCTCAGGCGTGCAGGCGAGGGTGAAACCGACAGAGAAGCCGCGCATACTGATAAGCACCGACATTGGTGGCACCGACCCGGACGACAACCAGTCGATGGCGCATTTCCTCATGTACAACGACGAGTTCGCAACCGGGGGCATCGTGTCGTCGCCGTCCTACGGCGATGGCAGCGCCGCAGAGATACTCCGCATGATAGGCGTCTATGAGCGCGACCTGCCCCGGCTCAGGCAGCATGCGCCGGGGCTGGCCCACCCCGACAGCCTGCGCGCGTTGACTAAGCAGGGGCGCAAGGGGGGTGCTCCGCTTTGCGGATACTCCACGCCGACCGAAGGCTCTGACTGGATTGTGAGATGCGCCCGCAAGGAAAGCGCCAAACCGCTGTATGTGCTGGTGTGGGGCGGCCTCGACGACCTGGCCCAAGCCCTGCACGACGCGCCCGACATAGCCCCTAAGATACGCGTCTATTGGATTGGAGGGCCTAACAAGAAGTGGGGCATAAACAGCTACGTGTACATCGTTGAGAACTTCCCCGACCTGTGGTTCATTGAGAACAACGTGGCCTATCGCGCTTTCATTGCCGACGGGAAGAAGGACGACAAGTATAACAAGGGCTTCTATGACTACTTTGCCAAGGGGGCAGGGGCGCTCGGGGCCGACTTCGGCTCGTATCTGGGAGGGCGGCCCAAGATGGGCGACACGCCGGCATTGCTCTACATGATGGACGGCGACCCGGCCGACCCAACCCGTGAGTCGTGGGGTGGGAGCTTCGAACCGTGTGACAGGAGCCCGAGGGTGGTGTTCCGACGTGCGGCTACCGCTGCCGACACGGTGCAGAACTACGCCATCATCGAGTTTCATGTGGCCGGCCCCGAACTGCCCGACTCAATGGTGGGGCGGCCCTGCGTGACGCTCAACATCGCGCGGCAGAGCTGGCAGGGCTACTACATGGGCGGTGGCGACTATATGGCGAGATATTCCACTTACACCCTCGGCACGCTGCCTTACACCATCGTTTCTGATGTCGATGGGTTCCCGGCGCAGAGCGGCGCGGTGACGATATCTAACTCATGGCCCGGCCGGCGTAGGCCCACCGACTATAGTCTGGGCCGCAATTGGTGGACAGACAAGAGCTCGCCCGAGCTGTTTTACTCTATATTACAGGGAGGGGCAACAATATATAAATGGCGCACCGAGGTGATGGACGACTGGGGCGAGCGCTGGTCGTGGCTTAAGTGAGCGGCCGGCGGGCAGCCTTTCTCTATTGCCGGGGCATGACAAGGCAATGCGGCGGCGCGCGAGTTTTTCACTGTAGATACGCTCGGAGAAATTCAAATCTTACAGTATAAGTGCAGTAAGCAGAGGATACTGCCGGCAGAAAGTCACACTTTTGCTGTCGAAAACTACGACTTGTATTTTCGTTACAAATGATGTGATTGTCATTTTGTTGCCGGCAAAGAGCACGTCGCCCTATGCGACGACCACTACACAGAGGAATATCAGCTGTTTCCAGATGCCAACACGATGATTGAGCAGTTTGAAATAGACGGAAAGAAACTGATTGACATCATCGAGGAATTGGAGGAAGTGGAGCCTATGTTAGGCGCAGTATGCCCATGCTGGTGCTGTCGATAGCGGCGGACGGCATTGGGCAAAACGCCCAAACGGCTGTTTGGTTATTATCATGCAGGCCTTTTATGCCAGCCGGATTGAATGCCTTTGGAGTCATGTCAGCCCATTGGTTTTATCCAGTAGCACGCTATGCCCTTTGGCAAACGGACAAACGGGCATATAAAATTCAGCTAATTTCGGTCATTGTAGAATAAAACCTGTTTATAAATAGCCCGGGGGCAGACATGTCTTCGGGCCATTTTTTATTATGGGTGCGCCAACATGGCTTTGCGGCAAAATGTGGGCGGGCTGCATTTCCTGCACAAAATTCCCACTTACAGCCATGCTCGCGCAATGGTACAGGCGGTGCTTCAGAGTTTGATTTCAGCCTTGTTGCACGCTGTTTTTGCTGCCGCTGTAAGCGGTTGATTGCCAGATTCTTTGCAATACGTGCCGTTTTTATGGACAAAACGGCCGTTTTTGCACTCTGAAACATGCCATATTGGACTGCAATACGGCACGTTTCAGAGTGCAAAGCTGCCCACCGTTGGTTTTTGACGCGCTTCCGGCCGCGCGCAAGCGGGCGTGAGACATTGTGCGGGTCGGGGCTTTTTGTGGTCTCGCGGCTTTCGCGTTTGCCGATTATTTAGTATATTTGCACTCGCAAATGCGGCGGTTGCAGCGTGCGGCAAGCACGGGACGGCCGGCGCACAGCGCAATGATGCCCGGAGCCAAGGGCCACAATGTGCGGCCGCGAGAGGCCGCCGTCGGCGCGGTGAGGGCAGAAATGACATTTATAAACAACAGCATTGGCTATTATTCGCGTTCAAGAAAAAGCCTGAGAAACTGATTTCTGAAGCAACGGGAAATTAGTGCCGATGTTCACGGAGAGTCCGGGAGGCTTTCCCATCTACACCATAATGTTGATGTCTGCACCCATATCGGGTGTAGGCCTATTCTTGGTGTATGGCGGGTTTGTTTCTCAGGCTTCCCGTGAACGCGAGAGAAAGGTCTGCACCTTTTTCTGTTTCCCCTTGCCAAGTGATTGATAGCACGGTGCGCAAAGGCTATCAATGACAATGGCAAACAACAATCTTCATGACGCAAAGGCGGCAAAGAAGGATGAGTTTTACACCTGCATCGAAGACATAAGCAACGAGTTGCGCCACTATCGCGACTTTTTCCGGGGCAAGTCGGTGCTGTGCAACTGCGACGATCCTTACGAAAGCAACTTCTTCAAGTTTTTCGCCCTCAACTTCAACTCGTGGGGGCTGCGCCGTCTCGTGGCCACTTGCTACGACGGTTCGCCTGTGGCCGGGAGCGAGCTGCGGCTGCCCTTCGATGACTACCCGAAGCCGGTGAGGCTGCGCACGGCCTACAAGATAGTGATAACCGAGGTGCCCGACCTCAACGGCGACGGGGCAACCGATATGGCAGACGTAGACATGCTGATACGCAACCGGGCCAACGTGCTAACCCGCCTCAATGGCAACGGCGACTTCCGCTCGCCTGAATGCGTGGCGATGCTGCGCGAGGCGGATGTAGTAGTGACCAACCCGCCGTTCTCGCTCTTCCGCGAATACCTCGCACAACTTATAAAGTATGACAAGTAGTTCTTGATAATAGGGAATCTAAATGCTATCACCACAAAAGACATTTTCCCGCTAATCATGACCAATAAAGTATGGTTTGGCCCAAGCATTACGAGCGGGGATAGGGCTTTCCGTGTGCCAGATGACTATCCATTGAACGCCTCCACTTGTGGCATTGACAGCGAAGGGTACAAATTCATTCGCATTAAAGGGGTGCGGTGGTACACAAACATAGACCACAAGAAGCGCCATGAGGAAATTGATCTCTACAAAATGTACAGCCAGGAAGAGTATCAAACCTTTGACAACTACAATGCAATAAATATCAACAAGACATCCGACATACCTTATAACTATGATGGGGTGATGGGCGTTCCAATCACTTTTATGGACAAGTATAACCCCGAACAGTTTGAAATTATTGGCCTGACCCAGATAGGATGCCATGACCTCGTGCCCGACACGCGCCGCTACGACGACTACGTGGAGGTGAACCGAAGCACCGGTAAGGCAACTGGCGCTTCAGGAAGAAAGACCAACGAGAATGCAGTGATTGCCGGTGAGGGAAACAAGAAAACTTTCTACCGAAATGCAGAGGGGCACATCGTGCATTCGGAATACAAGCGTGTACTAATCAGAAAGAAGAAGAACTAAAGACAAAAATATATAGAAATGGAAATAAAGTTGCAAAGAATAACCATCCGTCAGCTCGTTGAGGGGTTCACGAACAACGACGAGGAGGGCGTGACGGGATATGGAGGGCGACTGAATATCCGCCCGAAGTACCAGCGGGAGTTTGTTTATGACGACAAGCAAAAGATGGCGGTGATAGACACTGTGTTCAAGGGCTATCCGCTGAACGTGATGTATTGGGTTGAGACCGGGGATGAGGCCTACGAGCTTCTCGACGGGCAGCAGCGCACGATGAGCATCTGTTCGTACTTTGCCGGGGAGTTTTTTGTTGATCTCGACGGCAACCAGAAAGGCTACGGCAACCTGACCCGCGATGAGCGCGAGCGTTTTCTCGGGTACAATATGATGGTTTACATCTGCACGGGTGGCACAGACTCGGAGCGCATAGAGTGGTTTCAGACCATCAACATAGCCGGTGAGAAGCTCACCGGGCAGGAGATTCTCAACGCGATATACTGCAGCGAGTGGGTCACGGAGCTGAAACGCAAGTTCAGCAAGACGGGTTGCGTGGCCATGAAGCTGGGCGGCGACTACGTGAAAGGCTCGGCAATACGCCAGGACGTGCTCCACACGGTGCTCGGATGGATAAGCGGCGGCGACGTGGCGGCATACATGGCGCGGCATCAGCGCGACACGAACGCCGACCGCGAGTGGCAGTATTTCCAGCGCGTGATGGCGTGGATAAAGTCGGTTTTCCCCCGTGTGCGCCGCGAAATGAAAGACGTTGGCTGGGGCGTATTGTACGATAAATACAAGGAACGCGACTTCAGCGCAACCGAACTTGAGGCCCGCGTGGCCGCGCTGATGGAGGATGAGGACGTCAGCCGCAAGGTCGGCGTCTACCCATACGTGCTCTCCGGCGACGAGCGACAGCTGAGCATACGCGCCTTTACGCCCCGCATGAAGCGCGAGGCCTACGAGCGTCAGCACGGCATCTGCCCCTCGTGCGGCCTGCATTTCGACCTGTCGGGCATGGAGGGCGACCATATCACTCCGTGGCACGAAGGCGGGCGCACCGTGGCCGACAACTGCCAGATGCTCTGCCGCGACTGCAACCGCCGAAAGGGAGGGCGGTGAGGTGCTTCGGCTTGTGTAATGTGTTGGTGCGAGGCTGCGGGCTGCAGTGTTCCGCCGGGCTGATTGATTGTGTGGCTTTGCGTGTGGCCGGAATGTGCAGGCAGGGCCGTCGGCAGGGTAATTCGTGTCTGTTGGGGTGAATGAAGCCGCTGTGGATAAGCAAATCGGGAGCGCCATTGCATACGCCGGCACTCCCGATAGTGGCTGTTTGAAATAAGTTGGGCCTGTTGATGGCCGGTTGTGATGGCTGCGGGGCGTTACGCCGGTTTTGCGCCATCTGCCGTCGAAGGCCATGAGAGCCAAGATGCTTGTCAATACTCCAGCACGAGCGTCTGGCGCGGACGGAGCTTGAAGTCGTGGCTTATGTCGTATTTGTGGCCCGAGGTGACGTCGCGCGCCACGGTGCCTTGCGGCACAACCTCGGCGTAGCGGGCGGCAGTGAACGTGGCCTCAGACTTCTTTCCGTTGATGACCACGAGCACGTTCTTCCCATTGTAAGAGCGGTTGATGGCGTAAACGCCCTTCATCGGTATAAACTGCGTCATCGTTCCCTTGGTCACCACCTCGTTGCCCTGGCGCCAATGCAGCAGCCGGCTCAGCCAGTTGAACATGGCGTTCTCGGCCTGTGTGCGCCCTTCGGCAGTGAAGGCGTTGCGCTTGTCGCCCGGGAAACCGCCGGGGAAGTCCTTGCGCACGTTGCCGTCGGTCACCTGCTTGGTGCCGTTCATCAGTATCTCCGTGCCGTAGTATATCTGCGGAATGCGCTTCACGGTGAGCAGCAGCGCCAGTGCCTGCTTCAGCGCGAGGGTGTCGCGGCCGTTGCCCAGGAATCGGTCGGTGTCGTGGTTGTCTATGAATGCCATCACGCTCTCGGGGTTGGGGTAGAGGTAGTCGTATACAAAGTTGTTGTATATTCGGTTCATCCCCTGCCACCAGTCGTCGGTTTCCTCGTTCTTTGCCTGGTTTATCTTGTCGTAGAAGCTGAAGTCCATCACGGTCTTCAAGTGGCTGTTGGCTTTGGCCACCTTCGAGTCTTTCTGCCAGGCAGCCGTGTATGCAGGCTCCGTCACCCACGTTTCGCCCACGGTGTTGAAGTTGGGATACTCGTCGTTGAGCTCTTTCATCCAGCGGGCCATGCCGTCGGCAAAGGCGTAGGGATAGGTGTCCATGCGTATTCCGTCTATTCCCACCGTCTCAATCCACCAGATGCTGTTCTGTATGAGGTAGGTCATCACGTGCGGGTTGTGCTGGTTCAGGTCGGGCATTGTGGGCACAAACCATCCCTCTACGGTCTCTTTCGTGTCTATCTTCGAAGCGTATGGGTCTACCACCGGCGTTAGCTTGTAGCTCGTCTGCAGGTAGTCTTCGTTCGGTTTCGGCGTTCCGCCCGACTTCTCGAGCCACTGCGGCTGGTTGAGCCAGTCGTGGCTGGGCATGTCTTTTATCCACGGATGGTCGAAACCGCAGTGGTTGAATATCATGTCCATCACCACTTTGAGCCCTTTGCCGTGGGCTTCGTCGGTCAGCCGGCGGTATTCCTCGTTGGTGCCGAAGCGCGGGTCAACCTTGTAGTAGTCCGTTGTGGCATACCCGTGGTAGGTGCTGTTGCCGCCGTTGTCGGGGCTGTTGTTTTCGAGCACCGGCGTAAACCACAGCGCGGTTACTCCGAGTTGCTTGAAGTAGTCGAGGTGTTGGCGTATGCCTTCCAGGTCGCCGCCGTGGCGCAGGCTGGGTTGCGAGCGGTCGTTCTTGTAGGGCATCATGCCTTTAATCTGGTCGTTGTCAGTCTTGCCCGATGCAAACCGGTCGGGCATAAGCATGTAGAGCACGTCGGCGTTGGTGAATCCCATGTGCTCGTCGCCGCGCTTGTCGCGCCTCTTCAGCTGGTACTTCACTTTCTTCCCCGAGAAATTGAGCGTCATCTCTCCGGGTTGCGCGCCGCTGAGGTTGAGGTAAACGAGCAGGTAGTTGGGTGAGTCGAGCCTCACGATGCTGTCTATCCTCACTCCGGGATAGTCGGTCTTTACCTCGGCTTTGCTTACGTCCTTGCCGTAAACCATAAGTTGCAGCGACGGGTTTTTCATCCCCACATACCAGTCGGTGGGGTCAATTCGGTCGATTTTCAATGCTGCGTTCATAGCCATTGCTGTTGTTAGCAGAGCTATTGTCAATAACTTC
This sequence comes from Marseilla massiliensis, assembly GCF_016899955.1. GTDB lineage: Bacteria > Bacteroidota > Bacteroidia > Bacteroidales > Bacteroidaceae > Prevotella > Prevotella intestinigallinarum. Next base: position 2,791 of record NZ_JACJJL010000008.1, on the reverse strand, counting down.
CGTTTCATGTTTTTATTGTGTTTGTTAGGTTTTGGTATTCTTATATGCGATATTTCCTTGTCGTGCATGTTCTGTTTGTTGGCATGGCACAGCTGCCTTGGGCTTTTGTTGGTGTCTGTACAGGTCTGCCATGGTGCTATTCCAGCACGTATCCGTAACCTTCTTGCTGTGATCCTATCATGCAGCTGTCCTGCGCCCATTTTTTGGGGGTTGTGACCCACTTGGGTATTTTGGTCGAAATCCTGTTGCCTACCAGATATGGAACGCGCATCGGATTGTCGTCGCTCCATACCTCTAAAGGCAGGTCTTCTATGTTGTTATACGCTAAGTTCGCGCCATTCCTGTTTGAGGCTATTTCCAAAAGGCATGTTCCAGACAGCTTGTTGTATGACAGGTCTATTCTGCAAAACCTCAGTTTGCCCATACTCTTGGGTACTTCGCCGCTGATGTCCGTGCCTTGTATCCTCAGCATTTCAAGGTTTTTGAGGTCGCCAATGGTTTCCGGAATAGGCCCGGAGACATGGCAATTTACAATCTCAAGGTTTTTTAGGTTTGCCAGTTTGCCTATGCTCGACGGTATTTCTCCGTTCAGCTCGTTATCGCCAAGCTTCAGGGTCTCCAGCTTTTTCAGCCTGCCGATTGATTCAGGGATAGGGCCGTGCAGAGTGCCTCCCTTGATTACAATCTTCCGCAGCTCGTCAAGATATCCTATTTCTTTGGGCATTATCCCTCTGAAGTCTCCATCTGGAACGTTAATTGCCACAATCCGCAACTCATTAGCGTCAAAGTCGAAAGCCACTTCCATTCCAATCCATGTGCGCGGGTCATGCAAGTCCCATCCAAAAAGGTACCAAGGGCCTATTACATCATATATCTTTGCCATCATGAGGCTGTCTCGGGCGTTGAGTGTCATGTGCTCCGGCAGCGTCATGTCCTTTGGTAGCTCTATTTCGGGCTTGGGGTTGTCTTCCTCACACCCGCCTGTTGCCGTTGTTGCAACAATCATACACAATAGCGAAAGCAATGTGTGCATAAATCCTGTCCACTTGTTGTGGCTTGCCTTGTGGCTTATGTTTTTTTTCATCTTCATGTTCGTTTGTTATATTGAGTGTTATGTTGTTGTGGTTATATTGGTGCTCTGTTTGGTGGCAGGCGTTCAATTTGGGTAATATTGGGTCTTTACGTAGCCTTTGTTTTCCAATTCCCTTAGCTGCCAGTTGTGAGGTCTGGCAGAGCAGTCTGTCTTGATGATCCAGGTTGTTATCTAGCTTGCGCTGTTATGGCGCGTGTTTGTATTGTCGCGTCATCGTTTGAAATTGCATACGGGTTGTCGTCGTCACATGAGCAAAACAACTGCACTGACATTGCCATGACCAATGGCAACATGCGATATGTGAATAGTTTCTTATTCCAGTTCATAGCCATAACCTTCTTGTTGTGATTCAATTTTATGTTTGTTCTCTTTCCACTTTTTTTGTTCGGTCACCCATTTGGGAATCTTTGTCGATATCCTGTTGCCTTCCAAGTGGGGTATTCCGTGCGGGTCTTCGTCGCGCCATGTCTCTATTGGCAGGTCTTCGATGTTGTTGTTCCTACACGACACCCTTTCGCTTGCCAGCTCAATGGGGAACGATCCTGACAGCTTGTTTGAGTCAAGGTTTATCGTACAGTCTTTTAATCTGCCAAGACTATTTGGCAATTCGCTGTCTATTCTTGTGCCACTAATCTCTAAATACCTGAGATTTTGAAGGTCTCCGATGCTTTCCGGCAAATATCCATCAATATATTTGCTATTGATACGTAGGTATATAAGCTCGGTTAGCTTGCCTATGCTATCTGGTATTTCACCAGACATCGAGCTGTTATGAATGTCCAGTCGTTTGAGTTTTTTCAGATTGCATATAGTTTAATGAATTCCAACAAAAACGGATCCCCTTTGATTTCAAGTACTTCAAGTTCGCTCAGTTTGCCTATGGTCTCGGGTAACCTGCCCCCCATATGGGCAAAATTGAGTTTCAGTTGTGTAACTCTGAACTCTCTTGCTTCTTCGTTTAATTCAAGGGTGATGCCCGGCCACGTCCTGAAGTCTGAAAACCTGAACGAGTCGTCGTACCTCACCCCTATTGATTTGTAAATCTCATCCATGACAAGGCTGTCTGAGGTGTTCGGTCTTAACGGCGGTTTTTGGTTGGACCAGTCGATTTCAGGCTTTGGGTTTTCATCCTCGCATGAGCAAGTCACGATTGAAGCCGCTCCCATGCACACTGCGGTAAGCATGGCGAGCATAAGCCCTTTTGGCTTTTTTCTGGTTGATTGATAGTTGATAATAGTTTTCATATTTATTGTTTTAAATGAGGTTTCAGTATAAAAACATCCGATATACGCCGTCTTAAATAGTGCTCCAAGCCGTGAGCGCTTTTCTTTTCTTATGTGCATTAAGCGGTTGTGCGCCTTGTCTTCGGGCAGCAATCTGTTTGGCTTTTGCACCTGTTGGCCGGATAAAGACGCTTGTTTGGTGTGTTCCATGGTGTGGTAGTGGGCTTGATTACCGATGCTGTCTCGCTATTTGACATTCTGCCATGGCATTGTTGGTGGAGCTTTGGGGCTTCTCCAAGGCAGTATCTGTCAATTTGCAGGTCAAAAGACTTTGTTAAATATACTGCCAAATAAAATAATTCCATGATGCAGTCATTGGTAATCATTGCGGCATGTATTCACTACTGTCCCGTTAAAAATGGGAATTGGTCTTTGAAATAATTGAAATATAGTCTTTTACAAGCATTTTTAAGGT
>NZ_JACJJL010000089.1 GCF_016899955.1 Marseilla massiliensis | reverse complement strand
TTAAATTAAAGCAAGTTAATGTTTCCAAGTTTGGTAGACAGGACAATTTGTTCGAATCTAACCCTTTTATTTTTAATCGCTTCAGTCCGTTCAGTTTGTTCAATGCAGGATATTGATATTTCGTTATAGGATAAAAACTCATACAGAGTTCTTCCAATTTCTCCAATGAAACAAGTTCGTCAATGCAGAGCTTTTTATCATATAGTGCATCAATAACTATACTCCTCAAATTTCTGAATATTGAAATTCCTTCAATTGTTTTCAGAATATTCTCGGTGTAATTATACGATTCAACTCCTATTACATTGTTACTTATACATTCAAAATAGGAGAAAGCGATCAGATTGTTGTTATTTGAACTAATTACCAATGTAACCTCTGTCGCTTCATTGATTATAGCTTCTTTTAGAAGTTTCAATTTCTCAATGTCAGGTTGTTCTTTTATCAACAATCGCAACTGATTACCTTCATTTTTTAGCCCGATAATCTGTTCTTCTGTATATTGATTTAATTTTTCAATGAACATATAATTTCTATTTACAGGGTTGCTAATGTTTGGCGGATAATCGACCGTTAGGGAGATTTATCCGCTTGTTAATCGCTATTCAACTCTCCCACGTTACATAGTTAATTTCTCCAGCACTATTAGTATTGACAACCACCAGCATATCTGCAATTTCACGACCTATGGTATAATCCCATACTGCATAGTTTTCATCGCCGGGATAAAATCCGATTCGGTCTAATTTTAAGACCGACAACAGCCTTTCCTCTTTGGGCTTGGAATCATCTGTACCTGCTAAGACATTATCTATGGTAGAAGCATCCAA
>NZ_JACJJL010000088.1 GCF_016899955.1 Marseilla massiliensis | reverse complement strand
TTTCTCGGCAGGCCATACGACCAGGTGTTCAACATCCTGATGCAGGATGACAAGATAGCCTCGCTTATGGCGCCGTTCAAGAGTGCTTACGAGAACAAGGCCAACGACCAGCTGGAAGGCATGGTGGGCACGTTGCGCGTCAATGCGGCAAGACTCGTGTCGCCTGAAGCCTATTGGGTGTTCACCGGGGACGACTTCGACCTGAAGATTTCCGACAGGGAGCATCCCAGCTACCTTGTCATCGCCAACGACCCGGAGAAGGAGCAGGTCATCGGCTCGCTCAACGCATTGGTGCTGAACCGCCTGATAACCCGTGTGAACTCCAAGGGGAACATCCCGGTGAGCATCATCGTGGACGAGCTGCCCACCCTTTATTTCCATAAGATAGACCGTCTTATCGGCACGGCACGCTCCAATAAGGTGGCCGTTACACTGGGCTTCCAGGAGCTTCCGCAACTGGAGGCCGACTACGGCAAGGTCGGGATGCAGAAGATTATCACCACGTGCGGCAACATCTTCATGGGGGCGGCACGCAACAAGGAGACGCTGGAATGGGCACAGAACGACGTGTTCGGCAAGGCCAAGCAGACCTCGCGCTCCATCTCCATCAACGACCAGAAGGTTTCCACCACCATATCGGAAAAGATGGACTACCTCGTTCCTGCCGCCAAGATAGCGGACATGGCCACGGGATGGCTGGCCGGACAGGCGGCGCGTGACTTCACCGCCACGGACGAGAAGATGCTGGACAGGTTCGACATCGAGCAGTCGGAGGAGTTCAAGACCACCAAGTATTTCTGCAAGACGCACTTCGACATGAAGAAGATTAAGGACGAGGAGGA
>NZ_JACJJL010000087.1 GCF_016899955.1 Marseilla massiliensis | reverse complement strand
TTTCTCGGCAGGCCATACGACCAGGTGTTCAACATCCTGATGCAGGATGACAAGATAGCCTCGCTTATGGCGCCGTTTAAGAGTGCTTACGAGAACAAGGCCAACGACCAGTTGGAAGGAATGGTGGGCACGCTCCGCGTCAACGCCGCAAGGCTCGTGTCGCCGGAGGCCTATTGGGTGTTCACCGGGGACGACTTCGACCTGAAGATTTCCGACAGGGAGCATCCGAGCTATCTTGTCATTGCCAACGACCCGGAGAAAGAACAGGTCATCGGCTCGCTCAACGCATTGGTGCTGAACCGCCTGATAACCCGTGTGAACTCAAAGGGGAACATCCCGGTGAGCATCATCGTGGACGAGCTGCCCACGTTGTACTTCCACAAGATAGATCGACTTATCGGTACGGCACGCTCCAACAAGGTGGCCGTGACATTAGGTTTTCAGGAACTTCCGCAACTGGAGGCGGACTACGGCAAGGTGGGTATGCAGAAAATCATTACCACGTGCGGCAACATCTTCATGGGGGCTGCCCGTAACAAGGAGACGCTGGAATGGGCGCAGAACGACGTGTTCGGCAAGGCCAAGCAGACCTCGCGCTCCATATCCATCAACGACCAGAAGGTGTCCACCACCATATCAGAGAAGATGGACTACCTCGTTCCGGCGGCGAAGATAGCGGACATGGCCACCGGATGGCTGGCCGGACAGGCGGCGCGCGACTTCACCGCCACGGACGAGAGTATGTTGGAGAAGTTCGACATCGAACAGTCGGAGGAGTTCAAGACCACCAAGTATTTCTGCAAGACGCACTTCGACATGAAGAAGATTAAGGACGAGGAGGA
>NZ_JACJJL010000086.1 GCF_016899955.1 Marseilla massiliensis | reverse complement strand
CTTGTACATGTCGTCGTAATAACGCTGGTAGTCGCCGCTCGTCACGTTGTCCATCCACTCCTGGTTGTCGAGATACCAGCGCACGGTCTTCTCTATTCCCTCCTCAAACTGCAGGCTCGGCTCCCAGCCAAGCTCACGCTGCAGCTTGCGCGAGTCGATGGCGTAGCGCATGTCGTGACCCTTGCGGTCGGTCACAAAGGTAATGAGGTCGAGGTCTTCGCCCTCCTTGCGGCCCAGCAGACGGTCGACGGTGTTTATCACCACGCGTATGATGTCGATGTTCTTCCACTCGTTGAAGCCGCCGATGTTGTAGGTGTCGGCCACCTTGCCGCGGTGGAAGATAAGGTCGATGGCCCTGGCGTGGTCTTCGACATAGAGCCAGTCGCGCACGTTCTCGCCCTTTCCGTATACGGGAAGCGGCTTGCGGTGGCGTATGTTGTTGATGAACAGGGGTATCAGTTTCTCGGGAAACTGGTACGGGCCGTAGTTGTTTGAGCAGTTGGTCACTATCGTAGGCATGCCGTAGGTGTCGTGGAAGGCACGCACAAAGTGGTCGGACGATGCCTTCGACGCCGAATACGGCGAGTGCGGATTGTACTTAGTGTGCTCCGTGAAGAACTCGGTGCCGTAGGCATGGTGGTGCTCCGACGAGGCCTTGGTGCTGAACGGCGACTCCACTCCCTCGGGATTGGTAAGCTCCAGGGCCCCGTACACCTCGTCGGTCGATATGTGGTAGAAGCGCTTGCCATCGTAGCCTTCGGGCAGACTCTCCCAGTACACCTTGGCAGCCTGCAGGAGCGAGAGCGTGCCCATGACGTTGGTGCGGGCAAAGGTGAACGGGTCTTTGATGCTGCGGTCCACATGGCTCTCGGCCGCAAGGTGTATGATGCCGTCCACCCCATACCGCCGCATGAGCCCGAGCATGGCGTCGAAGTCGCAGATGTCGGCCCTGACGAATGTGTAGTTGGGCCGGCCTTCGAT
>NZ_JACJJL010000085.1 GCF_016899955.1 Marseilla massiliensis | reverse complement strand
TAGAGGTATTGCTCCAATATACGGCTTAGCGAACGGACATACCTTGGGTCTTCCGCATAGCCGATGTTCTTCAGCCATAGCAGGTAGTTCCCTCCATTGTACTTGTACTGCACTTTTGTATAGTACGCCCTGACGCTTTCCGTCCAATGCCCAAACTCGAAATATTTTCCTGTCCGTGGATTGGTCAGGCCGAACAGGTTATGCTTGTTCCTGCATACCGGGGAGGTGAACCATCCGGTTTCAAGGATAGCCTGCGCCAATACGATTTTCGGATGTCGTATGCCGTTGCGCATGATTTCCGCATAGAGGTTGGGGATAGTCAATTCGGGAGGCATGGATTTTGGGGATGTCCTTTTGTCACCTTTTTGGCCTATTCCCTTCTTCTTTTCTTTTGTCGCCACATGAATATGCAAGGTGTCATTTCTGACACTTTGCGCATCATTGTTGATTGTATCATTCTCTTTTCCAGTCGTTTTCATCATTCTGTTTCCGGAGCCGGGTATTAACTCCGACTCTTTGGTGATGGTATAGAACTGTGCCGATGCGCTAAGGGGCATCAGCAACAGCATCAGGAACGACAGAATAGTGTTGTGCATTTCTTTTTCTCGTTTGGGTGAAAATACTTTTGCAGGGTGTTCAAGCGGTTCCGGCCGCAAAATTAACCCGTAAAAACAAGTATAACGAAATGGACAACAGAAATTTATCCGAAACGCTGCCCTACGGGAAGCTGGCGATGCTGGGTATCGACAAGGAGAAGGCAGACCTTCTTCCGCAAGAGGTGAAGGAAAAGCTGCTCTCCGGCGAGGTCACGCCCCTCATGCAGGTCTCCATCCGCGCACAGAACGGCAACGCCGTCACGCTGCCGCTCAAACTCCAGCTGGTGACAGACCGGCAGGGCAACCCGGCCCTGATGGCCTATCCCGTCAGGGCAATTCTTGAAACGGAACGCAACAAGGCTCTCGGCCTGACTGAACAGGAAGCGGAACGCCTCAAAAAAGGCGAAGTCATCCAAAAGGCCGTGGATGTGAACGGCGAAAAGACCCGGCAGTACCTCCAGCTTGACCCGGAAACGAAGTC
>NZ_JACJJL010000084.1 GCF_016899955.1 Marseilla massiliensis | reverse complement strand
TAGAGGTATTGCTCCAATATACGGCTTAGCGAACGGACATACCTTGGGTCTTCCGCATAGCCGATGTTCTTCAGCCAAAGGAGATAGTCACCGCCCTTGAACTTGTACTGTACCTTGGTATAATAGGCCCGGACACTTTCCGTCCAATGGCCGAACTCAAAGTATTTCCCTGTCCGTGGGTTGGTCAGGCCGAACAGATTGTGCTTGTTCCTGCATACCGGGGAGGTGAACCATCCGGTTTCAAGGATGGCCTGTGCCAATACGATTTTCGGATATTGTATTCTGTTTTGTATAATTTCCGCATAAAGATTGGGAATGGTCAGTTCGGGAAGCTCTGATTTTAGGGATGTCCTTTTGTTACCTTTTTGGCCTTTTCCCTTATTCTTTTCCTTTATCGGGGTATTTATGTGCAAGGTGTCGTTTCTGACACTTTGCACAATGTTGCTGATTGTATCATCTTCTTTTGCAGCTGTTTGCATTGTTTCCTTTCCGGAATCGGGCATTAAGTCTGAGTCTTTGGTAATGGTGTAAAACTGTGCGGAAGCCGTGATGGGCAGAAGCAACAGCATCAGTGACGACAGAATAGTGTTGTGCATTTCTTTTTCTCGTTTGGGTGAAAATACTTTTGCAGGGTGTTCAAGCGGTTCCGGCCGCAAAATTAACCCGTAAAAACAAGTTTGAAGAAATGGACAACAGAAATCTATCCGAAACGCTGCCCTACGGAAAGCTGGCAATGTTGGGCATTGACAGGGAAAAGGCAGACCTCCTGCCGCAGGAAGTGAAGGAAAAGCTGCTCTCCGGCGAAATCACGCCCCTTGTGCAAGTATCCATCCGTGCGCAGAATGGCAATGCTGTCACGCTGCCGCTCAAACTCCAGATGGTGGCCGACAGGCAAGGCAACCCGGCTTTGATGGCCTATCCCGTCAGGGCGGCTCTCGAAACGGAACGCAACAAGGCTATCGCCCTGACGGAACAGGAAGCGGAACGCCTCAGAAAGGGGGAAGTCATCCAAAAGGCCGTGGATGTGAACGGCGAAAAGACCCGGCAGTACCTCCAGCTTGACCCGGAAACGAAGTC
>NZ_JACJJL010000083.1 GCF_016899955.1 Marseilla massiliensis | reverse complement strand
TATCTCCGCTTCGTGCTGGAGGGCGAGAACGGACAGGACTATCTGGAGTGGTGCCGTGCGCACGGCACAGACCCTTCGGACGAGTCCGCCGAGTTTTATGTGGAACAGACGGACATCATGCAGATGGAACGCCAGCTAATCGACGACGAGGACTATGGCATCTGGAACTAATCCGTCATCCGCCAGTTCCGGACAGGCGGCCATAGACCGCTTCGCCGAAATGATGATTAGGCGCATGGAGCAGATGAAGGCGTCCGACTGGAAGAAAGGCTGGATTGGCGGTGCGTCGGGGTACGCCGGACTGCCACAGAACGTGGGAGGACGTAACTATTCCGGCTCCAACTCCTTCTTCCTGCAACTCCACACGGCGGCCAATGGCTACGACCTGCCCGTTTACCTGACCTTCAAGCAGGCACACAACCTGAAAGCGCACGTCCTGAAAGGTGAAAAGGCGTTTCCCGTGGTGTATTGGGACATGATGGTCAAGGACAAGGACGGGAAAAGGATAAGCAGCGACGAGTACCGCGCCATGACGAAGGAGGAAAGAAAGGATATGGAGGTCATCCCGTTCGTCAAGGCGTTCCCCGTGTATAACGTGGCACAGACCAACCTGGCCGAAGTGCAGCCCGAACGGATGCAAAAGCTCATGGATAGGTTCAGGCTGCCCGAACTCCGCGACACGGAAGGCATGTACGCCCACGCCGCACTCGACAGGATGATAGAAACACAAGGCTGGGTCTGCCCGATACAGGCGGACAAGCGTGTGGACGGGGCGTATTACTCGCCGGGACAGGACATCGTGGTGCTGCCCATGAAGGCGCAGTTCAACATTGGGAGTACGCCCGATGAAATCTACCGTGGCGGCATGGAGTTCTATTCCACCATGCTGCATGAGATGGCCCACTCCACCATGACACCGCAGCGGCTCAACCGCGACGGCATGGGCAGGTTCGGCGACCCGAAGTACGCCAAGGAGGAGCTTGTCGCCGAACTGACGGCGGCGATGATAAGCCATTCGATGGGCTTTGACCAGAAGGTAACAGACAACTCGGCCGCCTACTTGGACTCGTGGATCGGCGTGTTGAAGCAGGAACCGAAATTCATCGTCTCGGTCATGGCGGACGTGAACAGGGCTTCTGACATGATACTTGACCATGTGGACA
>NZ_JACJJL010000082.1 GCF_016899955.1 Marseilla massiliensis | reverse complement strand
AGCTCTATTCATCAGCAAATGGCAAAACATATTCATTTAGGCAGATATTTGATGTGGTTAATGAGAAGAACAAGAAACTTACATATTCCAATGTCCTTTCTGCCAGTCAAGAATTGGGGATGATTGAACGGAGCGATATAAACATAGATATCAAATTTGAGCAAGGTAGTATCATTGGTTATAAGATTGTCCGAAAGGGCGATTATGTAGTACATCTTCGTTCTTTTCAAGGAGGTTTTGCTTTCTCTGACAGGACAGGAATATGCAGTCCTGCATATACAATCCTGCGTCCAAACGATTTAGTCGCGTATGGTTATTTATCTCATTTTTTCACGTCAAGACCGTTTATAAAGTCACTTAAACTTGTTACATACGGCATCCGTGATGGCCGTTCCATCAATGTAGATGAATGGTTGGATATGACTGTCATACTCCCAACATGGCAAGAACAGTTGCACATTATTTCTGTAATAAATTCCATAGACAACAAGTTGTCTAATGAAAATCAGATACATAATTGTTTGCTTCGACAAAGGACATACTTACAGAAAACGATGTTCATATAAACATTTTGTGTAATAGATAGTTCCGTTGCATTGTGAGGCTTTGCATGATGTGCTGTTCGCAAGATAATTTGGAGGATAACGAATTGATAATTTGCGCTATGTTTTTCTGTTCATCCAAATCAGGTATGCGATGAGTCGTATTGAAAAAATCCATCACTGAAATATTGAGTAGTCCATGATTCCTTGCGCCTTCACCTGCTATGTCAGCAATGCCTTTATGCCATTTTTTTGATTCAAAGTAATGCGCAAGATAGTCTGTATCTACTTTGGCCGTATCAGGACGGAAACAGATATACAAAGGAGATAATACACCTTGTTCATATCTTTCCAATCGTTTTACTGCACCCCATGCGTAATCGCCTGAATAACTTTTATTATAGGCAAAATCCCCTTTCTGTAAAAGATAATACCCTTCCAAGTTTTCACTTGCAACAGTCTTATTAAAGAAATCTTCTTGATTGACAAGTCCATGCTGCGCTGCAATGGTCAAAACTCGCCTGCATTGACTACCTGTATTTTTAGTTTGAACCCTTTGGCATATATCTGAAAGTTTAACCAACTTCCACTCCTTGCTATATGTGGATAACCTTTTAGCAGGCATTGATTCTTTTGGAGCACAAAATAGAG
>NZ_JACJJL010000081.1 GCF_016899955.1 Marseilla massiliensis | reverse complement strand
TTCTGTGTATATTGCTTTTACTCATGAATTTCTATTTGCTCCCAGCACAAAAAATGTTGGTTGCATTTACTATGGATAAACATCTTGAGGTCGGCGTTCCTGTATGCTATCTGGATGAACGAGGCGATACCATTGTACCATACGGCAGATACAAGTTCTGCCAAACGGATACCATACGAAACATAGGTTTTGTGTATGAGAACAAACAGAACGCACGGATAGTCTGTATAGACAATCAAGGCAAAGAATTGTTCTATGTGTTTAAATGTGACAACGGTCCCGATTATATCAGTGAAGGACTTTTCCGCATAATGGATGAGAACGGACTGATAGGGTTTGCCGATTCATTGGGCAATGTGGTTATTAAGCCTCAATTCAAATTTGCCACATCATTTGAAAACGGAAAAGCACAAGCCACAACAAGCGGGGACGCAATTAATGATGGAGAACATTCTTTTTGGAAATCAGATGAATGGCAACTTATTGATCACAAAGGCGATAAAATGATAAAATATGCGGCCATCAGAAGTGGTAGGAGTTTGAAAGGGTTGCAAATCACTATATTTGGTAAGCAAAGAAAAATTTCCCAAGAAATATCCTACTCATATCCTCCTGACATTGAATTTGCCAACAATCTCGATGTTTGGGTTAACTTACAAGACGTTAGTTTTGATGGTAAAGACGATATACTTGTCAATCTTGGTCAGTATGGCAATCAAATGATACAATATTATGATTGCCTTGTGTGGAATGAAACAAAGGGGCAATATTGTAAAGATGAAAGTTTTAGGCAGATAGAAAATCCACAAATAAACAACGACAAGAGATGTGTGTTTTCTTCATCGCGTATCTCGGCCGCATCTTACAGCTACAAACGTTTTGAGTTTATTGAAGGTCATTTTATTGAGACAGCCGCATTGACCCAGACTTTCAAAACATCTAAACAACCGCCTTTATTCACGGAAAAGCAATATATCAAAGGCAAGGGTTTGGTAACATTGCACAAAGATGTTTCAGTAGACAAGATAAACCGTGATTGGCTGTCAATCATTATAATGAAGTAACATCAAAAACAAGAAAAAAATGAAAATAAAAGTATTACTATCATTTATTAGTTTACTGGCTTTCCTCCCATTACAGTCCCAAGACATTGATTTCCCCTTATCGCAATCGGAAATAGAGAAGTATGAAAGCCGCGTTCGTATACAACGACTTCCCGA
>NZ_JACJJL010000080.1 GCF_016899955.1 Marseilla massiliensis | reverse complement strand
CCAGCGTCTGTGCCGTCACTGCGCCGGTCAGTGCCGGATCTATCTGTTGGGCAAACGCCGGAACGGTATGGCCTCCGACCAACCACAGGGCCAACGCCCCGGCGGTCATTTTCAGTCTGATTTCTTTCATATATGTTCCATGTTACATTACATTTTGAGACTACCTTTTCTCCGCTCCGCCAGATTCCGGTCGCGTTCCTCCTTGCGTGGGACGAGAACCGTAGCCACCGACTTGTTCAAGAGGCAGTCGTTCCAGTCCTTGAACGCCTTGGGCGGCAACCATTGCCCGGTACAATAACGGATGGGTAAGTGTGCGGCAAGCTGTGAGGACAACGCCTTTACCGGATTGACGGTGAAGCTTTTGCCCCCGGCTTCCACTTGCAGGCTGCCCTCCGTTTTGCTGATTTTCATCGGGATGCCCTCCAGCAGGCCAATCATACGAAGCCCGTAGATGCGCCCGGCAATGTCGTTGTCAAAACAGTCGAAAGCCTTGGCGTTCGGAAAACGGTCCATCACGCCGATAATCTGGTTGTCGGAGAATGTCCCTCCGAGGGAAACCAACGCCACATCCGGGTGCAGCTGTCCCTTGTTCATCTGGTGGAAAGCCATCGCGTCGAAAGCGGACTCACAGAAGAACAGACTTTTGACGGCTTCCGGGTTGTTGCCGGAAAGGTCGGCCACCCATGCCGAAGAAGAAGAGTCCGTGCCTGCGGCCTTCGACTTGTAGCCTCCGTAACCGCGTATCTCGTAGCCTTTCACCTGTCCGTCTGCATTGGTATAAGGAAAACCGATGTTATAGCCATCAAAATTTCCGTTACGCTTGTCCCGTATGAGGGAAATGAATGGCGCAAACCGCCTGGCCGTTTCATCGGACAATCCACGCTGGCGGAAGATCTGAGGAATGCGCTCCACATCTATTTGCCTCACTTCATAGCGTGAAGCATCAAAAACTGATGCAGCCTTGACAGATTTCAGGTATTCCCAATCCTCATGGTATTCCGGTTCCGGCATATTGGCGAAGCGTGCCATCACCTTGGCCACCTTCTGCCACTCGTCTTTGCCGGTGACGAGGAAGGCATTCAGGTTCTCACGGATAAGTGTCAGTACATCCCCTTTGGAGCCGTCCCGGCGGAAGAACGTCTGGGCACGCCTGTCGTTGGGATGGCTGACGATGATGGTGTCACGTTTTTCCCGTCCGTCACCCAATACCAGCTCGATGTAACGTC
>NZ_JACJJL010000007.1 GCF_016899955.1 Marseilla massiliensis | reverse complement strand
CCAAAACTATTGTCTTAACTCCTTAACTCCTAAAACATAACTCCCAAGAATATGCAAAGCTATTGTCTGTACTCCTGTACTCCTGTACTCCTGAATTCCTAAAAAGCCCTCTATGTTTATCTGTGGCCCAAACAAGCCAGCCAAGACAAACATCAAAACGGCCCTTTTCACACTGCCGCCGGGGCCGTTTCAAGTGCCAAAACGGGTGGCACGGCAATGCGCAACAGCCAGGTTGCCAACATGTTGACCAACAAGGCAACAGCAGGATTGGCCAAGCTCCGACCGAGGCAGACCCACGCCGGCGGAGCCTGCAGGTGGAGCCGGTCGCTACGGTCGCAACGACCGCTCACGCAGGCGCGACCATGCGGGCGCATCCCACAGGCAGCACTCGCGCAGCGTGGCGGCCATCTCGGCGAGGCGGTGCATGGGTATGGCAAAGCCGAGTTCGCCGGGGGCCACGTATGGGCGGGCCGAAATGTCGACCATGCCTATGAACGTACGGCGCCCGCGGCGTTCGTTCTCGCCCACAATGTTGGTTATCAGCGAACTGCATCCGGAGCCAAACAGGCAGGACACGGCGTCGGGCGAGTTGTTGTCGAAAAAGGCCCATGCGCACAATCCCGACAGCGCATCGGGCTCGGCCAGGAAAAACACGCCGTCGATGCCGTCGAAAGAGCCGATGCGGTCGATGCGCGCCATGTTGAGGCATGGCTGCTCCGCCGGCCTGATGCCGAGCGAATCGATATACTCGTCGACCATGGCCGGTGTCTGCTTGTAGCGTTCGCGCTCCGACACAAAGCGTGCCACGCCCGGGTTGCGCGGCGCAAAGCCGCAATACAGCCGCCCGCCGCCGCAATGAAGGTTTGACAGCGTGAACGACACGGTGCCGCCCGCCTCAATCTCGGGCAGCGCCGCAAAAAGGCAGTGAGGCACGGCAGCCATGCTGCCCGCGGCCTCGGCCGACCGCCACACGGCCACCGGCGGCTTCAGGCTGCTGCCGAAGGCATGGCGCAAGTCGGCCATAAACTCAGTAGGGTTTGTCATATCAAAACGATGTAATCACAGCTCAACGCCGGCGACGCTGTCCGCACGGCCGGGGTGAAGAGGGCATGTCGCGCATGCACCACAGGGGTGATGCAATGCAGCCTGCAGCGACCCAACCGCCCGGCGGCCCCGCGCCCCAGGCCAGCCACGCCGCACAAGCAGCGCCACCCCAACCGGCAAAGAATAAGGCCACGCCCGGCAACCCGGCGGCAACCGGCGGCGGCAAGGCCCGCAGACCCAAAATCACAAATGCCGCCCGGCATAGACATAGCCCGTGTCGGTGCCGAAGGCCTCTTCGGTGCATGCCACGTCGTTGATGACGAGCGTCATGTTGCGCAGGCGGGCCGAGAGATACAGTTTCTCGACATCGGGCAACACAGAGCGGTCGGTCATGCCGGCGCGCAGCACGAAGACGGTGTTGTCGACATTGCGGGCAATGATGGCCGTGTCGGCAACGACGTTGACGGGCGGGCAGTCGATGAGCACGTAGTCGTAACGCCGCCGCATTTCATCGACAAACGGCTCCAGGCGGCCCGACGACAGCAGTTCGGTGGGGTTGTCGGGCAGGGTGCCCACGGGCATGATGTCGAGCCCGGGGCACTTGGCATAGGGGCAAACCAGCTCGGCGGCATCGGCATACGTTCCGGCCAGGTAGCCGGCCAGGCCCTTGTTGGGGTTGCCTACGAAGCCCGACAGCGACCCCTTGCGCATGTCGCCGTCGATGGCCAGCACACGCTTTCCGCCCAATACCAGCACAGCGGCAAGGTTGGCCGTGGCAAAGGTCTTGCCCGTGCCGGAGGCAGCCGACGTAAACATGGTCACGCTGCCCGCAGTCTCCGACGCCGCCATAAACTCAAAGTTGGTGCGCATTATGCGGAATGCCTCGTTGGCAGAGTTGCGGCTTCCGGCCTCGACCACTATGCGGCACTCGCCTCCCACGGCCTGCCTGATGCCGAACGACGCCTTGAGCTGCGAAACGTTGCGGCTGCCTCCGCCAATGCGCGGCAGTTCGCCCAGCATGGGCGCCGTCACGCTGCCCTCAACGTCGCGGCGGCCCCTTATGGTGGTGTTGCTCACCTCGAGCAAGTATATCACGGCCGTGGGCAGTGCAAGCCCGGCCACGAGGCCTATGAGCATGATGACAGAGCCCTTGGGGCTGATGGGGGCGTTGCTGCCCGTGGGCGACTTTATCACCTGGGTGTTGTCGGCGTTGAAGGCCCTCGCCAGCTCGTTCTCCTCACGCTTCTGCAGCAGGAAGAGGTAGAGAGCCTCTTTCACCTTCTGCTGGCGCTCGACGGAGAGCAGGAACTTGGCCTGCGTCGGGTTGGCCGAGATGTTGGTATTGGTCTTCTGCTCGTCGTTTTGCAGGTGGCTAATCCTTGTCGACAGCGACATCATCATGTTGTCCATCGAATAGATGATGGCCCGGCGTATCTGCGCGAGCTGCTTGTCCATGTCGTGCACGAGCGGGTTTTGCCTGCCGCTGTTGGCAATCATCTGGTTGCGCTCGAGCTGTATGGCGTTGTAGTTCTTTATCTGCTCGTCTATCTTGTCGTTCTCGAGGCCGAGGTCAACGGGTATGAGCTGGTTGGTGTTGGCCTTGTCGGCAATGTAGTCGCGTATGTACCTTGCCACCGACAGCCTCGTGTTGAGGTCGAGCAGCGTGGCCGAGTTCTTGTCGGCCCGCTCCATCGACAGCGTGTAAGCCATCTCAACGTCGGGCACAAGGTTCTTGCTCTTGTAGTTGGCAATGTCGGTGTCCACGTTGCCGAGCTCGCGCTCGATGATTGCCAGTCGCTCGTCGATGAAGCGCGACGTGCTGTTCGACACCCGGCTGCGGTTCTTCACCCACACCTCGTTGTATGTGTCGACGACGGCGCTCAGTATGTCTTCGGCGCGCTTGGTCGACAGGTCGGTGTACGACAGGTTGAGTATGGTCGACTTCTTGTCGCCTATGGCCACCGAGAGGCCGCCCAGGAAACGCCCCGTGGCCGAGTTTAGGTCGCTCTTGCGCACGTCGATGCGCTTGCCCTTGCCACCGGCCTTAGCGTAGTAATCGGTGGGCGCTATTGTGAGTATGCCCAGCGGCGTGTGCACAGTCTGGCCCACGCGGCACTGCAGCGGCTCCGAGTCGACCGCCTTGCCGTTTTTGGCGAAGCCGGCCATCTCTACGTTTCCGTCGCCCAGCAGCTTGAGCGTCATCGACGCAGTCTCGTCTTCGTCGATGTCGCGGAACTTCACCGTCACCGGCAGCGTCTTGCCGTAAAGCGTTGCGTCGTAGAACGTCCCGGGCGACGTGTACGACACGTCGATGCCGAGAGTGGCCACCACCTCGCGCATCACGTCGGGCGACTGGATGGCCGCAATCACGTTGTTTACGTTGGCTTTGTCGGAAAAGGAGAATCCCATGTCGGTGAAGTCGGCCAGCATCTTGCCCAGTGCCGACGACTCCTGGCGGCCGTCGAGCACCATTATCGACGCATCGCGCTTATACATTGGCGGCGTGGTCTTGACATAGAACGCAGCTATTGCCAATGCCACGACCACCGTGACCACGTACCACCGCCACCGGCGGAGGCACAATATGAGCAGGTTGCGCATGCCAAACTGCGCCCCGCCATCTTCCATCTGATTGTTTCTTGATAGTTCGTCCATTATTCGTAGATTGTTTAAAACGACGGGCGCCGGCCTACTTGCCGCGGCGCGCACGCAGCGGCTCGATGTATACTATGTCGGTCTGGAGCAGGTAGTATGCCGGCGACGAATAGACACTGGCCCCCGAGCGCAGGTCGATGCGGTAGGCCCGGCGCACGTTGCCCTCGCGGCGCATCACGAGCACGTTGCTTCGGTCGCCGTTGGTGGTGAGGTCGCCGGCCATGCTTATGGCGTCGATGACGGTAAACCAATCGCGCTCTATGGGATACCGGCCGGGGTTGCGCACCTCGCCGAGCACGGCCACGAACAGGTTGCTGAACTCAACGTTGACCACGGCGTCGGTGAGCAACTGCCGGCTGACGAGCTGCGCCTTGATGTACTTGGCCACAGAGTCGCGCGAGAGGCCGCCCACGTGCAGCAGCCCCATCACCGGGAAGTCGATGTTGCCATCGCTGTCGACGGTGTACATCAGGGCGTTGCGGCGCTCGGCGCGCTCTCCGCCGCCCGAGTCGGGGGCGGCGGCCACGTCGGTAAGGTTGAAAAGGTCGGCCAGTTTCTGGTCCTTGCTGCTCACCACAACGGTTATCTTGTCGCCCGGGCGCAGGCAAATCTCTTGCTGCCCGCCGACAGCCACGACGCTCTCGGGCTGCATGTCGCGGAAGTAAGTCAGCCTGCCGGTAGTGGCGCAGGAAGCCATAAGCAGGGGTATGGCAATAGAGAATACACTTAGCTTCATCATGTAACAATCAAAGTTAAAGTATAAGATGCAAGTGCCCGTCACACCCAATAAGTGCGGGCACGCCTGATTTTCGCCTGCAAAAGTAATAAATTCCGCATATATGGCCAAAGGCGTTCACTCTTTTTAACCACCATGCAGAAAGGCGCGCCGCCACGGCCGATGGCCCGTGGCGGACGGCGGATGTCAGTATGCGTTCTTGTCGTGTACGAACACCTGGATGGCCGTGCGCAGTATGATGCGTATGTCGAGCCAAACGCTCCAGTTCTCGATATACCAGATGTCGCGCTTCACGCGCCCTTCCATCTGCCACAGCTCACGCGTCTCGCCCCTGAATCCCGTCACCTGGGCCCACCCGGTGATGCCCGGCTTCACAAAGTGGCGCACCATGTACTTGTCGATGAGCGGGCGGTATACCTCGGTATGGTAGAGCATGTGAGGGCGCGGGCCCACAATGCTCATGTCGCCGCGCAGCACGTTGAAGAACTGCGGCAGCTCGTCGATGTTGGCCTTGCGCATGAAGTTGCCAAAGGCAAACTTGCGCGGGTCGTGCTCGGTGCACTGAATGCGGTCGGCGTCTTTGTTGACGTGCATCGAGCGGAACTTGTAGCAATAGAACTGCTTGCCGTTCATGCCCGTGCGGGCCTGCCTGAAGAACACCGGGCCGGGACTCTGCAGCTTTATGCACAAGGCTATGAACGGCATGAACGGAGCCAGGCACAGCAGCACGGCCAGCGACACTGCAATGTCGAACGAACGCTTTATGAACCTGTTGGCTGGCAACATGAGCGGGTCGTCGCAGTTGGTGAACACCGTCATCCCGCCCACGTTCTCGGGCTTGAGCATGTGGCCGAAGTTGCGCGAGATGGCTGGTATGTAGTAGAAATGCACCACGTTGTTGTCGCAATAGCGCATGATGCGGCGTATGCGGTCGGTGTCGGTCACGGGCAGGCAGCAATACAGCTCGTCGGCGGCGTGCTCGCCGTCGCGCAACTCGAGCTTGACGTCGAGGTCGGCCAGCGTGCCGCGGTGGCGCAAGCCCTGCGGGCAGTCCTGCATGGGGGCATCGGCGTAGTAGCCCGACACGCGGTAGCCCGTCGACGGGTCGCCCACAAGAAACTCGTAGATGGGCAGAATCGACAAGTCGGCACCCACGAACACCACACGCCGGATGTTGCCGCCCGTGCGGCGGTAGCGCTTTACAAACCAGCGCTCGGCATAGCGGGTGACCAGTATGCCGGCGTAAAGCATGAGCGTGAAATATGCCGTGAACGAGAAGGCTGGCGAGGCCATGCCGGTGAGATAAGCCACCACCTCCGACGCCACAAGGGTGGTGGCGCCCTGCAGCAGCACGAGATAGGTTATCTGCCTGAGCACCTGGTCGGCCGTGGAGCGGTGCTCATGGATCACGGTGGAATAGAAATACTGGGACACAACCATGCCGATGTTGGCAACAAAGAGCGGCCTGAACACGCTCACGCTATGCGACAGCTGAGCGCCCTGCCGGTCGTATTGAAACCAAAGGCAAAACAATATGTTGAGCACAATGAAGTCTGTCAGTATGACTATGTCGCGTATAATATTGTTGGCCTTAGAATCTTGCCGCATGATTTACCTCCAAATTTAATGTACGTATAAACATCACTTGATACAAATGAGAATCGATAGCGGCTGCAAATATATTAAGAAATCGTGACAATAAAGCAACTAATACGAAAAATCAACCGTAAAACGCATACATTTAGGCCAGAATGGACGGCAAGAGGGCACGTTCCGGGAGCCCAAACGGCACATATCGCATTGCAATCCGGCCCGTATCGCAACACACTGTGAACCAAGGTGATACACGCGCGACAACAACGGCGGCGCGGAAAGCCGCCTTGGGGCCACCGGCAGAGCCCGCACGGGGCCCGAAACCGTGGATTATCAATTAATTGGACTGTGCCGGCAAAAAAAAGCACAAGCCCGTGCGGAATATGAATTTATTTAGTATCTTTGCATTCACATTCAGAATTTAGGACAACAAAAGATTACTTTACAAGCAATATGGCAGACAAGAGCGTTACAGACAACGGAGAAAAGAAAAGTTTGAGTTTCGTTGAACAGATGGTCGAAGCAGACCTGGCCGAAGGCAAAAACGGAGGCCGCATACAGACACGCTTCCCGCCCGAGCCCAACGGATACCTGCACATAGGCCACGCCAAGGCCATCTGCATGGACTTCGGGGTGGCCGCAAGGCACGGAGGGGTGTGCAACCTGCGTTTCGACGACACCAACCCGTCGAAAGAAGACACCGAGTATGTCGACTCGATTCTCAACGACATCAAGTGGCTCGGCTTCCAGTGGGGCAACGTCTACTATGCGTCAGACTACTTCCAGCAGCTGTGGGACTTTGCCGTATGGCTGATAAAGAAAGGCTTGGCTTACATCGACGAGCAGACTTCAGAGCAAATAGCGGCACAGAAGGGCACGCCCACCACACCGGGCACGCCAAGCCCGTACAGGGACAGGCCCGTTGAGGAAAACCTCGAGCTGTTCAACAAGATGAACACGGCCGAGGCCGTGGAAGGCTCGATGGTGCTCAGGGCAAAGCTCGACATGGCAAACCCCAACATGCACTTCCGCGACCCGGTGATATACCGCATCATACAGACACCCCACCACCGCACCGGCACCAAGTGGCACGCATACCCCATGTATGACTTCGCCCACGGCCAGAGCGACTACTTCGAAGGTGTCACCCACTCCATCTGCACGCTTGAGTTCGTGCCCCACCGCCCGCTGTACGACAAGTTTGTCGACCTGCTGAAGGAATACGAGCGAGAGCAGGGCCGCGACACCGACTACAGGCCGAGGCAGATCGAGTTCAACAGGCTCAACCTGACATACACCGTGATGAGCAAGCGCAAGCTGCACACGCTGGTCGACGAGCACCTGGTCAGCGGATGGGACGACCCCCGCATGCCCACGGTGTGCGCAATGAGGCGCCGCGGATACTCGGCCCAGAGCATACGCGACTTCATCGACTCCATTGGCTACACCAAGTTTGACGCGCTCAACGACTACGCCTTGCTCGAGGCAGCCGTGCGCAACGACCTCAACAAACGGGCCTGCCGCGTGTCGGCTGTGCTCAACCCCGTGAAGCTAGTCATCACCAACTATCCCGAAGACCGCACCGAGGAGCTCGAGGCTGTGAACAACCCTGAGAACGAGGCCGACGGAACGCACAACATCACCTTCAGCCGCGAACTGTGGATAGAGCGCGACGACTTCATGGAAGACGCCCCGAAGAAGTTCTTCCGCATGACGCCGGGCAAAGAGGTGAGGCTTAAAAACGCATACATTATAAAATGTACCGGCTGCAAGAAAGACAACGAAGGCAACGTGGTCGAGATTTACGCCGAGTACGACCCCGACAGCAAGACGGGCATGGAAGGGGCCAACCGCAAGGTGAAGGGCACGCTGCACTGGCTGAGCACCAAGCACTGCCGCCCCGCAGAGGTAAGGCTCTACGAAAGGCTCTTCAGCGTGGAGAACACATCGGCCGACGAGCGCGACTTCCACGAGCTGCTCAACCCCGACTCGCTCAAGGTGCTCACGCAATGCTACGTCGAGGAATACGCAGCAACAAAGCAACCGGGCGACTTCCTGCAGTTCCAGAGAATAGGCTACTTCACGCCCGACCTGGACAGCACGCCCGACAAGCTGGTGTTCAACCGCACCGTCGGGCTCAAAGACACATGGGCTAAGATAAACAAATAATGCAGACAGACAACGAGTATTTCGACAGCGATGAATTCAAAGACCTTCTGGCGGCATACGAAGATTCGGTAAGCTCGGGGGCACCGGTGTTCCTTGACACCGACGACCTTGTTGACATAGCCGACTACTACACATTGACCGGACAGAAGAATAAAGCCGACCAAGCAGTGGAAACGGCCCTGGAGCTCGACCCCGGGGCCACACTTCCACTTGTGTACAAGGCCAGGGAGGCGCTGGCCCACGAAGACGTGGAGGCCGCCAGGCAACTTGCAGATGCCATTGTCGACAAGGACGACACCGAATACAAGTACCTGCTGGCCGAAATAATGATTGTGAAAGACGACATCGACGAGGCCGACGACTACCTGAAAGAGCAGGAGCCGGCCCATACCGGCGATGAACACGAAGACTATATCTACGACATCGCCAACATGTACATAGAATACGGGGTGTACGACAAGGCGAACCAATGGTTGGGCAAGACCACCGAGCCCGACAGCCCCGACATGCTCGAGCTCAAGGGAAAAGCGCTCATGGGCATGGGAAGCTTCGAAGAATGCATCAAGGTCTACGACAAGCTGATAGACTACGACCCGAGGTCGGACAGATACTGGCTCGAGATGGCCAAGGCGCAGTATATGATCCAGGAATACAATGACGCCATTACCAGCTGCGAATACGCCCTGGCGCTGAAGCCAAAGAGCCTCGCCGGGCTGCAGGTCAAGGCCAACAGCCTGTTCCAGCTGGGCAACAACGAAGCCGCGCTCGAGTTCTACACCCGCTACACGCAGATGGCTCCGAAAGACGGCACAGGCGAGCTGCAGATAGGCACCACCCTGCTGCACATGGCAAGATACGCCGAAGCGCTCGAACACCTGAACAAGGCCGCCAGCCAAAGCATCGACATGTGCAGCGGAATAGGGTCGCAGGTATACGAGACCATGGCCCTGGCTTACAGCTACATGGGCAAGACGGAACAGGCGCTTGAGTGTGTGGCCAAGATAAGCGTTGACGAAGGCAACAGCAAGGAGAGCGCCGAGAGGCTCGTCATCCACGGCCACGTGCTGCTCGAGGGCGGTCACAACGAGGAAGCCGAGGCCATGTTCCGCAACGCCATCATAAAGTCGAAGAACTCGCCCGACATCATATTGCGCGTCATAGTGTCGCTGCTCGACAACAAGAACACCGAGATGGCCTACAACTTGTTCAAGGTCTACTTCGCGTCACTGGAAGACCGGACCGAAGGCTACCCCTACATGGCGCTGTGCTGCTGGCGGCTCAACAAGAGCGAAGAGTTCATCTACTACCTCAGGCAGTCGATAAAGTACACGCCGAAGGAAGCGTCGGCGGTGATGTCGACGATAATACCAAAGGGATTAAGCATCACGGAATTCTACAACGACATAAACAAATTCTTAAAGAAATAAAGCTGTGAACCTACTGTCTTCCCTGCTGGACAACCTCAACTACGGCACCATATTCATCCTTATGATGCTCGAGAGCACCGTGATACCGGTGCCATCAGAGTTTGTTGTCACCCCTGCCGCCTATTACTCTGCAGCCGGGAACATGGACGTGTTGCTCGTCGTGGCATTCGCAACGCTTGGCGCCGACGTCGGGGCCACAATCAATTACACAGCAGCCTACTACCTCGGACGGCCGCTCGTCTACCGCTTCGCCAACAGCCGCATAGGAAGGCTGTGCCTGCTCAACCAGAAAAAGGTGGAGAAAAGCGAGCAGTTCTTCTACAACCACGGCGTGGTGGCCACACTGACAGGACGCCTGCTGCCGGGCATACGCCACCTGATATCAATACCTGCGGGCCTGGCAAAAATGCCATACTGGAAATTCCTGCTCTACACCACCATCGGGGCAGGATGCTGGCACGGCATACTGGCGACGCTGGGATGGTATCTGCACGCAGTGGTGCCGGCCGACCAGCTGAACATGAAGATTGAGGAATACGCCTACGACATAAAGATTGCGCTCATAGGAGCGGCGGCGCTGGCAGCTGTCTACATTGCGGCCAGGGCCATGAGACGCAGGCACCAACGGCTGCATGGCACGAAATGAGCAACAGGCAGAGCCGCCAGGCACGGCCCCACAACATACAACAACCAACAAACGTTATGACCTATGGCTGAAAGAAACAACCACTTAGTAATCATGGCCGGCGGAGTAGGAAGCCGCTTCTGGCCGATGAGCACCGCTGAATACCCCAAGCAGTTTATCGACGTGCTCGGAGTAGGAAAGTCATTGCTGCAGCTTACGATGGAAAGGTTTGCACCTGTATGCCGCCCGGAAAACGTATGGGTGGTGACAAACAAGAAGTATGCGTCCATCGTCAGGGAGC
This sequence comes from Marseilla massiliensis, assembly GCF_016899955.1. Lineage (GTDB taxonomy): Bacteria > Bacteroidota > Bacteroidia > Bacteroidales > Bacteroidaceae > Prevotella > Prevotella intestinigallinarum. The sequence continues at coordinate 155,617 of NZ_JACJJL010000007.1, read as the reverse complement.
AACTGCCCGACCTGCCTGCCGGCAACGTGTTGTGCGAGCCTTGCCGCCGCAACACGGCACCGTGCATAGCCTACGTCAGCTGGAAGATTAAGGCAAGAGACCCGAAGGCAAACATCGTAGTGTCGCCCAGCGACCACATCGTGACCAACACCGCCGAGTTCACCCGGGTGATAAGGAAATGCCTGGAGTTTACGGCCGAGACCGACTCGATAGTGACGCTTGGAATAAAGCCCACGCGCCCCGAGACGGGCTATGGCTACATACAGGCCGACCTGACATCGAGCTCGCTGAGAAACAAGGAGATATTCCGCGTCGACTCGTTCCGCGAAAAACCCGACCTCGAAAAGGCACAACAATACATCCAAAAGAAGAATTACTTCTGGAATGCCGGCATATTCCTCTGGAACATCAGCACCATAACAAACGCCTTCCGAATCTACCAGCCATCGATGGCAAAGACGTTTGAGTCGCTCATGAGCGTCTACGGGACGCCTGCCGAGCAAGAAGCCATAGACCGGTGCTTCCCGGAATGCGACAACATATCGGTCGACTACGCCATCATGGAGAAGGCCGAAGAGATATTCGTTTGCCCCGCCGACTTCGGTTGGAGCGACCTCGGGACATGGGGCTCGCTGCTGGAGCACACCAAGAAAGACCTGTACGGCAACAGCTGCATAGGCAACGACATCAACCTGTTTGAGACTCACAACTGCATGATACACACCACACAAGAGCGCAAGGTTGTAGTGCAGGGGCTCGACGGCTACATCATTGCCGAGAAAGACGGCACGCTGCTGATTTGCAAACTGTCGGAAGAGCAGCGCATCAAGCAATTCTCCGGCAGCGACAAACAGTAAACACTCTCCCAAAACATGAGTTGACAATGGAAAAGAAAATAGCTCTCATAACCGGAATAACCGGGCAAGACGGGTCGTACCTGGCTGAACTGCTGATTGAAAAAGGATACGAGGTGCACGGACTGCTGCGCCGCTCGTCGTCGTTCAACACCGGACGCATAGAACACCTCTACCTCGACGAGTGGGTGCGCGACATGAAGAAGTCGAGGCTCATCAACCTGCACTGGGCCGACATGACCGACTCGTCGTCGCTGATAAGAATCATCGCCGAGACCAAACCTACGGAAATATACAACCTCGCGGCACAAAGCCACGTGAAAGTATCGTTCGACGTGCCTGAATACACGGCCGAGGTAGATGCCGTGGGCACGCTACGGCTGCTCGAAGCCGTGCGCATATGCGGGCTGGAGAAGTCGTGCCGCATCTACCAGGCATCGACATCAGAGCTCTTCGGCATGGTGCAAGAGGTGCCGCAGAGCGAAACCACGCCGTTCTATCCACGCTCGCCATACTCGGTGGCCAAGCTCTACGGATACTGGATAATGAAAAACTACCGTGAGTCGTACGGCATGTACTGCTGCAACGGCATCCTGTTCAACCACGAAAGCGAGCGGCGCGGCGAAAACTTCGTCACCCGCAAGATAACGCTCGCGGCAGCACGCATAGCACAGGGGTACCAAGACAAGCTGTACCTGGGCAACCTCAACGCGCTACGCGACTGGGGGTATGCCAAGGATTACGTTGAATGCATGTGGCTGATACTGCAGCAACCCACACCCGACGACTTCGTCATAGCCACGGGCGAATACCACACCGTGCGTGAGTTTGCCACTCTCGCATTCAGGGAAGTGGGCATCGAACTGGAATGGAGCGGCGAGGGCGTCGACGAAAAAGGCACCGACAAGGCCACTGGCAGGGTGCTCGTGGAAGTCGACCCGAAATACTTCAGGCCGGCAGAGGTGGAACAACTGCTCGGCAACCCGGCCAAAGCCAAGGAAAAACTGGGCTGGAACCCACGCAAGACCAGTTTCGAAGAATTGGTAAGGATAATGGTTAAGCATGACATGACATTCGTCAAGAAGCTGTTCCTGAAAGCCCAAGTGGCCGAATGAACCATCAAGCCGCAGGCCGCAGCAAACGGTCTGCGGCTTTGTTTAGCACAAGCCGCCCCCACCCGACCTGACTCACAACGGCGGCACGGATACAGCCGGGAAAACCACAACGGCCACACGGCCTGCACCACAGCCTTGGGGCAAAAATGCAAGGCATACCGTAGTGCATGGCGGAACGGGGCATTTCAGACTGCAAAACGGGCCATGGCAAGCCGCAAAACGGCACCCACGGCAAAGCGTTGGCCCCCAGGCGGTTGGGGAACAGCCACCCGGAAGCACGACGGCAACGACAGAACAAAAAAATTATATGCGGGAAAAGGCATAAGAAAACAAAACACAATACAGATTAACCAAACATACAATGACACTGAGCAAAGAATCAAAGATATACGTGGCAGGCCACCACGGACTCGTGGGGTCGGCCATATGGAACAACCTCGAGCAGCGCGGCTACCGCAACCTGGTGGGCCGCTCACACAAGGAACTCGACCTTACGGACCAAGTTGCCGTAAAGAAATTCTTCGACGACGAGCGTCCCGACGCCGTGGTGCTGGCCGCGGCGTTCGTTGGGGGCATCATGGCCAACTCGCTGTACAGGGCCGACTTCATCATGCAGAACATGAAAATACAGTGCAACGTGATAAGCGAGGCTTATGCACACGGGGTGAAGAAACTGCTATTCCTCGGCTCTACGTGCATCTATCCCAAGGATGCGCCACAGCCGATGCGCGAAGACGCCCTGCTTACATCGCCCCTTGAATACACCAACGAGGAATATGCCATAGCAAAGATTGCCGGGCTGAAGATGTGCGAAAGCTACAACCTGCAATACGGAACCAACTACATTGCCGTGATGCCGACCAACCTCTACGGCCCGAACGACAATTTCCACCTTGAAAACAGCCACGTGATGCCGGCTATGATGCGCAAGATATACCTTGCGAAACTAATCCACGACGGCGACTGGCAGAGCATAAGGCGCGACATGGACGCACGACCCGTAGAGGGCGTTGGCGGAGGCAACACCGAAAACGAGATTCGCGCAACACTCGCAAAATACGGGATAGAAGACAATAAGGTGACGCTGTGGGGCACGGGAAAGCCGCTGCGCGAGTTCCTGTGGAGCGAAGACATGGCCGACGCGAGCGTACACGTGCTGCTCAACGTCGACTTCAAGGACATCATAGGCATCGAAAGATACTCGTCGGTGTTCTATGGCGCATCGACCGACGGGGCCGTCGACCGCAACAGCAGCACCGGGAGGGGCGGAGCCATTCCCTCGCTGGGCGAGATACGCAACTGCCACATCAACGTGGGAACGGGCAAAGAACTGACCATCAGGGAGCTTTCCAACCTCGTGGCCGGGGCTGTTGGGTTTGAGGGCACGATAGTGTTTGACGCCTCGAAGCCCGACGGCACACCACGGAAGCTCATCGACGTTGAAAAGCTGCACTCGCTCGGGTGGACCCACAAGGTTGAGATTGACGAGGGAGTGAGGCTGCTCTTCGAGTGGTACAAGGCGAGCCTGGCTTGACAACCGACGCAACAGTGGCAGTAGAGCCATAAGCATGGCTGGGCCTCACCTGTCATTATGTCGCGACATAAGCACGCCACCGGCCACAAGCACAGCCGCCACAATTACAAAAGGCAGGCACCCCACCGCCATTACGCGGCCTGGGCGCCTGCCTTTATCGTTGGCTTCGATGCCTGTCAGCATTTACTTTGCATATAGGGCAACTATAGTCTCATACTTCTCCTGCTTGCCGCTGGTCTGCTTGGGCTCACCAACCTTCTTGCCATACTCGTAAACCTGCTCCAGCGTGAGCTTCCCTTCTTCGAAGTCTTTGCCCATGCCGCTGTCGAAACTTGCATAGCGCTCCTTGAGCATGGCCGGCAGTTCGCTCTGCTCCAATATGGCTGCAGCGTTCTCGAGAGCGCGAGCCATGGCATCCATGCCGCTGATGTGGGCAATGAAGATGTCCTCGGGGTCAGTAGAGTTGCGGCGCAGCTTGGCGTCGAAGTTAGAGCCACCGTTGCCAAGTCCACCGTTGCGTATAATCTGCATCATGGCCTGCGTGAGGTCAAAGTTGTCAATCGGGAACTGGTCGGTGTCCCATCCGTTCTGGTAGTCACCCCTGTTGGCGTCTATCGACCCCAGCATGCCGTTGTCTACAGCCACAGCCAGTTCGTGCTCAAAGGTGTGGCCAGCCAGCGTAGCGTGGTTAACCTCGATGTTCACCTTGAAGTCCTTGTCAAGCCCGTGGGCGCGCAAGAACCCGATAACCGTCTCGGTGTCAACATCATACTGATGCTTTGTGGGCTCCATGGGCTTCGGCTCGATGAGGAAAGTGCCGGTGAATCCCTTGCTGCGGGCATAGTCGCGTGCGGCTGTCAGCATGGTTGCCAAGTGGTTTTTCTCGCGCTGCATCTCGGTGTTGAGCAGGCTCATGTAGCCCTCGCGGCCTCCCCAGAACACATAGTTGGTGCCGCCCAGCTTTATCGTTGCGTCGATGGCGTTCTTTATCTGCACTGCTGCACGGGCCACAACGTCAAAGTCGGGGTTTGTGGCAGCACCGTTCATATAGCGCTTGTGGCCAAACACATTGGCCGTTCCCCAGAGTAGCTTGATTCCGGTGGCCTTCATCTTCTCGAGGGCATAGTCGGTGATGGCGTTCATCCGGGCCTCATACTCCTCGACAGTGGCTCCCTCGTCAACGAGGTCTACGTCGTGGAAGCAGAAGTATTCGATGCCCAGCTTTTGCATTATCTCAAATCCGGCGTCCATCTTATCCTTGGCACGCTGCACGGCATCGTCGGCCTTGTCCCACTCATACGAGCGGGTCTGTCCGCCAAACTGGTCGGCTGATGCGCCGCCGAGGGTATGCCACCATGCCATGGCAAACTTCAGCCAGTCTTTCATCTTCTTTCCCATGACCACCTTTTCGGGGTCATAGTAGTGGAAAGCCATCACGTTTTTGCTCTCAGGTCCTTCGAAAGGAATCTTTCCTATCTGCGGAAAATACTCTTTTGCCATAATATTTTCAGTTTAAAACAGTTTTTATATCAATTAAAAAAACATTCTCTAAATCACATCAGCCTGCCCAAGGCCTCTTTCCATCGCCCATAAGCCTGCATGTACTCGTCGCGCCGGGCACTGTCGGGCTCAACCACCTGCAGCTTGGCCAGCGTGGCAAAGGCCTCGTCGTGGTCTTTGTAGATGCCTGCCCCGATGCCTGCCCCACGGGCAGCTCCCACACTTCCGTCGGTATCGTAGAGCTCTATGACAGCCCCGCTCACCCCTGCGAGGGTCTCTCGGAACAGCGGGCTTAGGAACATGTTGGCCTGGCCGGCATGTATCTTGCGTATGTCCATGCCCATGGAGCGCATCACCTCCATGCCATAGCAGAAGCTGAACACGATGCCCTCCTGGGCGGCGCGCACCAGGTGGGCCCTGTTGTGCTTGTTGAAATTAATGCCGCTGACGGTGCAACCCACCTCGCGGTTCTCGAGCACGCGCTCGGCACCGTTGCCGAAGGGAATGATGCACACACCGTCGCTGCCTATGGGGGCAGTGGCTGCCAGGTCGTTCATCTCGGCATACCCCATGCCTTCGGGCGCCACGTTGCGCCTCACCCACGCATTGAGTATGCCCGTGCCGTTGATGCACAGCAACACTCCGAGCCTGGTCTGCCCGTTTTCGCCATGGTTTACGTGGGCAAAGGTGTTCACGCGGCTCTTCTTGTCGTAATTGACCTCGCCGAGCACCCCGTAGACCACGCCCGACGTGCCTGCCGTCGAGGCTATCTCGCCGGGATTGAACACATTGAGGCTCAGCGCGTTGTTGGGCTGGTCGCCGGCGCGGTAGGTTATGGGCGTACCCTCCTTCAGGCCAGTCTCGGCGGCTGCCTCGGCCGAAACGCGGCTCTGTATGCTGAATGTGGGCACCACATCGGCCAGCAGCGAGGGGTCGAAGCCGTAGTAGTCCATGAGGAACGTTGCCACTCCGTTCTCCTTGAAATCCCAAAACATGCCCTCGCTCAGTCCGCTCATGGTGGTATTAACTTCGCCGCTGAGCTTCATGGCTATATAGTCGCCAGGCAGCATCACCTTATATATATGATTGTAGACGGTGTCGGCTTCGTTGTCCTTGACCCACGCCAGCTTGGCAGCCGTGAAGTTGCCAGGAGAGTTGAGCAGGTGGGACAGGCATTTCTCCTGCCCTATCTCGGCAAATGCGCGCTCGCCATAGGGCACGGCACGCGAATCGCACCATATTATGGAGGGGCGCAGGGGCTGCAGGTCTTTGTCAACGCATACGAGACCATGCATCTGGTAAGAGATGCCAATGGCCTTTATGTCGCCGGCTGCGGCGCCAGACTCTGCCATCACCTTTGCCAAGCTGAGCTTGGCGTATTCCCACCACGACTGTGGCTCTTGCTCTGCCCAACCCGACTTAACCGCCAGGATGGGTGCCTCATGACCGGGATAGAATGCCGACGCAACGCATTTCCCGCTGTCGGCGTCTACGAGTGACGCCTTGACAGAACTGCTGCCGACATCAAACCCCAATAAATATCTGTTTGCCATATTAGTCATTTAAATTTTATCCATTCATATAATAATACGTTCATTCGGACAAAATCCCCCGGATTTTTAATAAAAACAATGCCGGACAAAACCTTCAGCCGCAGCGCGTGACGCATAAGCCTGCTTATTGCCATGATTGGCCCATGCCCCAATCTGCCCGCAGGCACATCGCCTGCCGCTCCATTCCGCCGACGCCCCAAGCAAGTCGGCAATAGGCGCAGACAGTGAGGCATGGCCGAACAAACGCATGGCTTGGGAGCTTTACGGCCGGACAGCTACGGTGAATCGACAGGGCCTGACAGCCTGATGCGGCGCCGTGCCCCGCTGCCTTTGGTGGCCCGCTCTGCAATCCGGGCCGTATGGCAATGCCGAACGGCCTGTTCGGAACTGCAAAACAGCCCGTATGGCAAGGCAATACGGCACATGCCGCATTGCGCTGAACAACAGTGGGTTATGCCGCACAGCCTTGTCGAAGCCCCTGCCGACCGGTTGTTGACTGCACGGCCGCTCTGCCACGTCATGCCTAAGGCACCGGCGGCATCAGAAGAGGCTGCTGTCCGTCAGGAGAAAAGGTCGGGAAGGCGCAAGGCCTGCTGCTGCCCCACGTCTTCTTCGACGGGCTCTTCGTCAGCAGCCTGCCCGCCGTTGAACTCGAAGACCAACTGGCGGGGCACAAAGGCGCGGCGTGGATTGAGGCGGTAGAAGCCACGGCGCTCCATGCGCTCAAGCAAAGACAAAGGCGACCTCGAGTTGCGCAGCACGAACTGCTGCACGTAGCGGCGCATGGCGTCGATGTCGCGATCTTCAAAAAGACTGCAATTCATGTTGTACAAATGCTTTGCAAGCATCTGCACACTCATGCCCTTGTCGCCCATCTTCGCCAGAATGCCTACAATCTGGCTGTCGTAAACCGTTTCACCCATTATGCTGTCGCTGCCTTGCCGGCCTTGTTCCGCATGCGGCCGGCCGCTGTTGTCTGATACAAGAAAGGGCCGGTAAGCTCAAGCCATACCGACCCTTTCCCTATGATTAATGACGTATTACAATAATTAAGCCAATGCAACCTTGTCTTCAACGGAAACAATCTTGCCTTCCTTGAAGAGCCAGCCTATGCCCAAAAGGGTTTCCTCAACAGTAATTTTAGCAGCCTGGGCAATCTCCTCTACTGAAAGAGCGACCCCAGCCTCATTGAGAGCGTTGTAAACGTCGCCTGCCTTGAAACCTACATTCTCAGCCGTCAGGGCTACTGCAACCTTCTTGGCAGCAGTCTTCTTAGCTGTCGTCTTCTTTGGCTCTGCGGCCGTCTTCTTTGTTGTTGTTTTCTTTTCTGCCATAGTTCTCTTTGAATTAATGCAATTATATAGAATTAATTAATAATCCCTTACTGTGATTGCAAAAGTAATTTTTTTTTCGTTCATGGCAAAATTTTACCTACTCCAATCTGCTATAAAACTGCCCAGTTTCACCACGCCGGCATTATTCTTGACCTAAATCAACCTTTAAGTGCAATTCTTCAAGCTGCTTTACATCAAGAACGCCGGGTGCATCGAGCATTACGTCGCGCCCGCTGTTGTTCTTCGGGAATGCTATGCAGTCGCGTATGGAGTCGAGCCCGGCCATGATGCTCACAAACCTGTCGAGCCCGAAAGCCAGTCCTGCGTGAGGCGGTGCGCCATACTTGAACGCGTTGATGAGGAAACCAAACTGCGCCATGGCCTTCTCGGGAGTGAAGCCGAGTATGCCGAACATCTTCTCCTGCAGCTTGCCGTCGTGTATACGCAGGCTTCCGCCTCCCACCTCGATGCCGTTGCACACGAAATCGTAGGCCTTGGCACGCACCCGCTCAGGATGCTCATCGAGCAAAGGTATGTCGTCGGGGTTGGGCATGGTGAACGGATGGTGGGTAGACATGAGCCGCTGCTCCTCGTCGCTCCACTCGAACAGCGGGAAATCCACTATCCAGAGGCACTCGAAACGGTCTTTGTCGCGCAGGCCGAGGCGGTCGCCCATCTCCAGGCGCAGGGCGCAAAGCTGCATGCGGGCCTTGTTTGGCTTGTCGCCACTGAGTATCAGCACGAGGTCGCCGTCGCTTGCCCCCATCTTCTCCTTGAGCTTTTGGAACACCTCCGGGCCGTAGAACTTGTCGATGCTCGACTTCACCGAGCCGTCGGCATTGTACTTGACGTAGACAAGGCCCTTTGCACCTATCTGCGGACGCTTGACGAAGTCGGTGAGCTGGTCGAGCTGCTTGCGCGTGTACGAGGCGCATCCGGGCACGCAAATTCCACCGATGTACTCGGCAGAGTCGAACACCGGGAACGCCCCAGTCTTCAAAACGTCCATCAGTTCGACAAACTCCATGCCGAAACGCAGGTCGGGCTTGTCGCTGCCGAAGCGGCGCATGGCCTCGTGCCACGTCATCTGCTGCAGCTTCGGCAGCTCAACGCCGCGTATCTCACGGAACAGATGGCGAGCCATTTCCTCAAACAAGTCTATCACATCGTCCTGGTCGACAAAGCTCATCTCGCAGTCTATCTGGGTGAACTCGGGCTGGCGGTCGGCCCGCAAGTCCTCGTCGCGGAAGCACTTGGCTATCTGGAAGTAACGGTCGAAGCCGCTCACCATGAGCAACTGCTTAAGCGTCTGCGGGCTCTGCGGCAGGGCGTAGAACTGCCCGGGGTTCATGCGTGAGGGCACTACGAAATCGCGCGCGCCCTCGGGGGTAGAGCCTATGAGTATCGGAGTCTCCACCTCGATGAATTGCTTTGAGTCGAGGAAGTTGCGAATGAGTATCGTCATCCTGTGGCGGAGCTCGAGGTTGCGTCGCACGGCAGCCCTGCGCAGGTCGAGATAACGGTATTTCATGCGAATGTCGTCGCCTCCGTCAGTGTTGTCTTCGATGGTGAACGGCGGCGTGAGGCTCTCGCTGAGCACGTTCAACTCTGATGCAATGACCTCAATGTCGCCCGTGGGCATATTGGCGTTTTTGCTCTCACGCTCGCACACCTTGCCCGTGACCTGCACGCAATACTCACGCCCGAGCTTGTTGGCACGCTCGCAAAGCTCCTTGTCGACGGCCTCGTTGAACACGAGCTGGGTGATGCCATAGCGGTCACGAAGGTCTACAAACGTCATGCCGCCCATCTTTCTGCTGCGCTGAACCCATCCGGCAAGCGTTACGACACTGCCGTTGTCAGACGCGCGAAGTTCTCCACATGTCTTAGTTCTATACATATTATTTATGGTGATATGTTCTTACTGGAATGCAAAAGTAGGCAAAAATCAGTGAACGAGCAAACTTTTCATGTAAAAACCGACGATAAATGATGACTTGCCAAGGGCGCACGCACACCGCCCCGCATGCGGCCACGCCACGCCGCAAGCCAAGCCCGGCCGGGCGGTGGGGCACGGGCGGATGGCGGCATTTGTGGCTGCCTGTAGGCCACAAGGTACGACCGGAGGCACCATTTGCCCCATTTTTATGGCTTCCGGCCAGCAAAACGGCCAAAAAAGACAGCCTTTCAACTTATTTTTCTTAACTTTGCGACATCAATATTCAACCGGAAGCATATATGAATAAAATCCTGACTTTCGTGGCGGCAGTGGCGATAGCCTTGCCCGCCGTGGCACAAACGGCCACCCAGGCAGAGGTGCTCGACGCAGCACGCAATGCCAACGACTACTTCATGGCAAAGTATGCCGACCCCACCGAACCTACCAACGTAAAGAAGATACGCCCGAGCAGCCTGTGGACAAGGGCCGTCTACTATGAAGGACTGATGGCCCTCTACGGCATAGACCCGAAGAACGAGTACATCGACTATACCGACCGGTGGGCCGCCTTCCACAAATGGACACCGCGCGACGGCACGTCTACACGCGACGCCGACAACCAATGCTGCTCGCAAACCTATCTCGACCGATTCGTGATGACGGGCGACTCGGCCATGATGCGCCCCACTATGGAAAACATCAGGGGGCAGATGGCTGAGACGAAGCTGGGCTACTGGACATGGATAGACGCCATACAGATGGCCATGCCGGTGTATGCGCAGATGTATAAGATTACGGGCGACAAGGCCTACATAGACCACGCGATGGACATGTACCACTGGAGCCGCAACGAATGTGGCGGCGGACTGTTCAACGAAGCCGACGGCTTGTGGTGGCGCGACGCCGACTATGTGCCGCCATACAAGGAGAAAGACGGCAAGCAGTGCTACTGGTCGCGCGGCAACGGATGGGTGCTGGCGGCCCTGGTAAGGACAATGGACCAGATGAAACCGCGCGGAAAGGTTTACAAGGAGCTGAAGAAAGACTTCACGGCCATGTGTGACGCGTTGGCGAAATGCCAGCGGGAAGACGGTTTCTGGAACGTGAGCCTTGTCTCGCCGGCAACATACGGCGGCAAGGAAACCAGCGGCACGGCCCTCTTCCTCTACGGCATCAGCTGGGGGCTGCGCAAGGGCTACCTGAAGGAGAGCCAGTTCCGCCCCGTGGCCGACAAGGCTTGGAAGGCCATCGCCACCGAGGCACTGCACCGCGACGGCTTCCTGGGCTACGTGCAGGGCACCGGCAAAGACCCCTCGGCAGGGCAGCCGGTGACATACGACAAGGTGTCCGACTTCGAAGACTTCGGCGTTGGCTGCTTCCTGCTCGGCGCCACCGAGTACTACAAACTGCTCGGCGACGACTGAAACACGCCACTTGAGGCACTGCCCGCCAACACCCGCCGGCGGCACCGCATAAACTCGCCACTCAGGGGCGGCAGTGTTAATTTATAAAAAATAAAGCATGTAAGCCATACAACAATAGCGAAAAAGGGGTAATTTTGCCCTCGTTAAACAAAAGAACAGCAGTATGAAGAAAATTATCCTATTGTCAATCCTGATGGTTTGCTGCCTCACGGCGGCCATTGCGCAGTCTGAAAACGGCAAGAAACAAGCTGAAATAAAGTTCGACAAGACAACCCACAACTTCGGCAAGTTCTCTGAGTCGTCGCCGAAAGTGACATGTGAATTTACATATACCAACGTAGGCGAGGCCCCGCTGATAATAAACCAAGCCGTGGCAAGCTGCGGTTGCGCAGTGCCGGAGTACACAAAAGCTCCTGTGCAGCCAGGCCAGAAGGGCAAGATTAAGGTGACCTACAACGGAACGGGCAAGTTTCCCGGCCACTTCAAGAAGTCGATAACCATCAGAACCAACGGTGCCGTCGAGATGACCAGGCTATACATAGAAGGCGACATGGAGGCCGCCAAATAACAAACCGGCAACCAGACGACAACAAGACTACAAGTTATGCGCCTGCATGCTCTGCCTATGGCAATAGCAAGCAGGCGCATAATCGTTTCACCACCCAAGCCGCGGCACAGGCAAGCCACCGCTGCCACAACCACATTGCAAAGACCAGATTAAGCCAAGTGGCAGCAAAAGCCTTGGCACGAGCGCCCCTTGGCATGGCCGAATGCATCTGGAAACCGTCAGAAATCATAAGAGAATCCCAGCGAACAATATTCCTTAAACTGCCAGTAGCCAAGGTTTTCGTCATAGTTGCCGCCGTCGTCGAAGCGCGGGTAGAGGAAAATGTTGGTGCTGATGTACTTGCTTATGTTCAGCGTAATGGTATTCTCCCACTCCATCTGCAACCGCTCGTAAGTGGTGTAGGCATAGAACCTCGACTTCCACTTTATCTGGTCGGTGATGGTCCAGGTAAGGTCGACGGTGACCTGCGAACCGAAGTCCTCCTTGGTATGGTGGTCGCCCACCACCCCATAGTCGCCCCCGAGGTTCTTACGACCTACGAACAGGAAGTTGAAAGCCAGCGCAGAGAGGTTGACGCTGCCCGTAAGGCGCTTGTTCTTTGTAGAGACAGCATAGTCCATACCAAGGCCGACATTGAGGTTGAAAGGCGACATGAAATCAGAGTAAACCTTCTTGTCGTTGCTCTTCAGGCCCTTTGTAAACTGCGTGTATGCCAGCAGCTGTATGGTGTAATACCAATTGTTCTTTGCCTGCAGGCCCAGCTTGCCGGTGTATCGCAACAGGTCGTTGTTTGTCTTGAACTTATGCAGCGTGTCGTCGCGCGAGGTCTGGAACCCCAGCTTCATCTCGAGCTTGTTCTCAAACTTCACCCGGCTCTTGTTGTTGTAGTTGGCCGTGAGCGTCAGGTTGCCCACCATCGAATAGTTGCTCTCGCCCCCCTTGTACCAGTTATCCGACACATAGTTCTGCAGCAGCTGCACATAGCTGTCGCCACCGAACGTCCAGAAATTGGGCTTCTTGACCATCACAACCGCCGGGGCGAGCGCATCGACATCGGGCACGGTCTCAACCCGCTCCACCAGGTCGAGGTCTTGCTTCATCGGTTCGCCCAGGATGTCATTCCTGAGCGTGCCGGCCTGCCTGAGCGCGGTCTCAGTGTTGCGCACCAGGTCGGGCCGCCCAAGGTACACCCTGAGCAAAGCGTCGTCGACGGCATCGGCCATCGGGTCGTCGGCACTGCCGCATGAGTCGGCCCCGAGGGCCTTGTCGGCAGCCGAGTGGTAAAACGTCAGCGGCACGAAGAGGCGGTAGAAACGCCCGTCGTCAGAGTGGTCGGCACCGGCTCCGGCACGCGCCGCCGCCGAGTCGAGCCTCTGCCTGCACAGGCGCAACGAGTCCATGTAGGCCTTGACCACATTGACCGTGTCGGCCAACTTGTGGCGGTTGTGGCCCCGTTGAGCCGAAATATGTTCCACCCCAAGCAAAAGGGCCACAATCAACACTGCGTATCTTATCTTCATCGACATTATCTTTATTTAATTGCTCGCCGCCATCGGACGGGCCAAAAGGCCACGTTTACGCCCGCCGGCACTGTAAAACAAATTCAAACCCCACCCGACAAGCGTATCACCCTGGCATCCAGTCACTTGCAAAACCTGCCGAACAAGTCGGCAAAACGGCCTGTTTTCCAATGCCAAACGGCCCATTCCGCACAACAGTGCAGGCCATCTTGCACAGCCACGCCACCGCCACAGAAAGCCATCCAACCTTGTAAACAAATATTACTCGCGGACATTCCAGAACACAACCTGCCTTACGCCCCCATAGTGAATATGCCGTCCGGCCCACGGATGCACCGCAGCCGGCAACCGTACGTACACGGCCACTGGCAACCAAAGCAACCATGCCGCAGCAGGATGCCCGAAAGCCTTGGCTTGCATGCACCCCCATGCCTTTACCTTATCCAAGGATTATGCAAGCGAGTGGCAAGTGAGCCAGCTCACAATTTCCCGAGCACAGCTTATCTTATGCAAAGATAATGCAAGCGAGAGGCAAGGGAGCTCGCTCACAATTGCCCGAGTGCAGCTTATCTTATGCAAAGATAATGCAAGCGAGAGGCAAGTGAGCTTGCTCACAATTGCCCGAGTGCAACTTATCTTATGCAAAGATAATGCAAGCGAGAGGCAAGTGAGCTTGCTCACAATTGCCCGAGTGCAGCTTATCTTATGCAAAGATAGGCATTAAAAACGAGAAACGGAAAGCCACGATGCAAAAAAGCACAATCAGCAACGCCATAGCCGTTAATTATCAGACTATTCTTTGCCGTATCCGTTTTTTTTAGTAATTTTGCACGTTGTTTATTATATACAACACTCAACGAGACAGAAGTTAAATCATAAAATACATATCATCGTGGCAGAAACAAAATACATCTTCGTCACTGGCGGTGTGGTTTCGTCGCTCGGCAAGGGCATCATATCGTCATCAATCGGCAAGTTGCTTCAAGCAAGAGGCTACAACATCACAATCCAAAAGTTCGACCCATACATCAACATCGACCCGGGCACGCTCAATCCCTATGAGCACGGCGAGTGCTATGTGACGGTGGACGGCATGGAGACAGACCTCGACCTGGGCCACTACGAGCGTTTCACAGGCATAAAGACCACAAAGGCCAACTCGCTCACGACAGGAAGGATATACAAGTCGGTGATAGACAAAGAGCGCCGCGGCGACTACCTTGGCAAGACAATACAGGTGGTGCCCCACATCACCAACGAGATAAAGCGCAACGTGAAGCTACTCGGCGAGAAGCAACACTACGACTTTGTCATCACCGAGATTGGCGGAACCATCGGCGACATAGAGAGCATGCCCTTCCTCGAGGCCATCAGGCAGATGAAATGGGAGATGGGCAAGAACGCCGTGTGCGTCCACCTCACCTATGTTCCCTACCTCAAGGCAGCCGGAGAGCTGAAGACCAAGCCCACACAGCACTCTGTGAAAGAGCTGCAGAGCGTGGGCATACAGCCCGACGTGCTCGTGCTACGCACGGAAAAGCACCTGGGCGACGCCATACTGAAGAAAGTTGCCGCCTTCTGCAACGTTGATTTCGACTGCGTGGTGCAGAGCGAAGACCTGCCTTCGATATACGAGGTGCCGGTGAACATGCTCAACCAAGGGCTCGACTCGGCCATACTGCGCAAGCTCGGCATGGAGATAGGCGAGAAACCGACGCTCGGCCCGTGGCGAAACTTCCTTGAGCGCCGCAAGAACGCCACCGAAGAGGTGCACATCGGGCTCGTGGGCAAGTACGACTTGCAGGACGCCTACAAGAGCATACGCGAGAGCCTGTCGCAGGCCGGCACCTACAACGACCACAAGACAGTGCTCACGTTCATCAACTCCGAGAAAATCACCGAAGACAACGTGGCCGAAAAGCTAGCCGGACAAGACGGCATCGTCATCTGCCCGGGATTCGGCCAGCGCGGCATAGAGGGCAAGATAGTGGCTGCCCACTACACCCGCACGCACAACATACCCACATTCGGCATCTGCCTGGGCATGCAGATGATGGTCATCGAGTTTGCACGCAACGTGCTCGGCTATGCCGACGCCAACAGCCGAGAGATGGACGAGAAGACCGAACACAACGTGATAGACATAATGGAGGAGCAAAAGGACATAACAAACCTCGGAGGCACCATGAGGCTCGGGGCCTATGAGTGTGTGCTCAAGCAAGGGTCGAGGGTGCTAGACATATACAAGCAGGAGCACATACAGGAGCGCCACCGCCACCGCTACGAGTTCAACAGCACCTACCAGGCCGAATACGAGAGGCACGGCATGATGTGCACGGGGCGAAACCCCGAGAGCGGGCTCATTGAAATAGTAGAGATACCGGGCCTGAAGTGGTACATAGGCACACAGTTCCACCCGGAATACCAAAGCACGGTGCTCAAGCCGCACCCGCTTTTCCTCGACTTTGTAAGGACAGCGATAGACAACAAGAAATAAAACCGCCACAGCCAACAAAAGACAAACACAGCAAACGAAATGAACAAGAACACGACTATTGGCCTGATTCTCATGGCCCTGCTCATCTTCGGCTACGGATGGTACGTGCAGCCGTCGGAAGAGCAGATAGCCATGCAACGCCAACAAGACTCCATAGCCAACGCCATCAAGCAGCAGGCTGAGAAGGAACAAAAGATGGCGGAAGCCAACCGGAAAGCCAAAGCTGCCGAAAGGGCGAAGAACGACACCACCGCTCTGTTCTACTCTGCACTGAACGGCAAAAGCCAACAGGTGGTGCTGAAGAACAGCAGCGTGGAGCTGACTCTCGACACCAAGGGCGGAGTGGTGAAAAAAGCGCGCATACTGGGATTCAAAGACCGCAACGGCGACAAAGACGTGACGCTGTTCGACGGCAACGAACAAAGCCTGAACTTCATGCTCGCCGGCAAGACGACAAACATAATCACGCAAGACCTGTATTTCACTCCGTCAAACGTGACCGACTCTACAGTCACCATGACGGCCGACGCCGGCAACGGCGGTGCCATCATACTGGACTACAAGCTGGGCAAGGACTACATGCTGCGCATGTCGGTGCAGGCCAAGGGACTCAGCGGACTGTTCGCACCAAACTACAAGGAGATGGACATTGAGTGGAGCGACAAATGCCGACAGCAGGAAAAAGGCTTCACCTTTGAGAACAGGTATGCCACCCTTACATACAAGGAAAAGGACGGAGGCACCGACTACCTGAGCGAAACATCGGCCAAGGAAGACGAGAAGATTGAGGAAAAGCTCGACTGGGTGGCCTTCAAGAACCAGTTCTTCAGCGCCGTGCTCATCTCGAAAGACGACTTCGCGGCCAACTCGCTGCTCACAAGCATACCGCAGGAGAAAGGCACGGGATACCTCAAGCTGTACAACGCCAAGCTCAAGACGTTCTTCGACCCCACCGGGGCCAAGCCCACCGAGCTCGAGATGTTTATCGGGCCCAACGACTTCAGGCTGCTGCAAGGCGTGGAGAAAGAGAGCACATCGGGCAAAGACCTCGACCTGCAGAGGCTGGTCTACCTCGGATGGCCGCTCTTCCGCATCATCAACCGGTGGTTTACGCTCTACGTCTTCGACTGGCTCACAGGCCTTGGGCTCAACATGGGCATTGTGCTCATACTCATCACGCTGCTGCTGAAGGTCATTACATACCCCATGGTGAAGAAAAGCTACATGAGCTCTGCCAAGATGCGCGTGCTCAGACCGAAGCTCGAAGAGGCCACCAAGCAGTACGACAAGCCCGAAGACCAGATGATGAAGCAGCAGGCAATGATGGCAATGTACTCAAAGTATGGCGTGAGCCCGCTGAGCGGATGCCTGCCCATGCTCATACAGATGCCTATCTGGATTGCCATGTTCAACTTCGTGCCCAACGCCATACAGCTCCGCGGCGAGAGCTTCCTGTGGATTAGCGACCTCTCTACCTACGACCCCATCATTGAGTGGAACAAGAACATCTGGCTCATCGGCGACCACCTGAGCCTCACCTGCATACTCTTCTGCGTGGCAAACGTGCTCTACTCCATCATGAGCATGCGCCAGCAGCGCGACCAGATGGTGGGCCAGCAGGCCGAACAGATGAAGATGATGCAGTGGATGATGTATCTCATGCCGGTGATGTTCTTCTTCATATTCAACGATTACTCTGCCGGGCTCAACTTCTATTACTTCATCTCGCTGTTCTTCAGCGCCGCCATAATGTGGATACTGCGCAAGACCACCGACGACGAGAAGCTGCTTGCCATACTCGAGGCGCGCTACAAGGAAAACCAGAACAACCCCAAGAAAACCAGCGGGCTGGCCGCACGACTCGAGGAAATGCAGCGACAGGCCGAAGAAATGAAGCGGATGCGCGAACAGGCCCGCAAGAAATAAAGGCATACATTATAATAACCTAAATGCAAGGGCGTCCCTTGGCGGGCGCCCTTGCGGTATAACCAAAACTCCAATAACAATGAACAGATTGACAGCAATGACTGCGGCGGCTTTGCTAACCTTAGCCGGCAACGCACAAACGGCGCCGACAACCAACATCGGCAAGAGCGACATAACCGTAGAAAACAAGCTGATGACGCCGGAGGCACTGTGGGCCATGGGCCGGATAGCCACGGCAACGGCTTCGCCCGACGGCAAGCAGATAGCCTACCAGGTGGGGTATTACAGCGTCAAGGAGAACAAAGGTCACCAGGTGCTGTGCCTCATCGACGCCAACGGGAAGAACAACAGGCAGCTGACAACGGCCGCCACGAGCGAGACCGACCCCGCATGGATAGAACAGGGGCAGCGCATCGCATACATCAGCGAAGGCGAGATATGGGCCATGAACGCCGACGGCTCAGGGCGCAAGCAGCTGTCTGAGTCGGGAGGAAGCATCGAAGGGTTCAAGTTTTCGCCCGACGGCAAGAAGGTGATACTGATAAAATCGATACCATACAACGACATAATAAAGAAGAACCCCGACGACCTGCCACTGGCCACAGGCCGCCTTGCCACCGACCTGATGTACCGCCACTGGGACCACTACGTAGAAAGCATACAGCACCCGTTTGTGGCCGATGTGACAGGCAACGGCATAACCGAGGGCGAAGACATAATGAAAGGCGAGCCATACGAATGTCCCATGGCACCGTTCGGAGGCATCGAGCAACTGAACTGGAGCCCCGACTCAAGGCTGATTGCATATACCTGCCGCAAGAAAACGGGGCTCGCGTATGCCATCTCGACCGACTCCGACATATATCTCTACGACACCGAGACAAAGACAACCACCAACCTGTGCAAGCCGGCCGGCTACAAGCCGGTGGCCGTCGACCCGACCCGCTCCATGAAAGGGCAGGCCGTAAACAGCGAGGAGAACCTGAAGAACAACCTGGGATATGACACCAACCCGCAGTTCTCGCCCGACGGCAAGTACATTGCATGGCAGAGCATGGCGCGCGACGGGTATGAGGCTGACCGCAACCGCCTCTGCGTATACAACAGGGCCACAGGAGAGAAGACATACGTTACCGAGAGTTTCGACTCAAACGTCGACGCCTTCTGCTGGCACTCCGACTCGAAGACACTGTCGTTCACCGGAGTGTGGCACGGCTGCGTCAACGTTTACCAGACCAACCTCAAGGGCGAGGTGCGCCAGGTGACCAACGACTGGGCCGACTACGTGGCACTGTCGCCCGCCAACGACGGCAAGAAGCTGCTTGCAATACGCCAGAGCATGTCGGAGCCGTCGGACATTTTCATCGTCAACCCCGGCAAGGAGCCTAAGAAAACCAAGGTGGAGCAGGTGACATTTGAAAACAAGCACATACTCGACCAGATAGCCACAGGCAAGGTGCAGCAGCGCTGGGTGAAGACGACCGACGGCAAGAACATGCTCTGCTGGATTGTGCTGCCCGCCAATTTCGACCCAAACAAGAAATACCCCACACTGCTCTTCTGCGAAGGCGGGCCCCAAAGCCCGGTGAGCCAGTTCTGGAGCTACCGCTGGAACATGCAGATAATGGCCGCCAACGGATATGTGGTGGTTGCCCCAAACCGCCGCGGACTGCCCGGCTTCGGCTCTGAATGGAACGAGCAGGTGAGCGGCGACTGGACCGGACAGTGCATGAACGACTACCTCTCGGCCATCGACGACGCAGCCCAAAACCTGCCCTTCGTCGACAAAGACCGCCTCGGCGCCGTCGGTGCCAGCTTCGGAGGCTTCAGCGTCTACTATCTCGCCGGCCACCACAACAAGCGCTTCAAGTGCTTCATATCCCACGACGGGGCATTCAACCTTGAGTCGATGTACACCGACACCGAGGAGGCTTGGTTCAGCAACTGGGAGTATGAAGACGCCTACTGGAACAAACCGCTCTCGGCCGAGGCCAAGAAGACATACGACAACTCGCCCCACAAGTTTGTCGACAAGTGGGACACGCCCATCCTCTGCATCCACGGCGAGAAAGACTACCGCATCAACTACAACCAAGGCATGGGAGCGTTCAACGCTGCCCGCATGCGGGGCATACCGGCAGAGCTGCTCATATTCCCCGACGAAAACCACTGGGTGCTCAAGCCCCAGAACGGAATACTGTGGCAGCGCACATTCTTCAACTGGCTCGACCGCTGGCTGAAAGACTGAGCCATAGCCACCACAACAACGGGACAACGGCGGGCCGCATGCGGAGAACGACCGCACCGACGGCCGCCAACCAACAAAACAGGGCTTTAACCAATAACAATTCATATTATGACAGAAAAGATTCAAAAGACACTGAGGGACTCTGCCGGAATGAGATGGATGGTATTGTTCTTCCTGGCGTTTGCCATGTTCTGCTCCTACATCTTCATGGACATACTCTCTCCTATCAAAGACCTGATGCAGTCGACAAGGGGTTGGGACTCTACCGCCTTCGGAACCATGCAAGGCTCCGAGACATTCCTCAACGTGTTTGTGTTCTTCCTCATCTTTGCCGGAATCATACTCGACAAGATGGGAGTAAGGTTCACAGCCGTGCTCTCGGGCGCGGTGATGCTGGTCGGGGCCACCATCAACTGGTATGCCGTGACAGAGATGTTCCAGGGAAGCAGCCTGGAGACATGGTTCAACGAAAACCTCAACTACATACCCGGCTTCGATGAGCTCGGCATATCGCCGTTCTACCTCGGCATGCCGGCCTCGGCCAAGTTTGCGGCCATAGGCTTCATGATATTCGGATGCGGCGTCGAGATGGCCGGCATCACCGTTTCGCGAGGCATCGTGAAATGGTTCAAGGGCCACGAGATGGCACTGGCCATGGGCTCGGAGATGGCACTGGCACGCCTGGGCGTGGCCACCTGCATGATATTCTCGCCGGTGTTTGCCAAGATGGGCGGCGTTATCGACGTGTCGCGCTCGGTGGCTTTCGGTGTCGTGCTGCTCATGATAGCCCTCATAATGTTCATCGTCTACTTCTTCCTCGACAAGAAACTCGACTCACAGACCGGCGAGGCAGAGGAAAAAGACGACCCGTTCAAGATTAGCGACATTGGCAACATACTGCGCAGCAGGGGCTTCTGGCTCGTGGCATTGCTGTGTGTGCTCTACTACTCGGCCATCTTCCCGTTCCAGAAGTACGCCGTCAACATGCTTCAGTGCAACCTCACATTCACCAAGCTGTCGCCCGAATCATTCTGGGCCGGCAACACGGTGACGGTGATACAGTATGTAATCATGCTCATCGTGGCCGCCGCAGCGTTTGCCAGCAACTTCTCGAAGGGCAAGACAATGAAGAGCGTCATGCAAGTGGTGGCCGTCGTAGCGCTCGTAATATTCTGCTACATGGGCTACATGAGGCAGAGCGCCGAGACAGTGTTTGCAGTATTCCCGCTGCTGGCCGTGGGCATAACCCCCATACTGGGCAACTATGTCGACCATAAGGGCAAGGCTGCCTCGATGCTCGTGGTGGGCTCGCTGCTGCTCATAGCCTGCCACCTCACGTTCGCCTTCATCCTGCCCATGTTCAAGGGCAACGCCGTCGGAGGCATCATCGTGGCCTACGTCACCATCCTCGTGCTCGGTGCCAGCTTCTCACTGGTGCCGGCCGCACTGTGGCCCAGCGTGCCCAAGCTGGTCGACGCCAAGATCATCGGCAGTGCCTATGCCCTGATTTTCTGGATTCAGAACATCGGACTGTGGCTCTTCCCGCTGCTCATCGGAAAGGTGCTCGACCAGACCAACCCGCAACTCGTGTCCGACTTGAAAAACGGATTGATATCACCCGAAGAGGCTGCCATGTCTTACGACTATACAGTGCCACTGGTAATGCTGGCCTGCCTCGGCGTGGCAGCTCTGATATTAGGGTTTGTGCTCAAGATTGTAGACAAGAAATACGGCTACCGACTTGAGGAGCCCAACATAACGGAATAACCTGACCGAGGCCTGCAACGCACAAGCAGGACTGGAAGGAGAGCCAAAGGCGTGGGTTTTCACACCTACATGCAAAGCCGCATACGCCAGCTTAAGTGCTGGTGCATGCGGCTTTTTCGTACACGCGGCAAGCAATGGGGCGACAGCATTTTGTAAAAGAATGCGACGAAAGCCATCCAATCGGGCAAACAGCTGAATACCAGGCACATAGCCAACTGGGGCACACGGCGATTGAAAACCTGCCGTATGGCATGGCCAGAAGGGCCAAACCGCGCGCTGATACGGGCCGCTTTGCAATGCAATATGGCCGGTTTGGCAACGGGTTATGGCATCGTAAACATTTATGCAAAACCGGTGATGAGACAGACGGGATGCGCATTGTTTGCCTTTCCCGGCTTTCAATGTGCTTTCGTCATGTTCCAGCACCTTGCTGGCCACTTTGCAGCGTGCTTATCACGTTACGCCTGCAGCAAAGGCAGCGGCCAATCTGCACGGCATAACAACTAAATCACATCAGACTGTAACTGCCAATTTGGGGCAGACCGGAAGCGACATGCGCCGTCTACACCAAAGCGTTGAAGGCAGGGCAATGACTGTTTCGACTACCGGCATACATGCCTGTGGCATGCATGAGCGGCGTCTCTGCGCTGTGTGTAGAGTCAAAGAAACAACGAGGATGCAGGAAAAAGGAGTATGAAACGCTGTCGGAATTTCTGTGACGAAACAACTGCCGGCAGGCAAGCCTATCCTTATATCCATCTGGCCAAAAAGCGACAGAGCATAATATCCATGCAGATTGCTTGACTCCATAGCCGAAGGCATGGCGGTGTGCAGCAACAAGAAACGGAAGGCAATATTCAGGAATTGGTGGTGTAAACCACCCACGACAGACTCGGCCCTGCCCTATCGCAGGCGCAGACGAACCACAAGCGGCAGGTGGTCGCTGTATCCGTCGCGGCGGTAACGGTAGCCAACGTAAGTGCGGCGGGGCTTCACTCCACCGTAGGTGGCGTCGGGCTCGGTAAGAAACGGCAAGTCGTTGACCCTGCTCCATTCAAAACGAGGCATCAGGCTGCCACTCAAGAACACATGGTCAAGGCTCCCCCACTTGCCATCATACCTGTATGTGGCCTTTGCACCATGGCTGCCGCGGGCCCTGGCGGTGACGTTGACCATGCCATGCCGCCCAATGTAGGCCAGCGCGCTGTCGGCGGCATAGTCGTTGAAGTCGCCTGCCACGATAATCGACGCCCCCGGCTGCACTGTGCGCACCGAGTCGATGGCCTCGCACAATCGCCCGGCAACGGCCAGACGGTGCCTCCGCGTGGCCCGCTCACCGCCACGGCGGCTCGGGGCATGCACCACAAAGATGTGCAAAGTGTCGTCGGTGATAACCCTGCCCGCAACGTAGAGTATGTCGCGCGTGGGCCTCATCCCGCGCACCGGGGCCACCCGCAACGACGCATGGGTGATTGGGGCAAACGAAAACTCATGGTAGAGCAGAGCCACGTCGATGCCGCGATCGTCGGGCGAGTCGGTCATTACGTAACCGTAGCGCGCGTTGCGCAACAGCGAACGCTTGGTCAGGTCGCGCAATACAGTGTCGTTTTCCACCTCGCATAGAGCAACGAGGTCGGGTATGTAGCAGTCGGTGCTGTCTTCACCGCACGAGAGTATGGCCCGCCCGATGTTGTCGAGCTTGCGCCAATAGCGCGACGCAGTCCAGTGGCGCGGTGCTTCGGGCAGGAATTCGGTGTCGGCCCTCAGGCTGTCGTGGCGGCAGTCGAAAAGGTTTTCGCAGTTTAGTTCGACGAAAGTGAGTAACGAAACAAGGAGCAGACCAACAGTCATGGGCGGAGAGACGGGTAAGAAAATGCGGCGGAAAGGAGCCTATCGGCCACCCTTCCGCCGCAATACGACATGATTAGCAAACCTTTTCGAGACGCTTCATTATAGCGAACATGAACAGTGCGGCCATCAGGCACAACACTATGAGCACGGCCCACACAATCCATACGGGCAGGCCCCAGAGCCATGAAGCAACGCTGGTGAGGTAGTTGCCCACTGCCGTGGCTGCAAACCAACCGCCCATCATCAGTCCCTTATACTTGACAGGGGCCACCTTCGACACAAACGATATGCCCATGGGGCTGAGCAGCAGCTCGCCAAAGGTGAGTATGAGGTAGGTGCTGACAAGCCAGTTGGGCGAAACGCGGTAGTCGCCCGAAGCCATGGCCGGGTCAGTTATCTGTTCGGGCGTGG
Source organism: Marseilla massiliensis (assembly GCF_016899955.1). Lineage (GTDB taxonomy): Bacteria > Bacteroidota > Bacteroidia > Bacteroidales > Bacteroidaceae > Prevotella > Prevotella intestinigallinarum. The sequence continues at coordinate 131,576 of NZ_JACJJL010000007.1, read as the reverse complement.
GCAGGCCGAACGAAGCAACGCACATGAGCACATAGGCTACGCCGGCCACAAGCATACCGTAGGCTATCTTGCGAGGAGCCGAAGGCTCGCGGCCTGTCTTGGCCAGCCACCCGAATATTGCCATCGACACAGGTGTCAGGGCAACAACGAAGCAGGGGTTGAACTGCTGGAAGATGGGGGCGCTCACGGCAACCGACTCTGCCTGGCTGCTGTATTGGTAAACCAAGCCGACAATGCTGAGCAATATCACTGCGGCAGAGATGCCTTTACCGCGCGATGTCTTCGACTGGAACAGCCCGAACAAAGCGTAGACAATGAATATGACGAGCAGGAGGTTGAGCACGTTGAACTCCATTCCGACTATGCCGCTCACACTCGTAACGACATAGTCGCGGGCAAAGAACGTGAGCGTAAGGCCGTTCTGGTGGAATGCCATCCAGAAGAATATCACGACGACAAACACAAGGCAAAGAGCCACGATGCGGTCTTTGTCGCTCACTCCGTGGTGGGCGTCGTCGGCTTTTGCGCCTGCCGAGCCGGCGTTCTTGGCCGGGGCCGATGTTGTCTCGGTGTGGCGGAAGGTGCTGCGGAAGCCGTAGTAGATGGCCATCGACACTATAAGCGACGCACAAGCCACACCGAAAGCATAGTGATAAGCGTCGGTCTCGCTCACCCCAAAGGTGCGCTGTGCCCAGCCCATCACCCAAACGGCTGCGCTGGGGGCAAACATGGCACCGATGTTTATGGCCATGTAGAATATGCTGAAAGCCGCATCACGGCGGTTTTCATACTCCGGGTTGTCGTAGAGATTGCCTACCATTACCTGCAGGTTGCCCTTGAACAGGCCAGTTCCGAGGCTTATCAGCACCAATGCCGTGAACATGGCAATCAGCGCCACGGTGTTGGTGCCAAGCGGAAGGGCCATGAGCAAGTAGCCAATGAACATGACCACGATGCCCAGTGTGACCATGCGCCCGAAACCAAACTTATCGGCAAGTATGCCGCCAAGCACAGGCAAGAAATAAACCAAGGCGAGGAAACCGCCATAGATGTTGCCCGCTGTGGCTGCCGAGAAACCGAAATTAGCCTGCAAGAACAGGACGAAGATGGCAAGCATCGTGTAATATCCGAATCGCTCGCCTGTGTTGGCCAATGCCAACGCGTAAAGACCTTTGGGTTGATTTTCAAACATTGCTATTTAATTTTAGAGTTTTTAGTTCGCATTACGTCAAACAAGTATGTGAGCTTTATTATTATGCTTCCGTTGTTACTGCGCCCGAAGTAGTCGCGCTTCGAGTTGCCGAAGATGTCGCCGAGGCCGTAGTAATACCGCCCCTCGAGCAGGAAGTGGCCCACCTTTGGGTGGGAATACTCTATGCCAAGGCCCCCGGCAATGCCATAGTCGAACTTGCGCTGTATGTCAAGCGAATCCTGCACGGCGTCCCTGAGCGCCCCAACACGGTCTGACTGGTTGCGCTCGTCGAAGTTGAAGTTTGACTTTGCCTTGTCATTGAGGAAAAAACCTACCTGCGGCCCAACCTGGAAATAAAACTGGAAACCTTTGCGTTCGCGGCCCCATCCGAGCCTGGCGAAGAGCGGAACCTGAACGTATGTTAGTGTGCGCTGGTATTCCTCGGGCAGCCCTGTCACCTGGTTTATCACGGGCTGGTCGTCAACCGTGAGTATGTCTTCCTTCCATCCGGCCTGCGCAAAGTTTATCTCGCCGACGAGGGCGCACACGCTCTTGAAATATTTCTCGCACGTATAACGGACTGTGATGCCGCCGGTGATGCCGCCGAGCAAGCCTTGCGGCACGTCGGGATTGAAGCCAACGTTGCTCAGCATGTAGCCGCCGTTGACACCAACGCTAAGCTCGCTGCGGTGCTCGCCTATCTGGGCAATGGCCGACTGAACGCACAAAAGGGCCACAACGGCAACAAAAGCCCTGCGCAGACAATGGCCTGCGCCCATCACGGCCGTGCGGCCTATCGCTTTTTCCTTATAACCTGACATTGCCCGATGCGTTAAAAGTTAATGGTCTCTATCCTGTGTCCGGGCGTGTAATGGACGAAAAGGATGCTGCGGTTCTGGTATCCGCCGCTGCCCACCCGCTCAAAGTGCAGTGGTGTCTGTATCGGGGTGTACCCCACCATGCCCCTTGCGCCTGTGAACTTGTCGCCATACAGGTGCAGGCCCTTTATGAAATAATAGGCTTGGTCGAAGCCTGTGATGGCGAACCGGGGCAGCGCCTGCATCATGTCTTCATGGAAATTCCACCTGTACTTCAGCTCGATGCGGGCCGTCCTGGCCGATAGCGGGTTGGTATAGAATGCTGCCGGTATGTGGACATTGTACTTATAGTAGTTGTCAAGGTTGTATTTGGTGTACATCATCCATTCGGTATAGCCGAACATCGTTACTTTTATGTCCGGGTTATTCATCGTGAAGTTGTTCAGTTTGGCAAAGGCGATGTTGAGTTCCGGCGAGCGTCCGGTGTTGAGGATAACGACGTTAGGCATCGTCTTGCTGAATGCCTTGGCGAAAAATGCCTCGCTCGACTTCAGGTTTGTTATCGAGTAGTTGCGCCCCATGGTCTCCATGCGCCTGCGGAGCCCGAAAGTGAATATGCCCTTCTGGCTTGTGGTGTCATTGCAATCGATGAACACTGCGTGGTAACCGGCAAACTTCTCGAGGAAGCGGGCTATCACGGCTTCATTGTATTCGGTGGCGTTCTGGTACACCTGGAACAGGTTTGGATTGGTCTTCAGCTCGGGGGCGTTGATTGAAAACGGTATGAGCACCTTTATCCCGTGCTCCGAGGCAAAGTCGGAAAGCGCCTTCACCTGCGTTGAATACAACGGGCCGATAATCAAGTCACACTTTTCAGCATCCTTGTCCTTGAGCGTTTGCCTTATGTCGGCGTCTTCCGGGACATTCCATGCCCTTATGTCAACCGACACACCGCCCTGCTTCAAGCTGTCGCAAGCCATCAGTACGCCGCGGTAATACTCAACCATCCGTCGCCCGTCGCCATTGACATTGTGCAGCGGAAGCATCACCCCGACCCTTATCGCGCGCCGCCTCATGTCGTCGACACTGCCGGCCGGCGATGCCTCGACGCGGGCCTTGCCCCCGGAAGCGGCAGCGCCATCCTTGGGATAAGGTATGAATATGTAGTCGCCCTTCTTCAGTTCGTAACCCGGCTGCTTCATGTCGGGATTGGCGTTCATAAGTTCCTCTACCGTGATGCCGTTGTCACGGGCAATGCCAAAGATGGTCTCCTTGCGCTTAACCTTATGCATCTCTTTCCAGTTGGACGTCTGCCCGGCTGCCGTACCTACCGTGAAAACAAACGCAACAAGCATCAAGAAACATCTGAAATGTTGATTCATATCTCTATTATTTTCAATAATCGCCTACAAAATTACCAAAAAAGCGCGGATAAATCAACATTAATCGCTAATTTTGCACATTATATTTTACGTAAGATGAGAATCAAACCAATATTAATGATGTGCTTGCTTGCTTTGCTGTCGATATCAGCAAGGGCGGCATTCACCCCTACGGCTTATTACACTGTTGACGGAGTGGACATGGAGGCGACCGATGTGATCAACGACGCACAGGCACCTCTCACCGTTACCTTCAGGGCAAACCCGACCGACCTCGGCGATGCCACACCCACATACGAGTGGCGCTTCACCCGCGAGGGAAGCACAGACCCGTTCATTGTAAGGTATGAGGAAGAGACAACTTACGAGTTTCGCGAATCGGGCTCGATAAGCGTGTCGCTCTACGTGGCCTACAACGACACGACGGAGGCCGAACTCATCTCGACAATAAGGGTGAGCATAAGCACCAGCATACTGGAAATGCCAAACGCATTCTCGCCCAACGGCGACGGCATCAACGACGTATACAAGGCAAAAGACACCCACAAGAGCATAGTGGAGTTCCACGCATACATCTTCAACAGGTGGGGGCAGAAGCTCTTCGACTGGACAAACATCGATGAGGGATGGGACGGCACGTTCAACGGAAAGGCGGTGAGCGCCGGCGTATACTTCGTGCTCGTGAAGGCCAAAGGAGCCGACGGCACCGAATACAACATTAGGCGAGACGTCAACCTGATGCGCGACTATACGGAAGGAGGCACACAGAGATGAACGACACGCAAAATTACGACACTCTGCGTGAAGACGAGCGCATCAACGTATGGGGCGCCCGGGTTCACAACCTGAAGGATATCAACGTGGAAATACCGCGCAACAGCCTGACCGTGGTGACCGGACTGTCGGGCTCGGGAAAGTCGTCGCTGGCCTTCGACACCATTTACGCCGAGGGCCAGAGACGGTATATCGAGACATTCTCGGCATACGCACGCAACTTCCTCGGCGGACTGGAGCGGCCGGACGTTGACAAAATCACCGGACTGAGCCCCGTGATAAGCATCGAACAGAAGACAACCAACAAGAATCCCCGCTCTACCGTGGGCACCACGACTGAGATTTACGACTTCATGCGACTGCTCTTTGCCCGGGCAGGCAAGGCTTACAGCTATGCCACCGGCGAAGAGATGGTGAAGTATACTGAGGAGAAAGTGCTCCAGATGATCATGGACGACTATGCCGGAAAGAAAATCATGATACTCGCCCCGGTGGTCCGCAGCCGCAAGGGCCACTACCGCGAACTGTTCGAGAGCATGAGACGAAAGGGCTATCTCAACATACGCGTAGACGGCGAGGTCAAGGAGATAACGCGGGGGATGAAGGTTGACCGTTACAAAAACCACGACATAGAAGTCGTAATAGACAAGCTGATGGTGCAGCCCAAAGACGACGAGCGGCTGAAAAAGAGCGTTTCGATAGCCATGAAGCAGGGCGAAGGACTCATCATGGTGCTCGACAACGACACGCATACGGCAAAATACTTCTCCAAAAGGCTGATGTGCCCCACCACCGGCATATCTTACAGCGACCCGGCACCCAACAACTTCTCGTTCAACTCGCCGCAAGGGGCGTGCCCGAGATGCAAAGGGCTGGGCTATATCAACGAGATTGACATTAGCAAAGTAATACCCGACCGCTCGCAGAGCATCTACAAGGGAGCCATCGTGCCACTGGGCAAATACAAGAACCAGATGATTTTCTGGCAGATAGACTCCATACTGCACAAATACGACTGCGACATCAAGACGCCGGTTGACAGCATTCCCGACGACGCGCTCAACGAAATACTCAACGGCTCGATTGAGAACGTGAGGATAGACAAGGAACTTGTGCACACGTCGAGCGACTATTTCGTGGCTTTCGACGGGGTGGTGAAATACCTGCGGAGCGTGTTCGAAGATGACGACTCGGCCAGCGGCCAGAAGTGGGCCGACCAGTTCATGGCCGTGTGCGAGTGTCCCGAGTGCCACGGACAGCGCCTCAAGCGCGAGTCTCTGTCGTATAAGATATGGAACAAGAACATCGCCGAGCTGTCGATGATGGACATAGCAGAGTTGCGCGAATGGCTCGACGAGGCCGAAAGCCATCTCGACGAGCAACAGAAACAGATAGCGGAAGAGATTCTGAAGGAGATTCGCACGCGCATAGACTTCCTGCTCGAGGTGGGGCTCGACTACCTTTCGCTCAACAGGCAGTCGGCCACGCTGTCGGGAGGAGAGAGCCAGCGCATCAGGCTTGCCACGCAAATAGGCTCGCAACTCGTCAATGTGCTGTATATACTCGACGAGCCCAGCATAGGCCTGCACCAGCGCGACAACGAGCGGCTCATACGATCGCTGAAAGAACTGCGCGACATAGGCAACACGGTCATTGTGGTTGAGCACGACAAAGACATGATGCTCAATGCCGACTACATCGTTGACATTGGCCCGAAGGCCGGGCGCAACGGCGGCGAGGTGGTGTTCCAGGGAACGCCAAGCGACATGCTCGCCAAGCACACCATGACAAGCATGTACCTAAACGGCGAGCTCAAGATAGAGATACCCAAGCAACGGCGCAAGGGCAACGGCAAGAGCCTGTGGCTGAAAGGTGCAAAAGGCAACAACCTGAAAGGCGTCGACGTGGAGTTTCCGCTCGGAACGCTCATCGTGGTAACCGGGGTCAGCGGCTCGGGCAAATCTACATTGATCAACGAAACGCTCCACCCCATACTGAGCCAACACTTCTACCGCTCGGTGAAACAGCCGATGGAATATGGCTCGATAGAGGGAATGGACTTCATAGACAAGGTGGTCAACGTAGACCAGAGCCCGCTTGGCCGCACACCGAGGTCGAACCCGGCCACCTATACGGGTGTGTTCAGCGACATACGGGCGCTGTTTGTCAACCTGCCGGAAGCAAAGATAAGGGGCTACAAGCCCGGACGCTTCTCGTTCAACGTCAAGGGAGGGCGCTGCGAGGCCTGCGGCGGCAACGGATACAAGACGATTGAGATGAACTTCCTGCCCGACGTGATGGTGCCATGCGAGGTGTGCCACGGCAAGCGCTACAACAGGGAGACGCTGGAAGTGAGATACAAGGGCAAGAGCATTGCCGACGTGCTCGACATGACCATCAACCAGGCGGTGGACTTCTTTGAGAATGTGCCCGACATTCTGCGAAAGATAAAGACCATACAAGACGTGGGACTTGGATACATTAAGCTCGGACAACCGTCGACAACGCTCTCGGGAGGCGAGAGCCAGCGCGTAAAACTGGCCACGGAACTGAGCAAACGCGACACGGGAAAGACGCTCTACATTCTCGACGAGCCCACCACAGGGCTTCATTTCGAGGATATCAGGATACTGATGGACGTCATTGAGAAACTGGTAGACCGAGGCAACACGGTAATAATAATCGAGCACAACCTCGATGTCATCAAGATGGCCGACTACATAATCGACATGGGGCCCGAGGGAGGGCGAAACGGCGGCTACGTGCTGTCGACCGGCACTCCCGAAGAGGTTGCCATGAGCGACAAGGGGTTCACCCCGAGGTTCCTTCGCGATGAGCTCGGCATAGGTTAAGCCCTGTCCGTCCGCCAGGCCAACAACCTATTCCGCAACATTGCCGGCATGGTTGGCTATCGGCTTAGCCGGAAGCGTTGCAGCCGGAGGCAAGGCAAAGCGGCCAACAGGCTGACGGCATGAGTGCTGAAGCGCTCGTGTGGCACGACATGGACACAGGTACAGACATACCGAGGCATTACGGCCGTATGGTGGCCGACGCCACGCAGTCTGCGGCAGGGCCCCAGATTGGCATAGACACAGGCAGACAACATCCCGCCATGCTTTCAGCGCAGTTATGCGCGGAGGCATGGCGGGATTTATTTTGATACCCTAAAAAATACAACCGTATGTCAGAATCTGGTCATGAACTCAATCACTATCTTGTCGCGCTCCGACGGCTTGGCAACCGCACCTTCGCGATAGAAATACTTCTCGTAGTTGAGACGGATGTCTGAAACAAACGGTGTGCCAAGGCTCAGGGTCACACCGCCCGTTATGCGCGAGCGCCGGTAGTCGGTGGTATTGAGCAGCCCCGTCTCTGCGTCGGCCGTACCGTCGCTGTGGTCGCTCATGTAATCAAAGCGCGCCAAGGGCGACACCTTCTTTACCAGCGGCTTCTTTCCGCCCACCTTTATGTCGTAGTTGACAAAGCCGTCGAAGGAATGAACAGCCCCGTAGGCATTGTCGGCGTAGTGCTTGTACAGGTATTCGGCCTCCACATGCCATCCGTTGCCATGGTAGTAGGCGCCGGCGTCATACATCATTATGTTTACCGCCTCGGGCTTTATCTTCTGCACACTCAGCGTGAGGTTGAAACCTTTCGGGAAGAAGAGCTGTGCCTTGGCCGAATAGTTTATGTTGTTGGTCCAGAAATCCTTCTGGTCGGTGAGCCCCGAGCCATTGAACATGCCGGCTTCGAGTATTATCGGGAATCCCACGTTGAACGTATAGCCGAGAGTGGCGCCCACGTCACGCACGTTGCCCACCTGCTTGGCTATGAACGAACGGTTGGCAAAATACTGCTGGTGGGGCGAACGGTGGGCGTCGATGGTAAAGGGCACGCGCATCTGACCGATGGTGAAATTGAGCGTGCGCCACGGACTGATGCGCGTGTATGCGTCGAGCATCTTTATGCTGCCCTCGTCGGAGAGGTCTATTTCGGCCTTGTACGACACGGCGTCAACCACCTTTCCCGACAGGCTGAAGCGGGCATTGCGCACCTGGAAGCGGCCCTCGCCTTCCTCGGTCTGGTATTCGTACTTGCCGCGAATCGTTCCGTTGATTTCGGGCTTGAACTGTGCTGCGGCATCCATGCCTGCAAACAATGCCAAAATGGCCAGTAAATGTTTCATACGGTTGCGTGGGTTGTTACTCCAATTAAGCGCGGGACTGCCGATGGCTTTTGGCTAAACCATCTGTCATGTGCCCGCCGTTTATCAGCCACAAAGGTCGGTATTATTTATTACAAAACTATTACAGGAGTTTTAAAGAACGGTAAAATGACCGTAAAATGGCGCATACAGACAAGCCATGGGGCCGGCACGCAGCTACCGGGGCCCCGTCCGGCGGTAGTTTCCTGACTGTTGCCTACAGCCACTGTGGGCAGAAGCATCTCACGCCCCCCACTCTCTTGCCGACTCCATGCGCCGGCCGCAAATGGCCAGCAGGCGGCAGACGCATACGGCAACGACGTAGAGCAGCACCACCTGCAAAGGGCTAAGCCGCGGCAAACCGACCGATGCCCACGGCTGCGACGCCATGGCAAGCAAAAAAGCATTGAGCCACGTGGCCACAAAGGCAAGCACTGTGGCCACGGCCTGCTGCAGCACAGGCACAAAACCCACGGCAAACAGAGACACCGCCAGATAGATTATGGCCGTGGCGGCAGGTATGACAACAAGGCCGGTGAGCAGCGAGCAAACTGGCAGGCGACCGAAATAGAACGCAACGAGCGGGGCTGTGCCTATCTGGGCCAGCAGCGACATGACCGAAAGCTGCCATGCCCAGCGCAACAGGCGATGGCGCTGGAGAAAGCGGACGGAGGCTATCGAGCCCACGGACGACTGGAAAACAAGTATGAAAGCCACGGCCGCGAAAGAGAGTTGGAAGCCTATTTCGAAAAGCGCAAGGGGGTTGGCAACGAGCAATACCACTGCGGCGAAGGCAAGCGCATTGACCGACATGCGGCTGCGGCCTGTCAGGCCTACAAGCCCGTAGACTGATATCATGAGGGCCGACCGCACCACCGACGATGGCATGCCGACAATAAAGACGTAGGACCAGATGGCCATGAGCAACAGGCTTTCGCCAAGCAGGCGACGGCGACGGCCTGACAATAGCATCGACAGGAGCAAATAGATGACGCCGAGGTGCATGCCGGAAAGCGCAAGTATGTGAGATGCGCCGGCAAGCGAGTAAGCCTCGCGCATCGAACCTGAGAGCGCCGACTTGTCGCCAAGCGTCATTGCGGCCACCACGGCAAAGTCTTGGCCTTCAAGACCAAGGCTGCGGTAGCGCCCAAGCAGCCAGTGGCGAAGGCGCATGGCTGAGATGCGGGCGCGTTGAACAACGGTCAGGGCCGACAGGCGGGGCGCGGCCTTGCGCCAATTGCGGTAGTAGACAAAAGCTGTGGCCACTATGCCGCGGCTCTGAAGGTAGGTTGCATAATCGAAATTCGACTCTCGATAATTGGCCGGAGGTACCAAACGCGACCGCACCAACATGCCGTCGCCCACACCAAGGGTGGCATACCTGCGCTCTACCGTGTCTTTGAGCAGTGTCAAGCGCACCCAATGTCCCTTCAAAGGCCCCGAGCATGCTATGGCGTCGAAGCGCAGCGTGCGGCCGCGCTCTACGGGCTCATCGGCCACAATGGCCTCGAAGGCTGTCTCGCCTTGTGGCAGGCTCACACTCTGACGGCGCTCGGCCAAGGTCGACATGGCACATCCCAACAGCAACACCGACAACAGGATGGCAGCAGTCTGGGCCTTTGGACGCCCCCCGAGCAACAATGCGGCTGTGAAGGCAACGCCGAATGCCGCGGCCCAAACGGTCATTCCGACCATTGTAGCCATGCTCCGCCCTGCAAGTATGCCTGCTGCAAGGCTAACGCACAGCGGCACCAACGGGTAAAGCCTGAATAAACCTGTGTTGCCCAATTGTATGTATGGTGTTTGATGGTTATATGTCGGCGGCGTGCAATTGCTGAAGGAGCGGAATCTGCGACCGCAAGCCGAGAAACCGACCGACGGCCGAAATGGCTGCAAATGGCTTGGTGCCGACGCCATGACGGCCGGATGAGTGGTGCCAACTGTCTGCTACAATATACCGCCATCATGCGAAAATGCGTTACATCGTGGCGCCACGCCTCAAGTAGTCAACCTGCATCAGGTGTGAGAACGTGCCCGCCGTTTTGCAAAACGGCCAAGACTGAATTTCAAAACGGCCCATACGGCATGGTAAAACGGGCCAAACGGCAGCATGGAACGGGCCGTTTCTGACCGTGGCGCCATACGGCGGCCATCTGCCTACAGCTCAGGGCGTTTCATCATAAATGCAATGTGCAGTTGAAGACCGCCCATACCGATGGCACGCTATGTGCACAACGGTCTGCAAAATAAGAAAAGCCGGACAATGACATGTCCGGCTTTCCATATTGCAACGGGCGTGACGTTTCAGAGAACGGCACCCGCAATCCAGTCGTAAACGCAGCTGAACACACCGAAGGCCACAATGCCTGCCGTGCAGAGCGTAAGGGCCAGCTTGGTGTTGCAGTCGCTGCTGAATGTTGGCAGCGGCGTGTCGGTGTTCTTGATATACATGGCCTTGACGATGAGCAGGTAGTAGTAAAGGCTGACCACGGTGTTGATCAATGCCACAAACACCACGAGGTATGCCCAGAACGAACCTTGCTGGGCTGCTGCCATGAACACGAAGAACTTGCTGAACATACCTGCAAACGGAGGTATTCCGGCCAGCGAGAAGAGGGCCAGCGTCATGAGCAGGGCCAACTTCGGGTTGGTCTGGTAGAAACCGTCGTAGCAGTTCATCTTCGTAGTGCCGTTGCCGCGTGTCTCTACAACGTTGATTACCGTGAAGACAGCCATGTTGGCCACAACATACACAAGCACGTAGTATGACAGGGCAGCCACTCCCATGGCCGAGCCGCCAATGACGGCCAGCATGATGTAGCCTGCCTGCGAGATGGAGCTGAAAGCCATAAATCGCTTGAGCTCTGTCTGGCGTATGGCAAAAAGGTTGGCTATGGTGATGCTGAGCACTATGACGATGTAAAGCAGGTATTCCCAGTACTCAATCATAGGCGCAAACACCTTCATGAGTATGGCCATGAGGGCAAATGCGGCGGCTCCCTTCGACACTACGCTGAGGTAGCCCGTCACCGGTGTGGGTGCGCCCTGATAGGTGTCGGCCGTCCAGAAGTGGAACGGAACGAGCGATATCTTGAACCCAAGGCCGCTGAAGAAGAACACCAAGCCCATGATGGCAAGCGGTGTGTTGCCGATGACGGCAGCCACATCGTCAAAATAGAGCGTGCCTGCGGCGGCGTAAATGAACGATATGCCGTAGAGCATGACGCCGCTCGAGAAAGTGGCGGTGAGCACAAACTTGGCAGCACCCTCGGCCGAATTCTGGCGGAACTTGTCGAAAGCCACAAGGCATGCCATCGGCACTGAAGCCATCTCGAGGCCGAGGAAGAACATGAGGAAGTGTCCCGACGACATCATCATGTACATACCGAGCAACGTTGAGGCCACCAAGGCATAGAACTCGCCAGCCTTGTTGCTCACGTCGGCACGGCCGAGCCAAGGCTGGGCCATGATGCATACAATGAGAGTGCCGGCGGTGAGTATCACTTTCATCACGTTGACTGCGTCGCCGGTGACGTAAAGGCCGCCAAATGCCGACGACGGCTCGGCCGTCAGGCATACTGCCGTCTGCACCACGAGCAGCACGTTCATCAGCAGGGCCAACGAGGAAACCTTCTTCTCGCCCTTCATTATGAGGTCGGCAAGAAAGACAATTATCAGGATTGCCACAAGCGTGGCCTCCGGAATCATATTAAAAAACTGACTGTAATCCATTTTTCCCTACTGGTTTTGTTAGAAGTTTATTACGTTGAGAATTGGGCCGACGGCATCGCCGATGACATTGCTTACCCACAGCGGGGCAAGGCCTAGGCCGGCTACGCAGAAGATGAGGCAGCAAACGGCCACGCGCTCATCCCATGTGGCGTCAGTGAGCTCGAGGTAGTGGGGGTCGGCCACTTTCTGATAGAGTATCTTTCCGACCACACGCAGGATGTAGACAGCCGTTATTACAATCGAAGTACATGCTATGATGGTGGCTGCACGGTGGAAGGTGTCGCCGTTTTCAAACGAACCCACGAAGATGGTCATCTCGGCAACGAAGCCCGAGAAGCCCGGCAAGCCGAGGTTGGCAAGACCGGCTATGACGTAACCTACGCTGAGGAAAGGCATTATCTTCATCAGTCCGCCGAGCTTGCGCACGTCGCGCGTGTGGGTGCGGCCGTAAATCATGCCGATGAGGGCGAAGAACAATGCTGTCATCAAACCGTGCGAGAGCATCTGGAGTATGGCACCGGTACATGCCGTCTTGGTCATCATGAGCAGGGCGAAGAGCACCAGGCCGCAGTGAGACACCGACGAATAGGCGTTGATGTACTTGAGGTCGGTCTGCACGCAGGCCGAGAATGCTCCGTAAACCACGGATATGGTGGTCAGGATGAGGAATATCCACGACAGTTCCTGGGCTGCGCTGGGCAGGAGGAACATGGCCACGCGGAAGCAACCGTAGCCTCCGAGCTTCATGAGCACGCCGGCATGGAGCATCGACACTGCTGTAGGTGCCGAGGCATGGCCGTCGGGGCTCCACGTGTGGAACGGGAACAGGGCGCCAAGCACACCGAAACCGATGAATATGAACGGGAAGAACACGTTCTGTATGTCGGCAGGTATGTGGTTGTTGGCGGCAATCTCCATCACGTTCATAGTGGTAGCACCGTTGAAGAAGTATATTCCGAGGATACCGAGAATGAGCAGGGCCGAACCTCCCATGAGCATCAGCGTAAGCTTCATGGCGGCATACTCCTTGTTGCCGCTGCCCCATACGCCGATGAGAAGGTACATCGGGATGAGGGCTACCTCGTAGAACATGAACATGGTGAACATGTCTATGCAGATGAAGAAGCCGAACACACCTGTTGACAGAAGCGTGAACCAAAGGAAATACTCCTTAGTAAGGGGCTTCAACTGCCACGACGCGAATGTTCCTGTGAATACAATTATGCTCGAAAGCAGCAGCATCACGACAGAAATGCCGTCAACTCCCACTGCATAGGCTATGTTGAGGGGCTTGAACCATGCAACACTGTATGTGAACAGCATGGGGTCTGTGTTTCCCGATTGGCGAGCCTGGATGAAGGCTACGGTAAGCCAGACCGACAGAGCCAGCAAGCATGAAGAGCCGGCCACCATCACGCCACGCACTTGGTTGAGGTTGCGGGCTATCCACAAGCCCAGCAATATAAGCACGGGGATTACTACGAATAGACTTAATATACTCATTTTATATCTGTCATTATATGCAAAGTAATACTAATGTTAAAGCGACTGTACCGGTGATGAACCACACGGCATACTGGCGTACGTCGCCGCTCTGCCACGGACGGATAGTCTCGCCGGCTGCATTTGCGCCCCAAGCCATGAAGTTGAAGGTGCCGTCGATAACGTGACGGTCAAACCATGCTATCGGGGTGGATATGCAACGGAAGATTATCTTGTGGGTGACAAACATCCAAACCTCGTCGAGGTAGAAGCGCCTGTATGCTGCCTGGTGCAGTTTCGGGAAACGGCGGGCAAGCATGTCGGCAACCGGTGTCTCCTCGCCCTTGTACATATAGGTGGCAAGGCAGATGCCGAGTATGGCGAGCACGGTGCTCGTGCCTGCTATGGCCCAGTTGATGTGTGTGCCGAAACCGATGCCGTTGGCAGACACAAACTCGCCGAACTCAAACACATGGAGTGTGCCGAAGATGCCTACAAGCATCGTAATGGCTGACAGCACTATCAGGGGCACGGTCATGGTGAGGGGCGCCTCGTGGGGCTGGTGGGCACCTTCTGCCTTGTGGGTCTCATAGTAGCTCTTGCCCCAGAAGATGACATAGTAGAGGCGGAACATGTAGAAGGCGGTCATGGTGGCTATCGCGCTCATGATGACTCCCATCACGGGGCTGAAGTTGTAGCACGCCACGAGTATCTCGTCCTTGGAGCAGAAACCTGAGAAGAACGGTATGCCGGCTATTGCAAGGCACGATATCAGGAAGGTGACATGGGTGATGGGCATGTACTTGCGCAGGCCTCCCATGTACATCTTTTCATTCGAATGGACGGCGTGGATGATGCATCCGGCACCGAGGAACAGGCAGGCCTTGAACATGGCATGGGTGAACAGGTGGTACATGCCGGCCATGTAACCGAGACCGTTGACATCGGCATACTCTACCGTATTGTCTACACCACTGGTCTCACCGGGCAGGCATACGCCAAGGGCAACGAGCATGAAGCCTATCTGGGATATCGTAGAGAATGCCAGCACGCGCTTGATGTCGCTCTGGCAACATGCCACGGCTGCTGCATAGAAGGCCGTGAAGGCGGCTATGTAAGCTATCCAGTGGAGGGCCTCAGGGGCGAACTCAACAAACAGCGGGAACAGGCTTGCAACGAGATACACACCGGCAACAACCATCGTTGCGGCATGGATCAGGGCCGAAACAGGCGTCGGGCCCTCCATGGCGTCGGGCAGCCAGATGTGCAACGGGAACATTGCAGACTTGCCGGCACCACCGATGAACATGAGGAACAAAGCCATCGGCATCACCCAAGCCACGCCGGCTACATTCTGATGAAGCTCGGGCATTGCCGTGAGGTCATAGCTGAATGTGCCTACGTAGAAGCTGTAGAAGAGTATACCTATCAAGAAGAACAGGTCGGCGAAGCGTGTCACGATGAATGCTTTCTTCGAAGCGGCCACCGCAGAGTGCAACGGGTAATAGAAGCCGATGAGCAGATAAGAGCTTACACCCACCAACTCCCAGAACAGGTACATCTGGAATATGTTCGTGGCAACGACAAGGCCAAGCATCGACATGGTGAAAAGCGACAGGAAAGCGTAATAACGCTGGAAGCCCTTCTCGCCATGCATGTATCCGAACGAATAGATATGAACCATGAAACTGACCGTGGAGATGACTATGAGCATCATCACCGATATCGGCGTAAGGCGGAAGCCAATGGTGAACGTCAGCAATTCCGAGAACTTGATCCATACAAAATCAAACGCCGTAACGGTGGGGAAAAGGCCGGTGGCATCCCTCCCGTCAATCAGAAAATACTTTATGGCAGTGTAATAGCACAGCACCGTCACCACAGCGAGCGAGCATGTGCCTATCAGTCCTGCGACCTTGTGCGACATCTTCATGCCGGCCAAGCCAAGCACGAGGAACGACAAAGCCGGCAGAAGGAGTATCAGAAATACATAACTATAATCCATAACACACTTTAAAATTTCATGTTTTCAATACTATTCACCTGATCGCTGTGGAAGTTGCGGTAGACATTGATGATAATGGCTATGGCCACGGCGCTCTCTGCTGCACTCACTCCAATGGAGAACAGGGTCATGAAGAAGCCCTCAAGGCCCTCGGGGAACAGCAGGCGGTTGAACGCTGCAAAGTTGATGTCGACAGCATTGAGCACAAGCTCAACGGAGATGAGCATGGCTATCAGGTTGCGGCGGGTGATGAAACCGAACACGCCGATAAAGAACAACAGTGCACTGAGCACAAAATAAGCTTCAACTGGTACCATCATTATTTCTCCTTTTCTTTTCTCGCTACAACGATGCCGCCGATGATACATGCCAGCAGGAACACTGAGATGAATTCAAACGGAAGCACATACTGATACTTCTCACTGCCAAGCAGGGCCGTACCGATGGTCTCCATCGGGACTTCAGCGTCGGCCACGCTGCACGCACGGTAAATGAACTGATTCTTGAGCAACACCAGGGCGACGGTCAGCAAGCCGACAACTGTCACGATGCCGCCAAACAATACGCGGCTGCCCTTCAGGTGCTCTACAAGGCCCTGGAGCGTGCGCTTGCTCACAAGCTGTATCGCGAAGATATACATCATCGTTATACCTCCTGCATATATGCTTATCTGGGCAGCACCCAAGAATGTGTAGTCAAGCAGGAAGTAAAGCCCGGCCACGCCGAGGAGGACAAACAGCAGGAACGTAGCAGCCCGCATGATTCTCTTTGTCATCACGCACAACACGGCAGAACCAAGGATGACCACTGCCAGTATGCAAAACATTACTAAATTTGCCATTTCTTATTAAGTCCTCCTTTACTTTGTTGCAGTGTTAAACTTTCCGATTGTCAGCGGTGCACCGCCATCGAGGATGTTTGGCAGCGAGCTCTCGTAATGCTCCTTGTCAAGGTGGAGCACCAGCTTGTCGCGGTCGAACACACTGTTCTCGAAATCATTCGTAAACTCTATTGCGTCGAAGCTGCACGCATTGACGCAAAGCTGACAGAACATGCAGTCACCCAAGTCATACTGGTAATCGACCAGCCGGCGCTTCTTCTTGCCCTCTTCGGTCGTCACCATCTCCGATGCTATCTTTATGGTGCCATTGGGGCATGCCTTCTCGCACAGAGTGCAGGCAACGCACTTCACCACACCATTCTCATCACGCTTCATAACCAAGCGGCCGCGGTGACGCTGAGCCACATGTAGCGTTGTCTTGCGATTCTCAGGGTACTGCTCTGTGCTCTTCTTGGTGAAGTACTCCTTGAGAGTGACTTTCAACCCGGTTGCGAGCGACTTCAGGGCATCCCCTATCTCGCCGAAATATGATTTATTGTTTGCTTCCATTTTTACTTACTTGTTTAGAAGTGCCACCCAAAGGCAACGATTATTGTCATGAGAACCAGGTTGAGCAGACACAGCGGCATGAGATACTTCCACTCGAGCTTCAGTATCTGGTCGATGCGGAGGCGTGGGTATGTCCAGCGAATCCACATCAACAGCCACACAATGGCGAAGGTCTTGCCCAAGAACCATACGATGCCGGGTATGTAATCCATCACTGCGTCGAAAGCCTCGATGCCTATGTTGACCGGCGCCCAGCCACCAAGGAACACTGTGGTTGCTATGCCTGCAATGACAAACAGGTTGAGATACTCGGCCAGGTAATAGAAGCCGAATCCCATACCGCTGTATTCCGTGTGGTAACCGGCGGTGAGCTCGCTCTCGGCCTCGGCAAGGTCAAACGGGCCGCGGTTGGCCTCTGCGTTGCCTGCGACGAGGAAAACGAGGAACGCAATGATGGCCGGAACATGGCCTTGGAATATGAGCCAGTTCCACGGACCGGTCTGGGCCTCCACTATTCCGGACACCTGCATGGTGCCGGTGAGTATAACTGCCGTTACGAGACAGAGCCCGAGCGACATTTCATAAGATATGAGCTGCACGGCACCACGCATGGCCGAAACCACGCCATACTTGTTGTTACTGCCCCATCCGGCCATGAATATACCGATGACGCCGATGCTCGACACGGCAGTAAGCAGGAAGATGCCCACGTTGAAGTCAAGAATCTCGGCCCCCTTGTTCCAAGGCAGGAATGAGAAAGTGCCCACAGAGGCAATGATGACGAGGAAAGGCGCCACGCAATAAAGCAGCTTGTCGGCCTTGTCGACGGCGAAAATCTCCTTGATGAGCATCTTCAGCACGTCGGCAAACACCTGGAAGATGCCCCACGGGCCCACTCGCATCGGGCCCAGGCGGCACTGGAAGTAAGCACACACCTTGCGCTCCATGAAAATCAAGACGATAGCCAGCATGGCGTATCCAGCAAGGATGAGCACGCCCACCAGTATGCACTCGATAAGTATCGACCAGAAATCTCCCAAGCCAAGAGTTTGGCGCAGGAGGCTGTCGAACCACGTTGTAACTATGCTAAAATCAAACATTTCGTTTAATCGTGAATTTTAATTATGAATAAAGAACATGCCGTCATCTGTCGATGTCGGGTATCACGAAGTCGAGTGCGGCACCGGTGGTGATAAGGTCGGCCACCTTCTGTCCGCGCAGCATCTCGTCCATGGCAGCCACGAGGTTGAGTCCCATTGGCTTGAACTTGAGCCTGTAAGGCGACTTGTCGCCCTTCGAGTCAAGGTATACGCCTATTTCTCCGCGACTACCTTCGCATGAGAAGAACCACTGTCCCTCGGGAACCTTGATTATCGGCTTCTGCTTTATGTAGAAGTCTCCTGCAGGTATGTTGTCGATAAGCTGCTCGATGATGCGCACACTCTGTTTCATCTCCTCGATACGGATGAGGTATCGGCCCATGGAGTCGCACATGCCGTTGGTCACCTCGTCGAAGTCAACCTTGCCATACATGGCATAGGGATGGTTCTTGCGCACGTCGTTGTGCCAGTCGGAGGCGCGTCCTGAGGCTCCCGATACACCGTAGCTTATGGCGTCGGCCTTCGACAGCGGGCCCACTTCCCTGAATCGGTTCTGCATGATGACATTGTCACCGAACACATCCATGTACTCCTGGAACATTGGCTTGATGTACTGGCACAGCGCCTTCACGTTGCTGACGAAGTTGGGGTCTATGTCGTCCTGCAAGCCTCCTATCCTGTAGTAGTTCTGTATGAGCCTTCCGCCGGTGGTTTCCTCCATTGCGTTGAGCACGTGCTCGCGGTCGCGCATAGAATAAAGGAACGCCGTGAGCGCCCCGAGGTCCTGTGCGCAGCACCCTATATACAGCAAATGGCTGTCGAGTCGCTGCAGCTCGTCCATTATGGTACGTATGTACTGGATGCGGTCAGACAGCTCTATCCCCATGGCTTCCTCGATTACGCCGCACAGGGCGTGGCGGTTCATCATGGCGCTGAGGTAGTCGAGGCGGTCGGTCAGGGCCAGAGTCTGCGGGTAAGTGTACTTTTCGCACATCTTCTCCACACCGCGGTGAATGTATCCGAAGTGCGGGTATATCTTCTTTACAATCTCGCCGTCGAGCACGGTCTGCAACCTGAGCACGCCGTGGGTAGAGGGGTGCTGCGGGCCAATGTTCACAACGAAGTCGTCGTCGGTGAACAGCTTGTGCTGCTTAGCCTGCAGGTTGCCGTCGGCGTCGAGCGAATACTCGTACGTAAAGTCGGGCTCTATGTCGTCGTCGAGCGTATATCTGTTGTTCTCCGGGCTCATGTCATAGTCCTTGCGGAACGGATAGCCCACAAAATCGCTGCGCAGGTAGAGGCGGCGCATGTCGGGGTGTCCGAGGAACTTGATGCCGAAGAAATCGAACACCTCGCGCTCGAGTAGGTCGGCAGACTTCCAGAGGTGGCACACTGTGGGGATGACATAGTCGTCACCAATGCGCTCGGCCATCTCCTTCACAGACAGGCGCTCGTTAGTATCGGTGTTCTCAAGAATGTATATACACCCGAGGCCCTCCTCGCCGAAGTCTTCGCCGACGATAGTAACAAGGTAGTCAAAATGCTTGTCATTCCTCAGCTTGGCCATTTCGGCGGCGAAGCTGTTCTTGTCGAATACTAAGTTATTCAGTTTCATATCTTCTCTTACCTTATTATATTATTCAGTCTGGCCTGCCTTCGGGTCGAAGTCCTTCGGCACATTGGTCACCACGATGGGCTTCATGGCCTCTCGGCGCTCTTCGGCAGTCTGCTTGTGGTTGACGCCTCCGAAGAATTTCTCTATCTTGACTTTGCGCTGCAACTGCATCATGCCGTACATGATGGCCTCCGGGCGCGGCGGGCAACCGGGGATGTAAACATCCACGGGAACAATCTCGGATATGCCCTTCACCACGTGGTAGCTGTCCTTGAACGGGCCGCCTGATATGGCGCATCCGCCCACAGCTATCACATACTTCGGGTCGGCCATCTCGTCGTAGAGGCGCTTGAACACGGGTGCCATCTTGTGGGTTATCGTTCCGGCGCACATGATGAGGTCGGCCTGTCGCGGCGAGTTACGCGTCACCTCGAAGCCAAAGCGCGCGAAGTCATAGCGGGCGCAGCCCACAGCCATGAACTCGATACCGCAGCAGCTCGTTGCGAAAGTCAGCGACCAGAGCGAGTTGCTTCGCCCCCAGTTGATCACTTGGTCGAGCGACCCGAGTATAACGTTGGCTCCGCCCTCGTTGAGCTCGGCGGTGAGTTTCTCGAGGGTCTCGTTGTCCTTGAACTCCCCATAGGGGATGCTCTTGATTACAGGCTTTCTTACTTCCATTCCAACGCTCCTTTCCGCCAGGCGTACGCCAAGCCAAATACAAGTACCAGCATGAAGAAGCCGATGCTGCAAAGAGCCATCGCTCCAAACTGCTTAACGACAACTGCCCAAGGGTAGAGGAACACCGTCTCGATGTCGAACATCAAGAACAGGATTGCGAAGAGGTAGTAACCCACATGCACGGGAATCCACGATGTGCCCCGAGTCGGGATACCGCACTCAAACGGCTCACCCTTTACCGGATTGTATGAACGCGGTCCTATCAGCTTGGCCACGACATACGCGCCAACAACCAATACGACAGCCGTCAAGATAACGGTAATAAATAAAGTAAAATACATAAAAAACTATAATATTACAAATTTGTACGCCTTTAGCGCTTGCAAAGGTAGTAAATTTATCGCAAAGAAAAGCTAAACGCCGCAAAAATGTTTTTACCTAAGCGATAGTTTAACGTACGTGCGCGCGTGTACGAGGGCCGCCATGCGTATTTGCGACGATGAGAGCCGCTGCCCTCCCCGCCGCCACGCGTTGCCGGCGACAGGGGCCGGGGGCGGAAAAACGCCACTACGAGGCGCCGCCCACAATGCCGCACGGCACGCCTGCAAGTGCCGCGCACGACGCTTGGGAATGGCAAACGGCAACGACGGACACAACCAGCAGAACCCGCCGCATATCCCTGGCTGCCAGCGCATTGCGCTCCTGGGCCACAGCAAGCGAGAAACCCTCGGCTGGCACCGGCCAGGCGCACGCCGCACCACCGCCAACCGCCTGCGGCAAGGCATGGCCGACAGCCATGTCCCCTAAGGCCTAACGACCTTGGCTGGCGTGATAGGCCACAAGCCCCTCCATCGGACTGCGCACCACCCGGCCAAGGCGGAAGCCCTCGGCCTCGGCCGCCTCAGACAATTCTGCCGAATAATAATACCCCACGCTGCCTACCACACCCACAGGCAGGTCGGCCCGGCCGTATGCCGACACGTTGCGACGGAAGAAGCTGCGGAAGTTGTCGATGACCAGTCTGCGCAGCGAGGCGTCTGCAATGTGGCGGTGGATAAACGGCGACAGCGAGGCCAGGAACCTGTTGGCCATGGGCTCGCGGTATACGCGGCGCACTATCTCGGCCATGGTCAGCCCGCTCTCGGCAATGAAGCTGTCGCTCAGCCCTGCGCTCAGGCCGCCCTTGAACATGGCGTTGACGAAATTGCGGCCCAGCACCGCCCCGCTGCCCTCGTCGCCGAGGATGTAGCCCAGCGGCGGCGTGTTGAGCTTTATGGACGTGCCGTCGTACAGGCAAGAGTTCGACCCCGTGCCCAATATGCAGGCTATGCCCTGCTCCGGGCCGCATACGGCCCTGGCCGCCCCGAGCAAGTCGCCGTGCGCCTCTATGGCCGCGGCATGCGGGAAAGCCCTGCCGAGGGCCTCAACCACCACAGGGGCCATCTCAGGGCTGCACCCGCTGCCATAGAAGAACACGGCCCGCGGCTCGTCGTCGCCCAGTTGCGGCAGCAGCTCACCGCCGACAATGCCATATATCACGCCCCCGTCCTGATGGAACGGGTTTATGCCCTGCGAGGCCGCGCGCCTCACCACGTGGCCGCCATCGGCAAGCCACCAGTCGGTCTTTGTGCTTCCGCTGTCTGCTATAAGTATCATATCCAACAGTATCTTTTTGACCGCAAAAGTAAGAATAAAAGCCCGGAAAACGGCAACGCGAGCCCGGAAAAACGACTTTTCAGCCAACCGGCCCGCCCCACGGCGCCCCCGCTGCCCACTGCGGCACCGCCACCGACGGCAAAAACTGCCGACACAACACAAGTTTTAAGCGTCTGTAAGGTCATTTAATCGTTTTTCTTCGTTTATTACCGTGATTATTCGTACTTTTGCAACGCATAAACATTAGGATTACATTTACATGAAACATACCATAATAGCAGGCCCTTGTGTCATCGAGTCGGCAGAACTGCTCGACACGGTGGCCGCCGAACTGGTAAGGATAAACAGCCGGCTGGGCACCGACATAATATTCAAGGCATCGTTCGACAAGGCCAACCGCACGTCGGTGAGCTCATTCCGCGGCCCCGGACTGGAGCGTGGCATGCAGATGCTTGCCGACATCAAGAGCCGCTACGGGCTGCGCATACTCACCGACATACACGAGAGCTGGCAGGCCCAGCCGGTGGCCGAGGTGGCCGACGTGCTGCAGATACCGGCCTTCCTCTGCCGCCAGACCGACCTGCTCGTGGCCGCCGCCAAGACGGGGCGGACGGTGAACATAAAGAAAGCCCAGTTCCTGAGCGGCGCCGACATGCGCTTCCCTGTCGAGAAAGCGCTCGACGCCGGGGCCACCGAGGTGTGGCTCACTGAGCGGGGCAACATGTTCGGCTACAACAACCTTGTGGTAGACTTCCGCAACATTGCCGACATGCTCGCCATTGTGCCCACGGTCATCATGGACTGCACGCACAGCGTGCAACGCCCCGGGGGCGCAGGGGGCAAGACCGGGGGCGACCGCCGCTTCGTGCCTCAGATGGCCATGGCCGCCAAGGCGTTCGGGGCCACGGGATGGTTCTTTGAGGTTCATCCCGACCCCGACCGCGGACTGAGCGACGCGGCCAACATGCTCGAACTTGCGAAGCTCGCCGACTTGGTGAAGGAAATAACAGAATGAAGCAAAAAACCGGCTAACGACATGACAGTAAGAGACTATGCCACACAGTGCATCAAGGACGAGGCCCAGGCCCTGCTCGACCTGATACCACAACTCGACGACAATTTCGACCATTCTGTCGAACTGATACTGGCCTGCCACGGCAAGGTGATTGTCACCGGCGTGGGCAAGAGCGGACACATTGGGGCAAAGATTGCAGCCACGCTATCGAGCACCGGCACACCGTCGTTCTTCATCAACCCGCTCGACGTTTACCACGGAGACCTCGGCGTGATGACGCCCGACGACGTGGTGCTCGCCATATCCAACTCGGGGCAGACCGACGAGCTGCTGCGCTTCATACCCATGCTGCAGCACATGAAGGTGCCCATCATCGGCATGAGCGGCAACCCCGGCTCGCTGCTTGCCAAATACTCCACCTACCACATCAACGTCAGCGTGCGCAAGGAGGCATGCCCACTAAACCTCGCGCCCACAAGCAGCACCACGGCCACGCTGGCCATGGGCGACGCCCTGGCCGTGGCACTGATGGAACGGCGCAACTTCCAGCCCAAGGACTTCGCCCAGTTCCACCCCGGCGGCGAGCTGGGCAAGCGGCTGCTCACCACGGCGCAAGACGTGATGAGAACCACCGACATGCCCATCATCACGCCCGAGATGCACCTGGGCGAGGCCATCATACTTGTCAGCAAAGGCAAGCTGGGCCTCGGGGTGGCCGAGTGCGACGGCAGGATTGTGGGGCTCATCACCGACGGCGACATCCGACGGGCAATGGAGAAATGGCAGGCCGAGTTCTTCGACCGCACCGTCGCCGACATTATGACGCGGCAACCGAAGACGGTTTCCCCGCAAACAAGGATAACGGAAATACAGGACATCATGAACAAGTACAAGATACACACAGTGCTCGTGGTCGATGGCGACAACCATCTGCTGGGTGTCGTCGACCACTACTCATGCATGGTGTGACCACACCTAAACCTTACGAATGACCAGACTTAACTACCTTATCATTGCATTGATGCTGTCGGTGGCCACTGCATCGGCAGACGAAGCCACGCCCACCAGCGACTCGACCATTGTCAGTGTGCTGGAGAAGGAGGGCGTGACGTTCACCGACAACAACAAAGTGGTGCTGCTGATGTCGGGGCAGGAGAAGTTTGACGACATGTTCAAAGCCATCAGGCAGGCCAAAAGCAGCATCCACCTTGAGTACTTCAACTTCCGCAACGACTCGATAGCCGCCGAACTGTTCACCATACTGCGGCAAAAGGCCAAGGAAGGGGTCGAGGTGAGGGCGCTGTTCGACGGTTTCGGCAACGACTCCAACAACCGGCCGCTTAAGAAAAAGCACATTGAAAAGCTCCGAGAGGAAGGCATACAGATTTACGAGTTCGACCCGATACGCTTCCCGTGGATAAACCACGTGTTCACACGCGACCACCGGAAGATTGTAGTCATCGACGGCAATGTGGCCTATACCGGCGGCATGAACGTGGCCGACTACTACATAAAGGGCACGAAGCAGGTGGGCGAATGGCGCGACATGCACTGCCGCATAGAAGGCGGGGCCGTGAGCCAGCTGCAAATGATATTCGTGAGGATGTGGAAGAAGGTGACGGGCGAAGACATCTGGGACCAGAAGTATTTCAGGGCCTACCAACCGGTGGAGATAACGGGGCTGAAACCCGACACCACGCTGACTGCCGGCCACAAGAAGGTGGGCATCATCAACCGCGAACCGCGAACCACCAACGAGATAATACGCACGTTCTACATCAACGCCTTCAACAGCGCGAAAGACTCGATAAAGCTCATCAACCCCTACCTCACGCTCAACCGCAAGGTGAAAAAGGCTATAAAGAACGCCCTGAAGCGCGGGGTAAAGGTCGAGATACTGGTCTCGGCCCACAGCGACATACCGCTCACGCCCGACTGCGTGTTCTACAACGTGCACAAGCTGATGAAGAAAGGGGCCGACGTATGGCTCTACCAACCCGGCTTCCACCACTCGAAGGTGATAATGGTCGACGGCCGCTACTGCACGGTTGGCAGCGCCAACCTCAACTCAAGGAGCCTGAGCTGGGACTACGAGGAAAACGCCGTTATAGTGGACAAGCCCACCACGAAGCAGCTCGACGACATGTTTGACAACGACAAGAAGCAAAGCATATACCTT
Source organism: Marseilla massiliensis (assembly GCF_016899955.1). Classification (GTDB taxonomy): domain Bacteria; phylum Bacteroidota; class Bacteroidia; order Bacteroidales; family Bacteroidaceae; genus Prevotella; species Prevotella intestinigallinarum. The sequence goes on along the minus strand of NZ_JACJJL010000007.1, from coordinate 106,354 downwards.
ACGCCCGAATACTGGGACGAGTTCCGCACGCCGTGGAAGAAGTTTGTGGGATGGCTGGCCCACCTGCTCACGCCGTTCCTCTGACCCACTTCCACGCCCAGGCCGCGCCGGCATCCGGGGACTCCGCAACAGCCTGACGCGCAGCGCATTGCAAAACGGGCGGAACCACGCTGCCAAACAGGCCGTCTGGCACAGCCATACGGCCCGTTTGGCAAGGCGATACGGGCCTTGCCACAAAAGCAGCCGCACGGCGCGGCCGCACAACTCACTTAACACATAAAGACAAGACAACCAAACAACGCTTGCCACGGTGAGAAGCCGCGCAAGCCAAACGCAAGCCAACGACAATGGGAAAGCGCAACACCGTGATATCCATATGCAAAGCCATAGGCATAATACTTATGGTGATAACCCACAGCGAGTGCCCTTCGGCCCTTTGCACATTCGCCTACGAATTCCACATGCCGCTGTTCTTCATCACGGCGGGCTATTTCTTTTCGGTGAAATACCTTTCAGATGAAGCCACGTTCGTAAAGAAAAGAATCAAGGGGCTCTACCTGCCGTTTGTCAAGTGGGCGGTGTTCTTCCTGATAATACACAACTGGATGTTCGACCTTGGCATCCTCAACGAGAAATACGGCAACCCGGGCGGAGGCGTCACCCACCCCTACTCATGGCACCAGATGCAGCAAAACCTGTGGACGATAGTGACGGCCATGGGCGGCTACGACCAGTTTCTGAACGGGGCTTTCTGGTTTTTCCGCGGACTGTTCGTGGCGAGCATCTTCTACCTTGTGCTCTTCAAGCTGTTCGACATGGCTGCCACGGGTGCGGGCAAACAGGCATGGCGCACCACAGTGGTGCCCGTGACCGTCTGCTTGGCGGCCCTGGCCTTAGGGGCATGGAAAACGGGCGAGGGCCTCAGGGTGACCAACCTGATACAGGGCGGATACCGCGAGATTATGGGAACGTTCTTCTTCGGCTGCGGATTCATATTCAGGCAAATGCATGAAAAATACAAAGCCACATGGTGGTCGACGATTGCCTTTGCCGCCATCACGCTTGTGTTTTCGCTCTATGCCCCGTCGAGCATGGCGTGGAACGCCGACTTTGAGCGTTTCCTGCGGCTGCCCCTGCCGGCCATCTGCGGCTTCCTGATGACATACAACATAAGCCTGTGGCTCGACAGACGCGAGGGAAGGCTCAAGCGTTTCCTCGTCTTCTGCGGCGACAACACCCTGCAGATACTCGTTTTCCACCTCGTTGCGTTCAAGGTGGTGAGCATTGTCAAGATTTGGTGGTACGGCCTCGACTTCCTGCAAATAGGCTGCCACACCGTCATCCACGTGCATTCGCAAGACGACTTGTTCTGGATTCTCTACACAATAGCGGGTGTGGGCATCCCGCTGAGCTTCACTTACCTTATTCGGAAAGCCAAGTCGCACACAAGGTCGCACATCAGGTGAACCTCCGTTGGCGTGATGCCATTGCCGGCAAGCAGCTCCCGCTCTTTGTCGGCCACGTCGGCATAGAACAGCGAGCGGCACCCGGCCACTCCTGCGTCGCCTCCGTGCGCCCTGACATATTCAACGAAACACTCTGCCGCCCCGGCCTTGTCGCCGGCAAGCCACCGGCAAAGCCCGTGGTTGAGGTGGTCTTCGGGCTCCGCCTCCTGCCCGGCGCACAGAGCCAGGTAAGCCTTTTCGGCCTTGTCATACTGGCCTGCGCACACCAGCGCCCGCGCCATCACGCGGTTCACCCTGTCGTCGTCCGGACTTTCATAGTTGAGCTTATACAGGTGCTTCAGCGCCTCGTCGCTCTTGCCGAGGTTTACCATGCACACCGCCATGTTGAGCACGCTGCTCTTGCGCTCGGGGTGCATGGCCGACAAACGGGCATAGGCATATTCGGCCACGGCATATTCTCCGTCGTAAAACTTGGCGCGTGCGTAACCACTCAGAGCCTTGGCCGAGTCGGGGCGCAGGCGCAATGCCTCCTCAAAGCATGCCGACGCCTGCGGCAGGGCCAGGCCACCCGATGCTGCCGGATGGTGCAGTCGCAGGCTGCCGCAGTGCATGTAATATAGGAAGTCGCGCCCTGGCACACTGCAGTTTGCCAGCACTGACGCCGCCTCGCGGTACATGCTGCGCTTCATCATGCAGCCCACCACCTCGCCGTAGCAGGCCTCGAGCGGCGTGGCAGAGAATATTGGGTTTGCGAAAAAAACATAGTTGAACACATGGCCGTCGGCATCATGGCCAAAAGGATTGTAAAGCATGCTGCGCGACGGGTAAAGCCTGAAGAAGCGGTAGAGGTCTTGCAGATACTGGCGGCGTATGTATTCGGGCTTGCCCTGCTCCTCGGCAGCCACAGCCTCCATGCCCGCCACGCTGCCGTTGGCAAGCATCTCGCGGATGTTTTGCGGAATCCGGTCAACCACTTGCCTGAAGGCTATCACAAACGAATACTTGTCGCTGTTGCAGAATGGCATGTGGTCTACGATATTCCTTATCATCCTTGTGTCAGCCTGGGTGCCGTAGGCCTGGCTGATGGCCGGGTGCTCGGGGTAGAACGGCACAAACCAGTTGCCAATGCTGTCGAAAAACGGGAAACGCTTCATCTGCGAGAAGCCGCCGAAATATATGTCGGCGCCCGACTTCTGCATGTCGAGCATCCGCCGGAAGCTCTCTTCCACCTTCTCCATCCTGCGTTCGGCCTCCTCAGGGTGGATTATGTCTTCGATGGAGTCGCCCTCTTTCTCTTCTATTCCGTTTGGCGTTATGCTCAAGCCGTTGTGCTTCAGCAGGTCGGGCATTATCTCTTGCTGTATTTTGCGGTTGTCGTTCTCGGCGCTGAGGCAGTAGAACAGCTGTATCTGCAGCTCTACGAGCTCCTTGCAAACATGCTCGTCGGCCAGCAAGCCGCCCACCATCTCGCGCTCTTCCGGGAATATATGGTGCATCCCCACACCCGCAGACAGGGCCCAGCCCACCAGCGCCCGCTGGCGCACCTGCTCGTCGGAGCTCTGCCGGTAGACGGTGAGCATCACCCTGAACTTGTTTATGTCAAACATGTTCATGCAGCCCAGCATCACTGCCGACACAATGAGCTGCTGGTCGATTGTGTCGACCGTGGGAGCCAGGAGCAGCTGAGCCATCGACTCGGCGGTGCTGTCGGTCCACTGAGACGACGTCCAGATGTAATCAAACAGGTCGTTCATCATCTGCCGGTGGGCCCTGTGCAGCCCCAGCTTCCTCTCCGCACGCACGTGGGCAGGCTCGAGCTCGAGCAGTGCCACGTCAGATACAAAGCCTTCAAGCCCGGCCTGCAAGGCTGCCGGCGACCAGTCACGGCCGGCCGACCTGACGCGGTTGTCTATTGCAGTCAGGTATGAAGAGTGGGCTATGGCGTAGCGCATGCCCACGTCGGCCGTCAGCCTGTACATCCGATATATGAAGTTGCGGTATACAAGCTCCAGCTGTTCGTCCTTGAAACCCTTGCTCCAATAGTCGAACATCAGCCTGTAGTCGCTGCGTATCTCGCGAAGGCGCGCATCCAACGAAAGCTCCGGGTGGGCAGCGCCGAATGTCTCGAGCTCGTCGATGGCCTCGCTGAGCGCCATCGAACCAAGCAAACTGAATATGTGGTCGAGTGTCTTGTTTCTTTCCATAAGCCATTGTTTCACTGCCTGGCGAGCCAACTGTCTGCCAGTTCGATGTCTTTCTTGCGTGGGGCGGCGGCATGGCCAAACTTCAAGCCGGCCGGAATGGAGTCGGCAGCGGCCTCTCCCACCCCACAATATCGCGCCACCAGCTCCCTGTAAGCGGCCACGCCGTGCTCGTTGATGGAGTCGCACGCCATGTTGTAAGCCCTTAGGAATATGTCTATTTGCTTCTTCCGGCCCTTGTCTTCCATCAATTCGCTCCTGAAGGCAAACGCCCCCAGGCTTATGTCCAGCTTGCGCGAGTCGAGCAGCACGCGGTGCTTGCCGATGCGAGCCACGGCAGCCTGGGGCTCGGTGAGCATCATTGCGTCCATCGAGTTGTTCTGCAGCATCTTAAGACGCACGCCCACATCATTTATCTGCACGCGGAAAACGCGCTCGGGCTTCAGCCCCGACATCGCCACGGCACGGTCGGCCAGCAGGTCGGTGGCCGAATAGCGGGTCATGGCCAGCATCTTGTCGTCAAGGTGCTTCAGGTTGGTTATGCGGGCGTTGCGGTTGGTGATGAGCTGCCAATAGGCATTGGTTGATGTCACATAGGTAAGCGGCGTGCCCTCCTTCACCATCCTTTGGCCGCGCACGAGGTCGGTGACAGCACCATCAACTCGCTTGCGCTGCAAGGCCGTGTCACAGTCCATCTGCGCCGTATATGGCTTCAGCCGCACGTCGGCACCGAGCGTATCAAACAGATTGTACATCTGTGCCACATACAAGGGAAGGCAGTCGAGCGTCGGCATTACGGCCACCTTGAGCGCCACCGAGTCTTCGCGGGCCAGGCGCAGGCGCTCCTGCCGCGACAAGCGGTCTTTCTCTTCGACCGACTGTCCGCAGGCCACCAGCATGGCCAATATGATGAAAACGATATGGATATGCTTCATCCTGATTTGCTGTTTTTTAAATCTAAAGAGGGACGCCCAGCGTATTGATTACACGAGCGCCCCTGCCGAGTTCTATAAATTAATGTGCGATATTAGCCGTTTGCACGGTGCAAAATTAATAAATAATTTCGTAATGACGAAAATAATTGCTACTTTTGTGCTGTTATGGCAAAAGACAAGACAGCTTACGTGTGCAGCAACTGCGGTCAGGAGTCTGCCAAATGGATTGGCAAATGCCCCAGTTGCGGACAGTGGAACACGTTTAAGGAGATAAGGATAGCGGCAGACACGGGCACAATGGCGGCCAAGTCGGCCGCAATGACCGTGCGCCACGCCCATGCCTCGGGCAAAGGCAACAAGCCGCTGAGACTGAGCGAGATAAGCGCCAAGGACGAACCGCGCATGGACATGCACGACGCCGAACTCAACCGTGTGCTCGGCGGCGGGCTGGTGCCAGGGTCGATAGTGCTTCTGGGCGGCGAGCCCGGCATAGGAAAAAGCACGCTCACACTGCAGACAATACTGAGGATGCCCGAGCGCAAGATACTCTACGTGAGCGGGGAGGAAAGCGCCCACCAGCTGAAAATGCGCGCCGAGCGGATAGATCACCCCGAAAACGACTCTTGCCAGATACTATGCGAGACGTCGCTCGAGCACATATTCGAGCACATAAAGGACGTTGCCCCGGAACTGGTGGTAATAGATTCCATACAGACAATATCCACCGAAGACGTCGACTCAAGCCCCGGCAGCATCACACAGGTGCGCGAATGTGCCTCGGCGCTGCTCCGTTTTGCAAAGACGAGCGGCATCCCGGTCATCCTCATAGGCCACATCACCAAGGAGGGAACCCTTGCCGGCCCGAAGATACTGGAGCACATAGTAGACACGGTGATACAGTTTGAAGGCGACCAGCACTACATGTACAGGATACTTCGCAGCATAAAGAACCGCTTCGGAAGCACTTCCGAGCTTGGAATATACGAAATGCTGCAGACAGGACTGCGCCAGGTGAGCAACCCTTCGGAGCTTTTGCTCAACCAAGACCATGAAGGCCTGAGCGGGATAGCCATCAGTTCGGCCATCGAGGGCGTGCGCCCGTTTCTCGTCGAGACGCAGGCGCTGGTGTCGACAGCAGCCTACGGCACCCCGCAACGCACTGCGACGGGCTTCGACCAGAGGCGGCTCAACATGCTCCTGGCCGTGCTCGAGAAGCGCGTGGGGTTCAAGCTGGCCCAGAAAGACGTCTTCCTCAACATTGCGGGAGGCCTTCGCGTGACCGACCTGGCCATGGACCTGAGCGTAATAGCGGCCGTGCTGTCGAGCAACGTAGACACCCCGATAGAGTCGGGATGGTGCATGGCCGGCGAAGTGGGCCTCAGCGGAGAAGTCCGCCCGGTAAACCGCATTGAGCAACGGGTGGCAGAAGCGGAGAAGCTGGGGTTCAGTCACATGATTGTTCCGCGCCACAACCTGCAGGGATTCAACCACAGCAAATTCAACATCGAACTGGTGCCGGTGCGCAAAGTGGAAGAAGCCTTGCGCGCACTCTTCGGCTGACGCCCACTGTCATTGCGTATACCAACAACAGGTAACAAGGCTTGCCGGCTGCCCTGTAGCCGCCGTCAAGCCCAAACAGTTTCACCATGGCCACCTGCGACGCCCGCCACGGCTAAGAAAGACAAAGCGGGTGCGCCGTCAGGAACATTTTCCCGCATGGCGCACCCCTATCAAGCCTTTATGAAAAAATTGTCAGAAAGAATAGCCAGTCCAGCCAAAGCCGGTTGTAGGACAGCCAGCGTTGCCCTCAACAATGCCCACTCCCTCGTAAGTGACGTTTTGGTTTATCTCAGCAGAAGTGACGTTGGTGGCGCTGTTGGTCACGCTTATCTCAGTGCTTGCGGCGGCGTCTCCCTTGCTGTCGGTAAGGTCAATGAGGTTCTCGATGGCTCCCGAGCCGGTAACGAAAGCATTGGTTATGTGTGCTGCGGCTCCGCGGCGAATCTTGATTGCATCCTGCATTGACTGTGCAGAGGCAAGGTTTTCTATGGTCATGTTCTCGATGGTGAAGTCCGACTGCGGCGTGTGGTCGGGGCCATTGCCGTCGAGGTTGCCGTCGGCCTCGACCCCGCGTGGGTCTTCCTCGGTGCTCGTAAACGACGACTCCCACCGTCCGTAGCAGTTGCTTAGCGTTCCGCAGTAGCCTTGGGTGAAGTCAAACATGTCGTCGTCGCAGTTGACAGCCAGCAGGTTGCTCACGTTGACAGAGCCCCCGAAGAACTCGATGGCGTCGTCGGCACCCTCGGCAATGTATATGTTGCTTATCTGCGTGCCGTTGCCCACGGCATTGAGCGTGAGCCCGTTGTGCTCAATGTCGGCCGAAGAGCGTGCCCCCGAGTACAGGATGCGCACGTATGTCAGCCTGCCGGAGTTGTCGGCATTGTCGTCACCGCCATACATTATATTATTGTCAACCTCGGTTGCGGCCTCGTTCACGCCGTCACCGGCGCCGGATATGCGGGCCCTACCGTTTAGGATTATGCCTCCCCAGTATCCGGCAGTGGCCGATTCGCTGTCGGCGGTGAATGTTATGGGCGCGTCTTCAGTGCCGTCGGCATATATCTTACCGCCACGCTCCACAAGAATGAAGCTGTCGAACCCTTGCCTTGCCTTTATGGTCATGCCAGCGGGAATGGTCAGCGAGCCACCCTCCTTGACGTGAACGCTACCGTCGATGAAATACTCTTTGCCGGCCTCGAGAGCCATAGCCGTGGTTATCTCGGCAGGCAGGTTGCCCTCGGCAATCACCTCCGGGGCCGTAGCCTCGGGAAACTCATATCCAGTCCAGCCGAATACAGAGTTGTCGGCACCGGTGTTTCCGGCCACTACCTCAACGCCTGCATATTCGCCATCCTCGTTGATCAGTGTGCCGGTCAGCTGCGTAGCGCTGTTGGTCACGCTCATCTCGGTGGCAGTGTTGGCTCCGCCCTTGCTGTCGGTGAGGTCGATGAGGTTTTCAATAGCCCCGTTACCCGTCACGAGAGCGTTGGTAATGTGAGCCGTAGCGCCGCGGCGCACCTTTATTGCGTCTTGCATTGACTGCGCCTCAGAGTAGTTGGCAATGGTCATTCCACTGATGTTGAAGTTTGCCTGCGGCGTGTGGTCGGGGCCGTCGCCGTCGAGGTTGCCGTCGGCCTCAACGCCGCGCGGGTCTTCCTCGGTGCTGGTGAAACCGCTCTCCCACACTCCGTAGCAGTTGCTTAGCGTTCCGCTGTAGCCCTGGGTGAAGTCGAACATGTCGTCGTCGCAGTTCACTGCCAGCAGGTTGGTCACGCTGACCGTGCCCCCGAAGAACTCGATGGCGTCGTCGGCACCCTCAGAGATGTAGATGTTGCTTATCTGCGTACCGCTTCCCACGCCGTTGAGCGTAAGTCCGTTGTGCTCAATGTCGGCCGAAGAGCGGGCACCGGTGTAAAGCAGCTCGACATACTGCAGCACACCACTGTTGTCGGCAGCGTCGGTGCCTCCGTACATCTGGTTGTTGTCAACCTCGGTGGCAGCAGTCGTTCCCGACGCGTTGCCCGAGATGGGAGCATATCCATTGATGACGAGTCCGCCCCAGAAGCCGGCCGAAGCGTTGTCGCTGTTGGCCGTGAAGACGATGGGGTTGTCGGCCGTGCCGCGCGCTTCAATGCGGCCTCCCTGTGCCACGAGTATGTATTTGTCGAATCCCTGGTTGGCCTTGATGGTCGTTCCGGCCGGTATTACGAGCGTAGCTCCGTCGGGCACGGTAAGGGTTCCTGTGAGCACATATTCTTTCGAGGCATCGAGCGTCATGGTCTCCGACACGGTTCCGCTCAATTGCACGGTAGTTCCGAGGTCATCGCCGCCATCGGTATTAGCATTTTCGTCATCACTGCATGATGTGAGTGTCACTGCACTCGCAATGGCCGCGAAGGCCAAAGCGTTAAGAAAAAACTTTCGCATGATAATAATAATTAGTTGAATGTCGTTTTGTTGTACTCTCTTTATGTCTGTTTTCAAAAACTATATGTAAGTCCCAGGCTCAGGTCGATGCCCTTGCGGTATTTGCTCAGCACCACCTCTTCGCCCGTGGCGTTGCCCTTTCGTGTGAGCTGACGGGCCGAGTTGAGCAGGTTTCGGGCCTTGAAGTTGATGCCGAAATGGCTTCCGAGCTTGCCCGATGCCACAAAGTCGAGCGTAGGTATGCCGTTTTCCACAATGTCCTGGTAGCCTTCAGTGCCGATGGTGTATATCCTGTCGCTGAAGTAGTTGAACACCACAGCGGCGTTGAACGAGTTGGCCCCCGTGCGCAACATGTATGTAAGGTCGGCGTTGACAATCCACGGCGCAGCGCCTTCGAGCTGCGAACCTGACGGGTCGGTGGCCAGCGGAACCTTTGCGCAGGTGTATGTGTATGCGCCGTTGACGCCGAACGTGAGCCGGCTCAGGCCTCCGTCCTTGCGCGGCGTTGAGAAGATGTGCTTCTTGAGCTCCACCTCTACGCCTGCCGCCGTGGCGTGGTCGGCAATGTTCTCATACGACAGGAAGCCGCCCGCACTGGCTATCTCGATGCGCGATATCGGCCGCTTGATGTATTTGTAGAACCCGGTCACGGAGAATATCTCAGACGGAGAGAGGTAGTAATCCCACTTCAGGTCGAGGTTGTAGTTGTCTGACGGCTGCAGGTCGGGGTTGCCCTGGCTGTTGAAGCTCACGCTGACGTAGCGGAAAGGCGATATCTCCTTGGCCTGCGGCAGGGTGTAGGTCTTGCTCGCCGCAAGGCGCAGCGTGTGCTTGTCGGTGAGGTCATAGCGCAGGTTGAGGCTCGGCAGGACATACGACTTGTCTATCTCTTGCTCGCCCTGGCTGCCGCCACGGTTGACGTTGTAGGCCACGCGGAGCAGCACATCGTCGTATTTCAAGCCCACATTGGCCGTGAACCGCGGTGTAAACTGGTATGTTGCCTCGGCGAAAACAGAGAGCACGTTCTTCTTTACCGAATACTCGTCGACATTCCTGTCGAGCAGGAAAGCACCGCCGGCAAAGTTGTCTTGGTTGAAATAGTCGTCAAACCTGACGTCGTCGATGTCGAAGGCGTCTTGCCTCACCACCGACATGTCGTACTCTACGGCCTCAAACGAGTCGTCTACAATGCGCCCAATATACCCCAGCTGCACGTTGGAGTGCTGTTCGAACCCATCTTTCAGCTTATATGTGAGCGCCGCCCTTAGGTTGAGGTCTTTCTCGTCGAGCTCAGAGAAATAACGCTGCTGTATGCCCGTTCCCTTCATGGGCACATATCCCGAGGCTGTCTTCACAAGGTTGTTTATGCGCCTGTCGGGCTCGTTGCCGCTTATGGTGTTGTAGGCCACGCCTGCGTCGAGGTCGAGGTTGGTGCCTATCTGCCATCTGGTCGACAACTGGTTTACAAGCAGCATGTTGTCGTTGACCTGCTGCCGGCGCATGAACCCCTCGTAGGTGTCTGACGACTGATAGTCGGCATCCATGCCCAAGTAGTCGCCCACCGACTCTTTTGTAGAGTGCACCATCATGAAGTTGTAGCCAATGCGGTGCTTGCTGCCAATGCCGTAGCTCAGGTTGGCCATGGCTATCTGGCTGGTCTCCACCTCCGATATGTTGCCGGTCATGTCTTGCGAGAGCGTTCCGCTGGTGATTGAGTTGCGCACCTCTTCGTCGTAATGCGAGAAGTTCTTGTTGTGCCCGGCCACGACGAAAAACCTGAGCGGGTTGTTGCCCACGGTAAACTCGCGCCCTCCTGATATGTAGTAGCTCTGGTTGACCTGCAAGCTGTGCTTGCTCGGGTCGAGCGAATTGCCGAAGGTGTAGGCTCCCAGGTCGGCCCCGGGCTGCGACTTGTCGGCAAATCCGAAGGCGTTGACCCCGTCGAGCCTCATGAAGTCGGCCGACACGGTCTGCGTGTTCAGCCCGCCCGATATGCTTATGTCCAGCTTTCCGTCGCCGGTGAGCTCCTTCGAGGTGATGTTGATGTCGGCTCCGGCCACGTCGGAAGGTATGTCGCTGTAGAACGCCTTGTTGACGTCTATCGACTGTATGATGTCTGTCGAGAAGAAGCCAAGGGCAATGTTCTTGTACTCGGGGTCTTCCGACGGAACGGGAAACCCGTTGAGCGTGGTCATGTTATAGCGGTCGCCGAGGCCGCGAACAAACACATTCTTCACCCCTTCCTGCTTGGATATGCCCGACACCTTGGCTACTGCGGCCTCGGCATCGCCCACTCCCTTGCGCGACAGCTCCTGGGCGCCCACCGACTGAACGGCTATCACGGCGGCCTTCTGCTCCATCAGCGTCACGTTTTCCGACTCGCGGTTGGCACGCGACACCACAACGACATCGGCCAGCTTGTGCTCGTCGCTCTCAAGCTCCATGTCGAGAGTGGTCAGCTTGTCGTCTTCTATCTTCACCTGCCGCTTTACTGCTGTCTTGTAGCCCACATATTTTATCTCAATGTCATATATGCCGTCGGCTATGCCCGACAGCCTGTAGTTGCCTTCGGCGTCGGTCACAGTTGCAATGTTACTCCCAACAATCTTCACCGTAGCCCCGATGAGAGGCTCTTTCGACTTGCCGTCCTTGATGCTGCCCTTCACATTGACACCCAGGACAACGGCGTCGACGGCAAAAACGCGTGTGGCCAGAAGCGACGTGAGGGCGGCTGCACCCATCATTCTCTTAAATACTTTCATCTTGCATTTACAACTCTGATTTCTGCCTGCAAAGGTCGGCATTCTTCATTACAACTAATTGTCGTCGAAATGAACATTGGTTTACGGAAACGTTGCTTTGTGCTTAACGGCTGTTACACGGTGTTTTCATTTTTGGGCAAGATGTTACAATGGCTTGGCATTACTGAAAAAATGGACCATCAACGCCACTGCCCGGGCCCGTGGCGGGGCCGGCTGCCGGGGGTGGCGCACTGCCCGCCTGGCAAATCCATGCCGGCCATCCAACCGCCGTGGATGAGCGCTGCAGCGTTTCACGGCTTTCCGCTTTGGCCCCTTATGCCCGATTGCATGTGAATAGGGCCGTTCGGCAGCGCGGAACGGCCCGTATGGCAATCTGGCACGGGCCGTTTTGCGTTGCAAAAAGGCCCGTTTTACAACACTCTGGTTGCCAAGGCGTTACGCAGATGCGAAAGGCGGGCGGAATGGCACGGCTGTCACCCACCGACATTTACAGCGCTGCAACAATGGCAGGGCATGGCCACCGCAACGACATGCTTGGCCCGGAATTGGTGGCGTTGACGCTTGCAGGTGATGGTTATTATTCGTAACTTTGCCTTTACTTACCCAATGTTTTACGCTAAAACAATACAACGACTCATGGAAAGGCATCAAATTATGACACGGCGGGCCACTGTTGGCGACCTGCCCGGGATAAAAGAGCTGTTCAGGCGCGCCGTGGCCGGCGTGTCCGACAAGTATTATAATAATGAGGAAAAAGCCGACTGGGCTGCCTGCGCCGACAAGCCGGGCCACTGGGAGCAACTTGTAGACACGTGCTTTTTCATCGTTGCCACGTCTGCCGACGGACGCATTACAGGCTTCGCGGCAATAAACGGCAATGGACTACTTGAACTTATGTATGTAGACAGGGCATGCAAAAGACAGGGAATTGGCAGCGCCATGCTCTACGAACTGGAGGATTACGCCCGGGGCAAGGGCCTTAAGGAGATAAGGGTAGACGTGAGCTACGCCGCCGAGGGGTTTTTCAAGAACAAGGGATATGTGGTCTTGAAGAAGCAGGAGCGCAAGGCCGTAAACATGGTCATGGGCAATCTGCTGATGATGAAGAGGCTGGTAGCTGGCAATGGGCACGCTGACAAACGGGAACAAGACTGACCCCAATGGCCACCTTATGCCAGAACGACTTGGCACACCGGACTGTAACCGCCCACAAAAGATTTGATGCAGTTGCCTCAGCATGCCACGAAACATCGCCAGGCGTGTTGAGACAACTGCATCAAAACATATCTAGCTACCCGCAGGCCAACCGACGCGGCAATGCCGGAGGGCCTCACGCACACACGCCCGACGGCGCATGCCGCCACCGCCGGCGTGCCCCGGGAAAGCCAACGGCGCTAAACAATCTCCTCACCCCCGAGGAACACCCTGCTCACAATGGGCGTGGTGTAGGCATACGGGATGAAATCGACCGACGGCATTGGCTCTGTAACGAAGAAATTGGCCACCTTGCCAACGTCTATTGAACCGTAATCGGCACTCAGGCCCATGGCGCACGCGGCGTTGATGGTGGCGGCGTTGATGGCCTCCGACGGCAGCAGCCGCATCTTGATGCATGCCAGCGACACCACAAACTTCATGTCGCCCGATGGCGTTGAGCCCGGGTTGTAGTCGCTGGCCACGGCCACAGGCAGTCCGCTGTCAATCATCTTGCGCGCTGGGGCGTAAGGCATGTTCAGGAAAAACGACGTGCCCGGCAATGCCGTCGGCATGGTGATACTGCCGCGCAAAACGCCAAACTCGTCTTCACGCATGTTCTCCAGATGGTCGACAGACAGTGCGCCACGCTCCACCCCGACTTGCAAGCCGCCAATGGAAGCCAGCTCGTCGACGTGAATCTTTGGGCGCATGCCCCACGGCGCTGCCGCATCGAGAATGCGGGCAGTGTCTTCGGGGGTGAAGAAACCCTCGTCGCAGAACACGTCGACAAAGTCGGCCAGACGCTCACGGCCCACCTCCGGAATCATCTCGTTTACCACAAGGTCTACATACTCGGCGTGACCGTAACCCCTGCCGATGGCATGGGCGCCGAGAAACGTGGACACTACGCGGGCCGGGACGCTCTCGCTGATGCGCCTGATTACGCGGAGCATCTTGAGCTCGTCGGCCGTATTGAGCCCGTAGCCGCTCTTTATCTCCAAGCAGCCGGTGCCCTTCTTCATGACCTCGCGCACGCGGCGCATGGCCTGGGCGTACAGTTCGTCCTCGCTGAGCGTGTGCAACAGGTCGGCCGAATTGAGTATGCCGCCGCCCCTGCGGGCTATCTCGGCATAGCTCAGGCCGCGAATCTTGTCGACAAACTCGCCCTCACGGCTGCCTGCATACACCACGTGGGTATGTGGGTCGCACCACGACGGCAACACCATGCCTCCGCGGGCGTCGACCACAACGTCGGCCCGCAGCCCCTCCAGCGGCATGTCGTCCATGCCGCCGAAGGCTGCAAAGCGTCCGTCGTCTGCAAGCAGCCAGGCATTGTCGAGCGTGTTCAGCCCGGACATCTCGCTTCCGCAAAGCCTCAACTTGCCGCCTGTGCCTGTCCCGACAAGCGTGGTTATGTTCTCAACGAGCAGGCGCATTGTTCCTGATGAAATCTATTGAATGACTGATATGCGGGAACATCACCTCGTCGTTGACAATGAACGGAACCACACGACGGTAGGCAGCGTATACCGACTCGATGGCCTCCGACGACTTCAACGGGCGGCGGAAGTCGAGGGCCTGGGCGGCATTGAACAGCTCGATGGCCAGCACGCGCTCGGTGTTGAGCACCACCTGGTGCAGCTTCAGCGCCGCATTGGCTCCCATGCTGACGTGGTCTTCCTGGCCTTGGCTTGACGGTATGCTGTCGACAGACGACGGAGTGCACAGGCTTTTGCTCAGGCTCACTATCGAGGCTGCCGTATACTGGGTAATCATGAAACCACTGTTGACGCCCGGGTTGGCCACGAGGAAACTCGGAAGTCCGCGTGTGCCCGACACGAGCTTGTAAATGCGGCGCTCCGATATGTTGGCCAGCTCACTGACGGCAATGGCCAGGAAGTCCATGGGCAGGGCGATGGGCTCGCCGTGGAAGTTGCCCGCCGAGATGATGATGTCGTCATCCGGGCACACGGTCGGGTTGTCGGTGGCCGAGTTTATCTCCGTGTCTATCACCGACTCCACGTAGGCCAGCGTGTCTCTCATGGCCCCATGCACCTGCGGTATGCACCTGAACGAATACGGGTCTTGCACATACTCTTTCGGCTTGGCCACAATCTCGCTGCCATCAAGAAGCTCGCGCATGCGCTGAGCGGTGAATATTTGGCCGCGATGCGGGCGCACCTGGTGCACGGCATCGATAAAAGGCTCGACGAGTCCGCAATAGGCATCGAGCGACATGGCCGCTATGGCATCGGCCCAATCGGCCAGCCGCTTGCTGTTTAGTATGGCCCACACGGCGTAAGCGCTCATGTTCTGCGTGCCGTTGAGCAATGCCAGACCCTCCTTCGAGGCCAACTGTATTGGCTTCCAGCCGTTTTTGCGCAATGCCTCGGCCGCGCCCATCACCTTGCCGCGATATTCCACCTCGCCAAGGCCTACAAGAGGAAGGCACAGGTGGGCCAGCGGCACAAGGTCGCCGGAAGCCCCCAGTGAGCCCTGCTGGTAGACAACAGGATATACATCGCTGTTGAAGAAGTCGACAAGGCGCTCTACCGTGTCGAGCTTGCAGCCCGAATAACCGTAGCTCAACGACTGCACCTTGAGCAGAATCATTATCTTCACAATCTCGTTGGGCACGCGGTCACCCGTACCGCAGGCGTGCGACATCATGAGGTTTATCTGCAATTGCGACAGCTGGTCGTTGCCGATGGACACGTTGCAGAGCGAACCGAAGCCCGTGGTGACACCGTATATGGGCACATTGCTCTCTGAAATCTTCTTGTCGAGATACTCGCGGCAGCGCACTATGCGGTTGCGCGCATCGTCACTGAGCCTCAACTTGTAACCCTTGTCTATTATTTCGCCGATGCGTTCGATTGTCAGGTGCTCGGCAGATATTTCATGTACCATAACCGTTTCGATAAAAATACAACATTAAGAACCAAATACTGAGTCGACAACGCTGTCGTCGACGATGTTGGGCATGGTGACCTTCAAGCCCGGGGTGCGCTCCATCTCGCGCACGATGCTGTGCATGGAGCCCTCGTTGCGGGCCCAGCTGCGACGGGCTATGCCGTTGTTGACATCCCAGAAAAGCATCTCGCGTATGTGACGGTCGCTGTCGTCACCACCGTCGATGACCATGCCGAAACCGCCGTTGATGACTTCTCCCCAGCCTACTCCGCCGCCGTTGTGCAGCGACACCCACGTGGCCCCGCGGAAAGAGTCGCCAATCACGTTCTGCACGGCCATGTCGGCGCAGAACTGCGAGCCGTCGTAGATGTTGCTGGTCTCACGGAATGGCGAGTCAGTACCCGACACATCGTGATGGTCGCGGCCAAGCACTACGGGGCGACTGATTTCTCCCCGGCGTATGGCCTCGTTGAAAGCAAGGGCTATCTTGGTGCGCCCTTCGGCGTCGGCATAAAGGATGCGCGCCTGCGAACCGACCACGAGATGGTTTGGGCCGGCCTCTTTTATCCAGTGGATGTTGTCGTCCAACTGATGCTTTATCTCCTCGGGCGCAGTCTTGCGGATGCCTTCCAGCACAGCCGTGGCTATGCGGTCGGTAGCCTCGAGGTCCTTCGGGTCGCCCGAGGTGCACACCCATCGGAATGGACCGAAGCCGTAGTCGAAGAACATCGGGCCCATGATGTCCTGCACGTATGACGGATAGCGGAAGCGGCCGTCGGCCCCCATGATGTCGGCCCCGGCCCGCTGCGACTGCAGGAGGAAGGCATTGCCGTAGTCGAAGAAGTACATGCCGCGCTCCGCAAGCCTGTTGATGGCTGCAACCTGACGGCGCAGCGAAGCCTGCACCCGCTCGCGGAAGGCGGCCGGATTGGCTGCCATCATCTCCTTCGACTCCTCGAGCGTCATGCCCACGGGATAGTAACCGCCGGCCCACGGGTTGTGGAGCGAAGTCTGGTCGCTGCCCAGGTCGACCTTGATGCCCTCGTCGGCGAGGCGCTCCCACAGGTCTACCACATTGCCGACGTAGGCCATCGACACAGCCTTGCGCTCGCCCACAGCCTTGCGTATGGCCGGCATGAGCTCGTCGAGGTTGTCGTGCAGCTCGTCAACCCACCCTTGGTCGTAGCGTTTCCGGGCCGCCAGGGGGTTGATTTCTGCCACCACACTGACCACCCCGGCTATGTTTCCTGCCTTTGGCTGTGCTCCCGACATGCCTCCGAGTCCCGACGACACGAACAGCATGCCGCGTATGTCAGAGCGGCCCGGCTCCTTTTTCATCTGCATGCGGGCAGCGTTGAGCACGGTGATTGTGGTGCCATGGACGATGCCCTGCGGCCCTATGTACATGTAAGACCCGGCAGTCATCTGCCCATACTGGCTGACGCCGAGGGCGTTGAAGCGCTCCCAGTCGTCGGGCTTCGAGTAATTCGGTATGACCATGCCGTTGGTCACGACCACCCTTGGAGCATTCCTGTGCGAAGGGAAGAGGCCGAGCGGATGGCCCGAATACATCACCAGCGTCTGCTCATCGGTCATTTCGCTGAGGTATTTCATGGTCAACCGGTACTGCGCCCAGTTCTGGAAGATGGCCCCGTTGCCCCCGTAGACAATCAGTTCGTGCGGGTGCTGCGCCACAGCGGGGTTGAGGTTGTTCTGTATCATGAGCATTATCGCTGCGGCCTGGAGCGAGCGGTGAGGGTACTCGTCAATCGGACGGGCATACATCTCGTACTTCGGGCGGAAGCGGTACATGTATATCCGCCCATACGTCTCAAGCTCGTCGGCAAACTCCGGGGCAAGCACAGCGTGGAATTTCTTGGGGAAATACCTCAGCGCATTGCGCAAGGCCAGCTTCTTCTCAGCCGGTGTGAGTATGTCCTTGCGCTTTGGCGCATGGTTGATTTCAGTGTCGTATGGCATCGGTTCGGGCAATACGTCGGGTATGCCGGCCCGTATCTCTGCAGCAAATTGTTCCTTGTCCATAATCAGTATTATCATTAATCCTTGTTTATCACCTTGTTCACCATCTCTAAAATGGCAGCCTCGGCCCCGCAGGCCTCGGCCATGAGCCTGTCGGCCTCGGCCACGAGTCCGTCGGCCACGCCCTTGTCCTTGAGCGAAGCGGCGTTGATTTTCACGTTCAGTCCGGCTCCCATCACTGCGGCGCGCGCGGCCAGTGCCCCCACTCCTGCGTCTGACACGCTGTTGGGGTTGCCCTGCTCCACCATTGCCCTGCACAGCTCAAACACCTTCGACGACGCCTTCATGGTCTCGAGCGGCACCTGTGCCGCAAACAACGTGGCCCGCTGAATGGCCTCGGAGCGCAGTTTCTTGTCTTCGTCGGTAGCCTTTGGCATAGAGAAAGCCGCCATGATGCGGTTGAATGCCTCTGTGTCTTCATCGACAAGCCGCAGCAGCTCGGTCTCAATCTCTACTCCCTTCGCAGCCCAGACGCCGAATTCCTCCCAGCGGTCATCCCATCCCGGCTTGTGGGCCGAGAGGTTTGCCACCATCGTACCGAGCGCGGCGCCCAGCGCCCCCATGTAAGCCGACACCGAGCCGCCGCCTGGTGCCGGCGACTCACGCAGCGTCTCGTCGGCAAATCCCTCCACGGTCATTGCCGTCAGCCGGCCCTCATGGTTCTCGCCGGCGGCGAGCAGGTACTCTATCACCTTCTCTTCGGGCACGAAAGGCTTAAGGTCGTCGAGTCCGAGCGACTTCACCGCGATGTTCAGTATGTCGCCCTTTGGTATGCCGCACGAGCGGTGTTGCTTTTTCAGGAAATGCTTGCCGGCATCAATCAGCGAATGCTCCGGCACGAGGCCCACTATCTCTGTGCCCGTGACACGCAGCCCCCTGGCCTCGGCACAGCGGCATACCTCTTCGAAGGCCACGTGGAGCGGGGTGACATTGACGTTGGTGATGTTCATCGAAACCTGCGCAATGCCATACTCCTTGATAAACCATCCGATGGCCTTTGTGCACTTCAACGTACCGGGACGCATCACCGGATTGCCCTCGGCATCGCGCACAATGGGCCCCGTGATGGGGTTGCCCGTACGCTCGGGGCGCCCCTTCTCCCTCACGTCGAAGGCCACGGCGTTGGCCCGCCTCGTGGAAGTGGTGTTGAGGTTGAAGTTGACCGCTATCAGGAAATCGCGCGCTCCGACCACCGTGCAGCCCGTGCGCGCCATGTCATCGTCGTATGGCCGGTAGCCGAAGTCGGGTCGCTCGGCCTCGTCGCCGAGCCGTTCGGCGATGGCCTCATACTCACCCTTGCGGCAAACGGCAAGGTTGGCCCGCCCGGGGCGCAACGCCGCAGCCTCGTAGCAATAGCACGGTATGCGCAACTCGGCAGCTATGCGCTCGGCCAGGCCGCGCGCGAGCTCGGCACACTCTTCGAGCGTTATGCCGCTCACCGGCACCAAAGGCAGCACGTCGGTGGCCCCGATGCGTGGATGGGCGCCGTGGTGCTGCCTCATGTCAATCAGTTCGCCGGCCTTGCGCACGGCCTTGAAAGCCGCCTCGACCACAGCTTCCGGCTCGCCCACAAAGGTGACCACCGTGCGGTTGGTGGCCTCGCCCGGGTCGACATCCAGCAGCCTTACGCCGTCGGTAGACTCAATCTCGCTTGTTATCTGCTTTATTACTCCCATGTCGCGCCCCTCGCTGAAGTTGGGCACACACTCTATAATCCGTTTAATACTGGCCATAATCTTTTTGTAGTTTTAGGTTATCGGCGGCCGGGCCGCCATGGCCCGCCGCCGTTGAAAGTCAGTTAAAAGCCCCGCCCCGTGCCATCGGCAGACAGCTACGCGGTCAGGCCCTGTCAGTCGTCATACTCGGTATGGTCGTCAATGCCGGCGGCAGCCAATGCCTCCCTGCGCTCTACGCAGGTGCCGCAACGGCCGCAATGGCGCTCGCCGCCTTTGTAGCACGACCACGTCTGGGCATAGTCAATGCCCAGCGCCTTGCCCTTCAGGGCGATGTCGGCCTTGGTCAGGCCGGTGTAAGGCCCTTCGACGCGCACGCCCTCGTAAGTGCCGGCCACGGCAGCGGCATCCATGGCCGCGATGAACGCGGGCCTGCAGTCGGGATAGATGGCATGGTCGCCACCATGGTTGGCCAGCAACACGCGCTTTAGCCCGTTGCTCTCGGCCAGCCCCACGGCAATGGCAAGCATGATGCCGTTGCGGAAAGGCACCACAGTCGACTTCATGTTGGCATCGGCATAGTGCCCTTCGGGAATGGCGTCGGCCCCTTCGAGCAACGAGCTCTTAAAGTGCTGGTGCATGAAACCGAGGTTGATGGTGACATGCGGGATGCCCAAGCGCCGGCAATGCATCTCGGCCAGGGGTATCTCGCGGGCGTTGTGGTTGCTGCCATAGTCGAAAGACACCCCCATGGCAATGCTGTCCTTCATGTCGTAGAGCAGCGTCACGCTGTCCATGCCGCCGCTAACCACTATCAGAGCATCCTTGCCTGTCATCGCGCCGCAATCATTTCAATCTCCACCAAGGCACCCTTGGGCAAAGCCCTGACGGCAAACGCCGAGCGGGCGGGATAAGGCTCGCCGAAGAACTCGGCGTAGACCTCGTTCATGGCGGCGAAGTCGGCAATGTCTGACAGCAGCACTGTGGTCTTGACCACATTAGACAGTTCGAGCCCCGCAGAGCGGAGTATGGCCTGGGCGTTAAGTATCGACTGCCTGGTCTGCTCCTTCACCCCTCCTTCGGGGAAAGCCCCGGTGGCCGGGTCGATGGGCAGCTGGCCCGATGCGTACACAAATCCGTTTGCCTCAATTGCCTGGCTGTATGGCCCAATGGCTGCAGGCGCCTTTTCAGTAGTCAATGCTTTCATAATGATGTTCACATTTTATATTAATACTTACTCTTATTTTCCTTAAACCCGTGGCTGGCACAGGGCGTTGTGAGCACGCGCCCGATTGTGCATAAACTATTGCACAAAGATAGCATTTCTTCCGCGAACTGCCAAGAATAAGGCGAACTATTTTTACACTGACGGTATTGCAGCGTGCCGCAACGCCCATTGCGCCGCCACCCGAAGCCTCGCGCGGGCCACCTGCCAAGGCCCGGAGCCACGCCGCCCGGTGCCGCAAGGCAGCATGGCGACAACCGTGCCGCCCCTGCCACATGCGCCCGGGCGGTTGAGCCATGGCAGTGGCGGCAAGCGGCAACTTGGCCTGAGGCAAAGGGAGGAGCAGGTGGCTGACAGTTGTGGCGGGCGGTATCATTTGTTTACAATATCAAGGGAGGGGCGCAATACGGGCCGTCCTATCCTGCCGTACGGCCCGTTTGATGTTGCCAAACGGCCCATACGGCGATGCACCGCGGGCCGTTTGGCAACACGGCAAGAGGCCTGGACGCAACAGGCTGACGGCCAGCACGATGGCCAACCTGACGGCACGGCATGGCAGCGGTGACTTTATGTTTACACGATGGCGGCCCGAGGCAGTGGCGGCCGTGGGCTGCCACCGGCGGCGCGCCAGTCTGTGGAGGGGACTGAAAGCAGCCGGCCGGCACGCCATTTTTGCAAAGCGGAAGTTGCATTTGAATGTAAATGCCGTAAAAAATATATAAAAACTCGACCGGCATGGCCCAAATGTTAATTATAATCGCTAACTTTGCGTTCGCAAAAACAAGAAGTTCAATCAAATTAAAATACAGCTATGAATATCGATCAGTTCAACTTTGCCGGCAAGAAGGCAATTGTCCGCGTGGACTTCAACGTGCCACTGGACGAGAATGGTAACGTAACGGACGAGACTCGCATACGCGGCGCGCTCCCCACACTGAAGAAGGTGCTGGCCGACGGCGGCGCGCTCATCATGATGAGCCACATGGGCAAGCCCAAAGGCAAGGTGAAGAAAGAGCTTTCTCTCTCGCAGATTGTCAAGAATGTTTCGGCAGCCCTGGGCGTCGAAGTCAAGTTTGCACCCGACTGCGCCAACGCCGACGCCGAGGTGGCCGCCCTGAAGCCGGGCGAGGCACTGCTGCTCGAGAACCTCCGCTTCTACCCCGAGGAGGAAGGCAAGCCCGTGGGCATCGACAAGGAAGACCCGAAATACGACGAGGCAAAGAAAGAGATGAAGGAGCGCCAGAAGGCTTTCGCCAAGAAACTGGCCTCGTATGCCGACTGCTACGTGATGGACGCATTCGGCACCGCACACCGCCGCCACGCCTCGACAGCCGTAATAGCCGACTACTTCGACGCAGACCACAAGATGCTGGGCTACCTGATGGAGAAGGAGGTGAAGGCCGTAGACAACGTGCTGAGCAACATCAAGCGCCCGTTCACCGCAATCATGGGCGGCTCAAAGGTGTCGACAAAAATCGGAATCATCGAGAACCTGCTCGGAAAGGTTGACAACCTCATCCTCTGCGGCGGCATGACATACACCTTCGCCAAGGCACAGGGCGGCAAGATTGGCAACTCCATCTGCGAAGACGACAAGCTCGACGTGGCCCTCGACGTGATGAAGAAAGCCAAGGAGAACGGAGTGAACCTCGTGCTGGGCACCGACTGCATAGCTGCCGACGCATTCTCCAACGATGCCAACACCCAGGTTTGCCCCTCCGACAACATTCCCGACGGATGGGAAGGCCTCGATGCCGGCCCCGAGACGCGCAAGGCATTCGCCGACGCCATCAAGGACGCCAAGACAATACTGTGGAACGGCCCTGCCGGTGTGTTTGAGTTCGACAACTTCATCGGCGGCTCGAAGGCCATTGCCGACGCCATTGCAGAGGCAACGGCCAACGGAGCGTTCTCGCTCATCGGTGGCGGCGACTCTGTGGCCTGCATCAACAAGTTCGGCATGGCCGACAAGGTGTCGTACATCTCTACTGGCGGAGGAGCACTGCTCGAGGCCATCGAGGGCAAGGTGCTTCCGGGCGTAGCCGCCATCAAGGGCTAATCGGCACGCCTGAGCATTAAAGAACACCATATCAAAGGCAGCCCGGCCAGCAAGCGCGGGCTGCCTTTTAACAATAAAACCCATACTGACAATGAGAACTAACTTTATCAGCATAGTCTTTGCATCGGCCATGGCCGCCGCATGCGGAAACACACAGGCAACACAAGAGGGATTCACAACCGAACCGGCAAAGTACGAAAACAAAAGCCACGCATCTGACGTGACGCTTCTGGCCGACTATCCCAAAAGCGGCAACGCAACACTTACCAACGCCGTATGCGAGTATATCAGCGAGCAACTGGGCGGCACTTACACCGGCCCGCTGACCAGCAGCGACTCCATAATGGCCTACTACGGCAACGGACAGACAACACGACTCAACGAGCTGGCCAAGGACATGCAGGGCTCGGCAGCCGCTCCGCTGTACTACAAGCAGGAGATAAAGGTGGCCGCCGAGACCGACACGTATGTGACTTACACCGACTTCAACGAGCAGTTCCTCGGCGGGGCGCATGGAAGCCACTCGATGAGCGGCATCACTTTCCGCAAGTCCGACGGACGGCGCTTCGGATATGAGATGCTGCGCAACACCAACACCGAGGACTTCAGGAAACTGCTCAAAATGGGACTGAAGCAGTATGTTGAGTCGACGGGGCAGAAGGTGAACGACGACAAGCAACTGGCTGAGGTGCTGTTCATCAACAACGACGTCAACTACCTGCCGCTGCCTGAGACCCCGCCGTACCTGACGGAAAAAGGCATGGCCTTCATCTACCAGCCGTACGAAATAGCGCCGTATGCCGTGGGGAGCATCTCGTTCACCATTCCATACGAAAACCTGAAGCCGTTCCTTACCGAGACGGTCAACAAACTGCTCGCCACACAAGGCAACGCCAAGCTATGACGCAACCGCCCGCGCCGAAACGGCTACGGGCAAGGCATGGCGGAACAAGGCCGACGGGCGGGCTGCATGGCCCGACACATGCCCAAAAGCCATGGCGCACCACACAATGGCGCGCGGAACAGACAGCAAACCACTATCTTGCAAACAGCGAAACAGCAAGACGACAATACCGAAAGGCCATGGCACACTGGTGCCATGGCCGCTTCGGACTAACAAAAGGCCATGGCCGGGAATCCCCCTCACGGTGGCAGGCACGGCGGGACGATATAGCCATTTTCGCATACAGCAACACCAAAACTACACAATACCGTACAGGCACGGCCTGAAAGGATAACTCAAGGCCAACAGGCCTCACGGCCCGAAGGGCCACAAAGCCCGCACCGACACGCGGGCAACGACAAGACCGCGTGGCGGCATCAAGACACAAGACAAACGGGCAGACAAATCAAAAAGCCGTAGATGCCGCCCCCCACACATTGTTTTCCGAGCGCGGCAACACCGGCCATGCCGGGCGGAAACCACAAAGGCGCCAAGGCACAAGCAAGCCGGAGCCAACGCAAGGCCCACAGCCAGACACGCCATCACGGGCCGCAACGCGGCCACTGGCGCTGCAGACTGAAACACCAAGGCACGGGCCACTCTCTCGACCATGCTAACAGAAACAAGCATTATGCCCATACCAACAGCAACTTAACAAACAAGCAGAAAACAACGAATAGCAAATGACAGCAACACTCATCATCCTTGCGCTTACTGTCGTGATGTTCATCATAGGCAAGATACGCGCCGACATAGTGGCCCTTTGCGCCCTCACTGCACTAATCCTGCTCGGAATACTCACCCCCGAGGAAGCCCTTGCCGGCTTCTCGTCGACGGTCATCATCATGATGGTGGGCCTGTTTGTGGTTGGCGGAGCCATCTTGCAGACCGGCCTGGCCAAGGCCGTGAGCCAGAAGATAATGAAACTGGCCGCCGGCAGTGACACACGGATGTTTCTACTGGTGGTCATAGTAACCTCGGCCATAGGCGCCTTCGTAAGCAACACCGGCACCGTGGCGCTGATGATGCCCATAGTGGTGAGCATGGCGGTGCAAAGCGGCACGCAACCCGCGCGCCTGCTAATGCCACTGGCGTTTGCAAGCAGCATGGGAGGCATGCTCACGCTCATCGGTACCCCGCCCAACCTCGTCATACAGGATGCGCTCACGGCGGCAGGCTATGAGCCCCTGGGGTTCTTCTCGTTCTTCCCCGTGGGCGTAATCTGCATAGTAACGGGCATCGTGGTGATGCTGCCGCTCAGCAAGAAGTTCCTATACAAGAAGAAAGGCAGCGGCAAGCACAACTCCGGCAGGGGCAAGACTCTCGACGACTTGGTAAGCGAATACAACCTGAGCAACGCCCTGAGGCGCTACAGAATAAAGCAACACTCGGCAATAGCCGGCAAAAGCGTGGCCGAGCTTGACCTGCCCGGACGCTACGGACTGTCGATTCTCGAGATTCGCAACGAAAGCTCTGACCGGAGCGGACTGATACGCAACGTCACGCAAAGCCTTGCATCGCCGGAGAGCATACTGACTGCCGGCGACATAATATATCTGACGGGCGACACGGCCAAGATGTCGCAATTTGCCAGCGAGAACCGAATGGAAGAACTGGACAACAACAGCATCGACTTCTACGACATCGGCATATCCGAGATTGTGCTCATGCCTACTGCGCGAATCATTGGGATGCCACTGCGCAAATCGGGCTTCCGCGAGCGCTACAGCATCAATGTGCTTGGCATAAAGCGCAACAATGACTACATAATGAACGACCTGCCGCAGGTGAAACTGCAGTCGGGCGACGTGCTGCTCGTGCAGGGCAAGTGGAGCAACATCGCACAGCTCGACGACGACGAGACCGACTGGGTGGTGCTCGGGCAGCCTGAGAAGCAGGCCTCGCAGGTTACTCTCGACTACAAGGCGCCGGTGGCCGCCATAATAATGCTGCTGATGATAGCGGCCATGGTGTTCGAGTTCATTCCCATCGCGCCGGTGACGGCTGTCATGGCAGCGGCGCTGCTTATGGTCATAACGGGGTGCTTCCGCAACGTCGAGGCGGCCTACAAGACCATCAACTGGGAGAGCATCATGCTCATAGCGGCCATGATGCCCATGTCGGTGGCACTCGAGAAGACGGGCACATCGGCCCTCATATCCCACTCGCTGGTGTCGTCGCTCGGCTCAATGGGCCCCACGGTGCTGCTGGCCGGCATATACTTCACCACGTCGCTGCTCACAATGTTCATCAGCAACACGGCAACGGCGGTGCTCATGGCCCCAATAGCCATGACATCTGCCACGGAAATCGGCGTAAGCCCGTATCCGTTTCTCTTCGCCGTGACGCTGGGGGCAAGCATGTGCTTTGCCTCGCCATTCTCGACACCGCCCAACGCCCTTGTAATGCACGCCGGTGAATATACCTTCAGCGACTACATCAAGGTGGGACTGCCACTGCAAATCATCATCGGCATAGTGATGGTGTTCGCCCTGCCGCTGCTCTTCCCAATGTGACAAGGCCCCAAGGTGGCCGTGGCCCGGGCGGCGAAAGCATGGGCGCACGGCCCTGACACACCACCACCCGCCTACTGACGCCACAAAGCCACGGCTGCATGCGGTGATGCAGGCATGCCGGCGAGACGCATACACTCAAATTACATCAACAACAGAAAACAACCAATAAACATTCAAAACTGTGATTCGCAGCATATTTTTAGACATCGACGGTACGCTTGTGAGCTTCAATACCCACACCATACCCACGTCAACCGTCGACGCCCTCGCCCGTGCCAAGGACAACGGGGTGGGAATATACATATCAACAGGGCGGCCGAAACTGCTCATCAACAACCTCGGGCAGATTGAAGACCTCATCGACGGATACATAACCACCAACGGGGCCTTATGCATTAAGGGCGAAACCACGGTTTACTGCAACCCTGTGCCCCAGTCGGACATAGACGCCATATTGGCCGACAGCATTGCCTCCGACTACGCCTGCCTGGTGGCCGGCGAGCGCGATGTGGTGCTGGTGAATGCCAAACAGGTGTTCACCGATGTGTTCATCAATCAGCTCAACGTGACCAACATCGACACCTCGCTGCCCCTGAGCGCCCTCAACGGCCAGCGCATACTGCAGTTTTCGCCGTTCATCGACGCCAACCGGGAAGCGAGGCTCATGCAGCTGATGCCCAACTGCGTCTCCGGCCGGTGGCACCCGGCTTTCTGCGACATAACGTCGAGCATGGCCGACAAGGGCAAGGGGCTAGAAAAGATGGCCGAGTACCTTGGGCTCGACATTGCCGAGACGATGGCTTTCGGCGACGGCGGTAACGATATTTCCATACTGCGGCGGGCCGGCGTGGGCGTGGCCATGGGTAATGCGGGCGACGATGTGAAGCAGGCTGCCGACTACGTGACCTCGCACGTTGATGACAACGGCATACGCAACGCCCTGATGCACTACGGGGTGATTGACTGAACAAGGGCTGCAGCGCCCCAAGGCAGCCAAGGCCGCCACTCCCGAAGAGCGGGAGGCTTTAGCCGCACGGCATGGACGGGGCCAGGGCAAGCAAGACTGATGCCTGCGGCAGCAACAGACACCGGCGACCGAATGGCGAGCCAAATGAGGCGCAACGGCCTTATGGCGATGGCCGCAAGGCTGCACCGGCAACGCCGACATAGCGCCTCGATGATGCCGGCAGACGCAGGCCAAGCCACCGTACTGCGGAATATACGGTATGAACGATGCCCAACACACAGCCCGACAGTGGCATTCAACTGGCCTGCGGCAACGGCAGGCATAATAAAATCAAGCCTTGTTTCGGTGTGCGACGGCCGTCGCACACCGAAACAAGGCTTGATTTTGATACGGAAAACGGGCAGTGTCGCGGGCCTTCCACGCCCGGTTGGCTTGCCCATGCCTGCCGGAAGTAAGCGCAATGCCCGCCAGCAGGCCATTGCAACCTTTACCGGCAGCCCGGGCCGGCAGCCATCAGAGCTTGTGAAGTATCATGCCGTTGGCCGTATCGACAACCGAATTGTCGAGCGAGGCAAGGTAAAGGCGTGTGGTGTTCTCGGAGTCATGCCCCATCCCCTCGCTGATCACGCCCAGCGGTATGTCCTGGCTGTTGGCCGCGCAGGCCCACGAATGGCGGGCCACATACATGGTGAGCCCCGAAGTAACCCCAATCATGGCTCCAACCTCCTTAAGCTTGTGGTTTACCAAATGGAGCGCGCTCTCATACTGACGGCGCTCATTGTTGCTACGCTTTATTATCGGCAGCAACCTTCCGTTTTCAGCGCCGGGATACTTGTCGACAATGTCCTGCATGCAGGGCTCCCACTTTATGTAAAGCGTCTGGCCGGTCTTGCGCCGGCGGTATGACAGCACGCCGTTCTGGATGCTGTCGCGGTCGAGATAAGCCATGTCTAAAAACGACATGCCGCGGGTGTAGAAACTGAACAAGAACATATCGCGGGCAAACTCAAGCGACGAGTCCGACGTCAAGTCGATATCCTTCATGCGCTTCACAAGGCCGAAAGGCAGGGCATGCTTCACGGTCTTGTCAACCCCTGTGTACACGTTGTCAAACGGGTTGGCCTGCGAGGTGAGCCCGCTGTCGACGGCCCTGTTGTAGGTGGCCCGCAGTATGCGCATGTAAAAAGAGATGGTGTTCTTCTTCAACCCCCTCTTCTTCAGGTAGGCCTCATAATGTACGATGAGGTTGGAGTTCATGGCATCCAACGTGACATCAACCTGGTTTCTGAACTCCATAAAGCTACGCAGGGCCGAATCGTAGGTCTCGGCTGTGCGCATCCGCCCCTGCTTGCGCAACTTGGCAATGACGCCGTTCATAAACACAGAGAACGACAGGCTTGCATCCTGCCTGTGATATGAGTGCACAACCATGTCGGCCGTGTAAGGGCCATGGCTGTCGAGCGAGGCCACTACGTTGTCGAGCAAAGCCTTCTCGCGCCTAATGTCCTCGCCTATGCCATGCACCTCGTCAGCACGGGCTTCGCCCTCGCCAAGCTCTGCCGGCATCGACGAACCATCATCCCACTCATTGCTGTAAAGCCTGTAGCCTGTGCCTATCTGCCTGACTACCCTATTTTGAATTACCTGAAAGTAAACACTCCCCATTCCACCTTCCACTGTTGAAGGCCTGAACTTCACCTTTACTGATGCCATTCCATCAATTATTCTAAACTGTTATATACTTTAAAACGACCATGACGAATAGCCCGGCAACATTGAGTGCCAGAATGCACCATGCATGCCCTGCATCAACCAACTGCCATCCGGCTCGAAATATGCAGGCCGGACTTAGGCAAGGGCCACCGTGAGGCTTGCTGCCGGGCTATGCCTTCGGGCTCAAGAACATGCTGCTTGAGCAATCCGAGCCAACTGTCGTCACCCTTTCGTTTTATGCAAAATTAGATATATATATATGAAACAATGCGACTCACATTCCCACACATTGTCCTTTTTGTCGGAATGCGGTGGTTTGGGCTAATTGTGGCACCAATATGACGAATTGCAAAACACCATTAAAGCCACCTGCAGCGTAAAGTCCTGACACAAAGCGCACAAACACCATGATAAAACGGGATGTAGATAAACAAAAGCAACAGTAACGCAGTGGATTTACCGCTGGTGATATGCGATTGGAAACTTAAACCAACGACAGAACGGATAGGGCCAACTAAGCCGCAGCAGTTGGTTCTATTACAATAATGATGTGGCAAAAAGAATACAGCAGACGATGTTGGTTGGGTCACCGTGGAGCTACCGCTGGCGTAGCATGGGCATTGTCTTACGATTCACTCACTGTCGCCCATCGGGCGCCGAATTGCCTTTTCCGCAACAACATCATGCTCGCCAAACGTTTCACACCATCTTGCCTGCTGATTGGCTGCCAACTTGCCTTGGGGCAGCCAGCCATGCCCCGGGACATTACGGCAGGCAGGACATGTGAGGAAAAGGAAGCGATAGCTTGGGGATATAACGGGCGATTGAAGACGGGCGGTGAATGCCGGCATGCGAGAAAAGGCCGGAGAACGCCGCTCTGCATGGAAAACATGGCTCGTGGAGCCATGCGAATAGGTATCAGTCTATGCCGGCAGAAAATACGATGTGGCGCATATACTGCCCACGGTAGTGCCTGACTATTGTGCCTTCGGGGCGCATGCCTATACGGAATGCCACTTTTTGCGAAGCCACATTGGTTATTCTTATTATTGAATATAGCCTGTTGAAATGCAAGTTGGCCATGCCATAACAACGGCAAGCCATGGCAGCCTCGGCGGCATATCCATTGTGCCAGTGCCGACGGGCAAACAGATAGCCTATCTCCGGCACAGTCAAATCATTGTATTCTTGCATCGTTATGCCGCACTGCCCTATCATCTCGCCTGTATCATTCAGGCACACGGCCCACAGACCGAAACCAAGTTCGGCATAACGACGCAACTGTTTGTCAAGCCACGCCTCTGTCTCGGCCGCACTGAATGCTCCGCCATAAGCATACATCACGCCGTCGTCTTGCAAAATAGCCGCCAATGGCAGAAGGTCGGATGGCGACATTTCCCTTACCATCAGCCTCGCGGTAGACAATACCAACCTATCCATTACTTTGTGATAATAAAAAACATGCGGGCCACCCACCTGCACCCTGACAGACGAAACCGACATGGCAGGCTACTGCCGGCAGTGACGGCAGGCACCAACGCTCAGCATTCGAGGATGTGGGCAGCCAGCGCATCGGCCGCCTGGAGTATGGCCACAAGTGGCACGTCGCTGGCGGCAGAGATGTTGCTCTTCGACTCGAAGCTCTGAAAAGACAAGTCCCACGCAGACATGTGCCAACGTATGGCCAGTATCTCGTCATTCGACAGCTCCAGGCCGAGGCGAAGCAGCATCACAACAGATTTCTCGCCATGGCCGAGGGGGAAGCGGGTGTAATCCACGTCGTAGCCGTCGTAGGCTTCCCATCGGTTGTTGGCGTCCTTGCGGTATTTGGTTGTCTTGTGGTAAATGTTTGCCTTGCAAATGTCGTGAAGCAAGGAAGATATAACCACGCTGTCTACCTGAAGCCGCCCTTCTATGTCGGGACGCATTGCAATCATCTGCTCTCGCAGCATCATGGCGGTCCGGTAGACATTGAGCGAATGCTCGAGCAGGCCGCCGTCATGGCTCAGATGGCGGTTAACAGAAGCCGGAGCCTTGAAAAAACCTGCCTTGTCGAGGTAGTCGACCACACTGTCGATGCCGCTGCGACCGGTCGACTTCAACAGTGATATGTATTCTTCCCTTGCCGTATTTGCTGTCATAGGCTTGTTGTTATTGTATGAAACAATGTATCTGCAAAGGTATGAAATAAAGCCGAGAACGCAAAACCTTACAGCGGCAAAGTTTTGTGTGACAGGCAACTGTTGCCAACAAAAGCATACGAGGGCGGAAAGTGGGCGACTAACCAAGCCTTGAAGGCAAATACATAAGCGCACATTATGCCATTGGCGGGAAATGTTGTATCTTTGCACAAAGCAGTACGTCCTTTGCCGACGTAGTGCAACGACTAACAATAACAACCTGAAAGAAACAGATGAAAAAACATTTGATTGCGGCACTATGCCTTTGCGCTGCCTTAAGTGACGCGCATTCACAAGACTACAAAGTGAAAGTAGCAGAAACAGACGAGAAAATGGAACAAGGCAACTACCGCCCCTCGTGGGAGTCGCTGGCCAACCATGAGACGCCGGAATGGTTCCGCGACGCCAAGTTTGGAATATGGGCACACTGGGGGCCGCAGTGCGTAGAGGCCAGCGGCGACTGGATGGCGCGGAAAATGTATCTCGAAGGCAGTTACCAATACAAGTACCACGTTGAGCACTACGGCCATCCGTCGGAGTTCGGATTCAAGGATATCCTGCCATTGTTCAAGGCGGAGCATTGGTCTCCCGACTCTCTCGTGGCATATTACAAGGCAATTGGGGCCAAATATTTCTTCGCCCTTGGCAACCATCACGACAACTATGACCTATGGGACAGCAAGTATCAGCCGTGGAACTCGATGAATATCGGCCCTAAACGCGACGTTCTCGGAGAATGGGCCGCCGCAGCAAGGAAAGCCGGCCTGCCTTTTGGCATTAGCCTGCACGCCGACCATGCATGGACATGGTACGAACCGGCACGGCGATACGACCGCAGCGGCGAGAAGATGGGAGTGCCATATGACGGATGGATGACAAAGGCCGACGGCGTGGGCAAGTGGTGGGAGGGCTACGACCCGCAAGACCTGTATGCCCAAGAACATACGCCAAGCAAAGCCACATGGGCAGACGGCATGATTCACCAACAATGGGCATGGGGCAACGGGGCAAGTCTGCCATCTCAGAAATTTGTCACCAACTTTTACAACAGAACACTCGACGCCATCAACCGCTACGACCCCGACTTGCTGTATTTCGACGCCACGGTGATGCCATTCTACCCGATAAGCGACGCTGGGCTGAAGATTGCCGCCCACTTCTACAACCACAACGAGAAAATGAACAAAGGCAAGGCCACTGCCGTGATGTTCGGCAAAATACTGGACGAACAACAACGCAAAGCCATCACATGGGACGTGGAACGTGGAGCACCGAGCAAGATGATTGAACAGCCTTGGCAAACATGCACATGCCTGGGCGACTGGCACTATAACACGCGCACTTACGAAAAAGGATATAAGTCGGCTGCATTGGTGGTGCGCCAGCTTGTGGACGTTGTGAGCAAGAACGGCAACCTGCTGCTCAGCGTGCCTCTGCGCGCCGACGGCACCTTCGACGAGAAAGAAAAGGCTATTCTCGACGAGATAGGCAGGTGGCTGAAGACAAACGGAGAGAGCGTTTACGGCACCCGTCCGTGGCTTGTGTTCGGTGAGGGCCCCATAGCTGGGAAAGGCATTGCACTGAATGCGCAGGGCTTCAACGACTCGCAGTACCGGGATATGGACAGCCGCGAAATAAGGTTCACGCAGACTCAGAGGTACGTTTACGCCACATCAATGGCATGGCCAAAAGACGGAAAACTCACCATAACGTCGCTGGCTTCAGGCAACAAGCACATAGGCAAGACAATAAAAAGCGTTTACCTGCTTGGCTACGGCAAGCTGAAAGCGGTGCAGGATGCCGAAGGTCTGCACATCACACTGCCGAAAACAGCCAACAACATTGCACCGGTTGTGCGGATAAAAAAGTGAGGCGGCCGACAAGCATGGCGTTGTCAACATGCAATTGCACAATAAAGAAACGCGCCGGAAGATGCTTCCGGCGCGTTTTTCATGCCATACAAAGACGAGGTTTTGCTCAATCCTCGTCGAGCAAGATGTTCATTATCTCAACTGCAGCCTTGGCAACAGATGTGCCCGGGCCGAATATTGCGGCAACACCGGCCTTGTAGAGGAAGTCGTAATCCTGTGCGGGAATCACGCCTCCGGCAATGACCATGATGTCTTCGCGCCCGAGTTTCTTCAGCTCGTCGATGAGCTGAGGGATGAGTGTCTTGTGGCCTGCAGCCAGAGAAGACACGCCCACCACATGCACATCATTCTCGACAGCCTCGCGTGCAGCCTCGGCCGGAGTCTGGAACAACGGGCCCATGTCGACATCGAAACCGCAGTCGGCATATCCTGTGGCCACAACCTTTGCACCACGGTCGTGCCCGTCCTGTCCCATCTTTGCTACGAAGATACGCGGGCGACGCCCTTCTTTCTTTGCAAACTCCTCGGTAAGCCTGCAAGCCACGTCGAAGTCCTTGTCGTTTTTGCTTTCTGATGAATACACGCCTGAAATAGTTCTGATTACTGCTTTGTAACGGCCTACGACCTCTTCGCAGGCATCACTTATCTCACCGAGAGTGCAACGCAACTTGGCGCATTCGATGGCATGGGCCAAAAGGTTGCCCTTGCCGCTGCGAACGCATTCCGTAAGTTCGGCCAACGCTTTCTTGCAAGCCTCGTTGTCGCGCGTTGAGCGGATCTGTGCCAGAAGCTCTTCCTGCTGCTTGCGCACGGCGGTGTTGTCAACCTCGAGGATGTCAATCGGGTCTTCGTGGTCAAGACGGTACTTGTTTGTGCCGACTATAACCTGCACTCCACTGTCGATGCGGGCCTGTGTACGGGCTGCAGCTTCCTCGATGCGCATCTTTGGCACGCCGGTCTCAATGGCCTTGGCCATGCCGCCGAGCTTCTCAATCTCCTGTATGTGCTCCCATGCCTTGTGAACGAGCTCATTTGTGAGCGACTCCACATAATAAGAACCGGCCCACGGGTCGATGTGCTTGCAAACCTTTGTCTCGTTCTGGATGTATATCTGGGTGTTGCGGGCAATGCGGGCAGAGAAGTCGGTTGGCAATGCTATGGCCTCGTCGAGCGCATTGGTGTGCAGCGACTGGGTATGGCCAAGCACGGCAGCCATTGCCTCGATGCAAGTGCGGCCGACATTATTGTAAGGATCTTGCTCGGTGAGCGACCAACCTGATGTCTGCGAGTGCGTACGCAGAGCCATCGACTTCGGGTTCTTGGCTCCAAAACTCTTCACAATCTTAGCCCAAAGCAAGCGGGCCGCACGCATCTTGGCAATCTCCATGAAGTGGTTGACGCCTATTGCCCAGAAGAATGACAGGCGGGGTGCAAACGCATCGATGTCTATCCCAGCGTTGACTCCGGCACGGATATACTCCATTCCGTCGGCAAGCGTATATGCAAGCTCAATGTCTGCAGTGGCTCCGGCTTCCTGCATGTGGTAACCGGAGATGGATATAGAGTTGAACTTAGGCATATTCTGAGAAGTGAACTCGAATATGTCGGCAATAATCTTCATTGAGAAGGCTGGCGGATAGATGTAGGTGTTTCTCACCATGAACTCCTTCAAGATGTCGTTCTGGATGGTACCGGCCATCTCCTCCAGCTTGGCCCCCTGCTCCAAGCCTGCCACGATGTAGAACGCGAGCACGGGCAACACCGCACCATTCATCGTCATCGACACAGACATCTTGTTGAGTGGGATGCCATCGAAGAGCACCTTCATGTTCTCTTCGTTGCAAATCGACACGCCGGCCTTTCCAACGTCACCGACCACACGCTCGTTGTCGGGGTCGTAACCGCGGTGTGTTGGCAGGTCGAAAGCCACCGACAGACCTTTCTGTCCGGAAGCCAGGTTGCGGCGATAGAAAGCGTTTGACTCCTCAGCCGTTGAGAATCCGGCATACTGACGTATCGTCCACGGACGGAAAGGATACATCATTGAGTAAGGGCCGCGCAGGAACGGCGGAATACCGGCAGCGAAGTCAAGGTGCTCCATGCCTTCGAGGTCTTCCTTTGTGTAAACAGGCTTCACTTCAATATGCTCCGGAGTCTTCCAATTGGGAGCAATACCATTGGCCTTCTGCCAGTCGGCTCCGTTGGCAGCCTTTATCCCGGCAAATATATCAACATCTTTAAAACTCTTTCTCATGACTCTTGTGGTTATTTGATTCCCAATTTAGCGTTATACTCTCTCAATGTCTCAAGCACATTGCACTTCACGTGTATAAAGTTCTCAATGCCTGCAGCCTTGAGCTCATCCATGCATGCCGGGGCTCCGGCAACGATAAACATTGCGCGGCCGGCAAGGTAATTGTATGCCGGAACTGCAAATGTAGCATACTCATCGTCGCTTGAGCAAAGCACGACAATGTCGGCACCGGCCTTCATTGCGGCATCCACTCCTTCTTCAACCGTGTCAAATCCAAGGTTGTCTACAATCTTGTATCCGGCGCAGGCAAGGAAGTTTGAACTGAACTGCGCACGTGCCTGGCGCCAGGCCAGGCTGCCTATCGTAAGCATAAACGCCGTGGGCACTTTGCCACTGTGCTCGGTCTGCAAGCGCAACTGCTCAAAGTCGGCGGCAAGACGCGTGGAAGTGATGGCCTTGAACGGAGCGTCTTCATGCTTGCTTCCGCATCCGCAAGAGCACGACAAGGGCGCCTTTCCGTCAGAAACCTCCGTGAAATTAGGATATTGGTTGGTTCCGAGGATGAACTCCTTGCGCTTGGCGGCATCTTCATGGCGCTTGGTGTTGGTCGTATTTACATCATCCTGCACGACGCCACACTTGACAGCTTCAAGGTATCCGCCCTGTTCTTCTATCTTGAGGAACAGCTTCCACGCTGCATCGGCGAGCGAAGTGGTCAGCTCTTCGATGAAGTATGACCCGGCAGAAGGATCCACAACCTTGTCGAAGTGGCTCTCTTCCTTCAGCAACAACTGCTGATTGCGGGCAATGCGCTCAGAGAAGTCGGTAGGAGTCTCATAAACGGCATCGAATGGAACGACAGATATAGAGTGGACTCCGCCCAGTGCTGCACTCATTGCCTCTGTTTGCGTGCGGAGCAAATTCACATAGCTGTCATACATAGTCATGTTGTAAGTGGTGGTCGTTGCATTGACACACATCTTGCAAGCGCAATCGCACTTGGGCTCATACTGCTTCACTATCTCGGCCCAAAGCAAGCGGGCGGCACGGAACTTCGCTATTTCCATGAAATAGTTTTCGGTGATGCCCATATTAAACTTTATCTTGCTTGCTGCCAAAGCAGGGTCTACGCCTGCTTCAACCAGCTCGGAGAGATATTCATGTCCCCAGGCGAGGGCATATCCCAACTCCTGTACGATATATGCTCCGGCATTGTTAAGCGAAGCAGCGTTAACGGCAATGCAGCGGAAATGAGGATAATCCTTGAACATGTCGACCAGCTGTGAAGCGAGTGGCAGCAGGCGGGTGACGTCCTTGCCCTTCATCACAATCTTCTCGATAGGGTCCCAGTCAATCGAACCGACAATGCTCTCCTTTGCATACCCCTTGCTTTCAAAATATGCGCACAGTATCTTTGCAAGGTCAACAGAGCGCCGTTTGCAAGTGCAG
This sequence comes from Marseilla massiliensis, assembly GCF_016899955.1. Lineage (GTDB taxonomy): Bacteria > Bacteroidota > Bacteroidia > Bacteroidales > Bacteroidaceae > Prevotella > Prevotella intestinigallinarum. The sequence goes on along the minus strand of NZ_JACJJL010000007.1, from coordinate 70,003 downwards.
AAGTTGAGTTCCACACAGTCACACTTGACGCCGTCGAGCAAAGTCTCAACGAACTCTGCGCTTATGCAGTCCCCACAGAAATGGAAGCCCAGCGAGTCCACTCCCTTAGACAACACATCCAAGGCCTTGGCGTTTCCTTCCTTTGCGTCATCAACCTTTATGTCTTGGCGCACATACCATGAGTTGCTGTCCTTCTTATTGCCGCGCACGAACGGGAATTCACCGGGCAAAGCATCAGGGGTCTTCAATTTCTCGACATCTTCCCTGCGATAGAACGGCGGTACGGAGAAGCCTTCATTGGTTCTCCAAACCAGTCTCTTGTTGAAGTCTGCACCCTTCAAGTCAACTTGAATCTTATCAAGCCATTCCTGGGTTGTAGGAGCTTCGAACTCAGTAAAGAGTTTTTCTCTGTTGTTTGACATAAAATACAATATTTATTATATAAGTTATTGAATCGTTGAGTCACGCGTCAAGCTCTCAGAGCTGAAATACCGTCCGCCTCAGGTGAGGCATGCCCTAGCCAGCGCCGGCCCGTGCCGGCGCAGCATCACCGCCATGGTGAGCCACAGGCCTGGCAAGTCGCGGCGCCACCTTCAGTGCGCCGGGCGCAGCCGATCATTATGCAAAGATATACAGAATATCCGAGTTTCTGAAAAATATAACGAGAAAAAGATTGCCAATCGTGAAAAATTCAAAAACTTCAAGCGCCAAAAGAAAATAATTACACATAAATTGTTATTTGCGCAATATTTTACCTAATTTTGCAACTTAGATAATATTAATATTCCACATGGATTGGCTAATAAATCTATTCACTAACACCGAGTCTGTAGCGCACATAGCTATTCTGTATGCTATAGTGATTGCTGTTGGTGTACTCCTCGGCAAAATCAAAGTAGGCGGAATATCGCTCGGTGTGACATTCGTGTTGTTTGCGGGCATAGTTGCCGGCCACATAGGCCAGACAGCCCCACTCAACATACTGACATTCCTGCAAGACTTCGGCCTTATCTTGTTCGTCTTCATGATAGGACTACAAGTTGGGCCCGGATTCTTTGCCAGTTTCCGAAAAGGCGGCATTACGCTTAATGTGCTCGCTTGTGCGGCCATATTGTTGAACATTGGCGTCATGTTCGCATGTTATTTCATATTCTTCGACACGAGCGACCCCAAGAACCTGCCCATGATGGTCGGAACGCTCTATGGCGCCGTGACCAACACCCCCGGGCTTGGTGCCGCCACGGAAGCCCTCGACAGCGTCTTCCCCAAAGGCCAGGCCCCGCAAATAGCGTCGGGCTACGCTTGTGCCTACCCGCTCGGCGTGTTGGGAATAATCGGAGCGACCATACTTCTGAGATACATTTGCCACATATCGCTCGACAAAGAGGAAGAAGTGCTGAACAAAGAATCTGAAGAGGATGCACACGTAAAGCCCCACAACATGCACCTGCGCGTGACAAACTCATACCTTGCCGGCCGTTCAATAAAGCAGATACACGACTTCCTGAACCGCGATTTCGTTTGTTCCCGCGTATTGCACGACGGGCATGTAAGCATACCCAACGGCCAGACCACGCTCGAACTGGGCGACATAGTATTTATAGTATGTGCAGAGGCCGATGCCGAAGCCATAAAGGCATTCATCGGGCCCGAGGAACAGGTTGAATGGGAAAAGCAAGACCAGCCCATGGTATCGAAGCGAATCGTCGTCACCCGCCCGTCAATCAACGGCAAGACGCTGGGCCAGATGCACTTCTCTACCGTCTACGGCGTCAACGTTACCCGCGTCACACGTCAGGGCATGGACCTGTTTGCCAACCCCCACCTGGCCCTCCAAGTGGGCGACCGCGTCATGGTGGTTGGCCCCGAGAACCTTGTCAACCGCGTGTCAAGCGTGCTTGGCAACTCGATAAAGCGGCTCGACAGCCCCAACATCGCCACAATATTCATAGGCATCATAGTCGGCATATTGTTTGGCAGCCTGCCATTTGCAGTGCCGGGAATGCCCATGCCGCTGAAACTCGGCATAGCCGGAGGCCCGCTCGTCATAGCCATACTCATAGGGCGCTACGGTTACAAGGTACACCTTGTGACATACACAACCACCAGCGCCAACACCATGCTTCGCGAGATTGGCCTTGTGCTCTTCCTTGCCAGCGTCGGCATCAAGGCCGGCGAGGGTTTCTGGGACACTGTCGTCAGGGGCGACGGCCTGAAATACGTTTACACTGGCTTCATAATAACGGTGATACCTATACTTATAGTAGGAACGATAGCAAGGCTGAAATACAAATTCAACTATTTCACGATAATGGGCATGATTGCCGGAACATATACCGACCCGCCAGCATTGGCCTATGCCAACCAGTCGTGCTCGAAAGAGGCGCCTGCAGTGGGTTACTCTACGGTCTATCCGCTTAGCATGTTCCTGCGCATATTCACCGCACAGCTGATAATACTCCTGTGTTGCGGCATCTGACAGGTTGAACTAACAATATCAATACTAACATAATACTCACACACTGAAATGAACAAGTTCGGATTACTGTTAGGCCTAGTGCTTACATCAGCTTCAACCGGCGCCTTGGGACAGGTGTCCAACAGCATCAAGCTGAACGAAGTCATGACCAACAACACAACAAGCCTACAGGACGAATACGGGCGTAGGGAAGCATGGGTGGAGATAGCCAATGTGTCATTCTCCACCTACAATGTCAGGGGCATGTTCCTGACAACAGACCGGTCCGTACTCGACCCAGAAATGAGTGTTCCCGAGCGCATCAAGCGCATGAGCATCATTCCCAACGGGGATGCACGCACAAACCTTAGCGCACGCCAACACTTGCTGCTTTACTGTAACAGCAACCCAGCCAAGGGAACGCTGCACCTCTCTGTGAAGATCGACCCGGAAAAACCCACCTGGATTGGTCTCTACAACGGCAACGCAACACAACTCCTCGACTCTGTGACTGTTCCGGCACTGGGTGCCAACCAGTCATACGCACGCCAGCACGACGGTTCGCCTGTATGGCAGGTCAAGCCGGCTGACGCCGTAACGCCTGGTATATCAAACTATATACAGGTTGACGAGACGAAAATCGCCAAATTGAAACGCAACGACCCATACGGAATAGGCATCACAGTGCTTGCCATGGGCATCGTGTTCTTCTGCCTTGCGTTGCTTTGCATCTTCTTCACGCTGTTCGGAATGTTCATGAAACACCGTGCCGCAGCCAAGAAAGTTGCCAACATGCAACCTCTGAAGGCCGGAGTAAAGACGATGGAGAAGACCGTTGAGCTGGGGCACAAGACAAACGTATTGCTGCAAGACGGCCTCAAGTCGAAAGGCATCGACAAAGAGACCTACATTGCTGTAATTGCACTTGCCATCCAGCAATACACGAGCAACACCCATGATGTTGAAAGCGGCATCATAACCATCAAGCCAAAAGACACGGACTGGAACGTGGAATACATCCAGATGACTCAATTTCATGAATAATCCATAACCCAATAAACTAAAGACAAGCAACTATGAACAAGTTTCAATATAAAGTACAAGGTGTAGACTACGATGTAGAGATTGAAGAGCTGGAGGGCAACGTAGCCAAGGTTCAGGTCAACGGCATCAAGTTTGAAGTAGAGCTCAAGCAGCCCATCAACCCTGCCCACGCCATACGCAAGAAGCCCGAGGTGCACCAACAGGCATCGGCGGCTCCCCAGCAGGCACCCGCATCGCAGGCACCCGCCGCCGCGGCAGCCCAGCCTGCAGCCTCTGCCACCGGCTCACAGGTAAAGGCACCACTGCCAGGCACCATCACATCGGTCAACGTCAAGGTAGGCGACGTGGTCAAAGACGGCGACACCGTAGTTGTGCTCGAGGCCATGAAGATGCAAAACAATATCGAGACAGAGTTCTCAGGCACGGTCACGTCAATATTAGTTAACCAGGGCGACTCGGTATTAGAAGGTGCCGTTCTGCTCACAATAGCTTGATGACTTATGGGATTCACAGAGTTCTTAGCAGAAAATTTCAATGAATTCCTCGGATACACAGGCTTCGTCAACGCCTCAACGGGGAACATCATAATGATTATTGTGGGCGCGATACTGATATATCTCGCCATAAAGAAAGACTTTGAGCCCCTGTTGCTCATACCCATCGGACTGGGAATCATCATAGGCAACATCCCTTTCAAGGCCGACGCCGGCCTCGAGGTGGGATTATATGAAGACAACTCGGTGCTGAACATATTCTACCAGGGCGTGCGCCAAGGATGGTATCCGCCGCTGGTGTTCCTCGGCATCGGCGCCATGACCGACTTCTCGGCACTGATAGCCAACCCCAAGCTGGTGCTCATCGGAGCTGCCGCACAGTTCGGCATCTTCGGAGCATACATGGTTGCCCTCGGCTTAGGCTTCGAGCCCAACCAGGCTGCGGGCATAGCAATCATCGGCGGAGCCGACGGCCCTACAGCCATCTTCCTATCGTCGAAGCTCAGCCCCAACCTCATGGGAGCCATTGCCGTGTGTGCCTATTCATACATGGCGCTCGTGCCGCTAATCCAGCCGCCACTCATGCGCATGCTCACCACCAAGAAAGAGCGCCTCATCCGCATGAAGCCGGCACGCCAGGTGAGCCAGACAGAGCGCATACTCTTCCCCATCATCGGACTGCTGCTCACAACGTTCATCGTGCCCTCGGGCCTGCCGCTGCTCGGCATGCTCTTCTTTGGCAACCTGCTAAAGGAGTCGGGCAAGACCACACGACTGGCAAAGACTGCCGGATCGGCCCTCAACGACATCATCGTGATGTTGCTCGGCCTCACCGTAGGATGCTCTACGCAGGCCAGCGAGTTCCTCACTGTCAATACACTCTACATCTTCATACTCGGAGCGTGCTCGTTTATGATTGCCACTGCCAGCGGAGTGCTTTTCGTAAAGGTGATGAACCTGTTCTTGCCGAAGGACAAAAAGCTTAACCCGCTCATAGGTAACGCCGGCGTGTCGGCCGTGCCAATGAGTGCGCGCATAAGCAACAACATAGGCTTGGAATACGACCGCCACAACTTCCTGCTCATGCACGCCATGGGCCCCAACGTGGCCGGAGTGATTGGCTCGGCTGTTGCCGCCGGAGCACTGCTCGGTTTCTTGTCGTAACAGACGTACAAAGAGAGAAATCAACATGTCGTCACTGTCCCGCACGGGGCAGTGACGATATTTTTTATGGCAACTCCTCTCTATACACAACAATGCATATTCAACCAACAATATGCTCTCACCAACAAACAACAGCCACATGCCTGACTTGCCATACTAACCGGCCATCACCTGAAGCACCACCATACCACAATCGGAAATTATAATGCACGGCATGGCTTTTGCAGCTTTGACCGGCCATTCACATCGCAATTAAACAGCCGATGTGGGCCAATGTCATAACCAACTGAATGACAGCATATTGCAATACGGGCCTCGTTGCCATTCAAAACAGCCCGTTTTATAGCCTGAAACGGGCCTAACGGGAGAGCAGAACAAGCCGAAATGCAAGGCAAACGGATTGCTGGCTACACCACGGCAGGCAACGATGTGGCAAAAAACGAATGTGACAGCATTTCAATCAACGCGAATATCCATAGACAGAACGCTGGCAGGGCCTACGCAAGATGCAGCCTGCCGGCGTTTTCTATCAATGCAAAGCGAGGCTGCTCCGCCAATCGCGGCTTACATGCAAACACAAGACATGCAGAAAGAAAGGGCAGGACATGTTTCCAAACCACGAGGGCGTGGCATATCAAGGAACCGGCATTTTTGCGAAATATGCGGCGCGATAAATATCAGCACGCCACGGAACGTTGTTTCGGCAACACGGCTTCTGGCCCGGGCAAAGCACGTTTTAAAATATAGTCAAAGCCAAGACCGTCTGTCGCTGCCCCACCACAAAGCTGCATTTGCATGCAGTTTGACATGCGGCTCCGGCAGCAGCGATGCAGCATAAAACAACGCGAAGCGCACGGCGGTGCCACCCCCGGAGGCGTGATGCACAAGTTATAATAAAACAAACGAAAGAAACAACGCCGGCAAAACCCACCGTCAATCGGGCATTCACACCTGTTTCACGTGATTCAGCAAGGCTTTAGTGCCGGCAAAACGCAGGCACGGAAGAAACATAAAACCAAAATACACCAGGCACGAGCCAACAGCCCACAGCGCGTGCAGCCGTAGCCACTGCAGCCAAGCACCCAACCGTCACGGTAGCGGCCCGCCGACGCTCCGCAAACTGAAAGCGGTGAAGGCCGTGCGCGGTTGGTAAAAAACAACACATCTGTTGCAGTAAAACTAACCAACAAAATGAAATGCAGGATTTTGCAGACTGGCTTTTTTAATGTAACTTTGCAAACGATATGGAGTTAAGCAACAGCCACCGGCCAAAGATAGCAATCATCGACCCCAACACGCCAGCCGCGCTTGGGCTGAAGTTTATGCTTCAAGATGTAGTGCCGGTGATGGAAGCCTACACGTTCGGCTCGTTCACCGAACTGATGGCCAACAGCCCGGAACTCTACTACCACTATTTCGTTGCGCTGAACGTGCTCATGTCAAACCACACCTTCTTTGCCGAACGGCGCAACAAGACCATCGTGCTCACGCCTTCGGCCATGGCCGAGTCGCAGCCAGCCGGTTTCCACTGCCTGTGCACCAACTTGCCCGAGCGGCAATTTGTAAAGTCGCTGCTTGCGCTTGAGCAAAGCGCGCATGCCGAGGGGCGCAACCTGCCGCCCATGCACGGCAGCAGCCGCGGCCTGCTGTCTGACAGGGAGACAGAGGTGATGGCCCTAATCGTGCGCGGTTACATCAACAAAGAGATTGCCGACAGGCTGAACATTGGGCTTGCCACAGTGATTACGCACCGCAAAAACATAATGGAAAAACTTGGCATAAAGAGCGTTTCAGCACTTACCATCTATGCCGTGATGAACGGATATGTAGATGTAGACAGCATTTAAATACACAAAACGTAGGGCAAAGAAACGTGGATGCATGTTTCTTTGCCCTACGGCCACATTGGCAAACCCCGTTTTTTCCGGGGCATGCCTCCCCCGGCTCAGCGCCAGAACCTCGAGGTTATGTCGGCAAAGGTGTCACCGGCCACCTTCTTATACAGCCTCTGGTTGGTGGTGCGCTCCCTGAGGCATCCCAGATGGGCTATGTATGGGCCCAGCTTCAGGTAGTCGAAGTCAGCCTTGCGCACAACCGCCGGCACACGCTGCCTGCCACTGTACCACCCCACCTTGAGCCCGGGATGCTCTCGCCTGATATATCGGGCCAGCACACCGACATAAGCCGGGTCGGCATCGCCGCCCATGAAGCATACACACGTTATCCCCGACGCATTGGCCCGAACCATCCTTTCAAGCTCCATCGGAGTGAGCGGGGTGCCTACATCCTGCCACAGATAGCGGCTGTGGCACCCGGGGCAACGGCAAGGGCAGCCCGAGAGGTTGACAGCCAAGGTCACCTCGTCGGGTATTTCCTGGAACACTACGCCTGTGTTTACGTATTTCAGCATTGTCCGTCAGTATTTTCAAAACAGTTGGCAAAGTCAGTCGACGGCAAGCTCAACCCCCGCCTTGGCATAGAAACGGCGCCCGGCCTCTTGCTGTCGGGCCTCGGAGAAGTTGCTCACGCGCTTCAGGTAGCCAATTATTCGCGTCATATAGTCAACGTTGGTCGAATGGCAGTGAGGGCATTCGTGCAGGTAGCGCTTGTCTATATGCCCGCAATCGTTGCATATCGTGTTGGGTATGTTGAACGTGAAATAGTTGCATCCCTCCTTGGCGGCCACGCGGAGCAACTGCCTGTACTGCGTCTTCGACAGGTGCTCCTCGAGGTTCATGTGCAAGGCAGAGCCCCCGGTGAGGTGCTCAATGTATGGTGCCCCGTGCAGTCGGAACTTGTCGATAATGCTCAGCGAGTCGTCTTCAACCACGTAGAAATAGCTGTTGTAACAGTCGCGTGGCACGAAATACCCGTCTTCACGGTCCCACTTGGCATGCTTTACGCCCACATTCTCTGCCGGAATCATCTCGCAGTTAAACATCACATCGCTTGTTCTGTACTCACGGTTCTTCTTTTCTACAAGCCCAAGCACGCCTTGCACAAAAGCCAGGTAGTCGGGATTGTCATTTATCTGCAGCCCCATGAACTCGGCAGCCTCTACCATTCCGTTGACACCGATGGTGAGATACTGCCGCGACATATTGATATATCCCGCATCAAAAAGCGGCAGCATGCCGTGGGCCTGCAGTTCCTTGAGGTTCTCGTTGTATGCCAGCTGCACCTTGTGGCACATGTCTATCACGTCGGTCAAAAACTCCTTGTAGTCAATGTTGTTGTTTACGGCATACTGGATGCAACGGTTCAGGTTGATGGTCAGCACGCTCTTCGAGCCCGTAGACACGCCTCCTGCCCCAAGCGTATAGCTGAAACCGTTGTCCTGTATCTCGTTGCGCAGGCGGCAACAGCTCGACAGCGAGTCGGCATTGTCGCTCATGTAAGTAAAGAAAGAGTGGCCTTCGGCATACATCTCCGCCGTAAAGTCGCCCCACTCTTCGTCTATCACGTCGCCGTCTTTGCTCAAAAGGGCCATCGTCTCGACAGGGAATGTAAGCACAGCCTTGGTACGTTCCTTGTTAAACCACTTCATGAATCGCTTCTGCAACCAGCTGAGCCCCTCCCAGTCGGGCTTGCTTCCGTCGGGAAAATAGAAGTCGCCAAACAGGCTTTCAAAGTAGGGGCGGTCGTAATACGCAATGTTCCAGAACACAGCCTGATAGTTGCGTGCGCCAGTAGGCTGGTTTATTGAATACACAATCTGTTCGAAACAGTCGGTTATCATCTTGTCTACCGTGCGCTGCTTCAGCGACAAGTCCACCACCCTGTCGGGCTCCTTGTAATACTCCCTGCCGTATTCCTGGCCTATGAAATAATTGAGATACATCAGGAACTCCGGCGTGGCGCAAGCACCGCTGAGCATGCTCGACACCATGAAAACCATGTTGACAAACCCTCCGCAAAACGACTTCAAATTGGTTGGGGCGGTAGAATTGCCGCCAATAGACATCGTACCGCCAATGAGCCATGGATACATTGTGATTGAAGCGCAGTAGTTGGCAAGGCTTGTCTCGTCGTTCTTGTATATAAAATGGTGGGTAAGCATGTCGACATATCGGTCGGCCAGCTCCTTGCCATACATCTTTTTGATGCGGTCGGTCAGCAGCCTGCGGTTCAGCCTGATGAAGCCCGACTTGGGCAGCTCGCCTATAAGAGTGGCAATGTTCTTGTGCTCTACGTTCGCATTGGCGTCATACTTAGAGCCCGAGGCGGCGTTGGCAGCTTCGCAATAATCGGCCAGGAATCGCAGTTTCTCCATCGTCTCACGGTCTTCGGTGTGCTTCTGGCGATATAGCATGAACGACTTGGCCACCCGGTAGTAGCCTTCCCTCATGAGCGCTTCCTCCACCTGGTTCTGTATGTCTTCAACGGTTATCCCCTCGTGAATGTCGAGGTGGCTCAGTATCTTCGATATACAGCCAAGGTCTACCGGCTCGCCAACCGAACCGAAAGCCTTGATTACGGCATTCATTATCTTGTCGAGGGAAAAGCGCTCGGCCGCCCCGTCTCTCTTGGTAATCGTAAAGCTTCTCATCTCCATATAAGTTTTCCGTTTTAGATAACTTTGAAACAACAATCCATTAAAAAGTTTTCCGTTTTAGATAATTTCTCAGCGACCGGCAGGTCTCAGCCTTTCCGAATCGGGCACAAAGATACAATAAAATCCGATAGCAGCCTACCGGATTTCTGATATTTTTCAAACCGTCTAAAAGAAATTCCTAAAGCTTTACATTGGATATGTCAACCAGTCCGTTGACAATGGCATAGATGGTCAGTCCGGCCGAACTGTGTATCTGCAGTTTCCGCGCAATGTTGCGCCTGTGCGTTATCACCGTGTTGACCGAAATGTACAGATGCTCGGCTATTTCCTTGTTCGACATTCCCTGCACAAGGCTCACCACGACGTCTTTCTCGCGGTCGGAAAGCATGTCGGCGTTATCCTGCCCTCCCTTGAACACCATCGACGAAATGTTCTTCGTCACGTCGTTCTGTCGCAACATGCGCTCCAGCCTCCTGATGGCGGGCACGAATATGTTGTCTTCAACCTCCGTGTGAAGCCTCAGCCACTCCTCATTGTTATATATATCGTAAAGCGTCGACATGAGCTTATGGTTGCGCTGCATGTCGGTAGGCAGGTATTTTATTATGGTAGTCTTGAGCTCCTTGAGCTTTATGTCGGTCTGGCCGTGGTGCTTGGAGAATGTCTCTATGTTGTAGTCACCCAGCGGCTTCCTGTCGATTAGCGCCTGCACGTATGGGAAGAGCGTCTTTTCCTCATACAGCATGTGCTTTCTCACCTCACGCGCATACTCATCGTACAGCTTCATGAGCAGTCCGCCAAGGCTGTCGTTCTCATTGATTGCCTCCTGGAGCTCCCTTCGTATGAACGGCAACTGGAAGTCGAGGTAATACACGTGGCACGCCTTCAGGTAATGCATTAGCGTAGGCACAGACAGCTGGTCGTCGTCGTCGAACCCGTAATAGCCGTTGATTGTGTAATTGACCACGGCAAGGAAAGTGTATGTGTCGACACCATTGTCCTCGCACGTCTCTCTGACCGTCTTGTCACCAAAGCCAAGGTTGATTCCGAAACTGCCCAAAGACTGCAACACATTGTAGTTGTCTTTGATGAGAGAAATCATCTTGTCGCTGGCCTCATAAATCTTCTGGTTCTTCATTACGCTACCAATTAATTATTACCTCTGCAAAAGTAATAATTTAAAGCGATACGCACAATAATCATTAATAGGTATTTATGTCGCAAGTTCTGTCCTTCTCTACACATTTCCTGCTAATTTCCGGCAATGACATGGCGCTGATGCCAACTGCCTAGCATTGGCGAGCGCCCTGCCTAACAGCCCCGGGCCGAAAGGCCAGACCAACTCAGCGGGCCACATATATATAATGTATCGGCACACCATTTATGTAAACTAAATTTCAAAGAAAGGAATGCCGGCCGGACTCCTGCAGTGCAGTGTGCCCGCACAGCGACCACAGTCGCTTAGCAGCACGACCGACACCGCAACGCCGAAAAACCGCCGAAACAAGCCGAGAGCCACCATTGGCAGTGGCAAAACCCACTGACGTACTGAGTATTGGTGTACACACTACAACATACAACAGGCCATACGGCATCCTCGCTACCGCCAAATTTTGCCGACAGATGGCGCCAAACAGCCACCAACCATCACCAAAGGTAGGTAGCAGGCGGACTCGGCTCATCACTATTTAGTATTTAGTTACAGTTTTTCATGACTTTTGAGTATTGCCAACGTTTATGTAAAAGCGTAATTTTGCAACGCAAATCACAACTCAAGGCAAACATCAAGACAAAGAGAAAAATGAAAAAAACAGCTATCGCATCCATCGCGCTCGCCATCATTGCGGCACAGGCCGCCACCGAGTCACAGGCCCAGGTGGCAGCCTTCGACAGCGTGTCAACCCACCAGAGAGGCAACCGCCTGAGCATAGGCGGCTACGGCGAAGTGGCCCTTACGCGCAACTTCTACAGCGACAACGTCTACAGATACAGCCAGGCCAGCAAATACAAGGACGCCCCCGGCCACGGCCGGTTTGACATTCCGCATGCCGTGGTGTACATAAGCTACGACTTCGGCAAAGGCTGGACAATGTCGAGCGAGATTGAGTTTGAGCACGGTGGGGCCGGAGGAGCCGTTGAGAAAGAGTTCGAGGAAGCCGGCGAATGGGAGCAGGAGACCGAGAAGGGAGGCGAAGTGGAACTGGAGCAGTTCTGGATACAGAAGTCGTTTGCCAGCTGGGCCAACATCCGCGTGGGCCACTTTGTTGTTCCCGTGGGTTTCACCAACGCCTACCACGAACCGCTCAACTTCTTCACCGTCTACCGTCCGGAGGGCGAGGCAACCATACTGCCCTGCACCTGGCACGACACCGGCATCAGTTTCTGGGGCCGCTCGGGCGATTTCAGGTATGAAGTGCAGCTTATCGCCGGCTTGGACGGCTTTCTTTTCGACCGCGACAACTGGATTCAGAACGGCGCGGGCTCTCCGTTTGAGTTTAAGGTGGCCAACAAGTACGGCTTTGCAGCGCGCATCGACAACTACACCATACCCGGACTGCGCATAGGCCTGAGCGGATATTACGGCAGGTCGATGCACAACACCTTCCCACACGACCTGGAGAGCGACGGCAACAAATACAAAGAAGTGAAGGGAACCGTGGCCATCGGAGCCATCGACTTCGCTTACAACGCCCACAACTGGATTGTCCGCGGCAATGCCGACTATGGCTATGTGGGCGACGCAGCCGCCATCAGCGAGGCAAAGCGCAACATCAACGCAACGGACGCGCCTTACAAGAAGTCGCCCGTGGGCAAAAACGCCTTCGCAATAGGCGTTGAAGCCGGTTACGACGTGTTCTCGCAAATCAACAAGACGCGCCGCACCAACCAAAAGCTCTACGTGTTCGGCCGTTACGACTGCTACGACTCATACATCCCGAGCAAGCAGCAAGCCCAGTATGAATACACAAAGAAGATACGCATGGCGGCGGGCATAAACTACCACCCGATACCCCAGGTGGCTGTAAAAGCCGAATATTCCAAGCGATTCTTCAAGTCGCAATACAACGACGAGCCTTCTGTCTCGCTGGGCATCGCATACGAGGGATTCTTCCTCTGAGCCCGGACGCCGCGGCACACAGCGCGCAAACGGGCACCGACAGACAAACATCCAATAACAACTAACAATATTACACAATGAAAAGATTATTTTACTATGCATCCGCCTTTGCAATGGCAATGGCCATGACCGCCGGGTTAACATCGTGCAGCGACGACAACGGCGACGGCAGTACTGACGAGTCGGCATTGGGCGAAAAGGAACAGATGATGAAAGACATCACCACCCAGTATGTCAACAATGTGGTCTACCCCACATACAGCGACCTGGCCACGGAGACGGGCGAGCTGTATGAGATGCTGGCCGAAGCCAAAGACAAGTTCAAGGCCGACCCAACGAGCCTCACGCAGACAGAGTTCGACGCTATATGCTCAAAGTTCCTGCAGGCACGCCAGTCGTGGGAGGAAAGCGAGGCGTTCCTCTACGGGGCGGCAACAGTGTTCGGCATCGACCCGCACATCGACACATGGCCGCTCGACCTCGACGGTCTTGTAACCGAGCTAAGCAATGCCGACAAGATAGCCATGCTCGACAATGGCGATGAGGGCATCAGCTACGCCGGCAACAAGATGGGCCAGGAGCTGCTGGGATTCCACGGCATTGAGTTCATCCTGTTCCGCAACGGAGCCAACCGCACCGTCGAGAGCCTGAGGGCTTACGAAACCGACGAGGCCTTCACGAGCAAAGGCGTACGCGTGTCGGGCCGCGAGGAGCTGATATATGCCGCTGCCGTGGCCGGCGACTTGCGCGACCGCTGCTGGCAACTCGAGGTTTCATGGAACGAGAACGCACCGAGCGACCACATCACCCGCGTTGTCGACGAGTGTGAACTGCCCAACACTGTGGAAGGCAACAACTACACCTATGGCAAAAACATGCTCGAGGCTACCAACATTGGCAGCACCTATGCAACATGGCGCGTGGTGATGAACACCATTCTCGTGGCCGGGTGCGCCAACATAGCTCAGGAGGTGAGCGGGCAGAAGATAGGCCAGGCATACACCGGAGCCGACCCCAACTACATCGAGTCGCCCTACAGCAAGAAGTCGTTTGTGGATTTCAAGGACAACATCATAAGCATAGAAAACTCCATCTACGGCGGAGTGGAAGGCAGTCGCGACGAGAACAAGTCGATCATGGCATACCTGAGAAAGTATAACCCGACCATGGCGACATCGCTCGAGAACGCCCTCCAGAGCTCGTTCACGGCCCTCGATGCCTGCATCAACTCCGGCGTGGCATTTGTCGACGCCCCACAGGCCGACTATGTGAAGACGGCCATGGATGCCATTGCCGAGCTTGACAGCGAGCTGAACAAGGCTTCCGACTGGATTTCAATCAACTGACGACATTACAACACACTGTGACTGTTGACTCGTGCCGGCGCCGCTGCCGGCACGAGCACATACTGATTAATAACTAAAAAATACGATTATGAATTTGAACAAGACAAGAAACATTCAGCTCTTGGCCGGATGCATCTGCCTGTCGATGGCGGCATGCTCCGACGACGTCCCCTCGACAGGAGGCGGACAGACCGGCGCTGTCGACGATGTGTCGTACATCGGAAAGGCCGTGGGCAACTTCTCTGCCGACGAATGGTATCCCGGAGGAGAGCTGGGCACAACGCTCAACGTGTCGGAAGGATGCTATGAAGACGAGACCCCGGCCACAACCAACATGGGACTGACCGACCAGTTCAACCGCGGCGAGATGTTCTTTGAGCGCAATGTCACCATCGACACGCCACCCTTCAACGGGCTCGGCCCGGCCTCGGTGCGCAAGTCGTGCATTGACTGCCACCCGGGCTACGGCCACGGAAAGCGGCAAGACTCCTACAAGGCCGGCTTCGGCAATGGCTACCTGCTCGTGATATACCATCCCGACGACGGGGCAAACAGCAACGACGGCCCATACATCAGCGAGGTGACGGGCATGCCGCAGACACAGGCAGTATCGCCGTTCCTGCCACCTGTCGACGAAGACAAGATAACAATAACCTGGAAGAACGTCACGGCAATGGAGAGCGGACTGTCGATGACGTTCCCCAACGGCGGCGACTCTTACGAACTGATTTACCCCGAGGTGACCATCGCCCCCTCGGCCTTCAACACTTACCCCGTGCCAACCAACTACGCGGTGCGCCTCGAGTCGACTATCGGCATCATTGGAACCGGACTTATTGACGCCATACCCGACGACTCGCTGAAAAAGCAGTATGAGCTCACGGCACGATACTCTGAGGTCAACCCGGCCATGTGGGACAAAGAGGCCAACGACTGGGCGTCGACCGCTTACTACACCAACTGGACAAGCCCGGGCGCTCTGGCCGACGGCACTGCCGTGACGGGCAAGATAAAGCGGTACACCTATGCGCTCACCAGGGCCAGCCTGCAAGACGGGGCCGGAGCCAACGCCATGTGGAACATACCCAACGTGTCGCGACCCGACCGGCCTAAGCTCTACACCACACAAGCATGGGCCGACGCCATGTCGATGAACGCCGACGTGATAAGCGCCATCAAGCGCGACCCGACGTCGCCATACTATGCCGACGGCACCGACGAGGGCATTGCCGACGCCGTGAAGAACCTCCTATCGCCCAACACCAACCAGTTTGACAACAAGTGGCACAACTTCACGCCCGACATGAGCACCGACAACTTCTATGCGTTCATGGTGTGGCACCGCGGCCTGTCGATACCGCGGGCACGCAACCTCAACGACCCCGACGTGCAGAGAGGCAAGAAACTGTTCATGGAAATGGGCTGCGCCACCTGCCACAGGCCGTCGTGGACTACGGGCGACGACAATTACTGGACGCCCGACGTAATAAAGGGGCGCCCGCTGCCGAAGTATCCCAAGCAGAAGATTTACCCCTACTCCGACTTCGTGCAGCACAAGCTGTACATGGCCAACGACATCCACGGCTCGTGGTGCCGCACCACCCCGCTCTGGGGGCGTGGCCTGTCGCTCATCAACACCGGGGCCGAAGACCGCCTGCACGACTGCCGCGCACGCAACGAGGTGGAGGCTATAATGTGGCACTGCTACAGCAAGAAGAGCCAGGCATACGACAGTGCGTACAAGTTCTACAACCTGCCTAAGGCCGACCGCGACGCGGTGGTCAAGTTCTTGCGCTCTATCTGACGGCCCCTACCTACCGTCGCAACCTTCGGCCGGGCCGGCCTGGCACACAGCCACCGGCCCGGCTAAACCCTGACACAAACCAACCTGCAAGGATATGACAAGGAAAGCTCTTTTCGCATTCTACATACTCACCATAGCGGCCATGGCCGCCGCAACGGTAATAGAGAAGTCGGAAGGCACCGACTTCGTGTCGACACACATCTACGGAGCGTGGTGGTTCACGCTGCTGTGGGCCATGCTGGCCGCCACAGGCATTGCGTGGATTGCCAGGCGCAGGCTCAGGCGGTGGTCGCTGCTGACGCTCCACGCATCGCTCGCCATCATCCTTGCCGGCGCGCTGCTCACCCACCTTACTGCCCGCAGGGGCATGATTCACCTGCGCATAGGCCAGCCCACAGCCACCTATTACGAAGACAACGGAACAGATACACCTGCCACGCGTAGCCTGCCGTTCGAGATTCGCCTCGACAGGTTCGACATCGAATACTACAAAGGCACAAAGGCGCCGTCCGACTACGTGTCGGCGCTGACCATCATCGACGGCACCGCACAGACCAAAGGCCGTGTTTCTATGAACAACATCATGACTTACAGCTCCGTGAGGCTATACCAAAGCTCGTACGACGAAGACATGAGGGGCAGCATACTGGCTGTCAACTCCGACCCGTGGGGCATAGCCGTGACTTACACCGGCTACGCCCTGCTGTTCATCTCGCTCGTGTGGATGCTCATCGACCCCGGGGCCACCTACCGCAAACTGCTGCGCAGCCCGCTGCTCAGGCGCGGCATCATGGGCGCGGCGGCACTGCTGGCCATGGCCCCCCAGGCCGCACGGGCAGCCACCACCCTGCCCGAGGCCGACGCCGACAGGCTCGGCAGGCTCAACATACTGTACAACGACAGGATATGCCAGCTGCAGACGCTGGCCATCGACTTCACCAAGAAACTGCACGGAAGCCGCTCGTACCGGGGCCTCACGGCCGAGCAGGTGCTCTCGGGATGGATATTCTGGGGCGACGAGTGGAGCGACGAACCATTCATAAAGCTGAAGGACGGCGAGCTGAAAGAGACTTTGCAGCTGCCCGACTACGTCTCGGTGAACACGTTTTTCAACTCCGACATGGGCGGATACATTCTCGGCCCATACATACACGAGTATTACAGGGGCAACCGCGACGCATTCCACAAGCAGGCGGCCGACATTGACAACAAGATTCAGCTCATAATGGAGCTGCGCCGCGGACTGACGCTCAAGGTGTTTCCGCACACCGCGGGGGGCCACACCACGTGGTATGCGCCCACCGACAACCTGCCCGACACCATAGGCAACGACCGGCGGCTGTACATGGCCAACGTGTTCTCGCTGCTCTACGGCGAGATTCTGAAAGGCAACACGCCCGCCGCTCGCACCATCATCGACAAGATGGCGGCCTACCAGACGCAAAACGCCGGCCACTCGCTGCCCGGGTCCGTGCAGACGTGGGCCGAGCGCACATACAACGCCATACCCTTTGCCACCATCCTCTTCATGGTGTGCCTCGCCATGGGCCTCGTCACGCTGGCCGCCGCCATCATACGCCTCAGCGCCCCGCGCCCCGACACCATGGCAGACGGCAGGGCCTGCAAGGCCGTGCGCCGCATAAGCCTCGCCACTATGGGCGCCGCCTTTGCCGCGCTCACCTTCTGCGGGGCGCTACGATGGATTGTCTCTGGAAACATTCCCATGTCCAACGGCTACGAGACCATGCTGCTCGTTGCGTGGCTCGTCATGTTGCTGTCGATGGCGGCCAGCCGGCGGTTTCCCATCGCCCTCACTTTCGGATTCCTCATGGCGGGCTTCTTCCTGCTCGTGTCGCACATCGGACAGATGGACCCAGCCATAACCAACATAATGCCGGTGCTCAATTCGCCACTGCTGAGCATCCACGTGTCGGTCATCATGCTTGCCTTCGCCCTGCTCTCGCTGACGTTCATCTGCGGTGTAACGGCCCTGGCCATAGCCGCCGCGCACAGGCTCAGGGGCTCAGCCGGAAGCACCGAGGCGCCACTGGCATCGCTGCAGCTGCTCTCGCGGCTGCTGCTCTACCCCGCCCTGGCGGCACTCGGCATAGGCACCTTCGTCGGGGCGGTGTGGGCCAACGTGTCGTGGGGGCAATACTGGGGATGGGACCCCAAGGAGACATGGGCCCTGATAACCCTCATGGTCTACGCCGTGGCTGCCCACACCGACACGCTGCCCGCCCTGAGGCGACCGCTGTGCTTCCACGCATTCATGGCCGCAGCCTTCCTGACCATACTGATGACGTATTTCGGGGTAAACTATTTCCTGGGCAGCGGAATGCACACCTACGCCTGAAATGACTACACCATTAACACAATAAAACAACTATGAACAAACAGACTGTAAGCAAAGCCAACACAAAGACAGAGATATTCGAGTTTGACAACGGCACTGAGGCAAGGGAATGCCAAGCCGTGATACACGTGACAGACACATCGCTGAGCTACGCCGAGCAGCTCGACGCCCTGCTCAACACCTACGACGAGCTGCGCTCCAACGAACTGCGGGGCACTGAGGCCGTGTTCAAACGCTACTACCTGAGCGACGCCGCCAACCAGGCGGCCACCATCCACGCAATGGCGGCCGAGGGGTCAGACTGCGCCCTGTCGGTAATCGAGCAGGCTCCGCTCGACGGAACCAAGGTGGCACTGTGGGTATACATGCAGTCTGGAGTGGCCACGGCCATCTCGCCGAGCGGACTCTACCGTGTGGCCCACGGCAGATACACCCACCTGTGGGACGGCGGCGCCCACCGCCACGAAGCCAACTCGGAGCTGCAAACGCGCCTGCTGCTAAACAGCTATGTGATGCAGCTTGCCGCAGAGGGTTGCAGCCTGGCTGACAACTGCATCCGCACGTGGTTTTTCGTCAACGATGTCGACATCAACTACGCCGGCATGGTCAAGGCGCGCAACGAGGTCTTTGCCACGCAAAGCCTCACGCCGGCAACGCATTTCATTGCCAGCACAGGCATAGGCGGAAGGCAGGAAGACGCCACGGTGTCGGTGCAAATGGACAACTACGCCATCAAAGGCATCTGCAAAGAGCAAATACAGCACCTGTATGCCGCCGACCACATGAACCGCACCAGCGACTACGGGGTGAGTTTCGAGCGCGGCACAAGCGTGGAATACGGCGACCGCCACCACGTGTTCATATCGGGCACGGCCAGCATCGACACCAACGGCGATGTGGTCTACCCGGGCGACATAAGGAAACAGACGGAGCGCATGTGGGGCAACGTCGAGGCGCTGCTCCGCGAGGCTGGCTGCACGTTCGACGATGTGGCACAGATGACAGTCTACCTGCGCGACCCGGCCGACTACTCCACGGTGAAAGCCATGTTCGACGGCAGGTTTCCCTCAACGCCACGGCTCATAGTCCACGCCCCGGTATGCCGCCCCGGGTGGCTCATCGAGATGGAGTGCATGGCAATATGCACTGCCAGCCACAAGGAGTTTGCACCGTTCTGAACCTTACCTACTCACGGTATTCACACCGACACTTACCGGCAGCGTCGGCCCGCGGCAGCAAACTCACCGCCCCGGGCATACGCCACACAACCACCCTACATTCAGATGACCGCCCCATACTGCGTGGGCAGCCATAACAAACGACACGCACGCAACAGAAGTAGGCCGTTCCGTATTGAAGAACGGCCTACTCTGCGCTTGGCCACAAGGCGAACCAAGTCACATTATAATATATGCCAATATAAAGAATACGCAATTACAATGTTCAACAACAAGTAAACAGTGCTCACGCAAGGCACATATCACGCTACGGACACAATATTAATAAACATTAAATAACCTACAGCACAATAACAATATCATCATAAAACTTGGCATTTATCATACAAATAGCTATATTTGCGGATAAATTCAAACATAAAACAATAAATGCCTATGGAAAAGACATACACTAAGCAGCCCACAATCCATAAGTAGAAGCCGTTGCATCCGCATGCAACTTCTTCATTGCGACGTTATCAACGTATAACGCAAAAGTCAAAAACGCATGAACACGTAGCAAGGCTGCCGCACCGGCATCTCACATATACCGGATTTGCCAGCCAACAACATGACAACAAATCTAAACGGCCAATCATCCAAAACGGCCTTGTACGACATCATGGAACTGAGCAAACTCACAGAGGCTCCATGGTTCCCTCTAACTAATATATTATAACTGAAACCTTTAGCAATAGAGATTTTCGTTGTAAGACGTATCATTTACAGTAATATTATCCTATATCTAAAAATCTAAACAACATGAAAAGAATATTCAGTCTGATTGCAATTACATTTGCAATGGTAATAACAAGCACAGTATCTGCACAAATACAAGTATTTCCTCCGCAGGAAGTCAAAGAAGTTACGTTTGAAGTTGCACTGAATCAAGTAATTAGTATGTACCCAAATCGTGATAGCGTAGACTTTTATAAACTTGATCCCAATATAACATGGGACACCGCTCATGTTAATCTCCCCAATAAGGTGTCATTACCTCCAATGTTTAATCTAGGATGGAAAATACTTGTTGACGAAGAGCCCAACAAAGGCTGGAATCATAAATGTACCATATACACGATGCCTAAAAGTATAAAAACAAATATGGATCCAGCAATAATTTATATTGCCCCAACAAGCATAGACCACTTAGACTCACTTCCAAATGGAATCGTTGCCACACCGGCGCGTATCAAAAACAGATATGGCAACAATTACAATCTAAAGCTCCGGGTTCCTAAAAATACGCAAACGAACAGCAATTCAGAAATAGCCAAACGCACGTATGCAATAATCCTCAGCGGAGGAATAAGTCCAATAAGTAATTACGGCCGCTACTGGAATGACTGTTCATACATATATCAGACACTAACAAACAAATATGGGATTCCAAAGGGTAACATAGTTCCAATCATGGCCGACGGAAACGATCCTGATGCTGACAGCTATGATTATGGAATAGGCAAGTTTGTATCTTCTTCTTTGGACTTGGATTTTGATGGACAGGATGAACTTGAATATGCAGCAACAAAAAAGAATGTAATAAACGAGATAAACAAGATGGCATCAAAAGTGACATCTGAAGATCAATTCTTTTTATTCGTAATTGACCATGGCGGCACTAATGACTACATATCCAAATCATATATTTGCCTATGGAATAGCGAAAAACTATACGATACAGAATTAGCTACTTTACTTGATCAATTCAACGCAAGGTCAATTAACGTAGTTTTAGGGCAATGCTTCTCAGGGGGCTTCATTGATAACCTCGAAAAATCCGGCCGCGTTATAGCGACAGCCTGCAGCGGAAGCGAATCTTCATATGCCTGCTCCAATATTCCATACGATGAATTCGTGTTCCATTGGACAAATGCCATTAACGAACGTAACAGACATACTGGAGGAACCGTGTTCTCTGACCCTGATAATAATGACCGCATCACAATGGAGGAAGCATTCAATTACGCACAAGCCAACGATTTAAAAAAAGAAACACCAATGTACTCTTCCATACCTAAGTCTGTTGGAGAAGACCTTGCTTTCAACAACATTCCGTTGGATGTTGACTTGTATATGAGAGATAACATTGAAGACACAGGCAAAGAGCCAAACTTGACCGCACCGGAATATTGGAACAGCCCCGACATCTGGATACGCAATACAGATGACGGTTTTGAGCATCAAGAAAGTGAACCAATAAAGATTAATAGTCTAAAACAACTCGTATATGTTTATTATAGAATAACTAACAGAGGGATAAAAGACTATAATGGAAATGGAAAATATATACAAGCATATTGGGCAAATACTGCATTTGGACAAGATGCAGATGCATGGTTAGGGATTTCAAATCCAATGACAGAAACAAAATACGGAAACGAACTTCATCAATCAGGGATTGGTATAAACATAAAAGCAGGTGAAAGTAAAATATTGGAAATGCCAACTATTCTATATGATGAGATCACAAAAGAAGCTTTAGAAACTGGCAAAAATCTTCACATTTGCATTCTCGCCAGAATCAAAGACACGTATTGGGACTCACCATTAATCACAATTGATAGTTTAAAAAAGATTATTGATAAAAAATCTCAAAGTAAAAAGATTGTCCAAAAGAACTTAACTATAATCAATGACAATGACATATCCACCAATAATGTGCCAGTCCTTGTACGTAATATGACTTCAAACACGGCTAACTATGACATTGTCGTTTTGCCAGACAAGAACTCCACGACATCGGTCTTTGACAAGATAGAAGTATCAATGCAGTTGTCAAACCCAATACTCAATGCATGGAAAGCCGGAGGTATGAAAGGAAGTAATTTATCATACAGCACGGCAAACCCACAAGTCATACGATTACTTGATACAGACAGCAAATTGAACAACCTGAAACTAACAGGCTCACAAGTTGATGATGTACTATTCACGTGTAGGGTTCTTGCAAACACTGCTGTAACTCAAAACGACACATTACGATTCCATGTTGCCCAAGCAGATGAAAACGGCAATTATGTCGGAGGAGAAGCATTCGAGGTTCGCATAACACCAAGACCAGCAATGGCCCCAACAGCAAGCTACAAGATTGACAACGGCAATTACACGTTAACGGCAGGGAACGTACATGAAAACGCCAAATACGAATGGTACGATGCAAGCAACAATCTTGTCGGGCATGGTAATAATATCAGTTTACCCATTGAAAAATTTGGTCAATATAAACTTCGCGTAATATCCAACAAAGATGGAGCCGTAAGCTATGCCAATATTAACATATCCAACGCATTAAACATAAAGTCTGCAGCATTCAATTCAAGTAACAAGAATGACGTTGCAGTGGAACTCTCCATGCCTGCAACTGATAAGACAAGACTGAAAATAACCTCTGTAGCAAACCCAATGTTTAACAAAGAGATAAAAATAAACAAGACCGAAACGAAAGCAGTGGCAGAGATACGCAACTGTCCTAAAGGGGTGTATGTGGTCTCCCTCGAAGAGAATGGCGTAACAATGGATACAAAGAGAATAGTAAACGAATGACGAAACCAGTGCAGGCCGGGGGCTGCCCGGCCTGCCTTTAAAGGCTTTACAACTATGAAACAAGTTTTGATATTGATGCTGTTGCTCTTGGCCAACGCCATAGAGGCACAGACAAAAAGGGTGGTTGACGTGAAAGACGGGCAGGCTTTGGAGGCATTGCTGGGCGAAGACATGCTGGAAATAGACACGCTGGTGGTTAAGGGAAGCTTGAAGCACACTGACTTCCCGGTGATGCGCCAATGCCTCGCCAAAGGTAAGTTGCGGGTGATTGACTTAGGCGAAAGCGAGGTTGAGAACGATTCGCTGCCCGAAAATGCGTTTTACATATCATTTGACCCGGTACATCTCGATTCGATAGTGCTGCCAAAAACGCTTCGGGTCATAGGAAACGAAGTGTTTTGCAACCCAACAATGAGAGAAATAAGATTCCCGACAACACTCAAAAGCATCGGGGATATGGCATTTAACCAATGTAATTACCTAAAGACTGCCATCATACCGGAAGGTGTAGAATCAATCGGAGCAGGCTGCTTTTATAGCTGCTATAGCCTAAAATCGGTCAGCTTGCCATCGACCATCAGGCACCTTGGAATAGAAGCGTTTAACTTGTGCTCCAACTTAATGACCATTGACATTCCATACGGGATTGAAAACATTGGCCCCTTCGCATTTGCAAATATTGCAAAAGTAGAGGAGATGATAATTCCTGAAAGCGTAAAAAACATTGAGGAATACGCCTTTTACGATGATTGGTCCATGCGTAAGATCGTACTGCCCAACCGATTGACCGTAATAGTGAACAACGTGTTTGAAGATTGCAACAGACTAAGCGATGTTAGATGGCCGTCAGAACTCGCAATGATATTCCAAGAAGCATTCAAGTCGTGCGGCTTCACCACATTGGCGTTGCCGGGTAAACTTGAGGCAATAGGCAACGAAGCATTTTTCGGAAACATGAGCCTGACAAAGCTCATTCTGCCGGAATCTCTTGAAAGAATTGGCAATTCGGCATTCGCCGGGTGCGAGAACCTACGCGAAGTGTACTGCCCGAGGCAGACGCCTCCCGAAGTTCAGTTCATACACAGCATGGCCAATGCAGGCTCAGGCGCGGCCAATGCCCCGCAGCCGCCTTTCGACAAGATTGCGGCAGATGCCGTTCTGTATGTTCCCATCGGCACTAAGAGCCTGTATGAGGCCTCAATGTTTGCCAAGGGCTTTGCCGAAATACGCGAGACAGCCGACTTCCCGGCGGACATAAACGACGAAATTGCGGCATCGGATGGCTGTAGCGTGACAGGCGGTAAAGGCTGCATAAACATCAGCGCAAACGGTGAGCCTGTTGCATATAAGGTATATGCGGCCGGAGGACAGCTCGTGGCTGAAGGTGTGGCCGATGGAACTGACATTGTGGAAGCACCGGCCGGTATTTGCATAGTAAGCGCACATGGCGAAAAGACAAAGGTCGTTGTGAGATAGAAAGCACAACATGGGGCCGCAAGGCCGTAAACGCAAAAAGGGCGCACCGCCATTGCCACTCTTCACAAGAGGGCACATGGCGGTGCGCTCTTTTTGCATCCTGCCCACAACATGCGAAAAACACTGAGAATGGCAATAGCATTTTTTTCGCAGGGAAGAACATCGGTGATGGATAAAAATGAGTAACTTTGCAAACCGAAGACAACAGAACGACATGAACGAAAAAGAAAGGATAGTGCAGCTGCGCAACGAGCTGCACGAGCACAACCACAGATACTACGTGCTGAACGCTCCAACCATCAGCGACATGGAGTTTGACATGATGATGCACGAACTGCAAGAACTCGAGGCACGCCACCCGGAAATGGCCGACCCTACCTCGCCGACACAGCGCGTGGGCAGCGACATCAACAAAGAATTCAGGCAGGTGGAGCACCGCTACCCCATGCTCTCGCTGGCCAACACATACAACGAACAGGACGTGGCCGACTGGTATGAGTCGGTGAGCAAGGGCCTGAACGGTGAACGGTTTGACGTGTGCTGCGAGTTGAAATACGACGGCCTGTCGATAAGCCTGACCTATGTCGACGGCCGGCTGACGCAAGCCGTGACCCGAGGCGACGGCGTAAGGGGCGACGACGTGACCGACAACGTGAAGACAATTCGCTCAATACCGCTCGTGCTGACGGGCAAAGGCTACCCCCGCGAGTTTGAGATACGCGGCGAGATACTGATGCCCTGGAATGTGTTTGAGCAGCTCAACGCCGAGCGCGAAGCCGCCGAAGAACCCCTGTTTGCCAACCCACGCAACGCGGCCAGCGGCACCCTGAAGAGCCAAAACTCGGCCCTCGTGGCCAGCCGCCGCCTCGACGCCTACCTGTATTACCTGCTCGGCGAAGAGCTGCCGGGCGACGGGCACTACGAAAACCTGGCGGAAGCCGCCCGATGGGGCTTCAAGATAAGCAGCGGGATGCGCAAGGCAACGAGCCTGGAAGAAATATACGACTACATAAACCACTGGGACACGGAGCGCAAGACGCTGCCCGTGGCCACCGACGGCATTGTGCTCAAGGTGAACTCGCTGCGCCAGCAGCGGGCGCTGGGCTACACGGCAAAAAGCCCCCGGTGGGCAATAGCCTATAAGTTTAAGGCTGAAAGGGAGCGCACCAGGCTCACGGAAGTGACCTTCCAGGTGGGCCGCACAGGGGCGGTGACGCCGGTGGCCAACATGGAGCCGGTGCAACTGGCCGGCACCACCGTGAAAAGGGCCACGCTGAACAACGAAGACTTCATCAGAAGCCTTGACCTGCACATAGGCGACTACGTTTATGTGGAGAAGGGAGGCGAGATAATACCGAAGATTGTCGGGGTGGACACCGATGCCCGCACGCCCGGGATGGAGCAGGTGACGTTTATCACCCATTGCCCGGAATGCGGCACACAACTCGTCAGGTATGAGGGTGAAGCAGCCCACTATTGCCCCAACGACACCGGCTGCCCGCCGCAGATAAAGGGCCGCATAGAGCACTTCATCTCGCGCAAGGCCATGAACATCGACAGCCTTGGGCCTGAGACGGTTGACGAATACTTCCGCCGTGGCCTCATACACAACGTGGCCGACCTGTATGACATACGTGTCGAAGACATCAACGGAGGCGGCACGCGCGAGAAGTCGGCCCGGAAGATTGTGAAAAGCATAGAGGCATCAAAAGCTGTGCCGTTCGAGCGGGTGGTCTTCGCCCTCGGCATCAGGTTTGTAGGCGAGACGGCCGCCAAGCTGCTCGCGCGGCGCTTCCGCACCATGGACGCCCTCGCCGGGGCGCAACTGCAGCAGCTCACCGACGTCAACGGCATTGGCGAGGTGATAGCCAAAAGCGTCATCACCTACTTCCACGACCCGGCCAACCTCGAGATAGTAGACCGCCTGAGGGCTTGCGGCCTCCAGATGGGCGTGAGCGAGGCTGATGATGCCGGCACGGGCGACGCCCTGGCAGGCCAATCCATAGTGATAAGCGGCGTGTTCGAACACCACAGCCGCGACGAATACAAAGACATGATAGAGCGCAACGGGGGCAAAAACGTGGGCAGCATAAGCTCTAAGACATCATTCATACTGGCCGGGAGCAACATGGGGCCGGCCAAGCTCCAGAAGGCAGAGAAGCTGGGCGTGCGCATTGTGGGCGAGGAAGAGTTTCTCAAAATGATTGACAACACAAACGGATAAAATATGATCAACATCATCGTATCAGACGAAATAGAGACGGTGTGCCCAGGCTTTGTGGGCGCCGCCGTTGAAGCCACAGCACAAAACAGCGGGCACAGCGACGCGCTGTGGCAAGAGATAGGCGCATTGAGTGCCGACTACCGCAGCAGGCTGACCACCGAAAGCCTGAAACAGATGCCGGCAATAGAAGCCACGCGGCGCGTCTACCGGGCTTGCGGCAAAGACCCCAGCCGCTACCGCCCGTCGGGCGAAGCACTGGTAAGGCGGGTGCTGCAGGGCAAGGAGCTATACAGGATAGACACACTCGTAGACCTTGTCAACCTGGCAAGCATGGCCTACGGATACAGCATAGGCGGGTTTGACGCCGACAAATTCTGCGGCGACACGCTCACACTGGGCATTGGCCGCGAGGGCGAACCGTATGAGGGCATTGGCCGGGGGCTGCTCAACATTGCCGGGCTGCCGGTATACCGCGACGCGAAGGGCGGGGTGGGAACGCCGACAAGCGACAACGAGCGAACAAAAATGACACTGGAAACTACGCATGTGCTGTTTCTGGTAAACGGATACGACGGCGACAGCAAGCAGGTGGAAGCCTGCGCGTCATACATGCAAGACCTGCTCAGGAGGTATGCCGGTAGCGACGGCGGCACCATCACCACATACAGGTAAGGCAAATGAAGCTGGAATTGTATTCGGCTGACCTGAGCAGCCAACTCAACCTGGCCTTTGCCGACCAGGGCATCAGGGCCGGTTTCCCGTCGCCGGCACAAGACTATATGGGCGAAAGCATCGACCTAAACCACGAACTGGTGCACCACCCCGCAACAACATTCTACGCAAGGGCCGTAGGCGACTCTATGACCGGATGCGGAATCGACGACGGCGACCTGCTCGTGATAGACAAGTCTATAGAAGCGCAAAACGGCGACATAGTGGTGGCATTCATCGACGGCGAGTTCACCCTAAAGCGGGTGAAGACCGACAAGGCCGCCAACTGCCTGTGGCTCATGCCGGCCAACGACCAATACAAGCCGATAAAGGTGACTGAAGATAACAACTTCATAGTTTGGGGCGTACTGACATACAACATCAAGCGGCAACTTAGGAGGTGAGCAATGTACGGCCTTGTAGACTGCAACAACTTCTACTGCTCGTGCGAAAGAGTGTTCAACCCCGCACTGAGAGACGTGCCCGTGGTGGTATTGTCTAACAACGACGGGTGCGTCATTGCACGGAGCAACGAGGCCAAGGCCTTGGGCATTGGCATGGGCGTGCCATACTACCAGGCGCGAAACCTGCTCGAGGCAAACAAAGTGGCCGTTTTCAGCTCAAACTACGCGCTTTACGGCGACATGAGCCGCAGGGTGATGATGATGCTTGCCGACTTTTCGCCCGAACTGACCCAGTACTCCATCGACGAGGCTTTCATCGACCTGTCCGGCCTCGGCACCGGCAACGAACTGTACGACTACGGAAGGAAGATAGTGAAATCTATCGGACGGGGAACGGGCATACCCGTAACGATGGGCATCGCACCCACGAAAACGCTGGCCAAGGTGGCCGGACATTACGGCAAACGATACAAAGGCTACGGCGGGGTGTGCATGATAGACACCGACGAAAAACGGACAAAGGCACTGATGGGCCTGCCCATAGGCGAAGTGTGGGGCATAGGAAGGCGCAACAAGGCCCGGCTGGAAAGCGCCGGCGTGCGAACGGCATGGGACTTTACGCGCCTCAGCGAGTCGTGGGTGAGGCAATTGCTCACCGTGACCGGCGTGCGAACATGGCAGGAACTGAGGGGCACGAGTTGCATAGACATCGACGAACTGCCGCAAAAGAAAAGCATCTGCACCAGCAGGAGCTTTGCCGACGGCGGACTGTGCGAGCTGGGAAAGGTGGAGGAAGCCGTGGCAAACTTTGCCGCGGCATGCTCACGCAAGCTAAAACAGCAGCACAGCTGCTGCGCCACGCTCACGGTATTCGCTTACACGAGCCGGTTCAGGACGGACATGCCCCACTACCCCATCAACCGTACAGTACAGTTTGCAGTGGCAACCAACGACCAACAGGAAATAGTGAGCACGGCGGTCAAGGCGCTTAGGGCCGAATGGCCGGGCGACAACAGGTATCACTACAAAAAAGCCGGTGTAATAACATGGAACACCATGCCAGACAAGGCAATTCAGGCCGACCTCTTTGACACCACCGACCGCGAGAAACAGGCGCGGCTGGCCAAGGCCATCGACACGATAAACAGGAAAAACGGGCATAACACCGTGAAAGTGGCAGTGCAGGGAACGGGCAGTGCATGGCAATTGAAACATGAGCATTCGTCGAAGCACTACACCACAGACATAAAGGAAATAATAAGGGTGAAAACACAATGACAACACCACGGCCGGCCTAAAACCGCCCCACGGGTGGGACGGACTGGGCCGGTTTTGCTCTTTTTAACACTTTTCCATGCAATATTTGCGCCGCTACCTCATTTTAGTGGTAGACAAACAAGACATAAGCAACTTACAAACAGCAGAGACATGAAGAGAAACCTAATCGTAGCCGCAGCACTTTGCGCAATGGCATTCACTGCGTGCAACAAACCACAAAAAGGACTTCAGGAAGCCTTGAACAGCGAATGGAACATAACAGAGGCTGACGGAAACGCAATAAAGACAACAACCGGACAAGCACCTTACATTGGCTTTGACCTGAAAGAGGGCCGCATCTACGGTTACAGCGGATGCAACAGGATAATGGGCTCGATAGACCCCAAGACGCAGAAGCCCGATTTCCAAAGGATGGGCAGCACGATGATGGCCTGCCCCGACATGGAGACCGAAAGCAAGGTGTTGGCCGCCCTGAACAAGGCCAAGGACTTCAAGCAGGAAAAAGACGGCTCGCTGGCACTGCTCGACGAGAAAGGAAACAAGGTGGCAAGGCTGGAAAAGAGATTTGAAGACATGGCCTACGCCGAAATGGAAGGCGAATGGACCATAGCCAAGGTGTTCGGACAGAGCCTGAAGACCACCAAAGACAGAGAGGCACCGGCGTTGTCGTTCGACACAAAAGCCAACAAACTGAGTGGCACCACCGGCTGCAACCGCATCATGGGGGGCATAGAACAAGGCAAGGACGGGCCTCGAAGCATATCGTTCGGGCAAGCCGCAACTACCAGGATGGCATGCCCCGACATGGAAAATGAAAACAACATAATGACCGCACTTGCCCAGGTGAAATCGTTCGGCAAGCTGAAAAACGGCCATCTGGCTTTCTTTAACAATAGTGGAATGCTGATTTTGGAACTTGCAAGATGATGAATCCTGCGCATGTTCCGGCTTCGCCTACCGCCAGTGTGAGCAGTGTTTTCGGCACATGTATGTATGCTTGCCTCATGGCATAGCCGTTCTCTGCGAAGAAAACAGGCTAACCCAAACGGAAACACGCTCAAATCGGCGGTGGCAGGATATGGCCTTGATGAAATGAAAACAGATATTTTATAAAGAAAGGGTAATCACAAACACACAAAATTAAACTCATATTCCGAAGGGGAGAATACGCCAGGCGAGGCTGTTCTCCCCTTTCATGTGGAATGGCAATGCCATGAGACGAAAGCCACATGCTCTATACAAGCCTACATTACGGCTGCCAGTGAGTGCACACGGGGCTTACATTGCCAACACGACAGGCATGAAAAACAAAACAGCAATACCACTTGGCCATATGTCACGCAGACTAATTGCCAGGCAACCTGCATGCCGACTGCCGTCAAGGCCTATCCCGGGGGCTGTTGCCTGTTGGCAATGCTGCCCCCCCCGAAGGCATTGCCGTTTACAGAAACATGGCTGCAGCAAGGCTGAAAACATTCAGTAGCAGGCATGACGCCCCACTGGGCATACGGCAGTATGGCGGCCGCCGATGCCGCCCCGGCCCCCAAAGTCACGCCAACGGCCAAAAGCAAGCGGCCATCACAGCAGAGCATGCACGGCTATGCATGCCTGTCGGCAGGCCACGACTTGAAGAAGGCCGATGCCGATGGTGCATGAAAGTAGCGTAAACGAAGCCTGCCTCAACCGTAGCAACCGACGTTCGGCTTTTTGGGAAAAATGGCTCCGAGCAACGCCACCGGCTAAACCACACCACAAAACGCATCATAATGAACGCAGGAGTGAAGCAGTATGGCAACGCATATTCACTGTGAATCGAGGTAAACGAAAACATTCGGACACCCGGCATTGCTGCCCCGATCCCACCCCTGTGCAGTGGCCGGCGGGCAACATGGGCCGTTTTGAAGCGCAATACGGGCCGTTATGAAGCGCGGAACAGGCCGTCTTGCATTCCAATACGGGCTGTTCTGCCGGCCAGCCCATGCGCTTCACCCAACCACCTCTGGCTCAGGCCATTGGCTATTTCAGGCAATATGGCTGTGGATTATGCATAAATGCAGCGAGCCACATAATGGCGTGATGATGCCGCGCGTGCAAAACCACGATGCGGCTCACGCCACGCCTCGACGCCAGACGCCGCACGGTTGGGTCAAGGGCCTGCCTGCACCGCTTGCAGCCGTATGCCTGTTGCGGGGAGCCACGACCATACACC
Organism: Marseilla massiliensis; assembly: GCF_016899955.1. Taxonomy (GTDB): domain Bacteria; phylum Bacteroidota; class Bacteroidia; order Bacteroidales; family Bacteroidaceae; genus Prevotella; species Prevotella intestinigallinarum. The sequence continues at coordinate 38,599 of NZ_JACJJL010000007.1, read as the reverse complement.
ACCGCCAGCAAGCAGCTGATTGGATGGCGGCAACCACCGGCCGGCAGCACCAAGGCAGCCACGTGGACGGCAGGCCGGGGCAGCACCATCACGGAAACAGCAATGTAAACAGGCCTACAGGCCCTCAGATCCACAAACAAAAAAGCAGTGCGGCAATGCCGCACTGCTTTTCACGAGTCGTGGCGCAATGGCGCCGCAAAGCCCATCACTTAGCGTAGGCCACGCTGCGCGTCTCGCGTATGACGGTAATCTTAACCTGTCCGGGATAAGTCATTTCCGTCTGTATCTTGTTGGCAATCTCGCCCGAGAGTGCCTCTGTCTCGTTGTCGTCCATCTTGTCGGCACCAACGATGACGCGAAGCTCCCTACCCGCCTGTATGGCATAGGTCTTTGTAACGCCGGGATAGCTCATGGCAATGGCCTCGAGGTCGTTGAGGCGCTTGATATAAGCCTCTACTATCTCCCTGCGGGCACCCGGACGGGCACCGCTGATGGCGTCGCAAACCTGAACGATGGGCGCAAGCAGGGTGTTCATCTCGCACTCGTCGTGGTGGGCGGCAATGGCGTTGCAGATATCGGGCTTCTCCTTATACTTCTCGGCAATCTTCGCCCCGTACAACGCATGGGGCAGTTCGCTCTCCTCGTCGGGCACCTTGCCTATGTCGTGCAGCAATCCCGCACGCTTGGCTTTCTTTGGGTTGAGCCCGAGTTCTGATGCCATCACGGCACACAGGTTGGCCGTCTCGCGGGCGTGCTGGAGCAGGTTCTGCCCGTAAGAGCTGCGGTATTTCATCTTTCCGATGATGCGTATCAACTCCGGGTGGAGCCCGTGTATGCCAAGGTCGATGGCAGTGCGCTTTCCGGTCTCAATGACCTCGTTTTCAAGTTGCTTCTTCACCTTCTGCACAACCTCCTCGATGCGGGCCGGATGGATGCGCCCGTCAGACACGAGCTGGTGCAGCGCAAGGCGGCATACCTCACGCCTGATGGGGTCGAAAGCGCTGATGACGATGGCCTCGGGGGTGTCGTCTACCACAATCTCCACCCCTGTGGCAGCCTCGAGCGCACGTATGTTGCGGCCTTCGCGGCCAATGATGCGGCCTTTAACCTCGTCGTTGTCTATATGGAATACGCTGACGCTGTTTTCAATGGCAGTCTCGGTGGCAACGCGCTGTATGGTCTGGATGACTATCTTGCGTGCCTGGGCGTTGGCATTAAGCTTTGCCTCGTCCATAATCTCATTTATATAGCTCTGTGCGTCGGTCTTTGCTTCGTCTTTCATGGCTTCCACAAGCCGTTGCTTAGCCTCGTCGGCGCTCAGTCCCGACAGTTCTTCGAGCTTGGCCCTCTCCTGCAACTGCATCTTCTCAAGTTCTTCATGGCGCATCTGTATCAACTTCTTTTCATTCTCTATGCGCACTTGCTGGTTGTCAAGGTCGTTCTTACGACGGCCCAATTCTTCTTGCCTCTGGTTGAGGGAAATCTCGCGCTGCTTCAGCTTGTTCTCGCTTTGCTGTATGTGCATGTTGCGCACCTGCACCTCCTTCTCCAGCTCGCTCTTCTTGTTAAGGAACTTCTCCTTGACCTCAAGCAGCTTTTTCTCTTTCATAACATTGGCCTCCTTCTCTGCGGCCTCCATCATCTCATTATATTTTCCCGTTAGTACATATCGGAAAACGAGATATCCGCCAACCCCACCAATCACCAATGCGGCGGCGCCGATAATTATTTCTATAATCATAAAGCTTAATATAAAGTTGTTAATATTCTCATCTTTTATCGCTAAGTGCATCCTCGATTTCAGCAGTCAGACGTGTGAGAATATCATTGTATGGCGCGGTGTCGTTCTTATAGCGCTCCTTCTGGTACTGAAGCGCTATATCAATAAGTGTCATGAGTGCTATCGTATGGTCGCCCTTATGGCCCTTGTACATCTGCGCATAGACATTGTAGCGGTCCGTAATGAGCTTAGCGGCAGCCCGATAGTACTCTTCCTCATCGCGGTCGACGACGACTTCCAACTCTTCGTCGTAGACGTGCAACCGTATATGTAGTTTATCTCTGTTCTGCTCTGCCATCAATCTCTATCTATTTCTGTTCAGACAAGATAGTGATGCATTTGTTAACATCCCTTATGAGCCTTGACAAACGGCCTTTGGTGACTTCGATGTCTTCGTCTGAAACCTCCAACATCTTCATCATCTTCAATGCTTCATATTCATCGCATTTCTGCTCCAGCTTCCCACGGAGGTCGCTTATCTCCCTCTCATTCTGGTCAACCATGGCATATAGCTCGTCGTTCTCCTGTTTCAGTCTGTTAAACTGAAGGAGCAAGTCCCGCACGCGGGTCTGGAATAATGCCAAAGTCTGTTCATCTGAAGCCATAGGCAACAAGTCTCTGAATACAAAGGTATTAAAATATCTTCAATTTGTTTGCAATATCACATCAGGGGAATGCTTTATTTAATGTTTTTTATCTATAATCATTTATCATCGCCCTTGGGCTGCGGCTCTTTCTTGGCCAGCATGACAACGTTATAGACAAAGTCTGTCACCCAGCGCTGCGAGAAGCCCAGTCGGTGCGAATACTCACGCACAGACACAACGGCCTTCATCACACCGGGCTCCGTGAAGTTGTTCTTGTTGTATATGCTGTCGACGGTTTTCTCGGTCATCTTGTACAGCGCTCCCTTGAAAACGCTGGGCAAACGCAGCTTGAACTTCATCAGGTTGCCCATGAGCATCATGAGATCCTGGGTGAAACCCTGGAACTGTACAAGGTATACCTGAACGTCTTGCAGCTTGCGGCACCTGCGGCGAACGCTCTGGTCAATCTCCTTGAAGAAGTCGTCGTCCATCGAATATATCTCTTTGAGCATTTTCTTGCAACGGGCCTTCTCGCCCACACCAAGGCGGTTGTTGACCGTCGGCACGTGGAGCGTGGTCTTGAACACACGCATGTCGGGAAGCATGGCAAGGTTGGTGATGCCGAGCTCAGAAGCTATAGCCGCCTGGAAATAAACACGGATGAGGGTCATGAAGTCTTCCATGCCGCCCACTTTCTTCTCTTCAGCATCCTTGTGACGAAACAATTTGGATAGTATATTCATAATAGTCAGTCTGTTACACCCCGAGAACACGCCGCTGCGGCCTCATGCCAAGGCGGCCCCCAAAGGGGTGTTGCTACATATCAATTATTTGTTTTGAGTGCAAAGTTACGTATTTTCTCGGACAAAGGAATGATTTTCAACACAAAATCCTTCCTAATAGGAGAAAAAAGATTACCTTTGCAGAAAATTCATAAACTGGAGTATATTATTCAAAATGAAAGGTATCGTATTAGCTGGAGGTAGCGGAACCAGGCTATACCCGATAACCAAGGGTATCAGCAAGCAGATGATTCCGATTTTCGACAAGCCAATGATATACTACCCAATCTCGGTTTTAATGCTCGCCGGGATTAAGGACATCTTGGTAATCAGCACGCCATACGACCTGCCGGGCTTCAAGCGGTTGCTTGGAACGGGCGAAGACATTGGTGTAAGGTTCGAATATGCAGAACAGCCATCGCCTGATGGACTTGCCCAAGCGTTCCTCATTGGCGAGGAATTCATAGGCGACGACGCAGTGTGCCTGGTGCTTGGCGACAACATATTCTATGGAAGCGGATTCACAGGCATGCTGAGGCAAAGCGTAGAAAACGCCGAGAAGCACAACGAAGCAACTGTCTTCGGCTACTACGTCAACGACCCTGAGCGTTACGGGGTAGCCGAATTCGACAAGCATGGCAACTGCCTGAGCATCGAAGAAAAGCCGAAGAGCCCCAAATCAAACTACGCCGTGGTCGGTTTATATTTCTATCCGAACAGCGTTGTGGGCATTGCCAAGAGCATAAAGCCCAGCGAACGCGGCGAATTGGAAATCACTTCGGTAAACCAAGCCTACCTCGCACAGCAGAACCTCAAGGTGCAAACGCTGCAAAGAGGGTTTGCATGGCTTGACACCGGCACACACGACAGCCTCAGCGAGGCCAGCACTTTCATCGAGGTAATAGAAAAACGCCAGGGCCTAAAAGTGGCCTGCCTGGAAGAGATTGCATACAACCAGGGATGGATAACAAGGGAACAGTTGCACGAACTGGCCAAACCTATGGCCAAGAACAGTTACGGCCAATACTTATTGAAGCTATAGCGACCCAGCCAGACACCTCCAACTCTATCTACAATGCGCATATTATATCATACATAGCAACAACGAAATCCATTCAAAAACAAATTAATTACTGTTGATGGGAAACAATAATATAGAAACGAACAGCAACGCCGAGCAGCTTGCAGCCAACGAGTCGGAGTCTTCTTTCGACATCAAGGCAATATACACAATGTTCATCCTCAACTGGCAATGGTTTGCATTGTCGGTCATTGTGTGCTTATGCGTCGCCGTAGCATATCTCAGGTACAAGAGCCCGGTATACCAAGTGTCGGCAAAAGTGCTCATCAAAGACGACGAAAACAAGCAAGCCAGGGGTGGCAACCAGATGCTCGCCAACATGCAGGACTTCGGTTTCATCTCGAGCAGCAACGGCATTGACAACGAGGTCGAAATACTGCAAAGCCACATCTTGGCCCGCGAGGCAGTGAAAGACCTCAAGCTTTACACTGAATACAGGCTTGAAGGCAGCATCAAGGACAGGCTGATATACAAGACACAGCCCGTGAATGTGGATTTGGACACTGCCGCCCTCACCCGTATGGACAACCCCGACATACTGAGGAAGGTGCTCTATATAAAGATGAGGGTGTCTATGGCAGGCGGCAAGTTCAATGTCAAGGGAAAGGTGTTCACCAACGAGAGCACCAACAACGAGAAACCGTTCGAAGTCTCTTTCAATTCTCTGCCGGCCAAGGTCAAGACATATGCGGGCCTGCTCACATTCACACCGAACCTGCACGAGATACCTGAAGAGTCGAAGACCAACGACCTCATTGTGACAATAATGCCGCCGTCGACCGTTGCAGCCAACTACATCAGAACCATGAGCGTAGAGCCCACATCGAAGACAACGTCGATAGCTCTTGTCAGCATCAGCGACAAAGACGCAAGGAGGGCCGAAGACTTCCTCAGGCAACTGGTGATATGCTACAACAGGCAGGCCAACGCCGACAAGAACGAGATAGCCATCAAGACGGAACAATTTATCAACGAGCGTCTTGAGAAAATAAACACAGAGCTTGGAACTACCGAAGGCGACCTGGAAAGCTACAAGAGAAAGCACAACCTCACGCAGCTGAGCCTCGACGCCACCGAGACCCTTACCCAGTCAAGCCAGTACGCATCAAAGCTGTCGGAGGCAAAGTCGCAGATAGAACTGCTCAATTACCTCCGGGAGTACATAGACAACCCGAGCAACAAATATGAAATAATACCGTCCAACATCGGGCTTGAAGACCCGGCGTCGACGGCACTCATCACACAGTTCAACCAGTCGGTGCTCGAAAGGAACAGGCTGCTGCAGTCTGCATCGGAGATTGCACCGCAGGTAATGGCACTGACCAACACCCTCAACGAACTGCAGTCAAGCCTCCGCACGGCCCTGCTCCAAGCACGCCGCAGCGCCGACATCAAGTTGCAAGGCATCGAGAAACAATACAACCTGTACCAAAACAGGATTGCAAGCACCCCTGAACAGGAGCGCATACTGACGCAGATTGGCCGCCAGCAGGAAGTAAAGTCGGGCCTGTACCTCATGCTTCTGCAAAAGCGAGAGGAGAACTCGATATCTCTCGCCGCCACAGCCGACAAAGGAACCATGATTGACGACCCGATGTTCGGAGGCAAAGTGAGCCCCAAGGGAAGCGTAATACTGTTGGCTGCACTGGTGATTGGCATCGGCATACCGTTCGCCATACTATACATACTGCAACTGATGAGATACAAGATTGAGGGCCACGACGACGTGGTCAAGCTCACAAGCCTTCCCGTCATTGCAGATGTGGCAGTGGCAAGCGAAAGCGCGAAGAGCGCGGCAGGTATCGTTGTGCACGAGAACAAGAACGACCAGATTGACGAGATATTCCGATCTATGCGCACGAACATACAGTTCATGCTCAAGGACAGCCAGAAAGTGATAATGTTCACGTCGTCGACATCGGGCGAGGGAAAGACGTTCAACGCCGCAAACATAGCAGTAAGCTTTGCCCTGCTCGGCAAGAAGGTAATACTGATTGGCCTGGACATCAGAAAGCCCGCGCTCGGACGGCTCTTCGACCTTTCCGACAGAAACCGCGGAGTAACCCCGTTGCTGACAAAAGAAACGATAACACCGGCCGACATAACCAGCCAGATACAGCCGTCGGGTGTCAACCCCAAGCTCGACCTGATGCTGGCCGGGCCCATCCCCCCCAACCCGACGGAGCTGCTGGCAAGAGAGAACCTCGGAGTAATCATCGAGCACCTGAAGAAAGAATACGACTACATAATACTCGACACAGCCCCTATCGGACTCGTGACAGACACGTTCCAAATCGGCAAGCTGGCAGATGTGTCAATCATCGTATGCCGTGCCGACTATACGGCAAAGTCGTCTTTCGGCCCAATCAACGAGCTCTCCAAGGAGAAAAAGCTGCCTAACATGTGCATTGTGCTCAACGGAGTAGACCTCTCAAAGAAGAAGTATGGCTACTACTACGGCTACGGCAAGTATGGCAAATACGGGCGTTACGGTCACTACGGGCGCTACGGCACCTATGGCAACTACGCCAACAGCCACTATGGCAACAAAGAAGACAACTCGATAAAAACAAAGTAAAAGCGACATGACGATTGCAGTAGACTTTGACGGAACCATCGTCGAGCACAAATACCCGGAGATAGGCAACGAGATTCCATTCGCCACCGACACGCTCAAAATGCTTATCAAAGACAGACACAGGCTGATACTGTGGAGCGTGCGCGAAGGGGAGCTGCTCAACGACGCCATCGAATGGTGCAGGGAGCGCGGTGTTGAGTTCTGGGCAACCAACCGCGACTACCCCGAAGAGACCGAAAGCAACAACCAGCACTTCAGCCGTAAGCTCAAGGCCGACATGTTCATCGACGACCGCAACCTCGGAGGACTGCCCGACTGGGGCACTATCTACCGCATGATAAAGCAGAACAAGACATGGAACGACTTGCTTGCCGAGGCTGAAAACGGGAGTCTTGACAATCCGTACATGCATGATCGAGGCAACGGCACGAAAAAGAAAAGGTGGTGGCTGTTTGGCAAATAAAACGTCACAAAGCATAGAATGATGTTTGCGGCAATTGGTTCAGCGATTTGGAACCATTGCCGCAAACGTTTTTTTAATGCCAATCGGCCGTTTGGCCACAAAAAGATTTCATCATGCTGCTGTGCTGATTGCCCGGCGCTGTTGGCCAAGGCATGCCGGACTACAACCTGACGCAACGACGGGCATGATGCCCTTGCGAGGATGGAGAAGCTTGATTGGTAGAGGCATTAACTTCTAAACAAACATCAAACTGCTAAATTTCAGAACCAGATTTAACACCAATCGGTCATTAGAGCCATAAGTGGCTATGAACAGCTTCTATTCAAATTGCCCCTCGTTCTTGGCAGAAGTGCAGCTGGTCTGGTTGAGACAAAGCAGCCACAAGGTGCCGACAGCAGCAACAAAGTATACAGAAAGCCCAAAAAAGCAACCAAAGCACAGCCACAACTGTGGTGATTATCTATTGTGATTAAACCCACGACATGCAGCAAACCACACGCCGTACAACCGTATTCTCTTAGTCGCCTTTGCAGTAGAGAGGGCTTTTTGCATTCCAAAAAAGCACTATTGTCTCAACCGGCATGCCCAGATATTGCCATTATGCCGCATAGTGTTAGCATCGAAAACAAAATCCCTATTCCCAGACGCATGCAACATCACCGTGGCAGGCTGCCTGCTGTGGCGTGGCCTCAGGCTGCTACGCATAAGGCGAGGGCTGAAATTTGTTTGCACTGCAATGTGGATGCGTAGATGCAAAAACCGAATTGCGATTTTGGTTGAATGCATGTTCGCTCTGTTTCGCACGCCGATTTACAACGGAACCAGCCATCCATGCCTGTAAACAGACAATAGCCGTCGAAATCACGACAATAAATGTCTGCCGATAAAATCAAAACGAAATCAAAATATCGCCGCGGAATGAAGAACAAAACCTGCGGTGAGCCAACCATCTGACTGTCAGCGTGTTAGAAAACAACAACAAAGCGTTTGCAAAAAGCCCCGTTTTGGTCGGCAAAACGTGCCGTTTCAAAGTGCAAAACGGCACGTACTACGACGCAAAACGGCATGTATTGACATCCGTCAAGCAGTGAGCCGACAATTTGACGCGTTTAGTTCAATCAACTACCGGCTTGCTGTGCACCTTCGATTGCCCTGCTTGCGCAAGGCTTAAAGCATGGTTGCCACACATGGCAAAAAGCCTCAGAACATGGCAACAAACAATTTGCACTACAATACTTTGCAATCATTGTGGCTTAAACTGCCGATTTTTGGAAAACTCAACGGCCCAACATGGCAGGCATAACACACAGTGCCAGTTTCGGCGACGGCAGTGCGCGCACCGTAAAAACTCGCATAGCGCTCTCCGGCGTGCTATTCGTGCAACCGTTTACAAACAATGGTCAAGCGCCAATCACAATGCACCAGCCATTCGGCATATATATTAAAATACACTTGTGCGACCAAGCCCGAGGCAAGAGCGAGCGTGTTTCAAAGCGAAAAAATCTAAAAATAAAAACACTGAAGACATACAAATTCCACGCCAATAATTTGGTTGAAAGAATTATTTTATATACTTTTGCAATATAAAATAAACATTCCAATAACAATTAATCAAAACTGTTAAGCCTATCGACGAGACATTTACTTAATCAACAAAAGACAATTAAGTATGAAGAAATTCGGAAGTATGACCGACGAAGAGTTGGCATTACTGTACGTTGAGGGAGATAACAGAGCCTTTGATGAGTTATTGTCACGAAATCAAACAAAGCTCTTTACTTATATAATGTTCGTAGTGCGCGACCAGGAGACGGCCAACGACATTTTCCAAGACACTTTTGTCAAGGTCATAATGAAGCTGCAGGAAGGAAAGTATACCGACTCCGGCAAGTTCTCATTCTGGGTTACGCGCATTGCCCACAACGTCATCATGGACTGGTATCGCCAGAACAAGAATGAGCACATAGTGGAAATGGCAGAAGACAATGACCTGACAAACCTCAAAAGTGCCTCTGTCATGGACATCTGCCGTGAAGACGAGATTGTCAGCGAGCAGGTTCACTCCGACGTGCGCCGCATGATGAACGCCTTGCCTGCCCCACAGCGCGAAGTGGTATACATGCGGTTCTATCAAGGCTTGTCGTTCAAGGAGATTGCCGATATTACCGGCGTGAGCATCAACACGTCGCTCGGCCGCATGCGCTACGCCATAATCAACCTGAGACGCATGGCCCGCGAGCACGACATAATGCTCAGCATCGGGGCCTGAGCATTATGTAAAGCAGTCTGCCTGAATCACTCCTTATACACCGCAAAGTTCATCCACACAAGCTCTCACCGCCGGGGTTGTGAGCAGCCATGTTGCGTTCGACCGTCATCCTGCTGCCGTTGGCATAACAGTAAGCGCAAAGATGGCCGCAAGTGGAATACATGCCAATGTCCTTGCTTACCATGCACCCACACGCCTTGCGCTGCCCCCTGTCCTTTAGACTGCGCCTTGCCAGGGGCATGACCGACATGTGGCCGCCTGCATCGGGCAGCGGCAGTTTCCCGGAATGCAGATAATAAACCAACTCGGGGTCGTTGCCGAAGAGCCGCTCTATCAGCGTACCGTCGATACAACAGTTGTGAGAGATGCCGTATGCCCCCAAGTCATCTTCTTCGGCGCACGTAGCCAAATCAATTTTCCATCCATCAGAAGCCCACCTGTCGCACATACGGGCCAAACCGACAGCCAACTCCAAACGCTGCCCGGCCGACGGTTCGGCCGACGTCACGCCCGCCTGTGCAAACAAGCTGCACGAGGCACGCAGATTGGAAGCAACGCGCCGATAGGCACCCACGTCGACAAAGCTGAACACGAGCTTCTCTGTGCATCCCCTCATCATGTTACCCAACCGCCAGACACGGGCCAGCAAATCATGCGGTGTCAACGATGGCGTGAGCAGCATCGGGTCGAAACGCCACACCACCCTGCCGGCGCCTATCATTGCAGCCAGCCTCCGGGCGGTGTCGACCCTACAGCCGAGCGATGGCACTCGTGGCTCCAAGCCCTCTTGCTCATAGTCGTTGATGGTAAACTGAAAGTAATAGTGGATGCGTTTACGGTCGAGTATGTGCAGATATGGCATAATCGGTGCAGGGTTTTTCGTCCAAAACACGATGACCTTACACCGCAAAAACGATACGTACACTTTACGTTTGCTGAACGGATTCACCCACACACAGTAGCCACGCTCCAGCCTGCGGAAGAACCATTCGGCATAGAATGCCGGTATGTCGGTGGCCCTGCTGGCCGATATAACCACAGGGGCAACGGCCTCGACCCGCTCTCCAGAATCGGTTGTTATCACTACTCTATCCATGCACTTGCGCCAAACGAGGCTTTATATTAAACAACATGAAAACCTATGAGCGACCATTTGCCCCCGGCTCGTGTGCCATCCGAACAAACGAAAGTACAACACACGCATGCCATCCGGGACTAAGCCATTGCCAAGGAATTGGCAAAAGCGGCTCCTACCGCTACGACGGAACAAGCCCAAAGGCCATGCCCGACAACCGGATGGGACACATACCGTGACACAAACCCACAGTCATGACCCAGCAACAATGACACCACCATTCACTTACAGGCCTAAAACAAAACAGCCGCAAGCGTCTGTTCTTGCGGCTGACTGTAACTGATTGGTTGCTCAAACCGTACGCCCGAGGTTGCGCAAATGCCTTATTGCCTCCTCGGGATGCGGGCTCTTGAACACGTAGCTGCCGCTGACGAGCACGTCGACACCTGCTTCCACAAGCCTCGGGGCTGTCTCGGCCTGCACCCCTCCGTCAACTTCTATGAGGGCGTGAGAGCCACTCTCGGCTATCATACGGCGCAGTCTGCCCACCTTGTCGATGGTGTTTTCAATGAAATCCTGCCCGCCGAAGCCCGGGTTAACGCTCATGAGCAACACCATGTCGAGCTGCCCGATAATGTCTTCAAGCATAACCACCGGCGTCGTAGGGTTGAGAGTGACGCCGGCCTTCATCCCCGCATCGTGTATCTCCTGCACGGTGCGGTGCAGATGGGTGCATGCCTCATAGTGGACATTCATCATCATGGCCCCCAGGCGTGCCGTCTGGCGGATGTAGTTCTCGGGGTGCACAATCATGAAATGCACGTCGAGGGGCTTTGTGCAAGCCCTTGCCACCGCCTCGATGACGGGAAAGCCAAACGAAATGTTGGGCACAAACACGCCGTCCATCACGTCGAGATGAAGCCAGTCGGCCTCACTGCGGTTAATCATCTCTATCTCGCTGTCGAGCCGCAAGAAGTCGGCTGCAAGCAGCGATGGTGAAACCATTGCCATATATCGCTCAATTCAGGCAGAAAGACACAGTCGTCCCGTCTGCCATTTTTATTACTCTGTAAGTGTAAGCTATCTTCTTAATGATATCCAGCGTGCGTTCGTTGGGATTCATTCCTTCCTGTGTAAAATGCATCATAGGCTCCTTTCTTATTGTACTTGCTTACTTTACAAACGGCAGAAGCCATGATTTATTATGTCTGCACACAGATTTTATTCCACCCGGCAACCGTCGATGTCTTTCATTCCGTTGAGGAAGTCGGCCGAAGCCATGCGTTTCTTACCCGCAACCTGCATCTGATCCACCACGACAGCCTCGCCTCCGGCCGTAGTGACGGCCAGTTTTCGCCCGCAACGGAACAATTGCCCGGGTTCGCCCTGCCCCTTTACTATCTCGGCATCGGTGGAATACACTTTCATCACCGAGCGTTTTCCGTCGGCAGTCACGAGTGTTGTCCATGCACCGGGATGCGGACTGAGGCCTCGCACGAAGTTGCGCACACCGGCAGCCGTCTTTCGCCAGTCAATAAGGCATGTCTCCTTGAATATCTTCGGGGCCGCGTGCAGCACCTCGCCCGGCTGTTGCAGTCCGTCTTGCGGCAAAGCCTCGGGATGACCCCCGGCAGCCACAATTGCCTCGAGCGTACGCAGGCACACGCCAGCACCGAGGTGCATGAGCCCGTCGTAGACGTCGCCGGCGTCGTACTCCGGCTTTATGTCAAACGGCTCGCGCATAATCACGCGGCCGGTATCGATGTCGTGGTCAAGGAAAAACGTGGTCACGCCGGTACGGGTCTCACCGTTTATCACGGCCCAGTTTATCGGAGCGGCCCCTCTATACTGCGGAAGGAGGGCTGCATGCACGTTGAACGTTCCGTATTCGGGCATGTCCCACACAACCTCGGGCAGCATCCTGAAAGCCACCACCACCTGAAGGTTAGCCCGGAAAGAGCGCAGCTGCTCAACAAAACCAGGGTCTTTCATCTTCACCGGCTGCAACACAGGCAGCCCGAGCGAACAGGCATACTGCTTAACAGCCGACGGCTGAAGCACGCTGCCGTGGCGTCCCACGGGCTTGTCGGGCTGGGTCACCACCGCCACCACGTTGTAACCGCCTTCAACCAAGGCCCTGAGAGTAGCGACGGCAAACTCCGGCGTGCCCATGAAAACTATCCTCAAATCGTCTTTTGTCATAATGGTCTTTTGGTTATGATGTCAATCTTCACTCATGTCGGCCACCATCTTGCGATACATGCCATACATGCGCTGCCTCGAGATGTAGCCCTTCAGATGGCCGTCGGCGTCGAGCACTGGCAACCAGTCGGCATGTGTGCGGTCGAAAACCTGCATGACCTCGGTCATAGGCTCGTCGTCGCGCAGCGTAGCCGCGGGCGGTGTCATGAGCTGGCTTGCCGTGAAATGGTGGTACAATTCAATGCGGAACACCACATGCCTTATCTTCGTTATGTATATCTCGCCGAGCAGATTGCCGGCTGCATCAAGCACCGGCAGGAAGATGTTGCGGCTCCGGCTTATCTTGTGCACAATGGTGCCGAGCTCCATGTCGGGCGACACGGGCGTATAGTCGCGGTCGATCACGCTGTCGAGGCTCATCAGAGTGAGCACTGCATGGTCGGTATGGTGGGTGATGAGCTTGCCCTCCCTGGCCAGCCGCATGCCGTAGATGCTGTGTGGCTCGAATATGATTATGGTCAGATAAGAGCATACGCTCACTATCATCAGCGGCAGGAAGAGCGCGTAGCCACCCGTTATCTCGGCGATGAGGAATATGCCCGTTAACGGGGCGTGCATCACGCCAGACATCACGCCGGCCATGCCGAGCAAGGCGAAATTCTTTTCCGGCACATAGACCCCCACCTCATACATGTTCCAAAGCCTGGCAAACAGGAAGCCGCCGAAGCAGCCCACAAACAGGCTCGGGGCAAAAGTTCCGCCACATCCGCCCCCTCCGTTTGTGGCCGAAGTGGCAAACACCTTGGTAACGACCACCAAGAAGACGTAGATGACGAGCAGGCTGCCATGGCCGGAGAAAAGCGAATTGTGCATGATGCCGTTCCAGTCGGCCTCCGTACTGCCGTTGAGCAGCTGGTTGATGTCATGGTATCCTTCGCCGTAGAGCGATGGGAAGAGGAATATGAGCATGCTGAGCATGCTCCCGCCGATTACCAGTTTGAAGTAAGGCTTGTCCTTGAAGCGCGAGAACATGTCCTCGCACAGCGTCATGGCCCTTATGAAATACAGGCTCAGCAGGCCGCAGGTGACGCCGAGCAGGATGTTGGCAGGCACCCGTTCTACCGTCCACGCAGCATCGAGGTGGAACGTGAACAACGACGTCGAGCCGCTGAAGATGTATGTAAAGCATGTCGCAGTAACGCAGGATATTAGTATCGGCAGGAGCGAAGCCATGGTAAGGTCAATCATGAGCACCTCGAGGGTGAACACGAGCCCCGCTATGGGTGCCTTGAATATGCCGGCTATGGCACCGGCAGCACCGCAGCCAACAAGCAACACGAGCGTACGGTTGTCCATCCTGAACAGCTTGCCCAGGTTTGACCCTATGGCCGAGCCCGTCAATACGATGGGCGCCTCGGCACCTACTGAGCCGCCGAAGCCGATGGTGATGGCCGAGGCCAGCACCGACGACCAGCAGTTGTGGCCGCGCAGGCGGCTCCGCTTGCTGCTTATGGCATAGAGTATGCGCGTGATGCCGTGGCTGATATTGTCTTTTACGACATACTTCACGAAGAGCCCCGTAAGGTATATGCCCACCACGGGATATACCAGGTAGAGCCAGTTGGCCGTCTTCTCGTTGAACGAGCTTGTGAGCAACAGGGCTATCTGGGCTATGATCCAGTGCAGAGTAAACGCCGCCACGGCACAGAAGAAGCCAACGGCAAAGGCCAGCATGAGCACAAAGGTGCGCTCGCTGATGTGCTTTTCACGCCAGTCCAGCAGCTGCTCAAACCACGATTGCCCCGCGGCGGGCGCCGACAGCCCTATCATTGGCGTATAATTTCGACCTCACCGTTAACCCTAAGGCGCACAATGCTCGACGGCTTGTGCGGCTTGTGCTCCTGGCGGCGGCTCCAGCACACGTAGTCGACGGCATCGAGCAGTTCCTGCGCGATGTCGCAATAGTTCTGGGCTGCCGGTTGGCCGGAAATGTTGGCCGACGTAGAGACCACGGCTTTCTGGAAACGGTAGCACAGTTCTTTTGAGAATGGCTCGTTGGTTATGCGCAGCGCGATGCTTCCATCATCGGCTATGAGGTTTGGCGCAAGGCCGGTGGCACCGTCAAGTATCACCGTGAGCGGATTCTCGGCGCAGTCTATGAGCTGCCATGCCACGTCGGGTACGTTGCGCACGTAGCGCTGCAGGCGGGCATCGCTGTCGACGAGGCATATCAATGCCTTCGAGTCGTCACGCTGCTTTATCTTGTATACCTTGGCCACGGCCTCGGGGTTGGTGGCGTCACAGCCTATTCCCCACACGGTATCGGTGGGATACAGTATCACGCCGCCATTTCTCATGGTCTCAATGGCGCGCCTTATGTCTTCTTCTCTTGTCATCTCTTTTCTATTTACTCACTATTTATTGCTGCAGGCATCGCCCGTTGCGGGGTTCCGGCAAGCAGCTCTTTTTGTCATCATTTTTATCAAAGCAGCCATCAACCTGACTGTCAGCATGTTGCGACATGGACCGTTTCGCCTTTCAAAACGGCCCGTACCACAGTGCCGAACGGCCCGTATTGCACGGTCGGAAGGCATGTTTCGCGCACCATGTCCGCCATCGTGGCCGGCCGAACCGAACGGCGTAAAGATTTTTCGCCGCCGGCATGAGCATGCCTTTTCTGGCCCGTGGCTAAAGCCTATGCACCGCCGGCCACTGCCAGCCGACCGTCAGAACTCGCTGGTGGTGTGAAACTTGATGTGCTTGAAGTCTTCCTGTGCCATGCTGAGCACGTAGCCGCTGTCGGCAAGGAACACGTCGCGGCCCTCCTTGTCCTTGGCCATGTACTGATACTTGCGCTTCTTGAAGTTGGCAAGCTCGGCCTCATCGTCGCTCTCTATCCAGCATGCCTTGTACAGATGCACGGGCTCCCAGCGGCACTTGGCGTTGTACTCGTTTTCAAGCCTATACTGTATAACCTCAAACTGGAGCTGCCCCACGGTGCCAATGATCTTGCGCCCGTTGAACTGGTTGACGAAAAGCTGGGCCACACCCTCGTCCATCAGCTGGTCGATGCCTTTCTGAAGCTGCTTCGACTTCATCGGGTCGGCATTCTCTATGTACTTGAACATCTCGGGCGAGAAGCTCGGCAAGCCTCTGAAATGCAGTTGCTCGCCGTCGGTCAGCGTGTCGCCAATCTTGAATATGCCGTTGTCGGGCAGTCCTACGATGTCTCCCGGGTATGCCTCGTCGATGGTGCTCTTGCGCTGCGCCATGAACTGCGTGGGCGAAGAGAAGCGCACCGTCTTGCCCAACCTGACGTGCAGGTAAGGCTGGTTGCGCACAAACTTTCCGCTGCACACCTTGCAGAAGGCTATGCATGAGCGGTGGTTAGGGTCGATGTTGGCTGTTATCTTGAATATGAAGCCCGTAAACTTGGGTTCGTCGGGGCTCACCATGCGTTCTTCGGCCTTTGTCGGGCGTGGGCTCGGGGCTATCTTGACAAAGCAATTGAGCAGTTCCTGCACTCCGAAATTATTGAGCGCAGAGCCAAAGAACACGGGTGCCACCGTGGCATCCCTATAGTCGTCGACATTGAACTCGGGGTAAACGCCGTCGACCAGCTCCAAGTCGTCGCGCAACTTCGATGCGTTGTCGGCTCCCACCCGCTCGTCAAGCTCGCTGCTGTCTATGTCGACCTCCACCTTGTCGGTCACCCTCTGCTTGTCGGGCGTAAACAGGTCGAGCTTGCCTTCATATATATTGTACACCCCCTTGAAGCGCGCGCCTTGGTTGATGGGCCACGACAGCGGCCTCACCTTAATCTGGAGCTCCTGCTCAAGCTCGTCGAGCAGGTCGAAAGGGTCGCGCCCCTCGCGGTCCATCTTGTTGACGAAAATAATTACGGGCGTGTTCCTCATGCGGCAAACGTTCATCAGTTTGCGCGTCTGAGTCTCAACTCCCTTGGCGCTGTCCACCACAATGATGGCCGAGTCGACGGCGGTCAGTGTGCGGTATGTGTCTTCGGCAAAGTCCTGGTGGCCCGGGGTGTCGAGTATGTTCACCTTGTATCCCTCGTAATCAAACTCCATCACCGACGTCGACACGGATATTCCGCGCTGCTTCTCGATGTCCATCCAGTCGGAAGTTGCCGTCTTCCTTATCTTGTTGCTCTTCACTGCACCGGCCACCTGTATCTGTCCGCCGAAGAGCAGGAACTTCTCCGTTAGTGTTGTCTTACCCGCATCGGGGTGCGAGATTATCGCAAATGTTCGTCTTCTTTCTATCTCGTTGTTCATATATCTGATGTTCTCGTAAAATCATGTCTACATCGCCGGCCTCATGAAAAGGCCCCAAGCCTGCCCTGCCGCAGCCAACGCACGCGGCACCGGCACAGCAGCCTTGCCGCATTCGGCGCACGCCGGCGCTCCTGCCGGCCGCCAGCGCCCACGCCCGGGGCGCCATCTGCCATCACTGAGCCATCAGCCTGGCCATGCAGTCGCCGAGGCTTTCTTCCCAATGGGGAATCTCTATGCCGTACGTCTCCTTGATTTTTGTCTTGTCGAGCACGCTGTAGTGCGGCCTGTTGGCCGGCGTGGGATACTCTGACGTGTGCAACGGGCGCACGTGGCACGTGCCAATCCCGGCCATGCGGTGAACGGCTTTGGCGAAGTCATACCAGCTGCACACGCCCTCGTTCGAGAAATGGTAGACTCCGGGCACGATGCCCTTGTTCACCGCAGCCATTATCGCCACGGCCAGGTCGCGTGCATACGTGGGCGTGCCAATCTGGTCGAAGACCACCCCAAGCTCCTTTTTCTCGCGGCCGAGGCGCATCATCGTCTTTACGAAATTGTTGCCAAATGACGAATAAAGCCATGCCGTGCGCACAATCATCGTGCGCCGGCAGAACTTGACCACGGCCAGTTCGCCGGCCAGCTTGGTGCTTCCGTACACACTGTCGGGCGAAGGCGTGTCGGTTTCGACGTACGGCGTGTGTGCCTTTCCGTCGAAAACATAGTCTGTCGACACCTGTATCATCGCCCCGCCCCGCCTCTCTACAGCAGCGGCGAGGTAGGCCGGGGCCACCGTGTTGAGCGTGGTACATAGCTCGCGGTCGCTTTCGGCACGGTCGACGGCTGTGTAAGCCGCGCAGTTAACTATGCAGTCAATCTCATGGTCGGCCACGAAGCGGTCGACAGCGGCCTGGTCGGTGATGTCGAGCTGGCTCACGTCGGTATTGAAAAAGACATGTTGCCCATTGTCTTTTTCCAACAGTTGCATCTCATTTCCCAGCTGCCCGTTGCAGCCTGTGACAAGTATGTTCATCCGTCTCTATGTCTTATATCGTGTAACAATAACCATTGCGTTGCGTGTCGGTCAGAACTCGAGCGGTTCCTCGCGGTCTTTCAGGTAATAGTCGTTGAGCATCCCGACAAGCGTCGATATCTCTTTCACGGCGTGCTCCGTGTCGGGGCTTATCGGCTTCTTGGCCAGCCGGAGCATCATGACGCCGTAAAGAGAGTTGAAGCACGTCTCAACCTCATTCTCGTCTTTGCTCGCCCCGCGGTTGCGCAACTCGACTATGAACGGCAATACCTTGTAATACTCGCTGTTGTAGAAAGGGTATCTAGGGCTCTGCAGCAGCTGGGCATGCAGTTCGGCCAGCTGTTGCATGGTCACCTTGTTTATCTGCAAGTGCCCTTTCTCGCGGCATCCTTCCTGGTTCATCATCCTTATGAGGTTGCCAAACCAGTCGGCCTCTTCCTCCTTCTGCTCGTCGGTATAGTCGAAACGGTCGATATACTCGCGCCTTATCCTTGAGAGCGAGCATCCGAATGCCCTTATCGTATCTTCTATCTGCCACATGTAGAGCAGATACTCGGCTATGTTCTTTTTCCTTAATTGCTGTGCTATGAACATGATTCGTCAGAAAAACCTGTATATGTTGGTCACTGTCCCGAACACCATGATGACCGAACAAATCATCACCACGGCCCCGATGACCTGATTAATCAGCTTGATGCCGTTGTCGTCGAACTTCCCCCGTATCTTGTCGATGAGCCAAGTCAGGCCAAACCACCACAGCATGGCACCGCCGAATATGCTCAGGAAGCCCACGCACATCTCGAAAGGATGGTCTGGCAACACAAAGGCGAACTGTGCGTAACAGGCCAGGAAGAGGAAGATGATGAGCGGGTTGGAGAACGTCACGAGAAAAGCCGTTATGCCGTTGTGTAGCAGCGAGCCTTTCTTGGTGCCCGAATGGTGCATGTTGCGCGTCGGGTCGGTACGGTAGGTGTACACCCCGAAGGCAAAGAGGAGCACGCTGCCCACTATCTGCAAGTACAGCTTGTTCTCCGGGTCGTTGACGAAATCCATCACCAGGCTCATGCCCAGCCCCGTTATCCCGGCGTAGATGATGTCGCTCAAGGCTGCACCCACTCCTGTGACGAAGCCATACCAACGGCCTTTGTTGAGCGTGCGCTGCACACAGAGCACCCCCACCGGCCCCATCGGCGCCGACGCAATCATCCCTATAAGGATTCCCTTGAAGATGAAATTCAATATGTCTATATGTATAGGAAACGGCATAACGAATGCAAAATTGCTAAAAATAAACGAAATGAGCAAGTTTTTCAGGCTAAATGTTTGCCCTGTCATGGTTTTTGCATAACTTTGTCTTCGCAACTAACAACACCCATAAATAAAAACCATAATATGAATATGGACATACAACAAAGCATCAAACCGTACGTCATAGGCCTCGACCTGGGAGGCACCAATGCTGTGTTCGGCATTGTAGACAGTCACGGTTACATAAAAGCCACAACGGCTATAAAGACCCAGGTCTACAAAAGTGCAGAGGATTTTGTGAAGAGTGCCACCGACTCACTGCAGATAATAATCGAGCAGGTGGGCGGCATAAGCAAGATCAAGGGCATGGGCATTGGCGCTCCTAACGGCAATTTCTACAGCGGGACGATAGAGCGCGCCCCCAACATCTCGTGGGGCAAGGGCGTGGTTCCGCTGGCCGACATGTTCGCCCAGGCCATAGGCATACCCGTCGCGCTCACTAACGACGCCAACGCCGCGGCGCTCGGAGAGATGACCTACGGCGTGGCAAAGGGCATGAAGAACTTTATCATGCTCACTCTGGGCACGGGCGTGGGCTCAGGCATCGTGGTCAACGGGCAGCTGGTGTACGGCAGCGACGGCTTCGCCGGCGAGCTGGGCCACGTGATAATGGTGCGCGAGGGCGGCAGGCTGTGCGGATGCGGGCGCCACGGTTGCCTCGAGGCATACTGCTCGGCCACCGGTGTGGCCCGCACGGCACGCGAAATGCTGGCCAACACCAACGAGCCTTCGATACTGAGGGAGATGAATGCCGAAGACATAACGTCGCTCGACATCAGCATAGCCGCAGGCAAGGGCGACAAGATGGCCAAAGACATATTCGAGTTTACGGGCAAGATGCTGGGCCAGGCCTGCGCCGACTTCGCCACATTCAGCAGTCCCGAGGCCTTCGTGTTCTTCGGGGGGCTGGTCAAGGCCGGCGAGCTGATAATGGACCCCATACGGCGCGCCTACGACGAAAGCGTGCTGCCCATATTCCAAGGCAAGGCCAAGTTCCTGGTGAGCAGCCTCGACGGTGCATCGGCGGCAGTGCTGGGCGCCAGCGCAATAGGTTGGGACATCAACCAGCAATGACCGCCACAGGCCCCTGCCGCCCGCAGGGGGCAGGGCTAAACAACAACAACCATAAGGGCGAGGGCTCTCTCATGGCGCTTCACATTGCCGCCACCATGGCAACAGAAGCACGTGGCGAGAGCCCTCGCCATGTTAATTTGGGTTAACACAACCACAAATTCACAGCATTTAACCACCTTGATACATTATTTATCTGTAACTTTGCACGCGTTGAGGTTCGCGCAACTGCGATTAAAAGGGAATGGAGGTGCAAATCCCCAACTGTCCCGCAGCTGTAAGTTCCTTTATTACCCACGGGCATTTCAGTCCACTGCTCAGGCCACAAACAGGCCGGGCGGGAAGGCGCCCGGGGTGGAACGAAGTCAGAAGACCTGCCACAACAGCCGCAAAGGCGGCAATGGGCCAAAGTTCCTCGGAGCAAGGATCATGAGGCATCAGCACAACTTAATACCCCGACAAAGGCGTCAAGGCGCCCCATCATGCCCTCCTGACGAAGTGCAAAGCCACTGGCGTTGTTGGCGCCATCTGTGTTCAGATAAAATTATGTGCATTATTATATAAGTTAGTTTGAAAGTTGTCCGACCGTGAGGCCGGGCAACTTTTGTCTTTCCAAATGCCTGCCACGGACAGTGGCAAGCAATCCCCATGTCAACATTTTTAGCAAAAACCAGCCCCGTCTGCACCATATCAAACAGCCTGTTGGCCGGGGCCATTTTGCCAAAAAGCCAGACTAACATCCCTGTCAAGGCCGCACGCCGGCCGCCATCGGGCCCCATTTTGCCGAAAAACCAGGCTTGAAGCACCCAGCAGAACGCCATTGCAGACTGCAAGATGGCATGTTTGGAAGGCTGGAACGGCCCGTTCGGGCTTCTAAAACGGGCTGTTTGACAACACCGCTGGGCGCCAGAGGGAGCGCAACCCCCGCCCCACCAGCCACAACAGCCATCAAGTCAACACTTTAGCCCAACACCCCTGAGATTGCAGAATTTGCCGCCGAGACCTACCGACGCGCCGCCACAGCCATTCTCAAGCAACTGTTTGTCAACAAAATTTGCACTCTGCCAACCGCCATTACCACCCCACCGAACGCCAACGGAAGCGCAACCTATACGCAGGGAAAACAAAAGGTTGGCGCAGGACGCGCCAACCTGGATGCTTATAGATAAGGTCATCAACAATGGCTGATAGAACTTACCGATGGCAAATATAAGCATTTTCCAACTAAACTGCAAATTTTTAAAGCAAAAAATGAATAACATCTTTGCATAATGCCATTTTTTCTGTATATTTGTGGCAATATATTTAAAATGCAAATGCCCATGAATGCCAACAAGACATTACTGACAGCAGCAATGGTCATGTCGCTCTTTGCAACGATGTCGTGCACAAACACGACTGGCACAAAAGACAACAACAAACCTGAAACAAGCATTAACCGAGAAGCAAGGCAAGCAGAAGGAACCGACGAATTGATAAGGCAGCGCTATGACGGATGCCGCATACTCGACCACGACTATGACAACGGCTACCTTGAAGTGAAGATTGTGCACGATGGCACGGAGAAGGTTGCGCTCTTCGACGGCAGCAGCCGTTGGGTGCGCACGCTGTGGGAAACAAGGCGCGAAAGGCTGCCGGAACGCGTAATCGAAGCCATCGGGCAAGAAGGATTGGCCTACGAAGACATTGACGACAACGACAACAAGGTGGTAGACTCGCCCGGCGGACTGCTATACGCCGTGCAGGCAAGGCGTCACAACGACGACTTCATATTCCTTGTGTCGCCCGACGGCAAAATAATGTCGACGCTCACAGCCGACGAATGGAACGACGGACGAACATACGACACCACCGGCAGCAGGCCGGAGGGCAGCAACAGGCCGGCCAACCCGCCGGCAAGGCGGGGGCAAGGCAGCCACGACGGGGGCAGCCAACCCACAGGCAGTGGAATGGAACGCCACGGCTACGTCCACACCGACGGGCCTGCAAACCGTGGATACGACGACGGCGAGGACCATTTCGACGAGGGAGACGACGAATGGGACTACCGTCGCAACAGATGACATGCCCCGGACTACAACAACAACGACAACCAAAGAACTTGCAGCATGGTTAAAACTAACTTAAAAATCACTATGATGGCTGTTGCCATGGCATGCGTCTCGCTAACCGCGGCATGCGAAAAGGATGTGTTCGACGAAGGCTCCAAGCCCGACGAAGAGCAGCCGAGGCCCGACAAGGGGGTAATAAACAAAGACACGGCACAGATAGACTACATGACCGTGGCCGAGGCACAGGAGGCCACAGTGGGCGAGGTCATCTGCGTCAGGGGCTATATCGTGGCGTCATGCACACGGAGCATGAGTAACGCCGACTTCACAGAGCCGTTTGAAGGCAGCACTGCCATCATTCTGGCCGACGAGCCCGCCGACCTCGACGACTTCAAGTACCTGACCGACGAGCATCTCTTCCCGGTGTGCCTCACCGAATACAAGGACGTGAGGGCGGCGCTCAACCTTGTAGACAACCCGCAGCTGTGGAACCGACTGGTATACATCAGCGGGGTGAAGTCGCGCTACATGAGCATGCCCGGACTGAAGAAAGTGCTGCAATACCAAGTGGCCGCACAATAAACACCAATCTAACAGACACCAAAACTCAAGCAAATGAAAAAGGCTTATTTACTGTTTGTTGCAATAGTAATATCTGTTTGCACATCAGCCCAAAACGGCAAAAACCTCATAAAACCCATCGACAAAGACGGATTCGAGGTCGACTCAATACTCAGCATGCGCGGCGACGTCATTGTCTACCTGCGTGCCGGCACAGAGTTCGACATCAAGAAAAGCGATGTTGCTTACGTCAACCATTCCATACTCGGGCGGATTGACATTGCAGAAATGGATTTGCCAATACCCGAACCAAGGCATATCGGCGAAGCATACATGTGCAATTTCGACAACAAAGAATACGTACAACTCGAAAAAACGGTTGGAATCAACAAAAGCAAGAACCAATCATTAAAGTCTAAAAAACTGGTTTTTGCAAAGACAAAAAGCAAAGACAACACATCCTACAGCAACGATCAAGAAACTGTCTCTGCGCTGATTACGCAGGCGAGCGACTATTCTGACATTCCAAAACTAAAGGTTTACGTTGACAAAAAATACTCAAACCTAAGGGCGAAACTGGGCGAACAGAAAATCATCGTACGTGTTCCTGACCAGAAAGCAGACCCTCATGACATTATATTTTTGGCCAAATTCTCAGTCCAAAAGACAAGAAAGCTATCTTTGAAAAAGAACAAGGACGTTGCAAGAACTGGGCCTTACTGCCTCACTGAATACCAGGAAGTGCCCTTTTCCGCCCAGAAATACGGTAAGTCATCATTCTTGATTACCGTCGACTTGACCGAATCGGGCGAATACTGTATACTTCTCAATACGGTCAACATAATAAACGACCATTGCACTCTATACTGCTTCGGTGTGTGACCACGTTTTTCCCATATAATTATGAACGCGCCTACGCATGACAGAAAGCGCACATTTTACGGTAAAATATTTCATTTTGAGAAAATAACAAGCAAAAGATTTGCAGATTAAAAGAAAAGCATTATCTTTGCAAACGTAAACCAATAAAATACAAACGATATGATACAGATGATCAATGCATGGTGGTGGCGCAACTCGAGATTCAGATAATCGCGGGTAACGGAGCTGTGCATAGTATCCAAAGATATAAACACAAAGGCTCGTCGCAACCGCGGCGAGCCTTTTTAATTTGCAAACCAACAACACTAAAGATATGAAACAGTCGTATTTAGTTGACCAGAACGGATATTACGGAGAGTTTGGCGGGGCCTATGTTCCCGAGATTCTATACTCCACTGTAGAAGCCCTTAAAGAGCAATACCTTGGAATCATGGAGTCGGAAGAGTTCAAACAAGAGTACATGGAGCTGCTCAACGACTATGTGGGAAGGCCCTCGCCACTGTACCGCGCGGCCCGCATGAGCGAGCGCTACGGATGCGAGCTATACCTGAAGCGCGAAGACCTGAACCACACCGGGGCCCACAAGATAAACAATACCGTGGGCCAAATACTCCTTGCGAAGAAGATGGGGAAGAAGCGAATCATAGCCGAGACAGGCGCAGGGCAGCACGGTGTGGCCGTGGCAACGGTGTGCGCACTGATGGACATGCCCTGTGTGGTATACCAGGGGGCGCTCGACGTTGAGCGCCAACACGTCAACGTGGAGCGCATGAAGATGCTCGGCGCCGAGGTGCGCCCCGTGTTTACGGGCAACCACACGCTCAAAGACGCCACCAACGAGGCCATACGCGACTGGTGCTGCCACCCGCATGACACGTTCTACATCATCGGTTCGACCGTCGGCCCCCACCCTTATCCCGACATAGTGGCGCGACTCCAGAGCATCATATCGAAGGAAATAAAGGAGCAGTTGGCAAGAAAGACAGGGCGCGACTATCCCGACTACCTCATAGCCTGCATCGGCGGAGGGTCGAACGCTGCCGGAACAATATACCACTACATCGACGATGAGCGCGTGAAGATTGTGTTGGCAGAAGCCGGCGGGCAGGGAGCCGACACCAGCCACACCGCCGCCACGATACACGCAGGCTCTGTCGGCATACTGCACGGGTCGAGGACGCTTGTCATGCAGACCCCCGACGGCCAGATAATGGAGGCAGAATCAATATCGGCAGGGCTCGACTACCCGGGCATCGGGCCCATGCACGCCAACATGGCCGTAAAGAAGCGGGCCACGGTTTACGCCATCAACGACGACGAAGCCATTCGCGCAGCATTCGAGCTGACGCGCACCGAAGGGATAATACCCGCCCTGGAAAGCGCCCATGCCATAGCCGCACTTGGCAAGATGCACTTCAACAGCAACGATGTGGTGGTGCTCACGGTAAGCGGCAGGGGCGACAAAGACGTGGAGACTTACCTGGCCAACAAAGCCATGGCCGGCGAATACGGCACGTTCTGAGCCACGGCCGGAGGCGGCCAGCGGCCACGGCACACAGACATGGGCCACAACCGGAGTGGCCAAACCAACAATGCAAACCAACACAAGACATGACATACAAATATAAGACAATAGCAAAAACAGTGCTCGCCGACCTGCACACCCCTGTGGGAGCCTACCTGCGGCTGCGCGACATGCAGCCCATGAGCGCCCTGATGGAATGCTCCGACTACCACGACAGGGCCACGAGCCGCTCGTTCATAGGTGTCGAGCCAATGGCAAGCATATCAATAGGCCACGGCATGTGCACCATGGCCTACCCCGACGGCGGACGCAAAGAGGCACCCATGGGCCCGGGCTACGGTATCGAACAGGCCATGCGCGAGTTTGTAGACAGCTTCAGGGTTGAGGGCGAAGGCTCCGAACTGTGCGGACTCTACGGCTACACCTCGTTCAACGCGGTGAGATACACCGAAGGCATCGACGTCAAAGACGTGACACAGAAACGCAACGACGCCCCCGACCTGATGTACATATTATATAAGGTGGTTGTGGCCTTCGACCATTTCGACAACACCATGACCGTGGTGACGCTCGGCAACGAGGCCGACATAGACCGCGTGCTCAAGCGAATGAACAAAGACTGCGCCGGCACCTACGGATTCCGCACCACGGGCGAGGCCGTGCCAACGCTCACCGACGACGAGCACAGGGAGAACATAAGGCGCGGAATAGCCCACTGCATGAGGGGCGACGTGTTCCAGATAGTGCTGTCAAGGCGCTTTGCCCAGCCTTACGAAGGCGACGACTTCACGCTCTACAGGGCCCTGCGCTCCGTCAACCCGTCGCCATACCTGTTTTATTTCGACTTCGGAGGATTCAGGCTGTTCGGCTCTTCGCCCGAAACCCACTGCCGCATCGAGGGCCGCAAGGCATTCATCGACCCCATTGCCGGAACAGCAAGGCGCACGGGCGACGACGCCTCCGACAGGCTCAAGGCCGAACAACTGCGCTCCGACCCGAAGGAAAACGCCGAGCACGTGATGCTGGTCGACCTTGCGCGCAACGACCTTAGCCGCAACTGCCACGACGTGGGAGTCGACTTCTACAAAGACTTGCAGACATACTCGCACGTGTTCCATCTCGTATCAAGGGTCAGCGGAACGCTCGACGAGGGCGCCGACCCGCTAAAGGCCTTCGTCGACACCTTCCCCGCAGGCACGCTCTCGGGCGCCCCAAAGGTCAGGGCCATGCAGCTGATAAGCCAATACGAGCCCCACTGCCGCGGCGCCTACGGCGGGTGCATAGGCTATATAGGCCTCAACGGCAATTTGAACCAGGCCATCACCATACGCACCTTCGTGGCCCGCAACGGCGAGCTGTGGTTCCAGGCCGGCGGAGGCATAGTGGCCCGCAGCAGCGTTGAGGGCGAGTTGCAGGAAGTGAACAACAAGCTCGGGGCACTGCGCAAGGCCATCAGCATGGCCGAACAGATGTAACGACATTCAGAAACATAAAGAAATGAAAATAGCTATCATTGACAACTACGACTCGTTTACCTACAACCTCAGGCACCTGGTAAACGAACTGGGGGCCGAAGTGACGGTAATGCGCAACGACCGCTATGCCATCGGGCAGCTCGAACCGTTCGACAAGCTGATATTCAGCCCCGGGCCGGGCATACCGTCGGAGGCTGGCCTCATGCCCGAAACAATCAAGGCGTATGCCGGGCGCAAGCCCATGCTGGGCGTTTGCCTTGGCCACCAGGCCATAGGCGAGGCCTTCGGGGCCCGCCTTACCAACCTCAGCGAGGTGTTCCACGGCGTGGCCACAGAAGGAACGCAACTGGGCAACGACTACATCTTCGGCTCGCTGCCGCACCGCATCACCATGGGGCGATACCACTCGTGGGTGGTTAGCCGCGAGGGACTGCCCGAATGCCTCGAAGTGACGGCCGAGAGCGACGACGGACTGATAATGGGCCTGAAGCACAGAAGCTACGACATACACGGCATCCAGTTCCATCCCGAAAGCGTGCTCACGCCACAAGGACGCACCATCATGGCCAACTGGCTCGCCGGCCGACCCGGCGTGAGGTAGCGCCGACAGCAGGAAATAACATTACAACACCACTGTCCATGCTGCCGCAAGGGCGAGGCCACATTGCAAAACGCCCCGTTTGGCAATGCAAAACGGCACTTACCGCACTGCCAAAGAACCCGTTTGGCAACGGCAAACCGCACGCGACGCAACGTCCTGAAGGGCAAAATGTTGCACAACAGGCACCGACTTGAGGACTATGGTAACAAAAACAGACAAACAACACCGGCCATGCCGCCCCGCAACCAACTGGCGGCATCGACCTCAACCGACACAAGGCTTACATCAAAGACAACGACAATGAAACAAGACATGAACAAAACGCTCGAGCGGATGCTCAACCACGAGGAACTGACCCGGGAAGAAACCAAGGACATACTGATAGGCATCACCCGCTCCGAATATCCGCCCGAGCAGATAACGGCGCTGCTCACCGGACTGCAGATGCGCGGGGTGACCGTCGACGAACTGCTGGGCTTCCGCGACGGAATACTGGAAACGGGCGTCCCCGTGCCACTCGACTGCGAGCGATACGTCGACGTTGTGGGCACAGGCGGCGACCGCAAGAACACTTTCAACATATCAACCACGGCGTGCTTCGTCATTGCCGGGGCCGGCTACAAGGTGGCCAAACACGGCAACTACTCGGCAACAAGCACGAGCGGGGCATCAAACGTGATGGCACGCCACGGGATAAAGTTCACCGACGACATCGGCAAGCTGAACCGAAGCCTGAGTGAGTGCGGCATTGTTTACCTGCACGCACAGCTCTTTGCACGCGCAATGAAGTTTGTGGGGCCCATACGCAAGTCGCTCAGCTTCCCCACTTGCTTCAACCTGCTCGGCCCCATCGTCAACCCGGCCAAGCCGCAATGCCAGCTGCTCGGCGTGGCCACACTCGACCAGATGCGCCTATATAATAATGTATACCGCAAGATTGGCATCGACTACGCCATCGTCAACAGCACCGACGGGTACGATGAGATATCCCTTACGTCTGATTTCAAGGTGGCCACCAACAGCTATGAGCGCGTGTTCTCACCCGAAGACATCGGCCTCCACCACGCCAGGCCCGAAGAACTCGTGGCCGGCGCCACCGAGGAAGAGGCCGCCCAGATATTCGACAGCGTGCTCAACAACACCTCGCTGCCAGCACAGAAAGAGATTGTTGTGGCCAACGCAGCCTTCGGCATACAGGTGCTGGAGCGCGGAAGCAAGGGCATCGACGAATGCATCGCCATAGCCCGCGAGTCGTTGGACAGCGGACGGGCCCTGAAAACATTCAGAAGATTTGTCGAACTTAACTCATAACGCAAGCATGAAAGACATTCTCAACGAGATAGTGGATTGGAAACGCCGCGAAAACGAGCACCTTGGAAGGCTCTTCGACGGGCGCGAACTGCGCGCCATGGTCGACAGGCAATGCCGCGACACCCCTCCGTCGCTGGCACGGGCCGTGGCAGAGTCAGGCACTGGCATTATAGCAGAGTTCAAGCGCAAGTCGCCTTCTAAGGGATGGATTAAGGCCGATGGCTCGGCCAGCACCATACCACTGGCCTACCAAAACGCCGGTGCCGCCGCCATAAGCATACTCACCGACGAGCGCTTCTTTGGCGGACGCGACGAGTATGTGTCCATGGCAAGGCGCTCGGGGGTGACGGTGCCCATTCTCTACAAGAACTTCGTGGTCGACGAAAGCCAGCTCTTCAGGGCACGGCTCTGCGGCGCTTCGGCCGTACTGCTCATTGCGGCATGCCTCGACATGGCGCAATGCGCCGGACTGATGCGCACGGCCCACGACATCGGACTCGAGGTGTTGCTCGAGATGCACAGCGAGGCCGAACTGGAATATGCCGCCCTTGGGCCCGACCTGTGCGGCATCAACAACCGCAACCTCGGCACGTTCAACACCGACGTGGCTACCTCGCTCGCCCTGGCACCGCTCCTTCCGGGCGATGCCGTCAAGGTGAGCGAGAGCGGAATAGGCAGTGCCGACACTGTGGCCGTGCTCCGGCAGGCAGGCTTCAGCGGCTTCCTGATAGGCGAAAGCCTGATGAAAGCCGAATCGCCGGGCAAGGAACTGAGCGACATGATAAACCGTATGAAAAAACAGGCAGGCACATGCAGCTGACAGTAAAGGTTTGCGGCATGAGGAATCCGCACAACATCAGCGAGGTGGCGGCAGCGGGAGCCGACTGGATCGGGCTTATTTTCCACCCCTCGTCTCCGCGCTTTGTGGGCCGGCCGGACACCGCTACGGATGCTCACCCCGGCGCCGCCGTAGCGATAGACGTGCCGCCGGGCATAATGAAAGTGGGCGTCTTCGTCGACGCCGACAACGATTACATATCAATGCAGGCCGCCCGCCATGGGCTCGACCTGATACAGTTGCACGGCAACGAAAGCCCGGCCGCCATGCAAAGCCTGCGGTGCTCGCTCCGCGCCGGGTCGCTCCATGGGGTCAGGCTCATAAAGGCGTTGCACGTGGCAAGCGCCTCCGACCTGCAGGGATGGGCCGCCTATGCCGACTGTGCCGACTTCATGCTCTTCGACACCAAGTGCCCGACGGCAGGCGGAAGCGGCAGGCAGTTTGACTGGACGGCCCTGGACAGCTACGACGGCAGCCTGCCATTCCTGCTCAGCGGCGGCATAGGGCCCGACGACGCCGACCGCATAGCCGGCTTGTGCCACCCGATGATGGCCGGCATTGACATCAATTCGCGCTTCGAGACGGCCCCCGCCGTGAAAGACGCCGCACTGATAGGGCGGTTCATAGGCAGGCTGCGCAGCGCCAAAACGACAACACAGACACAAAGACTAAAACAAAACAAGACATGAACAGAATCAACGAACTATTCAGCAAGGCCGGAAACAGGAAACTGCTCTCACTCTACTTCTGCGCCGGATGCCCTGCGCCAGACAATACGGCCGACACTCTCAGGGCAATGCAACGCCATGGCATCGACATGGTGGAAATCGGAATACCGTTCAGCGACCCCATGGCCGACGGGCCTGCAATACAAGACGCCGCCACGAAAGCGCTGCGCAACGGCATGACGCTGGCCAAGCTCTTCGGGCAACTCAAGGCCGTCAAAGACGAGATAACCATGCCGGTGATTCTCATGGGCTACCTCAACCCGATATTGCAATACGGCATCGGGAGGTTCTGCGAGAGCTGCGCTGAATGCGGGGTGGACGGCGCCATCATACCCGATCTGCCGTTCAAAGACTACATGGAGACGGTGAAGCCTGTGGCCGACAGGCACAACATAAGGATAATAATGCTCATCACGCCCGAGACAAGCGACGAACGCATACGCTTCATCGACGACCACACCGACGGATTCATATACATGGTGTCGTCGGCGGCCACCACAGGGGCGCAACAACTGTTCGACGACAAGCGGCTGGAATACTTCCGCCGCATAGACGACATGCATCTGCACAACCCGAGGATGATTGGCTTCGGTGTGTCGAACCGCCAGACACTCGAAAGCGCACAGGCCTATTCGGCCGGGGCCATCATAGGCAGCAAGTTTGTAAGCCTGCTCAACGACAGCGCCAATGCCGACGAGGCGCTCGACAAACTGTTCGCCGCCCTCTGGCGGTGAGCACCGTGGCGAGCGTGGCACCTGCACCGGCAGAAGTGGCACGCAACGGCAATCGATGCGCAAAAAATGCCCGCCACCCACAGTGCGCCGCACCGGCGGGAATGCCAAACGGGCCATACGGCACTGCAAAACGGGCGTTTTCGCAACACAAAACGGGCCGTTCGGCAGTGCCGTATGGCCTGTTTGGCATATGGCTGACAATGAGCGCATTATGAAAGATGCCATAGGGCGTAGCAGGCCCCGGCCGCCCACCTCGGCCAGAACCGGCTTAATCATATTAGCGGACATTTATTCCACCGCCACAGCCGAAGGCGCATCGGGCCGAGCCAAGGCCAAGCCGAAGCATGGAATGCGGCGGGGCGAGGCTGGCGCCGTGGCTGCATGAAGCGCAAACCGCAACCGGCACAAGACGCCATAACGACTGCACGGGGTTGGACATTGGCAAAATCAACACAGCCGCACAACGTCAGCCACACGGCCGTCAATCACCACCAAACGGCCTTTCTGAGCCTCAAAAAATCGAAAATACAGCCATATTTATGGTGGAAAATCGTATTTTAACGGATTTTCCACCATCAAACACATCTGCAGAAACAATATTCCCCCGTTTTTATTAAAATGTCCTAACAAAACATTTCAATTTATCCGCCGCCATAAAAAATATTTTGTACCTTTGCATCAGGAACATAACCAAAACTAAAGTACCAACCTATTTTACCATAGAAATCTATATAATAAATTAAAGACGTTAGTGATAAAGGGTTAATAATAGCATTCCCTCATTGTTTAGTAGTAATGTAACAGACCACGTCTGTGAAGATATGGTCTGTTTTTAGAAGCCATAACATTTCAGAAACTATATAAAAACGATTTATGAAATACTTACATTTATTGCTCCTCTGCCTGCTATTCCCCGCAGCCCTTATGGCCGACGGATGGGACACGCAGTATAAGCAGATAGAACAAAGCATCAGGCAACCGAAGTTTGCCGACCGTGATTTCCTGATAACAAAGTACGGCGCCAGCCCCGAAGCATCGGCAGCATCCAACCAAAAGGCCATAAACAAGGCCATAGCCGAATGCTCGAAAGCTGGCGGTGGCAGGGTTGTAGTACCTGCAGGCACATACAACACAGGCGCCATCACCATGAAAAGCCATGTCAACCTCGTCGTAGAAAAAGGCGCCACGCTCCTGTTCGCATTCCAACCGGAGCTTTATCCCATCGTGCCCACGCGCTGGGAAGGCCTTGACTGCTGGAACCTTTCACCCTGCATCTACGCATACAAGGCTACCGACGTGGCCATCACCGGCGAAGGAACCATCGACGGCGGCGGCACAAACGAGACGTGGTGGAAGTGGTGCGGTGCTACCCACTACGGCTGGAAGGAAGGTGTGATAAGCCAGCGCAACGGCAGCCGCGCCCGGTTGCTGAAGATGGCGGAAGACGGTGTCGACATGAACGAGCGCCGCTTCGGGCCTGAAGACGGCCTGCGCCCGCAGCTGATAAACTTCAACCAGTGCGACGGCATACTCATAGAAAACGTCACTCTGCTGCGCTCTCCGTTCTGGGTGATTCACCCGTTGCTGTCGAAAAACATCACCGTACGCGGCGTGCACATCAACAACGATGGCCCCAACGGCGACGGATGCGACCCCGAGTCGTGCGACGGCGTGCTGATAGAAAACTGCTTCTTCAACACCGGCGACGACTGCATAGCCATCAAGAGCGGCCGAAACAACGACGGGCGCCTGTGGAACCGCCCGAGCCAGAACATCATTGTGCGCAACTGCGAGATGCAAAACGGCCACGGCGGCGTGGTGATAGGCAGCGAGATATCCGGCGGATGCCGCAACGTGTTTGCCGAAAACAACATAATGGACAGCCCGAACCTCGACCGCGTGATACGCATCAAGACCAACACGTGCCGCGGAGGCATAGTGGAGAACATCTATGCACGCAACATCACCGTGGGGCAATGCGGCGAGTCGGTGCTCAAAATCAACCTCGACTATGAGCACAACGAGATTTGCTGCCGCGGGTTCCTGCCTACGGTGCGCAACATAAACCTTGAAAACGTGACGTGCCAAAAGAGCAAGTACGGCGTGCAAATAATCGCGCTGGACACGTGCGTCAACGTTTACGACATCAATGTGAAGGACTGCAAGTTCAACGGAGTGGCAGAAGGCAACACAATAAAGGGCCTTACGCGCAACATCAACTTCGACAACCTATATATAAACGGCGGACTTGTGCTTCAGGAAAAGCCATACAAGAACTACAGCCAGTGGATGACTGCCTCCGAGATGAAGCGCGTGCCGCAGTCATACCTGCTCGACTTCTCAAAGAAACCTAAGTGGAGCTATGTCATGGGCATCGAGCTCGAGGCCATGCTCGACACGTATCTCAAGTACGGAGGCGAGGAAATAAAAGACTATTGCAAGCTCTACACCGACACGATGATAAACGACAAGGGCGAGATACGGGGCTACAAGCTGAAAGACTACAACCTCGACAACATCCGCACGGGCCATTTCGTGGCACGCATGTATGAGCTCTATCCCGAGAAAAAGAACCTGAAGGCCATCGAGACGCTCATGAAGCAGATGAAAGACCAGCCCCGCACCAACGAAGGCGTATACTGGCACAAGGCCATCTACGCCTACCAGGTGTGGCTCGACGGCATATTCATGGGCCTGCCTTTCCACGCGATGACCGCCAAGATGCTGCTCAGCGACAAGAAGGCGCGCAAGATTTACGACGACGCCGTAGACCAGATAAAGAAGACTTACGACCGTACGCTCGACCCGAAGACGGGCCTCAACCGCCACGCATGGGACGAAACGCGCGAGATGTTCTGGGCCGACAAGACCACAGGACTGTCGCAGCACTGCTGGGGACGGGCCCAGGGATGGTATACCATGGCGCTCATCGAACTGCTCGACGTGCTTCCCGAAGACTACGAACGCCGCCCGGAGGTCATCGACTTGCTCAAGAAAGACCTCGATGCCGTGATAAAATGGCAAGACAAGAAGACCGGGGTGTGGTATCAGGTGATGGACAGCCCGGGGCGCGAAGGCAACTATCTCGAGTCGACATGCTCGACCATGTTTGCCTACTCGCTGCTCAAGGCATACCGAAAAGGCTACCTCGGAGCCAAATACCGCGACGCGGGAATACGCGCTTACCGCGGAATCATCAACAACTTCATCAAGGTCAACCCCGACAGCACTATCTCGCTGACCAACTGTTGCGCCGTGGCCGGCCTCGGCCCGGGCACGAGCCCCACCATAGCCAAGTATGTGAAGAAGCCCAACCTGCGCCGCGACGGCTCTTACGACTACTATCTCTCTGAGCCGGTGCGCGACAACGACGCCAAGGGAGTGGGCCCGTTCATCTGGGCTTCGCTCGAGATGGAAGCGCTGGGATACAACACCGACAACTCCACAGAGGCCATAGACCGCCAAGCAGTGGTGACGCGCAACAACCCAATCGTCACCCGTCCCGACTCGCTGGCGTCGCTCTCGGTGGGCAACGGCCACATTGCAGCAACGGTAGACGTTACCGGACTGCAGAGCTACCCGGACTTCTACGAGGGCGGAGTGCCGCTGACCACCATGTCGGACTGGGGATGGCACTCGTTCAAAAACGACAAGTCGGTGACCAAGAGCGAGACGGAGAAGGCCTTCGACCTGGGTCACGGACATGAAGAAACATACGCAGTGGAATACAAAAAGGCCGGTCGCAACAAGGATGCGACCGACTTTTTCCGCATCAACCCCCACCGCCTGAACCTCGGCATAGTTGGCCTTGAGCTGAAAGACAAGGCCGGCAAGAAGATTGAACTGGCCCAGCTGGGCGGCATACGCCAGGAACTGGCCCTTTGGGACGGCACCGTCAACTCGCGGTTCACTGCCGACAGCACCCTGGTGGAGGTGTCTACATCATGCTACCAAGACCGCGACGCCATCTTCTCGCGCATCAAGAGCAACATGCTCAAGGACGGACGCGCCTCCGTCACATTCAATTTCGCCTACCCGACAGGCAAGCATGCCGACGCGGCCGCCGACTGGTCGAAGCCCGACCTGCACCGTTCGGCCATCGTGTCGACGGGCGACCACAGCGCAACGATAGAGCGGACGGTAGACGAGACGAAGTATTACGTGAGCCTTGAATGGGAAGGCAACGCCACTCTCAAGGAGACGGCACCCCACAGCTTCACCCTCACCACCACCGACGACGTGCTCACCTTCTGCGCCGAATACTCTGCATCAATGCCCAAGAAGCGCAGCACCTCATACTCATACGACCAAGCCATCAAGGCGGTGATGAAGAGTTGGCCACGCTTCTGGAACGGCGGCGCCATGGCAGACTTCTCGGCCTGCACCGACCCGAGGGCCAAGGAGCTGGAGCGCCGCGTGGTTCTGTCACAGTACCTCACGCAAATCAACTGTGCCAACGCCACGCCGCCGCAGGAGACCGGGCTCACCTACAACTCATGGTTCGGCCGCCCTCATCTCGAGATGACATGGTGGCACACGGTCGACTTTGCCCTGTGGAACCGCCCGAAGACCATTGCCCCCATGCTCGACTGGTACAACGAAGTGGCCTATCCGATGGCCAAGAAGATAGCAGAGCGCCAGGGATTCAAGGGCGCGCGGTGGATGAAGATGACCGACCCCTGGGCCGGCGAAGCCCCGTCGAACACGGGTTCGTTCCTCACATGGCAGCAACCGCACTACATCTACCTCGCCGAGGAGATGTATCGGGCCAATCCCTCGAAGGCAACGCTCGACAAATACGGCAAGTATGTGGCCGAGACGGCCGAGTTCATGGCTGACTGGGCGAAGGCCTGCGCGCCAAAGGGCGGCACAATCAAGCTCTTCGGGCAGACGGCCATGCAAGAGTCTATGTCGAAAGACTTCTCTTACCACCACCCGTTCGAGCAGGCCTACTGGGTCTACGGGCTCACCGTTGCCCAGCAGTGGCGCGAGCGCCAGGGCCTGGAGCGCAACGCCGAGTGGGACGACATAATAAGCCGCATGGCCCCGCTGGCCGAGAATGGCGACATCTATGCAGCCGGAGTGCCGCTCGCCGAGTTTGACTCAAAGGCCAAGTCGACCGAGTTCGACCCCTTCGTGGCCGCCGAGCAAGCCGGCCGCAAGCAGGTTTCGGCCGAAGATTTCGCCCTGAAGTCGCGCTCCGACCACCCCGCCGTGCTCGGCGCCTGCGGCCTGCTGCCCTACTACCCCGCCCTGTATGACAAGGCAAAGATGGCCAAGACGCTCGACTGGGTGATGCAAAACTGGAACTGGCCCACCACATGGGGATGGGACTACGGCATGATAGCCATGACCGCCGCCCGCCTCGGCCGGCCCGAGACAGCACTCGAGGCACTGCTCATAGACAAGGGAAAGAACACCTACCTCGTAAGCGGCCACAACTTCCAGGAGCCCAAGCGGCTGCGCCTATACATGCCCGGCAACGGCTCGCTGCTCGCCGCCGTGGCCATGATGTGCGCCGGGTGGGACGGCTGCGCCGAGCCCAGCAACCCAGGATTCCCCAAGGACGGCAAGTGGAACGTACGCTGGGAAGGGTTCCAACGCATGCAATGAGCAACACACCTCAAGCCTCGCAAGTGCACGCCAACGCTGCCCTTGCGAGGCTTTTCCGTTTCAACAAGGACACTATTAACCACAAAATGACACCATTATGAAAAAGACTCTGACGGCAACTGCAGCCATTGCCCTGCTTGCTACTAACGCCACGGCTGCCAGGCTGCCCGCATTCCCCACTGCCGAAGGCTACGGAATGTATACCGTTGGGGGCCGGGGTGGCGACGTTTATGAAGTGACCAACCTCAACGACTCGGGCAAAGGAAGCCTGCGCCAGGCCGTAAACGCCAAGGGGCCACGCACGGTTGTGTTCCGCGTATCGGGCACAATAGAGCTGAAGAAGCCGCTGACCATCAACAACCCCTACATAACCATAGCCGGACAAACGGCGCCCGGCGACGGCATCTGCATAAAAGACTACCCACTAAACATATCGGCCGACGAAGTGATAATACGCCACCTGCGCGTAAGGCTGGGCGACAGGAGCGGCCAGGACGCCGACGCCATCAGCTGCCGGGGGCACAAAAACATAATACTCGACCACATTTCGGCCAGCTGGAGCATCGACGAGACCATGTCGATATACATGTGCGAGAACGTGACAATACAGTGGTGCATCATCAGCGAGAGCCTATTTGCATCAAACCACATAAAGGGCAACCACGGATTCGGAGGCATCTGGGGCAACAACTACGCCACATACCACCACAACCTGATAGCCTGCCACTCCAGCCGCAACCCGCGCTTCGCCTCGGGGGCGGGATACAACGACTACAGAAACAACGTAATATACAACTGGGGGTACAACAGCTGCTATGGAGGCGAGAAAGACCACCCGGAGATAAAGAACACATTCGGCTCGTTTACGGTCAACATGGTGGCCAACTACTACAAGCCCGGCCCGGCCACACAGCCCGGGCGTACAGCCTGCAGGATAGCCGGGCCGTCGTTCAGGGGCAGTGCCGACAACTACGGCAAATGGTATGTGGCCGACAACATTGTCGAGGGCTGCGACAGCGTGAGCCGCGACAACTGGAACGGCGGCATGCAACCGACCGG
This sequence comes from Marseilla massiliensis, assembly GCF_016899955.1. Taxonomy (GTDB): domain Bacteria; phylum Bacteroidota; class Bacteroidia; order Bacteroidales; family Bacteroidaceae; genus Prevotella; species Prevotella intestinigallinarum. The sequence goes on along the minus strand of NZ_JACJJL010000007.1, from coordinate 700 downwards.
CGGCGACGTCGACATCGAGCATGTGAGGCTCGGCCAACCGTGGCCGGCAATGCCCATAAGGCAGGAGACGGCCGCCCGGGCCTACATCTCGGTGCTGGCCGGAGCCGGGGCCACGCTGCCCAGGCGCGACGCCGTCGACACGCGCATAGTCGACGAGGCCCGCAGCGGGAAGGCATCGGTAGAGGGCAAGGCATACAAGGCCCGAAAGCGGATGAAAGACCCGTCGCAACCTTCCGGCATCATCGACACGCCTGAAGATGCGGGCGGATGGCCCACGCTCAGGTCGCTACCTGCCCCAACCGACTCCGACCACGACGGCATGCCCGACGCATGGGAGGCCGGACGCGGTCTCGACCCCTACGACCCGGCCGACCGCAACACTACCGGCGCCGACGGCTACACCATGCTCGAGGCATACATCAACAGCCTGTGAAACTGACGGGAGGGATGCCGGAGGTGTAAAAATCTTTCGCCGTTGGCCGGCAAGGCGGCCATTTCCCGCAACCCGCTGACGCCCAACCACTTGCCGCCACGGGCCGTTTGACCCTGCAAAACAGCCCCCGCCGGGGGCCAAAACGGCCCGGACGGCATGACGGAACAGGCCATTCGGCACACCCGCCGAAGCCTGTTGGCAGCACGCCTGTTGCCATGTAAACAATCATTACCCACCACCCCCAAGGCCTGTCTCTTATACACATCT
>NZ_JACJJL010000079.1 GCF_016899955.1 Marseilla massiliensis | reverse complement strand
CATTAGTGTCCCGTTAAAATCGGGACAAATTAATATTAATCAAACAATCCCGGCAAAAGGGAAGAATTGAGTTCTTTGACATCGTTGTAATTAGTCTTATCAAACAGTTCCTTAAGGTATGTTTTGTCCGTAAGAGAAATGCTTAGAATTTGTAGAACTTCATATGTTGACCGTTCCAGTTTCATATCATGTTGCACTATGGCAACAAGGCAATAACTGATAATGGCAGTACTGATTTGGATTCGAACAGCGTTCTCCGTAGTACCCCAAAACTTCTTAATTTTGAGGTGCTGCTTTAGCCATTTGAAGAACAACTCAACCTGCCAGCGGTTTTTATACAGTTCGGCGATTTCAAGTGAAGTGAGATGAAAAGCATTGGTAAGAAAGACAAACTCTCTATCCTGATTTTCGTCCCTGTACTTCACTAAGCGCAACCGCTCAGGATACTTCTTCCGAGTGATTATGTCGGTAAGTTCTATTACAGAATCGGTAAGTACATTCTTTGGCAATCTGCGTCTCTATCGGATACATTTAAACTGTAGATTCTTCTTGGCTCTCACCACAAAGAAAGACTCGTGCAAATGTATCTTATAGAGTTCTTTGAAGGCATTGTAACCACGGTCAAACACATAGTAAGACTCTGATTCATAAGGAATATACTTCATTGCTTTTGAATCGTGGACAGATGCTGTAGAGAAGTGGAAGTATGCTGGGACTTGTGCTTCCAAGTCATACAACACATGAGCTTTTACACCACCTTTCTTCTTACGAAACTTGGCCCACCAAAAGATAGACAGACATAAAGGTATTGTCGTAGAATCGAAAGCATACACATGCCCTTTCAACTTAAAAATATCTGTTGCCTGTTTTTTCCGAGCCTGTTCCATCATGAAGAATGCAAAGTCTTCAAAGATGCGGTAATCTCGATTTTGGTTGGCTGAAGCAAATGTCGTTTTAGCAATAGGATTCCGTCCTATTCCAAGATGATAGCATTTGGTATGATGCGCTTCCAGCGCCACGACTACATCGCGTAAACTTTCACGATTACTAAGCTGACCAAACATCAGTGCAAGAAGTTGGTTCCAGCACGTGAATGACTTGACATACCGATTGCCATTGTATTTGTCAACTAAGTGACGAAACTTGTCTTTATCGAGAAATTCTACCAATTGGGCAAAGACATATTTGTTTTTGTTCATATGCAGTCTATCTTATAGACTACAATGTAGCAAATTCAAATCGTCGCACCTTAAAAATGCTTGTAAAAGACTATATTTCAATTATTTCAAAGACCAATTCCCATTTTTAACGGGACAGTAGTGA
>NZ_JACJJL010000078.1 GCF_016899955.1 Marseilla massiliensis | reverse complement strand
ATGCAGTGCTTCCGTCGGCATCCAGCTCGTAGCGGATGTGCCCGTCACCAATCGGTATGGTGTCGGCGTAATAACGGGCGTCCTCACCCAAGCGCGCAATTGTCACCAGGTTGGCCGGCCATCCGTTCAGATCGCCATTGACAACGCACACTTTCCTTGCGGCCTCCCCGGCCATTCCCTGCATTGCCGCCATCGCAATCACTGCGGCGAGAGCCAAAGTTCTGATGTTGTTCATAAGTTTTTATTATGTTTGTTCATTATCTCTGTCACCTTCGTTACCATGGTTTCGCCGCGCAGGCCGCGCTCCACGATAAGGCCATCTGGGCTGAAGAGGATTATCAACGGGATGCCATCAGCTCCGTAAAGTTCCAAAGCCTTACGTTCAACATCAAACAATTGTGGCCAAACCGCACCGAGTTTCCTTGCCGTCTTGCCCATAAGCTTCTCGTCATCCCAAGTAAACAGGCCGAGAACCGTCAGCCCCTTGTCCTTGAACTCACGGTGCAGGCGGACCAGGTTTGGTATTTCCTCATGACAAGGGCGACACCACGATGCCCAAAAATCTACAAGCACATAGTTGCCACGCCCCACATAGTCGCTCAGCCTGACCGATTTTCCGCTGACATCACGCCCGTTTATGTCAACAAACATTTGCCCGACAGATGTGCGCCGCTCCGCTTTCAGCCGTTGTGAGAGGTCTTTATATATATTTGTCGTCTTCATCCACGGGCCGAGCGAGGCCATGATGCGTTCCCGGTCGTCAAGTGTTTGTGTTTGATAAAATTCGCTTCTAAGCAATTTTTCGGTCACAGCATCATCCGGATGCCGTGAAAACAGCCCTTCAGTTATTCGGCGCACATCGGCATTATAACTGCCCGCAAGTGAAATGCGCGCTTTTCTATATGCGGCGCTGTCAAGCCCTTGAGCCTTCAGAGCTTCCATCTTGGGAGAATAAACGGCATAAAGGCTGTCAATGATGTCGTCAATCCGGTGGATCTCATCGTTGAGCGGAGTGCCAGACGGCTTGTTGTACACAGTGCGGCCGACACTCGCCCGAATGTCACCACCCTCCAAAACGATGTTGGCGTGCTCTCGGTCTGTGGCCTGAATGCAGCAAAACCACGGTCTGTCCGTGAAGCCGCTGAACACAAATTTGCCGTCCGAGATGCGAGTGCTGTCCAACATCTTATGGTCATCATAACGCTCTATGTAAATCATCCGGCCATCGGCGGCTGAGTCATTTACCTCACCCATGACAGTATAAGCCTGCTTCTCCTGCGCCGAAACAGGCAAAAATGCAAATGCACACAACAGGAAAGCCCAATCACGTTTACCTAACTCTCTTTTCATATCGACTTTTTGTTTATTTAATTTATTACGTTCCTATCACCGCTTCACATCCATTTGCGTCGCCCAGTGCTACAGTTCCTTTTCCAATATGGCCTCCACCTGCGCGGCATCGGGGTTGATGGCCAGTATCTTGCCGTCGCGACCTACGAGGAAGCGGCCGCCTCCGGCATTGCCAATGCCGTATCTCTTCCAGATGC
>NZ_JACJJL010000077.1 GCF_016899955.1 Marseilla massiliensis | reverse complement strand
GAAGGGTCTGTGCCGTGCGCACGGCACCACTCCAGATAGTCCTGTCCGTTCTCGCCCTCCAGCACGAAGCGGAGATAACCTATTTTGCCTTCCTGAAGGAGTTCAACCAGCTCCTCGTGATTCATTGGTGTTGACATATTCCTGTTCTTTTGATGTTTATACTGTTTGGTTCTGATTCTAAATAGTCTGCATTACATTTTCATGGAGTTTGATTTTTCCAGCTTGGCGGTCTGTGCCGAAAGCAACCCGTTGATTTCCGGGGTAAGGTACTTGGCGGCAATCTGCTCGCGCGTGGCGGTACGGGTCTTGAAAAGCGAATAGCCGTCGTCAAAAGAGATTTCATGTTTGGCGGTCTTGCCCTTGTCGCCCATGTCCACGTACACCTTCCACTTGTTGTCGGTATGGTCTTTCGCCACACGGATCCCCTTAGGGTCAACGCCTTCGGGAAGCCGGTACTTCTCGTAGGCGGATTTCAGGTGCAGCCGTTCGCCGAAGTTTTTCTCGATAAGCTGGTTGGGTGTCATCACCCTGTCGAAGTAAGCGTTCAGGTCCTGGCGCGAGGCCACGGCGGACATCCTTGCGTCACCCACTTGGGCATAGAACTTGTACCTGCCGAAGTCGGGACGCTGCTCGTCCTTCTCCTTGTAGACATTGAACTTTTCGATGGCGACCGCACCTTCCGCGCCCTCCATCTGCCGGGGGAATCTGTAGGTGTCCTCCGGCACTTTCGGCATCAGCTTTGTCGGGTAGTAGCGTTCCATCAGCTGCGGCACGGTCAGCTCCTTCTTCTGGTAGGCGGCGAGGTCGGCGGCATCCATCTTCTGCGGCTTGAGCTGCTGGCCGTCAATCTTGGCGGTGAAGTACCAATCCTCCAGGTTGTCCTTGCCCTGGTAGGCATGGCCGTGGGTCACCTTGCCGCCGTCGGCCGTCACCATCTGCGGCTCGCGCGGCTTACGTTCCTTTTTCGCCCCGGCCTGCTGTTCCACATTGGCATCCGCCTTTGCTTCGGGTTTCTGTTCCGCAGCGGCCTTCTGTTCCGTATTTTTCTGACAGGCAGGTTTCTCCTTCACCTCATTGGGGTCAGTTTGGACAGGCTTATCCTGCACGGCCTGTTCTTTCTTCTTCTTTGCCATATCGGTATTGTTGGGTATGATTTCTTCTTTTACCTTGGTTTTCTCCCCGGTCTTTTGCTTGGTTTGCTCTTCCTTTTTCAGTTTGGGTGTTTCGAGCTGGTCACAGATGGCCACCCTCTGCCCAGAGCGTATCAGTTTGGGAAGATATACATCCAAGGCGTGATAGGGAAACAGGGTGTATTTGACGGGGTCTTTCTCACCGGGAAGAACTCTGCTGGTCAGCGTGATGGCCAGTACGGCGGCGGCCTTGACCGCATCCTCCTTGTACATCTCGTAAAAATCCCCCTTGCGGAAGAGGAGCATCGCGTCGGGATGTTTCTGTTTCAGCGAGTTAAACTGTCCCAATACGTCTGGGACATTTTCCAATTCTGCTTTTTTCGCCATAAGCGGATGGATTTAGCGTTTAAGACTTTGAGTGATATTTTCTTTTGGGGAATGCAGCT
>NZ_JACJJL010000076.1 GCF_016899955.1 Marseilla massiliensis | reverse complement strand
GGAACAGACCCTTCGGGCTTTACGTCCGTTGAGGTTTTAAGATAAAAGTCAATTATACAATGTAGAGTTTGATCCTGGCTCAGGATGAACGCTAGCTACAGGCTTAACACATGCAAGTCGAGGGGCATCATGGCGGTTGCTTGCAACCGCCGATGGCGACCGGCGCACGGGTGAGTAACGCGTATCCAACCTGGCCGTTGCCACGGCACAGCCCGCCGAAAGGCGGATTAATGCGGTATGAGGCGCTTCGATGGCATCAGAAGAGCGCCAAAGCTTCGGCGGCAGCGGATGGGGATGCGTCCGATTAGGCAGCAGGCGGGGCAACGGCCCACCTGGCCGACGATCGGTAGGGGTCCTGAGAGGGAGGCCCCCCACACTGGGACTGAGACACGGCCCAGACTCCTACGGGAGGCAGCAGTGAGGAATATTGGTCAATGGGCGGAAGCCTGAACCAGCCAAGTAGCGTGCGGGATGACGGCCCTATGGGTTGTAAACCGCTTTTTCACGGGGATAAAGTGCGCCACGTGTGGCGCTTTGCAGGTACCGTGCGAATAAGGACCGGCTAATTCCGTGCCAGCAGCCGCGGTAATACGGAAGGTCCGGGCGTTATCCGGAATCATTGGGTTTAAAGGGAGCGTAGGCCGCATGTCAAGCGTGCTGTGAAATCCCGGGGCTCAACCCCGGAAGCGCAGCGCGAACTGGCGTGCTTGAGTTGCATCGAGGCAGGCGGAATTCGTGGTGTAGCGGTGAAATGCTTAGATATCACGAAGAACCCCGATTGCGAAGGCAGCCTGCCAGTTGCACACTGACGCTGATGCTCGAAGGCGCGGGTATCGAACAGGATTAGATACCCTGGTAGTCCGCGCGGTAAACGATGGATGCCCGCCCTTGGGCCGTTAAGGTTCAGGGGCCAAGCGAAAGCGTTAAGCATCCCACCTGGGGAGTACGCCGGCAACGGTGAAACTCAAAGGAATTGACGGGGGCCCGCACAAGCGGAGGAACATGTGGTTTAATTCGATGATACGCGAGGAACCTTACCCGGGCTTGAACTGCAGAGGAATGTGGGAGAGATTCCACAGCCCTTCGGGGCCTCTGCGGAGGTGCTGCATGGTTGTCGTCAGCTCGTGCCGTGAGGTGTCGGCTCAAGTGCCATAACGAGCGCAACCCCCTCCCGCAGTTGCCATCGGGTAATGCCGGGCACTCTGCGGGCACTGCCGCCGCAAGGTGTGAGGAAGGCGGGGATGACGTCAAATCAGCACGGCCCTTACGTCCGGGGCTACACACGTGTTACAATGGGGCGCACAGAGGGAAGGGGCTGCGCAAGCAGCGTCGGATCGAGAAACCGCCCCTCAGTTCGGACTGGGGTCTGCAACCCGACCCCACGAAGCTGGATTCGCTAGTAATCGCGCATCAGCCATGGCGCGGTGAATACGTTCCCGGGCCTTGTACACACCGCCCGTCAAGCCATGAAAGCCGGGGGCGCCTGAAGTCCGTGACCGCGAGGGTCGGCCTAGGGCGAAACCGGTGATTGGGGCTAAGTCGTAACAAGGTAGCCGTACCGGAAGGTGCGGCTGGAACACCTCCTTTCTGGAGCGGG
>NZ_JACJJL010000075.1 GCF_016899955.1 Marseilla massiliensis | reverse complement strand
TTGAACACTATAAAGTTACAACAATTTTCGCTAATCACCAAATTTACAAATAGTTATAATTCATCGAACTCACGTTAAATAGGATTTTAATAGAATGTGAAAATTCGATATTAAGGGTGGATGTCAATAACTTGTTGAATGAGATGGTAGCATATGTTGATACCCATAGATTAAACCGTGAAGAGGCCCCATTGTCCTACTCCGCATGACTGTAGTAAAAATGAACATTATGACTATTACAAAGACCATTTTGGATGTTCAACCTGCATCACCAAATTTGATAATGATACTGAATTATCTTACTGAGGGAACAAACCGTGAGAAGGTTGTCAACGGTCACCGATACCTTTACGATGCCAAAGTTTCGGGTAATCGAGTGCAAAGCCAAGATTGCTTATGCTTTTCCGAGGCGTGGCCGACAATCATCTATGATAACTCCGAGTTCTTCGGGGGTGTGACCAACATCGCCAAGTTCTCCCTCTATGTCAGCCCCTACCTTGTGGCAAGTCAGGGTGGCAAGTACACCAAGCACATCTACATCGGAAACCAGCGTATCGTCAGCAAATTAGGCGACCTTGCCAGCTATGGTGCCGACCCAAGGCGCATACCATACGCAGGAACTGAAGCGGATGGTGTCAGCGTAGACTATCAGACGAAGTATAACCGCCAGCAACAAGCCATCAAGGACAACTATGCCGACTTCGGTGTGCATTACAATGGTGAGGACAACAACGACTATGTAAACGGTGAAGGCTTCTGATGTAATGATGATTCACCGGAAGCTGCAAGGGCGAAGATGTTGAAAACACGAGCTGTTTCCAATAATTTCCACAATACCGAAGAATATGAGCGGATGCAGTTCTACTACCATCCCGATCACTTGGGCAGCTCCAGCTATATCACCAATCTTGACGGTGAGGTGGTACAGCACATTGAGTATGTTCCATTTGGAGAAGTGTTCATAGAAGAGCGCAACAATACGTGGAACACGCCTTATCTCTTCAATGCCAAGGAGTATGATGAGGAAACCGGTATGTACTACTATGGTGCGAGATACTATGAACCAAGGATTAGTCTTTGGATGAGCGTAGATCCGTTAGCAGAAAAATATCACGATTTATCGCCATACAATTATACCGCAAATAATCCAATCAGGTATATAGATCCAGATGGTAAATATATTCTGTTTATTAATGGTTTAAGACTTTGGCATGCAAGCATGGATCAGAAGAGCTTTTATGGTGGTTTTAAAATTCACCCTACAGATGTTTATCATTATTGGTCTACAGATAAGAATTCATTTGGTCGAAAAGTAGATTTGGTAGCCTTTTACAAAAAGGCTTATAAAGATGATAATGTGGGATTTACAAGTGGTTCTTCATATTGGAACTCAAGTGCACAAGATAGGGTGAATGAAGGTTATAAAAAGGCAGAGTTGTTCCATAAGATGGTTACGGAAGGAAAAATAAAACTTTCAAAAAATGAAACAATTAAAGTGATTTCTCATAGTCAAGGTGGAGCACATGCTGCTGGATTTGCAGAAAAGTTAATGTCCTATAAGGACAAAGAAGGAAACCCTCTATATCATATTGAAATCATGGAATATCATTAGTGTCCCGTTAAAATCGGGACAAATTAATATTAATCAAACAATCCCGGCAAAAGGGAAGAATTGAGTTCTTT
>NZ_JACJJL010000074.1 GCF_016899955.1 Marseilla massiliensis | reverse complement strand
CCAGCGTCTGTGCCGTCACCGCGCCGGTCAGTGCCGGATCTATCTGTTGGGCAAACGCCGGAACGGTATGGCCTCCGGCCAGACACAGGGCCAACGCCCCGGCGGCCATTTTCAGTCTGTTTGCTTTCATCTGTATTTAATTTTACTTTACATTTTGAGACTACCTTTTCTCCGCTCCGCCAGATTCCGGTCGCGTTCCTCCTTGCGTGGAGCGAGAACCGGAGCCAGCGGCTTGTTTAAGAGGCAGTCGTTCCAGTCCTTGAACGCCTTGGGCGGCAGCCATTGTCCGGTGCGATAATGGACGGGCAGATGTGCGGCAAGCTGTGAGGGCAACGCCTTTCCCGGATTGACGGTAAAACTCTTGCCTCCGGTTTCTACTTGCAGGTTGCCCTCCGTTTTGCTGATTTTCATCGGGATGCCCTCCAGCAAGCCAATCATGCGAAGACCATAGATGCGTCCGGCAATGTCGTTGTCAAAACAGTCGAAAGCCTTGGCGTTAGGAAAACGATTCATCACACCGGTTATCTGGTTGTCGGAGAATGTCCCTCCGAGGGAGACCAATGCCACATCCGGGTGCAACTGGTTTCTGTTCATCTGATGGAAAGCCATCGCATCGAAGGCGGACTCACAAAAGAATACGCACCTGACCGCTTCCGGATTACCGCCGGAAAAGTCGGCCACCCATGCCGCCGAAGAGGAATCCGTGCCTGCAGCCTTTGACTTGTAGCCGCCGTAACCGCGTACTTCATATCCTTTCACCTGATTATCCGTGTCGGTATAGGGAAAGCCGATGTTGTAGCCGTCAAAATTCCCGTTCCGTCTGTCCCGTATGAGAAAAACGAATGGGACAAATTGTCTGACCGTTTCATCGGATAGTCCGCGTTGGCGGAAGAGTTGAGGAATGCGCTCCACGTCTATTTGCCTCACTTCATATCGTGAAGTATCAAAAGCTGATGCAGCCTTAGCTGATTTCAGGTATTCCCAATCCTCATGGTATTCCGGTTCGGGCATGTTGGCGAAGCGTGCCATGACCTTGGCCACCTTCTGCCACTCGTCCTTGCCAGTGACGAGGAAGGCACTCAGGTTCTCACGGATAAGTGTCAGGACATCCCCTTTGGAGCCGTCCCGGCGGAAGAACGTCTGGGCATCCCTGTCGTTGGGATGGCTGACGATGATGGTGTCACGTTTTTCCCGTCCGTCACCCAATACCAGCTCGATGTAACGTCCCACACCGGCCTTGCGGTCAAGGCGGTAGCCGAGGGCATAAGCCACATCGGTCACGCCGACACGCGCTTTGAGTTCCTTGAAATTTACCTTGTAGTCCGGCATACCGTATTATTTTTAGGATTAAATACCCATCTTGGCACTTACGGCCTGCGACCTGCCCATCATGGCAATCTCCGGCCCGAATGTCTTGCGTGCCGTCATGTTCAGGAAGGCCGCCTTGTCCTTGTAGTCCGTAAGTTGGAAGTAAGTCCTTGCCGTGCCTTTCGACACCTTCTTCAGGCCCAGCTCCACACCGTCATACGAGGCACGGATGGCATAGCCACCGCTGCGTGTCTTGACGATGGCCGCGTTCCTGAACGGCACTTCCTCGCCTGGGTCAAGCGGAGCGAACGGGTCGTTCTTGGCCAGGTAGGGCTGCTCGTTCAGGGCCAGCCGCTGCCTGTCCACATGGTCAAGTATCATGTCAGAAGCCCTGTTCACGTCCGCCATGACCGAGACGATGAATTTCGGTTCCTGC
>NZ_JACJJL010000073.1 GCF_016899955.1 Marseilla massiliensis | reverse complement strand
TTGGCCAGCGTGGGGTACTTGAAGTCATATACCATCATGGCGAAGCCCTTGGCGGCGTGCTGCCGGATGAACGGGTCAATGACACCGAAGGACTTTCCAGAACCGGGCGTTCCCAACACGATTGTCCCACGGAACGGGTTGATGATGTTTATCCATCCCTTGTGCATCTTCCGTTTCCAATAGTATATCATGGGGATGTTCACTGAATAGTCATTGGCGACAAGATTCTCCGACTGCTGGAACGATTCGTTCTCGAAGTTGAAGCGGTCTTCGCCCACCTTGTTGTTGTAATACTTGGCGATGCCGTCCAGCCCCTGATGCACCAGCATGGTGCCGACAACCGAGCAGATGGCGTAGAGGATGCGGTTGGCAGGGAAACCGAACCAGCTGACGCCGAAATACATCCCGTGGAACACGAAGCACAGCCCGACAAGGGTCAACCCGGCCAGCACGGGATAGACCACCATCGTGCGCACATTGAACTTCAACGCCTTCTTCGCCTTGGTGCCGATACAGACGATGCAGATGCACACCAGCTCCGCCACCTTGCAGCCCGATACGGTGTTGAATACCTTGAAACGCCCCAACAGATCGAGAATGAACTGCGTGATGCGGTTGTCCGCCGTGACAGGCAGGTTCATCACAATCTCTATAATCAGGAAGATGTAAATGCAACTGCGGAAATAGTTGTACATCTGCTGCTGTTCCCTTGTCTCTTCAAATGCCATGCCTTCTGTTTTGTTTACAAGTGGTTAAAAAGGAATTCTCATTCCAAGCAACAACCCGTTGCGGAACGTGTCGCCGTGCAGGAAGTTCACGTTGTTCTTCTGTATCAGGGCGAACTCCCAGCCGTTACGGAATACATAGCTGTATTCAAACCCTCCCTCCAATCCGATGAAGAACCGTTTTTGCACCGCGCCGAACTGCGGGCCGAAGCGGAAACGCAGCATACCGTTCTTATAGCGCACCAGCCGGTGCTTGTAGACGATGCCGCCGTCCCAATAGTAGCCTTTCCAGAAATCCTTTTCCTGCCAATGGGTGCCGGCCTCGCCGTACAGTTCCACGGCATTCCCGTATGACAGCGGATGCTCGTAACCTACGGTCGCGTTCAGTGTGGAGGGAAACAGGAAGCCGGCGTTTACCGCCAGCTTGCCGTCCTGTGCGGATGCGCCAATGGAAACGGCCGCACAGCATAAGGTAATCAGAAACTTCTTCATTGCTTGTCGGAATAAGAGATGTAGTAATAAGGATAGTAGGCGGCATCCTTCAGGATGTCGGCATCGAAGCCGTCCGCATGGAGGATGTCCTCGTACTCGATGGTCAGCACGATGACCCGTCCGCTGATCTGGTTCTCGGATATTTCAATCCGCAACACCTTCTCGTCAGGAAAGGTCAGCTTGGGCAGCACCATCACGTTGCGGTAGTCCTTTTTGAACTTCCTCGTGGAGTGGAGTGTGAACACGGGTGACAGCTCGATGGTCTGCGAGTTGGTCGCCTTGGTTTCCTTCTTGTCCGTCAGCTTCACGCGGATTTCCTCGATGTCGTAGGGAATCTTCGTCCTGTTCCGCAACGAGTAGTCGATGAAGAAGTAGTTGCCGACGGCGTAGATGTTGTTGACCGTGGCCCTCATCCCGTGCGCCCTCGTCACGATCTGGTTGTACTTGCGCTTGCTGCCGTACACCGCCCACGCATATCGGGCCATCTCGGACATGGGCATGGTGACTTCCGGGTTGATGTAGGACTGTGTGTGGGTGTACGGCACCTCGAAGATGGTGGACGCCTGTCCCGGCATTTCGGTATAGAGGACATCGTATTGCGCGATGTGCCTTTCCCCGATGAGCGTGACGGTGCCCAGCAGCTCGTTCTCCGCGTAGCCGCCGGACTGTATGGAGTCGCCATCATGGTACGGCTTGATGCGGACGATGTTGTCCGTGCATTGGTTGCCTGCAATCTTCGGGGTGGAGATGTCCACCAGCTT
>NZ_JACJJL010000072.1 GCF_016899955.1 Marseilla massiliensis | reverse complement strand
TTGGCCAGCGTGGGGTACTTGAAGTCATATACCATCATGGCGAAGCCCTTGGCGGCGTGCTGCCGGATGAACGGGTCGATGACGCCGAACGACTTTCCCGAACCGGGCGTACCCAACACAATCGTCCCCCGGAACGGGTTGATGATGTTTATCCATCCCCTATGCATCCTCCGCTTCCAGTAGTATATCATGGGGATGTTCACCGAATAGTCGTTGGCGACCAACGTCTCCGACTGCTGGAACGACTCGTTCTCGAAGTTGAAGCGGTCTTCGCCCACCTTGTTGTTGTAATACTTGGCGATGCCGTCTAGCCCCTGGTGCACTAGCATGGTACCTACTACCGAACAGAGTGCGTACAGGATGCGGTTGGCCGGGAAGCCGAACCAGCTGACGCCGAAGTACATCCCATGGAACACGAAGCACAGCCCGACAAGGGTAAGCCCGGCCAGCACGGGATAGACCACCATCGTGCGCACGTTGAACTTCAACGCCTTCTTCGCCTTTGTCCCGATGCAGACGATGCAGATGCACACCAGCTCCACCACCTTGCAGCCCGACACCGAGTTGAACACCTTGAAGCGCGCCAGCAGGTCGAGAATGAACTGCGTGACGCGGTTGTCCGCCGTGACGGGCAGGTTCATCACAATCTCTATAATTAGGAAGATGTAAATGCAGCTGCGGAAGTAGTTGTACATCTGCTGTTGTTCCCGTGTTTCCTCAAACGCCATAAAACTGAAATTAAGAGTTAAGAATTAAGAGTTGGCTTCGTATAGAAATTAGAACGGTACTTTAATTCCCAAAAGCAATCCGTTACGGAACGTGTCCCCGTGCAAGAAATTCACGTTGTTCTTCTGTATCAGGGCGAACTCCCAGCCGTTCTGGAACACATAGCTGTATTCAAACCCTCCCTCCAATCCGATGAAGAACCGTTTTTGCACCGCGCCGAACTGTGGCCCGAAGCGGAAACGGAGCATCCCGTTCTTGTAGCGCACCAGCCGGTGCTTGTAGACGATGCCGCCGTCCCAATAGTAGCCTTTCCAGAAATCCTTTTCCTGCCAGTGGTTGCCGGCCTCTCCGTACAGTTCCACGGCATTCCCGTAAGACAGCGGATGCTCGTAACCTACGGTCGCGTTCAAGGTGGAGGGGAACAGGAAGCCGGCGTTTACCGCCAGCTTGCCCTGTGCGGACGCGCCAATGGCAACTACCGCACAGCATAAGATAATCAGGAGCTTCTTCATTGCTTGTCGGAATAAGAGATGTAATAATAAGGATAATAGGCGGCATCCTTCAGGATGTCGGCATCGAAACCGTCCGCATGGAGGATGTCCTCATACTCGATGGTCAGCACGATGACCCGTCCGCTGATCTGGTTCTCGGATATTTCAATCCGCAACACCTTCTCGTCAGGGAAGGTCAGCTTGGGCAGCACCATCACGTTGCGGTAATCCTTTTTGAACTTCCGCGTGGAGTTGAGCGTGAAAACGGGCGACAGCTCGATGGTCTGTGAGTTGGTCGCCTTGGTCTCCTTCTTGTCCGTCAGCTTCACGCGGATTTCCTCGATGTCGTAGGGAATCTTCGTCCTGTTCCGCAACGAGTAGTCGATGAAGAAGTAGTCGCCGACGGCGTAAATGTTGTTCACCGTGGCCTTCATCCCGTGCGCCCTCGTCACGATCTGGTTGTACTTGCGCCTGCTGCCGTACACCGCCCACGCATAGCGTGCCATTTCGGACATGGGCATGGTGACTTCGGGGTTGATGTAGGACTGCGTGTGGGTGTACGGCACCTCGAAGATGGCGGCCGCCTGTGCCGGCTCTTCGGTATAGAGGACATCGTACTGTGCGATGTGCCTTTCCCCGATGAGCGTAATGGTGCCCAGCAGCTCGCCCTCCGCGTAGCCGCCTGCCTGTATGGAATCGCCCTCGTGGTACGGCTTGATGCGGACGATGTTGTCCGTGCATTGGTTGCCTGCAATCTTCGGGGTGGAGATGTCCACCAGCTT
>NZ_JACJJL010000071.1 GCF_016899955.1 Marseilla massiliensis | reverse complement strand
TAGGTATGCCGGAAGCAATGAAAGGTTATGTGTTTTGTAATGCCCGCCGACTTAATCCAATCCTTGAGGTACAAGGGAAGCAATGCTTGCGTCATACCCTTGAACACCTGCCCCGTGGAACGCTCGCCACAGAATGCAAGTGCTTCGTCTGACAGTGGCAAAATGGCTTCCGTCCGTGTCTTTTTGGTGACGATGTGCATACACCAGCCGCCATCCGCCGCCCTGATGATGTTCTCCCATTGCAGACGTATGATGTCGCTGATGCGCAATCCCGTAAGGCAGGAGAACAGAGCCGCAGACCTTACGACTGGCTTCTCGCAGGGCGTGTTGGCAAGCATTTTCACCTCGTCAAGCGTCAGGAACTCACGCCTTGTATTGGCTTCCTTTGCGTGTTTCAGCCGTGGGGCGATGTTCTCCTTAATCCGCCTTTCCTCGTAAGCTTGGCGCAGGACGCATTTCAGCTTGTTCAGGTTGTTGTTGGCGGTGGAAGCCATCATCTTGCTTTTGTTTTGCGTGGTGAGCGAGAGCATATAGGTGAGAAATCCCTGGCAGTATTCCACCGTCAAGTCATCAAAGGTGCAGCTTCCGCCGCAATACTTCTCGAAGTGCTTGTAGGCGGTGTTCCAATTCCTGAAATTGTCATCGTCCGCCATTTTGGAGCGGAAATATTCCAAGAAGCTCTCTTTGCCCCTGTTGCGGTCGAGGAAGCCGAACTCTTCGTTAATGATGGCTTCCGTCCGCCTGCACTTGATAAGCTCGGCATTGCGCAGCATGGTCTTGTTAAACTCCGCCTCAAACTTCTCTGTCGGATTGGCATAAATGTAGATGCCGAGGTATTCACGCCTTGTCAGCTTGCCAGTTTTCGGGTGTCTGACAGGAGGGTAGAAGTCAAGGTAGAGTGACAACTGCCCGTTCTTGATAGGTCGTTTCCTGACCGTCACTTTCGTACAAATGTTTGTCATATCGCTAATGTGTTTAATTGGTTATAAATGTTCATTCCTCCCTTTTGGCTTTCGTGCTTGCGCTTTTCCGCTCCGCTTCCTTACGTGCCGCATCCCAGTCGGCTTTCAGGTAGTACAACCGGTTGCCGTGTATTCGCTTCGTCCGTACCCCGTGCGTGAGGGCAAACCTGCGGACTTGGGTTTTGCCCAGCCCGAACAGGCGCATGATGTCGAAGCACGAATACCAATGTTCCGAAAGGTTGTTGCCCAGCCGCTCGTCCTCTTCCGCCATCGCCTTGTCCACTTCCGCTTTCGGGAAGCATTTGGTGGAATTGGCTTTGATGCACGGTATCGAGTACCGCATACGGAGGTTGTAGAACCGTCCGTAGGTGTAATTGAACTTTTGGCATATCTCCGCCATCGTATAAAGGTCACCGCCGACACTCTCCCTGTCCGTGAACGTGTCACGCACAGACTGCTTGTAGTTGTCCGCCGGAATGAGCCGCCGTTTTGCCGGACTGCCCTTTGTCTTTTTCTTTCCCTCTTGTCGGATGAGAGCTACTTCTCCATTCTTTTGTCTTTCTCCATTCATTTTCTTCTTTGTCTTTTTCCCCTGCTTGGCGAATAGCGAGACGCTCCGCTTGCAGTAGGTGGTTTCCTTAATCATCAGGAAGAAATCCTCCCTGGTGATTAGCGTAATATGGTACGTAATCCTGCAAGCCCGGAGCGTACCCTTGTAAATCAGGTTATACACGGTGCGGCTGCTCACTTGCAGTATGTCCGCCACCTCCCCAATGGTGAGGAACGGCTTGTTTGGCATATCCCGACCGAAGTCGGGCTGACCTGTTAATTTGTGTTCATTTTGACGGTCCATCATCGAAGAAATTTTGTTGCACATTGTTGAACGCTGTTGCACGCTGCTGAAAGGAAATCGAACCGTGCGCCCCCTCCTGCGAGGTACAATCGTGGTACAAAATTACTCCAATAAGGACTAAACGCCAATAGTCGAATTTCTCGTTTGTTAAAACATATTAGCTGAAAATCAGGTAATTACAACACTGAATTTTGCAGCCGCTTGCTCCCATTTTGTCCTGTTTTTCTCCATGTGGAACGACTTGCCGCTTCC
>NZ_JACJJL010000070.1 GCF_016899955.1 Marseilla massiliensis | reverse complement strand
GGGGTGACCTTGTCCGCCGGGCAGCTCACCAGGATGTTGAAGTTGGCGTAGACCAGCAGGGAGCTGTCCACGGCAAGCCGCTCCAGCACTTTCTCAATGTCGGCCTTGGCTATACGGTTACTCGGGTCGGGCATGGAGCCGTGCCGTTTGGCCTTGGCCTGCAATTTGCGGAGAAGCTTCCGTTGGCCGGGTATCTGCACCACCTGGTTGTACACCACGCAGTCCGCATGTGGAACGCTTGTCAGGAACGAGAAAAGGTCGGTGGCGATGGGATATCCGTTGACGGAAGCCTGCGTGTACGGCTTGATGCGTGACGGCAGGTTTATCTCGTCGATATCCACAAGCGGATAGGAGCGCACCACGCGGCCGCCCACCTTCAAGTATTCGTCCGAAGCCTTGAAGTTGGTCATGGAGAACGGGCCGTGGCGGAAGCGGAAGGCCATGAAGCGGTGGCAATACTCGTCCACCTCCTCCTTTGCCAGCCGCCTGTGGCGGATGTGCTTTTCGTTCAGGATGTCCTCCGCCTTGCTTACCTTGGCATGGAACTCCGTCCACTTCTTCGGGTCGTACTGCACGAACTGGCCGCGCTGCGCCTCCTGCGTGATGACAAGGTACGTGCGTATCTCGGTGAACTCCCTTCCCTCGAAGTAGCGGAAGTAGCTCCGCGTCAGGAACTCCGCATCCTCCGGCACATCGTGGTGATAGGACTGTTTGCAGAAGATGTCCTGCTTCTGCAAGGCGTAGCCTTCGCCGAGCGTCTGCACGAGGTTGGAGAGCACGTCCTGGAAGCGCAGGTACTGCTCCGAGTCCGTGCATAGCTGCTGCACGGGATTGGCCATTTCGAATATGACCGAAGGATCGCCCCTGGCGGAAAAGAGGACGGCATGGCCGTCCGTCTCTTCCAGCTGGGAGTAAAGCCCCTCGAATGCCCGTTTCCTGTTCTGTGCCATTGGTTGCTTTCTGTTTGTTGGTTTTTCAATTCGTTTTTCAATCCGTCTTCCGGATGTTCTTATAGACGTAGATGCCCTTCGCCCGTTTCTTGTTGTGCAGTCCGCTGCGTTGCTTGACGAAGATGGTGGCCAGCCCTGCGGCGGCCATCACCAGCATGGCGATGAACCCGGCAAGTTTTCCAAGGGCGATGGAGAAGACGATGAATCCCACGAAGGACACGCCTATGGCCACCGCCGCCAGTGTGAGGAAGCGGCCGCGGATGCCCATGAACTCTAAAGGCTTCTGGAGTCCCTTGAACACGGGAAAACCGTCTTGATTACTCTTATTCTCTTCCATGATTTACGTGAAGAAGAGTGGCAAAGCCTCTGACAATGCGATGAACGCGATACAACCGCCGATGGTCAGCATGATGGTCTTCTTGACGTCCTGGTCGCCGTTCTGCATCTTGAAATAGACATTGAACGCACCTACGAGGACGATGACCGCCGCAATGGCTTTCATGAGGTTGGAGACGGGAGTCTGGTAGGAGCTTACTTCCTGCGTGGCCTTGGTGAAGCCTGCCGCTCCCTTGCTTCCGGCCATTGCATCGCCGGCGGCGAGGGTGAGCGCCACGAGGGCGAGCGTGCCCTTCCGGGCGAACGCTGACTGTTTGAAACGGACGAATGCACGTAGGCATTTTCTTTTTAGTGTCTGCATTTCTTTAATCATTAAATAGTTGTTTCATCGCCAAAGGAACAGGAGTCGCTAAAGGAACGTGTATTTGCTCACCTTGCGTTCTCGCAGGTGTATATGACAAGGCCGAGGTCGCTTGTGCCGGTTTCCGCCAGCCTGTCGATTTCATGGATGAGGTCGTCCACAAGGATGCCGTCGGTCATGATGGCCTCACGGTAGCCGGGGCGGCGGAAGTCTTTTCCTTGTCGAGGGTCTGGTTCGGATTGCCCGTGGTTAACCGCTTCTTCTTTCTTCTCCTCGTCCCTGCTGACTCTGGTCGGACGGAAGCTCCTTGCCTCGTCCGATATGTCTATCTCTTCTTCCGTATGGTTCTCCTTTTCCGCGTTCCGGGCCGCCTGCGCTTTCCTGATGTCCGTGAAGATGAGGAAGGCGTAATAGCAGGCCATTGCCACGAAAAGGATAAAAACGATTTGTCCGTACTGCATGGCTATATGGCATTGGATAATGGTGTATTGTCTTCGGGAAAAGGCAGAAAGGATAGTCCAAGTCTAGTGGCCTTGGCTTCCAGCCGGGCTTTCCGGCATGTGGCTTCGGTGAAGTACAGTATGTTCCTGTGTACGCCGGTGATGTATCCGTTGGCTTTCAGCCTGGAGCGTATCCTGACCTTGGCGCGGTGTGAGATAACCTTGAGGCGTGTGAGGGGGTCAAGACCGAATACAGCCCTGCGCCGTTCGCGGCGTACCAGCTCATTGCGGACACGGGACGACATCGCGTAACCCTTTGCCTTGCTCCGGCTCAGCCCCAGCTTGCG
>NZ_JACJJL010000006.1 GCF_016899955.1 Marseilla massiliensis | reverse complement strand
TGACGATAGGATTATATTGAACCCAATCCTAACTTCTTGCTACAGAAGTATTTATCAAGCGACCAATCTGGGCGCACGGGCATAAATTTGTGTTGTTTTTATATTTGCATGACCTAACATCTTTGATACCGATTCTACGGGCACCCCTTTGCTGAGCATCATTGTGGCGAACGTGTGTCTTGCGAGGTGATAGGTCAACCGTTTTCTTATTCCACATAAATCCGCGATTTCTTTCAAATACGCATTCATCTTCTGATTAGAAAGAATGGGCAGTAATTTCCCGTCATTTGTTTTGCCTTTGTACTTGTTGATAATCATTAAAGGAATGTCCAGCAATAAAATATTGCTTTCGACATGGGTTTTCTGCCTCCTTGTCATTATCCATTTCTTCCCGTCAAGAGTTACAATGTTGTCTTGGGTCAGATTTGCCACATCTATGTATGCAAGCCCACAGAAACACGAAAATATGAATATATCACGGACGGATTCCAAACGTGGAGTGGAAAACTCTTTTTCCATGATTCTTGTAATTTCATCGTCTGTGAGGAAACCCCTGTCAACGGATTCGAGATGGAAACGATGCTGGGCGAATGGATCGTGCGTCAATACGCCGCACTTTTGTGCAAATATGACTACGGTCTTAAAAAACTTCAATGTCTTGGTTGCACTATTGGGCTTAAGACTGACCACTGTGCGCAGGTAAATATCAAAGTCATGAATGATTACATGGGTCAATTCAGACGGCATTATATCCTTGCGACCATATTTCAGTTTCAAGAAATTCTCAAAGTGTTTTCCAGCCGCAGAATATTTGTGATATGTGGCCAGCGTTTTTCCTTTACCAATTTGAGCCTTGATGTCCTCAAGGTACTTGCCGTAGAAATCGAGGAAAGTTGTACATTCCTTGTTCTTGCCAAGATAAATGCTCTTTATTTTATCAAGGGTAAGATCCTTGTCAAACTGGTGCTTTAGGAAGATATTCCGCAAATCTGATGAAATGTTGTCAATTTGGGCATTGGTGTTCAAGACCTCGGAAGTACGTCCTTTAAGGCGATTTGTTTCGTTTGACCATTTTGTCTTGTCAACGTTGATTCCTGCAGACCCGACAGTAAGCATTTTTCCATTAAGATAAATCCGTATCATCAACGGTGATTTACCTTCCTTGTTTACGTAATTTGTGCGTATATAATACGATACCTTAAAAATAAGTCTCATAATAACACGTTATTTGTGTAGCACTTTGGCCACAAAGTTAAACATAAATATCTGATATTAAGCGACTTACAAGGCGTCAATATGGGCTTCAAAAGTACGTCTCTGCTACATTTTTTTGGCGGTTGGTCTTCCTGTAGCAGGAAATGTAGCAGGAAATGACCGAAATGTGACTGCCAACCGATGCATTTATACCGTCAAGATTTGGCGTATATACATGAAAAAAGCACCGTAATCACTTGATTTACGGTGCTTTATAAGCTTTTCGACCCCTTATTTGAATGTCTCCGTTCGGAGCCTTGGCGGAGAGAGAGGCTCTCGAACCTACATATTCAAGAAATATCATAAAATTGCAAATCATTAATAATCAAGCACTATTTGGAGTACATAGTAAATCTAAATCTTTCTGAATATCTTTTGCTATTCCAAATATTGGGTGTATATTTGGGTGTAGAATTTCAAACACACCCAATTATGAATATCAAACGAAACATCATTTTTGCATTGGAAAGCCGGAAGAAGAACGGTGTGCCAATCGTGGAGAACGTGCCTATCCGTATGCGTGTCATATACGCAAGTCAGCGTATTGAGTTTACAACGGGTTACCGCATTGATGTAGCCAAGTGGGATGCTGACAAGCAGCGAGTGAAGAACGGGTGTACCAACAAACTAAAGCAAAGTGCATCTGAAATCAATGCCGATCTGCTGAAATACTATACCGAAATTCAAAACGTGTTCAAGGAATTTGAGGTACAGGAAGCCATGCCCACTACCCAACAGCTAAAGGACGCATTCAACCTGCGGATGAAAGATACAAGTGAAGACCAGGAAGACGTAAAGATAAGTTTTTGGGAGGTATTCGATGAATTTGTAAAAGAATGCGGCAACCAGAATAACTGGACTGAATCCACATACGAAAAGTTTGCAGCCGTTAAAAATCACCTCAAGGAGTTCAAGGAAGATTTAACCTTTGAATATTTCAATGAATTCGGACTGAACGAATATGTCAATTTCCTGCGCGACAAAAAGGATATGAGGAACAGTACCATCGGTAAACAAATGGGATTCCTCAAATGGTTCCTGCGGTGGAGCTTCAAGAAAGACTATCACCAGAATATAGCATACGATACGTTCAAACCGAAATTGAAAACCACCCCCAAGAAGGTAATCTTCCTGACATGGGAAGAACTGAACAGACTTAAAGACTATCAGATACCCAAAGACAAACAGTATCTGGAACGTGTCCGGGATGTTTTCCTGTTCTGTTGCTTTACCAGTCTGCGTTATTCAGATGTTCGCAACCTAAAGAGAAGTGATGTCAAGTCCGACCATATAGAAGTCACCACCGTTAAAACGGCAGATAGTCTGAGTATTGAACTGAACAAGTACAGTAAAGCCATACTTGAAAAATACAAGGACATCCATTTTGAAAACCACATGGTATTGCCTGTTATCAGCAATCAGAAAATGAATGATTATCTGAAAGAACTGGGAGAACTGGCAGAAATTAACGAACCTATACGTGAAACCTACTATAAAGGGAATGAGCGCATAGATGAAGTTACCCCGAAATACGCATTGCTCAGTACTCATGCAGGAAGAAGAACATTCATCTGTAATGCGCTGGCTCTAGGTATTCCGGCACAGGTTGTAATGAAATGGACAGGACACAGTGATTATAAAGCCATGAAGCCCTACATTGACATAGCCGATGATATTAAGGCTAATGCAATGAACAAGTTTAACCAACTATAAAAGTATCAGTCTGTTTCACAGATTATCCATTATTAGAGTTATCTTTGTTAAGCAATAGTTAGTAATATGGAAAATAACAACGAACATAATATAAAGAAAGGTCATTTTGATGCCTTTGTCCATGCTGTCGGTGCGGAAATAGAACAGGCACAAGTCCGGCTCATTACCGCAGCCAATGCCCAGATGTTGTTCCATTACTGGAAAATGGGCAATTATATACTGTACCACCAAAACCTGCATGGCTGGGGTGGTAAAATTATCAAGAAGTTGGCACAGGCAATCAGATTCAATTATCCTGAAAAGAAGGGATATTCGGAGCGTAATCTTACTTATATGTGCCAGTTTGCCCGTTTATATCCGTTAAATGTACTTCGTAGTTTTATTGAAACAGATTCAATACTATCAGTCCCTAATATTCAAAACATTACTAATGAAGTCCTTAAACTCAACAGCGGGCAATTTACGCAGGAGCTTACTGCGCAAATACAATCAGCTGATAATCAATCTTTAGAAATTACGCAGGAGGTTCCTGCGCAATTTCAGAATGTAGAAAAAACAGTAGCAACCATCTATAAAATAAAAATAGAGGATATAGAAGATTTATTCTTGGCGTCACCGATTGCAAGAATAAATTGGGCAAGCCATATGGTCATACTCAATAATCCGCTACCATTAGGTGTAAGGTATTGGTATATGAAACAATCTGTAGAAATGGGTTGGAGCAGTAATGTGCTGAAAATGCAGATTGAAAGTAATCTGTATGACAGACAAATCAAGAGTAACAAGGTAAACAACTTCACTGCCACACTTCCGGCACCTCAAAGCGATCTTGCCAATTATCTGTTAAAAGACCCGTATATCTTTGACTTGGCAGGAGCAAAGGAAAAGGCTGACGAAAGGGATATAGAAGAACAGCTGGTAAAGCATGTAACCCGTTACTTGCTGGAAATGGGTAACGGCTTTGCTTTCGTTGCCAGACAGAAACATTTCCAGATTGGGGACAGTGACTTTTTCGCCGACCTGATCCTATATAATATCAAGCTCCACGCCTATGTCGTCGTGGAATTGAAAGCAACGCCATTCAAACCGGAATATGCAGGGCAGTTAAATTTCTATATCAATGTTGTAGATGATAAACTGAGGGGAGAAAATGATAACAAGACCATCGGTCTTTTGCTGTGCAGGGGTAAGGATGAGGTCGTGGCACAATATGCCTTGGCTGGATATGACCAGCCGATAGGCATCAGCGATTACCAACTGAGCAAGGCAGTACCCGAAAATCTGAAATCTGCCCTACCGAGTATAGAAGAAATGGAAGAAGAACTGACCTTATTCCTTGACAAGGACAAGAACCCATAATATAAAGTATATGGCAGGAAAGATACAGACGATGATTCCCCAATATGGAGAACTCAACAGAATATACAGAGACTATATAGATAATTACGCTTTTTCTTTTGACAGGCAGAAATTCATATCGGATTTCTATCAGGAGTATAATGACATGAAATCTTTTGAAGCCGCTATCCTTGAACTGGTGCTTGACAAGCAAAAAGAGCAATACACCTTGATACTCAACAGCCTGAAAACTGAAATAGAAAAGAGCATACAGGCTTATGAGATACGCCCGTTAAGTGACAGAGCCATAGAACGTGCTTGCTATCAGCACATGGAAAGGTATTCTCAGGAAATTGAAGCCCAGCTGGATGTTACAAGAAGTCTGAGCAAGCCGCTGAATGAAGCCAACAACAGGTATGATTCCATTGGTTACAGGGAGCATACAGCCGAAGAGGAAAAACAGGCAGAGAAAGAATATGAACGCTGCAAGGCTGAATATGACAGGGAAAAAGCCAAACTGAACAAACTCTATGACCAGCAAAAGGCTACAAGAACAGAGGCATTCCAATATATGAAGAACTGTTGTGCGGACATATACCGTCAAAGCTGCCTTTTTCTGGATATATTGAAGAAATACATTCCTGACGGAAAGCAAGAGAATAAATCAAGCGAGCCAATCAGTCAGCAGGAAACGACAGAAGAACAACAGGAATATTTCAGCATGAAATTACTTTCGCTCATTCATGAGGTGTGCGAAGGAGAGCAGTTCGAAGAAATTTCCGCACCAGATTTCTATGCCAATATGAATCTTCACCCCTGCAACTGTAAGCTGAAAATAAAACCGAGAGAGAAAATACGTGTATGCTATCTGATATTCCTGATGAGCGAGAAACTCTCCAAACAGGACAGGGACAAATGGAAAGACAGAATACTGAAACTGCTGGATATTGACGACAGCTACTACAAATCCAAGTACAAGGAGCCTGTTTCAGATTTCCCCAGTGACAACAACCAAAATTTCGCCAAGGAAATGGAACATATATTCAGATAATCCGTGATATATCCTGATACTTTACGAAAGTTCCACTTTTACCACTCAAAATAATTTTTGAGTGGTATTTTTGTTTTCTGATATTCAATAAGATACAATGATATTCAGTTTGTACCGTCCCCATCCTTACCACTCATAACCCTACCTAATTTTGCATCGTTCGAGAACAGAAATAACAGCCAGTGCGCAGGGCTGATTGTTTAACGACTAAATAGATTGGACGATGACAAATATCCAAGAATTATTATCAAAACCCGTCTGGCAAATGACAGGCGAAGAATTCATATTCCTGAGTAAGCACGCTTCAGGTCAGGCCGAAGCATTGCCGCAACCAGTTACAGACACGGAAAAGAAGTATGTGTACGGAATACTCGGTATAGCCAAACTGTTCGGGTGCAGTCTGCCCACTGCCAACCGCATAAAGAAAAGCGGTAAGATAGACAAGGCGATTACCCAGATAGGGCGCAAGATTATCGTAGATGCGGAATTGGCTCTTGAGCTTGCCGGGAAGAAAACAGGAGGACGGAAATAATGGGAGGTATGCTTATGGACTATATGAAAGAAATAAAGGAGATTTCGGCAGAACAGGCAATAATCCTTTGGCAAGCCTCACGCCTGAGCCTGTCGAAAATCTACGAAAAAGCACCTGAGATTCTAAAAGTGCAAGGTTCGGTCATTGGTACACTGGGCAATTTCAGTGCATCCATCGGCAAAGCCAAGAGTAAAAAGACTTTCAATGTATCGGCTATCGTAGCCGCCGCATTGAAAAACGGTACGGTACTGCGGTATGTTGCGGAACTACCGGAAGAAAAAAGGAAGATTCTTTATGTGGACACAGAACAAAGCCATTATCACTGTCTGAAAGTCATGAAACGTATTTTACGGCTTGCTGGTCTTCCTGATGACAGGGATAATGAACATCTGGAGTTTCTCGCTTTGAGGAAATACACGCCCGAACAGCGTATCAGGATTGTCGAACAGGCTATCTATAATACACCGGACATAGGGCTTGTAATCATAGACGGCATCCGTGATATGGTATATGACATCAACAGTCCCGGAGAATCGACACGCATTATTTCCAAACTGATGCAGTGGACGGATGACAGGCAGATACACATCCATACGATACTCCACCAGAACAAAGGCGATGAAAACGCAAGGGGGCATATCGGTACGGAACTGAACAACAAGGCGGAAACCGTGCTTCTAGTGGAAAAGGACAAAAGCAACGGGGATATAAGCAATGTTTCAGCCATGCACATCCGTGCAATGGATTTCGAGCCTTTCGCTTTCCGTATCAACGACAATGCATTGCCTGAACTCATAGAGGGGTACAGACCCGAAGCGAAGAAACCCGGAAGACCGGAAGAGGAAAAGTTCGACCCTTACAGACATATTACCGAACAGCAGCACCGTATAGCACTGGAAGCGGCTTTCGGGCTGAAAGAGGAATACGGCTATAAGGATTTGGAAACCGCCTTAATCAAGGCATATATGTCGGTAGGTGTAAAACTGAACCATCAAAAGGCGGTATCACTTATCACCATGCTCCGGAACAAACGGATGATAGTACAGGAGAACGGCAGGAAATACACGTTCAAGCCGGACTTTCACTATTAGACCGTCTAACTTGTAATCACTTCACTTTATTCGGCAGGTCTATATATTAAGGATAAAGCGAAGCGGTTGCAGAGAATGTAAAACCGCTTCACTTTATTACCGTATCCTATATATACGAAAATAAAGTGAAGTGATTATACAGACCGTACTTCATAAAAAGGTACGGGCGAAAAGAAAAATAAACCAATTCAACCATTATTAAAGCAATCATTTTATGGACATACAGACAGCAAAACAAATCAAAATAGCGGATTTTCTGCACAGTTTGGGATATTCACCCGTCAAACAGCAGGGTATCAACCTGTGGTATAAATCCCCGTTACGGGAAGAGACAGAGCCCTCGTTCAAAGTAAATACCGAGCGCAACCAATGGTATGATTTTGCAATTGGTAAAGGTGGAAATATCATTGCACTGGCACAGGAACTTTACTGTTCCGACTATGTGCCTTATCTTCTACAGAAAATCGAGGAACAGACACCACACATACATCCCGTGTCTTTCTCTTTTGGCAAGCAATCATTTTCCGAACCGAGTTTTCAGCAATTGGACATTGTGCTGCTGGCTTCTCCTTCCCTGCTTGCCTACCTACAGGAAAGAGGGATAAACACGGCACTGGCGAAAAGAGAATGTAAGGAAGCCCGTTTCACCCACAACGGCAAACGGTATTTTGCCATTGCTTTTCCGAACATATCGGGCGGATATGAAATCCGCAACCGATATTTCAAGGGATGTATCGCACCAAAAGAAATATCCCATATCAGACAGTCAGGAAAGCCAAGGAGTACATGTTACGTTTTTGAGGGATTTATGGATTACCTTTCCTTTCTTACCTTAAGGCTGGAAAGCTGTCCGCAATCACCCGACTTCGACAGACAGGATTACATAGTTCTTAATTCCGTAGCCAATGTTCCCAAGGCACTCTATCCGTTAGGAAGCTATGAGCGCATCCACTGTTTCTTTGACAATGACCGTGCAGGAATGGAAGCAATACAGCAAATCCGAAAGGAGTATGATGCTACCCGGTATATACGTGACGCCTCGCAAATCTACAGTGGATGTAAAGATCTGAACGAATATTTACAGAAACGAATAGCCGATAGGAAAGAGCAAGCGCAATCTGTCAAAAAGAGGAATGATACGCTATCCAAGAAACCGAAAGGCTTCCGGTTATAGCCCACTATAACTACACGCTTCGCTTACGTAGTTGTGGGCTCTCCCGAGGGGATTAGGGCTTTGCCCTAATAACCCACTCAGGGCGTTTCTCCCCTGAGAACCCCGAGCAAAGAGTGACCCTCTCTTTGCAATCTCCGCTTATGGGTTACACCCCTAAGAACCCTGTGCGGCTATGAGCGGACAACAGAATATTTTATCAACAATCCGAATCAAAATTTAAGAATATGGCAACAAAGTCAAGCATACATATCAAGCCCTGCAGAGTTACATCAAGCGGGGCTCATAACCGGAGAACTGCCGAGTATATGCGCAATATCGGCGAGTCCAGAATCTACATTGTGCCCGAACTGACTTCCAATAACGAGCAGTGGATAAATCCCGACTTCGGCACTCCCGAACTGCGAACTCATTATGACAATATCAAGCAAATGGTCAAGGAAAAGACCGGACGTGCCATGCAGGAAAAGGAAAGGGAACGCAAGGGAAAGAATGGAAAGATTATCAAGGTGGCGGGATGCTCACCCATCCGTGAAGGAGTATTGCTTATCAGACCGGACACCACACTGGCTGATGTACGCAAATTCGGTGAAGAGTGCCAAAGACGCTGGGGCATCACTCCGCTACAGATTTTCCTGCATAAAGACGAAGGGCATTGGCTGAACGGTCAGCCGGAAGCAGAAGACAAGGAGAGCTTCCAAGTCGGTAACAGATGGTTCAAACCAAATTATCATGCTCATGTCGTATTCGACTGGATGAACCATGAAACTGGAAAGAGCCGAAAGCTCAATGACGAGGATATGGCAATCATGCAGACCCTTGCTTCCGATATTCTCCTGATGGAACGTGGACAGGCAAAAGCTGTCACAGGTAAAGAGCATCTGGAACGAAATGATTTCATCATTGAGAAGCAGAAAGCCGAACTGCAACGTATAGAGGAAACCAAGCGACACAAGGAACAACAAGTAAGCCTTGCCGAACAGGAACTCAAACAGGTAAAAGCAGAGATACGCACGGACAAACTAAAGAAAACAGCCACCAATGCTGCTACCGCCATAGCAAGCGGTGTAGGTTCTCTTTTCGGAAGCGGTAAGCTGAAAGAACTGGAACATCACATCGAGCAGCTACATCAGGAAATTACCAAACGGGACAAAGCTACTGATGAATTAAAAATTCAGATACAACAAATACAGGAACAGCATAGCAGACAAATTCGTAATCTTCAAAGAATACATAATCAAGAACTTGAAGCCAAAGACAAGGAAATATCACGATTGAGCACCTTGCTTGAAAAAGCCCACAAATGGTTTCCCATGTTCAAAGAGATGTTGAGAATGGAAAAATTATGCGCTGTTATCGGGTTTACCAAAGACATGATAGAAAACCTCTTGACAAAGAAAGAATCCATACAATGTAGTGGCAAAATTTATTCCGAAGAACACAGGTGGAAATTTGACATCAAGAATGATATTTTTAGGGTTGAGAAACATCCGATGGATAGTGGTAAGCTTATGCTGACCATAAACCGACAACCCATAGTACAATGGTTTAAGGAACAATGGGAAAAGTTACAGCAGAATCTACGTAACTCGGTGCAGAGAGAGCAAAAATCCAGAGGATTTAGAATATAGAATAGCCTATTATTAATAAAATCAAGTATCTATGCATCCAAACAGATTGTTTTTATTACAGAATCAAAATCCTAAGAATTTATAAAAAATGAAGCCTAAAGAAGTTTTGGAAAAATGGATAGATTGCTTTAACAAAGCAGATGCTTATCATATAGCAGAGCTGTATGCTACTAATGCAGTAAATCATCAAGTCGCAAACGAACCAATAATAGGTAAAGAATCAATCTACAAAATGTTTGTGAATGAATTTGCCACTGCTAAAATGGTTTGTATGGTGGAAAATATTTTTGAAGATGGCGAATGGGCTATCATGGAATGGAAAGACTCTCTTGGACTTCGTGGATGCGGATTTTTTCATGTAAAAGATAACAAAATCGTCTTTCAAAGAGGGTATTGGGATAAACTTTCATTCTTGAAGCAACACAATCTTCCAATTGAATAAGTACTATCAGAATACGGACTGGGAAATTGAAATACCCAGTCCGAGTTATATAATGAATTTTACTTGTTAAACTATTTAAAGTCAGTTGGATAACAAACCATACCTTTCACATTCTCAGTAGCTCCAGGTATTAATTCAGCCACCATGCAATATTCATGAGAGACTTCGAAAGGAAATTCAATTCCTAAATCGATAGCCTTGCGATAGCCAAATCGAGGATAATACTCTTTATGCCCCAATACGACTGCTGTGCCGTAACCCAAAAGTGCTGCCCTCTGATGGGCTTACTGAATCAACATCCCCCCCCAATTCCCTTACGCTGGAATTCCGGCAAGACTGCCAATGGAGCTACACTCAGGGATGTGACAGACTGGGTGTCACTGTCTATCTTTACTTCTGTAAGTAAGATATACCAGACAATTTGTTTTTCTGTCATTTTCTTGTTCTTATCTAATTGTTAGGCTCATTGTTGTTATACATTGTTTAATTATAGATAAATCGTGAATATCCTTCTCTCTTAAATCGTAGCCCGAATGGAATACTTGTTGCCCTTTTGCAGAAATGCAAGGGATGCTTCTGCCTTCAAAGACTGCTGTTCCAAAATAGTCCGGTTGAAATTCATACCAGCCTCCATCCAAGTCGGCTTGTTTGGAAGTGCCGTCCGCATTCAAGACAAAAGGATGGATATCAATATAGCCTAATTCTTTGCTATACAGTTCCACACGGGTGGGCAACCAATTTGTTTCAATTTGATATCCTCTCTCCTGCAAAAGATCAAGGAGTTGGTCTGTATAATTGGCATCAAAATCAATGTCAATATCTCTATGCAAGCGGGTTTGCTGTCCGTACAAGACATCCACTCCCCAGCCTCCATCCAACCAAAACTGCATGTCCAGGCTTTCCAACAAGTCCAAAACTTGAAATAACTCTGTAATCGTAGTGTGTTCTTTCTTTGTCATATAATAATTCTTTAATAAATAATACTATGCGTAATTATCCAACTGCTTGATTGAAGAAATAAAATTTGCACCCACTCCAATCAGAAAGATAACCCATCCGCTGATCATAAAGACGGATGTGATACCCCATGCTTCCACCCAATATCCTGAAGCTACGATACCCAGCATTGATGGAAAGGTACTCAAACTAAAGATGAGAGAAAAAGTCCGTCCAAGCATGTCCGAAGCCAAGTTCTGCTGAATAATAGCGATGAAAAGCGCATGGTAAATGGAATAGGCTATGCCTCCTGTAAATGTTAGGCAAACAAAACCTATAAATGCGCTTGATGGTAAATAACTGGCGCTAATCAGATACAATCCCAATATCACATAAGCCGTATGCATCACTAATGTTTGCTTGCTTTTCAAAGCCTTACAGGCAAGTACTAAACCGCCCAACAATGCCCCTGAGCCCCAACCCATTTCCACAACTCCCATTTGCAAAATGTTTCCGTTGAAATGCAGAAGCGTCATAAAAGGAAATAACGTAAAAACAGGCATAAGGACAAAAGTCACCAGCGTAAAGCATACGAATAAAGGCAAAATGCCCATTGTACGCCGCAAGGTATGCCAACATTCCGTCAGTTCTTTTTTGAAATCTGGAAGAACTTTCGTTTTTTGAAGAGAAGGAATCTGGACACAAAGTAAGGTCAGACAAGCAGCAACAGCTCCGATCACATCTATGAGCAGAATATACTGTATGGGAAGCCAAACAACGAGGCTTGCCCCTACAACGGGAGCTATCACCTCACTGAAGGATTGAATGGAATGGTACAAACCTGATACCCTGACAAGATGGTGCTTGGGAACCAGTAGAGGGATGCTTGCCTGTAAAGCAGGTGCATGAAACGTACTGCCTATTGAACGACAAGCAGTCAATAGATAAAAAAAAGAAAGGTCTTTATAACCCTTGGTTATCACAATAAAAAGACATAGGGTACAGAACGCGATGAACAAGTCCGAATAAAACATCGTTTTCTTTCGATTCCATCTGTCAACATAGACCCCGGCAAACAAGCCTAATACAAATTGTGGTAAAAATCCAGCTAAAATAGCCAGAGATAAAGCTGTCGGGGATTTAAATTCGTTGCTAATCCAAAAAATAATGGAGAAGCCAACAATCGTACTTGTTAAAATAGATATGAGTTGGCCTATTCCTATCACTGCCAAAGTTGATTTCCAATGATTCATTGTGCTAATATTTCATGCGTTTATAGATAAGTACTTTCGTACATTAAGCAAAACGAAATTCTATCCACACAAAAAACTTGTATTATAATCCACTCCTGACGTTGGAATACAATAACAAATACTTTCAGGACGATGTAAAGTCCTGAAAAATCAAACTGAATGGATAGATAAATATTAGTCTTTTCTCATCGGATTCTTTTAATATCGCTACTCTTTTATTATGTAGTGGTTGTATTATCTTAAATAAAACAAAAACACCCGACTTTACATTCTTGGGTGTAAAACTGGGTGTTTGTTTTGCAATCTGCTGATTTTCAGCGTTTGTTGCGGAGAGAGAGGGATTCGAACCCCCGGTACCTCTCGGTACGGTAGTTTTCAAGACTACTGTAATCGACCACTCTACCATCTCTCCAATTGTCACCTTTAACACTTTCCTCTGAAAGCGAGTGCAAAGGTACGGCATTTTTTTGAAACGGCCAAATTTTTCGTTATGTTTTTTAATTTGCCCAAACAAAAAGACAAATATCGCCGCTTCTTAAATCACGATTGAGAGACCGCTGAGGTTGGGCAGTGCCCAGCCATTCTGCAAGATTAACAAATCAAGCCATCAAACCCATGTTTTTGGCAAACGGCAAACACAGCATTCATCGTCATAAATTATATTAAAACCACTTGTTTTATATTGTTTTTTAGTATCTTTATCGCAATTTTCAAGACTATTCATTACCATTTTAATATTTTTATATAAAAAGATTTTATCATTACTAAGCCTTTTGCTTCCCGCAGTCGGCACCATGGCGCAAGACAGTTGGGTCAAGATTGGCACAAACATGCAGTACGGAGAGTCGTTCACTTTCAGTGCCGAGCCATGCGTAGGAGACACGTTGCTGGTAGACTTCGGCGATGGCAACCAAGTGAAAAAAGGCACTAAAACCTATTGGGGCGCCAACGCAAACATCCAGGGCAAGCTCCTCGGCGACACAGTGCGCATCTACGGGGCGCTGAAAAGCCTTGAGGTCAACGAAGACGCAGCCAATTCGATGGCTTTCTACGGCCAGAAAACACTGAAAAGACTGAACGCCTCAAAAAACGAACTCACCTATGAGGGCACCGACCTCGGAGGCCTTGACAGCCTGACGCACCTCGACCTGAGCGACAACCAGATAAGCATGCTCAACCTGATGGCCTTCGAACAGCTTGAGAGCTTTTCCATAAACAACAACCCCACCCTGTCTACGGTGGTCTTTGCCGACAATAATGTGCTCAGCTCAATACACATGGACAACTGCGACATTGTGCATTTCTACGAGAAGAGCATGCCAAAGCTAAACTACCTGAGCATACAGAACGGCGACATGATGGACATAACCATAGGCGACTACAACCCGAAGCTCAACAACCTTGACCTCAGCGGGAACACCGGCATAGCCGAAATAGATGTATCGGGATGCCCCGAACTCGAAGAGTTGCACATGTCTTACACTATGGTGGAAAGCCTGAACCTCGTCAAAAACCCACGGCTGCGCTCTCTGTCGGTTGACCACACACGGCTCACAAAGCTGTCGCTTGAGAACAACACCGCCCTGCAAAACGTCAATGTGAGCAACACGGCAATAAAGAAACTCGACGTTAGCAAAATAAAAATGCTGAGAAACATCACCATAGACAGCACTGACATAGCCCGCCTTGACCTGACAGGCAAGATTTACCTTGCCAACGTGAGCGCCAAGAACACCAAAATAGAGTTCCTCGACATGCACGACGAGATAGGCTACAACGGCCTGAAAAGACTCGACCTGCGCAACAACGCAAGGATGACCGCACAGACTCTGAACTTCACCTTTGCCGCAATGCCGTCGCATGTGGGCGGTTCGCGCTGGACAAACGTGTTCATAGAGGGCATACCCGGAGCCGAAACATCAAACACGGCATTAATAACAGAAGACACAGACAACAATTACATGGTCGACGTAACGGGCGACAACACGGCCTCTATGGCGCCGGTAGCGCTCACGATTGCCACGGCCGACAATGGCAGCGTGGCCCTTACGCAAATGGGCGAAGACTTCCAGACATGGAATACTGTCACAACGACGGCCAAACCCGGCTACCCCATCTCTGTAGCAGCAACCCCGGCTGCCGGCTACAAGCTCGGCGGAATTGAGGTGAACGGCACACTTGTAGAAGACACCATCTTCGTTGTGTCAGCCGCAGCAACTGTCAAGCCGGTGTTTGTTAGGGCCTCCGCCCCCACCATCACACTCGAAGTTCTATGGGGCGAGCCTCAGCAGTATTTCCTGGCGGCCGACGAAGACGACACGCAAATTACCATAGACTGGGGCGACGGGCAACCCGTTGCATATACAATAGGCAAGAGTGCGACGTCGATAGCCAACGAAGACGGCACTTCGGGGGAAACAGTGACCATCAGCGGCAACGTGACTTATGCCGACTTCTCAAGCTATCCGTTTGTTGGAAACGAAAACGGAATCACAGGAATAGACGTCAGCAACAATGGCTCCCTGCGCACCCTAAAGACCTACATGAACGAGATTGGCACGCTTGACGTGAGCAACCAGCCCGACTTGGAGTTCCTCGACTGCTCCTATTGCGACCTCGAAGAGCTCAACGTGGCCGATTGCCCAAAGCTGACTACCCTCAACGCCTACGGCAACTATATCTCGTCCATCGACCTCTCAAACCAGAAAGACCTTGTAAACATAGACCTCAAGGGCAACATGATTTCGGAAATTCACCTCGGCGCATGCGACAAAGTGGAGAAACTGAGCCTGCAAGGAAACAGCTTCACGGCAATAGACGTGACGGGCATGCCGCTGCTGAAAGAGCTAAACGTGGCCCTCAACCAGCTTACCGAGCTCAACACCAGCAACAACAGCCAAATTGAAGTACTGTCGGCAAACGGCAACCAGCTCACCAAACTCGACCTTAACAACAACCCCAAGCTGCGTTCGCTGCTATTGAACGGCAACAAACTGGCAGGCCTCGACCTGAGAAACCAGAAAGAACTGTCGCTTATCTATGTCAGCGACAACGGTTGGGACGCATGCACCCTCAACGATTTCTACTATTCTCTCAACGAATGGAAAGAGGTGCAGAGCAGCTATGGCACTGGCAACACGCTATGGGTGGCCGACGACAATGCAACCAACAACAACGACGCCGAGCATTCTGAGACAACCATTGCCACGGCAAAGGGATGGCGAGTGAACAGCGACGGCGACGGAAGCGGCTGCAACCAGGCTTACGTAACCATACTCGACACCGAAAACGGAACCGTAAGGCTGTTCACGAACGACAACAACGAGGTGAGAAGCGGCGACAAGGTAGAGAAGAACAGCGTGCTTACGCTCCAGGCAACTCCCGACGAAGGATATGAGCTGTCGGCTGCAAAGGCCAACGGCAGAAGCATTGCCGACAACAAGTTCACTGTAATCAGGGCCACCGACGTGATGGTAAAATTCACCGTTGCCACCTCTGTCAGCGGAGTGGCCGGCGGCAATGTCACGGTAGAGAGCGGCAACCATGAACTGATATTCACCGCCGCCACCGAGACCGAGGCAGCCATCTACACCCTCGACGGCTCACAAGTGTTCTGCGGCAATGTAGCCGGCAAGTATGCGGTAAGCCTGCCTGCAGGCATCTACGCCGTGAAGATAGGCACTACGACCAAGAAGATAATGGTCAAGTAACAGCTTGACAGCACCGGCTCATGCAATCCCTGCGGATGTAAATCGTTAATCCGCAGGGATTGTCCTTAAGCATAAAACTATCATCAAAGCCGTGTCCAACCTTAATGCCACTGGCTCACAGCCCTACGGCAACGCTGCAATGCCGAAAGCAACAACCGTTTTATCGGCAAATATATAGCCCACTGCCACATGCGTCACCCCCGTGCGAAGCAGGCTTGAACAGCAGTCCAAACACAAAAAACCGACAAGTTTGTTTTGCAGTGTCTGTCGTTTGCACTACCTTTGCACCATGATTTACCCCAAGAACTTTGAAACGAAGATAGGCTTCGACGAAATAAGGACGCTGCTAAAACAGCGTTGCCTCTGCCAGCTCGGACGCGAAATGGTAGACAACATGCAAGCCACCGACGACGCTGCCGCCATAAACGAGTGGCTGCTGCAGGTGAAAGAGTTCAGGCGAATACAGGCCGGAGCCGAACAAATGCCACTGCAATATTTCTTTGACGTAAGGGAATGCGTGGCCCGCTTGCGGCTCGAAGGCACACACATCGAAGAAGACGAACTGTTCGACCTGCGCCGGTCGTTAGAGACCATCTGCGCCATTGTGAGTTTCCTCAACCGCCCCGATGGAACCGACGACGACGGAGAGCCTGCATACGCCTACCCCGCCCTGCACCGGCTGGCCGACGGTGTGGCCACGTTTCCGCAAATAGTGCAGCGCATCGACCAGATTCTCGACAAGTTCGGGAAGATAAAAGACAGCGCATCGCCGGCGCTTCTCGAGATACGCCGCGAACTGGCCAGGACTGAAGGCAGCATTTCGCGCACACTCAACAGCATCCTGCGGGCAGCCCAGAGCGAGGGCCTCGTCGACCGCGACGCCAGCGCCACCATGCGCGACGGACGCCTGGTCATACCTGTTGCGCCCGGCCTGAAACGTAAGATACGCGGTATTGTGCACGACGAGTCGGCCACCGGAAAGACAGTCTACATCGAACCGGCCGAAGTGGTGGAGGCCAACAACCGGGTGAGGGAGCTCGAAGCCGAAGAGAGACGCGAGATAATACGCATCCTTACCGACTTCGCCAAGCTTGTCAGGCCCCATGTGCCCGAGCTCATCGACTCCTACATGTTTCTTGCGGCCATCGACCTCATCAACGCCAAGGCCGCACTGGCCGACATGACCAACGCCATCGAGCCTGAAGCCGGCAGCCAACCCCACATCGACTGGATAAGGGCCATACACCCGTTGCTGGCGCTATCGCTGGCCAAACAGGGCAAACAGGTGGTTCCACTCGACATCATGCTCACCCACGACAAGCGCATACTGCTCATATCGGGCCCCAACGCAGGCGGAAAGTCGGTGTGCCTTAAGACTGTAGGCCTGTTGCAGTACATGCTGCAATGCGGCCTGCCAATACCTGTCGACGGCCGTTCCAAGGTCGGACTGTTCCAAAACATCATGATAGACATTGGCGACGAACAGAGCATAGAGAACGACCTCAGCACCTATTCGAGCCACCTAACCAACATGAAG
The DNA here is from genome assembly GCF_016899955.1 of Marseilla massiliensis. Taxonomy (GTDB): domain Bacteria; phylum Bacteroidota; class Bacteroidia; order Bacteroidales; family Bacteroidaceae; genus Prevotella; species Prevotella intestinigallinarum. The sequence goes on along the minus strand of NZ_JACJJL010000006.1, from coordinate 150,421 downwards.
CACATGATGCGCCAGGCCAACGAGCGCACGCTGCTGCTCATCGACGAGTTCGGCAGCGGCACGGAGCCACAAATCGGCGGGGCGATAGCCGAAGCCGTGCTCAAGCAATTCTGCGCAAAAGGAGCCTACGGAGTGATAACCACCCACTACCAGAACCTGAAGCACTTTGCCGACTCTCACGAAGGGGTGGCCAACGGGGCCATGCTCTACGACCGCCACGAGATGCGCGCCCTGTTCCAACTGGCCATAGGGCAACCCGGAAGCTCGTTTGCCATAGAGATAGCCCGCAAGACGGGCATACCCGAAGAGGTGATACGCGACGCCTCCGAGATAGTTGGCTCCGACTACATCCAGAGCGACAAGTACCTGCAAGACATCGTTCGCGACAAGCGTTACTGGGAAGGCAAGCGCCAGACCATACACCAGCACGAGAAGACACTTGAGCAACGCATTGCCCGCTACGAAGCCGACATAAAGGAACTTGAGCAAAGCCGCAAGGACATACTGCGCCGGGCAAAGGAGCAGGCCGAGGAGTTGCTGCGCGAAAGCAACAAGAAGATAGAGAACACCATACGCGAAATACGCGAGAGCCAGGCCGAGAAGGAGGAGACGAAACGTATACGCGAAGAGCTGAATGCGTTTAAACAGGAAGTGAACGACATAGACACCAAGGCCAACGACGAGCTGATAGCCAAGAAGATACGCCAGATACAGGAGCGGAAGGAGCGAAAGGAAAAGCGCAAACGCGACAAGGCGGCCGGCGAGGAGCAGCGCAAGAAAGACGCCGAGGCTGCCAAGGCTGCCGCTGCCAAGGCTGCCGCGGGTGCGGCAACCATATCGAAAGGCGACACGGTAAGGATAAAAGGGCTCACGTCTGTGGGCAAGGTCGAGGCAGTCGACGGCAAGATGGCCACTGTGATATTCGGCGACATGCGCACCAAGATGCGTGCCGACAGGCTTGAGCACGCCGATGCGCCAAAGCAAGACAGCGCCCAGTCACCCCCGGCGGCCAACGCCAGCCGCAGCACGCGCGAAGCCATCGACCAGCGTAAGCTCAACTTCAGGCAAGACCTCGACGTGAGAGGGATGCGCGGCGACGAGGCTCTCAACGCCGTGACCTACTTCATCGATGACGCGATACTTGTGGGCATAAGCCGCGTAAGGATTCTCCACGGCACCGGGTCGGGCATATTGAGGCAACTCATACGCCAGTATCTGGCCACCGTGCCCAACGTCACCGCCTTCAGGGATGAGCACGTACAGTTTGGCGGAGCCGGCATAACGGTGGTCGACATAGGTTGAACGGTCTACGGAAATGCAACAAAGTCGCCGCCTGGGGCACACCCCTCACGCAATGCAAGAGCGCATACCGTGGGCGGGTGAGCCTCGGGCGGCGGCTTTGTTGTCCTACAAACGCCGGTCCTGGCGGGCGCGACTAAGCCAAGGCGAAAACCGGGCTGCCTGGCGTGCTTTCCGACTCAAGCCAACCGAACCCCTCGAAATCAAATCCACGAAGCCCTTCGGCGCCGTCCAGGCGGTTGCATAAGGCATAGCGGGTCATGGCTCCGCGGCACATCTTGGCATACACCACCACCGTCTTGAGCCGCCCCTCGCGCTGCACAAAAAACTCCGGGCGCACCACAGTGAGCTCGCGAGCCACCCTGCGCCAGTCGAAAAGGCGGCGCATCTCGCTGCTCGCCAAGTCGACCAACACACCGTCGTCGGCCTTTACCGAGTCGATGAGCACATCGGTGAGCACCGGTTTCCAATAGTCAAACATGCTCACCCCGTTGGCCGGCAGCACCACCCCGCCCTCCAGCCTGTATGGCTTTATCACGTCCATGGGCCTCAGCAGCCCGTAGAGAAACGACGTTATCCACAGGTGTCGCTGCGCAAAGTCGCAGTCGGCCGGGCTGAAGCTGCCGGCATCGAGATACTTGAAGACAATGCCCGAGTATGCCATCACAGCCTGCAGACCGCCGTCGCCATCGGCAAACCTAACGTAGCGCAGTCGGTTTTCGCGCGCTATCTGCGCGTTGCATCCCAACACTCCACACAGTTCTTCCTCCGTATACCCCATCAGCTGCATCACGTTGGCGGCAGCCCTGTCGGCAAACAGCGGCTCGGAGCGCAACGGGAGCTCCGTCGGGCATGTGCTGCGCATATCCTTGGCGCATCCTATCATTATCTGCATGTCAGTAGCGTCAAAGTTTCTTATACACCAGGTCGAGCTTCGTGTACTTGCGCTCCTGGGGGTTGTTCCAGTGCTCCATCAGACCCAGGGGGCCGTCGAGCGGCTTGCCGTCTTGCTCCGGGTCATACTTGGTGCCGCTCACCGGTGCCGGTATGGTGGCCGCCTCGCGCAGGTATTCGTCGCAGTAGTTGAAGCTGCCGAACTCCGGCCACTCACCGATTAGCATGTCCATGCCCACGGCGTCACACGCCAGCGGGTCTTGCGAGGCTATGATAGAGCAGCACCAGTCGCCGTTGAACGGTGGTTTCTGCCACTTCGGGTTGGGCTTCCCGTTCACGTCGCGCGAGCCGTAAGTGCCGTCAATGATGTAGAGCAGGCACTTCTGGCCCAGGTCCTTGTGCCCTATGAAGTCTACAAACGTCTTGTATCCCGGCTTGCCATGCTTCTTGTCGGCACTGAAATTGTTGTGAGCGTTCTTCCGCCACTGCAGGTTTATGTCGGTGGCTCCATACCAGTTCTTGGCCGTCAGCGTCACGCCCGGGCCCTTGTGGGTCTTCAGCAGCGCGCTGTTGATGAGATAGTCGGCGTCAACGATGCACTTGGCCAATCCCCGGGCCAGCCGCCCGTTGTCTGCGGAATACCTTATCCTGTCGCTGTAATACTCGCACTTCACGCGGCCGTCGCCCCCGATGTTGTCGACGAAAGCCACGCCGGGAAACTCCCTGTGGCACTTGTCGTAAATGCTGTCGGTGATGGCCCGGCTCGGCTCGCACACCGTTATGTCCGACGGCCTGACGCCGGCGTCGCCCACAAGGCTGCGCAACAGTGCGAGCGTGACAAAGGGCGACGAGTTGAGCTCGATGGTGTCACGATGGCCTGTGGCGTTGTTCATGTTCAGCTTTATGGCTATCTTCTCGCCCTCGCGGTAGCCGTGAGCCCCGCGCCCTCGGGTTTTGTTGAAGTTTGAAAACAGGGCCTGCCACGCTTTCTTGGCAGACTTCTCGCCTGTGAGCTGCACCAGGGCCTCGCGCACCATGGCGTCGGCCTTGGCCTGGTCGTTCCATCGGTCTTCCACCCACAGCCCTGTCTCGCCGTCCCACGAGGCCACTCCGGGGCTGTGAATCCATGCCACGCGCCCCGGATGGATGCCAACGCCACGGCCAAGCGGCTCGTTGGGGCCTACGAAAAGCCGTGGCTGCGACGACACCTGTGGGCACGCCACTGCCGTGAAAAGCAGAAAAGCTGCAATACGAAAATAATTTCCAAATATCATTTTATTATAAATAATGTATAAAACATGCACATAAACACTTTGCGGTCACTGCTGCCCCAATGCCATCAAACAATGGTAGCCGGCAACAGCCGCCCCCGGCGCAACAGCACCACCGGCAAGGGTCATCTGCAAAGGTACGAAATATCCGGATAACAACGACAACCTCCATGCACAAAAAGTGTGAAAGGCTTTCGCCGACATAACCATCCGCGGCAACGTCCTGGCTGCCGACACATTGCGTCGGCGGTAGTTTTGCGACTCAAAAACAGGCACAAAAAAACCACCCGCAACTGTGGCAGGCTGCCACAAAGCTGCGGGTGGGATAAAAAACGGTTGAGCCTCTTGTCGGATTCGAACCAACGACCCCGAGATTACAAATCACGTGCTCTGGCCAACTGAGCTAAAGAGGCGGGTGGGCAAGCTACTTGCATCGCGCCGCTACAACCAACTACCTTTGCTACGTTCCCGTCCTGGAGGATTCGAAGGGAGCTGGCCGTGCAAGACTTGCCCATTTAAAAGCGGGTACAAAGGTACGCATTTTTTGGCATTATACAAACTTTTATCACAAAAAAAATCAAAAAAGGCCTCACCACACCGTCTTATCTGTGATAAAATGAGTACTTTTGCACCCGATAAAGATTAAGGACCAAGAATATGACTCCCGAAGAATACACACAGCTGAAGGCATTCGCCCGCGTCGACGGGGCCTACCTCGGCGTGGCATGGATAATCAGTTTCGCATTTTACATCTGCGGGCTCTCGTCGCCATTGCTCGGGCTCCTCGGCACGCTCATTGCCGTGCTGTCGCCCGTGTTCGCGGCCATACGCCTCGGAAAATTCCGCGACAACGCCCGCGACGGCATCATATCGTTCCGCAGGGCCATGGCTTACTACATACTGATGTTCCTCTATGCCTCGCTGCTGCTTGCCCTGGCGCAGTTTGTCTACTTCGCCTACATCGACGGCGGCTACCTCGTAAGCACATACTCGGCCGTCATGGCCACGCCCGAAGCCGAGGCAATGCTCAAGGCTTACGGCATTAGCACGCAGCAAATGCAGGAAAGCATCAGCGCGCTCGCACAAACAGAACCCATCTACATAGTGCTCAACATACTCAGCATGAACGTGACAGTGGGCATCATTCTGAGCCTGCCGGCCTCAGCCATCATGAAAAGGGCCGCGCGCCCGGGAAGCCACGGGCAACAAACAAACAGCTAACAACGAAACAACATGGACATATCTGTCGTAGTACCATTATTCAACGAGGAAGAATCGCTTCCTGAACTCTTCGCCTGGATTGAGAGGGTGATGAAGGCAAACAACTTCACCTACGAGGTGATATTTGTCAACGACGGCTCCACCGACCATTCATGGGAGGTGATAGAACGGCTCAGCCGCCAGTCGGAATGCGTCAAGGGAATCAAATTCAGGCGCAACTACGGCAAGAGCCCGGCACTGCACTGCGGGTTCGCACAGGCCCAGGGAGACGTGGTCATCACCATGGACGCCGACATGCAAGACTCGCCCGACGAGATACCCGGGCTGTACAAGATGATCAAGACCGACGGCTACGACCTCGTGTCGGGGTACAAGAAGAAACGCTACGACCCGCTGTCGAAGACCATCCCCACAAAGCTGTTCAACGCAACGGCGCGCAAGATAAGCGGCATAAAGAACCTTCACGACTTCAACTGCGGGCTCAAGGCTTACAGGAAAGACGTGGTAAAGAACATCGAGGTGTACGGCGAGATGCACCGTTACATACCCTATCTGGCCAAGAACGCCGGGTTCAACAAGATTGGAGAGAAGGTGGTGAAGCACAGGGCCCGCAAGTACGGCAAGACAAAGTTCGGCCTCAACCGCTTCTTCAACGGCTATCTCGACCTCATCACGCTGTGGTTCCTGAGCAGCTTCGGCCGCAAGCCCATGCACGTGTTTGGGTTTCTCGGCTCGATAATGTTCATGATAGGCTTTGTCTCGGCCGCCATACTCGGCATCGACAAGCTATGCGCCCTGGCCAACGGCGTGCAGCAGCGCCTGGTGACCGACTCGCCGTATTTCTACATCTCACTGACGATGATGATGATTGGCACCCAACTGTTTCTTGCGGGATTTCTCGGCGACCTCATCAGCCGCAACTCAACCAACCGAAACGAATACCAGATTGAAGAGGAAATAAGGTGCGAAGACAACAGGAAAAACAACTAAGCCAAATGAAACGCCACAAAGCCAACGGCCACAAGCCCGGGGCGGGGCGGCTGCAGGCTGCCGCCATGGCCGCGATGACGCTCGCGGCAGCCGCCTGCTCGTCGGTAGACTGCCCCGTGCAGAACACGGTCTACACGTCATACGGCCTTTACAAGGCAGGCGGCGAGCGCGACACGCTGCGCGACACGCTGACAATAGCCACCACAAGGCGCGACGGCACCGACAGCGTGCTGCTCAACCGAAGCGTAAACACCACAGCCTTCGAACTGCCCATCAGCTATACCGACCCGGAAGACACGCTTTTCTTCACCGTAGGCGACACGCTGGGCAATGTGCGCATCGACACGGTTTACATCAAGAAAGACAACTACCCGCACTTCGAGTCGGTAGACTGCAACATCTCGTTCTTCCACAACATCACGGCCGTGAGGTGGACCCGCCAATCCATCGACTCCATAGTGGTAAACAAACAACACGTTGACTATGACGCTTCGACAGAACATTTCCACATCTATTTCAAGGCTCGCCGTTAGCGCAGTGCTCTTGGTGGCGGCCCTGTCGGCGCATGGCCAGGGCAAGCTGTTCGCCATAGCGAAAGACTCGGTGCCGCTGCTCAACGGCTTCGCCGTGTCGTTCGACGTTGCCGGGCCGGTGGTGCTGGCCCTCAGCGACTACGGCGAATATGAGGCGGCTGTGCGACTCAACCTGCACAACCAGTACTTCCCCATCGTCGAGGTGGGCTACGGCATGGCCGAACACGACGACGAGGTGACGTCGATGTACTACAAGACGGAAGCCCCCTACTTCCGCGTAGGCTGCGACCTCAACCTGCTCAAGAACAAGCATTCGGCCAACAGGCTGTACGCAGGGGTCAGATATGCCTTCACATACTATAAGGTCGACATATCAAGGCCAACCTTCCAAGACCCCGTATGGGGATGGGACACGGGCTTCAGCGTCAGCGGCGACCAGTGCAACCAGCACTGGGCCGAAGTGGTGCTGGGCCTCGACACACGCCTGTGGGGGCCGCTCCACCTCGGCTGGAGCGTCAGGTACAAGCTCCGGCTGGCCCATAAGGACAGCAGCGCAGGCAACACGTGGTATGTGCCGGGATACGGAAAATACGGCGACACGCGCATCGGCGCAAACTTCAACGTTATAATAGACATCTGACAACGACCATGCCCAACAACCATACATCAGGCAACGACAGAGGCAAGCGCCGCATGGCATGGAGGCTCGCGGTGCTGGCCGTGCTCGTTGTAGGCATAATGCTGATAGTGAGAAACCAGACCCCGACACCCTACATGCACAACTCAGGCGTGGTGTTCGGCACGGTCTACAACATCACCTACCAATGCGACTCCGACCTGCACGCCGGCATCAGGGCGCAGCTGCAACGCGTCGACGCATCGCTGTCGGCCTTCAACGAGAAGTCAACCATCTCGGCAGTCAACAGGAACGCCCCCCACAAGCCCGACGCCATGTTCACCGAGGTGTTCAACATGGCGCAGGACGTGGCACGCGAGACGGGCGGGGCCTTCGACATAACGGTGGCACCGCTGGTCAACGCCTGGGGCTTCGGCTTCAAGAAAGGCACATTCCCCACGGCGCACACCATCGACAGCCTGCGCCGGCTCATAGGCTACGGCAAGGTGAAGATGGTGGAAGGCAGGGTGGTCAAGGCCGACCCGCGGCTGATGCTCGACTGCAGCGCCATAGCCAAGGGCTACGGCAGCGATGTGGTGGCCGGCTACCTGCGCAGCCGTGGGGTCGAAAACTTCATGGTCGAGATAGGCGGAGAAATCGTCACGAGCGGCATCAGCGAGCGCAGGGTGCCGTGGCGCATTGGCGTGACCAAGCCTACCGACGACTCGCTGAGCACCAACGAAGAGATACAGACCATCATCAACGTCACCGACAAGGCCATGGCCACAAGCGGCAACTACCGCAACTTCTACTACAAAAACGGGCGGAAGTATGCCCACACCATCGACCCGCACACAGGATACCCCGTGCAGCACAACATACTGTCGTCGACGGTGCTCGCCGACAAGTGCGCCATTGCCGACGCCTATGCCACGGCATTCATGGTGATGGGCCTCGACGGGGCAAAGCAAATACTGGAGAAACACCCCGAACTGATGGCATACTTCATCTGGGCCGACGCCGAAGGCAACAACCACGTGTGGTACTCGCCATCGATGAGAGACAAGATTCACAAGTAAGCCAATGCCTGCCCTGCAACTGTACGACACGCTGCTGCGCTTCACGCTCTTCCAAGGCATGGGCCACGACGAGCTCGAACAGCTTGTGGCCGGCACGAGGCTCGACTTCATAAAGCTGCCACGGGCCGCCACGCTGCTGCACGAAGGCGACCCCGTGGGGCGGCTCCTGCTGCTGACCAACGGCACGCTGAGGGCCGTGACGCGCTCGGCCGACCGGGGCTATGCCGTGGCCGAACAGATAAGGCCGCCGTTCACCATAGAGCCCGAGCGCATTTTCGGACTGCACCAGGCATCGGCCAGGACGTTCGAGGCCACTACCGACGCCAACCTGATAGCCATCGACAAGGCCGAGGTGGCTGCGCTGTGCGGGCGGTTCATGGCCTTCAGGCTCAACATGGCCAACATGCTGGCAACCCAAACGCAGCGCACGGCCGACAGCCTGTGGCTGCCGCCGGCCGCCGACCTGGCCGGCCGCATAGTCAGGTTCATTGCCGAACGATGCCTCACGGCACGCGGGCCAAAGGAAATACACATAATGATGGAACGCCTGGCCTACGAAGTGAACGACAGCAGGCTCAATGTGTCGCGCGCGCTGAGAGGCTTGCGCGAAGCGGGAATGATAAAGACAACGCGCGGAAAGATAACCGTCGACGCCCTGGAGAGGCTTACCGAAGCGCCATTGCGCAACCCTCTGTAACCCACTGGCCTACAGCCACTTGGCAAAACGTGCCGTCCGGAGATGCAAAACGGCCCGTTTTACACCCCAAAAACAGCCGTACGGGCGCCCGGAACGGCCCGAACGGCAACGCCATCCCACCACAGCATCCTTGACGCCAAGGCCGGCCACGCCGGCCACACCGCAACGGCCGGCGCGCCGAACGCCATGACCCGGCAAGGCAACAGGGCGACAGCATGCCGCGACATGCCCGCAACAGGTCTATTCTCCGTTAATCTTCGTGAAATATTCGTTACTTTGCACGATAATAACTAAATTTGCATTTCCAAAGAAACCAACGACTTATGTGCGAAAACAACAACGGAAATACACCACACAAAAACCCCTTCTTTGAACCCTACGGCACACCACACAACACTGTTCCATTCGACAAAATAAGGCTGGAGGACTTCGAAGAAGCGTTCATGGAGGGAATAAGACGCGACAACGAACAGATTGAGAAGACCGTCAACAACCCGGAAAAGCCAACATTCGACAACACCATAATCAACAGCGACGACGACAAAGAGGGATATTACGACCTGCTCTCACGCGTCTCCGCCGTGTTCTTCAACCTGTTAAGCGCCGAGACCAACGACGAGATGGACGCCCTGGCGCAGAAGATGCAGCCCATCCTAACCAAGCACGCCAACGACGTAAGGCTCAACCCCCGCCTCTTCGAAAGGGTGAGGCACGTATACCGCCACCACCGCAAACTGACACAGGAAGAGAAAATGCTACTCGACAGCAGCTACGACGGCTTTGTCAGGAGCGGAGCGCTGCTCGACGACGAGGGGAAAGAGAAGCTCAGAAAGCTAACCGAGGAGGCCGGCATGCTCTCGCTGCAGTTCTCGCAGAACCTGCTGAAGGAAAACAAGGCCTTCAAACTGCACATCACCGACAGCCAACAGCTTGACGGACTGCCCGAAACGGCCATCGAGGCCGCTGCCGCCGAGGCCAGTGAAGAAGGCAAGGAGGGCTGGGTCTTCACGCTTGACTACCCAAGCTACAGCCCCTTCATGACCTACTCGACGCAAAGGGAGCTGCGCGAGCGGATGTATATGGCCAAGAACACGGAGTGCACACACGACAACCCGGAAAACAACATCGACATTTGCAAGCGGCTCATCAACCTGCGGCTGGAAATTGCAAGGCTGCTCGGATACAAGAGCTACGCCGACTATGTGCTCAAGCACCGCATGGCCGGCAACACAAAGAATGTCTACAAGCTGCTCGACGACCTCATAGAAGCCTACAAGCCCACCGCCGAAAAGGAGATGAAAGACCTTACACTCTATGCGAAAAAGCAAGAAGGCATACGCTTCTGGCCGCAACCGTGGGACTTCAGCTACTATTCACACAAGCTGCAGCTTAAGAAATACAACATCGACTCAGAGATGCTGCGCCCATACCTCGAACTGTCTAACGTCATCAAGGGCGTGTTCGGACTGGCCACGAGGCTCTACGGCATCACCTTCAGGGAAAACGCCGACATCCCGGTTTACCATCCCGACGTGAAGGCATACGAGGTGTTCGACGCCGACGGCTCGTACCTCGCCGTGCTCTACGCCGACTTCTTCCCGAGGAAAGGCAAGCAGGGAGGCGCGTGGATGACGCAATACCAAGGCCAATGGATCGACCGCAAGGGCACAAACGTGAGGCCCCACGTCAGCATAGTGATGAACCTGACAAAGCCTACGGCAGAAAAGCCGGCGCTGCTCACCCTCGGCGAGGTGGAGACGTTCCTCCATGAGTTCGGCCACGCGCTGCACGGCATGTTCGCAAACACACGCTTTGAGAGCCTTAGCGGCACCAACGTGTGGTGGGACTTCGTCGAGTTGCCGTCGCAATTCATGGAAAACTATGCGGTACAAAAAGACTTCCTCAACACCTTCGCGCTGCATTACAAGACGGGCGAACCGATGCCCGAAGAGCTCATCACGCGCATCGTGAAGAGCCGAAACTTCATGGCTGCCTATGCCTGCCTGCGCCAGGTGAGCTTCGGACTGCTCGACATGGCATACTACACAAGGCGCAAACCGTTTGACGGCGACCTCATACAGTACGAGAAAAAAGCATGGGAGAAAGCCTTGGTGCAGCCCCAACTGCCCGACACTTGCATGACGGTGCAGTTCAGCCACATCATGGCCGGAGGCTATGCCGCAGGCTACTACAGCTACAAATGGGCCGAGGTGCTCGATGCCGACGCCTTCAGCGTGTTCAGGAGAGAAGGCATCTTCAACCAGGAAACGGCCAGGCGCTTCCGCGACGAGGTGCTCTCGAAAGGCGGCACCGACCACCCCATGGAGCTCTACAAGCGCTTCCGCGGAGGCGAACCTACCATCGACGCATTGCTAAAGCGCAACGGAATAAGGCGAAACAAGCATAAATGACAATGACACAGGAGGAAAAGCAACGCAAACTCGACCTGAGATACCTGCGCATGGCAAGGATATGGGCCGAAAACAGCTACTGCAAACGGCGGCAGGTGGGGGCGCTTGTGGTCAAGGACAAGATGATCATAAGCGACGGCTACAACGGTACGCCAAGCGGCTTTGAGAACGTTTGCGAAGACGAAAGCAACATAACAAAGCCTTACGTGCTGCATGCCGAGGCCAACGCCATTACGAAACTCGCCCGCAGCTCGAACAACAGCGACGGCTCAACGCTCTATGTCACGGCCTCGCCGTGCATAGAATGCTCAAAGCTGATAATACAGGCGGGCATCAAAAGGGTGGTCTATGCTGAGCATTACCGCCTGGAAGACGGCATAGACCTGCTTAAGAAAGCGAACATCGAAGTAACATACCTAAATCCGGACGACAATGAACCAGAACAAGTCTAACCGCTTCATGCCCCTCATCATGGCTGCATGCGTGGTGGTGGGAATACTCATCGGTACGTTCTACGCCAACCTTTTCTCGGGCAACAGGCTCAGCATCATCAACTCGAGCAGCAACAAGCTCAACAACCTGCTGCACATCATCGACGACCAATACGTTGACACGGTCAACATCAACGGGCTGGTCGAGAAGGCCATGCCGCAAATACTGGCCGAGCTCGACCCCCACTCCGTCTACATAAGCGCCAAAGACGTGCAGGCGGCCAACGACGAGCTGAAGGGCTCTTTCTCCGGTGTGGGCATTGAGTTTACCATCCGCAAGGACACCATCCACGTGCAGAACGTGGTAAAGAACGGCCCCGCCGAGCGCGCCGGCATAGTGGCCGGCGACAAGATAGTGAGCGTCGACGGCAAGCCTTTCGTCGGGAAGGTGGTCACCAACGACGAAGCCATGCGCCGGCTGAAAGGCCCCAAGGACACGAAAGTGAAGATTGGCGTGGTGCGCTACGGCGAGAAAAGCGTGAAATATTTCACCGTCACCCGCGGCGACATACCGCAGAAGAGCATCAGCGCAACCTATATGCTCGACGAAAACACGGGATACATAAAAGTGAAAAACTTCGGTGAGAACACCTATCCCGAGCTGCTCATCGCCTTGGCGCGCCTTTCCCAGGAGCGGTTCAGCAACCTCGTGATAGACCTCAGGGGCAACACCGGGGGCTACCTGGCATCGGCAGTGCAGATGATAAACGAGTTCCTGCCCAAAGACAGGCTCATTGTCTACACCCAGGGCCGCAAGTCGCCACGGCAGGAATACCGCAGCGACGGGCGGGGCAGCTACCAGCACATACCTCTCGTGGTGCTTATCGACGAGGGCTCGGCATCGGCTTCCGAGATATTCGCAGGGGCAATACAAGACAACGACCGCGGCACAATCATCGGAAGGCGCTCGTTTGGCAAGGGGCTCGTACAGCAACCCATAGCCTTCAACGACGGTTCGATGATAAGGCTGACCGTGGCACGCTACTACACTCCGTCGGGGCGCTGCATACAGAAGCCTTACACGGCGGGCGACGAGCAGAGCTATGAGGCCGACTTGCTGAGCCGCTACAAGCACGGCGAATTCTTCTCGCAAGACAGCATCAAGCACTCAGGGCCGGCCTACCATACGTCCATCGGACGGACGGTGTACGGCGGAGGCGGCATCACGCCCGACCTCTTCGTGCCGGAAGACACCACCGGCATGACGTCTTACTACAAAGAGGCGAGCATGAACGGACTGATAATACAGTTTGCATACAACTACACCGACGACAACAGGCCTAAGCTGAGCGAATACAAAGACATCGACGAGCTGTCGGCTTACCTCAACAAGCAGAACACGGTGGAGAAGTTCGTGCGCTTTGCCGCCGACAACGGCCTGCGGAGGCGCAACCTCATGATACGGAAATCACACAAGCTGCTCGAGCGATTCATCAACAGCCGCATCATTTACAACATGCTCGACGAGGAAGACTGGATTGAATACCTCAACCAAGACGACCCGTCGATAGACGCAACGCTCAAGGTTTTCAGCGAGGGAAAGGCTTTCCCGGAACCATCGGCAGACAAAAAGGGCAAGCAGACGGCCAAGGCCGACATTGCCTACAGCTATGGCGACACTCACAAGACATATACACAGGTGGCCTATGCATAAGACAGAACTAAGGCAGGCCATACGCAACAGCAAGCGGCAGCACACTGCCGGAGAGTTGGGAGCCATGTCGATAGCAGCCGCAAACAGGGTGGCATCGCACCCGAGGTTCTTGTCGGCCAAGACTGTAATGCTCTACTGCTCGCTTGCCGACGAGGTTGACACGGCACTGTTGATGGCAGCCGGCACCGGCAAGACAATAGTCCTGCCGCGCGTCACAGGCCCGGCAACCATGGAGCTGCGCCTGTTCACAGGGCCGCAGAGCCTGGCCGAAGGCGCATTCCACATAATGGAGCCCACCGGGCCGGCATTCGCCGATTACGGAAAGATAGACCTTGCCATCATCCCGGGCATGGCTTTCGACCGCGAAGGCCACCGGCTCGGGCGCGGACGCGGCTACTACGACCGCTTCCTGCCGCTAATGCCGCAGGCCTACAAGATAGGTATCTGCTTCCCGTTCCAACTGGTGGACAGCGTGCCCACAGAGCCAACGGACATAGCCATGGACGAGGTGATATGGAAATGACAACCTGGGCGGCCGCCTGCAACAGCCGGCCGCCTGCGGCAGACACGGCATGAAGGAATGCCATACATACGATATTGCAACGCAAAACGGCCCGTTTGACATCCTCAAACGGGCCGTTTTGCACCCTGATTCGGGCCGTTTTGCAAACATGCTGAGCACCAAGCTGTTGGCAAAGCCGCCCGGACGGCGGCAGGCAATCCATCCGGTGAAGGCTCGAAAAGCACAAAGCATAGCTTTGCCCGGGCCGCTGCAAGCTCAGCAAAACCTTATGTCGGCAATGACCTGGCTGCCCACCTGGGCATTAAGCCGCGCCACAAAGTCGCGCCTCCTCATGCTCAGGTCGGCACGGAGGGCGGGGCTCGACAGCCTGACAAAGAGCGTTTGGTTCATAATGTAGGCAGAGATGGTGTACCGGGCAATCACCGGGCCAGCCACCACGGGCCACGCATCGACGAGCCGCTTCTGCAGCAACGGCGTCTCAAGTCCCTGCTGCCGCAAGTTGCGCAGTATCAGGTCGCGTATCGATTGCACATCGCGTCTAAACATGTTCCTCCTCCTTTACCTCGCCATCGTCAACGTGGAATATCTTATAGTCGTGCGAACAGAGACGCAGTATGCGGTCAAGGTGCTCGCGGTTGGTGTCGGTCATGAATATCTGGCCAAAGCCGCTGCCCGACACAATGCCCACGATGCGCTCCACACGGGTGGCGTCGAGCTTGTCGAACACGTCGTCGAGCAACAGCAGGGGGGTGGTTTGCGAGGCTGTGCGGCGCAAGAAGCCAAACTGCGCGAGCTTCAGGGCAATGACGAAAGTCTTGCTCTGGCCCTGGCTCCCCTCGCGTTTCATCGGATGGCCCGACAGCGTAAACACCAAGTCGTCGCGGTGCACGCCGTGCAGCGAATAGCCCATGATGCGGTCCTTCGCCCTGTCACGGCGTATAACGTCGAGCAGCGGGCCGCGCCGGCAATGCGACTCGTAGGCCAGACCTACGCTCTCGTGGCCGGCCGAGATGTCGTCGTAAAACTCGCGGAACACCGGCTCGAGCTCGCTGACAAACGCTTCGCGGCGTGCGAAGATGGCCTCGCCCTCAACAGCCATCTGCTCTTCGAGTATGCCGATGAGCTCCGTGTCGGGCTCGGCATCGGCGCGGAGCATGGCGTTGCGCTGCGCCAAAGCCTTGTTGTAACGGCCGAGCGAGTCGAGGTAAGCACGGTCGTACTGCGATATCACGATGTCCATCAGACGGCGGCGCTCCTCGCTACCGCCGTCGATGAGCAGCGAGTCGGCCGGCGACACCGACACGAGCGGCACCAGCCCTATATGCTCTGACAGCCGCCTGTACTCCTTGCCGTCACGCTTCATGTGCTTCTTTGTACCACGCTTCATGCCACAGTAAACCGAAAGAGGGTCGCCGCCGTCTGTCTGGTAACTGCCTTCGAGCATGAAAAAAGCCTCGCCGTGGCGCATCACCTGGGAGTCGACGGCACACAAGGCGCTGCGGCAGAAGGAGAGATAATACACCGCATCGATGACGTTTGTCTTGCCGGCGCCGTTGCTCCCGATAAAACAGTTCATGCCGGGAGACAGACTCAGCTCTGCCGCCTTTATGTTCTTATAATTCAGTATGGAAAGTTTCTGCAGAATCATCAGCTGCCTTTTTGCTATTTAACTGCAAAGTTAAGCCATTTATTAGTCATAAACGAAAAAAGTCAACGATAAATTTCAGTATCTGCAATAAATTCCGTAATTTTGCCACGCAATTGAAACTGAATTTAAAACAACAAAATAATGGCAAGCAATAACAACCAGAACGAAGCCCCCAATAGCGGGAGCACCATCCACATCTCGGAGACTTTCTTCGACAAGTACAAAAAAGCTATCATCTACGGCGTGGTTGCCGTAATCGTAATCGTGGCAGGAGCAATAATCTACAACAACTATGTTGCCGCCCCGCGAGCCGAAAAAGCCAGCACAGCACTGGCCAAAGGACAGGAATATTTCGGCATGGAAGAATACACTAAAGCACTCAACGGCGACAGCATTGGCTACGCCGGATTCATCAAGATAGCCGCCGACTACAGCAGCACAGACGCAGGCAACCTTGCCAACCTATACGCCGGACTATGCTATGCGCAGCTTGGCAAATGGACGGAAGCCGCAAGCTACCTCGAGAAATTCGACACACAAGGCGACCACATGATTAGCCCCGCAGCCGAGGCAGCGCTTGGCAACGCCTACGCTCACCTGAAACAGCCCGACAAGGCCGTAGAGCACTTGAAGCGGGCAGCCAAGAACGCAGACAACAACAGCCTCTCACCGACGTTCCTCATACAGGCCGGTGAGATACTGGAAAGCCAGGGCAAGAAGCAGGAGGCACTGCAACTGTACCAGGAGGTGAAGCAGAAGTACTTCAACTCCATGCAGTACCAGACGATAGACAAGTACATTGAACGCGCCACAGTAGAATAACCATGGCCACAGCACTGCACAACCTGTCGGATTACGACACAGAGAAGGTGCCCGATGCCAGCAACATGTGCTTCGGCATCGTGGTGGCCGAATGGAACAAGGAGATAACGGGGGCGTTGCTCAACGGTGCTGTCTCCACGCTCGAGAAGCACGGGGCACTGCCAGAAAACATACACGTCAAGACAGTGCCGGGCAGCTTCGAGCTGATATACGGGGCACGGCAGATGTCACTCAACGGCAATTACGACGCCGTGATAATACTCGGTTGCGTGATACGGGGCGAGACCCCGCACTTCGACTACATATGCGAAGGTGTGACATACGGCATTGCACGACTCAACACCACGAGCGAGATACCTATCATCTTCGGCCTGCTCACAACTGAAGACCTGCAGCAAGCCAAGGACAGAAGCGGCGGACGGCTCGGCAACAAAGGTGACGAGTGCGCCGTAGACGCTATAAAGATGGCGAAATTCTGACCATCGACAAACTTAAACCACACAGTGGCGACCTTGCCTCGGCAGGGCCGCCACTGTCGATTAAAAAGCCCAAGGAAACGCCTTGCCGCCCACATGCCCCGCCAACAGGGCTCCGGGCTAAAGGGCGAACCACAAGGGCCATTGTAAAACATCAACATCATCAAACAATGACAAAACTTATTTCATGGAACGTCAACGGCCTGCGAGCCTGCGAGGGGAAGGGCTTCAGCGAGTCGTTCCGCCAACTTGACGCCGACTTCTTCTGCCTGCAGGAGACCAAAATGCAGCAAGGACAGCTCGACTTGAGCTTCGATGGATATGAATCCTACTGGAACTATGCCGACAAGAAAGGCTATTCGGGCACCGCGATATTCACGCGCCGGAAACCAATCAACGTGACTTACGGCATCGGCATTGACGAGCACGACCACGAAGGAAGGGTAATCACGCTCGAAACCGAGGACTTCTTCCTTGTGGATGTCTACACCCCAAATTCGCAAGACGGACTGAAACGGCTGGACTACCGAATGAAGTGGGAAGACGACTTCCGCGCTTACCTGATGCGGCTCGATGGGTCGAAGCCTGTGATAGTGTGCGGAGACATGAACGTGGCACACCAGGAGATAGACCTGAAAAACCCGAAAAGCAACCGCCGCAACGCCGGATTCACTGACGAGGAGCGCCAGAAGTTCAGCCAACTGCTGGCCAGCGGCTTCACCGACACGTTCAGGCTGTTGCACCCCGAGCAGGTTACCTACTCATGGTGGTCGTACCGTTTCAAGGCAAGGGAGAAGAACGCAGGGTGGCGCATCGACTACTTCGTCACCTCGCAACGCCTCGACAGCCATGTCAAGGAGGCGGGCATACACAACGAGATATACGGAAGCGACCACTGCCCTGTGGAGCTTGTGCTCGACATTTAGCCTGCAACGGCCGACAACAACGGCCAAACGCCACACTGCACCTAACTCAGCAAGGCTGAAAAACGCAGACACCAGAGCCGCTACGCAGCCACAGCCGGCAAGCCCGGCAAGCCGCGTGGCGGCTTTTTTTCACCATGAACAATGCAATATGAAATGCGTTACGAAAGGCATTCGCAACGAAAGCCCCACTCTACCTTGACACTGACAAAGGGCAATAGAGCTACCGGCGCCCGACGGCGGATTAGCCCACAGCTAAAATTGTCTTATCCACCACTGCCTCAGCGAAATAAAATAGCAGGAGGAAACAGGGCACTTAAAACAACAAAACGCATGTTGGCACATCTTTCAAAGGGCGAACACAGCAATAGACAAACATGCATTTGGCCAACGCATCGCCTTGAACCGTCTTTAACACTGCAATGTTAAAAAGGGCGGCATGAGCCTTGCCACCTAACAACGTGGCTGTCAGCAAGTTGCAAAAGGGTCTTTTTTAGCATCCAAAACGGCACGTATTGCACTATGAAATGTGCCGTATTGCAATGCGAAACGCCTCGTTTTGCACTGAAATACGGCACAGCCCCATGCCCAAGGCCGCACAGGCCGTTTTCAGTTGCATATATGCAAGCACGGCACGACGGCATGCAACCTACGGCCAGAGGGCCGCTGCGGCTCAGAGACTCACGGTCTGCGCCCTGCCGTCATAGCGCACAGTGCGCCCCTTGGCGGGCACGTCGCCGGCCGGGGTCGACCCGCCTACGAGCACGATGTTGAACTTGCGCGACTTGAGCATGCCCTTGAACTTGCCCTTGCGCTCACCTATCGTCAACGTACGGCCGGCCTCATCCCACTCAAACTCGATGGTGGTGTAGGCGCCATCCTCATAGTTGTAATTGTCGTTTTCATCCTCATAGAGGGTAAACCGGCCATCGGCACCGGGATAGACGCGCACCTCCAAGTCGTCCCAACGCTTCTCGGTGGCATACTGCACGTCGGGGCCAAAGGGCACAATCGAGCCGGCGCGCACATAAACGGGCATTATGTCGATGGGCACCTCGCGCATTACAGTCTGCCCGCCGCTGTGTTTACTGCCCGTCCAGAAGTCGAGCCAGTCGGCCCCCGCGGGCAGATACACATCCACCGATGCCACATCAGCCATGTCCTTCTGGTGGCCGTTGCGCCTTGCATCCTGCCATGTGTACAGCGAATCGGTGACGGGCCGCACAAGGAAACTGCGCCCGAACATATACTCCGAGCCCAATTCCAGCACCCGGCTGTCGCCGGCAAAGTCCATCACAAGGGGCCGGATGATGCTCCCGCTGCCGCTCGTCACCTCCCACGCCGTGCTGTAAAGGTAAGGCAGCAAGCGGTAACGCAGCCTCGTATATTTCTCGATGGCATCATAAGCCCAATACCCTTTCTTGCCAAACTGGTATATCTCGACCGCCACCGGGCTTGAGTTATGGGAGCGCATGATGGGCTGGAAGACTCCCCACTCATACCAACGGACATGCAGTTCGTGGTAAGCCACGTTGTTGATGTCGTTGTTATATCTACTTGCAAAGAACCCGCC
This sequence comes from Marseilla massiliensis, assembly GCF_016899955.1. Lineage (GTDB taxonomy): Bacteria > Bacteroidota > Bacteroidia > Bacteroidales > Bacteroidaceae > Prevotella > Prevotella intestinigallinarum. The sequence goes on along the minus strand of NZ_JACJJL010000006.1, from coordinate 131,300 downwards.
GAGGTCTGTCCCCCAGTAAGGTATGCCGCAAAGGCTATAGTTCAGCCCGGCCGCAACCTGCCTCCGCATGTTGTCCCAGGTGGAAGTGACGTCGCCGCTCCATGAATGCGAGGCGTAATGCTGCTGCCCCAGGAACGACGAACGCGTGAGCAGAAACACCCGCTTGTCGCTCGTGGCCTGCCGCTGGTGCTCGTAGACACCACGGTTCGTCACGAGTGGGAATGCATTATGCACACTGCGGAAGCTGCCCAGGTATGTCTTGACGTCGAAATCGCTGTCTTTGATGTCGAAATGGTCAGGTTCTGTCGAGTCAAGCCACCACGCATCCATGCCCAAGTCGAACATGTTGCGTTTCATCTCAGCCCAGTACAGGTCGCGGGCTACGGGGTTGAACGGGTCGTAAGGCTTGACCCCGGCGTGCCGTGGCCACGTCTCGAAGTCGTAAAGGGCCCCAATGCTGTCCATCCTGTGGTACATGTCGGTCCACGGGCCGAACGAAGCCCACACCGAAATCATGATGTGCGCGTTCCGCTTGTGCACATGGTCAATCATCTCCTTGGCTGTCTTGATGCGCGGCTCCGCCCCCGTGGCGTCTGCCTTCTCGCCTTTGGGCAGGAAACGCATATAGTATGGGTCGCCCATCTTGTTGATGTAACGGGGGTTTTCAAAGCGCATAGAGTTCCAGTTTGAGTCGCATCCCCAGTACTGCCAGTCCTGGATGATGCCGTCGAGCGGCACTTTCAGTTCACGGTATTTGTCGACCACCTCGCACAACTCGTCGGGACTCTTGTACCGTTCGCGGCTCTGCCAGAAGCCGAGCGTCCATAGCGGGTACATAGGAGCCTGCCCCGTGAGAGCCCTGACGCCGGCTATGACACCGTCGGCCGTTCCTCCGTATATGAAATAATAGTCGGCGCAATCGCCCACTTCGGAATCAAACGACATCTCCTGTGGATTGTCCGTGAACGTGGTAGGCGAGTAATTGTCCCAGTAAAGACCGTATCCCTTGGCCGAATGCACAAACGGTATGCAGATGCTCATGTTCTGGTTACGCAGCAACAAGCGCTGGTTGCGTTGCGACACGAGCCCCGTCTGCTGCTGGCCCAGGCCGTAGATCACTTCTGCCGAGTCGAGCAAGAACGCCTGCCTCACCTCGAACGACGGCCGTCCGGCGTCGTCTCTCGGCGTAAACTGCGTGCCGTAGTCCTTGTCGCGCAGCATTATGTTGCCCTGTTTGTCGGCAAACACAATGCCGCCCGTCTCTGTGTCAACGCTGACGGCAACCCTCTCGCTGGCCACCGTGGCCACGCCGCCACCGCCACCGAAACTCAGCTCCACTCTACCGGGTTTCATTATGATTGGTATGCTCACCTTTTTGCAAGGCCTGGACACGGGTTCCTTATATACCCTGACAATGTCGGGAGAGTAAAACTCGACCCGCACGTTGAGCCCCTGGGCCTGAAACGCCAGCCCGCCCTCCGTGCGGCTGGCCTGCCCGGCCGTGGCCGATGCGGCGCAGCAGATGGCCGCCGCCGCAACAAAGAAGATTTTTCTGAATGTCATAACAATGTATATGTCTGTATGTGCAACAATGTTTTTGGTGCTGCAAAGATAGCCAAAATCATCCACACGGCGGCAAACAAATGTTGACACGAAGCGCGCAAATGTTGAAAACCCGCCAAAAGGCGTCAGTCACGCCGCCTGCCGGCAGCCTGGTAGTCTGACGGGCGGCACCCGAACTCGGCCTGGAAACACTTGCTGAAATATCCCGTGGAACCGAAGCCCGTGGCCTCGGCCACCTCGGCAACGCTCATGCCACCGCCGGCCAGCATCTCTGCGGCGCGCCTGAGGCGTATGCTCCGTATGAAGGCCACGGGCGACTTGTCGAGCAAGGCCGTCAGCTTGCGGTATAGCCCCGTGCGCTCCATGCACAAGTCGCTTGCCAGTTGCCCAACCGAATAGCCCTGGGTAGAGATGTTACGCTCTACAACGGCGGTCACACGGCTGACAAACTCGGCCTCGGCCGGCGTCAGGCGCTGCCGGCAGTCAGACTGTCCGCTGCCCTCGCCCAGCACCACCCGCCCGTCGCCCTCGTAGGCGCTGAGGCGCTCGGCCAGCGTCTTGACACGCTGCATAAGCTCGTCTTCACGGGCACGGCGGGCAGTCTTACGCCTTACCACGCGCCCGTAAGCCACAAAGGAGGCAGCCAACAGCGCAACGGCCAGTACTGCATAGGCGGATAGAGCCACAGGAGTGGCCCACCATGGCGGCAGCACCCTAACCCCCAGACGCCGCACCTCGGCCCCCTGCCATTGCCCGGTGCCGGTGGAAGCCATCACCTCAAGCACATAGTTTCCGGGCGGAAGGCCCACAAATGGCAGGTAGAGAGCACCACGGTCGTCTACAAGCCCGAGGGCAGAGTCGGCCGTCAGCGTGTGCCACCGGCCGCCGTCGCCCGAAAAGCGGTATCGGTAACATGTGCTGCGCGGGCGCACATAATTCATTGTCGAGAAACGGAAGGCAACCGAGTTCTGGCCATACGACAGGGTTATATCGTCAACATAAGGCGGGGTGACGTCGAGCACCACCCTGCCACCATAGCTCCGCCCCGGCACCACCTCGCGGCCGTTGAGGTAGACCGAGGCCAGAATCGGGGTAAGGCGTATGTCGACGGGCGACGTGTCGAACAATCCGCTGTAGGGCGAAGTGTACAGAAGGCCGCTGGCATACGTGCCGAGCCACACCCCACCCTCGCGGTCAAGGCACACTGTGTTGATGCCCGTGGCAAGCATCGACCCGTCGGGCAGCCTGAGCTCACGGTGCTGCCTGCACTCGCCCGTCGACGGGTCGATGCGCAAGAAGCCGTTGGGGCAGGTGGCATAGATTATCCCCTGAGGAGTGACTGTGAGCGTATGAAGCAGTGTAGGCACCTTCATCACCGTGCGCCACGCCCTGGAACCCAGCATGTAAGCCAGCAACACCGACCCCCGGCCGCCCGTGCGCACCTGGTAAAACACCGAGTCGCGCCATGCGGCCAAGAGCGACGTGCGACGGTAACCGCGCCACTCGTCGCCCGCGAATAGCGTGCACTCATGCACCATCCTGCCGTCTTCGCTGTATTCAACAACCCGTCCGGTGCCAAAAAACGCATATACCACCCCTCCCACGGCATCCATGTCCTGCAGCCGGCCGGCACCTGCCGGGAGCCCCAGGGCAAGCCTTCCGCCGTCTAAGCACAGGCTGTCGGCCCTCACCACCCACCGCCTGCGCCGGGAGTCTACAAAGAAGTCGGCGACATCATCGCCAAGCTTTCGGGCCAAATCGCGGCATTGGCGCATGCGCCTCAAGTCAACGCACGTCATGCGCCTGTGCTCCTTTATCCACAACATGTCGCCTGAGTCTACGTAAAGGTGGGTGTGTCCGCCATAGGCCGGCAGGCCAACCCATCCCGAGTCGGCAACCGGCGCACGGGTGAACCGCTGTCCGTCGTAGACATCTATGCCACTGCCGGAATACACCACGATGCGCCCGTCGTCCAGCTGGGCCATCTGCAACACCCTGTTGCTGCTCAACCCGTTTGCCGTGTTGAGCGTGTAATATGTGGCATCGGTGGCATCCCGCGCACCATGCGCAGCCTGAAATGGCGCCAAGGCAAGCACCACGGCCGACAATATACCAAACAAGTTGTTGCGCACAAGCGCTGCCCTGCATCTATACATAAATTAATATACAAATCAACCTGCCCGGAGTGGCGCTTTTGCACTCATTCCGCCACGACGGAACGGCATGCCGACAACACCCCAAACAGAACAATCCTGTAGCACACGAAAACGGCTGCCGAGGGCCGGTTTCTGCTACAATAAATATTTACATCAGCCGTTCGGCATCACCAATCGGGCCTCATCGCGTTCCAACATGGGCCGTTTGACAGGCCCGAACGGGCCATTTGAGAATGCAAGACAGGCCGTTTGACGAGGCAAAATGGCTACGACCGAAACCCATTGCAGCCCAATCCGTTAGCAGCGGCCGCCTTGACATGAATCAAATTTTACAAAAGTCGGCAACCGCCACTGCCCTATCAAAACATGCGACAGCCCCGACGGACGGCCCGGCCAACGGGCGTCGCAACGCAGACCGACGCAGACAGCCGCCCGACAACCGCATTCTTTATCTGCAAAAATAAAATAAATTATCTACTGTTGCAATTAATTGAGAGTATTTTTATTAATTTTGCACCGTAATAAATCAACACTACAGAAATGAAGAAGCTCATATCACTGATGATCATGCTGGGAGTCGCCATAGCCATCAAGGCCCAGATGGTAGACCCAGTTCACTTCACCTCGCAGTTGAAAATGCTCGGTGGCGACGAAGCCGAGATAGTCTTCTCGGCAAAGATAGACAAGGGTTGGCATCTCTATTCAACCGAGCTGGGCAGCGACGGCCCCATCTCGGCATCGTTCAACGCCAACAAGATGGACGGAGCCGAGACCGTAGGAAAGCTACAACCGCGCGGGAAGGAAGTGAAACAGTTTGACAACATGTTCGGCATGGAGCTGCGCTTCTTTGAAGGCAGCGCCACGTTTGTGCAAAAGATACGCTTCACCAAACCAACATACGACATCGACTGCTACCTGGAATACGGCGCTTGCAACGACGAGATGTGCCTGCCCCCGTCGCAGGTGGCACTTGTAAAGAAGGGCAAGTCGCCCGCAGTGGCAGCCGCCGCGCAAGCCAAGGAGCCTGAGGAAAAGGCAGGCCAGGAGACTGCCACGGACACAGCTGAGGCCGCTCCGGCCGACACCGCCAAGGCCGACACCGCTGCCGCAGCCCCCGCAATGTCGCAAACGGAAGGCAAGGAGCTGTGGGCGCCGGTGATCGACGAGCTCAACGCCTTTGACGAAGGCGCCCAGAACAACTCCCTGATATACATCTTCCTGGCCGGAATAGTGGGCGGCTTCCTCGCACTGCTCACCCCGTGCGTGTGGCCAATCATCCCCATGACGGTAAGTTTCTTCCTCAAACGCAACAAAGACCGCTCTAAAGCCATACGCGAAGCCGTCACCTACGGCATCTCGATAGTGGTCATCTACGTGCTGCTGGGCCTTGTGGTGACGCTGCTCTTCGGCGCAAGCGCGCTCAACGCCCTGTCTACCAACGCCGTGTTCAACATATTCTTCTGCCTGCTCCTAATCGTGTTTGCCGCCTCGTTCTTCGGGGCGTTCGAGATAACGCTGCCGTCGTCGTGGAGCAACAAGATTGACCAGAAGTCGGAAAACACGAGCGGCATGCTCAGCATCTTCCTCATGGCGTTCACGCTCACGCTCGTATCATTCTCTTGCACAGGCCCCATCATCGGCTTCCTGCTCGTGGCCGTGTCTACCCAAGGCAGCATTGTAGGCCCCACCCTTGGCATGCTCGGCTTCGCAATCGCCCTTGCCATACCCTTCACACTGTTCGCCATGTTCCCCAGCCTGCTCAAGTCGGCACCAAAGTCTGGCGGGTGGATGAACGTGGTCAAGGTGGTGCTGGGCTTCATCGAACTGGCTTTCGCCCTGAAGTTCCTCTCGGTTGCCGACCTTGCCTACGGCTGGCACATACTCGACCGCGAAGTGTTCGTGGCCCTGTGGATAGTAATCTTCGGCCTGATGGGCATCTACCTGCTGGGCTGGCTGAAGTTTCCGCACGACGACCCGGAGCACCGCACCAACGTGCCGCAGTTCTTCCTGGCCATGATTTCGCTTGCTTTCGCCATCTACATGGTGCCCGGACTGTGGGGCGCGCCGCTGAAAGCCATCAGTGCCTTCGCCCCGCCGATGAACACGCAAGACTTCAACCTGCACGAAGAATCGGTTGAAGCCAAATACACCGACTACGATGAAGGCATGGCAGCAGCACGCTCGCAGGGCAAGCCGGTAATGGTAGACTTCACCGGTTTCGGCTGTGTCAACTGCCGAAAGATGGAGGCTGCCGTATGGACAGACCCCAAAGTGGCCGACATGCTCAACAACGACTACGTGCTGATATCGCTATACGTCGACGACAAGACACCACTGCCGGAGCCCATCCAGGTTGAGGAGAACGGACAGAAGCGCACGCTTCGCACCGTGGGCGACAAGTGGAGCTACCTGCAACGCACCAAAGTGGGTGCCAACACGCAGCCCTTCTATGTGCTGCTCGACAACAACGGCAAGCCGCTGGCAGGCAGCCGGTCGTACGACGAGAACCTGCAGGAGTACATAGACTTCCTGAAGAAAGGCCTTGAAAACTACTCAAAACGATGAAACGCCATGCTTGACAAGGACACGAGAAACCGAATTATCAGGCTGATACACAAAGAAGTGGTACCGGCCATAGGCTGCACCGAACCGATGGCGGTGGCATTGTGCACAGCCAAGGCAGCCGAGACACTGGGGCGCACGCCCGAAACAATCAACGTGCTGCTTAGTGCCAACATCCTGAAAAACGCCATGGGGGTAGGCATACCGGGCACGGGCATGATAGGACTGCCCATAGCCATAGCCCTCGGGGCGCTGATAGGCAAGTCCGACTACAAGCTCGAAGTGCTCAAAGACCTCACGCCCGAAGCCCTCGAGGCAGGCAAGCAATACATCGCCGGCAAGCATATCGACATCAAACTCAAGGAAGGCATCACCGAGAAACTGTACATCGAAGTATGCTGCAAGGCCGCCGGGAGCGAGTCGACGGCCATCATCGCAGGCGGCCACACGTCGTTTGTCTACCTCGGCAAAGACGGCAAGGCACTGCTCGACAACCGCACCGACACCACCGCGGGCGAGGAAGAGGAAGACATAAGGCTCAACATGCGCCTCGTATACGACTTTGCCACCACCGCCCCGGTGGAAGAGATAAGCTTCATAACCGAAACCAAGGACTACAACATGAAGGCTGCCAGCGAGGCCATAAAGGGCAATTACGGCCACAACCTGGGCAAGACCATCGACCGCCCGCTGAGCCAGGGCATCTTCGGCCGGAGCATATTCTCGAAGATAATAGCCCGCACGGCCTCGGCATGCGACGCTCGCATGGGCGGCGCCATGATACCGGTGATGAGCAACAGCGGCAGCGGCAACCAGGGGATATGCGCCACCAACCCGGTAGCGGTGTACGCGACAGAGAACGAAAACACCGAGGAGGAACTCATCCGGGCGCTGACCATGAGCCACCTCACGGCCATATACATCAAGCAAAGCTTAGGAAAGCTGTCGGCACTGTGCGGTTGCGTGGTTGCCTCGATAGGCAGCAGCTGCGGCATAACCTACCTCATGGGCGGCAACTATGAGCACGTATGCCACTCGGTAAAGAACATGATAGCCAACATCACGGGCATGATTTGCGACGGGGCAAAGCCAAGCTGCTCGCTGAAGATATCGTCGGGTGTGTCTACCGCCGTGCTTTCCGCCCTGCTATCGATGGAGGGCAAGTGCGTCAGCAGCGCCGAAGGGATAATCGACGACGACGTCGACAGGAGCATACGCAACCTGACTTCCATCGGTGCCGACGCCATGGCGACCACCGACAACATGGTGCTCGACATCATGACGCACAAATGCTAACAAGCGGAACGATTCGCAAAATTATCATAAAAAACGAGAACGGCACTGCCATTCTCGTTTTTTTTTATTTATTTTTGCTACGCATTCATAAGATGCATCTAATAAAGATCTACCTAAAACAGAATAGAAATGAAAGATTTGAAAATGTACATCAACGGCAAGTTCGTTGAGAGTCGGTCCGGCAAATGGATCGAAGTGTTGAACCCCTCGACCGAAGAGGTGATAAGCCGCCAGCCGGAAGGCACAGTGGAAGACGTGAACGAAGCCCTCGACGCCGCACGTGCTGCACAGAAAGCATGGGCAGCCACACCTGCAATCGAGCGGGCCGCGTATCTGCGCAAGCTGGCTGACGGCATACGCAAACGCAAAGACCTGTTCGTCGACATCATCATGCGCGAGCAAGGGAAAACGCTCAGCTGGGCAACGACCGAGGTTAATGTGACAGCCGACTACTTCGACTACATGGCCTCGTTTGCGCGCCACATCGAGGGCGAAGTGATACCGAGCGACCGCCGAGGCGAAACCATCATACTGACAAAGCGTCCCATAGGCGTAGTGGCAGGCATCCTGCCGTGGAACTTCCCGTTCTTTCTCATCGCCCGCAAAGCCGGCTCCGCCCTCATAGCGGGGTGCACCATAGTAATCAAGCCGTCGCAGATAACACCCGAGAACTGCACCGAATTCGCCCACGTGGTTGAAGAGTCGGGCCTGCCCGCAGGCGTCATCAACATCGTGACCGGCCGCGGCAGCGTGATAGGCAACGAAATGGCAGGAAGCCCCAAGGTTGACATCGTGAGCGTGACTGGCAGCGTGAGCGCAGGCGAGAGCATCATGAAAGCCGCCGCCAACAACATAACCAAAGTGTCGCTCGAGCTTGGCGGCAAGGCACCGGCAATAGTATTCCCCGACGCCGACCTCGAAGCCTCGGCACAATGGATACTCGACAGCCGCATAGGCAACAACGGACAGATATGCAACAATGCCGAGCGAGTATACGTGCACAAGGACATCAAGAAGGAGTTTACCGACATACTGCTGCGCAAGTTTGAGGCCGTGAAGGTGGGCGACCCCTGCAAAGACCACACCGTAGACATGGGCCCGCTGGTAGAGAAGCGCGCCCTGGAGAGCGTTGAGGCCAAGGTTGAAAATGCAATAAAGCAAGGGGCTAAGGTGCTTTGCGGCGGCCACCGCGTGGGCGACAAGGGATATTTCTATGCCGCCACGCTGCTTGACAACTGCACCCAGGACATGGACATCATACACGAAGAGACGTTCGGCCCGGTGCTGCCCATCGTTGAGTTTGAAGATACCGACCAGGTGATAGCATGGGCCAACGACGTTGAGTACGGACTGGCATCGTCGGTGTTCACCAAAGACATCGACACGGCTGCCAAGGTGACGCGCGGACTTGAGTTCGGCGAGACCTACATCAACCGCGAACACTTCGAGGCCATGCAAGGATTCCACGCCGGCGTGAAGAAGAGCGGCATCGGAGGGGCCGACGGAAAGCACGGCGTAGAGGAATATCTCGTTACCCACGTGACCTATCTCGACACTCACTACGAGTAAGCCGAAGGCACAACCGGCACGGCAAAGGCCGCAACACTCACCTCAAAGCGAGTGTTGCGGCCTTTTTGATTGCAGTCGACAGACGTGGCGGCGGCGCCTTGAAAGCCGGTGGCTGGCAGCCCGTCAGTGCAAACGGCGGGCCCCGCCGTCAGAAGTTGACGCCGAAGTTAAGGTAGAAGCACCCTGTGTGCGACGTGTCGAAGTCGCTGTGGCAAATGTTGGCCAGGCCGAAGTCGTAGGCCATCTCGGCATAAATCATCTGGTATTCGGCACCGCAACCTATGCGCAGACCGCCATCGAAGCGCTTGAAAAAGCCGCTCGAGAACGAAGAGTAGACAGCCCTGTCGTCGGGGGTGAGCCCGTAGTCCTTCACCTTTCCGCCCACACCGCAAGCTATGTAGCCTCCGGCAAAAGGCTGTATGCTGAAGTTGCCGTCAACATCATACTTGTATTTGGCCAGGATGGGCAGCTCGAGATAGTTCAGGTCGTAGGTAAACTTGGCCCCGTCGACCTTTCCGTTGCCTCCCTTCTCGGTATAAAACAAGCCTGTCTCAAGGTATACCGGAGCCGCGGGCGACAACTGGAAGCCTATGATGGCACCAAGGTTGAGCCCTGAGCGCACACTGCCGCCGTCGAGCACATCGTCGTCTGAGTTTACGGTGGCAAGCGCGAGGCCAAGCCTCAGGCCGTAATATATGTTGTGCTCTTCGGTGTATGCAGAGTTGAACGGATAGCCATACTGGGCTACCGAAGGCAATGCCATGATGAAGGCAATGGCCGACAGGAGTATCTTTTTCATATTTTTGGTTGGTCGTTAAATGATTATAGGGTGCAAAGGTAGACGTTATTTCGCTAACAACAAAATGATTTGTATTAAAAAGTCTTGCAGGCTGCCCAACTGAAAGGCGCTGGATTACAGCGCAAAATGCCGCATGCAGCGGCCGGCCACAGCTGGCGCTGACCTCGCGCCGAGCTATCTGCGCAAGTGACTGAGTCCCAACCACTTCGGGAAACGGCCCGTTTTGCAGGCTGAAACGGGCCGTTCGGCATTGCAATATCGGCCGTATTGCAACGCCGAACGGCCCATATCGCAGTGGTGGGCCACCGGAATGACGTTGGCTGAAGGCTGCCGACGCCGCCACGAACGGCTCGCGGCCCTACGCCGCCACGCCAGCAACAGCCGGCCGGGAGGCACAAAAAAGGCTGCGCCATGCGGTATGGCGCAGCCTCGAAAGCCGTTTGGGCAGCCGCAGGGACAGCCACGGCAAGCGGTCACTTGAGCTTTGGCTTAAGCTCGTCGGGCGAGTCGTTGGTGAACATATTCACCGCCGGGGCCACATTTTCAAACAAGTTTGTTATCACCTCCGGCTCAAGTGTGATTGACGGACGGAAGTCGTCGCTCTCCATATAGCTGATGATGGCCTTGCGCATCTGGCGCGCCACCGGCCTCGAGTCGAGGTTGCTGTCGATGTCCATCGTGGTCATGAGCAGTCGGCCGCCAAGCACATTGGCCTCTACAAGCATACCGAGCTTGCGGCTTATGTGCCATGTGTCGATGGGCTGGATGGGCGGCTGGTAGGCAGCGGGGAAGTCGCGGAGGTTCATCACCTGCGCCTTGTTGAGCAATTCCCACCAGTTCAGGTTGCTCCAGTCGTCGGTCGGGAACTCTCCGAAGAGCGGATGCGACGTGTCGATGGCCGCCCCCGTGGTGTGTGGCGGGCGCATCTTAAACCAGCTCGTGTTCCAGAACACGGGCAGGTAGGTCTGCTTCACGTCGTTGCCAAAGCGCACCTTTCCGGCCGCCGTTATCAAAACGCGTCCCCCTTTCCGCAATGCGGCCACGGCCCGGGCGTCGAGCGTGTCGGTCACAAGTATGCCCTTGGCCTCAGGCATGGCCTGCTTGGCCGGATAAACCCAAAACTCCCAGCTGTTCTCTATGCGCTGCCCAACATTGTTGGTAGGCGTTGTTGTTACGGTGAGCTTCAGCTTCGACGGTTCGGCAATGGCCGACAGCGGCATCGACACAGTGCCCAGTGCCCTGTTCTTGCCCACGGTTATGTCGCCGGCATACAGCTGCCCGCCTGCCACCTTGTTGCCGTTGGCATCGGTGACGGTATACTTCGTAGTGGCGTCGCGCAGCGTCTCGCGGTATGCGTTGTACATCTCGACGTCCACGCTAAGCGTTTCGTCGTTGGTATAAACAAACTTCGGGAACTTTGCCAGCGGCACTATGGGCGAGCAGAACTGCGTCCACTGGTCGGCATTGCAGTAGCCCTTTTCACGCCAGAACACATTGAGCACACCCACGAGCGCCGTGCCCTGGCCGCTGTAGTCGTTGAGGGCAAGCATCTGGAAGCCTGCGTAGTCGGGCGTGCGGAGGTTGCGCTCCACGTCATACTTGTAAGCCAGAGTCTGCAACTTGCCGCTGGCCATCAGGAATTTCCCGGCTTGCGAGGCCATGCCGTTGTCTCGCAGCAGGTCGGCAAATATCTCGAAGTTGCGCGCTTTGTACGCCCCGGTGTACTGCGAGGTCTCTTTCAGGTCGGGAAATGCGCACCACTGGCCCAGCTCATGGCTCAGGTAAGGCTCGTTGACGTCGAACACTATAGGCTTGCGGCCCTTCTGCGTCACCTGCATTATGTTCTTCAGGAAGTCGTCGGTCGACTGTGGGGCACGCCTGTCCCAGTCGAGCCCGCGTGCACCGCCCTTGACGTGGAACTCGCTCTTGGGGTCCCAGGCCCATCCGCCGCCCACCGACGCTCCGCAATACACGCGCCGGCGGTCGCCCGTCTGCTTCCAGTGGTCTACAAAGTCGCCCACCCAGGGCACCCAATCGCCTGCCGGCTCATTGCCGGCGGCCAGCATGCAGAACGACGGATGGTTGCCGTAATGCTCCACCATGCGCTCCGTCTCCTGAAGCAAGTAGTGGTCTATGTTCATGCCGCGGCGCAGGCGCACACCGTGGTTTGGCCACGACGGTCCCTCGGGCTGCAGGTAGAAGCCAACCTTGTCGGCCGCCTTGAACGCCGCCTCGGGCGGACAGAACGAGTGGAAGCGCATCATGTTGAGCCCGTACTCCTTGCATTTGCGGAACACCCTGAGCCACGAAGCCTCGTCGGTTGGCGGATATCCCGTCAGCGGGAAGCAGCAGTTCTCTACCGTTCCGCGCATCCAGATGGGGCGGCCGTTAAGGTAGAACTGCCTGCCGCGAACCTCAATCTTGCGCATTCCGAAGTCGGTCTGCACGGTGTCGGCGCCGAGCACCGACGTCAGCGTGTACAAGTTGGGCTCAAACTCGTCCCACAGCTTTACATCGTCTCCCATGGGCAGCGTCACCCTGACGGCCCCGTCGGCCCCGGCCACAAGCCTCTTGTGCTCAAAGTCACGCCCGGCCACGTTGAACTTAACGTCGTATTTGCCTTTGCCGCCCACTACCTTAAGCACCACGTCGATGGTCTTGGCGTCGATGTCGGGGTAAACCTGTACGTTGCCGATGTACACCTCGGGTCGCGCCTGCAGCTCCATGCGGCCCACAATGCCGTTCCAGTCGCCCTGCGTCTGGTCGGTCACACTGTGCGAGTCTTGCCCCACGCACACATTCTCTATGCCGTTGTACACCTTGATGGCAATGTCGTTGTCGCGCCCCGGGGCCACGTAGTCGGTCACGTCGAACACGTGCGGCACGCTGAGCGACGAGTCGCGGCCCACCTGCCTGCCGTTGATGAACACCGTGGTCTCTATGTGCGGGCGCTCAAGATAGAGCAGCAGGCGCTTCTTGCCCCACGCCTTTGGCACGCTGACCTTACGGCTGTACCACGCATTGCCCACGTAGTGCTTGTCCGGAGTGAGGAAAAAGGGGAACTTCATCTTGCCCGGCTGGCGGTATTTGGCCATGTATGGGTTGAAGAAAAACGACGAATCGTAAAGGCTGCTCACCCATTTCGTCTCGACGGTCACCTCGTTTCCCTTGCCGTTGGTGAGCATAGAGCCGGGCAACGTCACCCGGTCGTTGTAGTCGGGGGTATCGCCCTGCACGAAATTCCATTCTCCCGCCAGGTCGATTTTGTCCTGCGCATGGGCCGACATGGCCGCAAGCACAAGCAAGATTGATAATAGTCTCTTATTCATATAAATAAAATGATGTTGCTTAAAACCTGTTGTTGGCTGCCTGGCAGCCCTGTTCAATACTCTGCGAGGGTGAGTGTGGTCACGCCGTAAACCTGCTCGCCCGGCTCGCTGACGTTGGCCTCACGCGGGAAATACACCGGCATGTCTTTCTGCAACGGCAGTATGCGCAGCTCCAGCCGGCTGCATCCGGCCGGCAGCCGCCATAGCCCGAAAAGGAAGGGGCGGCCGTTGTAGAAGTTGTCGGCCACGAGTTTGCCGTCGGCATAAAGCCGTGCCACGTCGCCCCGGTAGTCAATACGCAGCAGGCGGTCGGCTCGCAGGCTGTCGGCCGGCAGGCCTATGGTGTATACAGCGGCCGCATTGAAGTCGTCGTCGGTAGGCTCTTCGGCCACTTTCTGCACGCCGATGGTTATCTTGCGCGGCTCGCCGGCCTCGCGCACCTTGGCAAGGTCGACGCCCACCTTCATGTCAAGGCGGGCCTCATCAGGCAAGAAGAGTCTTCCGGCCGTCTCAGAGTCGACGAGGTAAATGTTGCGGTAAACTGGCTTACCTATGCCCTTTGGCTTGACGTTTCTGAGCGTCTTGCCGTCGACGCATATCTCTGTGGGCACGCCCTTTATCTGCTCCAGGTATATCTTTCCGTCGCGCTTGGCTATGATTTGCGCCGTTGCATACCTGATACCGTCGATGTTTACCGGGAAGATGCAGGCCGTGCCGGCCGGTATGGTCATAGGCTTGCGGGGGAAGGTGACACCGCATACGCTGAACTGCACGCCCCGCTTGTCTGTCAGGTTCTGCAGTCTCTCGTAGTTGTTGACAAAGACGAAGCCGCTGTCGCCCTGCGAACGGTAAGCCCACCTGAGGTGGCTGTCGTCGCCTTTCTTTATGTCTTGCGGGCACGGAAACGAGGCATCCATCGGTGCCAGCGTCTCGGCGTAGTCGTGCATAAACATGTGCAGCTTGCGCAGAGTGTAGAAATGAGGGTTGCGCTGGCCAAATTCGCCGAGCGGAGCCTGGAAGTCATACGTCTTCACAGGCAGGTCGTTGTGGTTTGTCGCGGGCGTGCGCTGGTTTTCGTTTAGGTATGTCAGCTTGCCGTCGGGGTTGGTGCCGCCGTGGTACATATAGTATCCGAGCAGGTTGCTGCCACTGCCCAGCTTGACAATGGCCAGCGAATAGGCGTCTTCGGGATATACGTAGACGCGGCGATGGTATGAAGTCATCATGCCTCCCCCAAGCTCGCAAGTGAAGTACGGATACTGCTCGTCGCCCTTGCTGAGCCTCTCTTTCTGCTCGCCGAGCTGCTCGCTGGCTATCGCCGTCGAGCTGCGGAAAGCCTTGAAGTTGAACGCCTTGTAATAGTTTCCGGCCGTTTCCTTGGTAGAGCGGTCCCAGAAGCCGTCGGCATAGTCGCCATACAGCGGCAGCATCTCGCCGTAAGGCACGGGCCGCGTAAGCTCGGGCCACCCCGTGCGGGTGTAGAACGGCAGGTCGAAGCCTATCGACAGGGCCAGCTTCTTGAGTGCCATGAGATAGTTGCCGTTGCGCTGCTCGTTGTCAAACTGCACGGCCACTACCGGCCCTCCGTCCTTCCACTGCAAGCCAATCACCTGAGAATAGATTTGCCTGTAGAGATTGTCGACAAACGACATGAACGTCTTGTTGGTGTCGCGCGTGCGGCATCCCTTTGTAAAAACCCAGTCGGGGATGCCACCGCAGCGTGCCTCGCCATGGCAGAACGGGCCTATGCGCAGCACCACGGGCATGCCTTCGGCCTTGCAAACCTCAAGGAAGCGGCGCAGGTCGCGCTGTCCGCTCCAGTCGAATATGCCCTCCTGCTCCTCGACATGGTTCCAAAACACATAGTTGGCGATGATTGTCACGCCGCCATCCTTCATCTTCCGCACCTCGCGCTGCCACTCGTCGGCGGGTATTCGGGAGTAATGCACCTCGCCCATCACGGGCACCACGCGCTTGCCGCCTATGATAAGGCTGCGCGAATCCCACTTTACTTCGGGCACTTGCGCCACAAGGCAGTGTGCTGAAAGCACCATGGCCCCTGCCAGCAAGAATCCTTTCATTAGCTGTTTCATATCAGATTCATATTTTGATTTATTTTTTATTAAACATTATATTGACATAACTGAAAAAACAAAAGAGTATTGCGTGCATACAATCAAATCTTAAAACAAAGTTGCCGGAACAGCCACAGGGGCTGCACAACGCCATACTGCCGCAGCCACGGCGGCCTGCCACGGCAAGCCCCCGGCCTGTGCCGCCCATCTGGGGGCCACCCGTATGCCCTCCGGGCCGTACATTGGGCCGGGCATCAGGGCTGCATGCATGACACGCAGCAGACCATTTGCATGTTTCATACTACACATTACGTTTGTTGATTCATGTAGTTTGCCATCATCATTATCTTAAAATAGCGCATTCGACGCACTCGCACAGACATCAAGCAATGCCCCGGGCAAAACATCGCCATGCCGCCATGCACCAATGCCCCCACCGGGCCTGCCGGGCCTACGCACTCCTTCTGCCAAACGCCATTGACCGGACAGGTTTGCAACATCGGCCGTATTGCCTTGCGAAACAACGCTTTTCGGCCCTCAGAACGGGCCGTTTTGCAGCAGGAAACGGCCCGTTCTGCAACGCGCTGTGTGACACGTGGTTACGCCACCGGCCACAGCCTGAACAAGCAAGTGGCACGAAAGGGCTTGCTGGCTGAGCCGCATACCGGTGTCAGTAGATAGACTCGGCACCGGTCTTAATGCTGTTGTCGGTAGCCGAGATAAACGAACGCAGCTCGCCTACGGTCATTTCTGCGGCAGGGGCAAAGTCGTCGGAGTTCATGTAACGCAACAGGCTGACCGCCATCTGGCGCGCCTCTGGGCACGAATTCATCTTCTCGATGAGGTTCATCGACGTGAACAGCAGTCTGCCACCGCCGCAACGCGCCTCGATGGCAGCAGCAAGACGGCGGTTGTTGGCAAAGTTGTCTATCACGCTCACTATCGGAACGACATTGCGCAGCGAATCCGTCACCAGCACCTTTGAGTTCTTCATCAGCCCCCACCACTGCCAGTCGGAATGCGACTCTGTGGGGAACGACGCCAGCGCGGGATGGCTCGGGTTGCAGAGCACGCCCATGGTGCCGGCTTGCTTGGGGAAGTGGACAGGGCTCCAGAACACAGGCACAAACTTGCCTTCAAGCCCCTTGAGGTGCTTTTCGGCGGGCGAGAAAAGCACCTTGCGGCCTTTGGCCAGCGCCCTGGCAGCCTCGTCGCAATCGGCCGTCAGCACCACGTCGCCACAATCAAGCCCCGCGGTGGGCGGATACACCCAGATGTGCCAGCTGTTGCGCCACGGAGTGCCGTCCAAAGCCACGCGCAACGTTAGCCGGCAAGGCCCGGCCACGCCGCCCAAATCCACCTTGACGCGCCCCAGGGCAGTAAGGCCGCCCTGAGCGATGGTGCCGCAGTCTGTCGCGCCGCTGCCCACGGTGCGCCCCAAGTCGTCGGCCAGCGTCCACACGAGGCGGCCGCCCGCAATGGCTTCACGCCCGTAGTTGGCCACCTCGACGGCCGCATCAAACGTCTCGTCGGTTGTGTAAACCGCCTTGCCATACCGCGCCAGCGGAACAACGGGGGCGCAGAAACAGCGGAAATCGGCGGGAGACATAAAGCCCTTGTTGTCCCAAAAGGCATCTACAAGACCCACGAGGGCCGTGCTCTGGCCCGGGAAGTCCTGAAGGCCGAGCAGTTGGAAGCCACTGAACCCAGGCGTCTTCAACGCACGCTCCACCTCCTCTTTATACAGAATGGCGGCAAAACGCCCCGAGGCATCAAAGAAATCGTCGGCCAACTTGAGCAGTCCCTTGTCGCGCAAGTCGTCGCGCACGGCCTTGAAGTTGAGCGGGTCGAGCACCCCGGTGTACTTCTCAATCTCACGGACATTGGGATATACGGCATACTGGCCTATCTCGTGAGAAATCAAAGGGACGGAAGGCGTGCCCACGGATGCGGCATAGTCTTTTTCAAACGACGGGCGCTCGGCATCAAACACGCCCTGGCCGCGCACCCAGCCACTGTCGGTACGCTGGGTGACAAAGAACTGGTCTTCGGGCTCGGGATGCCCTCCGTGGCCGCGCTCAAAGGTGTATGTGGTTGTTGAATAAAGGTGGCGGGGGTCTTTCTGCTTCATGTCGCGCACCATGGAATTGAGCACCGTGAAGTCACTCTGCAGCTCATTGCCACAGCTTACGAGGCACAGCGACGGATGGTTGCCATAGTTTGCCACAATGTTGTCGAACTCACGGCGCAAGAAAAGCTCCACCGCCTTGTCGCGCCCGATGTTGAGCGACCAGCAGGGCAGCTCAACCTGCAGGTAGAACCCCATGCGGTCGGCCACCCTGAAGGCTGCCTCGGGAGGGCAGTAGGAGTGGAAGCGCAGGTGGTTGAGGCCCCAGTCGCGCGCAGTGGCAAACACTTTCAGCCATCCGTCTTCGGTTGTCGGCGGCGTGCCGGTGAGCGGAAAGACACAGCACTCGAGCGTGCCCCGCAGGAAGGTGCGCCGCCCATTGACCAGCAGTCGGCCTCCTTCGGAGCCAATCTCGCGCATGCCGAAGGTAACATTGCGCCCTGCATGTATGCCACCGCCGTCATATTCGGCTGTAAGCTCGTAGAGTGTGGGGTCGAACTCGCTCCACAGCCTTACGTCGTCGCCCATGTCATACCATGCCGTGACGTCGGTTGCAGAGTCGGGCAATGCCACCCTCAGGCTCTTCACAGGCAGCCTGCAACCTGTTGAAAGTTGCCTCACGCCCAAGGTGAGCACGCCCTTGGCGCGACCGCCGCCATGCTTCGACAGCCTGGCAGCCACGCTGATGCGCCGTCCGGCCACGTCGGGATAAACATCGAGCGACGCTATCTCGACGTCGGCCAGCGCCGTTATCTCCATCCGTCCGAGCACCCCGTTCCATTTGATTTGTGTCTCATCGGTGTAGGCATGGCACATCTCATTGTACGATATATCGTATTGCTTGCTGTTGTCCACGCGAAGCTCTATCTCATGGGCGCCTTCGGCAAGCCCCCGGGGGATGGTGTAGACATGCGGGGAGACAAGGCTTTCCTGGCTCTGGCCCATGTCGCGACCGTCAACAAAAAGCCGGCTGTGCCACAACACACGCTCAAACGTTACCCTAAGCGGCCGTCCGGCCATGGCCTTGGGTATGTCGACACGGCGCAGGTAACGCGCCTCGCCCATGAAACAATGGCGTCGCGTGAGGTGGGTCAGCTGTGGCTTGGCCATTGCCGGCCCCAGCCTGTTAGGCTCTCCGAGGCGTGCGTCATCGGTGGTTCCGGGCAGTCTGACTGGCGTCGTGCCCCCGCAAAGCCATTCGCCGCTGATGTCAAGGCAGTCTTGCGCGGCGGCGGCTGAAGCCATGACGGCCACGAGTATCAATGAAAACAGATATTTGTACATAAGAAAAAGAACAATGTGCTAAGACGGGTTTGCAGATAAAGGCAAGCCGGTGGGCCATGACCAAAGCCACGGCCCACCGGCGTCAATCAAAACAACGAATGCAACGTGCGCAGTGCCTGCACTCCCTGGTGGTTTATGTCCATGCGCTCTACCTCGCCGAGATAGCGCAGCGCGTGCTTCATGTCGCCCAGTCCGTAATAGCCGAGCGCAAGCATATACGTGCAGTGTATGGCGTTCTTCGCGTCGAGCGAGTCTTCCCAGATGAGCAGGTCGGGCAATGAAACGGCAAAATAATCCATCACCACCTTCTCAAAAACATGCTGCTTGCCATAGTTGACAAGTCGATGGAAGCGCCCGTTGGCCTCGCCCTGCCTGCCAAGGCGCATCAGGGCAAGCCCCTGATAGAATATCTTGTCGGGCTTGGCGTCGTTGTAATACATGGCCGCCGCAGGCTCCTGGGGCCCCTTGGTGGCTTTTTCCCAGCACTCGCGGGCCTTGGCCTCGTTGCCCATGGCGCTGTATGCGCAGCCGAGGAAGTAGTGGAAATCGTTTTCCTGGGCCCCTTCGAGCCTGCCCTCGCCGAGGTTGTGCGGATAGACGAGGCACTCGTCGAGCAGCCTTATGGCCTTTTCATACTCATGCGACGCCAGCGCCCGCTTGGCCAGCTCGACGCGGCACGTCTGGTATTGGGCCGTCACCTTGCCTTCGCCTCCTTCCCACGGGTGGAACACATGGCCGTCGATGATGGCCATGGCCTCCTCGTAGCGTCCTGTCTGGTTAAGTAGCGTGGCCTCTTCGAGCAGCAAGTCGTCGCGCCGGGCCACGAGTTCGGGATGGCTCATCAGGCGTTCGAGGCGCCAGGCGTGCGGTTTCTGCAGGCGCTTGTAAAGCTGGTCGAGCTCCATCAGCACGCGGGCGTCGGTCTCATCGAGGCTGAATGCCCTCTCCATGCACTCGAGTGCCCGCTCGTGCTCGCCCTGTTTGTTGAACAAAGCCAGCGCCATGTTGCGCCAAACGGTGGGGAACTGCGGGTCGAGTTCGGCCGAACGCTGCCACAGTTCGGTGGCCACGCCATACTGGCGCTTGTCGTAATATAGGCAGCCCAGATAGTAAGGAGCGCGCGCATCCTGCGGGTTGGCGTCCATGGCGGCCTGCAGCGCCAGCACGTCTTCGATGCGGTTGGGGAAGCAATAGGCCGCATCGGCTGCGGCAGCACGGGCAAACGCGCCCGCATCGCCGGCCCAACCCATGTAGTAATAGGTCATCGGCGTGACCGCACCGGCGCTTTCGGCCATGCCCCACACGGCCAACGCCTCTTCCGGGCGGCCCATCTGCATGTAGTCGAGAGCCAGTTCGTCGTAGTTGTTTGGCATGCCGTGCATCATCTCGCGCAGCTTGTCGAGCAACAGTCCGTCGGCCGTGATGATGTATTTCTCGTAGAGGCAACCGTAGTTGAAGGGGTCGAGGGCCACCGACTCGTCGCATAATGCCACGGCATCGGCCTCGCGTCCCAACACCCTGAGCACCGTTGCGAGCAGCGCGCGGGCCTTGTGGTTGCGTCGGTTGTTGTCGAGCGCACGTTCCGCCTCGTCGAGAGCATCGTCAAGTCGGCCCTGCATCAACGACAGTTGTGCGGCTGCCAGATAGCCGGCATCGGCCCATGCCTTGTTCCATGTCGACTTCCAGAACAGCTCGTATGCCTCGTCGCAACGTCCCATGCACTTGAGGCAGAGGGCCAGGTTGTATATCGGCTCGCCGTCGTATGGGTTTGGGTTGCGGCGCATTATCACCCCGACGGCACGCCTGAGGTAAGGCTCGGCAACGGCAAAGCGTCCGCGGCGCAGGTACCACAGGCCGAGAGCGTTGTTGCAACGGTAGTCGTCTGGGTCGCGGCGCAACGCCTCTTCATAGTAATCTACGGGCGAGAAGGTGGCGTGGCGGTACTGTTCGAGATGAAGCCCGGTAAGGTAAAGCTGCTCTGTTGTCTTTATCTCGGCCGGTTGCAGGGCCGCTTCGGCGGCATTGGGCACGGGGCGTATCTCGTCGGGCTCGGCGTGCCATGAAAGCGAAAGCACCCTCCGGCCATTGTCGTGGATGATGTACAGCTCTACGGTAAGGGCGTCGAGGGGTGTTCCGCATACATCTACAATCTCGTCGAACACGGCCTCCGGGCTCATGTCGATAGTGTTTCCATACAACACCCTGCCCCCTTCGTCGCCCCTGACGAGCACCTCTACGCGGGCCTTGCACGTGGCCTGGACCATCAGCCTGGCCCGCCCGCCGGCCTCAACAATGTTCATCACCAGGTCGCGCGAGGCGTTCTTGACTATCCCCAGTTCGCGATACGGCATGAAATACTGCGTGAAACGCTTCTCTTCATAAGGCATCAGCCACGTGAAGTCGGGCTGGTTTTCAGTGTAGACACCGGCCATCAGCTCGATGTACGGGCCGTCGCTGTCGGTCAGGTTGCGATCCCAGGCACGCCCGAAATCGCCGTTGCCCCATGTCCACTGCTTCTTTCCGGGCGACAGGTGGTGGCTTGCCACATGCAGCATACCCCCATGTGAGTCGTTCTCGTAGCCCCCCTCGAAGTCGTACTTTGAGTTGACGGCCATGTAAGACGTGGGCACCTTTATGTTCTTATAGTTGGAAATGTCCACTCCCGCCGAGTAGTCCATCTTGTAATATGTGCCCGTTGCTATCGGGAAAGAGCTCACGGCGCGCTTGCCGTGGTCGAAAACGGCGTTGATGTCGGGCGGGAACACGCTCTGGTATTCGTCGTTCACCGCCACAGCCGGGTTGGCCCACCACAGGAATGTCTGCGGCATCGGCGTACGGTTATACAAATGTCCGCGTATCTCGAGGCGGGCGCAACCGGGCCGCAGGGTGAATCCGGCCATGCCCTTCTGGTGGAACATGCGCTCCATCTCGTTGACCCAGACCGTTACCGAGCCGTCGGCATTCTCCTCGATGGTGCTGTCCACGGGCAGGAAAGTTGACGGACGGTGGTGCTGCGGCCAGTTAAACTCGATGCCGCCGGATATCCACGGTCCCGTAAGACCTACGAGGGCAGGCTTCACCACGTGGTTGTAATACACGAAATGGCGCTGCTTCACTTTGTCGTATGCCATCTGTACCCTTCCCCCGAGCTCGGGAAGAATCATCACTTTGATGTATTCGTTCTCAAGAAACACTGCATTGTATTGCTTGTCGTGCTTCTCGTCGGCTATCGATTCTATCACGGGATAGGGATAAACCACGCCACTCGAGCCTTGGTATACGCGCTTCTCGAGAAACATAGGGTTCTTGTCGGGCTTGCCGACTTCATAGGTTGGTATTGTCACAACCTCTCTCCATGCTTTTACCATAGTGCTAAATATAAGCCACTCCCTACCCCTCCCCCGTGGGGAGGGAACCCAGTGCCGGGGATGTCGACACTGTACTGGGAGTGGGGTTGGTGTTTGTCTTTATTTAATATATGTCTCGTTGTATATCATAATGAGATGCTTTGCCGCTGCATTCCGGCCAACGGGCTCCCTCCCCGTTATGGGGAGGGCTGGGGAGGGGCCTCACCCCACCATCTCTTTCTCCAGTTCTTCGAGCGACTTCCCCTTGGTTTCGGGCAGGCGGAACACAAAGAACAGCAGGCCGAAGAGGCACACCGCCGAGTAAATCCAGAACGTGCCGTAGCTGCCGAGGGCAGTGTTGAGCAGCGGGAAGGTGTAGGTGAGCGTAGAAGAACCCACCCACAGGGAAAAGGTACACGTGGCCACGGCCACGGCCCGCACCTTGTTGGGGAACAGTTCGGATATGAGCACCCACGTGCAAGGGCCAAGCGTCATGGCATAGCAGGCTATGGCGAGCACCACGAGCACAATCATGAAGAAGCCGGTGACGTGGAAGTAGTAGCACACACCAAGTATAAGGTAGATGGCGCAAAGCCCTCCGGCACCGAGCAACATCAGGGCCCGCCGCCCAAGACGGTCGACGGTGAATATCGCAACGATGGTAAACACCACGTTGGCGATGCCGGTCACGACGATGTTGAACAGCACATCGCCTATCTCATATCCCGCCGACTGGAAGATTTCCTGTGCATAATTGAATATGACATTGGTGCCGCACCACTGCTGGAAGACCGCAATGACTACGCCGAGCAGCAGCACGCGGCGGAACGGACGGCAGAAAAGCATGCCCAAACCGCCCTGTTGAGCATCGGCGGCATTGGCCGACTTGACCGCCGCAAGCTCACGGCCGGCATACTCTGAGCCCCCTATGTGGGTCAGGATGGCAAGAGCTTCGGCGTCATTTCCCTTCAACGCGAGCCACCGCGGACTCTCCGAAATGAAGAAGGCGAGCACAAGGAACAAGGCTGAAGGCACTGCGGCAGCCCAGAACATCCACCGCCATGCCATCTGTCCGTTCCACGACGCGGCGATGTCGGCGGCTGTGCTGCCACCGGGTATTGGCTCGGCAATGAGCCAGTTGGTTATCTGCGCACCGAGTATACCGAGCACGATGGTCATCTGGTTGAGCGACACGAGCTTGCCGCGCACCTTTGTCGGGGCCACCTCGGCTATGTACATGGGCGACAGCCCGGAGGCGACGCCAATGCCGATGCCGCCGAAGAAGCGGGCCACGAGGAAAGAGTGGAAGTCGGAAAAAGCCCCGGTGGCTACCGACGAGAGCAGGAATATGAGCGCCGACACCACCAGCAGGCGCCTGCGGCCTATGCGGTCGGCCAGCGTGCCGCACAGCATGGCACCTATCATGCACCCTACCAATGCAATGGTCATGGCCAGACCTTGGGCCGACGGTGAGTCGGCAATGCCGAAATAAAGTTCGTAGAACGGCTTCGCCCCGCCGATAACGACCCAGTCGTAGCCAAAGAGCAGGCCGCCCAATGCCGACACGAGGCAAATGAAATAGACAAATTTCTTGTTGTAACTGTCCATAATTATATTGCGTTAGGTTTTTAGTTTGAGTCTCGGTGCAAAGATAATGAATATGGACAAGAGCGACAATAGACAAAAGCAACTAAAAAGATGGACAATATTACGGAAACGGCCACGGCATAGAACGAGCTTGGCCGAAGGCTGAAAAACAGCCTCCAGCACCGGCGTGCGGGAGGCTGTGGAAGTCGGCCGTGCTGCCGCCGACGGCTGATGCCGCAGCGGCAGGCTTGTTTAAAGCACTATTTTCCCCGACCGGGCGCCACGGCGATAGATGTAGATGCCGCCATCCAACCCGGCCTCGCCTATGGAGTTGAACACGCCAATCTTCTGCCCGCCGACGGTGAACAGCTCTACCGGCCCGTCGGCCACCTCGACGTCGGCCTCGGATATGCCCGACACCACTTTCGCGCCGGCCTCAAGCTTGATGCAATCGTACATCACCCCGCCATTGCTCCGTATGCCCGACATGGTGAACGCCACCGTGTTGGTGCCTTTGTGAAGCACGGATGCGGGAAACTCACACGTCTCGACACGGTGGTTGCCGCCCAGCACAGCACTGCGGTATATGGCTGCATCGTTCTGGGCGAGGTTCCAATTGGCCTGCACAGTGCCGTTGACGGCCACCTCGACCTTGGGGTTGTTGGTCACCCCGGCCATCGAAGCAGTGAGCAGGGCCGTGCCCGACAGGTTGTCGTCGAGATTGAACGACACCGTCCACGTGCCGTTCTTGGTCTGCGCGAAATACCAGTCGGTGGCCGGGTCGCTCTCACCTATTATATAATTAAGGTCGGCAGGGGGCAGCTCCCACAGCCCGTAAGCCCTGCAGGTGTCGCTATACATGAACCCGTCGGCCAAGCGATTGTTTTCCCCTATCTGCCACAACAGCCGCTCACGGCACTCTGGCGTCCACTCGACAACGCCGAGGTCGACGTCAGAACCGCCCACCTCGATGTCGGCGCGCTGCAGTTCGTCGGTCACGCCCCCCTTGGTTGCATATCCGTAAAGCGTGTAGGTGCCCTTGCGCACATTGGGAATGGCAAACGAACCGTCGGATCCTGTCATTGCCCAAAACATATATCCCTTGCCCTGGGCGTAGGGAGAGGTGCCGGCCTCGGCCAGCACCAGCTGCACACTGTCGCATGGCTGCCCGGTGGTAACGCTGAGCCGCCCCCTCACCGTCGACCTGTCGAGCGGATAGAGCTCATGGTCAAACCAAGCGAAAGGCCACTCCGCCTGCTGCTGCGAGGCCTGCCGCTTGGCGTCGGCAATCATCTGTTGCTGTGAGCCACGGTTGAGGTAGATGAGGAACGGGCCGTAAATCTTGCGTTCGCCATCCTCGTAACGCTGCGACGAAGCGCCGAAGTGCTCGCCCTGGAGCATCTGTATCGTGATGGGCGACTTGCTCGTTGCATGCACCGTAAGCTCCTGCCTCATAGGGCCTCCGTTGAGCCACTCGTGGCTGCAAGGTATGTTCCACACGCCCGAGTTGACGTTCATGAGCCCGTGAAGGCTGTCGCGCACCACATACTGCGCCCAGTCGTACTTGGTGTATATCGACCCGTCGGCCATGCGGTATGTGGCATCCTGCACCACGTTCTCCTCGCGCTCGGCCACGGCCATCTCGGCATTGGTTGGTATCTTGCCATTCATCACCTCGTCGACATAACCGTTGACAAACGAAGAATTGAGCCTGGTGCACACCCGAGCCTCCCTCAGGTTGACCCCGGACGACGTGGGCGTGCCGTTGGCCACTACGTAGACGTAGACCCCGTTGACGCCCTTTCGCATGATGAAGCCCTGTTCGAAGCGCAGGTCGGCGGTGGTATTGCTGAACACAACCTCCGCGTAGTCGGCAGTCTGCCTTACTATTTTCGACGTAGTCGGGTTGAGGTTGTCGTTCTTGTCGGCCGTGTAGTCAAAATAGACACCATTGCTTGCCAGCACATTGGGGCCCCCGCGGAAAGTCATCTCGCTGATGCGTCCGTTGCTGCCGATGCTCACCGACACCGTTCCGTTGGACATTTTGTAGCTGTCGCCGTTGCGGGTAAGCGTCACGTCCGACTGTGCGCTTGCCCCAATCCACACCATGGCTGCCATGCCTATGGCTGAAAGTAAACGTTGTCTCATTCGCTGATAAGTTTTAGTTATAGTTATAGTTAGTGCCGCCCCAAACACGGTTGCGACGCACAAAGGTAGCTCTTTTTGCAGCAAAAATCACAGATTGTGATTGCGAACGGGTGTGTTTAACGTTTTTTACACTTGCGGCTGCGCCGTTTGCCGGCCTGCCGCACACAGTGGGCAAGGGCCTGCGGCAGGCCTGCCGGGGCACGTGAGCCACGGAGGCACGGTGCAGAGGAAACACCGAAAGCGGCAAGCGCCCACCCACAGCCACCACGGCTGCGTGCCGGGCGATGGCAGCCAGCCCCACCACAAGTAGCGGCCGTGGCTGGAAGACAGGCGGCAATGGTGGCCCGTGGGCAGCGTTTTGCAGGCAAAAGTTTTGGTGAACAGAAGAAAAATACTAACTTAGTGGCGGCAAAAAGCAATGGTATGAAACAGAAAGACGGATTCAACGGCGAACAGGTGATAGTATTGCCGCAGATGGCCATCGACATTGAGAGCGCCGACCCGCTGGCTTCCAGCCTATACATAACAGACATAGGATACTACCCCAAGGCCGCCGGCCACTACCGCGAACGCACGCAACCCATTTCGCAATACGTGCTGATATACTGTGTAGAGGGCGCGGGGTGGTACTGTGTAGGCGGCGAAAGGCATGACGTAGGGGCCGACCAGTATGTAATCCTGCCTGCCGGCAAACCGCACACATACGCCGCCGACGAACAAGAGCCGTGGACCATCTACTGGGTTCACTTCACCGGGGCGCATGCCGCCATCTATGCCGAAGGCGCCCTCAGGCCAAACGACGTAAAGCCGGGGGCCATGTCGCGCATCAGCGAGCGCAACAACATTTTCGAGGAAATATTTGTAACGCTGCGCAACGGGTACGGACGGGAGAACCTGCGCTACGCCTCGTCGCTGCTGCACCACTACCTGGCGTCGATGAGATACATAACGCTGTTCCGCAATGCCGACCCGAAGCCACGCTCTACCGACGTTGTCGGGGCGGCAATACACTATATGAAAGAGAACGCGGAGAAGCATCTGTCGCTGCGCGACATAGCCGGCTACACGGGCTATTCGCCTTCTCACTTCTCGTCGATGTTCAAGCAGCAGACCGGCCACAGCCCGCTTGGATACTTCAACTTGCTGAAAATAAATCTGGCGTGCCGCCTGCTGGCATCCACCGGGATGAAGGTCAACCAGATATGCCATAAGGTCGGCATTGAAGACTGCTACTATTTCTCACGCCTTTTTGCCAAGACCATGGGCATGTCGCCCAAGCAATACAGGCACGAAAGGCAAGGCTGACGCGCCCGCCGGCGCCCGGCGGCTACCTTGCCCCGGCCTCCCTCAGGGCCTTCGCAAGCTCGGCAGCCTGGCCGGGCCTGGGCACCACGCCACCTACCACATTGCCCTCGCGGTCTATTATTATATATGTGGGGAAAGCATCCACCGAAAGATAGCTCTCGATGGCGGCCTGCTGGTCAGGCGGAAGGTTGAAGCTGACTGAGCCGGGGGCATCAAGCCCGAACCGCGAGACGAGCTCTCGGTACAGCTCGCCGTTGGTATTGTTGGCCAGATAAATGAAAACCACACCCTCGGAGCGCAGCTTGTCGCGCAGGGCCTGCGCATGTTTCATCTCTGCAAGGCACGGTGCGCACCACCCTCCCCACAGGTCCAGGTATACAACCTTGCCGCGATAAGGCCGCAGAAGTTTCTCAAACAACAGCCTCCCCTTGGCTTTCAACGAGTCGACAACAACCTGCCCTGCTCCCGACGCCGGGCATTGGGTTGCCTGTATGAGCTTGTTTTCCAGCACGAAACGCAACGGGGCATATACTTTCCTGAACGACGTGGCCGCCCACGATGGCGGAAACGCAGACGCCTCATAGTCGGCCGCAAACCCGGCAACCACCCGGCGGCATAGCGCCGGCACGCCATTGGTCGCGGCCAACCCGGCGGACAGCTCCCCCCGACCTGTCGGCGGTGAGTTCGCTCCACGCCTTGTAAGTGCATTCAAAGGCATAGCAGAAGCGGCCGTAAGCCTCAAGGCAGCGCCTGGTAGCAGCCGAGATGCCCGGTCGGACGGCGCAAATAGAATCGATGGACAGCCGGCTCTTTGCCCAAGAGCGGCCGAAAGCAGCCAAGGCAGAGTCGAGACCGTCGGTCTGCATCGGGAAAGTAAGCCTGTAAACAGAGGTTGCCCCTGCTGCCATCAGTTCGTTGTTCACCCTCGATTGGCTGCCCATGAAATAGGCACGCCCGTCGATGTCGTCGACGTAAAGCAGCGCGGTGTCGCCCGGACTGCAGTAGGCCATGACCGAAGCAATGGGCCGGCCCACTGTGTCGGCCCTGCTCAAAAGGCGCAGGCAGGCCGGTCTTCGGGTGGCATGGCGCACAACGACGCGGCCCAGCGAATCGGCATGGGGATGAAGCAAGACGCTTCCGGGCATCGAGTCGTCAACAAGTTCAAGGTAGTCGTAATACTGACGGCGGCTGCGGCTCACCAAAACGAAGGTGGCGGTATCCGTGCGCTGCAGGGGCGCCAACGCCATGGTGTCGGCCGAAGGCGATGGATATGGCGGCACAAAAGGCCCGGAAAACTCGGTCACGGCATGGCTCTGCCCGCCGACTGCAACCCTGCCGCGCCCCAACGACACGCCTACCTGACGGTTGGCCGAAGTAAGCCGGTAGCCGCCGCCCGCCTCTTTGTCGCAACGCCATAAGCAATCATCGTAGACGGCACGGTCGCCAATCAATCCAATAATCCACTCGCCGGTAGCGACGTCGCGCAAGAAAACTCCGGCGGAACCGGCCTGTGCCAACGACGCGGAGGGCGCGGCCAACACTGCCAGCAAGGCAAGCAAAACCATCGAACGACTCATATAGACAACTATTTTATATGATGAACATTTTCAACATTTCACCCGTCATTAAGCCACGCCTGTGGAAACGCTGCGCAAAACGGGCCATGACGGCCTGCAAAACGGCCCTTACGGCAATGCGGAAAGGCCCGTTCGGCAGCATAAAGCGGCGTGTTTGGCAAGCCGCTGGCTGTCAGATAGTTATGGAAAATGGCAAATGCGGCATCATTTTTTTACAAAAGCAATGCCGCAAAATCACTCACGCCTGCGCGCCATAAGCCCGGTGCCAGGCGGCTTCGGGGCAGACTGCAGTCACTTGCGGGCCGCGCGCTCACGCAAGCGGCGCTTCACCTCGCGGCGCCGGCGGATGTAGTCGAGCCTGTCGAGTGCATGGCGGCGCGACTGTATTATCTGGTGACGGTACACCAGGCAGGCCAGCAGGAAGTAGGCAGCAGCCTGCACCCACAAGGCCCTATACTCGAAGGCCACGTCGTAAAGCGACGCCCCGAGGGTGTTGACACGCACGTAAGCCCTGATGCCGAAGGTTGAAGGAAACAGCCACGAGAAGCATTCCCAATACCACGGCATGTTGCTCTGCGGCCAAGACACGCCCGAGAGAAACAGCAACGGCACGGAAGCGAAGACCACCAGCAGCATTACGTTCTCACGGTAACGCACCATGCACGACACAACCATGCCGAAAAAGATGCTCGCAAATATATATGGCAGCATTATGGCGAGCAGCACCGAGGGCTCGGCCAGCACAACGAAATGGAACAGGCGGGGCACTATCATCGACAGGTAGGAGCCCAGCACGGCGTAAATCATGAAATAACACATGGCCTTGCCCATGACAATGCGGAACATTCCCTGGTAGCTGCGGCTGAAGGGAATAAGGTCTTGGTAACGGTTGCGCTCGCGGGCGGTGCCGGCCGACAGGCCTATGCCCAGCACGAGCGTCTGCTGCAGTATGAGCATGAGCACCGCCGGCAGTATGAACGAGCCGTAACCGCCCGACGGATTGAACATTGGCACGGGTGTCACGGCCATCGGGCTCGTGGTGACAAGGTCTTCACGGTCGGTCGTGTTGCCCGCCACCTTCACCTGCAACTGGCTGTTCATGTCGAGGGCAACGCTCATGGCCGTCTGGTAAACGGCCTTGTAGGTGAGCATGAGGCTCATGTCGCAGTATACGCTGACGGCCGTCTGCTCCATGCGGTTGAGCCGCGTAGAGAAATCAGACGGCAGGTAATAAATGCCTTTCACCACCTGACGGCTGAGCAGCGCACGGGCCTCGTCCATGTCGGATGCGTAGCACAGCACCCGCACATCGGGCGAAGCGTCGCAATGGCGCACGAACTCACGGCTCATGGCCGTGCGCGAGTTGTCGACAACGGCCACCGGCACATCGCGCACTACCTCATTGTTGTATATCCAGGAGTAAAGCAACGGATAGAGCAAGGGCACGAGGATGAAAAATATAAGCACACCTTCGTCGCGGACGGTCTGCCTCATCTCTTCCGCCCAAATGCGGCAGGCGTCGACCACTCCGCCGCGTATCTTGTTTATGATTCCGTCTTCTCTCATCACGTCAAGGAATATATACGTAGGTAAGCATGGCGTTGCGTATCTTGCGCAACACCATTATCGGCAACAAGGCAAAGGCCACCAACGCCGCTATGTGGAACCATGCGTCGAGCATTTCGTAACCGTTGAACACCGTAATCTGGTAAACCATGAAGTAATGGCGCAACGGGAAGAGCCACGAAAGAGACTCCAAGGCGGAGTCCATGCCCATCACCGGAAATGCCGAACCGGCCATCGAGAAGCTCAGCACGGCCCAAAGCGAGCACACACTCATCGACATACGCAACGATGGCATGAGCCCGAAGGCGAATATTCCGAACCCTTGCGACGACAAGACCGTGGCCAACCCGAGCATGGCTATGCGCATGATGCCACCCGGATGGGGAAAGCCGAGCACCCCGAAGACATAGTACATGTATCCGTAGACTATGGCGAGGAATATCAGTGTCTGCGGCAGCATCTTGCCGGCAAGCGCCACCACGATGTTGCCGTCGGCCATCGACAGCCACTGGCGTGAACGCTTGAACTTAAGCTCTGTACCCAATGAATATGCCGTTATGAGGAAGATGAACAGCATGATGACGCCGGGCACGAGCACGGTACTGAGGTATATGTTATAGTTTGTCCACGGATTGGATATCTGGTGTAGGTCGATTACGATGGGCTGGAGGAACGACTGTATCTGCGCGGGGGGCACACCCTTGGCCTGGAGCGTTGCCATGCCCACCGAAGCGGAGCCGAGCGTGGTTATGGTGGTAAGGTCGCGGTAGAGCAAAGTGCCCGCCGCGTAGTAGGCCATGTTGTAGTAAAACGACACTGTTGGGCGCCGCTGGGCCAGCAACTTGTCGGAAGTGCCTTCGGGAATGTACAGGAATGCGTATATCTCACCTGCCTGGACGGCCTTGCGAGCATCGCGCACTGTGGGGTAGACGGCCACTACATGGCTGGTCTGGAAGGCGTCGAGCCGGCGCACAAGCTGCCGGCTTAGCGACGAATGGTCGTGGTCTACCACACCGACAGGCATGTCGGTGGGCTGCCCCTCCTGCATCATGGATGTGAAAAAAAACATCACCAGAAGCGGGAACACAACCATGCAAAACCAGTAGATGGGGTTTTTGCGCAGTATGCAACATTCGCGCCACGCTATACGCGCGACTTGGCTGAGACACTCTTTTAACCGCACCGGCTTATATCATTTTTCTTTTACTACCAACGACATGCCCGGACGAAGCCCTTCAACCTGCCCAACCGGACGCGCCTTGACCTCGAATGTCTTCAAGTCAAACTGCCCGTTGGCCTTGGTTGCCTTCCATACGGCATAGCTTCCCTCGTCCTTCATATAATACACTTTCATGCTTATGTCCTTGCCGAACGCCGGCACATAAGCATTGAAAGTCTTGCCAACGGCAAGCCCGCTCAACTGGTCTTCACGCACATTGAACGTGCCCCACATGTCGGTCATTACCGATATCGACATTATCGGGGCGCCCGTGCCTACGAGCTCGCCCACCTTCGGGTAGACCTCGCTGACCTCACCGTCCATCTGTGCCACCTGGACGGTCTCGTTGATATATGAACTCACCTCGGCCACCGCGCCTTTGGCACGGTTCACCTGGGCGGCTGCGGCCATCTTTTCTTCGCGCCGAGCACCGTTGCGGGCCATGTCATACTGGCTCTGGGCGGCCTTTACCTGGGCCTCCATGGCCTTGAAATTGGCAAAGGCCTCGTCGCGCTTCTGCTCTGTCATGACCCCTTCGTCGTACAGACGCTGCACCCGCCCGTACGACTTGCGGGCGATGTCGAGGCCAGCCTTGGCCTGCTGCAACACCTGGAAAGCTCCCCTCACCTGCTCGGCGCGGGCGCCGCTGCGCGCCATCTCGTCCATGGCGGCAGCCGCATCCTCGGCACTGCGCGCCTGGGCAAGCTTGGCCTGCACGTCGGGCGCGTCGAGAATGGCCAGCGTGTCGCCCTTCCTGACATAGTCGCCCTCCTTTACCCGAAGCTCGAGGATGCGCCCCGGCACCTTGCTCGACACCCGGTATTCTGTCACTTCCACCTGCCCCTGTATGAGCTCCGGCTCACGCCCGAGGGCAAAAAAGCCTATCAAGGCAACCACTACGACCACTGCCGCAAACCCGGCGACGGCAAGCAGGATGTTGTTATGTTGTGATTTTGCTGACATAATCAATCGTCTAATGTTCCAAGGGCCTTCTTCAGGTTGACTTGGCTTAGTTTAACTTCTATTTCTGCGTCTATCTTTTGCGACTGCGCCTTGAGCCAGGCGGTCTGTGCCTCCATCACCGTTGTGCTCTGAATCACACCTTCGCGGAAGCCCAGGTTGGCGCTGCGCAGGTTTTCCTCGGCCTGTTCGGCACTGGCCTTGGCCATGGTCAGCTTCTTGCCGGCTTCCGAAAGCTTGAACGAACTCTGGCTTACTTGCAGCTCGACTCCCTCGCGCGCCTCTGCCAACTCGAGGTTGGCCATGGCTGTGGCGCCCTTTGCGGCCCTCACCTTATAGGCCACATCGCCCCAGTTCCAGATGGGCACGCGCACCAATACGCCTACGCTCCAAACGCCTCCGAACTTGTTTTGAAACCCGTTGAACACGTTTGGGTTGCTGAACGAATACCCTCCGATGAGCGCAACCTGAGGCAGGTTGCCTGCCTTGAGCAGGTTTGTGGCCTGCTTGCTTATGTCGACGGCATTCTGGAGCATCTGCAGTTCGGGCCTGTTGTTAACCGCGTCTGAATGGCTTCCGTACACCGTAGCGTCGGCTGTGGGCAGACTGCAGGAGTCTTCGTCGGCCAAGGCAATGTCGGTATCGAGCGGCAAGCCACATATCTGGCATAGCAACATCCGTGCCAGCACGAGCCCGTCGTTGACCTGAGTCAGCGACATCTCGGCTTCGTTGAGCCTCACCTTCACGCTGAGGCCCTCGGAGCGGGTGGCCACCCCTTCGCGTATCATCTTCTGAACGTCGCTGTCGAGCCGGCCCACCAACTTCAGGTAGCTCTCTGCCAGGCGCTTCTTGTTCTTCAGAGATACTATGGTCCAATAGGCATTGTCAACGTCGAAGAGCGTCTGCTGGCGCTTGGCGTCGATGCCGTTGGCCGCCATCTGCTCGCCGAGGCGGGCCATCTTGTTCATGGCCACGATGCTCCCGCCCATGAATATCGGCTGTGTGACCATGACCGAGCCGGCGAATATGTTGCGGGTATCGGTGCGGAAGGCGTCAACCACCTTCTGCCCTTCGGCGTTGAGTGCCGACGCCAGGCCGGTCACTTGGGCCCCGATGTTGCCCAGGGCCTGGTCGGTGGTGGTGCCAAACACCTTCAGCGCCTCGTCGAGAGCTGCCTTCTGGGCATCGGTGAGCCCCTCGCCAAATCCCTGGAGCGAGCCCGCCAGCCCCGAGGTGGCCGTGGTGCCTATCCCCGAAAGAGCCCCCTTCTGCCTGTCGTTGAGTATTGACAGCTCCCTGCTGTTGTACATGTAGCTGCCCACCGCGCTGACGTGCGGCAGGTACTTCGTGCGGGCCGACTTCCTCATGTTGGTGGCCACATCGCGCTGCAGCTCCGAGACAGCCAGCTGCTTGTTGTTGCGCAATGCCATGGCCCGGCAACTGTCGAGGCTCAGCACATGCGTTGCGGCTGACGACGGCACCGCCCCTGACAACAGCAAGAGCCAAACGATACCTTTCATAATGACTGGAAATTAAAAACGTTTACTTGCTGAACGTAAAGCTCCGCGAGCCTATCATGTTGCCATCGGCAAAGACGCTGACGGTGTAAGTGCCCTTGCTCAAGAACTCCTCAACCGCCCTGTACATGGTGACCGGGGTCTCCTCGCCGGTGTACTCCACGCTTTTCTTCATAGAGCACTCTATGTTGCGGTTCTCGTATGCAAACGTACCGCCCCCACCGAGCACGTCGCCGGTGGGCGTGGTTATGCGGACGTAGAACGTGCGCACGCCGTTGGTGGCTGTGACGTTGCGCGTGATGCGGAACGACACCTCTATAGACTTGCAGTCCTTTATGCGTTTCACGGCCTTGCCGTTTTTCTTCTTGGCTATCATGTTGATACCCGTGGCATCGAGCTGGGCGGCAATGGCCACCTTCTCCGACAGCGAAGCCTTCTCGCTGCTGAGCCCGGCTATCTGGCGGGTGGCCTCGTTATACTGGCCCTTTACGCGGCTGTTCTCCTCCCTGAGGTTCTGGTTGAGGCGGTTGAGCGAGTCAATCTCAAGCACGTAGCTGCGCAACACGGCACGCACCGTGGCCAGTTCCTTCTTGAGACGTGCTATCTCGCGGGCATCGGTACTCTTCACCTGGCGGAGCTCCTCGAGCAGCCTTTGCGTCTTGAGTTGCTCTTGAGTGAGCTGCGCGACTATCGAATCGTTGTTTA
The DNA here is from genome assembly GCF_016899955.1 of Marseilla massiliensis. Lineage (GTDB taxonomy): Bacteria > Bacteroidota > Bacteroidia > Bacteroidales > Bacteroidaceae > Prevotella > Prevotella intestinigallinarum. The sequence goes on along the minus strand of NZ_JACJJL010000006.1, from coordinate 96,608 downwards.
TTTGCGTCTTCATCTCGCTATACTGGCGGGCGAATTGCTCATACTCATTCTCCATTTCCTTCTTGTCAAGGTCTGCCAGTTCCTGCATGTCCTTGTTCACCTGACGCTGATGGGTCAGCCCAATTGCAAGATATGTAACGCCACCCAATAGCAAAACGATAACCACGATGAGTGGTATCAACAATTTCTTGTTCATATACTTATTTACTTTTAAACAGATGCAAAGTTAAAGTTTTAGAACGAAACGGCAAAAGAAAAGGGCGCGGCATTGAGCAAACGGAAGCAAATTTAAGATTATTACGGAAAAAAAGAACAAAATTAGCACACCCCCGGAGATGCGGGGCTGCACTATGAGAAAAGCCTCTACCTACAGCCGCGGCAACGGGAAGGCGACGCCGCACGGGGCGGCCGGATGTGGTGCCGGTGCACTTTGGCACTGTCGGATTTCCTTACACGCATTGCCATAAGGCACGTTTGGCATTGCAACATGGCCCGTTTAGCACCATGGAAACGGCCGTTCGACACACTCGCACCTGCCGTTTCGGAATGTAAAACGGCAGGTGTGGTGCAACCATCTGGGCCACAATATGTTACAAATCGAAAACCACAAGCAAGCCAACCGTAAACTGTTTTTACATTGCCGACAAAAAAATCCGGCATAAAAAGACGTCGTTATGAAAATAAATATGTAAATTTGCAAAATAAACAATACTGATATGAACAAGCAAAGCCTCATATACCGAATATATGACTTGTATGCCGACGGGTTCCGAAACATGACGATTGGCAAGACGCTTTGGACGGTGATACTGATAAAACTGTTTGTCATCTTCGCCGTGCTCAAGGTGTTCTTCTTCCCCGACTTCCTCAAGACGAAGACTGAGAAGGGCGGCGAAGCCGACTTCGTGGCAACCGAAATGATAACCAGGGGCGCCGGCCCTGAGGCATCGCGATAACCAGACATAACCCCCAAAAACAAAACAATATGACAAACATCCTTATGAATGTAGATGCAGCGGCCATCGACTGGGCAAGGGCGCAGTTCGCACTGACAGCCATCTACCACTGGCTCTTCGTGCCACTCACGCTGGGCCTGGCCGTCATCATGGGCATCATGGAGACGTGCTACTACCGCACGCGCAGTGCTTTCTGGCGCGACACGGCCCGCTTCTGGCAGCGGCTGTTCGGCGTAAACTTCGCAATGGGCGTCGCAACGGGCATAATACTTGAATTCGAGTTCGGAACCAACTGGAGCAACTACTCATGGTTCGTGGGCGACATCTTCGGCGCGCCGCTGGCCATCGAGGGCATCGTGGCTTTCTTCATGGAGTCGACCTTCGTGGCAGTGATGTTCTTCGGGTGGAAGAAAGTGTCCGCCGGGTTCCACCTGGCAGCCACATGGCTCACGGGCATCGGGGCCACACTGTCGGCCTGGTGGATACTGGTGGCCAACTCATGGATGCAATACCCCGTGGGCTGCACGTTCAACCCTGACACCATGCGCAACGAAATGACCTCGTTTGTCGACGTGGCCCTGTCGCCGATGGCCGTCGACAAGTTCTGCCACACGGTGACATCGGCATGGATCATAGGCGCCCTGTTCACCGTGGCCGTAAGCTGCTATTACCTCATGCGCCGCCGCCACCAGGCCATGGCAATCGAGAGCATAAAGATAGGCGGCATCGTTGGCCTCGTGGCATCGCTGCTGGCTGCATTCACTGGCGACGGCTCGGCATACAGCGTGGCCAAGACACAGCCAATGAAACTGGCTGCCATGGAGGCCCTCTACGACGGCGGGCAAAGCCAGAGCCTAACGGCCATAGCGCTCATCAACCCCTTCGCACAGCCCGACTATGCCGCAGGCGGCGAACCGCCGATGCGCATCGGCATACCCAAGATGCTGTCGTTACTGGCCACACGCGACGCCGACGGATTCGTGCCTGGCGTCAACGATCTGCTGAATGGCGGATACACGCTGCCCAACGGCGAGACGGCGCTCTCGGTAGACGAGAAGATAAGGCAAGGACAGGCAGCCATACTGGGCCTGAAAGAGTATCGCGAACTGAAGGCCAAGGAACGGGCCGACGGCCTGACCACAGCCGAAGCCCAGCGCCGCGACGAGCTGAGCAAAGACCTGCAGGCAAACATGAGATACTTCGGTTACGGCTACCTGAAGGACAAGTCGGAGGCCGTGCCCTTCATACCTGTGTGCTTCTATGCCTTCAGGATAATGGTAGGACTCGGCATGCTGTTCATCCTGTTCTTCGCCGTGGTGCTGTTCTTCGCCTACCGCAAGGACTTGGCCCGCACGCGATGGATTCACCTGGCCGGACTGGCACTGCTGCCCCTGGGCTACATAGCCAGCGAATCGGGATGGATAGTGGCCGAAATGGGCCGCCAGCCATGGGCCATCCAGGACATGATGCCGACATGGGTGGGCGTCAGCGACATTGGATCGGCAAACGTGATGGTGACGTTCTTCATCTTCCTCGCCCTCTTTACAACACTGCTGGCCGTTGAAATCAACATCCTGTGCAAGCAAATCAAGAAGGGGCCGGAGACGAGCGAAGGGTGACGCAAGCCGGGCATAAGCCAGCGGCAACGGCCTGCGGCATGGCTGAACTGCCGGCCAACGGCAAGCCGGGGCGCCCTTAAGGCACACTCATGTTTACAGGAGAAAAAGCAAGGCACATAGCCATTAATGAATCACTAATTATGAATTGAACATCATGTCATACGAATTTTTGCAACAATACTGGTGGTTCCTCGTCTCATTGCTTGGGGCCATACTCGTCTTCCTGCTCTTTGTGCAGGGCGGCAACTCACTGCTTTTCTCTGTCGGACAGACCGACGAGGAACGCCGCCTGCTGGTCAACTCGACCGGACGGAAGTGGGAGTTCACATTCACGACGCTCGTAACATTCGGCGGAGCGTTCTTCGCATCGTTCCCGCTGTTCTACAGCACAAGCTTCGGCGGAGCCTACTGGCTGTGGATGATAATACTCTTCTCGTTTGTGCTGCAGGCAGTCAGCTATGAGTTTCAAAACAAACTGGGCAACTTTCTCGGCACACGCACCTTCCAGTGGTTCCTGGTCATCAACGGCATTGTGGGCCCGCTGCTGCTCGGAGGAGCCGTGGCAACATTCTTCAACGGCTCAAACTTCATTGTGGAGAAAAACAACCTGGTGACCGGCCCGACTCCAATCATCAGCAGCTGGGCCAACGCCAGCCACGGACTCGACGCCCTGCTCGACCCGTGGAACCTGGTATTGGCCTTCGCGGTGTTCTTCCTCGCCCGCGTGCTCGGGCTGCTTTACTTCATCAACAATGTCAACGACGAGGCCATACGCTCGCGCTCGCGACGCCAGCTCGTCACAGCCAGCGCCCCGTTTGTGCTGCTCTTCGTAGCTTTCCTGCTGCGCACGCTGCTCAAGAGCGGCTTCGCGGCCGACCCGGCAACAGGGGTCATATCGATGGAACCGATGAAGTACCTCAACAACCTCGTCACGATGTGGTACGTGGCCGCCGCCCTCGTGGTGGGCATCGTGCTCGTCCTCGTCGGCATAGTGCGCACAATAGTGTCCAAGACATACATCAAGGGCATCTGGCCGACGGGCATCGGCGTCGTGATAACGGTCTGCTCGCTGCTGCTCTGCGCTGGATGGAACGACACGGCCTACTATCCGTCGACGGCCGACCTGCAGAGTTCGCTCACCATTGCAAACTCGTGCAGCAGTGAGTTCACACTCCGCACCATGGCTATAGTGAGCATCTTCATACCATTCGTGCTCGCATACATATTCTATGCATGGCATTCCATCGACAAAAAGAAAATAGACAAGAAGGAGATAGCCCAAGACGAAGCTTATTGAACGACATCGGCAGCCGCGCAGGACACACACCAAGCGGCTGCCGATGCCTTTTTGTATACACCTGACACTTGCACGTTCGGAATATTATTAGTAACTTTGCAGCCAGCAAAATCCCAACACACATGACACCGAAAGAATCAAGAAACGAACGATTGGCACAACACCTGATACGCCATCTGGAGCGCCGCAACATGTCAGCATACTATTGCCCGACCGCAAAAGAGGCCGTATCAAAGGTCGTTGAATTGATACCAGACGGCAGCAGCGTCACCTGGGGAGGCTCAATGACGCTGCGCGACATGGGGATACCGGCCGCGCTGCACGCCAGGAACAGCCTTGACGTCATGGATCGCGACCTGGCCGCAAGCCGTGACGAGGCCCAAGAGATATACCGTAAGGCCTTCACTGCCGACTACTACCTGTCAAGCGCCAACGCCATAAGCGAGGATGGGGTCATCGTAAACATCGATGGCACCGGCAACAGAGTGGCCGCCATCACGTTCGGGCCTAAACACGTGATATTCGTAATCGGCCTGAACAAAGTGGCACAGACAGCCGAAGCCGCACTGGCAAGGGCAAGGTCGACGGCCTCGCCCATCAATGCAGCGCGCTTCGACATAAAGACCCCGTGCCACACAGACGGGGTTTGCCACAACTGCAACTCGCCCGAATGCGTCTGCAACCACATACATTTCCTGCGCAACTCGCCCGGCAAGCGCCACACAGTCATACTCGTAGGCGAAAGCTGGGGCTACTGACGCAACGCCGACAGGCGCCAATCACAGCGGTCTTCCATCCAAACCAAGACCGCAAACAGCCATGACCACCATTTACCAGGCGGCTTCCTGACATGCCGGAAGGCTCGAAGCGCAGCACAGCCAAGCCGGCAGTGCCTTACAATGGCAATGCCACCGGGCCCGGCCCGCGCCCACAGCGCCATGCGGGACGAACGCCATCGGCAGCCAAGACGCCATGGCCCATCATCTAACACACCATATCCAACATTACGACAATGATTGTTTGCATAGCCGAGAAACCAAGCGTGGCCAAGGACATTGCCCGAATCCTCGGGGCAACGACAGGCCACGAAGGATACATGGAGGGCAATGGCTATCAGGTGACATGGACTTTCGGCCACCTGTGCACGCTCAAGGAACCGAACGACTACACCCCTCTGTGGAAGCACTGGAGCCTCAGCGCCCTGCCAATGATACCGAAACGCTTCGGCATCAAGCTGATAGACGACCAGCGAATACAACGGCAGTTCGCCGTGATAGAGCGCCTGATGCAGGCTGCCGACGGCATCATCAACTGCGGGGATGCCGGCCAGGAGGGTGAGTTGATACAGAGATGGGTGATGCAGAAAGCCAAGGCCACGTGCCCTGTCAAGCGCCTCTGGATCTCATCCATGACAGATGAGGCCATAACCGAGGGCTTCAGGTCGCTCAAAGACCAATCCGACTACCAGCCACTCTACCTCGCCGGGCTGAGCAGAGCCATCGGCGACTGGATTCTCGGCATGAATGCAACACGCCTCTACACGCTCAAGTATGGCCAGAACCGCCAGGTGCTGAGCATCGGACGGGTTCAAACCCCCACTCTCGCGCTCATAGTCAACAGACAGAAAGAGATAGAGAACTTCAAGCCCGAGCCTTATTGGATACTGTCTACCACCTACAGGGAGACGGTGTTCAGCGCAACCAAGGGCAAGTTCACGGTGAAAGAAGAAGGCGAGCAGTTTCTGGCCACCATAACAGGAAAGCCTTTCACCGTGACCGACGTACAGAAAAAGAACGGCACCGAAGCCCCTCCCCACCTCTACGACCTTACGTCTTTGCAGGTAGACTGCAACAAAAAGTTCGGCATGAGCGCCGAACTGACCCTCAACACAATACAATCTCTCTACGAAAAGAAGCTGACAACATACCCCCGTGTGGACACTCAGTACCTCAGCGACGACATATATCCGAAATGCGCGGCCACGCTATCGGGGCTCAGGGGCTACGAGACGCTCACCCGGCCGCTGGCAGGCAAGCCGCTGAAAAAGTCGAAGAAAGTGTTCGACTCATCCAAGGTGACAGACCACCATGCCATCATTCCCACGAGCGTGGCGGCGCTAAACCTCACCGACATGGAGCGCCACGTCTACGACCTTGTGGCGAGACGCTTCATAAGCGTGTTCTACCCGGACTGCAAGTTCGCCACGACCACCGTCATGGGCAAGGTCGAAGACATCGAGTTCAAGGCCACCGGCAAGACAATACTCGACGAAGGGTGGCGCTGCGTCTATGCCAAGGATGTGCAAGCTGGCAGCGACGACGACGCAAAAGCCGACGACGAGGAGCGCACCCTGCCGCAGTTTGTTGCCGGCGAGAGCGGCCCTCACACGCCGAGCCTGGCCGAAAAGTGGACCACACCGCCCAAATTCTACACCGAGGCGACACTGCTACGGGCAATGGAGACGGCAGGCAAGTTCGTTGAAGACGAGGAACTGCGGGCCGCCTTGAAAGAAAACGGCATCGGAAGGCCGTCGTCGCGGGCCGGGATAATAGAGACACTGTTCAAGAGGCACTACATAAAGCGCGAACGAAAAAACCTCATTGCCACGCCAACAGGTGTGGAACTGATTGACACGATAAAGGAAGAGCTGCTCAAAAGTTGCGAACTCACGGGCATCTGGGAGAAGAAACTGCGCGACATCGAGCACAAGAAATATGACGCGGGGCAGTTCATCGAGGAGCTGAAACAGCAGATTGGCAGCATCGTCAACGATGTGCTCTCTGACAACAGCAACCGCCGCGTGAGCGTAATGACAGACGAAGACATGAAGAAAAAGATGGCCCCGAAGGTGGCCCAGGCGCCGAAGCCCAAGGCGCCCGCCCCACAGAAGAAAGCCGCAACGGGCCTCAAGCCCGACGACAACATCATCGGACGCCCCTGCCCAACGTGCGGAAAAGGCACGATAATAAAAGGGAAAACAGCCTACGGGTGCAGCCGATGGAGAGAGGGGTGCACCTTCAGGTTGCCGTTCGCGGCCAAGCCTCCTGCCCAACAATGACATAAGCAACCAACAGCCCCGTCTGCCACAATGCGGCAGACGGGGCTGTTTCGTAGCTCCGCAATCCGTTTTTGCCGCCCCCCAAAGCCCATTTCGCCACATCATTATAATAATAAGCCGCGATTTGCGTTATTATAATGACATGCGATACACATCGACCATAGCATCAATCATTGTCGTGGCCACACTCCTTGTGGGGTGTGGCGCAGACTCACACATGAAGAAAGGCGACAAGTTTTTCGCGCTTGGCGAATACTACGACGCCGCAAACCAATACAAGAAAGCATATTCTGCCACCGCGCCGAAGGAGAGGGCAACCCGCGGACAGCGCGCACTGAAGCTCGCCGAGTGCTACCGGCGCATCAACTACACGCAGAGAGCAATAGCCGCATACAACAATGCCATACGCTACAACCAAGCCGACAGCATGACGCACCTAAGGCTGGCGCAACAGCAAATGAAGGCGGGCAGCTACAAGGAAGCGGCAAAAAACTTCCAGGCCGCGCTCGACAGCCTGCCCGGCAACAGGCTCGCCGCCAACGGACTGAAAGCTGCGCGCATGGCACCAGAATGGAAAGAGCAAGGCTCGCAGTACACAGTGAAGCGCGAAAACTTCTTCAACTCGCGCCGCGCCGACTACTCGCCGATGCTGGCGGGCGACAACAACGACCAGCTGTACTTCACATCGACGCGCACCGAGGTGAAAGGCGACGAACTGAGCGGCATCACCGGCACGAAGAACGGCGACATTTTCGTGTCGACCAAAGACGAGAACGGCAAGTGGACCAAGCCGCAAGACATAGACACCGAGCTGAACTCGGAGTTTGACGAAGGCGCATGCTCATTCAGCCCCGACGGCAAGACGATGTACCTGACGCAGTGCACCACCGACCCGCAATACCCGCGATACGCCACGATATGCACGTCGACGCGCTCCGACGCGTCGTGGGGCAAGTCGACCACGCTCGAACTTACCAAGGACACGCTGTCGAGCTACGCCCACCCGGCCGTGTCGCCCGACGGCGAATGGCTCTACTTCACGAGCGACATGCCCGGAGGAATGGGCGGACTCGACATCTGGCGCGTCAGGCTGACGGCCGCCGGAGTGGGCGGGGTGGAAAACCTGGGCGAGCCTATAAACACCGAGGGCGACGAGATGTTCCCGACATTCAGGCCAAACGGCGACCTATATTTCTCGTCCGACGGGCATCCCGGCATGGGAGGACTCGACATCTTCATAGCCAAGCCCGACTCCGTGGGGGGCACGTGGCACATTGAGCACCCGGGATACCCGCTCAACTCGCAGGGCGACGACTTCGGCATGACCTTCGAGGGACTGCACAACCGGGGATACTTCTCGTCGAACCGAGGCGACGCCAAGGGCTGGGACCACATCTACAGTTTCGTCAATCCCGAGATAATACAGACGGTGAAAGGATGGGTTTACGAGCAGGAAGGCTACGAACTGCCGCAAGCCGTGGTCTACATGGTGGGCAATGACGGCACCAACCTGAAGCTCAGCGTCAAGGGCGACGGCTCGTTCACGCAAGAGATACGCCCGGGAGTAGACTACGTATTGCTCGGCACATGCAAGGGATTCCTAAACCACAAGGAGCAGTTGAGGGTTGAACCGGTGACCGAGTCGACCGAGTATGTGCTCCAGTTCCCGCTGGCCTCAATCACCGCCCCGGTGCTGATAGACAACATCTTCTACGACTTCGACAAGGCCACGCTGCGGCCCGAGTCGACCAAAGCGCTCGACGAACTGATAAAACTGCTCAACGAGAACCCCAACGTCACCATAGAGCTGAGCGCACACTGCGACTACCGCGGTGCCGTGGAATACAACAAGGTGCTGTCGCAGAAGCGCGCCGAGAGCGTGGTAAACTACCTGGTGGAGCACGGCATTGCCGCAGACAGGCTCTCGCCTGTGGGCTACGGCAAGGAGAAGCCGAAGACCATAAGGAAGAAACTGACCGAGACGTACACCTTCCTGAAGGAGGGCGACGTGCTGACCGAAGACTTCATAAAGAAGCTGAAGCCCGAGGAGCAGGAGATATGCAACCAGCTCAACCGCCGCACGGAGTTCATCGTGCTGCGCACCACCTACGGCATGTTCGACGAAAAAGGCAACCTGAAGAACCCGCCAAAGCCCAAACCGGCCGAAAACCAGGCCCCGGCCGAGCCGGAATGGACGCCGTGGTAGGCACATGAAGCCAAACCGGCAATGGACAAACGCCACGCCGCAACCGCATGCCCTACGCACGGCCACAACCCTTGACGGCAACAGCGTCAGGGCTGCGGACCCGCCGAGAACAATCGGTGCAGCAGTGCAACCTGTCTGGAACCAATGCCCCGGCCATCCGGTTTCAGTAGCAAATGCGCCGCACCGCCCCGACTTGGGCAAGCCATATCATCCAACCGGCTATTCCTTTGGCATCCAGCCACTTACGGAAAATGCCGGACTGCGGTTTCAAAACGGCCCGTATTACAACACAAAACGGCCCGTTCGGGCTTGCAAAACGGCCTGTTTTGCAAGTCCGAACGGGCCTTATCGGATTCTGCCGGATGCGCCCCGCCGGCCTGTCACCACCACGAGCGCTCCCTGTCCATTACCTCTTTGATTAGCAAGGCCATCACCACAGCCATGGCAACAAGCAGGTGTGCCACGTGGTGCCATTGCAAATCGGCCGCCACTATCGTGCGCACGGCTCCGGCAAGCCACACGGCCGCCTCGTGCCAGACACGGAAACCGACAGCCATCACCACTCCCAATGCCAGGCAGAAAGCCGTCCACAGACGGGCCTTCAGCAGCGTGCGGTCGGGCAGGCTGCGCATCACCCTACGGCTGAAGCCCCCGTCGGCAATCTCCGTGCGGGCCGCCTCGCTGAAGAATTTCTCTAAAAGCTTATCGTCATTATTTGTCATATCCATTCTGTCTTAAATAATCCGCCAGCCTGTCCTTTCCCCTCTTAAGGTGCGACTTCACCGTGTTGGCCGGCATGCCGGTGATGCTTGCAATCTTGTCTACGGTCTGCCCGTCAATCAGTTGCAGCGTAACGCAAGCCCTCTCGGCCGGTTTCAGCCGGGCCAGAGCCTCATACACATCCATCCCCAACGCCCCGTCGGGCTCGATGCCGCGGGCTGCCATGGCGGCACAACCGTCGATGTCGGCCGTCGGCCTGTGCGACCTGGCGTAGTCGTAGAGCACGCGCCACGCTATCCTGAACAGCCAGGTAGAGAACGACGACATGCCCCTGAAGCCCGATATGCCCACATACGCCTTGACAAACGTGTCTTGCGCCAGGTCGTCGCTGAGCTGGCTGTCGCCCAGCGTCTGGCTCAGGAAGAAACGGCGGAGCCTCGACTGGTATTTGCAGACAAGGGCGTCGAAAGCCTTCTTGTCGTGCATCACAGCCACACGGGCCACAAGGTATGTGTCATTGGGCTGCAGGCTCATGGTCAGTTGTCTTGCGTTGAGTTCATGTCTCCGTCGCTGCAGTCACGCCCTTTCTTCGATGCCGACGTGCGGGCTATCACCATCTGCCCCACGCCATAGAAGGTGAGGAGGATAGCCAAGCCTATGCAAAGTTCATAATTCATTATCCCGAACAGGCAGCACAGGCCAAGGCCAATCGACACATTCTTTATTCCATTGCGCCAAACCTGTTCGGCCGGCTCCAGGCCCTCGCGCACTATGCCTCCGGGTATGGGCTGCCCCTTTTCCATGGCCATCTCGGCAAGCCTCACTTTCTGCTTGCGTATCTTGTAGATGAAATAAAACAGCAGGCCGAGAATGACGGCGGGGGCCAGCACAAAGAGCAGCAGCAGTATGGAGAACACTCCGAACAGGTCGGTACTGCTTTCAATCATGTCGCGCAAAGCGCTGTCGAAGCTGTCGGAATCCATGTTCACGCTGTAGGTGGCTTGCTGCGGCACATAGTCCGAGTCGGCTGCCGTAGTGTCCGAATAGGCCTCAATGCCGGTGGTGTCGCTTGCCTGCGTGACGCTTACCTTCACATGCTGCGCCACGGCGGACGGTTGCGCCGAGACTGCATTGCCGCACAAAGTGGATGCGGCAATTGCCAATGCTATGAGATACTTCTTCATATATCGTATTTTGTTGTATGTTACATCGGTTTGACGCATCGTCACCCCCGGAAGTTGCAAAGATGCGATTTTTTTTCTAATTTTGCATCCGCAAACAAGCAAACAATGACTCTGCCCGACTCATTTACACAATATACTCGAAGCCTTATGGGCGACGAGCTCTACGGAAAGCTGCTGCGGGGGCTCGCCGACGAGCCTCCTGTGAGCATACGCATCAACAGGGCCAAGTGCCACGCCAGCCCCGATGGTGCCCGGCCTGTGGGCTGGTGCACCGACGGATGGTATCTGCAGGGCAGGCCCGCCTTCACGTTCGATCCCCTGCTCCATGCCGGCTGGTATTACGTACAGGAGGCGTCGTCGATGTTCCTGCACCACGTGATAAGCCAACATGTGGCCGATGCCTCGCTGATGCTCGACCTTTGCGCAGCCCCGGGCGGCAAGTCGACGGCCGCCCTCGGCGCGCTGCCCGACGGAAGCGTGCTGTTTTGCAACGAACCTGTGCGCCAACGGGCCCAGATTCTGGCCGAGAACATGCAGAAATGGGGGCGCCCCGAGGTAGTGGTCACCAACAGCATGCCTGCCGACTATGCCCGCTCGGGGCTGGAGTTCGACGTGGTGCTGTGCGATGTGCCATGCTCCGGCGAAGGCATGTTCCGCAAAGACGAGGGCGCCATTGGCGAGTGGAGCCCGCAAAACGTGGAGCGTTGCGCCGCCCTGCAACGCCAGATAGTGGCCGACGCCTGGCAGTGCCTGCGCCCGGGAGGCCTGCTGATATACTCTACATGCACGTTCAACGCCAAGGAAAACGAGCAGAACGTGGCGTGGATATGCTCCAGTCTCGGGGCCGAACTGCTGCCGGTGTCCACCGATGCGGCCTGGGCCATCACGGGGTCGCTGTCCGATTGCCTGGCAGGGCCGGTCTACCGGTTCATCCCGGGCGTCACCACGGGCGAAGGACTCTTCATGGCCGTGATGCGCAAACGGGGCGAAAGGCTGTCTGCCGCAGCGCCGCAGCGCCGCAGGCAAAACCGGCAGGGCGCCCGCAACCGGGCGGCCGAGTACACCGGATGGATTGAAAAGCCGGAGGATTTCGACTTCTTCACGCCGGCCGACAGCATAGTCGCCATACCCAAGCGCATGGCCGCCCACTATGAGACGGCGGCGCGCACGCTGCGCATTGTGCATGCCGGGGTGACCATAGGCACCATAAAGGGCAGAGACATCATCCCGGCACAGTCGCTCGCCCTGTCTGCCGCACTGCGGCCCGGGGCGTTCACGCGCGCCGAACTGCCATACAGCCAGGCCATAGCCTACCTCCGAAAGGAACAGCTGCAACTGCCCGAGGGCACGCCACGGGGCTTCACGCTCATTACCTACGGCGGCGCGCCGCTGGGATTCGCCAAGAACATTGGCCCAAGGGCCAACAACCTGTACCCGCAGGAGTGGCGGATAAAAAGCTCGCACGCGCCCGGCGACGACTCGCGACCGGCCGTGATATGCACCGACATGATGAATGACGGGCGCCGGCAATAATCATTTGAACAATACAAACAGAAATGAAACAATACTTAGAACTGCTCAACCGCATCCTCAACGAAGGCACGCGCAAGAGCGACCGCACCGGCACCGGAACGCTGAGTGTGTTCGGCCACCAGATGAGATTCGACATGGCAGAGGGCTTCCCGCTGCTCACCACAAAGAAACTGCACCTCAAGTCAATCATCTACGAACTGCTTTGGTTCCTGCGCGGCGACACAAACGTGAAATACCTCCACGACCATGGGGTGAGCATATGGGACGAATGGGCCGACGAAAACGGCGAACTCGGCCCCATCTACGGCCATGAATGGCGCTCGTGGCCCGACTACCAGGGGGGCACGATAGACCAGATAGCCAACGTTGTCGACCAAATCAGGCGCACGCCCGACTCTCGCCGCATGATAGTGAGCGCATGGAACGTGGCCGAAGTAGACAGCATGGCCCTTCCTCCCTGCCATACCATGTTCCAATTCTACGTGGCCGAAGGGCGACTGAGCCTGCAACTGTACCAGCGTTCGGCCGATACCTTCCTCGGAGTTCCGTTCAACATCGCCTCATATGCACTGCTGCTGCAGATGATGGCGCAAGTGACCGGACTGCAACCGGGCGAGTTTATCCACACCACGGGCGACACACACCTCTACCTTAACCACCTTGACCAGGCACGGCTCCAGCTTACCCGCACCCCGCGCAAGCTGCCACGGATGGCAATCAACCCCGATGTCAAGAGCATATTCGACTTCACTTACGAAGACTTCAGCCTCGAAGGCTATGACCCATGGCCGCATATCAAGGCCGAAGTGTCTGTATAACGCAACACAACCTGAACTGAAATGAGAATAAACATCATTGCCGCCGTGGCCCGAAACAGGGCCATAGGCAAAGACAACAAGCTGATTTACTGGCTTCCCAACGACATCAAGAGGTTTAAGGCGCTGACAACCGGGCACACCATAATAATGGGGCGCAACACTTATCTGTCGCTCCCGAAGGGGGCGTTGCCCAACCGGCGCAACGTGGTGCTGAGCCGAACGGTGAGCCATCTGCCCGGATGCGACTGCTATGCGTCGCTTGCCGAGGCCCTGGCCCACTGCCAGCCAGACGAAGACCTCTACGTAATCGGTGGCGCAAGTGTCTACGGGCAAGCCATGGGAATAGCCGACCGCCTATGCCTTACCGAGGTCGACGACTGCCCGGAAGGGGCCGACGCCTTCTTCCCTGAATACGAAGGATGGCATGAAGTGGCACGCGAAGAACACACGGCCGACGAGAAGCATGCGTTCAACTATGCTTTCGTTGACTATGAAAGAAATGCAAACAAATGACAAAAAGGGTTTGGCAATGTCTTGAAAACCGCCTGCACAGGTAGCCAAAAGCTAAAAATACATAGATTAAAAAGCGCAGGTTAAACCGCCAAGTGCAGCATCCGTCATAATAAAAAAAACTGTTTGATTATGATGAGACACATAGCTTACATTGCATTGGCGACACTATTGTGCTTCAGCACAGCGTCATGCATAACACGGCCGCCCCACCGTTACCATTACTCAATGGATGAAGGGCGTCACCACCACAGGCATCACAAGAAGCCCAAGCCACCAAAGAAGCCCGGAAGACCAAAGCCGCCGGGAAAGCCAACACCCCCTCCGCCACCGCCACACCACCGCCGGTGAAAGGCCAACGGGGCCACAGGCAAAGGCAGAAAGCATGAAGCCAACGGCCACGGATGCCGCGGCCATGGCGCAGCAAAGCCAAGCCACGACCGTAACCCGCAGCCAACGAAACAAGGAAAACCCCGTTTGCGGCATTGAGTGAAGGCATCCGCCATAACAAGACGAAGCCGACGGCAATGCAGCAAACGGGGTTCTGTGGTGCCAATACACCGCTGCCGACGCATCAACATACTGACGCCGGCATGCTGTGTCAGATATTCCGGTCCATCATATCATCCTGGTCAATGACAGGAATGTCAACTATCGGCAGCTGGCGGTCTATCGACGTGTTGAACGAAATGATTGTCTCACTGCGTGAAAGGCCCAGCGGCTGCAACTTGTCGTGGATGATGTTGAGCAGATGATGGTTGTTGAAAGCGTATATTTTAATAAACAAGTCAAAGTCACCGGTGGTATAGTGGCATTCCACTACCTCCGGAATCTTCCTCAACTCTTCCACCACGGAATCGAACTTTTCCGGGTTTTTGAGGTTAAGACCTATGTAAGCACATGTTTCGTAACCTATTTTCTCAGGGTCGATGACAAAGTGCGAGCCCTTGAGAATGCCCAGGTTAGTCAACTTCTGTATACGCTGATGGATGGCGGCGCCGCTTACATTGCATGCGCGAGCCACCTCGAGGAACGGTATCCTTGCGTCTGCAGCGATGAGACGAAGAATCTGTTTGTCCAGTTTATCCAATCTTTGATATGCCATTATCTATTTCTTTTGTGGCACAAAAATACAATAAAAATTCGACATATCAAACAAAACTATAAGTAAAAATATAAGAATCGCTATGAAATATCAGTGTTTTTCGTCGGTATTGGCTGAATAAACTACTTTCAGGGCGTGCGCCGAACGCAAGGCTCGCTTTACGTCTTCAATTACGCCCATGGGCGTATCGCGGTCTGCCATTATGCTGACGGTCATATTGGCCGCGTCTTCCGGGGCCATGCGTGAGCGCTCCTTGGCTATGTACTCGGCTATATCGTCGATGTCGCCGTACTTGTCGTTGAGCTGAATGCGCATCGACGAACCATCCGAATGCCCCTGTCCCTTCACCGGACGGCCGATGTAGATGTATGTAGTGGCCGACTTCTTGGCCAGCCTCACCAGTTCTGTACCTTGCGGTGTACGGTATTCCACCTTCAGTTGTGCCTGGCGGATATGCGTCACTATCATGAAAAAGAACAAGACGGTGAATATCAAGTCGGGCAGCGAGGCCGTATTGAGCCCCGGCACCTCGTGGTGCGACGTACGGAAACGGCTCATTTGCCACCTCCTTCCACCTCGAGGTCGCCCTCCGACAGCCGCAATGGATAGCATTCGCACACGGCTTGCTGCTCCTCGTCGTCGCATTCGGCATACGGATGGCCAAAGCGGCGCGTCGCCAAGCGGTCGCGCAGCGCGTTGTAAGCAGCCATCACGGCCTGCTGAACAGCGAAATAAGCATTGTAGGTCGACGCCCGGTCGGCCTTGATGAATATCTGATGGTTGGCTGTGACAGCGCAACGCCCAAGCAGAGGGATGTCGCGCCACACCTTTTCGGGCAGGTCTTTGCTGTCGCTTTCGTTGTCGACGAACTCCATGACCTTGGCCTTCAGCCCGTCGGCGCTCACCTCCTTGCCGTTGCAGGTGATGCGGTCGGCACCGTCCAATGCCACCAGCAGCACATTGCGCCGCTTGACCTCGGCCACAGCCTGCTCCTTTTCCTGCGGCATGGGCGGCAATTGCTGAGTGATGCCCCTGTCGGTCTCCATCGACGTTGTGACAAGAAAGAAGGTCAGCAACATGAACGATATGTCGGCTGTCGACGTGGTGTTCAGTTCCGGAACACGGTGAGTCTTTTTCCTTTCCCTAAGCATGGCCACCTCCTATCGGTCTTTCCTGTTCATCCGCCGGTTGAGCCCCGACACACCGTATGCCACCACTGCCACGGCCACCAGGCCGAGCACTATCGACGTATTGATGAACATGTCGGTGAGCTTGAGCCATCCTGCCTCGGCAAACCACTTGCCGTTGACCCTCACCGGCTCCGCCGAGCCCATGGCAAACGTAACTCCCAAGGTGGCCACGAGCAGCAAGGCAACTCCCAGTGATATGCGTCCGGCTGGCACGCCGTGGGTCTCATAGCGGCTGCCCCCGTGCACTGTTATGCCCCTGACCATTGCAACCACGGCCACGGCCACGGCCACGCCACACAGCACATAGGTGTAGACCAGGAGCACGTCGGTGAGCAACGGGGCATTGAAATTGGTGTCGGCCACGTATGGCATGTCGTAGCCGACGAGGAAGAATGCGCCGAACACCAGCGCAGACAAGGCTATGAGCAGGGCCAGGACACGGCCCGACACCCTGTCGGCCGACAGCCCCTTACGCCTTCTTTTCACCGTCTTGCCCATTGCCAGCCAGCTTATACTTCATTATTGTGTCCAGGAGGGTAATCGAAGACTCCTCCATCTGCGACGTGATATGCTCTATCTTCGACAATATGTAGTTGTAAAATATCTGAAGGATAAGCGCAACTATGATGCCGAAGATGGTTGTCAGCAGGGCCACCTTCATGCCTGCGGCAACGATGGTGGCGTTGATGTCGCCCGCAAGGCGTATCTGCTCGAAAGCCATCACCATGCCGATGACGGTGCCAAGGAACCCGAGCGACGGCGCCATCGAGATGAACAGCGTTATCCACGAGCAACCTTTCTCGAGGTTGGCGGCCTGCACCGACCCGTAAGAAACTATCGACCGCTCGATGTTGTCTATCGACTCGCTGATGCGCGTAAGGCCCTGGTAGCAGATGGAAGCCACGGGGCCGCGCGTGGCGCGGCACAGGTCTTTGGCCCCCTCGATGTCGCCGGCCTCGACACGCCCGCCGACATCCTCCATGAAACGCTTGGCATTGATTTCCGAGAGCGTCAGGTAGATGATGCGCTCTATGCAAAAGGCAAGGCCAATGACAAGGGCAAGGGCCACCAGCGACATAAACCCGGCACTGCCTTCGATAAACTTCACCTTAAGCTCCTTGTGCAGCCCGCCGCCCTCTTCGGGCACGACCTCCTCCACATCGGCGTCGGCCAACGCGGAGTCGCTGACCAACTCTGCAGCCGACGAGTCGCTGACAACAGCCGATGCCGGTGCTCCGGCAGCAATAGCGGCAGTGTCTTTATTGGGGGTAACCTGCGCCATAGCCACCGGGCTATAAGCAATCAGGGCACTAATTGCGCACAAGGCAATTAACTTCTTCATAAGCGTGGAAGAACGAATTAGTACTGTTCAGCGGAGAGAGGGGGATTCGAACCCCCGTGACGCTTTTGGCGTCTACACGCTTTCCAGGCGTGCCTCTTAAGCCACTCGAGCACCTCTCCTTGCGTTTTGCGGTGCAAATTTAAGCCATTTATGTCTATTTCCCGCAACGCGCACAGCCCTTTTATGTTTCTTTAACCAATGATTTCACGTCAAGGGGGCCGAAGATACGGCGCACCGTGGCGTTGGTTGCTTCGGCAAGCTCATCTTCCGAAACGCCATAACACTCTGCAGCCTTGGCCAATACATAGCTCACATAGGCGCTCTCGTTGCGCTTTCCGCGCATGGGCACGGGGGCCATGTATGGTGAGTCGGTCTCGAGCACTATGCGGTCGATGGGCACGTGGGGCAATACCTCGGGCAGGTGCGACTTCTTGAACGTCAGCACGCCGCCTATGCCGAGGGCAAAGCGCTCGAAGCGCAACAGCTCGGCGGCCTCGCGCTCGTTGCCCGTGAAGCAGTGGAACACGCCTCCAGGCAGGTCGGCCTCATATCGGCGGAGCATGGCCACCATCTCGTTCTGGGCCTTGCGGCAGTGAATCATTAGCGGCAAGCGTATCTCTACCGACCATCTCACCTGCTCTTCGAAAGCCTCGAGTTGCTCTTTCTCAAACTCACGGCTCCAATAATAGTCGAGTCCCACCTCGCCAATGGCCACAAATCGGGGCGAAAACAGCCGGCGAAGGCTGGCCAGCACCTCCCTGTAACCGCCATTCACCTCCTCGGGGTGGAGCCCTATCATTGGATGGGCAAAGCCCGGATAGCGGTCGCACGTGGCAAGGACGGTGCCCACCGAGGGCAGGTCGATGGCCGGTATGAGCACATGCGATACACCCGCAGCGCGGGCGCGGCCTACCACTTCGTCGCGGTCGGCGTCGAACTCGGTACCGTCAAGATGGGCGTGTGTGTCTATGAAATGCATAAAAAATATTCTTTTAAAATGATGTTTCAATATTAAAGGCATGGCTGCATGCCGCCCGCACGGTGGCAATGAGGCTACGGGAGCGCGGCCGGGGTGGCCGGGCAGCAACCGTTGCCTGCGGTCACGGAAACCGCCGGCATCCTTTGCATGTAACGATATTTCGCATTTGGGCGAGCGAAAATGCACATCTGCATAAACGCCTGTGCCCCAGTCACTTGCCCACCAATGCCATTCGGCCGTGCAAAACGGCCGACATTGCGGCGCCAAACGGCCCGTATGGGATTGCCAAACGGCCCGTATGGGATTGCCAAACGGCCCGAATCGCGCGCCCGGACGGCCCCCGTGGCGCCACCACGCCTGCATTGTAATCATTTGTTCAGCCACATGCAGCCATGGCAAGCAGCCGATGCCGGCATGCCTCCGCCCTGAGTATGCATCAATACAGATGGGGTTCCTTCCGACGGTAATAGTAAACTACCCCCAGCTTGCGGCACTCGGCATAGCGTACCTCGGGCGGCTCGGAGGCGAAATAGGCCTCTATCTGGTTCCACAAATCGAGCAGCACGGCGTCGACTTCGGGCCTGAGCCGCTGCACGGCGGCCAACGCTGCAGCCGTATGCCGCTGCCGCAGCCGCTGCTCGTTGTAGGCATCGCGGAATATGTCGATGTGTGTTGCCACCTTGCCAATGGTCGGGTTGTATATGGGCAGCCCTCCGCCACGCAGCCGCTCGCGCTCGCCGTCGACCACCTTCTGCCCCCACTCCAGCAAGCTCTCGGCCGACTTCAGGCTTGGCACGGCCGCGTCGCTCTCGGCGAAGCCGTAGAGTTGCTTGTAGCGCGGCTTTATCTCGCCCCGCTCCATGGCAAGGAACAGCACCTGGATGAAATGGCTCAGAAACATGGCGGCGTTGCGCTGCAGTTTCTCCATCTGCCCCGTCTTGCGCTTCTGTGCCATCATGCACACCCTGTACTGCTCGCAAGCGGTGAGCAGTCTGTCGTATGCAG
The DNA here is from genome assembly GCF_016899955.1 of Marseilla massiliensis. Classification (GTDB taxonomy): domain Bacteria; phylum Bacteroidota; class Bacteroidia; order Bacteroidales; family Bacteroidaceae; genus Prevotella; species Prevotella intestinigallinarum. The sequence goes on along the minus strand of NZ_JACJJL010000006.1, from coordinate 77,086 downwards.
GGCGGCAGCGATTGAGCACCTGCCAGTCGACAATGCGGTTTCTAACCGTGTATATGTCGTTGCAGTCGAGCACGGTCTTCAGTGCCTTGAGCCTTGCGGCGTCGGTCTTTGGCAATCTTCTGTAGGGCATTGGGCTATCTGTTTGTTTGTTGTTGGCTGTAAGAATGAGTGTCGGGCATGGCTGCCGGAGCCACTTCAGGCAGCGGCCATGGCCACGGCCGGCTTTCGCCTGCCACGGCCATGGCCCCCTAACGGCGCCACGCCTTTGGCAAGGGATTGGGGTCAGACCTCGCGGTGCATCATTTCCTGGGCGAAACGCCGCAGCTGTTCCTTGCGCGCATCGTCCACTCCGACGGCTGCAAGGTATTCACTGGCGCGGTCGAAATACTGGTTTATGCGTGCCTCGCACAGGCCCCTGATGCCCAGTTCGTCGTAAATCCTGGTCACGGCGGCCACCTTTTCGGCCCTGTCAAAATCGACGGCGGTAATCCAGCGCATCAGTTCCGATCGCTGCGACGGCCCGGCCAGTTGGTAGGCATTGATGAGCATGTATGTCTTCTTGTTCGACACAATGTCGCCGCCGATGGCCTTGCCGAACACAGCGGGGTCGCCGTAGACGTCGAGCAGGTCGTCTTGCAGCTGGAAGGCCAGCCCTATCTGCTCGCCAAACTGATAAAGGCGGTCGGCGTCGGCTGCCGGCGCATCGGCAAGTATGGCGCCTGTCTTCATGGCACAGGCCAGCAGCACGCTCGTCTTCAGGCGTATCATCTCTATATACTCGGCCTCGGTCACATCGGTACGCCGCTCGAAGTCCATGTCATACTGCTGCCCCTCGCCTATCTCCAGGGCCGTCTCCGTAAACAGGTCGAGCACGGGCTTCAGCTTCGAGGGGGCGCACTGGGCCATGCGCTGGTATGCCAGCACGAGCATGGAGTCGCCCGAGAGAATGGCCGTGTTGGCATCCCACTTGCGGTGAACGGTGGGCATGCCCCTGCGGACGTCGGCGTTGTCCATCAGGTCATCGTGCAAAAGGGTGTAGTTGTGGTATGTCTCCAACGCACAAGCCTGCATGAGTATGCTCTCCGGATTGTCTTTGTAGAGATTGTACGACAGGAGCATCAGCACCGGGCGGATGCGCTTGCCGCCTATGGAAAGTACATACTTGATAGGAGCGTAGATGCTCTCCGGCTTGCGGTCATAGCTCAGGTTAGCGATGAAGTCGTTAACCTTGCTGAGCAGTTCGTTTGATGTAAACATATCTTTGCATTTTTTTTGATTTCACTAACGATGGCGGCACGATGCCTGCACAATCGGCCAAGGCTGCCGCACGGGCCTCGGCGCGCCACGCCAAGCCTGCACCCGCATGCCGCCGGGCTGCCGGGGCGCGGCCGCCTACAGCTTGAACACTACCGGGATGCACACCATCGTGCGGCAGGGCCTGTCGTTCTGCATGCCGGCAGTCCATTTCGGCATGGTGTTCATCACCCTCATGGCCTCGCGGTCAAGGTATGGATGGGCCGGCTGCACCACCTTGAGACCGGTGATGGAGCCGTCGCGCTCAACCACGAACTGCACTACCACGCGCCCTTCTATCTTCTGCCGCTCGGCAGCAAGGGGGTAACGCAGGTTGCGCGTGAGCCATTTCATAAACTCGACGGCACCGCCCGGAAACTGGGGCAGGCTCTCTACGACGCGGAAGTCGAGCGGCTTGTCGTCCATAAGTTCCGACGGCGGCGACGTGGGGTCGTCTACGCTGGGCTTCGGCTCGTCGCTTATCGGCACCATGGCGTGGTCTGACTGCACAGCCATGTCTATCTCGGCAAGGGTCTCGCTGTCGCGCATGGCCTTGTCGTTGTCCACCAACCGGGTCTTTGTCGGGGCCTCGTGGTGAACCTCTGTGGGCTGCACCACGCGCAGGGTGGTGTGCGGAAGCATCATAGGCACCAACCCGTCGTCTTTCTCGGGCAGGTCGTCGAGCATGTCTTCGTCGGCCTCTTCGGGTGCCGGCCCACTCTCATTATACTCAAAGACAACAAAAAAGACAGCCAAGATAAATATCAGTCCGAGCAGGAACCACGTCATCCTGCCCGACTCTAAATCGGCCGCCTTTGTCTTCTTTATCTCCATCTACAGTATAATATTCGCCGTTGTTTCACGTTATAAAACAGTGGCGCCATCATTTGCAGCTACAAAAATAGCTCAGATATTTGAAAAAAGGCGTAACTTTGCCGACAAAATCGTTTAAAGAAATGAAAAAAGTTGTTTTTGCATTGCTTTGCATTACCATTGCAACAGGAACGCAAGCGCAGGAAAGCCAAACGGATTACAACTTCCTGCGGCTGCCGGTAAGCGCGCACGTGGCTGCCCTCGGTGGCGACAACATAACGATAGTGGAAGACGACCCTACCCTTATTTTCCACAACCCGGCGCTGATTACGGCTGTGACCGACATGTCGATAAACCTCAACTACATGACTTACATGGAGGGAAGCAACACGGCCAGCGCATCGTTTACAAGGGCATGGCGCGAACGAGGCACATGGGCCGTCACCGCACAGTACATGGACTACGGCAAGATGAGGGAGGTGACGGCCGACAACATCGAGACGGGCACATTCTCGGCAAAGGACATCGTGCTGGGCGGAGCGTTCGCCTACATATTCAACGACAGGCTGGCCGGAGGCGTATCGGGCAAGTTCATCACCTCAAGCATCGCCGGATACAACTCGCTCGCCGTGGGAGTGGACCTCGGAATCAATTACTACGACGAGGACAAGGGGCTGTCGCTGTCGGCCGTGGCACGCAACCTCGGCGGGCAGATCAAGGCATACAACGATGACTTCGAGAAGATACCGTTCGACCTGCAGGCCGGCATCAGCAAGCAACTGGGCAAGGCCCCGCTACGGCTTTCGGCCACCATGACAAGGCTGAACGACTGGCACGGCGATTTCGCGAGCCACTTCGTGGTGGGCGTCGACGTGCTCCTTTCGAGCAGCATCTACGTCGCCGGGGGCTACAACTTCCGCAGAGCGGACGAGATGAGCATCGATGACGTGGAGGGAAGCAGCAGCCACGGGGCAGGGTTCTCGTTCGGGGCAGGCCTCCAACTGGAGCGTTTCAAGCTGAATGTGGCCTACGGCAAGTACCACGTCTCAACCGCGTCACTAAACTTCAACGCCACTTATACACTTTAATTTATGAAGAAGATCACGATAGCCATTGACGGATTTTCGTCTTGCGGAAAGAGTACGATGGCCAAAGACTTGGCCCGCGAGGTGGGTTACGTATACGTAGACACCGGCGCAATGTACCGTGCCGTGACGCTGTATGCGCTCGAAAACAACATGTTCTTGCCCGATGGGGGCATCGACGCCGATGCCCTGAGGCGCAAGATGGGCGACATCGGCATCTCATTCAGGCTGAATGAGGCCACGGGGCGGCCCGACACATACCTCAACGGTGAAAGGGTGGAAGACAAAATCCGCTCGATGGAAGTGTCAGACCATGTAAGCCCGGTGGCCGCCCTGCCCTTTGTGCGGTCGGCCATGGTGGCCCTGCAGCAGGCAATGGGCCGCGACAAGGGAGTGGTAATGGACGGGCGCGACATAGGAACAACCGTATTCCCCGACGCAGAGCTGAAGATTTACGTCACCGCCTCGGCCGAAGTGAGGGCCCAAAGGCGCTTCGACGAGCTGAAATCGAAAGGCATGGACGCCGATTTCGACGACATTCTGCGCAACGTAAAGGAGCGCGACTACATCGATTCTCACCGCGATGTGTCGCCATTGCGCAAGGCCGACGACGCCATAGAGCTTGACAACAGCCACATGACGATAGCCGAGCAGAAGCAATGGCTGCTGGAGCGCTTCCACGAGGCGTGCCAGAAGCAGGCCGATTAAGCAAAAAGCGTAACGCCGGGCTACCCTCACGGCCTGCAGGCATGGGGCAATCCGGCATGAAACATACACACAGAAGTGGCGGACGCAATGTCTTTGCGCCCGCCACTATGTTTTTCCTGCCGCAACAGATGCTGCCCCGACAGGCTGCAGGCAATGCCCTCCGGTCAATAGACGGTGAGCTTGCAACCCTTCACCCGGCGGCTGTCGGGCCCGGTCATTACGGTAAACTCGCCCGCGTCGAGGCCATAGTTGAGCTCGCTGTCGTAGTATTTTAGCATGTCGGGCACGATGGTAAACTCAACCGTACGGGTCTCACCGGCCTTGATGTGCACCCGGCTGAACCCCTTGAGTTCCTTCACCGGACGGCTTATCTTTGCCACAAGGTCGCGTATGTACAACTGTACTACCTCGTCGGCATCGCGCTCTCCCGTATTCGTAACGTCGACACTCACCTTCACCGAACCGTCCACGGCCATGCTGTCGGCGCTGAGCCGGGGCTCGGAATACTTAAACGTGGTGTAGCTCAAGCCGTAGCCAAAGGGATAGAGCGGGTCGTTGCGCACATCGAGATAGTTGCTCTGGTACTTGCGGTACGACTTTATGCCCTCGGGAACAGGGCGCCCCGTGCTCATGTGATTGTAGTAGAGAGGTATCTGCCCTACCGCCTGTGGCATGGTCATGGTGAGCTTTCCCGACGGGACACGGTCGCCAAAGAGCACGTCGCAGATGGCGTCGGCAGCCTCAGAGCCTCCGAACCACACGTTCATGATGGCCGGCACACGGGCCTGCTCCCATGTCATCACAGTGGGGCGGCCCGAGAAGTTGAGCAGCACCACGGGCTTGCCGAGCTTCAGCAGCTCTGCCAACAGCTCGCGCTGCACGTCGGGCAGCTCGAGGTCTACGCGGCTGGAGCTCTCTCCCGTCATGTCGGAGCACTCGCCCATGGCGCACACTATCACGTCGGCCCCGGCCGCCACACGCAGTGCCTCGGCCTTCATGGCCTCGTCGTCGCCACGAGGTATCGTCCTGCCAAACTCGGCAGCTTTCTGCAATGCGGCATCGCGCGTAAGGTTGCACCCCTGCGCATACAGCACCGTAGCCTTGCCGCCGACAGCCCGCTCGAGCCCTTGGCGCAGCGTGGAGTAGCGCTCCGGGGTGTAGGCCACGCACCACGTACCGCACAGGTTGGCGGCGTTGTCGGCCAGCGGGCCTATCAGCGCTATCTTTCCCTGCTTCTTCAGTGGCAGCAGGCCGCCCTCGTTCTTAAGCAGAACAAACGTCTTGGCAGCCAGTTCGCGTGCCTCGGCGCGGTTCTCGGCCGTATACACATCGGTGGCATGGCGGCTTTCGTCGCAATACTTGTACGGGTCGGCAAAAAGGCCCAGCTTATACTTGGCCTCAAGCACGCGCCGGCAGGCCCGGTCGATGTCGTCGGTGGAAACGCGCCCATCCTTCAACGACTGCCCCAACGTCTTGTAAAAGCCCTCCGAACACATCTCCATGTCGGTGCCGGCCTTCAGCGCCTGCACCGAGACCGAGGCGAGGTCGCCCACCCCATGGCGCGTCATCTCCATCAGAGACTCATAGTCGGTGACCACAAAACCGTCGAATCCCCACTGCTTCCGCAACACATCGGTGAGCAGCCAGCGGTTGCCCGTGGCCGGAATGCCGTCGACAAGGTTGAACGAAGTCATGAAGCTGCCAGCCCCGGCGTCAACAGCCGCGCGGTAGGGAGGGAAATAACGGTTGTACATTCGCATGCGGCTCATGTCCACGGTGTTGTAGTCCTTGCCCGCCTCGACGGCCCCGTAGAGCGCGAAATGCTTGACGCAAGCCATTATGTCGGCCTTGCCCGAATAGTCGCCCTGATAGCCCCTCACCATGGCCCGGGCTATGCACGAGCCGAGATACGGGTCTTCGCCGCTGCCTTCGGCCACGCGCCCCCAGCGCGCATCCATGCTGATGTCTACCATCGGGCTGTAAGTCCAGTTGATGCCGTCGGCACTTGCCTCCTTGGCGGCTATGCGCGCAGAGCGCTCTATGGCCAGGGTGTCCCAACTGCACGACATCGCCAGCGGTATGGGGAAGATGGTCTCGTAGCCATGCACCACGTCCATGCCCACGAGCAAAGGTATGCCCAGTCGCGTCTGCTTGACGGCAATGTCCTGCAACTGGCGTATCTTGCCCGCCCCTTTCACATTGAACACACCTCCCATCCGGCCCGCGGCAATGCGTTCCGTGACGGGCGACGACTGCACAGAGCCGGTGGTTATGTCGCCGGCCACCTGCAAAGTGAGCTGCCCAATCTTTTCTTCAATGGTCATTTTCTGCATGAGCGAGCTCACAAACTCGTCCATCTTGCTGTCCTGCGCGGCGCCGGCGAGGGCTGCCGCCGCCATGACGGCTGTCAGTAAAGTCTTCTTCATTGGTCGTTTATATTAGTAATGGTTTTCATGTCACAGCCTTTGACCAACGCGTCGCGGCACTGCTCCATCAGCCACTTGGGCGTGCTCGTGGCCCCGCAGATGCCCACCGTGTCCACGCCCTGCAGCCATCGCGGGTCGATTTCGCCCGGCCCTTCCACGAGATGGCTGTTGGGGTTGACCCTCAGGCACTCGTTGAAGAGCACCTTGCCGTTGCTGCTCTTATGCCCGCAGACAAACAGTATGAGGTCATGCCGGGCGGCAAATGCGCTCACGTTGGGCATTCGGTTGGCCACCTGCCGGCATATCGTGTCAAAGCTGCGAAACGTTGCCGATGGCGATATGTGCCCCTGGATGTAGTCTATGATGCGATGGAACTCGTCGAGCGACTTTGTTGTCTGCGAATAAAGGTATATGTCGCGGTTGAAGTCGAGCTTCACCACATCGTCGAAAGCCTCTATCACTATGGCCTTGCTCTCTGTCTGCCCCACCAGCCCCAGCACCTCGGCGTGGCCGTTCTTGCCGAATATCACAATCTGCGCGTCGGGGTTGGCGTCAAACTGCCGCTTTATCCTGCGCTGCAACTGCAGCACCACAGGGCATGTGGCGTCTATTATCTCGATATTGTTGCGCCGCGCCAGCTCGTAGGTCTCGGGCGGTTCGCCGTGGGCGCGCAGCAATACCTTGGCGTTGTGCAGCCTGCGCAGGTCGTCGTGGTTTATGGTCACGAGGCCCATCCGGCGCAACCGCTCGCACTCCATGCCGTTGTGTACTATGTCGCCGAGGCAATAGAGCGTCTTGCCACCGGCCAGCTCTTCCTCGGCTTTCTTTATGGCAGTGGTCACGCCGAAGCAAAATCCGCTGCCATTGTCTATTTCTATCTGCACTTGTCTTATGTTGTTTTGGTTGTAAAACAATGTGTGCCGCACAGGCAAAGCCATGCCCGTGACTCGGCACATGTGTAAAGTTTGCTTACCGTCGTGGGCAAGGCGCGCAACCGCCTCAGTGCCAACGCTTTGCGATACGGCACATTTTGCGTTGCAAAACGGGCCGTCCGGCACCGCCAAACACGCCGTCCGGCAGGGCAGAACGGGCCGTTTCGGCCGTCAGCATGGCCCTTGTGGGCGCACGTGAATGGCATGGTAAAGTTTTTTCGCCGCCCGGGGCACAATGCTACATTCCCCTGCCGCCATGCCTCAACGGCAGGAGACAGGGTGATGTGTCATTTCTTCATCTCGGCAAAATAGGCATCGAGAAGCTCGCCTGCGGCCGCGAAGCTGGTCTTGCCTCCGGCCAGCACCATCCTCTCGGCGTCGGCCAGCCGCTGCTGTATGAGCCTGCTGTTGTAGAAACTGCTGCGCAGGTGCTCGTTGATAGTCTCGTACATCCAGTACTTGCTCTGCTCGTTGCGGCGGTGGTCGAAGTATCCATTGGCCTTGACAAAGTCGACATAGCGGTACACCATGTCCCATATCTCCTTTATGCCCGTGCCATAGAAGCCGCTGTAACACATCACCTGCGGCGTCCATCCGCTCTCGGGCTTGGGGAAGAAATGCAGCGCGTTGCGGAAGTTACGGGCGGCGAGGTGGCACTTGTCCACGTTTTCGCCATCGCATTTGTTGATGACTATGCCGTCGCTTATCTCCATTATGCCGCGCTTTATGCCCTGAAGCTCATCGCCGGTGCCGGCAAGCTGTATGAGCAGGAAGAAGTCGACCATCGAGTGGCAGGCCGTTTCGCTCTGCCCCACTCCCACCGTCTCGACAAAGATCTTGTCGAATCCGGCCGCCTCGCACAGTATGATGGTCTCCCGAGTCTTGCGGGCCACCCCGCCGAGCGAGCCTGCCGTGGGGCTGGGGCGTATGAACGAGTCGGGGTGCTGGGCCAGTTTTTCCATGCGGGTCTTGTCGCCGAGTATGCTGCCCTTCGACCGTTCGGAACTCGGGTCGATGGCCAACACGGCCAGCTTGCCGCCATGTTCGCCAAGCACATGGACGCCAAACTGGTCTATCGACGTAGACTTGCCTGCTCCGGGCACTCCGCTTATGCCCACCCTCACAGACCTGCCGCTGTATGGCAGGCACTTGTCTATCACCTCCTGGGCCTTGCCCACGTGGTCGGGGTTGACGCTCTCGACGAGCGTCACCGCCTGGCTCAGCACGGTGACATCGCCTTTCAGTATGCCTTCAACCATCTCGCCCACCGACAGTTCGCGGTGCCTGCGGCGGAAGCGCTTGAGGTATGGGTTCACTATAGAAGGCTGCTCTACACCGCTGTTGACGGTCAGCCCCTTGTATTCTGCGTTGTTTTCGGGGTGTTGCATAGCTCACTTGGTTTTAATTTTCACTACTACCTTCGGCCTGTCTGGGTCGTTGGTTATCATCAGTATGCGCGGCCGCGAATGCACTTTCGACAGTTCATCGCGGTAGGCCGTCACCTTCAGTTCTGTCGACTCGCCCGCGTCGAGCTCCCGCTTGCCCAACGTGACGCGCAGGCCTGCGGTGAACATCTGCAGCGAACCTATCTTCAGCGTCGAGCGGCCGGCGTTGGTTATCTTTATCTCGCCCTTCTTCCGGCTCTTGCCTTCGAAGTCGAACACTATCGAGTCGGCCGACATTTCCATCTTGGGCGCAAACTTCTTCACCTCGGCGGTCATGCCGTCGAAGCCCGGCAGCAACACCGACGACACGGTGATTTCCTTTTCCTGGCTCACTTCCTCGCCGGGCATGTTGGCCAGGTAGACCGATGTCTGCGTAAGGCCGTAGTCGCGCAGCTTCTCCGAATTGAGCGACACGCTGATGCGGCCGGCGTGGCCGGGGCGCAACTTCTCGGGTGTTACGGCGGCCGAGAGGTAAGACGGCAGGTGCATTATGTTTGGCTGGAGCGTCTTCGTCCCCGTGTTGCGTATGTAAATCTCAAGCTCCGGCGTGTCGCCCTTGTTCACGTCGTCAAACTCCAACACGTTTTTGTCGGCCCTGAGGTCGCCGAACTCATAGGGGTAGCTGCCCGTGTAATCTTCTACCTCGGCAAGCACCACTCCCCTCATCGTGAGGTATACGGGTTTCTTTGAGCCGTTGCTGTAGATGGCGGCCGTCTTTTCAAAGTGGCCAAGCTGGCGGGCGTCGTATGTAAGGCGAACCTTGAAGCGGTCGCCTCCGCCCACCTCGCCCTTGGGATAGTCTACGCCTATGCATCCACAACTCACCCTTACGTCGTTTATCTTCAACTTGCGTGCGCCCTTGTTGCGCAGCTCGAACACTGCGGTAACGGGAGCGTCGTAAGCCACGCTGCCGCAGTCGACAGTCTCTTTCTCTACGGTCAGGCGCTGGGCTCCGGCCTGCAATGAGGCCATGGCCACCAGCGCTACCAGCAATATTCTCTTGTCCATATTTTATTTTGAAGCATCTACCGCCCTGGTCACGGCAGAATCGTAATGTTCATTCTTTCACTTCTATTGCCACCGACGGCGCCGTGGCGCGGTACTCGGGGGCATAGGCACAGCCGGCGGTGCACGTTCCGGTCTCGTAACGGCCCGCGCGGTCAATGTAATACTCGGTCTCCACCACGTGCGTGCCCTTGCTCATGCGGTCAAAGTAATAGTTGGTAGCATTGTCCTTCGGCGAGCAGTATGCGCCGTTGCGGTAGCCGCTGAGCTGTCCCACGGGCTCCATGCAGGCTGCGCGGCGGTCGGCCACCTGCACAAAGTCGAGGTCGCGGTCGGCCCTGATGGTTATGCGCACCCTGACGCGGCTTCCCACATGCAGCCCGGCAGAGTCGGCCACAATCTCGCGCTTCACGCTTATGCCCGAGGCAGACGGCGCCACCTGTGAAGCGTCTTGCATGAACTGGGCGTAGACTGCGCCCCACGACGTGCCGCCAGACGTCTTTGTTGCGGTAAACGTCGTGCCCTTGGGGTCGTGCAAGGCCGTCTTCACATAGCCCAGGCCGGCCGTGGCCTGAGGCGCGTCGATGGCCTTGCCGTCGATGGCGAGGGCCGTGCGCCCGCCCGATTCGAGCAGCTCAGTGCCCCCGGCGAGGAACGCGTAGATGGCGTTGACGCTGTTGATGGGCGTATCCCAAGCCTGTGTGCGCTTCTGGCCCAGCAGCCAGCGGCGCATCTGGTCGAGCGTTGCGCTGTCTTGCGGGGTTATGGCGGCTATGGCTTCCATGGCCGCCACCTGTGTCGGTATGCGGTAGTCGCGCCACGAATAGGCCGCGCGCGGTGTGTCGTAATAGCGTCCGGCCTCTTCGGTAAACACGGTGTATTCCTTCAGGCTCTGCACATATTCACGGCCGAGGCGGCTGTCGCCCCGCTTGGCAAGCACGATGGCGGTGAGAGCTTTGTCGTATATCGACTGCCCCTTTGCCTCTTTCCGGAGCAGAGCCACGAGGTAATCGGCGGCGGCCGAGGCCGAAGCGGAGTGCTTGCGGCCGTCGACGGCGCAGAGATATAGGTAGCGCAGGGCCTCGCCACCGGGGAAAGCCTGTGGCCGTCCAGCGCGTTCGGCGCGCTTCATGTCGGCCACCTGCTCAACAAAACGCTTGTCCATGTAGCCGAAAGCCTTGTTGAGCATCGCGGCAGACAGCTCCTGCCGGCCTGCCATATTGTCGAGGCGGACGAGCATCTCGGCCACCTCGACGGTCATGCTCAGGCTGCCGGGCATGTCGGGCCACCAGCTCCACGACCCGTCGGGGTTCTGCAGGGCACGCAACTTGCCCGCCGCGGCATCCATGCGGCTCTGCATTAGCGACTCGTCGAAGAAGTCGGCGAGGCGTTGTTTCTGCTCCGTCTCGCGGTCGGCATCGGCCACCCACGGTGTCTCGCTCATCACAATGTCCTTCAGTTCGGCGTTTTTCGCAAGGCTGCTTGTCAGCGACTGCGCCCCCGCGGGCTCCATTCGCCAGCTGTCGAAGACGGTCTTGACGCGCGGCGAGCGCAGTGCCATGCTGCGGCCGAGGGCGTTGGCGTAGAAGGCGACGGCCTGGTCGACGGCGTTGTCGTCGCTCGGCGTGCCCACATACGGCAATGCCTGCACCATCAGCCATGCCGGATTGTTGGTATACTCTATTGTCAGCTTGCGGTCGGAGACGCCTTTCTTGAACATGGTATCAATGCGCACGGCCATGGTGCCGGTCCCGTGCTGGGTGAACGGCACCGTGACGGTGACGCGCTCGCGGTCGGGCAACACCGGCAGATAGTGCTGCTCGCCATCGCTGAAGCCATTGCCGGATGCCGTTATGCGGCATACGAGCAGCGGCTGCGCGCCGTCGGGGCTGCAGTCGAAGGCCACAGCTGCCGTCGCCCCGGCCTCAACGGCAAAGCTCTGCGTGCGGCTCAGCACCACGGCCTCGGTCTCGGGGTCTATCAGTTCCATGCGCGCCGTTCCGCCAACGCCCTTTTCCGACGTGTTGATAACGCGCGCGGTGATGCGTGCCTTGTCGCCCACGCGGACAAAGCGCGGCACGTTGGGCTGCACCATCACGTCTTTCCGGGCCACGGCCTCGCCACCGATGGTGCCCGTGAGCATGTCTTTTGTGTGGGCCACACCGATGAAACGCCATGTTGTGAGGCTCTCGGGCAGCGTGAACTTCAGTGTCACCCCGCCCTCGGCGTCGGTCTCGAGGGCCGGATAGAAGAACGCGGTCTCGTTGAGATTCTCGCGCACCTGTACCCCGACCGCTCTCCCGCCGCCACCGGCCGGGGCGCCTGAGGCCGCCTCCGGGGCCGGAACGGCACCTGTCAGGGCCACGCTCTGCTCGGCTTCGACAGTCATGTCGGCCGCCGCCTCGGCAGAGTTGAGCGCGGCCTTGGCCATGGCCATCGGGGCGCGCTTTACCGAACGGGTGCCCCTGACCATTATGTTTGAATAACAGTAAAGCATGGGAACAGAAACGGGGAACACCGAACTGTCGAATGAGCTCACCGCGAGTTCGCGGAAAGCAAACGGTTTCCACGACTGCTCGGCACTCTGATAAATGCCAATACTCGGCCTGGACAACCATGCGGCATAGGGCAGCGACAGCCACTCACTGACGTCGAGCGACCACGAATGGGGCACCACCTGGTCGAGCGACATGTCGTAGAGCGTGGCCATGAGCTGAGCCTTGGCCGGCGTTCCGTCGGGATTGGTTATGCTGAGCCGCCACTCTTCCTTCTGGCCGGGGGTCAGGCGGTCGCGGAACGTTGTCCATGCCATGCGGAGCCTGCGGTCGGGCACCGGCCTGGCGATGGTGGCACTGTATTTGTGGCACTGCCCGTTTTTCACCCAGGCGTATGTCAGCAGCAGGCCGTCGCCATACTCTTCCTTATACACAAACTTGCGGTTTACCAGCCTGTTGGTCACGTCTGCCGCCCCGCTCTCGATGATGCGGTCGCCCGACGCCAGGCAGTAGACTATATGCACGGTGCTGTCTGACGAGCCCACCTGCACCGTCACAGGCCGCCCGTCGGCCGGGAACTCAGTGGCGGATGCATAAAACCAGCTGCGGCTGTTGATGCACGGCACCGTGTCGTTGAGCGAGAAGGCCACAAACTCGGTATCGATGGTGTCGGTCTCGCACACTGCAAAGAGCCTGTGGCGCCCCGAAGCAAGCCGCCGCCCCACTGGCAAGGGGGCCGAGGTCTTGCCCGACAGCCACTCGCCCGAGCCGTCGATGCGGAAGCGCACGTCGGCGCTGATGGGCTCGCCGGCGGCATTGCGCAGCGTGAACACCACGGTCTTGAAACTGTCGGCCACCACCTTTTCGGGCAGGTCGCAGCTGAAGGCAGTCGGCTTGGTGCCTATTGGCACGCTCACTTCGCCCGTACGGGTCTCGCCGCCCACGTCGGTCACGTCGGCCGTTGCCACGATGTTGTAGAACATGCTTATGCCCTTGGGCATATCGGGCAGCACCATCGGCATGGTCACGGCAAACGAACCGTCGGCACCGGTTACAGCATTGCCGCTCCACAGCTCTGTGTCGTCCATGCCGGGCAGAGCCTTCGACGATGCCGAAAAGCCCGGCGCGGGCCGCCACCAGAGCGACCGGCGGCGCCTAACGGTATATTTCACCTGTGCGCCCTGCACCGGAACGCCGGCAAAGCTCAGGGCCTTGGCCCTCACCACGAGCGTGTCGCCCGCGGCATACTTCTCGTTTATCTTCGGGAACTCAACCTTGAAGGTGGGTCGTTTATACTCTTCAACACGTATGCGCGCCGACGAGTTGTTCACGAAAACGGTAAAACTGCCGTTGAGAGTGCCCACGGGCAGCACGAAGTCGGCGGCGCAAGTGCCATAGCCATCGGTCACAATCTCTTTCTCAGACACCACCTTGAAGTTGGCGTCGCGCAGCAAAGCCTTCACCCGCCGGCCTGCCTTGGCCTTGGCGTCGGTGCCGCCTGCCGACTCATACACCACAGCCGAGGCGTGCACCGTCTGCCCCGGGCGATAGACGCTGCGGTCGGTGAACACGCGCGTTTGCTCAGACTGGCCGTCGCGTGAGCTGTAAGAGAACACGTTGTAAGCCCACGCATTGGGGCTGTACCTGTCGGTGTCGGTAAACGCACGGGCCCTGGCGGGCTGTCTCTTTCCGTATGCATATACTGTCTCGCCGTCGGCGTTGCATGTCAGCGTGGCTGCCACGGGCTTGCCGCCATAGCGGCACTCGGTCTCCAGCCTCACGCGTGCCCCGGGCAACGGCTGCCCCGTGGTGGCGCTCACGGCCACATAGCGCGTGCGGTTGCCGGGCAGGCCGTGGCTCAGCAAGTATACGTCGGTGACGTAATACAGCCATCTCACGGTCTCGGTTGCGGGCGATGTGCGCACCTCAATCATGTAGACACCGGCCGGCAGGCCCGGCACCACCATCGAGTCTTCAAAGAACTGATAGTCGGGATGGCTTATGTATCGGTGCTCTTGCGCCTTGTCCTTGAGCTCTTGCAGCCCGGCGCGCATTTTCCTGTAGTCGTCTTCGTTGGCGGGATTCAGGTCGGTGTCGCCCTGCAGTGCCGTGCGGTAGACGGCCATCTGCACCGAACCGACGTTGCGCAGGCCGCTCAGCGTCATGGTCTGCGCCTTGCCCGGCTCAACCACCGAGCTCGCCATCTGCACAGTGAAGCACGGCGCGGTGAGCTCGCGCTCGGCGTTGCGCAACTGGCCGGCGTTCTGCCAGCCGCCCCATTTGTCGAGAGCGTAGTGTATGTAGCTTATCTTCTGCTCTGCCGTCACGCCCGGGCAGTCCTCCATGTAGCGGTATCTCTCGATGGCGGCCTCGCAGGCCACGTCGAGGTCGGAGTAGACATGGGTGAGCGAGTCGAGCCAGTTGATGTATTCAGACTTGTTGACGCACACCTCTGCCTGCCCCTTGTGCTGCCTTATCATGCCCAGCGCGGCGAGGCATGCGGCCTGCCTGTTGCCGGCGGCATTGTAGTGGTTGTAGAGCGCGCCGAAGTCGCCCACCTCGTATCCTACCACGCTCAGCATGTCGTCGCCGAATATCTTGCCGTTATATCCCTCTGTCACCATAGGGCTGAAAGCGTCGGCCTTGGTGCGCGCCAGGGCGCCCACGTCGGCCATGGCCATGGCCTTGTACCTGCCGGCCAGCACGGAGGCAGAGTCGTCGACATCCGGGTTGGCGGTGTATATGCGGTACAGCACGGCGGCGCAAACGGCCTTCAGCACCGGGTCGTCGGCCCCGTGGCATTGGGCCGCCAGCCTGTCGACGGCCGGGCGCAGCGAGTCGGGGGCCACCTCGGCCGCAACCCGGGCCTTCAGCAGCCCGGCCTTGAGCAACTGGCCGTATGCCTTTTCGGCGCGGGCCTTGGCCTCTATCTTCTCCAAAATGCCTATTCTTGTCTTTGGCAAATCCTTGTCGGCTGCCTCGTCGGCCTGCTTCCACAGCGCCGAATAGCTCTGCCCGAACATCGACACGGGCAGCAATGCCAATGCAACGACTATGCTTAATGCTAACTTCTTCATGACCAGTTGTTTTGAGTGGCCCATGTTGCGCCTCGTGGCTGGGTGTCCCCCTGTTCGGGGCCGGTTTACTTGGCGCGGTGCCTGTATTGTTTTAAAATGACAATAAGTGCGGGAGTGCAAGTGCCTGCGGCCTCCCGGATGGTGTTTATCTTGTTTTCCAGACTCTGCAAGCGAGCGGAATGCAAGCTTGCTTGCACATTTCCGAGCGCAGATTATCTTATGCAAAGATATCGCAAGCGAGCGGAATGCAAGCTTGCTTGCACATTCCCGAGCGCAGATTATCTTATGCAAAGATACTGAAATAAACCATACGAACCTAATAAATCATGCGTTTTTTGTTGCCGGGGCCGCACGCCGGCTCGCGCCGACAGCTGCCCCTGGCCGCCCACCCTGACGGGCCGGGAGGTAAAAAGTATTGAAAAAAGGTTTTGACGAAACAGGAATTGCAATACGCACGGATGCCTCGTGACGGGCCGAACGGTGGCCGGAAATCTGCGATATGTGCCGTACGGCATTGTAAAACGGCCCGTTTCGCCAGACGGGAAAGGCCGTTTTGGCGCGCAACGGCGGCCGCCCGGCAATCCATTTTACCACCAAACATCACCGAAAAGCCCCACTGGCAGGCCACCACACAGCCCACGATGCCGCGGCAGGCGCGCCACGGCGCACGTAAACGCCTGGCATAGTGGCGATTAGCCAACCCTATCAAAAACCGCCATATTTGCCGCCACGGCCCCTGGCGCCGTGGCGGAGGCAACGTCGGGCAAGATAATCCTGCGACTGCGGCAGCCCAAACGGCAGCCCAAGCCGGCGCCGGCTCAGAAGTCGAGGCGCAGCCAACGCTTGAAGAAAGCGTAGACGGCGGTCTGCGTGAGGCCGCGCATAAACAGATAGACAATCATGGCCAGCCACAGAGCATGGTTGCCCATGGCACTGTGAAAGGCCATGTAGACGCCGAAAAACGACGCCGCAGCCACGGCAAGCGACACGAGCATGGCCCTCGTGGCGGTGATGCCTACAAACACGCCGTCCCATACGAAGGCGGCAACACCGGCAGCCGGTATGGCCACGGCCCAAGGGAAATAGGCCGCCGACGCGGCTATGACGTCGCCGTCCGACGTGAGCAGGCGCAGAAACGGGGTGCCGCCGATGGCATAGACGGCTGTGAACAGCACCACCATGGCCCCACCCCACACAAACAGGCGGCGCAGCGTATCGCTGAACGCGGCCCTGTTGCGCGCCCCGTAATATCGTCCGCAAACGGCCTCGCCGGCATAGGCAAAGCCGTCCATCACGTAAGAGAACAGCAGGTAGAGCTGCAACAGCAGAGTGTTGACGGCCAGCACGACGGCTCCCTGCCTGGCCCCGGCCGAGGTAAAATACAGGTTTACGGCCACAAGGCAGAGCGTGCGGAGGAATATGTCGCGGTTGACGGTGAAGAAGCGGCCCATGGCGCGGCGGTCGGGAACGGCGCCGAGGCGGAAGTGGCGGCGCAACCTGCCATAGTGGCGGGCCAGCAGGCACAGCGCCACGATGAAGCCGGCATACTGGGCAATGACCGTGCCCGCGGCCACACCCTCAAGCTTCAGGCCGCCCCAAACCACGAGTGTGAGGCTCGCAGCTATGTTTACCACGTTCTGCATGATGGATATGAACATGGGCGCGCGGGTGTTCTGCATGCCGATGAACCACCCGATGAGCCCGTAGAGGCCGAGCATGGCGGGGGCGCCCCACACGCATATATGGAAATAACGGGCCACCAGAGGGGCCACGTCGGGCGTGGGCTTTATCAGGGCGAGCATAACCGTAAGCAAAGGGCCGCGCAAGAGCAGCAGCACAAGGGCCACACCAAAGGCTACCGCGAGCGAGCGCGCCAGCAGGAGCGTCACCTCCGGCAGGTCGCGACGGCCCAGGGCCTGCGACGTCATGCCGCTGGTGCCCATGCGCAAGAATCCGGATATCCAGTAGACAAGGTTGAAAATCATAGACCCCACGGCAATGGCGCCGATATAGACGGCATTGCCCACGTGGCCCATGATGGCCACATCGACCAGCCCGAGCAGCGGCACGGTGATGTTTGACACTATCGAAGGCAGGGCTATCGATAGTATCTGCTTGTCGCGTTGTTGAAGTTTCATGGTGCAAAGTTACGCTTTTTAGGTCACAATGGCAAAAAAAGCGGGCACCGGCTTGCCCGTAAGCCGGGAATAGTGTATATTTGCAAGTGCATCGGCGGGCACAGCATTGACAACCGGCCACCACGGAGCCGCCAACGCAAGGAGGCCCTGGCGGCACGCCAAGCTGCCGCCGGCGATGCCGGGAATAAACTTAACAACATTAAGAAACATGGAAATAGGAGACAAGGCGCCCGAGATACTTGGGCGCAACGAAAACGGACAAGAGGTGAGGCTGAGCGACTACGCCGGCCGCAAACTGGTGATATACTTCTACCCAAAGGACATGACGGCGGGCTGCACAAGCGAGGCTTGCAACCTGAGAGACAACTATGCGGAGCTGCGCAAGCAAGGATATGAGGTGGTGGGAGTGAGCGTCGACGACGAGAAGTCGCACCAGAAGTTCATCGCCAAGAACGAACTGCCGTTCTCGCTCATAGCCGACACCGACAAGAAACTGGTAGAGGAGTTTGGCGTATGGGGCGAAAAGAGCATGTACGGCCGCAAGTATTTCGGCACGTTCCGCACCACGTTCATCATTGGCGAAGACGGCACGGTGGAGCGAATCATTGGCCCCAAGCAGATAAAGGTGAAAGACCACGCCGCCCAGATTATGGCCGAACAATGACAGCAAGCAGCCTGCGGCCTGCCACCGGCTACGGCCAAGGGGCGGCTGCAGGCCCGCACAACAAAAGCGAGGCGCAAACTGCAACAGGCAATGGCAGCCAAACCATTGCGCAGCAGTTTGCGCCCCGCTTTTCTTCATCACGCCCGGAGGGCATCGGCAACCACATGCCGCCAAGGCACTATGCCCCGGCCCACACGGCCGCAAGACTGCCGCCACTCAGGCAACAGGCACATCAGAACGTAAAAGACGCACCGAACATAACGTAGAAACGGAGCTTGTTGCCCGAGAAATCGTTGCGCGAATCATAATAGCGGGCACCAAGGCCTAAGCCAATCTTCCACGAACCGACTTTGCGGTCTAACCTTACAAGACCGTCATAATAGGTGTATTTCCATCCGTTGCCTTTCAACGAAGCGCCTCCCGAGGCCGAAAGCGAAAGCACATTGCTGTCAAACTTAAGCACATTGAAGTTGGTGTAAAGGCCTGCCGTGGCGTTCTTGTCGGCCAGGGTAATGCCGTCTGTCTTGAACTCGACACGGAACTCTCAAGCCTCAAGCCTGCCGAGAACCAGTCGGTGAAGCCATAACCAAACTGTGCGCCGGTAGCAACTAACGACAAATCATCGTCGTAAAACGACATGCGGGTGTCGACACCGCCTTCCAACTTGCCCTTTTGGGCATACGCAACACTACTCAAGGCCAACAGCAATGAGGCCAACAGAATGACTTTTTTAATTCTCATAACCTGTCATTTTTATTGATTAAACATAAGACTCTTGCACAATGTGCTCGCCAAATATACGCAAAATCTCTATCAAAGAGGTTTCAATCTATCGCCATTTTAGCCCTTATTCGGCAAAAAGTGCTCTTTTACAGTGCAACAAACTACTAATTGCCACTTGCATCGAGTGCTTCGGCGAGACAGAACCATCATTGAATATGATATCGAAAACACTTGTTCATAATTACAAAAACTAAATAGTTAAACTAAAATGTATGATTAAATAAGTTGCCGAACTTTAGAAGTTTCTCATGTCAATCTTCCTCGAAGACGCCCCAATATACCTCCTTACCGCAGTAAATCTCAATACTCCGCTTGTCAGAATCAGGCACATACAAGACCTGCGGCTGTTTTTTTATATCCAAGATACCATCATATAGCACTTGCCCGAATTTGTTTTTTACGACAATACGCGCAGAATTATAAGTTGTGTCCGCCTTGATTACCAACAGTTCACAATCATAATCCACCTCGGGGGCCTCGCTATGAGGACCGCCTGGAAATTGTTTAATTCTACCAGATTGCATTTCTATGCTCTCTGCATTTAAGTTAATGACAGAACTAACAGCAATAACAAATGCAAAAAATGTCTTTTGTCTCATGCCAATCCAAATCTATTGATTAATAATTTTCAACGCTGCAAAATTACGATATGGCATGCGTAAATCACAAAAAAGCGATTGAATTAAAATTGAATTCACACTTTCAATTTTAATTCAATCGCTTTTTCAGCCAACGAACCAGCCTGCTACACAGTCAATTACAATGAAGTTACAAACTCCTCAAAAGTCGTTTTATCATGGTCATCGCCCAAAAACCGCTCCTGCAATTTTCTTTTTGCCTTAGAAACTGCGCCATCTGTGCGCCCCAACAAGATGGCCATATCCTTTCCAGCAAGCCCCCCGATACGTATCAAAAGACAAAGCCTGTAATCCTGCTCGCTTATTTCACTTATACAATATAATCCATTCCTAAAGTTAGGAATAAGCTCATTGATGAATGTGTCTATCTCCATCCAGTCACTTTTCGACAAAACACGTCCGTCCTTTGCAGCCGCATGAACCATAGAATAGACACTCGACGTGACCAAACGCTCTTTTATTGTATCACAAATTGTCCGCTTTTGGTGAGCCATAGACACAAGCATCTCCAACTTTTCCTTCTGTTGCATCAACAACTTTGACTGCCCGGCATTGCGATCCTTGGTTTCCTCGAGTTCAAGTGCAAGCTTGTATATCTGTTCCTCTTTTTGTTTTATATTTGCTTCGCTTATCTCCTGCATTTCTTTCTGAAGAGAAATCCATCGTAGTTCGCGTTCCCTGTTATTCCGACGCGACACATTTAAATGTCTGACATAAAGCAAAACAACTCCCATTACAGCAAGACCGAGAGTCCATAAGGCCGCAAATGTCTTGAGTTTTCCGGCTTTTAACTCAGCATTCTCTATCTTATATATATTATAATTATAGCTTGCGTTCATACGAGACACGACCTCTTTGGCCGTCAGTCTATCCAAAGAGTCTGAATATTCAGAGAACAACGTTACATATTTTGACACTTTCTCGATTGCACCTTGCCGTAGATAATACTGTATTAGCAAGCGGCATGCAGTCTGCTTAGACAATACTGTGCCATCATCCAACATCATTTTACAATATGAATAGCCTTCATCATAACGCCCGGTGTTCATACATACAATGGCCTTCATACCGTAAAATGGTATCCTATCGAACTCCTTAATATAAGGACTGTATTTAGCCAAACAACTGTCAGCCTGCCCATACATTCCCGACTTGACATAATAAGAAGCCATTGAAGCAACCATACGTTTATATAATACACTGTCACGCGAATCCTTGGCACACAATATGGCTAACCGATGATAATACAAGGCACTGTCACACACCCCGCCATCTTCATAAGTATATGCCAGTTTCTCGTAGCAGTAAGCCATCATGGCCGTATCCTTGCGCAGCCGTTCAAGCCTGAGCGACTCTTTGAAATAATTCACGGCGGGCGCATACACCCCTTGTTCAAACAGCAGGAAGCCGGTCTGGAAGTTGAGAATGCTCCTCAGTTTCAGGTCGGTGGTGTCTGCCATGGCGTCCATGCCCTGCTGAAACAAGTCGATGGCCATTGGCGCGTTGCCAATGTCGCGCACCACGCAGCCCGCATAATAATAGGCTTGGGGCAGCAGATGGCGGTCGCCACGTCCCCGGTAGTGGTCGAGCACGGCAAAGGCCTCGGTGCTGTCGGCGCGTGAAAACGCCTCGTAAGCCTTGCCGCGCACCTTAAGCCGCAGCAGCCTGTAGTACCACAGCGCGTCGTCGTCCATGGCCTTCAGCCCACGTTCAACACTGCCAAGCACCACCATAGCGCTGTCGGGGCTCACTTCGCTGAGACTGTCGGCTGCCACAAGCCCGGGCGGATAGCCGGGCCTGCCACAAGAAAACAGGGCGGCAGCCAATATAAAAATGCGCAAACCAAATGCTTCATCTGCTTCACAAAAGTTTTATCCCATGCTTGCTACGTGACTTAGGAGGCGTGGCTACATGGCACAACGATTTAGGCGAACATGCACGAAAGGCACAAACACAAAGGCGGGAGAACGCCCGGTGAACTCCGGGCGCGGCCTACCGAAATGCAAAGATAAGCAAAAAACCACGGAAAAACGATGCCAAGGGCAGATAACTGCAACGGCAGGGATGTAAAAAATGTTTGCAACCGCCCTGGCATGCCTGCCGCGAAGGCAAAGCGCTGCAGGCCAGGCCATTGGTGCAACGGGCCGTTTCGCCCTGCGAAACAGGCCAAACAGCATTGCCGCACAGCCTGTTTTGAAAGGCAAAACGGCCCATGCGGCAACGCGAAACGGCTGCCTCTGGCAAGCATGTGAATATTTTTTACCGGCCCGGACAAAAGTTGCCGCCAGGCAGCGCAGACGTCAACCTACTCCGGCAGGCCGTCGAGCGCCGAGCGCAGCCGGGCGAGATAGTCATCAAAGCCGGGCTGCCCCGCACGCTCCCACACATCGCCAAGAAAGGCGGCACCGCCGAAACCCCAGTCGCGAAGCATGGGTATGCCATGCAGGCTCACCCCGCCGAGGGCCACCACACGGCTGTCGATGATGCCCGCCGAGGCCGCGCCGCGCAGTTGGGCATCGGTGTAGGCCGAGCGGTAGCCCTGCTTTGATATGCTGTCGAACACGGGGCTGAGCGTGACATAGCTCAGTCCGGGCTTGCGCCGGGCCACCTCGGCCAGCGAATGGCACGAGGCCGACACCGACCGCGGCACAAAGCCCGACGGCGGCAAAGGGTTGCGGCTGTTCAGGTGCACCCCCATGAGGCCGTAGTCGCGGCAGAGCCCGAAATGGTCGTGCACCACTATGCGGCCATGCCACTGCACGGGTATGGCATCGAGCAGTGCCGCGCAATGGGCGGCCGAGGCCCCCGGCTTGCGCAGGTGGAGCACGTCGACACCGGCGTCGAACAGCCGGCGTATATAAAAATCCTCCCCGGAGAAGAACTCCGGGGAGGTAAACACGATAAACTTCATCACAAGTCGCAGTCTTTGAGCGAGTGGCTTATGCGCGCAGCGCAGAAGTTCGGGCCGCACATGGTGCAGAAACGGCCCTCCACCTCGTTTGACGTCTTGTAATATTCGAGCGCGCGCTCCGGGTCGAGAGCCAGGTTGAACTGGTCTTTCCAGCGGAATTCGTAGCGCGCCTTGCTAAGCGCATTATCGCGGATGGTGGCCCCGGGATGGCCCTTGGCCAGGTCGGCCGCATGGGCGGCAATCTTGTATGTTACCACACCCGTGCGCACATCGTCCTTGTCGGGCAGCGCAAGGTGCTCCTTGGGCGTCACGTAACAGAGCATGGCCGTGCCATACCAGCCTATCATCGACGCCCCTATGGCGCTGGTGATGTGGTCGTAGCCAGGGGCGATGTCGGTGACGAGCGGGCCCAGAGTGTAGAAAGGCGCGCCGTGGCACTTCTCTATCTGCCGCTCCATGTTGGCCTTTATCTTCTGCATCGGCACGTGGCCCGGCCCCTCGATGAAGGCCTGCACGTCTTTGGCCCAAGCCCTCTCGACGAGCTCGCCCATGGTGTCGAGCTCGGCAAACTGTGCGGCGTCGTTGGCGTCGTGGATGCTTCCGGGGCGCAGTCCGTCGCCGAGCGAGATGGCAACGTCGTACTTGCGGCAGATGTCACAGATATCGTCGAAGTGTGAATACAGGAAGCTCTCCTGCTTGTGCACCATGCACCACTTCGAGATGATGCTTCCGCCGCGGCTCACCATGCCCGTGAGCCGGCCCTGCGAGAGCGGCACGTTCTTCAGGCGGATGCCACAGTGGATGGTGAAATAGTCGACGCCCTGCTCGCACTGCTCGATGAGCGTGTCGCGGAATATCTCCCACGAGAGGTCTTCGGCGCGCCCGCCCACCTTCTCGAAGGCCTGGTACATGGGCACGGTGCCCACCGGCACGGGGCAGTTGCGCAATATCCACTCGCGCGTCTCGTGTATGTTGTCGCCCGTAGAGAGGTCCATCAGCGTGTCGCCTCCCCACTTGCAGCTCCAAACGGCCTTCTCCACCTCTTCGTCAATGCCCGAGGTGGTGGCCGAGTTGCCTATGTTTGTGTTTATCTTTACAAGGAAGTTGGTGCCTATCACCATCGGTTCCGACTCGGGGTGGTTGATGTTGGCCGGTATGACGGCGCGCCCGGCGGCCACCTCCTGGCGCACGAACTCGGGCGTGATGTGGGTCTCTATGCCCAGCTCGGCGCAGTTCATGTTCTCGCGAATGGCCACATACTCCATCTCTTCGGTTATCACCCCGCGCTTGGCAAGGGCCATCTGCGTCTCTCCCGGCTGGCGCTTGGCTATCCAGGGGGCACGCAACTTGGGCAGGCCGCGCTTGAGGTCGGTCTCCACGTCGGGGTCGCTGTACGGGCCGCTGGTGTCATACACGTAGACGGGAGCGTTCTCCGTCATAACTTTCTTGCCGTCTACAATGTCGACGGTCGGGGTCAGACGCACCCGGCGCATGCCCACTCTGAGGTCGGGATAGAGCTTTCCGCTCATGTAAACCTTTTCCGAACTCGGGTAAGTAATCTTGATATTGTTGTCCATAATTAAGTTGTTTACTGTTGTAAATTTTAGGATTCTTTGGGTCGGGATGTATGGGGAGTCAAGGAGTAAGGAAGTAAAGGAGTCAAGACATTTGCCATGCCAGCCCGCCGGGCGGCGGCCATGCGGCGGCACCTGCGGCCATAGCCGCAACTCCCCGGCGCCTAAGCGTCGATCATCCGGCGCATCTCTGCCACGGGGTCGGCAGCGTTTAGCACTGCCCCCGAAACGGCAATGCCGCGCACGCCGGTACGTATGATGGCCGGAATGTCGTCGTAACAGATGCCACCGATGGCCACCACAGGCAGCGGTATGCCCGCCGCGCGCATGCGGTTGACGATGGTGAAGTAGCCCTCGAGCCCCACTATGGGTGCCAGGTTCTGCTTGGTGGTGGTAAAGCGGAACGGGCCGCAGCCTATGTAGTCGGCCCCCTGGCGGTATAGCCGCTCTATGTCTTCGAATGTGTTTGCCGTTCCACCGATGATGAACTCCTCGCCGAGCACTCGCCGGGCCTCGTCGACAGGCATGTCGTTTTTGCCGAGATGCACCCCGTCGGCCTTTATCTGCTTGGCCAGGTGCACCCTGTCGTCGATGACAAACAGAGCCTCATGCTGCCTGCACAGGGGCTGTATCTCTGCTGCCGCGGCCAGCACCTCGGCATCGGTGGCGCCTTTCATGCGCAGCTGCACCCACCGGCAGCCCCCCTCGAGGGCCATTCGCGCCCCGTCAACATAGCCGAAGCGGTCGGTGGCGTGGGTTATAAACTGTATCTGAGTCATACTGTCAGCATCTTTAACGGGTTGAAAAAATGGTTTACTGGGCCATGTCCCTGCCCTATGCCAACGCCTGCCCCGGCCGCAAGCGCGGCCGTGACATAGTCTTTTGCCAGCCTGACGGCATCGGCAACGGCGTATCCGCGGCCCATGAAACAGGCTATGGCAGACGAGAGCGTGCACCCCGTGCCATGTGTGTTGACGGTGTCTACCGACTCGGCGGCAAACGTTTCGACCAGCCGTCCGTCAGCGTCGTAAAGCCTGTCTACCTTGTGGCCGCCCTCAATGTGGCCGCCCTTGATAAGCACTGAGCAGTGGCTGTCGCGCGCAATCACCAGTCCGGCGGCATGGCATGATGCCTCGTCGGTTATGGCAAGGCCCGAAAGCGTGGCTGCCTCATGCATGTTTGGCGTGAGGATGGTGGCCAACGGCACCAGTTCGCTGCGGAAGGCGGCAAGCGCATCGGCCTGCATGAGTGCCGAGCCGCTGGTTGACACCATGACGGGGTCGACCACGACAACCTTCGGCCCGTATGGCCGTAGCGCGCCGGCAATGGCCTTTATCGTTGCGGCATCGTTGACCATGCCCACCTTTACGGCAGCCGGGCGGATGTCGTCCATGACCGCTCGTATCTGGCCGGCCACGACTGCGGGGCTGACAGGCTCTACGGCGCCCACCCCCATGGTGTTTTGCACGGTGAGGGCCGTTATTGCCGAGGCCGCGTAGCAGCCCAGGGCAGATATCGTCTTGATGTCGGCCTGTATGCCGGCCCCGCCGCTGCAGTCGCTCCCGGCTATGGAGAGAATTGGTATGTAACGCATAATATGGATTTTAAACAGTTAACGGCTGTGGCCGACGGCCGCACGCCCGGCTGTGCCACCCGGCGACAAGAAGCCGCCTGAGGGGCCCGGCAGCGCGGCGGCCCGGCCACGCCACCGATTCAGACGGCCATCTCGACGCGGTCGAACGAGGCGTCCCAGTTTTTCCAGACGGGCTCCATGCCCACGGCCTTGAGGTCGCGCTCCACCTCGCGGGCTGTGCGCTCGTCGCTCACGTGGAACTGCTCGAGGGCGTTGGGATAGCACGCATAGCCTCCCGGGTCGGTGTGGCTCTCGGCACTCATGGTGGTTACGCCGAGCGTGGCCATGTTGTTGCGCACCTCGGGAGTCTCGCGCGTGGAGTACGAAATGTCCACGTCGTGGTCGAAGATGCGCATTGCAAAGGTCACCTGGGCCAGCTCGCGGTCGGTCATCTCCACGTTTGGCTGGAACCCGCCGTTCTCGGCCCGGCGCATGCGGGGGAAGTTGACGCTGTACTGCGTGCGCCAGTAGGTCTTCTCAAGGTAGCGCAGGTGGTAAGCCATCATGGTCACCTCGGTGCGCCAGTCTTCCAGCCCGATGAGCGCGCCCATGCCAATCTTGTGTACACCGGCCTGCCCCATGCGGTCGTATCCGTTGAGCCTCCACTCGTAATTCGACTTCGGCCCGCGCGGATGGTACACCTTGTAGCGCGCCTCGTTGTAGGTTTCCTGGAAACAGATGACCCCGTTCAGCCCGTGGCGTCGCAACTTGGCATAGTCGTCGGTGGCCAGCGGCATCACCTCGATCTGCAGGTTGTTGAAGTAAGGCTTGGCCAGGTCGAGCGCCCGGGCTATGTAGTCGACGCCGGCCTTTGCCGGGTTCTCGCCCGTGAGCACGAGCAGGTTGTCGAACGGGCCCAGCTTCTTTATTGCCTGATACTCGCGCACTATCTCCTCTTCGGTGAGTATTGTGCGCGGCATCTTGTTCTGCACGTGGAACCCGCAATACACGCATGAGTTGGCACACGAGTTGGTGATGTATATCGGTATGAACATGTTGATGGTCTTGCCGAAGCGCTCGCGCGTGTACATGCGGCTCAGGCGGGCCATCTGCTCAAGGTACTTGTCGGCAGCGGGCGACACGAGCGCCATGAAATCGTCGACGCTGAGGTGGCGCTTGGCGAGCGCGCGGCGCACGTCGGCATCGGTCTTCCGCATTATCTTCTCGGTGGTCTCGTCCCACCCAATGTTCTTTATTACGTCGTAAAACATTTTGTTATCCTCCACAAAAAGCTTTGAGTATCACTATGTCGTCGCCCTCGACGAGTGTGCGTCCGGCCCATTCGGCGCGCGGCACCATGGCGTTGCCCACGGCCACTGCCACGCCGCGGTCGGGCAGGTTGCGCTCGGCAGCCAGCTGGGCCAGCGTTGTTCCGTCGGCCAGCACGGCCGGCTCGTTGTTTATCTTTACGTTCATAGCAAGTTGTAGTTATATTGGTTTGTGTAAATATTGCTTACCTCTGGTCCGCCTCCTGGGCACGGCGGCCTGAGCCTCTGGGCCACAGGCCGTTACGCCCACGGCCGGACGGCCGGGCCAAACGGGCCGCAACGCGCGCCCGAACGGGCTGTTTCGGCGGCCCATACAGGCCGTTTGGCAGCCCCGAACAGGGCGGGCCGTAAAGCAGGCAGAGCCGTTGTAAAGCATTTTCGCATCAGTTGAGGAACGCCGTGAGGGGCGAGCTGGCGTCGGCTGTCATGTCGGCCGACTGGCGCCCGAGCCCGGCCTCGTAGGCCTCGCGCCCGGCCTCGACAGCCTTCTTGAAGGCCTTGGCCATGGCAACGGGGTCGCCCGCCACAGAGATGGCCGTGTTGACGAGCACCGCGTCGGCACCCATCTCCATGGCTGCCGCGGCATCGCTCGGCGCGCCTATGCCCGCGTCGATGACCACCGGCACCGATGCCTCTTCGATGATGATGCCGAGGAAGTCGCGTGTGCGCAGCCCCATGTTAGTGCCTATGGGCGCGGCCAGCGGCATCACCGTGGCTGCACCGGCCTCGGCCAGGCGCTTGCAGAGCACGGGGTCGGCCTGGCAGTAAGGCAACACCACAAAGCCCTCCTTGACCAACAGCTCGGTGGCGCGGAGCGTCTCTACCGGGTCGGGCAGCAGGTAGCGCGGGTCGGGATGAATCTCCAGCTTGAGCCAGTTGGTGCCAAAAGCCTCGCGGGCCATCTTGGCGGCAAAGACGGCCTCGTCGGCATTGCGGGTGCCCGACGTGTTGGGCAGCAACTGAATGCCGGGGCGCACAATGTGGGCGAGCATGTCGTCGCCCTTGTCGGCCAGGTCGATGCGCTTCATGGCCATGGTCACCATCTCTGTGCCTGAGGCACCGATGGACTCGGCCATCACTTCGTTGGAACTGAACTTCCCAGTTCCCAGGAACAGGCGCGAGCCAAACTCGCGTCCTGCGATAACAAGCTTTTCCATTTAACCTTATTTTATATCAACATGCGCAAATAAGGAGTGTTGTCAGAGATTTGCCCGCGGCTGCCAGACCTGCAAGAAAGCATCATCCACAAGGCAGCTTCCCTACGTCGGCATTATCCGAATCAGGTGTTACGGGTATAATCTCAGCCCGGGCAACAGCCCGGGCACCCCTGCCGGCAATGAAAGCCGGACTCAGCGCGCTTTAGTTTTGTGACTGCAAACTTACACAAAAAAAATGAAACGCGGCACACAACATCACTAAATTGGCAATATTTAAGGAAAAGGCAACCACAAACAGCTGCACCGACGAGGCTGACGCCATGCATGCGGGAGGGCGGAAACGGGCTGAATGGCCGCAAGGCATGGCGGTTGGGGGCAACGGCCTCAAAGCCATCGGCGGGCGGATGAGGCCGAGGCAAAGGCATGGAGGATAAAAAAATAACGCGGAATTGTTTTGGGCGACAAGCTATTTAAGCTATCTTTGCAATGGTCAAGCTGCATTGGGGAAACCGGGGGGCAAGCTCGGCTACGGCCCGCCGGCATAGGCCTTGAAACAGGCAGCGGCACGGCGAGGCCACCGACAGGCGGCCGCAAAGCCACGGCGGAGGCGCCTGGGGCAAGGCGCGACAACCAAAGGCAGCATACGGACACAACAAATCAAGAACGGGAAAAATGAAAATACTGATAGTGGAAGACAACGACGACCTGCGCGAAATCATTGTAAGGTCGCTGGAAAAAGAACGTTACGTGGCCGAAACGGCCGCCTGCTACGCCGATGCCCGCACGAAGGCGTTTGTGTATGAATACGACTGCATACTGCTCGACATCATGCTGCCCGACGGCAACGGGCTCGAACTGCTGCGCGAACTGCACGCCGCCGGCAGGCGGGTGAACGTGATCATCCTGTCGGCCAAAGACTCGATAGAAGACAAGGTGAAGGGACTGGAACTGGGGGCCGACGACTATCTGCCCAAGCCTTTCCACCTGGCAGAGCTGCACGCAAGGATAAAAAGCGTGCTGCGACGGCAGATGAGGGGCGGAGAACAGGCCATAAGGATTGCCAACGTGACCATACACCCCGACACGTTTGGCGTTGACGTTGGCGGAAAGCCCCTCGAACTGAGCCGAAAGGAATACGACATCATGCTGTACCTCGTCAACCGCCAGGGGCGGCTGATAGAAAAACAGCCCCTGGCCGAAGCCGTCTGGGGCGACGACATAGACCAGGCCGACAACTTCGACTTCATATACGCGCAAATGAAAAACCTGCGCAAAAGGCTCAAGGCCGCAGGGGCAGGCATAGAGATAAAGACCGTTTACGGATTCGGCTACAAACTCGTTGAGACATGAAACTGCAAAACCAAATCACGCTGCGCCTGTCGCTCATAGGCGCACTCGTGTTTGCCTTCTGGGCGGCACTGTTCTACTTTGCCATCATCGACGAGATAAACGACGAGGTGGACGACTCGCTCGAAGACCACGCGGAGATGATAATACGGCGCTCGCTGGCAGGAGAGAAACTGCCCAGGGAGGCCAGCTACACCAACAACCAGTACTACCTGCACGAGGTGTCGGCACAATACGCATCGCAACACTCGCACATCAGATACGAAGACTGTGAGGTTTACACCAAAGCCAAGAATGAGTTTGAACCCGCACGCACCATCTCTTACATATTCATGGACGACAACGGGAAGTTCTTCGAGGTGGTGGTGTTCACGCCTACCATAGACAAAGCCGACCTCAAGGCTGCCGTGGCGTATTGGCTGATAGCCCTGTATGCGGCCATAGTGACATGCATCATTCTCGTAAACCTGCACACGCTGACCAAAGGCATGCGACCACTGAGGGCCATACTCGACTGGCTCGACGCATACAGGCTGGGCGAGCGCAACAAAGCCATGGACTTGCACACCAACGTGACTGAGTTCAGGAAACTGGCCAACGCCCTGGAACGCAGCACCGAACGCAACGAAACGCTATACGAACAGCAGAAGCGGTTTATCGCAAACGCATCCCACGAACTGCAAACACCGCTCGCCGTGATACAAAGCCGGCTGGAGATGATGCTCGACGACGGGCAGCTGACCGAGGCGCAAATGGGCGACGTGGTGAAAACGCTGCACACGCTAAAGGCACTGGCGCGCACAAACCGCTCGCTGCTGCTGCTGTGCAAAATAGACAACGGGCAGTTTACAAAAACCAAGCACATCAGCATGGCCGCAACAATAGGGCGGCTGCTGCCCGACATGGAGATGATTTACGCCAACAAAAACATAAAGGTGGAAATGAACGTAGAGGCCGACATGACTGCCGAAATGGACGAGTCGCTGGCCACCACGCTCGCGGCCAACCTGCTGAAAAACGCTTTCACCCACGGCAACGACGGCGGACGGATACGCATCTGCCTGAAAGCCAGGGCAATGACCATAGCCAACACCGGGGGCGACAGACCGCTCGACGGGGCAAAAATATTCGAGCGGTTCTACCATTCGGCCGATAAGGCCTCGTCGACGGGACTCGGACTGTCGATAGCTCAGGCTATATGCAGGCTCTATGGCATGGACATATTATATATATATGAAAACGGAATGCACGTGTTTGAGGTGTCACGCCGATGGCCATAAAGCCAAGACGCACAATGGCACAAGGCTACGCAACAAGGCAAACGGAAGGCATCGCGCGCTAAAGAATGTTAAACAGTGACGCAGCCAACCATTTTTCAGATTCTTTTCA
The DNA here is from genome assembly GCF_016899955.1 of Marseilla massiliensis. Taxonomy (GTDB): domain Bacteria; phylum Bacteroidota; class Bacteroidia; order Bacteroidales; family Bacteroidaceae; genus Prevotella; species Prevotella intestinigallinarum. The sequence continues at coordinate 46,305 of NZ_JACJJL010000006.1, read as the reverse complement.
GAATGGCTTCGCAACTTTGCAATACGAAAAGAAACAAAGTATTAACAATAAAATCAAAGGAGAAAAGAATTATGAAGACTTTCATCAAGAAGAGCATCATGGCAATAGTTTGCCTCGTGGCATTCCAGACAACGGCAATGGCCGACAACGACAAGCCCATCAACGTGAACCAACTGCCTGCAACCGCACAGCAGGTTATCAAGGGAAGCTTCAGCGGAATGAAGGTTGCGCTGGCCAAGGTGGAGAGCGGACTGATAGACAAGAGCTACGACGTAATATTCACCACAGGCGAGAAGATTGAGTTCGACCGCAACGGCAACTGGACCGAAATAGACTGCAAGCGCTCCAGCGTTCCCTCAAAACTCGTGCCGACGCAGATAAACAACTATGTGAACACCAACTACAGCGGCAACAAAATACTCAAAATAGAGAAAGACCGCAACGAATATGAGATTAACCTCTCAAACGGTGTTGAAATCAAGTTCAACAAAGACTTCATGGTAATCGACATCGACTGACACAACAAACGACTAACTCTAAGTAACGGTCAAAGAACGGCCCGGAAGCAAGACGCCCGCACAAACAAAAAGCAGGCTCTGCTACCGGGCCGCAATGCGTTTCGAACCGACGGCAAAAACAATTGGTAACGCACACACCGGCAACGCCACCAAAACCTTGGACAGACCTCCCGGCAAAGCAAAAAAACAAGCCACAGCATTTAAGTCGTTTTTTCTTTGCGAGTAATGAAATTTATACTATCTTTGCATAGTAACAGAAAAGAGTCAATATCAATCATGAACAAGATTGCAGACATAATAATAAAAAGGAGGCGCAAGCAAGTTTTCAAAGACATGTTCTTCCTGTTTCTGGGCATCGTCATATACTCGCTCGGCTACACGGCCTTCGTCCTGCCCGAACAAGTAGTGATGGGTGGCGTAACAGGTATATCGGCCCTACTCTTCTATGCGTTCGGATTTCCGCCCGGAATATCCATCTGGGTGCTCAACGTCACGCTGCTGCTCATAGCCCTGCGGGCGCTGACAAGGCAGTTCACCATACGCACAATAATAGGCGTTACCATGCTGTCGGCCGTGGTGGGCGTGCTTCAGCCTCTGTTCCAACAGTTCCACCTGATCACCGTCGGCGAAGACAAGTTCATGCACGTGCTCATCGGTGGCGCGCTGGGAGGCACGGGCCTGGGCCTCATCTTCTCACACAACGGGTCGACGGGAGGCACCGACATCATAATAGCACTGCTCAACAAGCACTTCAACATGAGCTTCGGGCGGGCAATGCAGTTCATCGACATCACCATCATCAGCTCGTCTTACCTGCTCTTCCACAGCATGGAGACAATAGTATATGGCATCGCCTTCACACTGACCGCAAGCTTCGTGTGCGACTATGTCATCAACGGCACACGCCAAACGGTGCAATTCATCATCATATCCAAGGAATATGAGAAAATCGCCGACAAGATAAACAAGCATGTCAACCGCGGAGTGACACTCATCGAGGGCAAAGGGTGGTACTCGAAACAAGAGGTTGACATACTCATCGTGCTCACACGGAAATATGAGTCGCAGGGCGTGATGAGCCTGGTCAAAGCCATCGACCCGCACGCCTTGGTGTCACAGACATTCTGCCACGGTGTGTTCGGCGAGGGATTCGACAAGATAAAATGATGGACGTGGCCTGTGTCATTGTGGCATAAAAATGCAACATTGGCAGAATTTAACATATACGGCAATAAAAAAATCCTGATTTTCTTGCGCAAGACGCTTTTATTTATTACTTTTGCACATCGAAACAAAGAGGGGCGTAGCCCAGTTGGTTTAGAGCGCCGCAGTCACATTGCGGAGGTCATCGGTTCGAGCCCGATCGTCCCTACACTTATACAAGTGCCTTGATGTTTTCACACAACAGATTGGAAACAGGCTGAAAGCACATAGAAACACAACCCACAACATTTAACAAACAACGCCTCAAGCGCACGACATGGCGCTTGGGCTCTGCCAAAATGTCATAAAATGGCCGCAGGGCACACTCTTTGTTCCTATGTTCGACGGATAACCAAACAGAGAAACAATAGAAAGGAGACATAATATGACATTAGACAAATTCACCATCAAGGCACAAGAAGCCATACAGGAAGCCGTCAACGCGGCAACCGCAGGCGGGCAACAGGTGATTGAACCTGTGCACTTGCTCAAAGGAATCATGTCCAAAGCCAAGGACGTGACCAACTTCTTGTTCCAAAAATTAGGCATCAACGCCTCTCAGATAGGCATTCTTGTCGAACAAGAGCTCAAGCACTTGCCACGGGTTCAAGGCGGCGAGCCTTATCTAAGCAACGAGTCGAACCGCGTTCTGCAGCAAGCCATCGACTATTCCGGCAAGATGGGCGACGAGTTCGTGAGCGTAGAGCCGTTGCTGCTGGCACTGCTCACGGTAAACTCCACGGCAAGCCGCATACTCAAAGACGCCGGGTGCACCGAAAAAGAGATGCGGGCGGCCATCAACGAACTGCGGCAAGGACAGAGCGTAAAGTCGCAATCGGCCGACGAAAACTACCAGAGCCTTGAGAAATACGCCAAAAACCTCGTAGAGGAGGCACGCCAAGGCAAGCTCGACCCGGTGATTGGACGAGACGACGAGATTCGCCGCGTATTGCAGATATTGTCGCGCCGCACCAAGAACAACCCGATACTGATAGGCGAACCGGGCACAGGAAAGACGGCAATCGTTGAGGGCCTGGCCCAAAGAATAGTCAGGGGCGACGTTCCCGAGAACCTCAAGGACAAGCAGGTATACTCGCTCGACATGGGCGCATTGGTCGCCGGAGCCAAGTATAAAGGCGAGTTTGAAGAGCGTTTGAAAAGCGTCATCAACGAAGTAACCAAGAGTGAGGGCCGCATAATACTCTTCATAGACGAGATTCACACCCTTGTCGGAGCCGGAGGGGGCGAAGGTGCCATGGATGCAGCCAACATCCTGAAACCAGCTCTGGCCCGAGGCGAACTCAGAAGCATTGGTGCCACCACGCTCAATGAGTACCAAAAGTACTTTGAGAAGGACAAGGCACTGGAACGACGCTTCCAAACCGTGATGGTTGACGAGCCCGACGAGCTGAGCGCCATAAGCATACTGAGAGGGTTGAAAGAGCGCTACGAGAACCACCACAAGGTGCGTATACAGGACGACGCGTGCATTGCCGCCGTGAAACTGTCGGAGCGTTACATCTCCGACCGGTTCCTGCCGGACAAGGCCATCGACCTGATGGACGAGGCAGCAGCAAAGCTCCGCATGGAGAGAGACTCCGTACCGGAAGAGCTTGACGAAATAACACGACGGCTGAAACAGCTGGAGATTGAGCGCGAAGCCATCAAACGGGAGAACGACCAGCAGAAGATTGCACAGCTCGACAAGGACATCGCCGAACTCAAAGACCAGGAAAAGCAGTTCAGGGCCAAGTGGGAAGGCGAACGCACACTGGTGAACAAGATTCAGGAAGACAAGCAGCAGATGGAGAATCTCAAGCTGGAGGCCGAACGGGCCGAGCGCGAAGGCAACTACGAACGTGTGGCCGAGATACGCTACGGACGCCTGAAAGCGCTCGAAAACGACATCGCCGCAATACAGAAGCAGCTGCACAACGCCCAAGGCGACGACGCCATGGTGCGCGAAGAGGTCACGGCCGACGACATTGCAGAGGTTGTCAGCAGGTGGACCGGCATCCCCGTCAGCCGCATGATGCAAAGCGAGCGCGACAAGCTGCTGCATCTGGAGGAAGAGCTCCACAAGCGTGTCATCGGGCAAGACGAAGCAATAACGGCCGTCAGCGATGCCGTAAGGCGCAGCCGTGCAGGGCTTCAGGACCCCAAGAGGCCAATAGCCTCGTTCATCTTCCTCGGAACTACGGGCGTGGGAAAGACGGAACTGGCCAAAGCACTGGCCGAATACCTGTTCAACGACGACTCGATGATGACGCGAATCGACATGAGCGAGTATCAGGAGAAGTTCAGCGTAAGCCGGCTTATCGGTGCCCCTCCGGGATACGTTGGCTACGACGAAGGCGGGCAACTGACCGAAGCCGTGCGCCGCAAGCCGTATTCCGTGGTGCTCTTCGACGAAATCGAGAAAGCCCACCCGGACGTGTTCAACATCCTTTTGCAGGTGCTTGACGACGGAAGGCTGACCGACAACAAGGGCCGCACGGTGAACTTCAAGAACACCATCATCATTATGACGTCAAACCTCGGAAGCCAATATATACAGCAACAGTTTGAAAACATCAACGCTTCGAACCGAAACGCTGTGGTGGAAGAGACGAAAACGCAGGTGATGGAGATGCTGAAGAAGACCATCAGGCCGGAATTCCTGAACCGAATCGACGAAATAATAATGTTCCAGCCGCTGAGCAAAGCCGAGATTGCCGATGTGGTGCGCCTGCAGATGAACGCTGTTAGCAAGATGCTTGAGCCGCAAGGCTTCACACTCCGCGTGACCGACGCTGCCATCGACTACCTTGCCGACGTAGGGTTCGACCCTGAGTTTGGCGCACGACCGGTGAAGCGGGCCATACAGCGCTACGTTCTCAACGACATGTCGAAACGAATACTCGCTGAGGAAGTGAACCGCGACAAGCCGATAATCATCGATGCCAACGGCGCCGGGCTGCAGTTCAGGAACTGACAACGGCACCTACTTACATCTTGAACGCCGCAGAGGCATTACCGAAAAGGTAAAGCCACTGCGGCTTTTTTGTGCCCTGGCAATGGCAAGGGCAGCCAGACTGAGCACAAAGGAGGCAAAAAAGCAAACGCAAATCACACTGCACAATGGTGGTATGTGGCGTTTTTTTCGTATATTTGCACTGAATAAACTGCGCTTTGCAACGGGCAAGCCTGCCGGCCTTGCCTTTGTTGCAAACATACCAAAACTGAAAACAATGACTATCAAGACCAAATTGCAAACCCTGATTGCCGCAATGATGGCCACAACGGCAATAGCTGCACAACAGCAGGCCTGCTTCAACTATTTCAGATACAGCGGCAACGACACACGGTTCGACAGACCCATAGACCGAACCCGCCAATACTTCAACCCCATACTCGCAGGATTCTACCCCGACCCTTCGGTTTGCAGAAAGGGAGACACCTACTACATGGTCAACTCCTCATTCGGATTCTTCCCCGGCGTACCCTTATTCACAAGCAAAGACCTCGTAAACTGGAAGCAGGCAGGCCACGTGCTCGACAGGCCCGGGCAGCTCCCGCTCGGAGGCCAAGGGGTGTCTGGCGGCGTATTTGCCCCTTCCATAGCGTACAACGAGCACAACAACACCTTCTACATGATTACCACAAACGTTGGCCGAGGCAACTTTTTCGTAAAGTCGGCCAATCCGGAAGAAGGCTGGAGCGACCCTATATGGCTGCCGACGGTGGGCGGTATAGACCCCTCGTTTTTCTTCGACAAAGACGGCAGCGCTTACATAGTGAACAACGACGAGCCGCGCGGTGGCAGCGGCTACGACGGCGAGAGAAGCATCATGCTGCACAAATTCTGCGTCGAAGGCGACAGCACAACGGGCGAGCAGGTCGAAATAATACGCTCGGGCAGCCATGTTGAGCAAAAGCCGATATGGATTGAGGGCCCCCACCTTTACCGCATTGGCAAGTATTACTACCTGATGTGCGCCGAAGGTGGAACAGGGGCAAGGCATTCGGAAGTAGTTTTCAGGGCAAGGCATCCAGAAGGCCCGTGGGAGGAATATGCCGAAGGCAACCCTATACTGACCCAGAGGGATGGCCTCGACCCGCTACGCCCCGACCCGGTGACAAGCGCCGGCCACGCCGACCTGGTGCAGACACCCGAAGGACAGTGGTACGCCGTGTTCCTGGGATGCCGCCCTTACGAAGCCGACATGTACAACACCGGGCGCGACACCTACCTGCTGCCAGTGACATGGAGCGACGGGTGGCCAACCATTCTCAAGGCCGGGAAAACCATCGAGACAGTAATCGACAAGCCCGGGCTGCAACCCGGAGGCGACTTGCTGACGGGCAACTTCACTTACACCGACAGTTTCAGGCAAGCCAGGCTGCACCACCGGTGGGTAATGCTGCGCAACCCTACCGACTTCTATGCCACCGGCACGACACGCGGACTGGCCATCACGCCAAAGCCGGTGAACATATCGCAACACCAATCGCCCGCGGCTGTGTTCGCCAGGCAGCAGCACACCGACTTCACGGCCGAGACCGAACTTACCTTTGAGCCTAAGTCGGAGAAAGACCTGGCCGGCATGGTGCTGCTGCAAAACGAAGACTACAACATCGTGATGGGCAAGACCATGGTGGACGGTCGCCCTGCCATAACCCTGACACGCACCGAGAAAGGCAGCGTGAGGGTGGCCACGGCCATGCTCACAGGCCCGGAGGCTGCGTCGCCGCTGCGGCTCAGGATATGCGGACGGGGCAGATACTACGACTTCGACTACTCTGCCGACGGCAGGCAATGGCAAACGCTGGCCCGAGGGGTCGACGCCTCGTGCCTGAGCACGGCTCTCGCGGGAGGATTCACCGGCACATGCATAGGCCTTTATGCCACCAGCGCCAACTGAACGGCACGCCACCCGGCCACCATGCCGGCCGAGCCAAGTCTACGGCAGCCACTACACCGAAAGGGCGCCCGTCAGACACAGATGCTTTGGCCCGGGCATGAGGGCAGCCAGAACCGGCCGCACAGCGGCGAGGCCTCAGGCTCGAAAGCGGCCGCCGAGCCTGCCGCGGAAGCGGTAAAGTGCATAGGCACAAACAGCGAGGTATGCACACGCTCCAAAAACTGGCGCGGCCCGCGCATGTAACCGCCCCCTATGCGGGCATCGACAGGAAAGAACGCCACGTCGACTCTGTCGGCAACCTTGCACACATCCTTCAGTTCGCCGAGATACATTGCCTCGGCCCGGCTGTCGCCTACGCCTGCCCCTGGCTGTGAAGGCTGCCAGTTGTTAAGGTCGCCGGCATGGAAAAGCCTGCAGCCACCCACGTCGATGACAAACGAGACGCCCGAGTCGGTAGACCCCGTGGCGCCGACCGAAATGTTGCCGTCGGCATAGCTGCCACCTTTGGCCAGCCAGTGGGCCGCATCCTTTGGGGCGCGGCGGCGGCGCATGATATCCTTCGACAGCACGTATGTCACCCCACTCCGACCGCGCCCCCAGTCAAGCACGGCGGGGTTGAAGTGGTCTTCGTGGAAATGGGAGGCAAGCACATAGAGCGGCTTGCCGCCAGCGAGCAGTGGCCCGATGACGCCGGCAGGGTCTTGCCAGAAGTCTATGACAACGGCGCACTGCTCTGTCTCGACCGCGAAACCACTATGATAAATGTATGTCAGCTTCATGTTCAAACGTATGTTTATGCCTGATTAGGCTTATGAATGTCTGCATCCTGCCAAATGCAATCAGCCGGCATGAGCCTGAAGAAGCAATCACCAGATGCCCCCGTTCATCGTGTTAGCCTGCATCACCCACCAAGGCTGTTGTCCGCCAACTACGGGCGACGGTAAGGAAGCCTGACTACAGTCAACTACCGATGAGTGCTTGGCAACTTGCAGACATCCATTTTACGCGTTTTACCCCAAACGGCCGTCAGACCGCGGCATGCCTGTCTCGGCATTCTTTTTATCATTACCAAACCCACCCACGCTCTATGACGCTTCGTGCATGCGCCTTGCCACGCACCGGCCCGATGCAACTTCGGCAATGGCTACGGCCAACCAGCACCGCAACCGGACGCAACAGCCATGGGACAATATCGCCGATTGGCAGCCCAGACCACCGCCTGCAACCGTAGCGCAGCCCGAGCAATCCTGCCGGAAAGGCCGTTTCACAGTGTAAAACGGCCCGAACGGGAACGCAGAACGACCTGAACGGAAACGCAAAACGGGCCATTCGGCAAGTGGCTGGCATACAGGCAGTTGCACAGCGGCATTTTAGTCATGGTGATTTCTGGCCGAACCAACCGCACATCACCACCGCCCCCGGCTCTTCACTGAGCTAAGCCGGCCAAGGCAAAGTTAACCATTTTCAGCCGAAAAACGCGCAATCAAAACCTCATTTTGCTGCGGAAGCGGGCTTTTACGGGGCCTGCCTACCGCCAGCCGGCGCATTATTAGGGAGAGGGCGAGGCTTTTCTCGCGATTTTTTATTAAGTTTGCAGACCGATGGGCCGGCGTAGGCCACAAACCGGGCCCGGCCGAGGCGGGCCACTACGGCCGCCACACCGCCCGGAAAAGCAAATAACCAGACAAACGATGAAGATAGCAATAATAGGGGCAGGGGCAGCCGGATGCTTTGCCTCGATACAAATAAAGCGGCTTTGCCCCACTGCCGACGTGACTGTATATGAAAGCGGCCGAAAGCCGCTGGCCAAGGTCTCGGTGACCGGCGGAGGCCGCTGCAACCTTACAAACACGTTCGACAACGTGCGCAGCCTTGCCTCTGTATATCCCCGTGGCGAGAAACTGATGAAGCGACTGCTCAAAGAGTTCGGGCCCGCCGATGCGTGGCAATGGTTTGAGGCCGAAGGCGTGAGGCTTGTGGCACAACCCGACGGCTGCGTGTTTCCCGCCTCGCAAGACGCCATGGAGATTGTGGGCACCCTGCTCCGCCTGATGGAGCGCAACGGGGTAAGGCTGGAAACGGGCCACAGGGTGAGCCTTGTCACCCCTGGCGGCGCCAGCGGCTGCAACAGGTTCGGCATCAGTTTCGCTGCCGAAGGGCTCGCGCCACGGCAGGCCGACATCGTGCTTGTGGCCAGCGGAGGCAGTCCGAAGGCGGCAGGCATGGCCATGCTTGCGCCCACGGGTGTGGAGACGGTGGCCCCGGTGCCGTCGCTGTTCAGCCTGTGCCTGCCCGGCGACAGCATCACCGGGCTTACAGGCACGGTGGTGAAGCACGCCACGGCAAGCATGACCGGAACGAAACTGAAGGCCTCGGGGCCGCTGTTGATAACACACTGGGGCATGAGCGGCCCGGCTATACTAAAGCTGTCGGCCCATGCGGCGCGCCTGTTGCATTCCAACGGCTACAAAGCCGACATAGCCATCAACTGGCTCGGCGAATGCAATGCACAAGAAGCCATGGAGACCATTGCCAAACTGGCGGCAGACAACCCGAAGAAACAACTGGCTTCGGCTTATCCGGCGCAACTGAACGCCCGCCTTTGGATGCGCATAATAGGCAAAAGCGGGCTCAACCCTGCCATGAGGTGGGGAGAGATGGGCCGCAAAGGCATGAACAAACTGGCGGCTGCACTTACGGCCGACATATATAATGCCGATGGCAAGTGCCGTTTCAAAGAAGAGTTCGTTACCTGCGGGGGCGTGGCGCTCGGCGGCATAAATCCCTCGACGCTCGAGAGCCGCACCTGCCCCGGACTGTTTTTTGCCGGCGAAGCGCTCGACGTCGACGGCGTCACCGGAGGTTTCAACCTCCAGGCCGCATGGACAACGGGCCACGTGGCGGCAAGTGCCATTGCCAAACTGTGCCGCCACGGCACCCAGGATTAACCCCCTAACCGGCCATCAAGACCGAGGGGGATATGCAATGCCGATTTTCACGGCTTTCAAATCGCTCCAATGCTGCTGCCGGCATCTTGCCGCCCTCTACGCCACGGCTCATGCCTCAAAGCCACAGGCAAGGGCGGCAGCCAACCAGCACGGCAACACAACCAAACCACAGTGGCCCCGAAGGGCCTGCCGGGGTCAATCGTCCTGCTCCTTAGACGGCTCTTTTACCCGGGTCACCAGCAGCTTGTCTATGCGCGCCCCGTCCATGTCGATGACTTCAAACTTGAAAGACTCCCACACGAAAGTCTCTCCGCAGTCGGGCACATGGTCCAATTGGAACAGGCACAACCCGGCCACGGTGTTGTAGTCCTCGTCGTCGAGCAAGTCTTCCTCGCCGAAATAGCTCAAGAAATCATACATGGGGCATTGGCCGTCGACAAACCATTCCTCGCCTTCCTTGCGCGGTATGATGTACGGTTCCTCCTCGGCCGGCTCCTGCACCGTGCCGACAAGGCTCTCAAGAATGTCATTAAGGGTGATTATGCCTATGCACGATCCGAATTCATCACACACCAACCCTGTGCTTATGTGTTGCGCCTTCATGTCTTCAAGCACCTTGTACACATCGGTGTTCTCGTAGAAATAGGTAGGCTTGTGCATTATCTTGCGCAGGTCGAAGTCGTTGTTGCCGAGCGTGAGAAACAGGTCTTTTATCGAAACGATGCCCTTCACGTGGTCGAGGTCGCCTTCGGCCACGGGGTATACGGCATACATGTTCTCCTTGATTATCTCTCTCACCTCGTTGGCCGTCATCGAGCAATCGAGCCATGTTATCTCGCTGCGATGCGTCATTATGGCATCCACCTCGAGGTCGCCTACGAGAAACACACGCCGCATGATGTCTTGCTCCATCGGTTGCACCTCTCCGTCTTCGGCCCCTTCGCGTATTATAGACTTTATCTCTTCCTCGGTCACCTTGCTGCCCTTGTCCTTCAGGCCCGTAAGACTGAAGATGAGCGAGGTGCTCTTAGACAGAAGCCACACGAAAGGATAGGCCACAAGCGACAGGCCGTACATGGGCACGGCCACCAGCTTGGCGGCTTTCTCGGCCACGGTGAGCCCGATGCGCTTCGGCACAAGCTCGCCGAAGATAAGCGTCAGGTAGGTCACCACAATCACGATGATGGCCTGCGAGAGCACAGACGCGTAATGTGAGGTCACCCCAATGCCGGCGAGCCATTCAGAAAAGATGACCGCCACCTTGTTGCCTGAGTAGATACCGGTAAGGATTCCGATGAGCGTAATGCCTATCTGGACGGTGGAAAGAAAACGGTCGGGCTCTTTCGCCAGCTTCAGCGCATACCGCGCAGAGCGCAGCCCGCTGTCAGCATCGGTAGAAAGGCTCGACTTTCGGGCGGAAATCAATGCAATTTCCGACATGGCAAACACACCATTGAGTAGGATTAGGCCAATAATGATGAATATTTCGTCCATTAAATGATTTGTGAATATATACTTCTTTCCGGGCTGAAACGGCGGCGGGAGAAGAGCCTCCCGCCTTTTGCCGTCATTGTTTTATTACTTTTATTGTTGTTCCGTTACTTGATTTCACCATATATACACCTGCGGGCAGCATGCCTGGCAGCCCGTCATAGGCGTCGACACGGGCCACACACCGGCCCGAAGCATCGAACACCGTTGCAGGATTGCCTTCCAGCAAGCCGTCGGTGGCTGTCTCGACGGTTACAATGCCGGAGTTGTAGGCCCCGCCCATAAAGTCGAACGACACCTCGCCCGAAGCATCGTCGCGCTTTATGTGCGTTATGGGCTTGCCCATGAATTTCGTTCCGCGCACGTTGGTGTTGAACACCGTGGCTGCCGGACGAGAGTTGTCGGTGAGCGAGTCGCGCCTGTTGTAAGGATAAGTCACGCGCGACGAGTTGGGGTCATAAATGCCGCTGGCCGGTATGATGGCCACGCCGAAGTGGTCTTCGTCGTCGTTCACGCTGTTGTAATACCATTTATCGGCATCATAATCAACATGCATCACTATCAGTCCGTTGCCGGGCACGTAGGCGTCCCAGCCTGTCTTGCGCCGGTTTTCGAGCAGGTAATACTCGTCGACGTCGCCATAGCAGTCGTTGCGCACCTTGTAGGCGGTGCCTCCGTCGCTCATAGGCAGCAGCCCGGTGACCGTAGTCGGTTCTGTCAGCTCTACGGCCTGGGCCCATCCGCTGAGCTCTTTCTCATGTATGGTATAGTTTGGCGGGCACCATCCGTTGGCATTGTAGCACCCGCTGGAAAGCAGGTCCCAATCGCCGAGCATGTCGTCTCCGCCTGTAGTATTGTAGAAGTCGGGCAACCCAAGGCAGTGTGAGAACTCGTGGCAGAACGTTCCGAGGCCGCTGAGCTCACCGCGGTTGTATGTCTCAATGCCATAGAGCTCGCATCCGCAGGCATAGGTGTCTATCTTTACTCCGTCTACCTCATAGCCGTCGGGCCACTGCCTGTAGGCCGACACATAGTATTCGTGAGGCCAGATGAAGCTTGTGGGATTGCCAGTGCTGGCCTGTCCGCCGCCGGCATAGAGCACAAACACCTGGTCTACCTCGCCGTCGCCATCCCAGTCGTAATCGCGGAAATTGACTCCGGCGGCCTTTGCCGCATCGCAAGCCTCAACCACCAGCTCGCCGACATGGATGTCTATCATGCCTATCGAGTCTCTGCTGGTGCCCGAATAGTCGGCTCCGTAATAATTGCGGTTGTGCTTTGCCATGACAGGGCCTATGATGTCGAACTTCAGGTTGAACAGTCCGGCGCTCTGGTCGGCAAAATAGTCGCTCACGCTGCCGTTGGCCCCGAAGTCGTTGAAGCCCTCCTTGTTGAGTATGTCGCCCCATACGCCATTTGCGTCAGCGTCGTAAAACCTCTTGTCGGGAAACTCCATCATTACCACAAGGCCCCGATGCTCGCTGCCGTCGGCCAGCGCCCTCGTTGCCGTACGGCTTGAGGCGCGGCGCTTGGCCACGTAAGCAGCCCTGGCCGAACGCTTGGCCACGGCTTCAACCGAAGCGAGCGACGACACCTGCCTGCGCTCCTGGGGCGAACGGCGGGCCTGCTCGTGGGCAACCACTCCCGACGACTTCAGGCTGAAGCCCAACGCATCGGCATAGCAGAAGTCGCCATTGGCATCGCGCAAGAGTGGCACGCCATCCTCTGTGAGGTAGTAGTGCATGTTCTCATCTCCACACAGGCGCACGGTTATTGTTGTGCCATCAGACTGCGTGAATGTGCGCCATACAGACTGGGCCGGCACTGCCCCCACCCTGACAGAGCTAAAGAGCAGCGCCATTGATGCTAATGTCAATCCAAGTTTTTTCATATCTTATCAGTAAAGAAAATAGTCCCCGCCCCGGGTCGAGGTGAGGACTAATGTATTGCATTTACTTGCCGCACACGGGAGCCCAAGGCTTCAGTTGCTTAAAGAAGTCGTTGCCCTTGTCGTCAACAAGTATGAACGCAGGGAAGTCCTTAACCTCTATCTTCCAGATGGCCTCCATTCCGAGCTCCGGATACTCTACGCACTCAATGCTCTTGATGCTGTTCATCGAGAGCACGGCAGCCGGGCCGCCTATGCTTCCGAGGTAGAAGCCGCCGTGCTTCTTGCAGGCGTCGGTGACCACCTGCGTGCGGTTGCCCTTGGCTATCATCACCATCGAACCGCCATGGTCTTGGAACTCGTCTACGTAGGGGTCCATGCGGTTGGCCGTTGTGGGGCCCATCGATCCGCAGGGCATTCCCTCGGGCGTCTTTGCCGGCCCGGCGTAGAGCACGGGATGGTCTTTGAAGTACTGCGGCAGGTCTTCGCCGGCATCAAGGCGGGCCTTGAGCTTTGCATGGGCGATGTCGCGTGCCACGATGATGGTGCCGTTGAGGCTCACTCGTGTGGCCACGGGATACTGCGAAAGTATGTTGCATATCTCGCTCATGGGCTGGTTGAGGTCTATGCGCACGGCATTGCCCTCGCCTGCGTTACGCAGTTCTTCGGGTATGAGCGAGCCGGGGTTGTCGTCCAGTTTCTCTATCCATATACCGTCCTTGTCTATCTTTGCCTTTATGTTGCGGTCGGCCGAGCAGCTCACTCCGAGGCCTATCGGGCAGCTGGCGCCGTGGCGCGGCAGACGGATTACGCGTATGTCATGGGCGAAATACTTGCCGCCGAACTGTGCGCCAAGGCCAATCTTGTGGGCCTCGTCGAGCAGTTGCTTCTCCAGCTCCACGTCGCGGAAGGCGCGCCCTGTCTCGTCGCCCGTCGTTGGCAGGTTGTCGTAATAGTGTGTCGAGGCGAGCTTTACCGTGAGCAGGTTCTTCTCTGCCGATGTGCCGCCGATGACAAAGGCTATGTGGTAAGGCGGGCAAGCGGCCGTGCCGAGCGTCTTCATCTTCTCGACAAGGAAGGGGACAAGCGTGCCTGGGTTCTGTATGCGGGCCTTTGTCTCTTGGTAGAAGTATGTCTTGTTGGCCGAACCGCCGCCCTTGACCACGCAGAGGAACTTGTATTCGCAGCCCTCGGTGGCCTCGATGTCTATCTGTGCGGGCAGGTTGCAGCGCGTGTTCACCTCGTCATACATGGTGAGCGGGGCGTTCTGTGAGTAGCGCAGGTTCTCCTCGGTGTATGTCTTGTAGACGCCGAGCGACAGTGCCTCCTCGTCGCAGAAGCCTGTCCACACCTGCTGGCCCTTCTCTCCGTGGATGATGGCCGTGCCTGTGTCCTGGCAGAAAGGCAGCTTGCCCTTGCACGAAACCTCGGCATTGCGCAGGAAAGTGAGCGCAACATACTTGTCGTTGTCGCTGGCCTCGGGGTCGCCCAGTATCTTTGCCACCTGCTCGTTGTGCGAACGGCGCAGCAGGAAATTAACGTCGCGGAAGGCGGCATTGGCCAGCATGGTCAGCGCCTCGGGCGATACTTTGAGAATGGGCTTGCCTTCAAACTCACCCATCGACACACCATCCTTGCTCAGGAGGTAATATTCTGTCTCATCCTTACCCAACTGGAACATTGGGGCATACTTGAAATCCGGTGTACTTGCCATAATAGTTATTTGATAGTTTAATGTCGGCCTGAACACTGGCGGGCCGAACCTGCAGGCGTTACCTGTTTGTCGGCGAGCCGCAGACGGCCGTGCGTGACGACTGCAAAGTTATAACTTTTTTCTGTATTTTGGCTATATTGTACACGATATTTAACGCAATTGACAGACGAATGGCTCTATATACCACCTGCAACAGGCTTAGGGGGCTGTGGAGCCGGCCCGTCAACTGTCACGGCCACGGCACAGACGGGGCTTAGTTTTATTCTCCCGAACAAGCCGCGGACGCAAAGGCAGTGTAACCAACTGACAGCCAACACACTGCGACAGCGGGCCGTTGGCAAGCCAAGCCACAGCTTTTCGCATAGCGCTACAACGTGCATTTGGCGAGCCTTATAACCGTCGGCTGTAACCAAAGCCCATCAAGCTGGCTTAGGGTTCGCCCGTATCAACGCAAGCCGACAGTTGCCTAATGGCGTTATCACAGCGAAGCAATGAAGTCGTCAAGGTTACCTGCCTCACGACCGGAACCGATAAAACGCTCTTGCAACTTGGTTTTTGCTTTCGACACCGCACTCTTTGTCCTGCCCATGACCGTGGCCATGTCTGTACCGCTCAGCCCCCCGAGCCTGATAAGCAGGCACAGGTGGTAGTCTTGCTTGCTCAGTTTGCTGATGCCATAAAGGCTCGCCTTAAAGCCGGGTATCAGTTCGTTGACAAACGAATCAAGCTCATCCCATGCCGCATCAGACAGTATTGCACCGGCAGCAGCTGCATCCCTCACCATCATATATATTGAGGAACCGGCCAGACGTTCCTTTATGGTTGTGCGGATTGACCGCCGCCTGTTTGCCATGTCTACAAGGGCTTCGAGCTGAGCCTGCTGCATAACCAGTTGCTGAGCCTGTTGTGCGCCATGCCTTTCGGCCTCGCCAAGTTTCAATTGCAACTCTGCCATGCGCCCCTCCAGTTCTCTAATATGGGCATCGCTGTGCTCTGCCATGTCGCGCTTCAGTATTTCGAAGCGCATTTCGCGCGCCTTGGCCCTTTTGCGAACCCACAACAAACCCACTATCAGCAATGCCGCAAGCACAAAAGCAAGGCTGCCATAAAGCATTTTCCACATGTTGGCCCTGGCATTCTCCACTTCCAGATTGGCCGCCTTGGTCTTATAGTTGCTGTAATTGTAGCTCGCATTCATACGGGCCACCACGTCTGCAGCCTCAATCACCCTTACAGAGTCTGTGTATTTGTCATACAAATCAATATATCGCGATGCATTGCGAACGTCATTCCGAGCCGAATGATACATTACAAGAAGCCGACAGGCCTTTTGCTTGAAATAAACATCCCCTTTATCTAATAAATATAAACAATACATATTGCCCTTATCACATCTCCCTGTATTCATGCATACATCGGCCATAAGGCCATAAAACACCATTTTATCAGCATCATGTACATACTCCATATATGGTGCCAAACAACTATCAGCCATAGAATATTCACTATTCTTTATATAGTAAGAAGCCAAAGATGCTGTTATCTGCTTAACTAACAGAGAGTTTCTTTGAGTTTTTGCTAATGATATGGCACGATTAAAATACAATAACGCACTATCAATCTTATGCGAATCCATATAAGCAAAAGCCTGCTTTTCGAGACAATAAACCATCATTGCAGTGTCTTTACGTATCTGTTCCAAGTGATATGATGTTCTAAAATAATCTAACGAAGGAGCATACACGCCTTGGTTCAGCAATAAGAAACCTATTCTGAAATTAAGAGCACTGCGGAATTGCAAGTCCGTCGTATCAGCCAATGCGTCCATTGCACGTTGAAAATATTCTACTCCAGCAGGTGCATCCCCCAAATCATAGGCTACACTGCCCGCATAATAATAAGCACGCGACAACAAATTGCGGTCGCCACTGTTCTCGTAATGGTCTAATACAGCCATGGCCTCAACCTTATCACCCTCATTATATTTTATATAAGCCTTGCACTTGGCTTTAAGACAAAGCAACCTGTAATACCAACGAGAATCGTCGTCAAACTCAGATTGATGAGAAGACAATCCAGACAAAAAAGCAATGGCACTGTCAGGATTTGCCTCACAAAGACTGTCGGCAATAAGAAGCGAAGACGGATAACCTTGATGTCCGCACGAAAAGAGGCTGGACAAAACCAGGATAAAAGGAAATATAAATATTGACTTCATCCGCAATTAGAATAGATTTCTATCATGAAAGACCTTGTCAATTGGTCGTAAACCAACTTAAAACAGTAACACAAAGGTAGAAAAATTTACCCAACAAACCATAACAATGGCCATTTTTTCGCATTTCATGCAAAACATTACACATTCATCCGAATTATATTCGATAATAAATCACTGCATGTTGTCAACTTTCAAAATGGCTGTTGAAAGGTAAACATTGACATTCCATATATTACAATCTGTTATTCGTGCGCAAAAATTCACCGTTGAACAAAAGTTGAAAAGCACAATTCAACTATAATTCAACTAATATATGAGCAATAATTCCACAAAAACCATAACTTTGTAACGCAATTTATTACAGGTTGAAACCTTGCTATCATGAAACAGGAAGCAGCTCCACTCATGACGCCCGCATAAGCAACAGCCATTGGCACCAATGACGCAATGGTGGAAAAGTGAAGCAAGCACACAACATGCACAACGATTGCAAACGGCATGCTGGGTCACACGATACAATAAATAATATCCGTGGCCGACGGCAGCGCCAAGTTATGGAACACTGACATATTCTTCAAATAAAACCGTTTACGCTTATGGAAATACGGAGGTTTACACTCATCATGATGCTAACAGGATGCTTTGCGGCAGCGGCTCCGGCACAAAAGAAAGAACTGACGCTTGGTGTCGACGCCCACTCTTCGTTCTACGACATGTCGTTTGCGCCGATAGAACTGGGCCTCGACGTTGGCTATGGCTTCACCAACTGGCTGAAAGCCGGGCTGCGCATAGAGCAGTCGATAGCCCTCATGGAAGAAGGCGACGCGCGGACGTTTGCCAAGAACAACACTGCAGGAGCCTTTGCCTGCTTCGAGATGCTGCACTTCAACACGTGTGCGCTGTCGCTGAAAGCCTCGGGCGGTGCTTCGCTGAAAAGCGACGACTGGAAATACGTATATTACGACGGCTACCTCTGCCTTTCTAAACGCAAGGGCGACCTCGGCACCAACGTCGGCATAGGAGTAAGATATTACGACTCGCGCTCCGAATTCATGGACAACAAACTGCGCGGTTACTTGTCGATAGGAGTATCTTACACGCTATAGACACAACCTGGAAACGGCAAACGGGGCGCAAGCCCGGCTGCAGTATGGCGGCGTTGACACCATGGCCAACCAATCGGCATGTCGCTCAACGCCGCTAAACCAACACTATGCGTATGGCCGCCAAACAAAATCATTGCGCTTGTGGCACGCCGGCCAAACGCCCAAGCACCCTTTGCGGCATCATGCCGGCTGCTTTGTAGCCACGCAACACCCTGCACCTCGGGCAAAGGCTCAGGCCCGCACAGTCGGCATCAGGATATAGAAGCCCGTGTGCCACGCCGCACCGTAGAGGCTAAAGCCTGCCCACAAGCCTGGCGCAACGGCGCAACTTGCGGGCTCCTACCAGCGGCGCCCCTTTCGTTCCGCCATGCTGCACGGTGCCGACAATGCCGAAACCGCTGTAATGCAGTATCTCGCGCAAGGCCCTGACGGTGCCGGCCGATTGGCCGAACAGGATGTTGAAAGGCCACGGCGTGGTGCATGCAGTCACGATAATGGCCCGCTTGCCCTTGTGCAGAGGGCGCGGCAAGCCACGCTTTCCCTCGCCCATCATGGCGTAGACCATGCGGTCGAACAGCACCTTCAGCTGCCCCGGCATGTTGCCCCAGTAACAAGGGGCTCCCACAACCACGGCATCGGCATCACGCAAAAGCGCAGCCGTGCGGTGCGCATCGTCTTCGGGAAGCACGCAACAGCCCTTGGTCCGGCACGCCATGCACCCCGTACATGGAGCCACATGCAGGTCGGCCATGCGCACGACGGCGACGTCGAACCCTTTGCCAACAGCCTCGCGCTCAATGGCCTCGAGCATGGTTGCCACGTTGCCGCCACGGCGCGGGCTGCCGTTGATTACGAGCAGGCGACGGCTCATGCATTCTGCTGCATGTCGTAAACCACCTGCATCAGTTCCTTTCCGATGGCCTCGGCCTCGTCGATTGTCGGGGCCTCGCTGTAAACGCGTATTATCGGCTCGGTGTTCGACTTGCGCAGGTGAACCCATTTGTCGGGGAAGTCAATCTTCACACCGTCGATGTCGTTCACCTTCTGGTCTTTATACATCTGCTTAACGCGCTCCAATATGGCATCTATGTCGGTGTCTGGCGTGAGGTCAATGCGGTTTTTGGCCATGAAATAGGTTGGCAGCCCTGCACGAAGCTCGCTCGCCTTGCACCCCTTGTGGGCCAAGGCCGACAGGAACAAGGCTATGCCAACCAGGGCGTCGCGCCCGTAATGGCTCTCGGGATATATTACCCCGCCGTTGCCTTCGCCACCGATGACGGCCCCCGTCTGCTTCATCAGCGTGGTCACATTGACCTCGCCAACGGCCGAAGCAGCATATTTCCCCCCGTGGCGCTCAGTGACATCGCGCAGCGCGCGGGTGGAACTGAGGTTGCTCACGGTGTTTCCGGGCGTGTGGGCCAGCACGTAGTCGGCCACGCTGACCAGCGTATACTCCTCGCCAAACATCTTTCCGTCTTCGCATATAAATGCAAGCCTGTCTACATCGGGGTCGACCACAATGCCAAGGTCGTAGGCCCCGCCACGCATCTCGGCCATTATCCCGCCCAGGTTTTTCTCAAGAGGCTCCGGATTGTGGGCGAAGTCGCCCGTGGGCTCGCCGTTGAGCATATTGTAGCCAACGCCAAGCCTGTCGAGCAACTCAGGCAAGATGACGCCGCCCACGCTGTTGATGGCGTCGACACACACCTTGAACCCGGCCTTGCGCACAGCCTCAACGTCGACAAGCGACAGGGCCAGCACCGACTCGACATGGCGGCGGGCATACGACGAATCCTGCACGTAACAGCCCACATGGTCGACGTCGGCATAGCAGAAGTCTTCGGCCTCGGCCATGGCAAGCACCTCGTTGCCGTCGGCCTTGGTCAGGAACTCGCCCTCACTGTTTAGCAGCTTGAGCGCATTCCACTGCCTCGGGTTGTGGCTGGCAGTGATGATGATGCCCCCGTCGGCCCCCGACATTCGCACGGCGAGCTCGGTGGTCGGTGTCGTGGCGAGCCCTATGTCAACCACATCGAAGCCCATGCCAAGAAGCGTTCCGCAGACAATGCTGCGCACCATCTCGCCCGAGATGCGGGCATCGCGGCCCACCACTATCTTGCCCCGCCCGCTGTTGCACCCACGCCTGATGAAGGCGGCGTAAGCCGTGGTAAACTTCACTATGTCAAGCGGGTTGAGCGTGTCACCCGTGCGGCCCCCGATGGTGCCGCGTATGCCGGATATTGATTTTATTAGCGTCATTTATCTTTCCCTCTGATAAGTTATCACATAATAACACGGATAAACGTTGGTCGAGGCATACGTCTGCCCCTGTGAGTGGGGCACGATGAGCTTGACCATGGCAATCTCCTCTCCGGGAGTGTTCTGCCGCCCTATGTTGATGTATGTAAAGGGCACCAGCCAGCCTGTAGGCACCGAAGAGCCATAAGTGGAATACATTACCCCGCTGACGAACGAGGCCGTGTAGGTGGCCCCGGTGCGCACAACGGTCATCTTGTCGTAATTGCGCGCGTCGTAGTCGTTGCGGGTCTGCATGGCCCGGTCGAGTATGTTGTATTCGGTGTAGCGGCACAGCACGTTGACCTGCTTGTTTTCCTCAAGCTCGTCGCCGCACCCCTTGCGCACTATCTGCATGTATACGCCGCTGTTGTCGAGGTATACAAACTCGTTGTCCTCGACGCTGGTGGAGTCGCCCTGCGCATGAAACTGGTCTTCGCCTATCACCTTTATCCCCTCTTCGGAGATGAAAGCGTTTATCGCATCCTGTTCTTTCTCTTTCTTCTCGCCATAGGTCTCGTAGTCGTTGCACGAAGCCAAAGCCAGCACGGCAACCATGGCGAGCACGGCATAAAAAGTCTTCTTCATTGTCGTTTCAAACATTTTGTCCACAGTGGCGGCCCGGGCGCTTCGGCGCCAATGCCCTGCATGCCGGCGGCAGCCACTGCGGGTAATGGAAAAATAGCGTGGCAAAGTTAATAAATTCTTTGCAACGAAGGGCATTATTAGGCTACTTTAACGTCGGTTCAAAGTGTGCTATGGCCCTCTTGGTTATCTCGACGGCCTCGTCGATGCTGCAGTTGAGCCTGCCGCCCGAGGCGTTGAGGTGTCCACCGCCGTTGAAAAACATCTCGGCAACCTTGTTGCACGGGAAGTCGTCGACGGAGCGCAGGCTCACCCACACGAGGTTGTCGCGGTCGCGGTCTTCGCGCAACGATATTGACAGTTTGAGCCCCTTAATCTGCAGCGGTATGTTCACCAGCCCCTCGGCGTCGCCTTTTATGAAGTGGAAATCGAGCAGGTCGCGCCGTGTGAGCGTGAAGAACGCGGCATGGCGCGCCCTGTCTACCACGAGCTTGCGGTAGAGCACGTACCCCACGAGCCTGAGCCTGTTTTCGCTGTAGTTGTTGTAAACGTTGCGGTATATCTTGTCCTTGTCTATCTGCTTGGTCAGCAACTGGCTTATAATGAAGTATATGCCGGGGCGGGTGCTGTTGTATGTGAAGCCCCCCGTGTCGGTCATCATGCCGCAATACACCGGTGCGGCGAATGCCGCCCCCAGCCTGTCGAAGCCCCCGAGCTGCCACACCACCCTGAAAACAATCTCGCTCGTCGAGCACATCTCGGTGCGCGACACCATGAGTGAGCATCCGGGCATGTCGGGAGCCAGGTGATGGTCGAACATCACCTTTGGCGCGGCAGCCCCCACAAGGGCGTCGGCCATGGCGTCGGTGCGCGAAGGCTGGTTGAAATCAAGGCAGAACACCAGGTCGGAACCGGCAAACAGGGCGTCGGCCTCGTCCTTGCGCCTGTCGTAACGCACTATGGTGTCCGTGCCCGGCATCCATTGCAGGAAGTCGGGAAACTGGTCGGGCACCACTATGGCGGGCTCCTTGCCGAGCGTCTTCAGGTATTCGGCCCAGCCCAAGCTCGCCCCTATGGCGTCGCCGTCGGGGTTGACGTGGCAACAAATCACTATATTGTGTGCGCCGTCTATAAGTGAGCGCAGCATGCCGCATTCGGCAGGCGATAACAAATCTTTAAGCATAACAGCTGCAAAGATACTTATTTATTGGCAAAAAACGTCATCAGCGGCATTAAAATATGCCGGCGGGCAGGATGGCGCGGCAAAAGCCGGCCGGAGCCGGACAAGGCGCAAATCACGACAATGCCTGCGCGGCCGGGCCGCGGCGGCGGCATCGCTCTGCCAAACGGGCCGTTCGGGCTGCCCGGACGGCCCGTTTGGCAGGGCTATCGGGGCCGTTTTGCAGCGCCGCCACGCCCATGCGCCAACGCGCTGTGTGCCAGGCTGTTGCAGCGACGGGGCCACATGGTAACAAATTACGACAAAATCAGTCGCCTGCCACATGCCCCAAGCCATTACAACACGGGCCGCCCGGCCACCTTGAGGCGGTGGCATGGCGGCCCGTGCACAAGCATATGCCGGCGCTGCTGCTACAGCGGCATGTTGCCGTGTTTCTTCGGCGGGTTGCTCTGGTTTTTGTTGCGGCACATCTCGAGGGCGCATATCAGCTTGCGGCGCGTGTCGCGAGGCATGATGACCTCGTCGATGAGCCCCCGCTCAGCCGTGCGGTACGGGTTGGAAAACTCCTCCTCGTAGGCAGCGGCGGCGGCGGCCTTCTCTTCTGCCGACGCCTTGCGGTAGAGAATGTTCACAGCCCCCGAGGCCCCCATGACGGCAATCTCGGCCTGTGGCCATGCCATGCACACGTCGGCGCCGGTGTTCTTGCTCGACATCACGATGTAGGCCCCGCCGTAAGCCTTGCGTGTAATCAGGGTGACCTTGGGCACCGTTGCCTCGGCATAGGCATAAACAATCTTGGCCCCGTGGCGTATGATGCCTCCGTGCTCCTGCACCGTACCGGGCAGGAAACCGGGCACGTCTTCTATGGTAACGAGCGGGATGTTGAAACAGTCGCAGAAGCGTATGAAGCGCGCGGCCTTGTCGGAAGAGTCGATGTCGAGCACTCCGGCAAGGAAGGCTGGCTGGTTGGCAACGATGCCCACGGTCTGGCCTGCCAGCCGTGCGAAGCCCACCACGATGTTCTTAGCAAAGTGCGGCATGACCTCGAAGAAATAGTTGTCGTCTACCACCGGCTCTATCACGTCCTTGATGTCGTAAGGCTGGTTGGGGTCTTCGGGCACGACGGTCTGCAGGCTCTCCACCTTGCGGTTCACGTCGTCGGTGCACTGCGCCACAGGGGCGTCTTCCATGTTGTTGGAAGGCAGGAAACTGAGCAGCTCGCGCATCTCCATGAGCGTCTGTTCCTCCGACGAATACATGAAGTGGGCCACCCCGCTCTTGTTGCTGTGGGTGTAGGCGCCGCCCAAAGTCTCTTTGTCCACCTCCTCGTTGGTCACAGCCTTCACCACGTCGGGGCCCGTGATAAACATGTGGCTCTTCTCGTCGACCATGAAAATGAAGTCGGTCAGGGCAGGCGAATAGCAAGCGCCTCCGGCACACGGGCCGAGTATGGCCGTGAGCTGCGGTATGACGCCCGACGCCATGGTGTTCTGATAGAATATCGAAGCGAACCCCGCCAGGCTGCTGACGCCTTCCTGTATGCGTGCGCCGCCCGAGTCGTTCAGGCCGATGATGGGCGCCCCGGTCTTCAGCGCCATCTGCTGCACCTTGACAATCTTGGCGGCGTTGGTCTCACTGAGCGACCCTCCGTGCACGGTGAAGTCGTAGGCATAGACAAACACCATGCGCCCGTCAATCTTTCCGTAGCCGCACACCACGCCGTCGCCCGGTATCTGCTTTTTGTCCATTCCGAAGCGGGTGCAGCGGTGGTTCACAAACTTGTCCACCTCGCAAAACGTGCCCTTGTCGAGCAACATGTCGATGCGCTCACGCGCCGTCATCCTTCCAGAAGCGTGCTGCTTCTCAATCTTGTCGAGCCCGCCACCCTGGGCAGCCCTCTTGTCCAGTTCCTCAAACCGGGCATATACTTCTTCTCTGTTCATTCTTCCTTGCTTAAGTCCAATTCAATCAACGTCTGGTTATCCTGTACCGAGTCGCCCTCGGCCACCAATATGCTGCGCACGGTGCAGTCGGAGTTCACCTTGTAGTTGCTCTGCATCTTCATTGCCTCGAGCACCACGGCTATGTCGCCGGCCTTGAGCCTGTCGCCCACGGCCACGGGTATGCTGACAACCTTGCCCGGCATGGGGGCCACAATCTTGTCCGACTGGCGCTCCGACGAGTCTTTGCGCAGGTGCAGGTACTTTGCCTGCGTGTCTACCACATCCACATGGTATGAGCGGTAGAACATGTTTACATCGTAACTCTTGCCACCCTCGCCCCTTATGAGCTCGGCGTTGTACGAGTTTCCGTCGTGAAGGATGGAGCAACTGCCGTTTTCGGCCATCACTATGTCAACCACGACCGGCTTGCCGTCGATGGTAAGCTCCACCCTGTTGCCTTCCTTGCTGACCAGTGTCACGTCGGCGACACGGTCTCCTATGTGTATCTCCATATTTTCTTATTAAGTTAAAACGGTTAATAGGCCAACGTGCAGGCGGGCCACCGTAATGCCCGGCCCTGCCCGGGGGCAATGGCCCGGGGGCCCAACGAGGGCCCGCACACCGGCCGGCGCGCCTACAGCACCGCCGGCCACGGCTTGCAGCCGCTGTTATATCCTTAGCACACCTTTCTGCAACCCGAACTCGCGCCAGCGGCTGATGGGCCGCGAGTCGACCGTCCGCACGGGCGTGTTTTCATCAAGGTTGAACAGATAGTCGACGTAGGCGGCAACCATGGCCATGTTCTCTATCTCCTCGTTGCCGCCGTTGGGACGCTGCAACGAACGTGAATATTTTTCAAGAAACGACGTGTCATACTCGCCCTTGACAAAAGCCGGGGCGTACATTATGCGCCGCAGGTAGCTTATGTTTGTCTTCAGGCCCGTTATCTTAAACTCATACAGCACTCGCCTCATGCGCTCTATGGCATACTGGCGGGTGACGGCCCACACTATCAGCTTGCCTATCATAGGGTCGTAGTACAGCGGTATCTCGTAGCCCTCGTACACATAGCTGTCTATCCTCACGCCAATGCCGTTGGGCTCTGTAAGCTGGCGGATGACGCCGGGGCACGGCATGAAGCCGTTTTCGGTGTCTTCGGCGCAGATGCGGCACTCGATGGCGTGGCCGCGCTGGAAGAGTTCGTCCTGGCGGAAGCGCAACTTCTCGCCGTCGGCCACACGCAGCTGCTCCTTGACGAGGTCGACGCCCATCACCTCTTCGGTTATGGGGTGCTCCACCTGCAGGCGTGTGTTCATCTCGAGGAAGTAGAAGTGGCGGTACTTGTCAACCAGAAACTCTATCGTGCCGGCCCCCCTGTAGCCGACGGCCTTGGCTGCCGCCACCGCCTTGGCGCCCATCTCGCGCCTCAGCTCGGGCGTGAGGAACGGCGACGGGCTCTCTTCGACAATCTTCTGGTTGCGGCGCTGCACCGAGCACTCGCGGTCGAAGAGGTGCACAACGTTGCCATACGAGTCGCCGAGTATCTGGAATTCGATGTGGTGGGGCTCTTCGACGAACTTCTCGAGGTATACTGTGTCGTCGCCAAACGACGACAGCGACTCGGAGCGGGCGGCATCATAGGCCTCCTTCACCTCGTCGTCGCTGTGTATGAGGCGCATGCCCTTGCCCCCGCCTCCCATAGATGCCTTGAGCATCACGGGGTAACCTATTTCCCGGCAGGTGCGCAAAGCCTCGTCGGCGCTGCCCAACGGCTCGGTGGTTCCGGGCACCACAGGCACGCCGGCGGCCATCATGCGCTTCCGTGCGGCAATTTTGTCGCCCATTTCCTCCATGGTCTCGGCGGTGGGGCCGATGAAGATGATGCCCTCGGCGTCACAACGGCGCACAAAGTCGGCGTTTTCCGACAGGAAGCCGTAGCCGGGATGTATGGCGTCGGCCTTGCAATGCTTGGCTACGGCGATAATCTTTTCGATGTTAAGATAACTCTCGTGCGACTCTGCCGGGCCTATGCAATAGGCTTCGTCGGCATACATCACGTGACGGGAGGTGCGGTCCACCTCCGAGAACACAGCCACCGTGCGCAATCCCATCTCACGGCACGAGCGCATGACACGTACCGCTATCTCGCCACGGTTGGCTACTAAAACCTTTCTAATCATCCTTATTATATTAACAACATACTTGTCAGGCCAACCCACGGGCCGGAACAGCCTTAACCGAATGGCAGGTCTTCTGACTGACTCCTGTTTCTGAAACCTTCCCGAACTTTACACAAGTAAAGGCCAGTGGCGTTGAGTTTCCTTTCAGAACGTAAGCGGAGCTTCACAGCAGCGGGACTGTCCGGGAGTTCCACCCGATTCCCTTTTAATCCGGGGCGCGAGGTATCGGCGCCGGAACCAATTCGGGCGCAAAGGTAATACTTTTTCGTTTTATGGCCTAAAAAAATGCTAATTATTTTTAACCACCGCCGGTCGACAGACAGCCTGGCGCCTGGTTCGGCGCCGTTGTCTTGCTACCCAAACGCCCGCATCATCACCGCCGCGCCTTGCCCGGCGCCTTGCCCCGACGCAGCCCCATGAGCTTTCGGCATTGACGGACAGCATCACGGGAGGCGACACAGCGAATTTGCTTGTGCCACGCAGACAGCCCGGGACTAACGCCGCACGCGGGCACAAGTGCTTTCTGGCCCAAACTTACAACAGCGCCCAAGCCGAAAGCAAACAAAAAAACACGCCCCGGGGCACTTGCGGCGTTGCGCTGGGCTCCATGGGCGTGTTACGATTAAAACCTAAGAACAAAGTTCAGAAGAGCTTGGCGGGGTAAACGCCCTCGTCGATGAGGCTCTGTATCTTGTCTACCACTCCTTGGCGGTCGGCAGAGTAAGTAACTCCGAACCACTTGCTCGTAGTGTCGAGCACCTTGACCGTGGCCGTCTGCTCGTTGATGAGCTTGTTGACCATCAGCGGAATGAAGAACTCGGCCTTGGGGTTGGCCATGTTCTTCGGGTCGGCCAGGAACTCCTTGAAGTATGCCTCGCTGTGCTCGAAATAGTCGGGAGTGAAGCCCCACATGTTCATCGACACGGGAGTGTTGTCCTCGACGGGCACCCAGGCGCCCTGTTCGTCCTTATAGCATATCGGGCCGTCTACGCGCATGATCTCCGTACGCTCAACCACGGTGGTCAGGTTGCCCTTGTCGTCCTTCGAGCAAATGCCTCGTGCCACGGTGCCGTTTTCCGAAAGGGTGTTGCCAACGCGGAATCCCACCATGGCATAGGCGTTCTTGCTGCCCTCGGGCAGGTCGGAAAGGAACTTGCCAATGACCATGAATGCGTCGCGGTTGTAGAAGTCGTCGCAGTTGATTACGCAGAACGGCTCGTGTATTACGTCCTTGGCCATGAGCACGGCATGGTTGGTTCCCCACGGCTTTACGCGCCCTTCGGGGCAGCTGAAGCCCTCGGGCAGTGCGTCGAGGCTCTGGAAGCACAACTCTGCCGGCACGTGACCCTCATACTTGCTCAGTATTTTCTCGCGGAAATCCTGCTCAAAGTCTTTGCGGATGACGAAGACAATCTTGCCGAATCCGGCCTTGATGGCATCGTAGATAGAGTAGTCCATTATGGTCTCGCCGTTGGGGCCGAGTCCGTCGAGCTGCTTGAGCCCTCCGTAGCGGCTGCCCATGCCGGCGGCCAGGAGTAACAATGTTGGTTTCATAATCTTTTATATTTGGTGTTATTTATAGTTGTTTAAGTTTGATGCTTAGTATATGCAAAAGTAACAAATATAGTTGAGAGTGGAGCAATGCGGCCGCATAGTTAATATTATTTAACCCCAGAATGACGCCGGGGCGCAAGGCGATGGCATGCAACTGCCGGCATATTGGCCGCCGGCCGCGGCGAAGGTGCAGCCCGCCACGCCGTCGGCAAGCGTCACGCCGGATGCCTCAGGCATGGCGGAAGCGCCGGTGAGGCATGCCAGCAATGCAAAAAACAAACAGCAGGCGGCATGGCGGCCGGGCGCAGGGAGCCCAATGCGGTGGCAGCCGGGCCCCGCGCACACGGCCCCACCCGCCCCGTTGCCGTGGCCCGCAGGTGTGAATATTGTTTACAACATGCCCCGTGAGAATGAAGCGGACGCCGGCTTCCGCCATCTCGGCGGCAAATACGCCGCTCTCGGAACACGTAGCGCAACGTCCTCTGCCAAAGGGCGTTGCGACGGCAGCAGCGGCAATTGCCGCGCCCGAAGACGTCACAGGGGAGAGCCGAACGGGTCGTTTGGCTTTTCAATCCTTGCCGTTTTGCCCTGCCCGACGGCCTCAGGCGGCTGCCAACGGGGCCCAAGCGACGCCACGGCAACTGTTTGAGCCGGTAGGCAGGTGGCTTTTTCCGGCAAATAATGCTGACAAAGCGGGCTTGCCGCTCAGAACGGATAGCCTATGGCAAAGTGCACCCCGAGCCCGTCGGAAAACTTCGGAATGTTGTAATAGCCGCTCTTGCCGGTGTCGTAAGGCACGTGGAGGGCTATGCCAAGGTCGAGCCGCAGCACGAAGAAATCGAGGTCGTAGCGCACGCCGAGGCCCGTGCCGGTGGCCAGCTGGCGCCAGAAGGTGTCGAAGCGGAACTCGGCGTCGGGGCGGTTTTCGTCTTTCTTCATCAGCCAGATGTTGCCAGCGTCGAAAAACAGAGCCCCATACAGGCTCCCGAAGATGTTGAAACGGTACTCAAGGTTCATCTCGAGCTTTATGTCGCCGGTCTGGTCGAGGTATGAATACGTGGACGAAGGGGCAACATATTTGCCCGGCCCGATGCTGCGTATGGTGAACGCCCTGATGCTGTTGGCGCCTCCCACGTAGAACTGTTCGCTGTAAGGGCCGCGCTCGGAATTGCCGTAAGCATAGAGCACGCCGGCGGCCACGTGGCCCACGAGCTGCGACTTGTATCCCAGCGACCACGTCTTGCGCAGCGAGGTGCTGACCTTGACAAACTGTGCAAACGGATTTCCGAACAGGTCTTTCTCCTTGTCGTTAAACTTCTTGCCGGCAGCCATGTAGCCCAGCGAGAGCAGGTTGCCCGACTCGGTGAGGCTAAGCTCCCATGCCACGGGGTTGCGGTATGACGCAGGGCTGGTGTAAGTGTACGTGTACTTTATCTTCGGCACAAACTGATTGCGCATCGACACGTATATCGCAGGATTGGCATCCATGATAGAGTCGAACGCCTCGGTGGTGTGGTTCAGCATGGTGTAGTCGAGCAGGAAGGGGCTGAACTCGTGCATCGAGTTGGGCGAAGTCTGGAACTTGTACGTCACCGCCCCTGTGACGGTGAGCATCTTGAAATAGTCGGCGCGGTTGAGCACATTGCCAGAGAGCGAGAACAGCGTCGAGGGCGTCGACGCAAAGCGGTGGCGCCTGAACAGCTTGAACGGCGTCTCGAGCCTCGGATACTCTATCGACACGTCGGCGCCATACTCGTAGGAGTTGATTTTAGAGCTGTTGCCGTCCACCTTCCTGCCCGTCTGCCACTCGTATGAGCCCTTGAGGTTTACCGTGAGCTTCTCTGCCCCGCGGAAGGCGTTGCGCTTGGTAAGCCCAAGCACGAGGCCCGGGCCTGTTCGGTCGTTGCTCTTCAGCGAGTAGTTGGCCTCTATCGAGCCGTCGTAGGGCTTGTCGAGCACGCAGTTGAGCGTCATGTCGAGCGTGTCGCAGTTGGCTGTAGTGTCGCGTGGTGCAAACGAGAAGTCGGCCAGGCTGAACAGGCCGAGGCTGTTGACGTTGTTGGCCGACTCCATGTAGGCATCCTGGCTGAACAGCTGCCGCGGCCTCAGCTTTACGTCGCGCAGCACTGCCCCCGGGCGTATGGGTATTTTCTTGCCCACACTGCGGCCGGCAAAATAGATGGACAGGTAGCGGTGAACGAACGAGTCGGTGAGCTGCTCACCCATGTCGCGCCTGAGGTTGACGCGCAGACGGCCCAGGTACCACTTGCGCTTGGCCAGCTCGGGCATGCCCCCCGCCGGCTGCACATGCACCTCAACCTTGCCGGGATTGGACACCGAGTCGGCCACGAACACGGCGTGGCCCGCGCTGTAAAAATAATAGCCGTTGTTGCGGAACAGCGTGGCCAGCCTGCTGCGCTCGGCATCGAGGGCCGCGGTGGTGAACGGCTTGCCGGGCTTCAGGCCGCTCTGCGCGGCCGTGGCGTGTATCAGGCTGTCGGCCGCCGGCTCGTAGCCCACATACTTTACTGTGTCGATGGTGTACAGCTTGCCCGGGGTGACAATGTAGCTGAGCTTGGCTTTCTTTGGGTTCTTTTGTGGAATGATGCCGTAGGCCACCTGCGCGTCAAAGTAACCGTTGGCCCTGAGCAGGTTCTTGGCAACGAGGGCGCGCGTCTCGGGGGCCACATAGCTGAGCAACACGGGCGCCGAGCCAAACTTGTCGCGCATCCAGCGCCCGAACTTCGAGTCGGCGTTGGCATACTTGTTGAACACGGCAAGCTTTATCTGTAGCGGCGACCGGTAGTAAGGACTGCCCAGCAAGGAGCCGTTGGGCTTGCATGCCAGGGCCGCCTCGACCTCGTCTTTCACGTTGTCAAAGTTGGCATCAGAGTCTGCCACGACGTATTGCGTCTTCTTCATGCCCGTATACAGCATATCGTCGTCGGGCAGGTTGCTGGTCGTGGAGCACGAGGCAAGCGCCCAGAGTGCCACAGCCGACAGCAGTATGTCAATAGTCTTTCTCATTGCTTTTAATCGAATCTTGTTCCGCCCTCTCGCGTTGCTTGCGCTTCTTGCTGCGCAAGTCGAACAGCTCGCTTAGGCTTGCCATCTTCTTTCTCCATACGAAACCGGCGCCATACTCCGTGATCTCGCCTTCAAGCAGGTCGTTGGCGTTCTTGTTATAGAACAGCCTTACATAGCGCTGGGCCGTCTGGTCGAGCCTGTACTCAAGCGACACGTTGTCGATGAACGCCTCGTTCTGGGTGCCTGACGCCGCATTGTCGGAGCCCGACGACACCTTGCCGCCAATGATGAAGCTGAAACGGTTGTTCCAGAAGCGCTTTGCAAACTTGAAAGAGTAGTCGGTGCGGGTGTTGCCCGAGGCGTCGGAGCTCTGGTCCATGCCCACGCTCATGTCAATAGACTGCATGGCGCTGTTGGTGATGCTGTTTATCTCGCTCTGCAAAAACGAGTTGAGCGCATTGTTCATCGAGAAGCCCCCTGTGTTGCCATCGGCCAGGTACATGCCCGTGGTGAGCATCGTGACGGCAATCTTCCCCCTCTGCTCCACGCTCATGGCCGCCAGTTCGTTTTTCAATGTCATGTCTTCGGGGGCGTCGAGGGTAAACTCCAGGCCCATGTCCTGCAGCGTCTTGGTCACCTTCACGCCGCAGTCGAACAGCACAGTGCGGCTGCTGCCCGACTCCGACGGCACGTTTGCCTTCACCTGCTCGGTGGCGGCAATGTTCAGTCGCGGGTTCATCACATTGCCGTTGAACTCGATGTAGCTGCCCTGCTGTATGTGGAAGGTCTTTAACGGGATTATCGGCAGGGCGTACTTCATCTCTCCCTCGTTGAGCGTGTAGCGCCCGTAGAGCTGGAAGTTGTCTATGTCGTTGTAAACGAGGCGCAGCTCGCCGCCTCCCTCGAGGTTGACGTAGTTAGACTGGTCGGCGTTGAGCGCACACATGATGCGCGCTCCCTGCTCTATGTTGAGCATCAGCTCCATGTCGAGCCCGCCCATTTGCGGGGCGTTGCTCTTCACAACCTTGGTCGTGTCGCGGAAGTCGGTAAACGTCACAAGCTCGCTCAAGCGGTCGTCGGAGCTTAGGGGCGAGTCTTTCAGCACATACGTCAGGTCGGTCGTCCCGAGCACGTCGAGCTGCCCCCTCATGCTCAACCTGTCGAGAGCCCCGTTCATGCGGCCGTTGAAATTGACAAAGGCCTTGCCGTAAGCCACCGAGCTCGGGCGCTTCCTGGCGTTGATAAGCTGGTAGTTGCGAGCCCTCATCTGCATGTCGAGCGTCATCCGTGAGGGGTCGGAGAAGTCGACGTTGCCGTAGATGTTGAGCGGGTTGTCGTTGTGTGAGTACAGCGTGAAGTTCTCGAAAAGCAGGTTGCTGCCCACGATGCGCACCGGATCGTTGTCCATGCGCAGCTTAAGGCCGTAGGGAACGCTCGTGATGTACGACGAGTCGAGGTATATCTCGCCGTCTATCTGCGGCTTGTCAAGCCCCCCGTTTACCGTCAGCTCGCCGTCGGCATATCCCGACAGGGCTATTATCTGGTCGGGTATGAAGCCGTTGGCCAGCGCCAGCGGCAGGCGCTTCATGTTGAATGTGGCCTCGATGCGGCCCCCGTCTGCATCGGTGTACTTGCCCCGCAGCAGGCCCACCTCGGCGTCGTTGTGGCTCAGGCGTGCGCCAACGAAGTGCGACCCGGAGTCGCGCATGAGATAGGCAAACTCACTTCCCACGTTGCCTATGTAGCTATGCTCATACGAAAAGTCGTTTACGGTCAGGTCGGACATTACCGTCAGCTTCTCTTCCTTGTCTTGTATGATGTGGAAATCGCCGAAGAGCAGCCCCCCTATGCTCGGTGCGAACGGCAAGACCGCCGTAATCTTGCCTAAGTCGAACTTGTTGAGACTGACCGTCAAGTCTTGAAGCACATCGGGATTGCTGTCTTCCGTGTAAATCTTCACGCCCGTATAGTCGTCGGCAATGAGGTCGACGCGCGCATGCACCCTCCTGTCGCGGCCCAGGAATATGTAATTGTCGGTGTTCAGGGTGAACTCCTTGTATCCCAGCACTGGCTTGTCGGGCGTGAGGCGCACATTGATTCCGCTGTCACACATCTCGGCCCTCGCCCCGAGATACGCCCCCAGGCTGTCGGCAGCGTCGTAAAACTTGACGTCGAGCCCTGCCTCGGTCTCGAAGTAATAGCCGTTGAGAAGAGTGGTGAAAGCCAGCTGCGGGTTGTCCTTGCGGTTTTGTACGCGCCCCACGAAGCGCAGCCGCGAGGCCGAGTCTTGCGCCACGTAGAACCTCACGGTGTCTATCATGGTGCTGTCGGACACGAGCGAATAGAGGTGCATGTTGCCGTTGAGGCCCCGCTCGGGCGACGAGTTGAGGCTTAGGAAGAGGTCGTCGAACACCACGCCCTTGGTCTTGAGGAAGTTGGCAAACGGGTTGCCGTCGCGGCTGGCCAGCCTCAGCTGCAGGTAAGGCAGCAGTTGCGTGAGCCTGTCTTGGTCTATCACCTTGTCCTTGCGCTGCCGCTCGGCCTCGGCCATGATGCGCCCCACGTGCTTCATGATGGCCTCATAGCCGCCTCGCGCCGCCAGCCTCAGGTCGAGGCTGCCGCTGCTTACCATGGCCCACGTGGTGTCGGGGCTTGTAGACAGGTCGACATTGATGTCTGTGGGGTGGAACTTCATCTTGCCGCTCTCTATCCTTATGTCGGCCACAGAGCCCTTGAGCATGTGCGTCTGGCGCAGGTTCGACGCGAAATCGAGGTGTGCGCAGATGCCGGTGGAAAGGGGTTGCCCTGTCAAGTGCATGCGGTATAGGTCGGCATTGCGCAGGTCGGCCACGAGCGTGGTCTGCACCTTGCGGCGGTTGAGCAGCGCGTAAACATCGACGCTGCCGTCGAACAGGGCATTGGTGCCGGCCACGCTGACGTGCCCCTTGCCGCCGCTGAGCGTGGCGCCAGCCTCAAGCCGCCCCACCCCGAGCGATCCGTATGCCAGCGTATCTACAACCAGCTTGGCGCGCAACCGGCTCGACGGCGACAGGAAGTCGAGCCCCCGGCCGGCAGCCTCGGCCCTGCACGATACGGTGAAAGCAGAGTCTTGCGGCAGGAAATGGCTCACATTGAGACCGTTCACGGCCAGACGGGCCTCATAGGCGGTGGTGGCAGCATTGAAACGGCCGTCGACCGTCAGCCGCCCGGCGCCCTCGCGCGCCGACAACCTTGCCGAATAAGCGTTGCCGTCTACGGTGGCATGCCCATCAATAGCTATGCCACGGGGTATGCGGAAGGCCGGTTGGGGCCCGGCCAAAGCTGTGACGAAGGCCAGGTTTTCCGTACGCCCGGTGAGCCTGACGTCGGCACGCAGGCGGTTGGCGGAGGTCACATTGTGAGCCTTGCCCGACGCCGACAGCCTGAAGGCAGTGGGCAGACTGACATCTATGCCGGCAATGTCAAGGTCGCCCACGGTGCCGCTCACTGTGGCACGCACCGTAAGCGGCCTGTCGGGGTATGCCCTGACAAACTGCCCCGGCAGCCCTCCGGCAAAGCGCATGATGTCTTGCTTGCCCACCGAGGCCAGCAAGCGCAGGTCTATCTTGCCCGGGTTGCGCTCGTCCATGGCGCTGAAGTCCACCGACGCCTCGGCCCTGAGGTCGGAGTCGGTCGTGCGCAACGATAGCGAAGGCAGGCTCAGGCGCACGGAGTCCATGAGCACTCGGCCCTTCAGGTCGGAAAGCCTTATGCCGCTCTTCTCGTCCATGCGGCAATAACGCAGGTTGAGCCGTGTCTGCGGCGACTCGTAGAACACAGAGTCAATGCCTATGGCTATGCCGCTCAGGGCTATGTGGTTGGGGTCAAGGCCGTCGGCACGCGGGGCGAAGTTGTTGTCGAACGCCACCGTGCCGCCTGCCCACTCTATCGTGCCCACGGTATAGCGGCCACGCTCAAGGTCTATTACGGCGGCGGCGGCGGTGAGCCTTTCGGTGCGCGCCCTTACGCTGATGGTGTCGCCCGGCGTGTGTATTGCCACGGCGGTGCGCTCTATGGCCAGCCGGTCTACGTTAATGCGCCATGGCGTGGGGGCCGACGCGGTGTCGGGGGGAACCACCGTGTCACACAGCTCCACCACCACATCGGCATCGGCGAGCCTGGCATCGTTGACCTCGGCCGTTCCCGATCGGAGGTCGATGCCGCGGCTGTGAAGGCTAAGCCGCCCTATGCGGCCGCGCACGCGGGTGGTAGCTATGAAACCGGCCGTGTTGACATGGGCGTCGGTGAGCTCGAGGGCGTCGACCGTCAGCCTGCTGCGAAGCAACTGGCCAAGGCCTACGTCGACCACCAGGCGGCCCACGTCGGCAATTGTGTCGCGCACCTGCGGCAACGAGTCGTTGCGCTGGGTCATCCTGAATCCATCGACACCAATGTCGAGCGGAAACACCAGCGACACGCGGCGCACGCTGATGTCCATGCCCGTGGCTTCCGATGCCGACGACACTACGGTCTGTACGGCCCAGTTCTGAACCGGCGGTATGTAAAGCAAAACCGCCAGAACAATGAAAAGCACCACGGGAAACAGCAGGATGCCCAATATCCAGTACAATAACCTTTTCATTTGCTTATTCACACTTATAAGGTGTTACGTGCTTTCAAAGCGCCGGTCACAGCAAACCGGACGAAATGACAAGATGCCTGATTCCGATTGTATGGTGCCGCCGTTTGTATTTACAAAGGTAAGGAAAAATATCGAAAGCAAACACTTTCACATCAAAAAAAGAGCTTGGAGAAGCAGTCCGTCCCTTGCAATGGAATGCTTTGCAAGCCTGACAAAGCGGCCGCCGCTGTCATTACAGCCCAAAAAGGCATTGTAATGTTGCAAAGCATAAGTAGCTGTTCAAAATTAACCGATACAATAGACCTTGCAGTTGTCCGCTATATCTTTGCCACCATCTTGTGAGCCCTTTCGGGCCGCATGCCAAAGTCCTAAGAGAGAGCGTAGCCCGCTACGCTCTCTCTTAGGACTTTGGCATGCATCTCCGAAATAGCGCACAATTTGATGGCAATTAATTTTGAACACCTACTTATTCATATTGAATCATATCAAACTCACGCCAACATTAAAGGCTACGACAGCAAGCTCCATGGCTTACACACCGTAAGCCTTGGGCAGAAAAACGCTGCGTAACGCAAAAACGACGATACGAAAAGGCATGGACAGCACAGCTTTAACCACTGAAGGCCGACCGCCGGATGTTTGTTTTCATTACCGACTGAGGTTATGCCCCGAGCAAGAGCTACCCCTCGACGGCCCCCGCGACAAGCTCGCGCCAAAGCCTGTCGGCAGGCAACGGGGCCTCGACCACTATGCGCTCACGGCTCACCGGATGCACAAACTCCACCCGGCGGGCCAGGAGCGAGATGCTGCCGTCGGGGTTGCTGCGCGGAGCCCCATACTTAAGGTCGCCCTTTATGGGGCAGCCCATGGCCGCGAGCTGGCAGCGTATCTGGTGGTGGCGGCCTGTAAGGAGAGTCACTTCGAGCAACGAGTAGTTGTCGCCCCGCCCTATGGTCTTGTAGCGCAGCACGGCTTGCTTGGCCCCTGCCACCTCGCGGTCGTGGGCGTAGCTCTTGTTCTGGCGCTCATTGCGCACAAGCCAGTGGGTGAGCGTGGCCTCGGCCTGGCGCGGCGCCTGCCTCACTATGGCCCAATACGTCTTGTGGACGTCGCCGTCGCGGAACATGCCGTTGAGCCGCGACAGGGCCTTCGACGTGCGTGCAAACACCACCACGCCCCCCACGGGCCTGTCGAGCCTGTGGGCCACGCCAAGGAACACCTGCCCCGGCTTGGCGTATTTTTCCTTGATGTAGGCCTTGACGTCGTCGGCCAGCGTGCGGTCGCCTGTCTTGTCGCCCTGGACTATCTCGCCCGGAGCCTTGTTTACTATGATGATATGATTGTCTTCGTAAAGTACTTGCATTTTATCTTTGTCTTGAAATGTTTATGCCGGCATCCGGCCTGCCGTGCCGACAGCCCGCGGCAATGGCGCCTACATCAAGCTGCGGCATGGGCCTGAGGGCACACACAAGCCACCGTAGGGCGACAAGCCTGCACCGCATGGCTCGTTTTCCATGCAAAATTACTCTTTTTTCGCGAGAATATCATTGCATCGGCCCATTATTTGGGCCACCGAAGCAAGCAGGGCCCGAACCACCCCGACATGGTGGTAGCGCCGCAAGCAGTATGTAGCCTTGTCAACGCCACGCTTCCCAAACACTTCTGTCCGGCTGACGGCAGCCGGGCCGACTGCCGATGCAACGGCATCACGACAACACGTGAACGCCACCGGCAAGGCTGCGCGCCACCACCAACACAGGCAACAGACTGCAGGAACCGGCCGAAGCTGGCTTGGCACAATGCACCGACGCCTATTGGCTCTTGCATTTTAGCGACGCACACCGCCAAGACCACTCGTCGCGCTTTTTGTTATAATCATACACGGCTATGGCCGTTGCAGACTCGTTGCCAGCCAGACAGTGCTTCCGGACGGTCGCCGGGGTGATGAAACACCTCACCCCCTGCCCTTCGATAAAGGCAAAGGGCTTGTCGGCTGGCTTGCGTATGTTGCCACTGACCAGTTTGATGTATCCGTTGCCACCAAACCCGGCCGCGTCCAACAGCCTCGAACCGACAACGCTTGCCTTGCCGTCGGGACTGGCCACCCAGTTGAGTGTGAGCAGAGTTCCTTCGGCAACCCGGGCTTTCAAGTCGCGCAACGTCACCACCATGCGTTTCTTCTCGCCATATACAATGGCTGCGCGGCGGGCTGCGATGTCGACATGAGTAACGACAGCCACACTCTCGTTTGTACCATAAGACAGCATGGCGTCTGTCATAAGCTTGTAGTCCAGCCCGTCGCTGCTGTCGGCGACGGCGGTTTGCATCCACGGCGCCCTAAGCCAGTCTTGCACTTCGTAGGGCAGCCGCCACCCCTGCCGGGTGTAACACCCTGCAGTTTTCTCTATGTGATACTTTGCCCGCCCGTAGTCGTTGAGCGACAGATATGCCGACGCCAGCCGAACCCTGACCTTGCCAAGAAACGACTCCTGGGCCTTGCAGTGAACAGCACGCAACAGGCAGGCCATGCATTTTTCCGTGTCGTCGCAATACACCTCGGCCAACAACTGCCATATCCAAAACTCCGACTGCTTCTTTCTGGCAAAAGGCATCACCACAGTCAGCGCGTCATCCCTTGCCGCCCCGGTGGCAAGCATGAGCTTGCCGCAGAAGTAGCCGGGGTACATCATGTCGGGAAAGTCTTCGGTCAGCTTCTCTATCTTAGGCCGGAAGGCGCTTATGCGGCCAACGTCTCCCTTGCGCAGCAACGCCTTGGCATATCCTATGTAGGCCTGTTCGGCCAACG
This sequence comes from Marseilla massiliensis, assembly GCF_016899955.1. GTDB lineage: Bacteria > Bacteroidota > Bacteroidia > Bacteroidales > Bacteroidaceae > Prevotella > Prevotella intestinigallinarum. Next base: position 8,124 of record NZ_JACJJL010000006.1, on the reverse strand, counting down.
ACATGGCTTTCTTTCCGTTTTCCAATCTATACTGCTCGAAGTCGTCGGGCTGCAGGTTGTCAAGGTTCCACCACTCAATGAAATCGGCCAGGCGCTCCCATTGGCCAAGGCGCAAGCACGACTTCAGCAGGCAGGAATATCCTTTCGACGGAGCAAAGGTGTACTTGCCGACAAGGCCAAACAGGCTGTCCATCTCATGCAATGAGCCCGGGGCCACGGTCTTGGCAAACTCGGCCATTTTCCACAACACGTTGCTGAACATCATAGCGTCGCCCGATGTGGTCAGCAAATCCAGGCCCGCAAGCTCTTCGGCGTGTGCCAAGAATCCGCCGCGGTCGTTGTTATCCAAGTCCGTTTTGAGCAAGTAATACAATGCCCACCCCATCTCACGCTGTGCCCAAACGTCTTGCGGCGCCTCGCCAAGGTCGGCCTTGGCCTGTTGGTAGGCCTTGGCCACGTCGCCCGCCTTGCACATTGCCGTTATGTCTTTAACTGTTGCCATGGCTATTCAAAATGAAGTTTTATTTCCTCTATCAATGCGGCAAGCTCACTGTCGGCCGCCCCCATGAGCGACATGGGCATGGCATAAGTCACAAATCCGGAGCCGTTGACATAAAGCTTGATGTAAGAGTGGCTGCACGATGTGCGAAAGTAAAATGCCACGCTGTAGTCTTCGCTGTGCTCAACGACGTTGGTCATGGCTATGCCCAGCCCGTCGCACGCTGAGCGCACAAGGCTGTAGAGTTGCTCATGCGTATCGTCTGAGGGCTCATAGCCAAAATATAGCGGCATGGCATTCTCGTCGTCAAGCAGCATGCCCACCATCACACTGTGGGCAGTGGCACTTTGCGGCACCGCCTTGAGGAAGATGCCGCCCTTCTTGTACCTTATGTCATAACGCTCAATGCCGTCGGGCGTGGTTATGTAATAAATCTCTTGGTATGGCCGGCTTTCCACCCTGTCTATACTGTATGGCGTCAATTTCAGGTTGGCGTCTATGCACATCCATTTAGCATGCAGGTATACCGGGGCATTGGCATCGTGGAAAGGTGAACTGTCGACACTGCCGAATACCCTGCATTCCTCGCTTATCTTGGAGCACTGCCGTATCGGCTCGATGCGGAACCTTGCAAAAGGGGTGATGTGGGGCAGGTTGGCAAACCCAAGGTAACGGCGTGCCCGTGTGGTCGCAGTGTACGCCCAACGCAGGCATTCGTCGCTCAGCCCGGTGCGCCCGCTGTAATCAACGAAAGCGCATGCCCATTCTCCGCCCTGGCATTTGTGGCCTGTCACGGCATAGCCATACTTAGCTTGAAGGCAGTTGAAATAGGGGTCTTGCCTCAAGGCGTCTGCAAACCCGGGCGCTCCGGGGCGGAGATTGGGATTGCGCATGCGGAAGTTGATGAACAACGCCCTTTGTTCGTCTATACCCAAAGACGGCCTGCCGTCATTGAGCAAGTCCAGAAGCAACATGCAGCCTTGCGTGCCGTCATGCGGATTGGGCACCTGTATGTAGGCAAACTCCATCTCTATCACCTTACGAACCTTGACGCCGCCCTCCTGGACGTAGACAGGTGCAGACTGCCTTACGGTCTCGCCGACGTGCCGCACGGTGACGAACTCGCCGTTCATGCGCTCGAGCAGGTAATTGTTTTTGACTACCATAAGCACATCGCCGGCCCTCAAAGCTGGTTGGTCCTCACCGTACAGCCGCCTGCGCACTTCCTTGTTGTACTCGCAAGCCGACCTGTTTGAATAACATATTATCACACTGTCGTTTCCGGGCGCCCCACTCCTTGCCTCCATATACCTGTCTATCAGTAGGCCGGACGGCAACGACTCTACCTCGCCCTGCCGCTCTTCGAAGACCATTCGGTTGCGCTTTTCTTGCTTCAGCAGGTCTCTTATCTGCATGGCGTTATTCAATATCACGCTCCCGCCCGTCTGTCTCAGCACCTCGGTCAGCTCGGCCCTCATCACCTTCAGGCCCTTGCCGGCAAAAAAGTCGGCTGAAAGTGCATTCGAAACAGTTTCGCCCACCGGCGGCAACTGCATAGGGTCGCCAACAAATATGACCTTGCCACCCGACGCGGGGCGCACGTAGGTCAGCAGGTCGTCCATCAGGTTGTCTGTGCCAAACACAAACAGCTCCTGCTCCTTTTTTCGCGAACACAACATGGAGGCCTCGTCGACAATGGCCACTACCATCTCGCTTGTATTGCTTATCGGGAAACACAGCCGGTATTTGGCATTGGCCATATCCTCTGCCTCTGTGGTTTGCAGTGCCGCCCCGCTATATATTGCCTTGTGTATTGTGGTTGCAGCATAGCCTGTCTTCTCGCTGAGCACACGTGCGGCCCTGCCGGTGGGAGCCATCAACGCCACGGTACGGAACCGTGAAACATGGTCGGCAATATGCTTGACCATAGTGGTTTTGCCTGTGCCGGCATAACCACATAGGATGAAGACCGATGCATCGCCCTTCATAAACTCGTCTACTTTGTCGAGCACACGCTGCTGCTGTGCTGTCAATGTCATCTCAACAATGCTACCATTACTCATAACCAAACTCTTTTTCCGGGCATGCATACATTGCCTGTGCATGGCGCCCGACAATCCTTTTGTCAGTACTCACTGTATCCAACAGCCCGGCTGGCTCTCCGGCCGGCGCCGGAAGAGACGCTTTGCCATGGCGGTTGAACAAATGTTCATATAGAGCATCATATCCTACATTCGCATTATTGTCAGTAGGCATCAGTTCATAGATTTAACCTTGGCGAATAAACAACCGTGCATTAAACGCCACATGCTTTCAAAATTTCAAATCGGTTTGCTGCCCTACGGCCATCGCCAATAGCCGCAGAGCGCTTGTTGTTGCAAATATAAGAATAATTGTTTGTTTTCAGACAAACATCTATAAAAAATTAAAATGAATGCGCGCAAATTGCCAGGCAGTTGTTGAGGGCTTACAATAGTCGGGGTTCATTACGGTGGCCCGGAGCTGGCATACAACTGCCTTAGTGGATAATGCCTGCCGGATGCATTAACGAGCGCTGCGAGCGACAACTCATCATAACTCCCCGATAACGCCTTCTAACCCTTCATGACTACTCGCATTTGGCAGAATGGGGATATTCATTAAACCTAAATCACATGCGCGCGTGCAGCCTACAGAGCGCCCATGCCCGTACGTTCAGCAGGGTGCAAAGGGCACCGATGCGGCAAGCATGCCTACACCCGCGTTTGCCGACTCAACAAACGAAAGCTGCGGCAACAGCTAACGGGCAAAAAAAGCAATCCATGACCCACAACCGCCGTGGCAAGCGCTAAGCTGTGCGTAACGACGACCATAAGTCATGGATTGATGTTTACGACTGTCTATGTTCGATTTTTTACATGTTCATTCCACCGTCAACCTGGATTACCTGGCCGGAGATGTAGCTCGACATGTCTGATGCAAGGAAGACTGCGCAGTTGGCAATGTCGTCTACGTTGCCGCCACGGCGCAAAGGTATCTTGCTTATCCACTCCTTGCGTATGTCGTCCGGCAAAGCCTGGGTCATGGCCGTGTCGATGAAACCGGGGGCTATGGCGTTGGCACGTATGCCCTTGGGGCCCATTTCCTGGCCTACACTCTTGGCAAGGGCTATGAGGCCTGCCTTGGAAGCGGCGTAGTTGCTCTGGCCTGCGTTGCCATGCACACCCACCACCGATGCCATGTTGATGATTGAGCCCTTGCGCTGGCGCATCATGACGGGCACACAAGCATGGATGAAGTTGAACGCGCTCTTGAGGTTGACCGCGATGACTGCATCCCACTGGGCCTCGGTCATTCTCAGCATGAGCCCGTCTTTGGTTATGCCGGCATTGTTGACAAGGATGTCTATCGAGCCGAACTCCTCCTTGACCTGCTTAACCACCTCTTCGGTCTGTGCAAAGTCGGCAGCATTGCTGGCGTATCCCTTCACTTTCACTCCCTTGGCGGCAATCTCGGCCTCGGTGGCCTTGCCGTTATCATCGATAACGAGGTCTGTGAATGCGATGTTTGCACCTTCTTCAGCGAACTTGAGCGCTATGGCCTTGCCTATGCCGCGCGCAGCTCCGGTAATCAAAGCTGTCTTACCTGATAAAATTCCCATATCTAATGTTGTTTTTAAGTTTGGTTTTGCTGTTTGGCTGCTTGCCCGGCAGTGCCGCCGGGGATTTACTTTATAAGACGCTTGCCCAATGCACCGTAGACCACCTTGGCCACGAGCGGACGACTCATCTCTTCTGTCATGCCGTGGCCCAGACGCCCATATATATAAGGAACCTCAAGCCCCTTGATGCAATAATGGGTGATGTCGGCAACAAGGTCGATGTTGTCTATGTCGAACTCGCCTTCGGCCTTGCCATCGGCATAGACCTTGCGGAAGAGCTCTATTTCGTCTTCGTCAAACTTCTTGCGCACCTTCTCGACCATCCATATGTTGCGGAAGAACTCGGCCCGGAGATTACCGTTGCGTACAACGGTTTCTTTGATCATGCTCAGATGGGTGTATATCAGCTCTATGATTTTGTCTTGCGGACTTGTCTTCTTTGCTGCCACCTCGTCGAGTTTGTCCGACAGGCGCTCCAACTCCGACTCAATCACTGCATAATATACATCCTCCTTGCTCTTGAAGTATGTGTAGAGCGTACGACGCCCTTTGCCCGAAGCCACGGCAATATCGTTCATTGTAGTGCCTTCGATGCCCTTCTTTGCGAAAAGCTGGCGGGCAATGTCCACTAATTTCTGCCTCGTCTTCAATATCGACATACACAATTCTCCTTTAATGGGTTAATGCTGATGGTCTTGCACATTGACTTTGACGTGTGCAAAAGTATTAATTATATTTCAATTGAGCAAATAAATGCCAGATAAAAAACAAACATTAGCACATTTGAAAACGATGCTCATTTGTCATCGCCACCAGCATTGCCTTTTTGCCGACAAACGCCAACAGACTGGTCGAAACGCCAATAATAATGCCCACAAATGGCTATACCAACCTGTTTTTTGCAAATAAATGCAAAAAGATGGGCGTAATATTTGCACATGAAGAAAAAAAGCAGTATCTTTGCACTCGCAATTAAGAAATAACATCGCGGAGTGGAGCAGTTGGTAGCTCGCCAGGCTCATAACCTGGAGGTCGCATGTTCGAATCCTGCCTCCGCAACACAGTGAAAGCGCAAGACCAATGTCTTGCGCTTTATTTTATTTATATGCCCTGTCCGAAATCATGGAATCACTGTGCAGACAAACGAAAACGGCTGCACGGAAAAGTCACTCTCCGCACAGACAGGATTGATGTCATTGGGCAAAATGATTGATGGTCAGCGTGTCAGCTGCATTACGTGGCGGCGCAATTCAAATGCCCACAGCTTATAACCTTGGGCCGACAGATGCAAACCGTCTGTGGTCAACTCACGACGAAGGGTGTTGGTGCCACGCCTTACAAACTTGGAATACAGGTCTACATAGGCAATGCCCTTGTCATTGCAATAGGCAGACAAAAGGCTGTTGACCTCGCGCACGGCACCCGTCTTGCCTTCAAGCAGCTTCCACTTGCCAAACGACTCATTGATAGGCAACAAGCTTTGAACGTAGAGCTTTGTCGATGGCGACTCTCGCCTTATTGCCGCAATGACCTTCTCCACCGCGCTGGCCACTTGTGAAGCTGTCAAGCCATGGCTTATGTCGTTTATTCCGACCATGAGGAATATTGCGCGCGGCCTGCCTGGCAAAATCTGGCTTAACCTATGGTATATGCCTGTTGCATCATCACCGGCAATGCCGCGATTGACAACAACCGGCGAATGGAGCAGCTTTCCCCAATCGCCGCCAAACTCGGTTAGGCTGTTGCCAAGCATCACTATGTCACAACTGTCTACGGGCGGCATCTTGGCAAACTGTGCCACGCGGTCTGTATAGTGCTTGAAAGGCTTGTATGTCACATCCTGCGCCGCCATTGCGCTTGCCGCAAGAGCTACGGCACAGGCACATAAACATCTTGAAATAGTGTTCATCTACAAATCTGTTTTACTTGCAAAGTTACATCTTATGAATGAACGAATGCCGTATTTTACATTTTTTTAGTTCATTGTGACTATCCCATCGCGTCAATCCATGAGATGGAGGCTGTAAACCAAACATGCCGTTCACACTCTGCAAAAAAATTGCGGCCATAACGCCGCAAGGGCGTCATGGCCGCAACATTGTTTAAAATTAATCACTTCATTGCTTTCATCACTTTGTCAAAGTAACGCTGCGTTCGCTTTACACTGTAATTCATACCTCCATTCCAAGAACGTATGGCCTTCTCGATGTTGTTGCCGGGATTGAAGTATGACTGTATCAACAGGAACATCTCCTTTGATTTAGCAACACTGAATCGATCACGCAATGTGAAACGCTTCTTGCTCTTTTTACGCTTGAGAATCTGGTTGCACTCTTTCACCAGGATAGGGGTTATCTGCATCGCGCCACACGAACTTCCACTCCTCGCATTAGGGTTTCCACTACTCTCAACTTGAATTATCGCCTCCATCACAGGTTCCCAATTAAAGTCCGAAGCCTGAATGTTATCCTCTGCTGAAGCAACGGAAGGAACAAGGACTAACAAAGCGATAACTACAATCTTTGTTATTCTCTTCATTATCATTTAATTTATGGAGATAGGATTCAAAGGTGCATCCCGCAGCGCGACTGAAAGAGAAAATCAATCTGCGCTTTCTCCAGTTAATACTCTTTAGATGACTATTCCCACTCGGGAACTTACAATGTCATCTGGATTTATTTACGGGTGCAAAATTACAAAAAACAGCTTTAACCACCAAATTTTTTGAAGAAAATTAAGAGATTTAGCACTTCCTACAAACCTGATTATCAATATTTTAGCCCGAAAATCAGATAAATGGGTACTGTGTAATACTCTCGGTAATGGGAAACAATGCAAACGCAATACTGTCATAATTGTTATCGTAAAATCACATGGTATTTCTATAACAGGATTGATGGAAATACATAGTCATGCATTTCAGATTCAGATTAACTGATATATGTAAAATCAAGGTTTCAGATACGGTTTCGATGATGATGCAACTCACATCAATCGAATATATTATATCAACAAAACAAATATATTGATTTTAATCATAATGATTACAGCTTGCCGTGTGTTACATTAATAATAATATGTGGCAACTTTGTCATGCATGTATGCCGCCAACAGCCGGGCAACATTGCTAAGCCGTGTTGTCATGGTTTCATTAAAGCGTGACCTCATGTACACACGTCCGACAGTCAACCCAAACGGAACTGCCAACCCTGATTCTAACCTGCAGAAGTGCAGTCGCTCTGATCAAATCCAGGCATCAACAAATTAGCATGCAAACAGAATCCTGTCATTGCTAAGCGACGGCGGGTGGCAAAACTGCGAAGCGGCAGCATGGTATGTGGGAAAGCGGGTTGGGGAGATTGGCCGGCATGGCGAGACAAAAAACCGATACCATGCGGAATGGCGGCAGGGAGGCATTGAGCTTTCACGCCACCCCGGCCCAACGTACTATGCGCATGGGGCAGGCCGCTGCCCGACAGGGCGCGCAGCGGCGGCGTCCGCTGCCTGCACGGCTGCCGGCGCAATGGAGCAATCCGGCCGTCGTGGCCGCCCCCGGCAGACCTGGGGGATGGGATGCGCGGCCGAGGCCGCTGGCGGGGATACAAAAAAATGCCGCCCGACCGGGGATGAACCCGGCGGGCGGCAACATGAAAGGCGGCGGCATCCTACTCTCCCGCATTGCAGCGCAGTACCATCGGCGCAACCGGGCTTAACTTCTCTGTTCGGGATGGGAAGAGGTGGAACCCCGGCGCAATGGCCACCTGTGTTTTCCTTCGCATGGCCTATGGCGGCATGCGTGGCACACAGCACACAAGAAAGCAACCTGCCGGCCGGCACACAAAGGGCGCCGGGAAAGGAACCACGGGTCGAAACGTTCGGGCAATTAGTAGCGCTCGGCTTTGGCGTCGCCGCCTTTACACCTGCGCCCTATCAACGTCGTAGTCTGCGACGGCCCTCAAGGAGCCCTAATCTTGCGGACGGCTTC
>NZ_JACJJL010000069.1 GCF_016899955.1 Marseilla massiliensis | reverse complement strand
GTAGGCTCGGCTGTCGGCGCCATGCCACCTTACGGTGGTAGGTTTCCGACAGCCTGCCTCCGAACCGTACGTACACGTCTCCATGTATACGGCTCTCCGCCCATAACGGCATTTTAGCTATTCTCCGCATGAATCATGTTATGACATTCTGCACAGACGATTAAAGATTTTCTATGCATTTTGAGCATTTTACGTTCCCATTCGGTTTTGCCTCTTAAATCTGAGAGTTTCCTGACGTGGTGTGACACAACATTTCCTTCTTTTCCGCACAACTCACACTTATTTGCAGTCAGTCTTTCGACCAGACTCATAGATGGAGTGTTGAACAAGTAGGGCAAGTTATCACATTTTTGAGTTCCCAAGTCGGTAATACGCTTGAAGCCCTCATTGTAAAACACCCTTGGTTTGCGTTCGCCTTTCTTGTCCGTATACCACACCACAAATTTATCATCTTCACGATACTTGTCTGTTATGGTTCTGACGGAACTGTTAAGTTTTTGCGCAAATGTCTTTAGCATACTGAACCTCATGATACATCCAAATGAACGTCCAAGTGCCGATGCATTGTTTGCAATGGAGTAGTAGTTGTAGAATCCTCTGATTTCTGTGTTGAAACGTGCTACTATGTCTTGTGGCTCATTGTCTATCAGGTATGTTCTACCTTTAGACCTCCACACTTCTTTGCCATTTTGTGTTTTCACATTCATGGCTTCAAGACTCAGTAACTTCTTCTTTATTACTTCTCGTGATACGTGTAGTATCACATTACCATTACGATGTCTACGAGTTTCTCCTCTTGCATTTTTCTGCGTTGTGTAATCTTTACGGACTGATATTTCATAGCCGAGAAATTTTGCACTGTCTTGTGCGTTGGTTATCAAGGTCTTTTCTTGTGACATTTCCAATTTTAGCTTCTTTTGCATAAATTGTGTGACATCCGCCTTGATTTTCTCGCACTCTGCTTTATTTCCAATGACCCCTATAAGGAAATCATCAGCGTAGCGTACATAATTCAATCTACGGAAATTCTCATCCATATCGTTACCGCTCGGCATAGTCAGTATTTGCTGTTGCTTATTACGAACTTCCTCCCGCATTGCTTCCAATTCATCAACGTCCGTCACCTCCTTCATTCTCTTCTTTAGATAGTGAACTCGATTGTTCAGTCTGCCGATATCCTTGTTGCGGTGTCTAACTTTACCCTTATGGAAATCTTGTGCATACTTCTTCATATACTTATCGAACTTGTCCAGGTAGATATTAGCCAGTATTGGACTGATAATTCCACCTTGAGGCGTACCCGAATAAGTTCTATTGAAGTGCCATTCTTCCAAATATCCAGCGTTGAGAAATTTACGTATTAACCGAAGGAAACGTTCGTCAGATATGCGTTCCCTCAGAATTTCTATCATCACGCCATGGTTGATATTGTCAAAGAAACCTTTTATGTCTCCCTCAATGAACCACTTTGTTCCGTTGAAATTATTCTGTAGACTCTTAAGTGCCGTGTGGCAGCTTTTGTGTGGTCTGAAACCATGTGAAGTCCGTTCAAAATATCCTTCGTATATGGCTTCGAGAACCATTCTCACTACCTCTTGCACTAATTTATCTGCAAACGTAGGGATACCGAGCGGACGTAACTTTCCGCTCTTCTTCGGTATGTAAACCCTCTTTGCCGGTTTAGGCCTATAGACTTCGCTTTTGAGACTGTCTATTAATGCGTGTATCTTGTCAATGCTCATGCCGTCCTCCGTCTGTCCATCAGTACCGGGTGTCATATTGCCTGGTTTTGCATGAATGCGCTGATATGCGACTAAGAACATCTGCTCATTGAACAGAATACGATAGAGTCGTTCGTATTTGTAACCTGACTCGTTGCTGTGTTCAGCTAAAATGTTTAATACTTGCTCGGGATTTCTCATACGTCTCTCACGTTTTCCTTTGTTTGTACTAAAGTTATGGACTGTTCCCCTTCGCCATGTACAAGCCGTTAACTTGCTCGGACTACTATGGGAACTCCGTTGCCATATCAGATATTCAGAGACCAGCTCTCATAGCCTTTGAGGCGTTCTGACTTAGGCAATCCCCAGTTAGTTTCACTTGATAACTATTAGCGTGACATATTGTCGGATGCGACTTTCGTTCTTGTCCGCTTATTGCGGCTGTGTCATAGTCGGTTCTTAATGCTCTGAACTAACGCACAAAATAGCCAGAGTACTATGAAATAGCGTATATAAAAGCCTTCCGCTATTGCAAGATGTGGTACCACCGAACTATCGTTCAACCAATCAAGGCTTCATCCTTGTATATGTCGTTTCGTCTTGCCCTTCAGTCGCTACTTGGCTATTAGTAGACTCAGGGCTTTAATCAGCATGCTACACTCCCCGTTAGGTTTCCCCGTCGGATAAGCTGATTGACGATAGGATTATATTGAACCCAATCCTAACTTCTTGCTACAGAAGTATTTATCAAGCGACCAATCTGGGCGCAC
>NZ_JACJJL010000068.1 GCF_016899955.1 Marseilla massiliensis | reverse complement strand
CCCTTTAAAGTCCTGGTGTTGGGGGTCAATTTTATTTTACCCTTTTAAAATTTCCCGTTTTTCTTAGACCTTAACTTTCGCATACTTTCACCATATAACTCTATGGTATGAGCCGTATGTATGATGCGGTCAAGGATTGCATCGGCTATTGTCGGGTCACCTACCATGTCGTACCAGTTGGAGGAGGGGTACTGCGATGTGATGATGATGGATTTCCGTTCATGCCTGTCCTCGATGATGTCAAGCAGTATGGGACGCTCCTTGGCGTCAAGAGGCACGATGAACAGGTCGTCAAGGATGAGCAACTGGCATCGCTCAATCTTCTTGAGTTCCGTTTCAAGTGTACCTTTGACTTTGGCGACTTTCAGCGCTCCGAGCAGTTTCGGGGCATTGGCATATAAGGTACGGAATCCCCTTTTGCATGCTTCGTGGCCGAGGGCGCAGGCCAGATAGCTTTTCCCCGTTCCTGAAGAACCGGTAATGAAAAGGTTCTGTGCCTTATGCACAAAATCAAGGGTGGCGAGACGTTCCATCTGGTTGCGATCCAGCCCCCGGTTCGTGGCATAGTCGACCTGTTCAATATAGGCCTTGTAACGGAATGCCGCATTCTTGGTAAGCCGTGCAATGGCAGCCTGCGCACGATAGTCCCATTCGCGTGCAAGGAGCATGGAAAGGAACGTGTCCGCAGTCATGGATTGCGGAGTGGTGCCGGCAAGACTTTCCCTGAAAGCCTCTGCCATGCCATGCAATTTCATACGGTTCATTAAATCCAGCGATATGGCATTCTGGTCCTGTTGTCCCGTAACGGGAGCTGTTTTATTGTTTACTTCCATAAATATGAGTTTTATTGTTTGTCCTTTCTGTAATATTCACGTCCACGTATGTTTTTGTGGGTCAATGGAGCCGGGGAAGTCATGTCGGGCTGTACTTTCCCATCCTCATCGGGAAGGAAATCCGCGTCTTCTCCCAGTTCAAGCACCTCGCGCAAGGCCTGATACCCGTATTGCAACTTCTGGTCCGCACATGCGCAAGCCGCAACCAGACGGTCACGGCCGTGTTTTTTCTCCAGGGTCAGGATGCCACGGCATGACCTGAACGCTTTGGGCGGATATTGCATGGCACGCTCCACTTCCCGTAGATAGTTCAATACGATATTGTCTATTTCCGAGGCACGTCGGAAGAGTTCCTCCAAGTCCTTGTCATAGGGGCCATAGTGTCCCGGCAGGTTGTGCTCCTTTTTCCAGGAATAAGCGTAGGGAATGTCACAGCGGTCATGGGTGGCGACAAGGTTCATGCCACAGTAGATTTCCACCGTGCCGGCATCATAGAGAATCGTCATGCGCCTGCCTACATACTCCTTCGGAACGCTGTAATGGTGCTTGAACAACGAGACGTAAGAGTTCTTCCCGACAGTCATCAGCTTCCTCTCTTTCATTACGTAACGTTTCACGGGAAGCGGCCGAAGATAATCCTTCTCTCCCTGAAGGAACATTTCCTTGCGTGACACCTCCCGTCCGGCCATCACCTTTTCATTGAAATCAAGCAGGGAGACACGGACGGCGGTATTGAGTTCCTCCTGGCCGGAGAATGCCATTCCCTCTATGTCAAGGTAAATGGAACGGTAGAGGAGCTTTACGGCATTCTCTACCAAAGCCTTGTCTTTGGGATGACGCACACGGGCGGGATAGACCGCACAGCCGTAATATTCGGCAAAAGCGGCGAAATCATCATTGATGACAGGCTCGTTGCGGTCGCTTCGTGTGACGGCAGCCTTCAGATTGTCGGGGACGATAGCCGCAGGAACGCCTTCAAAATATTGCATGGCATTCTCACATGCCTTTATCAGGTCTTCCTTGCGTTGAGACCACACGGCTTCACAGTAGGTATAATGGCTGAACGGAAGGATGGCGACAAACACCTCGGCTTTCTTCGTCTCGACCGTCATTTCATCAACTACTTCAAGCCTGTCACCGGCAAAGTCAATATACATCTGGTCGGCGGCATAGTGCTCGACATGACCGACGACCTTGACGTGAAACTTGTACTGACGGACAGCCCGTTTGAAGGAAGACAACTGATAGCCGTCAGGATATTCGGCATGGTATTCCTTGAACAGTTTTCGGACACTCATGCCTTTGCGTGACAGGCGGGATACATAGCCGGGAAGCAAGGCCTCCAGTTCAATCCTCCTGGAAGAAGGCTCCCGATGCCGGGATGCCGTACAGCCGAACAGTTCATCCAATTGCCCGTCGGACAGGGAAAGAAGCTGTTCAATACTCTTGCCGCTTGAAAGGAACAGGCGGACATACTTGCGGACAGTATTACGGGAAGTATGAAACGTGGACGCCGTTTCCTTGATTCCCATGCCGGCCGCATAACATCTTAAAATGTTTTTGATTCGTTTATACATTTGTATAGATTTTATTATCACCCCCGTTACACCAGGACTCGGGCACTCAAATCTACACAAAAAAAATCTATAACAATAGGTGAACTAAGTGGTCAATACTATTTTGGCCA
>NZ_JACJJL010000067.1 GCF_016899955.1 Marseilla massiliensis | reverse complement strand
TTGAACACTATAAAGTTACAACAATTTTCGCTAATCACCAAATTTACAAATAGTTATAATTCATCGAACTCACGTTAGTTATATTTAATATAATGTTACAGGAGATTTGTATTATTTTAAATGAATGTCCGCAAGTTGCCAATCAATAAATTCGATGTTTAAAGTTCGCCCTATACGTACATGCGCAAAGTTCGGGCCTGTCAAAGAGTCTGAAGCCCAAATACCTTCTGTTGAACTTATAACAGAACTCGTTAAGGTAGAGTTGCAGGAACTCTGCTTTTATGTCATGGTACGTGTCCAGTATGCTCCTTTTGGCATTGCTGATGGCAATGTGCACCCAAGTCAGAACTTTCCCGACACTCTTTTTGTCATCCGCAACTACGGCATGGTGGGAGGTTGTCACTCCGTCCTTTTCAAGAGCGGCATAACTGCTGAACCCGTCCGTGGTCACATCGGCGTTTCCGTCCGTCCCCGTCTTTATCTTGCCCGTGATGGTGGAAGCCTTAAAATCGCCGATGACCAGCATCTTTATATGCCCGACAGTTTTGGGCGTACTGTACTTTCTGGCAGGAGGCGTAGCGGACCGGCTGCTTTCGGCCATGACAAGGACGGAAGTCTTGCGCTGGCTTCCACGCCCTCGCTTCAGCGGACAGTCCTTCTGGTCTTCAGGAGTTTCGGTGGAAAAGAAGCCCTCGTCCACTTCCATATCCCCATGAAGGGCGTAAAGGCTGTCGCGCCTGCCCATCACATCGCGCAGCTTATGCACAATTTCCCATACGGGCTGGTAACGCTTGCGGCCGAGCTGGCGCTGTATCTCCTTTGCCGATATGGCACGCCTGGTAGCCGTCAGCATGAACATGGCCGCGAACCAATCACGCACAGGAAGATGGCTGCCTTGCATGACCGTGCCCGAACGAAGCTGCATCTCATGTTTGCAATCCATGCAAGTCCAGGACTTATGGCTCGGATTCCAGCTCAGGCGCAAACCGCCGCACTGGCTGCAGAACAGACCGTGGTGTTCACGGAAACTACGCAATGCAGCCTCGCATGAGGCCTCGTCTGGGTATTGACGGTAAAAATCAAGCAGGGTCATATCATATACGTTTTTATTGTCCATACATCTCGCATCAAGCATAAAGTGTTCCAATACACGCCTATCGGACATCTTGGCGGTTTAAACTTTGCTAATTTGGGAACATGCGGACATTCATTTTATTTTATTTCTCTATATGATAAATAAAATAAGAAATAGATGATCTCTATACATATGATTAGTCAGCGGGTGAGGTACAGCTACGGTATGGCATTGGAACGTCGTGATTTGAATAACTTCTATTATGAAACCGACATTGACAACCTTGGTCGTATCAAGGCGGTAAGAGGTCCGAACGAACTGGCAGCAGGAATACCTTATGTGATTTCTTTCGACTATCATCCGATTGCCGAATTTACCGACAAAGGTATCAGCGCACCGGCCTATGCCGTAACCAAGCACTATGACGTGCAGCATCCGAGTGACGATATGGAAACCGTGACCCTTGTAGACGGCTTCGGCAGACCTGTTCAGGTGAAGAAAGACGGTGTCGTGACCACCGCATCCAAGGGCGGCTCATCAAGGGATGAGAATGTGATGATTGTCAGCGGACGTAATGTCTATGATGCCTTCGGTCGTGTGTCCAAGACATATTATCCGACAACGGAAGCCGTGGGCAGCAGATCCGTATTCAACCGCACCCGCCCACCGTTACCGTCTATGACGTGCTCAACCGTGCAATGAAAGTCACTCTGCCCGATGGCAGCGAAACCCATACCGAGTACAGAGAGAGGATAAGAATAGAAAACAAAATAGAAGGTAATGGCTATGAAGAAAGTGACTCTTTTTGTCATGATTATTCTGGTTTTGATTGCTCTGACATTGTACTGTGGGTGTATTGGTACACCCACAGTACAAAATAATGCGACCACTCAATCAATGCCGGTTGACACTCTACAATATAATAAAGATAAACTGCATGTTGCTGATTGCATTTATAATAACGTTGAATGGTATCGACTCTCCTGTATAAAAGGTGAAGAATTTTACGATCCAGTAAATTTCTACGCGCTATATTCGCGTAGATTCGATGTCAAGTCTTAGAGTTTTAAGTGCAATCAATATTCAAGCAGGAAGTATTTAACTGTGATGGTTGATACTATTTTGTACGATGAAGCCGGATGTAAATGTTTTGCGCTTGGGGTAATTAAAGATAGTAGAAGATTCAAATATGATGCAAAAGCCTTTATAGGATATCGGGAATATTTAGCGGATACGTTAAATATCTATCCATGTATAAATTTTCGGGTTACAGGTTTTGAAAACTACTCAAACGCCATAGCCGTACTAAAAGATTATTATTTCAATAAACAGAAGGGTAGTAGTTTGGGTATTGGTGTATACGAAGGTAAAGTTTTTAATTAACGTGAATTCGACGAATTCAAAACAAAGCAAGCTGTGTGTCAAATGTACGTTGTACATTGATACACGGCTTTTT
>NZ_JACJJL010000066.1 GCF_016899955.1 Marseilla massiliensis | reverse complement strand
TTGAACACTATAAAGTTACAACAATTTTCGCTAATCACCAAATTTACAAATAGTTATAATTCATCGAACTCACGTTAATAATAAGTCTTTTCCATTTCTACAACTTCATTTGCATTTTCATCCCAAAAGAGTGTTCCACATTCCTCGCATTTTACATTTGCCTGATGGCTTTCTTCTTCAATAGACATATCATAATATGCAGTATCTTTACAATTAGGGCATACTATGTAAATAACCACTCTACCTTGCTTTTGCTCTAAAGTTGATAGTTTCCAAAAATCGGATTTTATAGACTTAAGTTTTTTGGCGTCTTTTTTATAAGACAACAATATGTTATAAGTGTCAGTTCCCAAATCAAGCAATACAATTCTTGCACCGAGCTTTTCCAATCGCTTGTCAAAATAGGATAACGCAAAGGGTACAAAATCACCTCGTTGGGGGTCTTCTATTTCTTGGTTATACTTTTGGTAGACTTCTTCTTCGGGAACGTCCAACCGGATTCCCAGCATTGATTGCAGGCGGCTGTCGAAGAACCCGTAGAGCATCCCTTCCTTATCTTCTCCACTCCAGTCCACCACCAAAAGGAACTTCTTGTTTGTCAACTCGTCAAACAGGCTTTCATCATCTTTTATAGCCTTCACATTCATTTCTGCAAGTTCTTTTTCTCCAAGAACTTTTGCGAGCATTTTTTTGTAGTTCATAATTCATGTTTTTTATTTGTTGTTAATGGGATGCATCTAATCGCCATTTTAAGGCGATTGAGGTGCGTGTTATGTGCATTTATTTCCAAAAGTTGTCCAGCAAGTGCTTTTCCAAATATCGACTTACAACTCCCCAGCCTTCATTGTCAGGACTATTATACCCCCACATACTTTCAGTAGCATCTTCTAATTTTTCACATGCTTCTGAATATTTTGCTGTTATTTGTTTCCTTTCTTCTGGGGTATAGCCTTTTAGTTCTTCCATTGTTATGGTAAAATACTTACCTTCTCTGCTCCCACGCACGAAATTTACAACTTCACAAAGTTGGTCTTCGTCAAGAGAGAAGGCATCTATATTGAGAGGGAAAATTTGTTCGATATTCTTTGTTGCATCTCCAATTTTGTCCAGTCCAATTTCATACATTGCATGGGATATGTAAGGCAGCAATTCTGTATTTTCTTCTAAAATAATAGGATGAAACGCAGAATAAAGCGAATTTGAGCATTCTCACTGACGGTCAGAGAGTTTGGCTTCGAGTGGCACAGAATGGCGCAAGGGCGTAAAAACGGATTTAGGCGAATTGCAGCAATAGATGCACTTCCAAACCATTACCCGACACCGGATGCACATTTAACACTAACGGTCTCTATTTCTGCGTTCTGCATAGGTTTACATTCTGCCTTTACAACTCCCGTAAACTAATTTTGCATCAAACAAAAAGTAGGATTATGAGGAGTACTTTCAAGACAGTCTTCTATGTAAACGGAAGCAAGGAGAAAAACGGAATTGTCCCCATCATGGGACGGGTTACAATCAACGGGACTATCGCGCAGTTCAGTTGCAAGCAACGCATCTCCAAGGATTTGTGGGATGCCAAAGGCAACAGGGCGAAAGGCAAGAGCCGCGAGGCGGTGGCGGTAAACTATGCCCTTGACAACATCAAGGCGCAGATAACGAAGCATTACCAGCGGCTTTCCGACCGTGAGGCGTTTGTCACGGCTGAAATGGTGCGCAACGCCTATCAAGGCATCGGAACGGAGTATGAAACTTTGTTGCGAGCCTTTGACAAGGAGAACGAGGCGTTTGCCAAACGGGTGGGAAAAGACCGCTCCAAGCGCACGTACCAAAAGTATCTGACCGTCCGCAAATACGTGGCGGAATTCATCAAGCGGCAGTACAAGCGGACGGACATGGCGATGAACGAACTGACGGAGGACTTCATCCGTGACTACTGCCTGTACCTGCGCAACGAGGTCGGGCTGGCGCAATCGTCCGTATGGATATACTCTATACCGTTGAAGCACATTGTCACCACGGCGCACTACAACGGCAAGATACCGAGAAACCCGTTTGCAATGTACCACGTTGACCCCGACCACAAGGAGCGTGGCTTTCTCACGGAGGATGAGATGCGAGCATTGGGCGCAATCAAACTGGACATTCCCAACTTCGCATTGGCAAGGGATTTGTTCCTGTTCGGGTGCTGGACGGGCATTTCGTTCACGGACATTAAGAACCTGACTACCGACAACATCGTTGAAATGAACGGCACACCGTGGATTGTGTCGAAACGCCAAAAGACGGGCGTACCGTTCCAAATCAAGCTGATGGACATCCCGATGCAGATTATCAAACGTTACGAGTCGTTCAGGACTGACAAGCGGCTTTTCAATATCGGCTCGCTTGACATGGTGAACAAGCGTATCAAGGCTGTGGCGAAGAAATGCGGGATAGAAAAGCCGGTTTCATTCCACTTAAGCCGTCATTCATTCGCTGTTTTGGCATTGAATTACGGTATGCCGATAGAGAGCGTAAGCAAGATTTTGGGGCATACGAACATAACCACCACGCAAATTTACGCGAGTGCGCCCAGATTGGTCGCTTGATAAATACTTCTGTAGCAAGAAGTTAGGATTGGGTTCAATATAATCCTATCGTCA
>NZ_JACJJL010000065.1 GCF_016899955.1 Marseilla massiliensis | reverse complement strand
AAGTTAAGGTCTAAGAAAAACGGGAAATTTTAAAAGGGTAAAATAAAATTGACCCCCAACACCAGGACTTTAAAGGGTCAATCATATTGTAGCCAAAGGTGGGCAAATACTGCTTGGCCAAAAGGGTCAAATTCGCGTGGCTTTTCCACTTTCACTTATTCTGAATAGAAATCTGTAAAATGAATAATACACAACAATTATGACAAGAAAAGAGAAAATATCTGCTTTTTTTAAGCAAAGTGAGCTTTTTGATTATATGGTAACTCGCCCTTTATCGCACATAGTACCAAATTGGGAGTTGACTTGGAATTTGAAAGAAAACAGAGTAGAACCAGAAGAGGATTCATTGGCAGAAGAAGTAAATAGATTATTGGATGAAATATCAGAAGTACAGCCACCAAAGGAATATCATGCTAATGAAGATGTTCTTGCAGAATATGTAAAATCACATTTGAATTGGAATATCTATAAAAAAGGTAAAAGATGGGAGTCTTCTGATTATGAAGCTATTATTAACCAGGGTAGTTTTGGAGATGAAGACCAGAAAAATCTGATATTAGCTGCTGCTGGAAGAATAGAAGCTGCAATAGAACACGGACAAACAAATTTTGATGATATGGAATATGGACATCAAAAAATATTAGCGATGGTAATGGCTAGTATTTTATATCAACGAATAGATTTTTCTAAAATATTAAATTAAAAGACTTCCGTCAATGGAAGTCTTTGGAACAGCGGTTTCTTTGCTACTTTCTTTGTCCGCCTTCTGCTCACCGAAAGAAAGTAGGGCGGCTCTCGCCGCCTCTGCCTAAAGTCGGGTGTAAAGTCCCGTTACATCCGTGAAAATCTGCTGGAGCATATCAAAGTACACTCCCTCGTATTTGGCTATCTCCTTGACCCTGATGTCCGCATACTTCGTCAGTGTCTGACGATAGAAATACATGGTGTATGTATCCGTATCCTCGTCCAATATGATTTTCAGTCTGTTGGCTGACGTCTTGTTCCTTGCAAGGCTCATTTGTAGTCCGTTGCCCAAATTGATATAGTTACGGCTTCCCGTCATGACGGTAAATCCATGACCGCCCAACTGCTGTAAGATTGTATTCGCTATCATCTGTATATGAATTTAAGTTATTGCCAATGGATGGCTTTTGCCACCCGATTTTTTATACATTCATGCTCTGCCTTATATGTTCCAATGTGCGCTCGGCAATGGGTCGTGTTTCCTCCGTCCAAAGGTCATAGTCATGTACGGATATTCCCACACTCCGCAAGTCACGGATATAGCCGGACACATAATCTTCCGTAGGGAGGTAAACGAACTGCATCCATGCGTCCCTGCTGTCTGTCAATATAAAATAGTATTTCATGCTCTTTCTTTTTTATGGGTTGTCTGTTTCGGGTGCGGGCGGTATTGTGTACCGCCACACCTTTAGTATTCTTTCATTTCGGCAATGGGGGTATATTTTCTGAGCCATTCCACCACATGCACCATGTTGTATTCTGAAGTGATGACTGCCGTATGTTCGCTTATCGGGGTCATTCTTGTACTTTCGTAGCTCTCTATCCACTCCTTTAGTGTTGCCACATCACAAGTATCGGTACACATCATATCCAAAATTCCGATAGGGTCGCTGAATGTCACAATCAAAGTATCATAGTATGCTGTCATAATCTGTCCTCCTTTCCTTTTATCCATTCGTCACGCAGGTGTCTGCACTCCTCCAATGTCGGTCTCACGCAGGAGAAAAGTTCTCCGTCCGTGTGTCGGTAGTCATATTGGAAAAGGGTTGTTCTTTTCCGTCTGATAGTCGTTTGGTACTTTTCGTACTTCTCAGTACCTGCCGTCTGGCAGGTACTTACTTCGTTGATGGTCATTCTTGTTGTCATGGTCATTTCCTTTTAATGGTTATCTTTCCTATTTCTTTTTCGGGGTGGGTATCGAAATCCCAGTCCACTTCTTCATCATCCAATGTGGTGTGAATGTTTCCGCCCATTACCAAACCGCACTCTTTCATTACGAGTTCTCTTGCTTTCGTTCTGCTATCGGCTTCTACCTCGAACACTCCCGAAAATACAAATCTTGTATTTACTACATATTTTGCCATATCTGTATCGGTTAAAATTCAACAATCAGCAGTCGGTTCTCCATTACCTTTTCAGGGTTGGTTATCATCCTTTGGGCTACCCAAAGGTGATGCGCTCCGAAGCCGTAGGCGAACAGCCTTCCGAAGTTCTCGTTTTCTGAAAGTTTCGCCATTGAATTGCGGATTTCCTTTTCACTGAAACTCAAGGACAAGGTGTTTATCAGACCGACAAAGATGTCGGTTACTTTCTCGTCCCATAATATCAGTATGTTTTCTATCTTTATTTCCATATCATGTATATTTTGAAGTCTATAAATCAAGCACTCATCCGTTTGCGGATAAGTTCGGCATTGCTCTCTACAAGGCTGATGATGCGGTCGTGGTATTCGGTATTGGAATTACATACACCTCTGCTCTGTACCACCTTGAATGTTGTCAGTGAAACCTCAACCGTTTCAATGCGTTTGCCGTCAATGGTTGCGGATAGTATAAGAGAGTCTGTCCTCTTGTGATAGCTTCCCACACAATGGTGCTTATGCAAAGCTGAACATAAGCACCATTATGCAAAGTGTTATATTATGCGTAGCGTTACTAATAAATAGCTATTATTCAATATTATTTAGCAGCAAC
>NZ_JACJJL010000064.1 GCF_016899955.1 Marseilla massiliensis | reverse complement strand
ATTACAACACTGAATTTTGCAGCCGCTTGCTCCCATTTTGTCCTGTTTTTCTCCATGTGGAACGACTTGCCGCTTCCGCTTGGCCCGATACAGAAGAAGTTGGCGTTGTCGGTCATCTTCACCTTGCCCTCCTTGCCCGTGATGTCGATGCAGACGGGCAGCCCCTGCCGGTCGGTGTAATATGTGGTCAGGGGCGTGTCCTCCGATTCCTTCAGGTGTTCCTTGAAGAAGAAGCACAGGGCGGCGTCCGACAGGGTGAGGAACAGGTCGTAGTCGGGATTGAAGGCGTAGGCGTTGCCGGGGAAGCTGTCGGTGAACAGCTCCAGCTGGTTGTAGGCCGTGCGAGAGGGCATGATGCCGCATCCGTACAGCTTGGTCTCCAGGTAGGAAGTGACCGGGGTGACCTTGTCCGCCGGGCAGCTCACCAGGATGTTGAAGTTGGCGTAGACCAGCAGGGAGCTGTCCACGGCAAGTTTTTCCAAGACCTCCTCGATGTCGGCCTTGGCTATCCGGTTGCTCGGGTCGGGCATGGAGCCGTGACGCTTGGCCTTGGCCTGGAGCTTCCTCAGCAGCTTGCGCTGGCCGGGTATCTGCACCACCTGGTTGTACACCACGCAATCCGCATGGGGAACGCTTGTCAGGAACGAGAACAGGTCGGTGGCGATGCCGTAGCCGTTTACGTTGGCCTGCGTGTAGGGCCTGATGCGTGAGGGCAGGTTTATCTCGTCGATGTCCACCAGCGGATAGGAGCGCACCACGCGGCCGCCCACCTTCAGGTACTCGTCCGAAGCCTTGAAGTTGGTCATGGAGAACGGGCCGTGGCGGAAGCGGAAGGCCATGAAACGGTGGCAATACTCGTCCATCTCCTCCTTTTCCAGCCGCCTGTGGCGGATGTGTTTCTCGCTCAGGATGTCCTCCGCCTTGCTTACCTTGGCATGGAACTCCGCCCACTTCTTCGGGTCGTACTGCACGAACTGGCCGCTTTGTGCCTCCTGCGTGATGACAAGGTACGTGCGTATTTCGGTGAACTCCCTTCCCTCGAAGTAGCGGAAATAGCTCCGCGTCAGGAACTCCGCATCCTCCGGCACGTCGCGGTGGTAGGCCTGCTTGCAGAAGATGTCCTGTTTCTGCAGGGCGTAGCCTTCGCCGAGCGTCTGCACGAGGTTGGAGAGTACGTCCTGGAAGCGCAGGTACTGCTCCGAGTCCGTGCATAGCTGCTGCACGGGATTGGCCATCTCGAATATGACCGAAGGCTCGCCCCTGGCGGAAAAGAGGACGGCATGGCCGTCCGTTTCTTCCAGCTGGGAGTAAAGCCCCTCGAATGCCCGTTTCCTGTTCTGTGCCATTGGTTGCTTTCTGTTTGTTGGTTTTTCAATTCGTTTTTCGGATGTTCTTATAGACGTAGATGCCCTTCGCCCGTTTCTTGCTGTGCAGTCCGCCGCGCTGCTTGACGAAGATGGTGGCCAGCCCTACGGCGGCCATCACCAGCATGGCGATGAACCCGGCAAGTTTCCCAAGGGCGATGGAGAAGACGATGAATCCCACGAAGGACACGCCTATGGCCACCGCCGCCAGTGTGAGGAAGCGGCCGCGGATGCCCATGAATTCCAACGGCTTCTGGAGTCCCTTGAACACGGGGAAACCGTCCTGACTGTTCTTGTCCTCTTCCATGGCCTTACGTGAAGAAAAGCGGCAAGGCCTCTGATAATGCGATGAACGCGATACATCCGCCGATGGTCAGCATGATGGTCTTCTTGACATCCTGGTCGCCGTTCTGCATCTTGAAGTAGACATTGAACGCGCCTACCAGTACGATGACCGCCGCGATGGCTTTCATAAGGTTGGAGACGGGTGTCTGATAGGAGCTTACTTCCTGGGTGGCCTTGGTGAAGCCCGCCGCTCCCTTGCTGCCTGCCATGACGTCGCCGGCGGCGAGGGTGAGAGCAACGAGGGCGAGCGTGCCCTTCCGGGCGAACGCGGACTGCTTGAAACGGACGAATGCACGTAGGCATCTTTTCTTTAATTTCTGCATTTTTTTAATTCGTTAAATGGTTGTTTCATCGCCGAAGGAACAGGGGTCGCTAAAGTAACGTATGATTCTCACCTTGCATTTTCGCAGGTGTATATGACAAGGCCGAGGTCGCCGGTGCCGGTTTCCGCCAGCCTGTCGATTTCATGGATGAGGTCTTCCACAAGGATGCCGTCGGTCATGACGGCCTCACGGTAGCCGGGGCGGCGGAAGTTGGAGGTTGCGCTTGCCGGTGTTTCTTCCTGCTTGTCATTGGTTGTGCCTTCCTTCTTCTCCTCGTCACGGCTTACTTTGGTGGGATGGAAACTCCTTGCCTCGTCCGATATGTCTATCTCTTCTTCCGTATGGTTCTCCTTTTCCGCGTTCCGGGCCGCCTGCGCCTTCCTGATGTCCGTGAAGATGAGGAAGGAGTAATAGCAGGCCATTGCCACGAAAAGGATGAAAACGATCTGTCCGTACTGCATGGCTATATGGCGTTGGATAATGGTGTGTTGTTTTCGGGAAAAGGCTGGAAAGACAGTCCGAGTCTGGCAGCCTTGGCTTCCAGCCGGGCTTTCCGGCATGTGGCTTCGGTGAAGTACAGTATGTTCCGGTGTACGCCGGTGATGTAGCCCTTGGCTTTCAGCCGGGAGCGTATCCTGACCTTGGCGCGGTGTGAGATGACTTTGAGGCGTGTGAGGGGGTCAAGGCCGAAGATTGCCCTGCGCCGTTCCCGGCGTACCAGCTCATTGCGGACACGGGACGACATCGCGTAACCCTTTGCCTTGCTCCGGCTCAGCCCCAGCTTGCG
>NZ_JACJJL010000063.1 GCF_016899955.1 Marseilla massiliensis | reverse complement strand
TTGATTTTCGCCTTGTTCTTCCGGATGTTGGACGACAGGGCGGACGTGGCGGAGTTGTACATGTTCTGCAGGGCCTGCAATGCGATGGCCTCGCCGGATATGCCGGAGCCGTAGCCGCCGTCCGACTCGATGTTGATGTCCTGCTGCACCACGTTGGAACCGGCGTCCTTCACGAAGTCCCGGAACGAGGATTCGGGCACGTAGAAACCTTCCATGCCGTCGTTGTCGAATACGGACAGCTTGACCTTGATGAATTTGTCCCCGGCAAGTATGCTGGTGATGGTAGCCTTCACTCGCTGGCTGGAGAATCCCGTCACCGTGCCGTAGAGGTAAGTGCCTTTCCTCAACTTGGTGCCGCTCACCGTCACGTCGTCAAGCAGCTTGAAGCGCAGGCGCGTGCCTTCCTTGGCCTTGGTGGTCTGGTCTATCATGGCGCGTATCAGCCTGGCTTCCGCCGTACCGTCGGGAGCGGCCACCGTATGGAACTTGTCCGCATTGGTGTCGGCAGACTTGATGACAAGGTTCGGGCGGTTTCGTTCCGCCTCTTCCTTGCGGATTCTCGCCAGCGAGTCGGCACGCTGCCTTTTGGCCGCCTCTTCCGCTTCCGGGTCGCCGAACCCAAGGCCGCGCCCGATGGCCTTCTGCCTCTCGTAGCTGCGGCGTTGGATTTCCTCCAGGTCACGGGCGAAGTCGTCCTGCGAAGTGTAGCCCATGCCACTGCTTCCATCAGACATACGGTCTGAAGGTGCATTGTTGCCATAGGCGTATGAATTGATGTGCCGCCTGGACTCCGCCAGCGAGCGTTCCAGTTCCTCCATTTCCTGCTGCTGCCGGATGCGCTCTGCTTCCGCTGCGTCCAGTCCGTCCAGTTCCTCCTCGCTGTAGCCGTGTCCCGGCTCCTCTTTCTCCTCCTTTTCCTCGCCGATTCCGCCCACGGCGGTAAAGGCGTCCTCGTCGCCGAAGCGGCGCGACATCTCGTACATCTTGTCCCCTGCTTCCTCTGCGTGTGCTTCGGGCAGTTCCGTGTTGATGCGGTCAGTGGCCACGGCCTGTTCCGGCTCTCCGCCTCCCCCGAAGGTCTGCATCACGAAATACACCAGGGCGCACAGCGGTATGAAGATGACGGCCGGGAAGATGTACTTGGGTTGTTTGAAATTGACTTTAATCATGTTCTCCGTTATTGATGAATTTTACAATGTTCTCCAGCCGCCTGTACTGCCTGACAATCCGCAGGGAGTCACCGTGCGTTTTCCGAGGCATGGCTATCAGGGAGTCAAGTTCCCGTCGGATGGCCCGTCCGCTGTCCGCCAGCTCCTGTATCGTGGCACGGTGCAGGCCTTTGTTCGACTGTATGGTGCGGAAGCCTTGGAACAAGGGTTCCATATTGGCAATGACGCCGATGCCGTGTGCGTTGTCCGTCCCGTCCGGCTTGCTATTGTTCATGATAAGGGAGCATACCAGCAAGAGCGACAATGTTCCCGTAACACAGGCAAAAGTCCTTTTCGGATGCTTCCGGGCCCAGATGTTCGCCAGACGGATGCGACCGACCAAGCGGAGCCTTTCCCCGGCCTTTCCCAATTTGGGCTGCAGCCATGCGCGGATCTGTAGATGCGTCCTCAGGCGACTTTCCCGAAGTTTCTTTCTGATTCTCATATCGATATTGTTTTTTAATAATCCAAATCCTTGTTTTCAAGCGTCCTCCAGTTGGTAATCAGCAGCCCGTGTGGATTGTTCCGCGTCCTCGGCACGGACTCGACATAGCCGGTCGTTACCAAGGAGCGTTTCAGGTCACGGGTGCGCCGCTTGATGAGCTGCGTGCCGTAGTAGGTGAACTTCCGTTCCTGTTCGTCGAAGCTGATGGAGTCACACATGACGGTACAGACCGCCGACGAGGAGATGATGTCGGAGTAGAAGCCGTTCTCGTCCATCGCCTGCTTCTGCTTCAGGGCCGTGCCGTCCGCCATGTACATCGCCTTGCCGAGCGTCCACTTGATGTAGTCGTTGTCGGGCGGCAGGTTGAAGAAATACTGATGAAAGAGCTGAATGTGCGCCTTAGCCTCCATCGTGAAGTTGGCCTCCAGCTGCGCCCGTTGGGCGAGGAACGGGATGTCGCCGTCCAATATGTATATCTGGTCCCTTTCCTTGTTCACCAAGGAAATGCAGCACCATACGGTGAAGCCGCAGATGACGATGCAACCTCCTATGGTGGCCAGTACTGTCACCATGGCGAGCCTTGTTTTCTGTGCCAGTGATTCTATGAGCATATTCTTGAAGTTTTAGTTTTATCTTCCTGATTTTGGTTTTACCATGGAAACCGCTCCACCGGCCACCGAGCCGGCCGCACCTCCGGCCATGGAAGCAATGCCCGTAGCCGTGGAGCCTGCCGCCGTTGCCGCGCCCGAACTTACGCCTCCGGGGATGAGCCACGAGGCCACTTCCGGGACGAAACGTATGATGTACGCGCCGACCAGCATGCCCATGGCGTACATGCAGTTGGAGCCGATGCCCTGCAGCCCCAACGCGCCTATCTGCGACCACGAGTTGACCGAGCCGTGAAGCAGGTGGTCGTAGGCCACGAGGTCTTGCTGCAGATTATACAAAAGGATGAAGTCAACATAGTACAGGCACATGTAGGTCACGAACCCCCACAGCGAGAGGGAAAGGAACTTGGACATCCACTGGCTCCACGCCGAGTTCCATGGCGGGGCGAGTGAGAGGGCGAACATAATGGGGCAGAATATCACCATGATGGCCATGAAGATGCGCTGCGCCACGAGAATGCCGTAGTAGGACATCTGGAAAATCAGCTCTCCCACGAAGC
>NZ_JACJJL010000062.1 GCF_016899955.1 Marseilla massiliensis | reverse complement strand
TTGATTTTCGCCTTGTTCTTCCGGATGTTGGACGACAGGGCGGACGTGGCGGAGTTGTACATGTTCTGCAGGGCCTGTAAGGCAATGGCCTCGCCGGATATGCCGGAGCCGTAGCCGCCGTCCGATTCGATGTTGATGTCCTGCTGCACCACGTTGGAACCGGCATCCTTCACGAAGTCGCGGAACGAGGATTCGGGCACGTAGAAGCCTTCCATGCCGTCGTTGTCGAATACGGACAGCTTGACCTTGATGAACCTGTCTCCGGCAAGGATGCTGGTGATGGTCGCCTTCACGCGCTGGCTGGAGAAGCCCGTCACCGTGCCGTAGAGGTAAGTGCCTTTCCTCAATTTTGTGCCGCTTACCGTCACGTCGTCGAGCAGCTTGAAGCGCAGGCGCGTGCCTTCCCTGGCCTTGGTGGTCTGGTCTATCATGGCGCGTATCAGTTTTGCTTCCGCCGCATCATTGGGAGCGGCCACCGTATGGAACTTGTCCGCGTTGGTGCCGGCCGACTTGATGACGAGGTTCGGGCGGTTACGTTCCGCCTCTTCCCTGCGGATTCTCGCCAACGAGTCGGCGCGTTGCCTTTTCGCCGCCTCCTCCGCTTCCAGGTCTCCGAACCCAAGGCCGCGCTCGATGGCCTTCTGCCTCTCGTAGCTGCGGCGTTGGATTTCCTCCAGGTCGCGGGCGAAATCGTCCTGCGAGGTGTAGCCCATGCCGCCGTTCCCGTCGGACAAACCATCCAAAGGCATGTTGTTGCCGTAGGCGTATGAATTGATGTGCCGCCTGGACTCCGCCAGCGAGCGTTCCAGTTCCTCCATTTCCTGCTGCTGCCGGATGCGCTCCGCCTCGGCGGCATCCAGCTCATCCAGTTCCTCCTCGCTGTAGCCGTGTCCCGGCTCTTCCTTTTCTTCCGTCTCCTCGCCGATGCCGCCCACGGCGGTAAAGGCGTCCTCGTCGCCGAAGCGGCGCGACATCTCGTACATCTTGTCCCCGGCTTCCTCGGCGTGCGCTTCGGGCAGCTCCGTGTTGATGCGGTCGGTGGCCACGGCCTGTTCCGGCTCTCCGCCGCCCCCGAAGGTCTGCATCACGAAATACACCAGGGCGCACAGCGGTATGAAGATGACCGCCGGGAAGATGTACTTGGGTTGTTTGAAATTGACTTTAATCATGTCCTTCCTTGTTGTTGATGAATTTTACAATGTTCTCCAGCCGCCTGTACTGCCTGACAATCCGCAGGGAGTCACCGTGAGACTTCCGCCTGATAGCTATCAGCGAGTCGAGTTCCCGGCGGATGGCCCGTCCGCTGTCAGCCAGCTCCAGCATCGTGACACGGTGCAGCCCCTTGTTCGACTGTATGGTGCGGAAGCCTTGGAACAGGGGTTCCATGCTGGCAATGGTGCTGATGTCATGTGCGTCTGCGTTATCCGGCCTGTTATTGACCGTGACAAGGGAACATACCAGTAAAAGAGACAATGTCCCCGTGACATAGGCGAAAGTCCTTTTCGGATGCTTCCGCGCCCAAATGTTCGCCAGGCGGATGCGCCCGGCCAGACGAAGCCTTTCCCCTGCCTTGCCCAGTTTGGGCTGGAGCCATGCGCGGATCTGCTGGTGCGTCCTCAGGCGGCTTTCCCGAAGTTTCTTTCTGATTCTCATATTATTTAGGGATATATGGTTTTAAGGTCCTGAGGTCGTGAGGCCGTTTAACGGTTCAGTGGTATCGGATACCGAAAAACCTTATGACCGGACAACCGCAAAACCCGATTTTCAATAGTCCAAATCCTTGTTTTCAAGCGTCCTCCAGTTGGTAATCAGCAGCCCGTGTGGATTGTTCCGCGTCCTCGGTACGGATTCGACATAGCCGGTCGTGACAAGGGAGCGTTTCAGGTCACGGGTGCGCCGCTTGATGAGCTGCGTGCCGTAGTAGATGAACTTCCGTTCCTGCTCGTCGAAGCTGATGGAGTCGCACATGACGGTGCAGACCGCCGACGAGGAGATGATGTCGGAGTAAAAGCCGTTCTCGTCCATCGCCTGTTTCTGCTTCAGGGCCGTGCCGTCCGCCATGTACATCGCCTTGCCGAGTGTCCACTTGATATAGTCGTTGTCGGGCGGCAGGTTGAAGAAATACTGATGAAAGAGCTGGATGTGCGCCTTGGCCTCCATCGTGAAGTTGGCCTCCAGCTGCGCCCGTTCGGCGAGGAACGGGATGTCGCCGTCCAATATGTATATCTGGTCCCTTTCCCTGTTCACTAAGGAAATGCAGCACCATACGGTGAAGCCGCAGATGAGGACGCATCCGCCGACGGTGGCCAGCACCGTTATCATGGCGAGCCTTGTTTTCTGTGCCAGTGATTCTATGAGCATATTCTTGAATTTTTAAGTTTATCTTCCAGATTTGGGCTTGACCATGGAAACCGCGCCCCCGGCCACCGAACCGGCCGCTCCTCCTGCCATGGAGGCGATGCCCGTCGCCGTGGAGCCTGCCGCCGTGGCCGCGCCCGAACTTACGCCGCCGGGGATGAGCCACGAGGCCACTTCCGGGACGAAACGTATGATGTACGCGCCGACCAGCATTCCCATGGCGTACATGCAGTTGGAGCCGATGCCCTGCAGCCCCAACGCGCCGATCTGCGACCACGAGTTGACCGAACCGTGCAGCAGGTGGTCGTAGGCCACGAGGTCTTGCTGGAGGTTGTAAAGCAGGATGAAGTCAACGTAGTACAGGCACATGTAGGTCACGAAGCCCCAGAGCGAGAGGGAAAGGAACTTGGACATCCACTGGCTCCACGCCGAGTTCCACGGCGGGGCGAGGGACAGGGCGAACATGACGGGGCAGAATATCATCATGATGGCCATGAAGATGCGCTGCGCCACGAGGATGCCGTAATAGGACATCTGGAAAATCAGCTCGCCCACGAAGC
>NZ_JACJJL010000061.1 GCF_016899955.1 Marseilla massiliensis | reverse complement strand
TATTCTCCACACCGCCTTATGAGGCGAACGATCTTTGACATACTGTATACAAGACAAGCAACAAGCAAGGCCGGCAGCCACTCAGTGTGGCCGCCGGGAAAGCGCAATCCCGCATTGAATGTGGGAATGAGTCGAAATTGAATAAGGGCGCATGGTGGATGCCTAGGCTCAAGGAGGCGATGAAGGACGTGGGAAGCTGCGATAATCTGCGGTTAGGCGCAACCGGCCATTGACCCGCAGGTCTCCGAATGGGACAACCCGCCGCCGAAAGGCGGCATCACGCATTGAGCGTGAGGCGAACGCGGGGAACTGAAACATCTTAGTACCCGCAGGAAGAGAAAACAACAGTGATTCCCCCAGTAGTGGCGAGCGACCGGGGAAGAGCCCAAACCGTCGGCGTTTCGGCGCCGTCGGGGTAGTAGGGCCGCAATGTCGCACAAGCACCGTTAAGCGGAACGGACTGGAACGTCCGGCCATAGCGGGTGAAAGCCCCTTACGCGCCGTCGGTGCTGGCGTAGCGGTTCCCTGAGTAGCGCGGGGCACGAGAAACCCTGTGCGAATCCGCCGGGACCATCCGGCAAGGCTAAATACTCCCTTGAGACCGATAGTGAACAAGTACCGTGAGGGAAAGGTGGGAAGCACCCCGTCGAGGGGAGTGAAAGAGACCCTGAAACCATGCGCCTACAAGCGGTCGGAGCACGCATGTGCGTGTGACGGCGTGCCTTTTGCATAATGAACCTACGAGTTGCCGTCGCCGGCGAGGTTAACCGTGAAGACGCGGGGAGCCGCAGTGAGAGCGAGCCTGAAGAGGGCGCATAGTCGGCGGTGGCAGACGCGAAACCAAGTGATCTACACTTGGCCAGGGTGAAGTCCCGGTAACGCGGGATGGAGGCCCGAACCGATAAGCGTTGAAAAGCTTCCGGATGAGCCGAGTGTAGGAGTGAAAGGCCAATCAAACTTGGAGATAGCTCGTACTCCCCGAAAGGCATTTAGGTGCCGCGTGGGGTGTTCCGGGCGCGAGGTAGAGCGACCGATAGGACGCGAGGGCTTCACCGCCTGTCAAGTCCTGACGAACTCCGAATGCGCGTCCGCAGAAGCCCTGCAGTAAGGGGGCGGGTGCTAAGGTCCGCCCCCGAGAGGAGAAGAATCCAGACCGCCGTCTAAGGCCCCGGAATTCTGCCTGAGTTAGTCTAACGAAGTGTGCCCCCTGGGACAGCCAGGATGTTGGCTTGGAAGCAGCCATTCATTCAAAGAGTGCGTAACAGCTCACTGGTCGAGGGGGCTCGCGTGGATAATAATCGGGTATAAGGCAGATGCCGAAGGCGCGGGATATCGAAAGAACGTATCGGTAGGGGAGCATTCCAGGTGCGCAGAATGCAAGGGGCGACCCATGCTGGAGCGCCTGGAAAGGCAAATGTAGGTATGAGTAACGACAAGGGGGGCGCGAACCCCCCCCGCCGCAAGGCCAAGGTTTCCCGGGCGATGCCAGTCATCCCGGGGTAAGTCGGGCCCTAAGCCTAAGCCGAATGGCGATGGCGATGGCAGACACGGTTGATATTCCGTGACTGCCCGTGCGGGCGATGCGGCAACGGAGAAGTGACACCGCCGCGCGCAGACGGAACTGCGCGTTGAAGGGTGTAGGCGTCGAGGGGCGCAGTCAAGCACACGCCCCGAGCCGAACCTGAGAGTACGGCGCTCCATTCGTGGAGGGCCGAGAGTGCGGGTAATCCGGCTCCCAAGAAACCCCGCTAAGCTTAACCGCACGGGCACCCGTACCGCAAACGGACACACGTGGCCGGGTAGAGCATACCAAGGCGTTGAGAGACTCATGGTCAAGGAACTAGGCAAACCAGCCCCGTAACTTCGGGAGAAGGGGTCCTCCCCCTGTGGGAGGCGCAGCGAACAGGCCCAGGCAACTGTTTACCAAAAACACAGGGCTGTGCAAACTCGAGAGATGAAGTATACAGCCTGACACCTGCCCGGTGCCGGAAGGTTAAGAGGAGGCGTCACCGCAAGGGAAGCGCCGAGTTGAAGCCCCGGTAAACGGCGGCCGTAACTATAACGGTCCTAAGGTAGCGAAATTCCTTGTCGGGTAAGTTCCGACCTGCACGAATGGTGTAATGATCCGGGCGCTGTCTCGACCATGATCTCAGTGAAATTGTAGTATCGGTGAAGATGCCGATTACCCGCGATGGGACGAAAAGACCCCGTGAACCTTTACTGCAGCTTAGCGCTGACCTTGGCCATCGGATGTGTAGGATAGGCCGGAGGCAATGAGGGCGCCACGCCAGTGGTGCCGGAGCCGCCGTTGAAATACGGCCCTTCCGCTGTCCGGGGTCTAACGCGCGATGCGCGGACACCGCTTGGCGGGCAGTTTGACTGGGGTGGTCGCCTCCAAAAGCGTAACGGAGGCTTCCAAAGGTGCCCTCAGGCCGATTGGCAACCGGCCTAAATGAGTGCAATGGCAAAAGGGCGCTTGACTGGGAGGGGGACACCCCGAGCAGGCAGGAAACTGGGGCATAGTGATCCGGCGGTTCCGCATGGAAGGGCCGTCGCTCAAAGGATAAAAGGTACTCCGGGGATAACAGGCTGATCCCCCCCAAGAGCTCACATCGACGGGGTGGTTTGGCACCTCGATGTCGGCTCGTCACATCCTGGGGCTGGAGAAGGTCCCAAGGGTTGGGCTGTTCGCCCATTAAAGTGGCACGCGAGCTGGGTTCAGAACGTCGTGAGACAGTTCGGTCTCTATCTATCGTGGGCGCGGGAGCCTTGCGCGGTTCGGCCACTAGTACGAGAGGACCGTGGTTGACAGACCTCCGGTAAGCCGGTTGTGCCGCCAGGCGCACGGCCGGGTATCCGCGTCTGGTCAGGATAAGCGCTGAAAGCATCTAAGCGCGAAGCCGTCCGCAAGATTAGGGCTCCTTGAGGGCCGTCGCAGACTACGACGTTGATAGGGCGCAGGTGTAAAGGCGG
>NZ_JACJJL010000060.1 GCF_016899955.1 Marseilla massiliensis | reverse complement strand
CTCTGCTTCTGCGCCACCTTCAGCTCGAAGGCGGCCACCTCCTTGTTCTTGGCCTGCGCCATCGCCTTGCTCGCGCTCTCCAGCCCCTTGCCGGGTACCTGGAGGGCGTCGCATATCCACGAGGAGGAAGAGATGCAGATGGAGATGCCGACGATGCGGAGGAGCTTCATCACGTCCATGCCGCGCCGTCCGAGCATCATCATCCAGCACTCGTAGGAACCTACGCAGAGGGCGAGCAGCAGCCCGATGATACGGGCAAGCCCCACCGCGTTGCCCAGCACGGCCACGTTGGGGAACGTCTCCATGGCGACGAGCAGCTTGTCCAGGCTCTCGTCGATGGCCGGAAGGCCTATGGTCAATAAAACAGCAGACAGTTGCATAATCGTATCCTTATCTTCATGTAATACATTCTAATTCTAATAATGTGTGGCGGCCACGGCACAGAGGTTGGCGGTCTGCTTCACAAGGGCTTCCATCTTTACTTTGGCTTCCTCATAGGCTTGCTGCCGCTTGGCGTTCTCCAGCCCGTAGCCCACGCCCGTCTTGCGGATATAGGCAATACCTGCGCAAAGGATTTCATTCTGCCTGCCCAGTTCGTCCACCTGCGGCTTCAATTTTCCGCCGCTTTTCGTCATGCAGTAGAGCAGGCCGTCGGTGATGCAGTCCTGCATCCGGTTGAACTCGTCCTTGTAGGCCGGATAGGCCAAATCCACGGCACGGTCGGCTTCTCGGACAAGCTCCTCCTTGTACAGCTCCTCCACATACCTGCGTTCTTCCTCCACCTTTTCCAGCTTCTGACGCTGGGTCTCCTCGGAGATGACCCGTGTGGGCATGATGCGCTTGATGTTCGACTTGGATTCCTTGAAGCGGACGCGGAAGCCGGACTTGAAGCCCGCCCATTTCCAGTACATCTCCGCGCCGGAGTAACCCTTGTGCAGGAAGTAGTAATACCAGTCGGGCGCGAAGTCCCACGGCCCGTTCTCCATGGACTGCCACTGCTTCTTCTTCTCGTTGTCACGGACGGGTACCTGTGCCTGAATGCCGGAGGCTGCCAACAGGCAGAGCAGGCATAGTGTAGTCATTCTATATCTCATATCCCTTGTTCCATTTGTCTATTACCGTTTTCGCTATCTCGTCCTTGACCTCGGAGTTCAGTATCTCCCAGATGTAGTCCGGCTTCCATCCGCAGTCGGTAATGAGGTAGCAGTACAGGTTCGCGTTGTCGATGATGTACCTTGCCCTGTCAATGGTGGTTTTAAGCGTCATCACCAGGTTCAGCTTCTCGTCCATGGAGGCTTTCATCAGGTTGATGCCGGAGGCGGCCACCGACGCATAGAGCTTGTAGCAGTGCTTCACTTCCCTCGATATGGCCAGGTTGGCGTCGGCATAGTACCACGCCACGAAGGGTTTCTTGCTGACATGGCCGAACGTGTTGGACGTGAAGTCCTTGTACTCTTTCACCAGTTGGTACAAGGCATTTGCGGTAGAAGAGATGGCACCGGCCAGCACCAGATAGGAATGGGCGTTGTCGAGCTTGGTGTTCAGGGTGGTGCGCACGTCGTTGAACTTGCCGGCCCCCTTAGTGATGAGCGACTGCTCGCCGAAGCTGGCGGCCACACGCTGCATGGCCTTGTCCTCGTCCTTCTTCACCGCCTTGTGCAGGGCTATCAGGGCCTCGATAGTCGGGAGGTCTTTGGGTATGACTCCGGCCGATACCCTGACGGGAAGCGACAGGACGGCCACTGCCACAAAGACGGCTGTAAATACCGCCCTACGATTGCTTATACCTTTTATATTATAGTCCATGGCTCTTGTTGTCTGGTTCAGTAATTGGAAGCCACAAGCCCGTTCCATGACCGGACAAGGCTGCCGACACGGTTCTTCATGGTCACTACGTTTGCCCATCCCTCCGGGTCGATGGCAAAGAAGAGGTCGTCCGCCGTGGCGTACTGCGCCATGAGCATCATGCCCTCCACCTTGTAGCGTATCTTCGTAAGGTCAGTATATATGCGGTTGGCCAGGGTCAGCCGCCCGTAACGGTCGAGCAGGTTGTAGCCGTCGCTTTTCCTCTCCGCCGTGGCATCCCCTTTGAGCGGGTTCTGTACCTTGGCGTTGTTCACGATGTTCACGAAGTCGCCCACCAGCTGCTGGGTCTCGGCTACGAGGTTGCCGAGTTCATTGAGGCAAAGCAGCTTGTTCGTAAACTTCGCCCTGCCCACCGTTTCAATAAGTTCCGGCACGTCTTTGAGGATATCGAAGGCGCAACTTCCGATTTCCTTGTAGTAAAGACTCTCCGTACCGAAACCGGAGATGTTTTCCATCGAGAACTTGTACAGTTCCTTGATGGTGGCCATGCTCACGGTGTAGAGTTCCAGTTTCTGCTTCTTGGAGGCGATGGAGTCCAGCCTTTGGTTGTGCTGCCCCTCGATGAGCTTCTGCGAGGCCATGTTGGCGCCCACCGTTGCGATGCAGTTACGGTCTATGACGATGCGCCATCCGGCAAACGTGGGGACGGACGCGGCAAACAGGAATGTTCCTAACAATATGGCTTTCAACTTTCCCATAATGACATTACTTTTTGATGTTGGTTGACTTCTCTGGCGAACTCCAGGTACTTGGGGTTGCCTGCTTTCTTCCGGTCGGCCTCGATGCGCGTGATGGCTTCCTGCACCGTGCCGTAGTGGCGCAGATATGTTTTCAACGCCTCTTTTTCCGTCCGCTCTGTGGTGTAGGCCCAGTAACATTCGGGGGCTTCCTCCACGCCGTAGACGTCGGAGTGCTGTCCACGGCATATCCACACCTCCTTGAAGTAGCTGCGCCCCTCGTGGTTGTCAAGCGCGTTGATGGTGAATATCTGCTGCCGCTGCACGGGCGTCAGGCCTAATATGGCGGCTATCTGTTCGTACCTGTCCTTGAACTTGGACTGGTCGAGCAGTATCTTCACGTCGGAGTTGTTGATGATGGCCTCCTTCACGATGGGCGAGTCTATCACGTCGTTCAGCTCCTGCGTGACCACCCCGGCGATGCCGTGGAACTTACGGACGGTCTTGTACAGGTACTTGATGTACTCCGCCATCGTGGGCGAGGCGATGGCCTTCCACGCCTCTTCGATAATCAGGGCCTTTCGCCCCTTCTTGATGCGCATTTTCTGGAGGAACACGTCCATGATGATGAGCACCACGATGGGGAAAAGCACGGGGTCATCTTTTATCTTGTCGATTTCGAAGACGATGAAACGCTCGTTGAAGAGGTCTACGTCCAGGTCGGCGTTCAGCGTCATTTCCAGCTCGCCGCCCCGGTAGAACTGCTTGAGGATGGCGGCGAAGTTATGTATGTCGAATGTTATTTTCTCCAGGGAAGTGATTTGCGGGATGCGCTCCACGGCGAACTCGTAGTAGGAGTTGAA
>NZ_JACJJL010000005.1 GCF_016899955.1 Marseilla massiliensis | reverse complement strand
TTGAACACTATAAAGTTACAACAATTTTCGCTAATCACCAAATTTACAAATAGTTATAATTCATCGAACTCACGTTAAATTATTAATCATTATATCTCATAACCGTTGATGAAAAGACTTATGATTGCGGCTCTTGCCGCGCTATTGCAGGCAGCTTCATTGCATGCCCAAGGCCTGAAAGATGTCATTGGCAAAGACATGCTGATAGGCGTTGCCTTGAACAAGTGGCAGTCGTCGGGCGGTGTGCCTGAGGCTACCGCCATTGTGCGGAAGCACTTTAACAGTGTTGTGGCCGAGAACTGCATGAAGTCAGAGAACTTACAACCCCGTGAGGGCAAGTTTTATTTTGACGCGGCCGACAGCCTTGTCGCTTTTGCCCGCGACAACAACCAGACGCTGACAGGCCACTGCCTTGTGTGGCATTCGCAAGTTCCGAGATGGTTTTTCAAGGACAAGGCCGGGCGGACAGTAACCCGCGACGTGCTCGTAGGGCGCATGCGGCGACACATAAAGAAGGTGGTTGGCCACTTCAAGGGCAAGGTGCGCGGCTGGGATGTGGTTAACGAGGCCATAGAGGACGACGGTTCGTTCCGCAAGTCGCCGTTCTATAGCATCATTGGCGAGGATTTCATCGAGATTGCCTTCCGTGCAGCCCACGAGGCCGACCCGGGCGCAGAGTTGTATTACAACGACTATTCGCTATCCAACCCCGCAAAGCGCGATGCCGTATGCCGGTTGGTCAGACGGCTCAAGTCGAAGGGCGTCCGCATTGATGCCGTGGGCATGCAGAGCCACAACGGCCTCGACTACCCCGACCTTTCAGCCTATGAGGCCAGCATCGACTCTTTCGCCGCCTGCGGCGTGAAGGTTATGGTGACAGAGCTCGACCTCAATGTGCTGCCTTCTCCCAAAGGGTTCAGCGGGGCCCGCATAGAGCAGGACTTTGAATACCATAAGCGGCTCAATCCATATCCAGAGGCATTGCCCGACAGCATATACCGCAAGTTTGAGCAACGCTACCTCGAACTCTTCAGCATATACCGCCGCCACCGCCACCAGATGAGCCGCATCACCCTGTGGGGCATTAGCGACCGCGATTCATGGCTCAACGACTTCCCCGTGCACGGGCGCACAAACTACTCGCTGTTCTTCGACAGGAATTACGCAGAGAAGCCCGTGGTAAGTAAGATCATTGAGCTTTGGGAGGGCCGCGACTGATGGCTTGGCGCGCCGGCGGCAGTCTTCGCCCCCAATGGCTTGCGCCCCGTCGGCGGACATCCTTAATGACAAACCGATTAATAAACAAAGATATGAAAGCATCAAGATACATTTTCCCGGGTGACTACATGGCCGACCCTTCCGCCCATGTGTTTAATGGCAAGCTGTACATCTACCCGTCGCACGACAGGGAGTCGGGCATTCCCGAAAACGACAATGGCGACCATTTCGACATGCGCGATTACCATTGCCAATAGCCGGCTACTGGTTGGGCTATGGCGGGCGCCTGTCGGCAGTATGGTTTATATGTCATTAACAGAAAAACATTAGTAGTTTATGAAAAAGATATTGCTGTTAAGTAGGTGTTCAAAATTAATTGCCATCAAATTGTGCGCTATTTCGGAGATGCATGCCAAAGTCCGAAGAGAGAGCGTAGCGGGCTACGCGACTGATGAGACTTTGGCATGCGGCCCGAAAGAGCACACAAGATGGTGGCAAAGATATAGAGAATCCCTGCAAGGTCTATTGTGTCGGTTAATTTTGAACAGCTACTTATTAATGTCTGTGCTTGC
Organism: Marseilla massiliensis; assembly: GCF_016899955.1. Classification (GTDB taxonomy): domain Bacteria; phylum Bacteroidota; class Bacteroidia; order Bacteroidales; family Bacteroidaceae; genus Prevotella; species Prevotella intestinigallinarum. The sequence goes on along the minus strand of NZ_JACJJL010000005.1, from coordinate 195,239 downwards.
GGCCATAGGAGCCGGGGCACAGGGTGAAACGTTCAGGAACCCGGTGGTGTGGGCCGATGTGCCCGACCCCGATGTGATACGTGTTGGCGACGATTTCTATCTCGTCAGCACCACCATGCACCTGATGCCGGGCGGCCCGGTGATGCGGTCGAAAGACCTTGTCGGTTGGGAAACGGTGTCTTATCTTTTCGACACGCTCAACGATACACCGAAGTATGATATGGTTGGGGGCACTGTCTACGGGCGCGGGCAGTGGGCAACGTCGCTCCGCTACCACAACGGCACTTTCTATGCGTTGTTCTCGCCCAACGATGAGCCCTACCGCTCGTATGTCTACAAGACCGACGACCCGGCAAAGGGCTGGACGCTAAACTCGCGTCTGCCCCACTTCCACGACTCGTCGCTCTTCTTCGACGACGACGGCAGGGTTTACGTGTTCAGCGGACAGGGGCGGCTCAATGAGCTCACGCCCGACTTGAAGGGCCTTAGGCAGGGCGGTACAGACACCACCGTGATTCAGCGCGACGCCGAAGAGAACGGCCTGTTGGAGGGCAGCCGCGTGATAAAGCACGCCGGGAAGTATTATCTGCTGATGATTTCGTGGCCCAAGGACAAGCCCCGCCGGCAGCTGTGCTACCGTGCCGACAAGATAACGGGGCCGTATGAGAAGAAGGTGATACTGGAAGACAACTTTGCAGGCTTCCCTTATGTGGGCCAGGGCACCATCGTCGACGATGCCCGTGGCAACTGGTACGGCTTCATCTTCCAAGACCGCGGGGCCATAGGGCGTGTGCCCACGCTGATGCCCTGCCGCTGGGTTGACGGCTGGCCCATGCTGGGCGATGCCGACGGCCGTGTGCCGCTATGCATGGCCAGGCCTGTGCAGGGGTATCCTGATGTTCCGCTGGTGGTGAGCGACGGCTTCGACAGCGGCAGGTTGAATATAAACTGGCAGTGGAATCACAACCCGGTTGCCGGGGCATGGTCGTTGACGGAAAGGCCGGGATGGCTCAGACTGAAGACGAGCCGTGTGGCCGGCAGCATCTATACTGCGCCAAACACGGTATCGCAGCGCATGGAAGGGCCAATGTGCAGCGCATACATCGAGATGGACATATCGAACATGAAAGATGGCGACAGGGCCGGGCTGGCGGCCTTCAACGGCCATTCCGGGCTGATAGGCGTTGAGCGCGAAGGCAAGGCGGCGTGGCTTACGGTGAGGCACACGCTGGTGAACATGACCAGCAAGGAGCACAAGGTGACGGGCGTCGACGACCAAGAGGTGGCCCGCGTGAGGCTGAAGGGCAAAAGGGTGTTTCTGCGCATAGACGGCGACTTCAACCTCGGGCGCGACAAGGCTGTGTTCTATTATAGCACCGACGGCAGGCGCTGGACTTCCGTTTGCGGAGAGTTTACCATGAGGTTTGACTTCACCCGCCTGTTCATGGGCACCCGCTACGCCATATTCAACTATGCAACGAAGGCCGCGGGCGGATATGTTGACATAAACAAGTTTGTTTACCACAAGGCTGAAAACGACGGGGCGACCGACTTTGACGGTTGGCGCAGGGCCATGTCGGGCATGTGGTAATCGGGTGGTAAGCCACGGGTGGCATCGAGGCATGGGCCTGCCCGGCCTTTGGTTGAATGTGGCCACGGCGGCGTATGCCACCACCTGATTCTCTATTTATTGCATTCTACGCAGGTGACAGGAGACAGAGCACGATGCAGTCGGGCTGTTTCCTGTCACTTTTCTTTTGCTTCTTGTGCAATGGCTGCGTTTGTTGTAAATGTCCATGTGCTTTATCCCTGTCAGTGCACAGAGCCACACGACGTTTCCTTCCCGTTGTCGTGCCGGTTGGCATACTGCCTGGCCATGGGCTTTACGGGCTGGGTCGTAACGCTGCGCCAGGCAGCGCGCCGGCACAATGAGGGCGCCATCTGTTTGGTAAAGCGCCGATGGCGGAGCATGCATTTGGCTGAATGCCTACCGGTTTTGGCATTATGCCGTAAAGGCCTGTATGGGCTGGCAGGCCGCTCCGGCCGTGCTTTCACTGTTGTTTGCCTGCACCTTGGTTAACAGCCTGTGTCATAGCGGATTGCAAAACGGGCTGTCCGGGCCTTCCAAACGGCCCGTATTGCAGCCTGAAACGGCCCGTATCGCGATGCAATGCGGCCTGTGTTGAAATGCCATGCGGCCTATGTGCCGGCGGGGTGGGGCCGTGGCGGTTTTTCATTGTCGGCATCCGGCTACTGTTTGGTGCGGTTGTTTGTGCCAAGCTCAGCTTCACCCGCCGTGCCACGTGCGCAGGCTTGCGGGCCAGCCTTTGTCCGGGGCTTTATGCCGGGGGCTGTGAAGCCGGCCGGCACGATGAGCCGCGAAAACCCGAAACAGCCTCGTGGCTTGATGCCCAGCCTTGGTTAAATTCTTTGTCTTGGCCGCTACAAATGTGAATTCTGTAATGAATTTATTGCAAAAATGGCTAACTTTGCATTCAGCTTTGCCTGGCAACGGATTGGGCGGACTTAACCTTAGGCTGCAGCATGGCGCTCGCGGCGCTGCAAGTCAGGGCGCGGCCGGCATGGGGCGGCATGGTGGCATGGGGCACCCCGCCGCCTGTTGGCTTATTGGCGTGCCGGCCGTGCAGTTCGGTGATGGCCGGAAGCGTATGGCAAAATGATAAATGCAACATACGGTATAGGCATGGTGGTGTGTTGGCTTTTGGCCGGGTGCTGTGGCAAGTCGGCCCCGGCTGTGGCCCGTGCCCTTGCCGCAGGCTTGCCTGTGGCAAGGGCCTGTGGCGTAACATGGGGCGGGGCTGGTTGCGGCCCATGCCGCCTGATGATGGTCAGATAAACGTAAGACTGTAAATAATGGAACAATCAGCAAAACAGAATTCTCGTATCGAGATGGTTGACGCGCTGCGTGGGTTTGCCGTCATGGCCATAATCATGGTTCATAATCTCGAGCATTTCATCTTTCCCGTATATCCCGAGAGTGGCCCCGCTTGGCTCGATGCTCTCGATAGCGGGGTGTTCAGTGTGGTGTTTTCGCTTTTTGCGGGCAAGGCCTATGCCATTTTCGCCCTCCTGTTCGGTTTCACCTTCTATCTGCAAAGCAGCAATGCAAGGAGGCGGGGGCTCGACTTTGGCTACCGCTTCCTGTGACGCCTGGTGCTGTTGGCCGGTTTCGCCACGCTCAACGCCGCCTTCTTCCCGGCCGGCGATGTGCTCCTGCTCTTTGCCGTTGTGGGCATAGTGCTTTTCGTTGTGCGCAACTGGAGCGACCGCGGCGTACTCGTGGCAGCGGTGTTCTTCCTGCTTCAGCCAGTGGAGTGGGGGCATTATGTGGCTTGGCTCATCGATTCGGCCCACCGTCTGCCCGACCTCGGGGTCGACGCCATGTATGCCGCGGTGGCAGAGGTGACCAAGACCGGCGACTTTGCCAGTTTCATTGCCACCAACATCGGGCTTGGCCAGAAAGCCAGTCTGCTGTGGGCTGTCAATGCGGGGCGCTTCAGCCAGACCGCAGGTTTGTTCCTGCTGGGCTTCTACTTTGGCCGCAAGCAGATGTTTGCAGCCACCGACACCAACCTGAGGCGCTGGGTCGGGCTGCTCGTGGTGTCGGCGCTGGCCTTCGCCCCGCTGTATTCGTTGCGCGACTTGGCCATGGGCGGTGAGCCGATGGTGCGGCAAACCGTGGGCACGGCGTTCGACATGTGGCAGAAACTGGCTTTCGCCTTTGTGCTTGTGGCTTCGTTTGCCATACTCTTCCGCAACCGTGGGTTTGCCAGGGCCGTTGGCGGCCTGCGTTATTACGGCCGGATGAGCCTCACCAACTATATCAGCCAGTCGGTTGTAGGGGCAGCCCTTTACTTCCCTTTCGGACTTTATCTGGCCCCCCATTGCGGCTATGCGTTGAGCCTTCTTGTGGGCATCGTGGTGTTTGCGGCCCAGGTGTGGGTGTGCAAGTGGTGGCTGTCGGCCCACAGGCAGGGGCCACTTGAGGGCTTGTGGCACAAGTGGACGTGGCTCTGCGGCGACGACGGGCGCAGTCAGGCGCGTTAGGCAGCCTCCGCGGCAGGTGGTTATGCAAAGCAAAAGGCGGACAGGTCAGCCTGTCCGCCTTTTGCTTTGTGTGTTGAGTTTGGTTGCCTACTCCTTGTCGGCAATGGCCTGCATGATGAGGCCTTCAAGCTCTTCGCATAGCTCGGGGTTGTCTTTGAGCAGTGCCTTTGTGGCATCACGGCCCTGGGCCAGCTTGGATCCGTTGTAAGAAAACCAGCTGCCGCTCTTCTGTATGATGCCGTACTCAACGCCAAGGTCTACTATCTCGCCAATCTTTGATATGCCCTCGCCGAACGTAATCTCAAATTCTGCCTTGCGGAACGGGGGCGCCACCTTGTTCTTCACCACCTTTACGCGCACCTGGTTGCCTATGATGGTGTCGCCGTCCTTTATGCTTGTCACCTTGCGGATGTCGAGACGCACACTCGCGTAGAACTTCAGGGCATTGCCGCCGGTGGTGGTCTCGGGGTTGCCGAACATCACGCCGATTTTCTCTCTCAGCTGGTTGATGAAGATGCACGTAGTGTTGGTCTTGCTGATGGTGCTTGTCAGCTTGCGCAGGGCCTGGCTCATGAGCCTGGCCTGGAGCCCCACCACGTTGTCGCCCATGTCGCCTTCAATCTCTTTCTTTGGCGTCAGGGCGGCCACAGAGTCGACCACGAGTATGTCGACGGCCGACGAGCGTATCAGCTGGTCGGCAATCTCGAGCGCCTGCTCGCCGTTGTCGGGCTGCGATATCCACAGGTTGTTGACGTCAACTCCGAGCTTTTCGGCGTAGAAACGGTCGAAGGCGTGCTCTGCATCGATGAAGGCGGCTATGCCGCCAGCCTTCTGGGCCTCGGCGATGGCGTGGATGGCCAGTGTGGTTTTGCCCGACGACTCGGGGCCGTATATCTCTATTATCCTTCCGCGGGGATATCCGCCAACGCCGAGGGCGGCGTTGAGGCCTATGCTGCCTGTGGGTATCACCTCCACATTGTCTATCTGTTCATCGCCAAGCTTCATTATCGAGCCTTTGCCGAAGTCTTTCTCTATCTTTGCCATTGCGGCCTGGAGGGCTTTCAGCTTGTCCTCGATGGCCGACTGGTTGGATGTTGGTTCTTTTTCTTTTGCCATTATAATTATGACTTATTGTGTTGTTGTTAACTGTATGTAACGTTGTGATTGCGCAGTGGATTGCCTTGCCGCTGGTTGCAGCCATGTCATGCCCGTTCCGCATGCCCGTAGTCATGCGGCTGGCGTTTGGCGCGCGTGCAGTCCCGGGCCGCATGCCGGCCACCGCCCGAAGTCACAGCTCGAGGTCGCCGCCGAACACTTCGTGCCACGGCAGGCCCTGCTTGCCCAGCTGCTCCATGAACGGATCTGGGTCGAACTCCTCGACGTTCCACACGCCGGGCTTGCGCCACAGGCCCTTGAGGAACATCATTGCGCCAATCATTGCCGGCACGCCGGTGGTGTAGCTCACGCCCTGCATGCCCGTCTCGTTGTAGGCTTCCTGGTGCTTGCAGTTGTTGTATATATAATAGGTGAGTTCCTTTCCGTCTTTCATTCCGCGTATGCGGCAGCCTATGCTCGTCTCGCCGTCGTAGTTGGCGCCGAGGTCCTGCGGGTTGGGCAGCACTGCCTTGAGGAACTGCAGCGGCACGATGTTCACCTTTACCGTCTTGCCCGAGCCGTCGGCCAGCGGTGCTTCGTATTCCACTTCGTCTATGCGCGACATGCCAATGTTCTGTATCACGTCGAGATATGTGAGGTATTGCTGCCCGAAGGTCATCCAGAAGCGGGCCTGCTTTATGGTTGGGTAGTTCTTTACAAGGCTCTCCAGCTCCTCGTGATGCAGCAGGTAGCTCTCGCGCGGGCCAATGTTCGGGTAGGTCAGCGGCTTGTGTACGGCCAGCGGTTCGGTCTCGATCCATTGCCCGTCTTTGTAGTACAGGCCCTTCTGTGTTATCTCGCGGATGTTTATCTCGGGGTTGAAGTTGGTGGCGAATGCCTTGTGGTGGTTGCCGGCATTGCAGTCGACGATGTCCAGATACTGTATCTCGTCGAAGTGGTGCTTGGCTGCGTATGCCGTGAATATGCCGCTCACGCCCGGGTCGAAGCCGCATCCGAGTATGGCGGTGAGGCCAGCCTGCTCGAAGCGCTCCTTGTAAGCCCACTGCCATGAATACTCGAAGTGGGCCTTGTCGCGCGGCTCGTAGTTGGCCGTGTCGAGGTAGTTGCATCCGCAGGCGAGGCATGCCTCCATGATGGTCAGGTCTTGGTAGGGCAGTGCAAGGTTGACCACGATGTCGGGTTTGTAGCTGTTCATGAGCGCCTTGAGCTGCTCCACGTCGTCGGCATCCACCTGTGCCGTCTTGATGGCGGGGTTGCCGATGGCCTCGACAATCCTGTCACACTTTTCTTTCCTCCGGCTTGCAATCATGAAGTCGGTAAACACATCGGCATTCTGTGCTATCTTGAATGCCGCAACGGTGGCGACGCCGCCGGCGCCAATCATTAATACTTTTCCCATAGTTGTTGTTATGATTGTTTTCTTGTTGTCTTTCGTTTGTGTTCAGCAGTTGTTCAGTTCGTCGGCCCTTATGCCCAGGGCGTTCATGAGCGAGTATCCGAGTATCTCTTGGCGGAAGTTTCCGCCGGCCATGGGCTCCATGGCGAACACCGTGATGCGCTTCTCGTCGTCGGCATGGCGCAGGGCGTTGCGCACGCTGTCGTAGTATTCCTCGGCGTTGGGGATAAGCATGACGCGCCTGACGCCGCCCGCCGTGGCCAGTATGCCGGCCGATTCTGCAAACAGGTCGGCCACTTTTTCAGGGCCGTCGGCCTCTACCGAGCTTATGAGAAACTCGCCCAGGTGGTCGCCGAAGGCCTTGCCGTCGAGCTCGGAGGCATAGTTGCCCGGGGTGAAGTTGTCCATCGCGGCCTTCGCGCGGTCGTGGACAAACACCACCTGAACGCTGTTGGCTCCTTCGCGCAGCCCTCCGTCGAGGGCTATGCAGTCTATCCACCGGGCCGTATCGGCCTTGGGAATGCGGCGTCCTATCATCCGCTCGAAATTGACAATGAGGTTGAAGGCCACCTTGTCGGCGTAGTCGCCGTCGACAAGTATAACGTTCTCGCTCCAGCTTGGTTGGTTTGTGTCGAAGTTCATAGTGCAAATTTACTATATTTCTGCATATTGGCCAAACAAATCTTTTCCTGTTTTTGTGTAATTATGAATATGGTGCACATGTAATAAGGCAAAAGCAGGAAAAGCAAAGCCTTGCTGATGTGGGGTAGGGCGTTGTGTATGGCGTTTCCGGCATGGTGTGATTGGTTGTTGGGGCTGCCGTCGGCGATGTGTGCCGAGGCAGTGGCGGCCTATGCCCCGTTGCGGTATTGCTTTGGCGTCTGGCCGGTGTGGCGCTTGAAGAACTTTGTGAACACAGCCTGGTCGGAGAACGACATTGCCGCCACTATGTCTTTCATGGACAGCGACGAGTCTGCCAACAGGTACTTGATTTCGGCAACCACGGCTGAGCTTACGGTGGCCGAGGCCGGCTTGCCGGTCAGTTCGAACACCACGCGGCGAGGTATTGGGGCGTGATGCAAAGCTTTGAGGCATAGAACTCCACGCTGTGGTGGCAGCGGGCGCTGCTCTTCAGCAGTTCCATGAGCGACTTGAAGATGTGCAGCTTGCGGCTCGACACGCATGCCTGCCACAGCCCCGGGCACACCAGGCGGGCAAAGTGGTTGGATATTTCCATGAACAGTGCTGCCGACCTGCATGTTATCAGCGCGTCGCGGTGTATGTTGTCACAGTCGTAAATGGTGCGCTCAAGGCTGCCGAAGGCGTCGGCCAACATCATGGCCGCACGGGCTTCAATCAGTGTAACGTGGTTGCTGCGTTGGTATTCGAGGTATTCCGGCTCGAACGGGGACCTGTTTCGGAACACGTACTTGACAAACCTTTCGGTGGTGAGGAGCACATATCCGTCGGCGTCGGCACTGGCGTCAACCATCTCAACGCTGTCGAGGCACCCCACAGTGTCTACGTAGCAGTGAGGCGTCACCACGTGGTTGCGGTCGCCAATGCGCATGGTCACCATGCTGCGCGTCATCAACATCACGAAGTGTATGTCCACTTTGCGTTGCCCGGCCGCCCTTATCGACTCCATGGTGGGGTGCCACATCAGTGCCCCGAGGTCGGTGTGGCATTCGGCTTTGAATGTCTTTGCAAATTCGTTGAGCGTCATATGGGTTGTTTTTGTGCGCTCCGGCGATGCGGTTTTGGCCGCGTCGGGCCCGGTGCGGTTGTTTCCTTGGCAAAGGTATGCAATGTTTCAGAATTGTCAAACATTGTCCAGTTAAATACAAAGAACTAATCTTTTGATTATAAAACGGCAATTTTTGTTTCATTTTGGATATAGACGAAGAGCTTCACTTTCCATATCTTTGCCTCCGATTAATGTTTTATAGCTTTTCTGATTATGTTTAAGAAACTACCTAGACTGCCATTGCCGGCATGCGTTTGCGCCTGTTTCCTGTTGCTGGTGCAGTCGTGCAAGGAGAAAAAACATGAGACATCTTCGGGCGGTTACAAGACCCTTGTGGTAAGCCCCGGGCGTTGTGTGATGGAAAAAGAGTACAGTGCCACGCTCAAGGGCGTGCAGAGCGTTGAGGTGCGCCCGCAGGTTAGCGGTACGATAACCGAGATACGGGTGGGCGAGGGCGAGCGCGTCAGGCGTGGCGAGGTGATGTTTGTCATCGACCAGGCGCCATATCGAGCCGCCCTTCAGACCGCCGAGGCTGCCGTGGCCAGTGCCGTCGCAGCCGAGGCCAATGCCCGCCTGACGCTCAAGAGCAAGGAGCAGCTGCACGCCGAGGGCGTGGTGAGCGACTTCGACGTGGCCCAGGCCCGCAACGACCTTGCCTCGGCCGAGGCTGCCCGCGACGAAGCCAAGGCCGCGCTTGCATCGGCCCGCAACGACTTGTCGTACACAGAGGTGAAGAGTCCTGTCGACGGTGTTGCCGGGATGATGCCTTATCGTGTCGGGGCGCTTGTCAGTTTGTCGGTAGAAGAGCCGCTCACGGTGGTGTCGGACAACAGCCGCGGGTATGCCTACTTCTCTGTGACAGAGGCCGAGATGCAGCGCCTCATAGCCGACCACGGCTCGCTCGAGCGGGCCATGTCCACGCTGCCCAAGGTCGGTCTGCGCATGAGCGACGGCACGGAATATGAAGGGCAGGGCACCGTCGATGCCATCAGCGGCAACGTGGACTCTGAGAAGGGGTCGGTGACGCTGCGTGCCACGTTCCGGAATCCGTCGACCCTGCTGCGCAACGGCGGCAGCGGCACGCTGGTGGTGCCGTTCGAGCGTGACAGCGCTATAGTCATACCGCAGGAGGCAACCTACGAGATACAGGACAAGAAGTTTGTATACCGCGTTGTCGACGGCAAGGCCAAGTCGACCGAGGTGGCCGTCGAGCCACTCAACGACGGCAAGGACTATGTGGTCACGGCCGGGCTGAAGGCCGGCGACGTGATAGTGGCCGAGGCCAGCAAGCTGGCTGCCGAGGCCAAGCTCGAGTCGCTGTTGCAGCAGGCCTTCGAGCTTGAAAACTCGCTGTCGGCTCTGGTCGGGCGAGCCCCGGGGCCCATAGCCCGGAGCGACATCGACTCGCAGCGCCTGCCCGATGCGCTGGCCGGAGGTGTCGACATTGCCACGCTGGCCGCCAGGCCCGACGTGAGGCAGGCCGAGGCCCGGCTGAAACAGGCTTTCTATTCTACCAACAAGGCGCGCGCCGACTTCTATCCCACTGTGACGCTCAGCGGCAGTGCGGGCTGGACCAACAGCGGCGGGGCGGCCATTGCCAACCCCGGAGCGTGGCTGCTGCAGGCTGTTGGCTCGCTGGTTCAGCCGCTGTTCAGCCAGGGCCGGCTCAAGGCCGGCCTGCAGGTGGCCAAGGCCCAGCAGGAGGAAGCTGTCGTTGCGTTTCGCCAGAGCCTGCTCGACGCGGGCACCGAGGTGAACAATGCCATGGCGGCCTGGCAGACGCTGAACCGCAAGGTTGAGCTGCAGGAGCGGCAGATTGGCGCCTTGCGCCAGGCCGTGAGCGACACCGAGGCCACCATGAGGCACGGTTCGGCCAACTACCTGCAGGTGGTCGTGGCGCGGCAGTCGCTGCTCCAGGCCCAGCTCGACGCCCTGGCCGACCGCTACTCGCGCATGGAGAGCGTGGTGACGCTGTACAAGGCTCTTGGCGGAGGCTGCCGGTAGGGGCGCGTGTGGCAGGCGTATGGCGGCCCATTTACCGCGAAACAGGCCGATGCCTTTCTTTTCCTTGAATGATCGATGCCGTGGAACTCTTTTCATTTATTTTCATAACCAGCTCCCTGCACCGTGGTTGGCGAACCGCCGGTGCAGGGTTTTTGGTTGCCGGGCGGCGGCGTTGATTGCCGCCGGGCCGCGCTCCGGCCGGGCGTGGGGTGGTGTGGCTGCCCGTCGGGGCCGGTGATTATGGCAGCCTGTCACTGTGGCTTCGGCTCCGCCGACAGCGCCCTCTGCCAGTCAGCCGTGCTTGTCTGCGCGGCCATGGCTTGCCGGCATAGCCCGGGGGTGGCCGCCGGCATTTTCCAAAACCTGCCGTATTGGCTTGCCAAACGGCCCGTCCGGCCTCGCAAAACGGCCCGTATCGCAAGCCAATACGGGCCGTTTTGCTGCGGGTCAGGCGCGGCGGCGCATTTGTTGCAGGCACAGATGGCGTCCACTGACCGCCTCGGCGGCTGTAAGCCGTTGGGCGTCTGGCGGTTGCGAAGTCGGCTTGCCGGCCCGCAACAGGCCCCGGGGGCGCGCCCGTCCGGGCGGAGGCTGCGAGCCAATGTAGCGCGGCTGTTGGAGCCACGGTTGCTGTTGCGGCCGCGTGCGGCCCACGGCATGCCTGCCGCAACCGTAGCAGGCATGGGCCGGCAGGGCGGGCGGCAAACCGCCTGGTTGATTTGAATCAACCGTAAAATCAATACTTTCAGCCTAAAAATCAAATAACTATGTTTAAGTAAACCAATAAGTCGTATTTTTGCAACAGTTAATATTTAATACAGATTTAAACATGAATAGTATATTGGACGGTCGGTCTGCTTTGAAGAAGGAGATTGACAAGATAGCTGAGGTTGCCGGTTATCTCTGGCAAAACGGTTGGGCTGAGCGTAACGGAGGCAATATCACTGTAAACATTACCGAACTTGTTGACGACGAGATACGCCGCATGCCGGCTATAAGCGAAGTGAAGCAGATTGGCGTTACGCTGCCTGCGCTCAAGGGATGCTACTTCTATTGCAAGGGCACAGGCAAGCGCATGCGCGACCTCGCGCGCTGGCCTATGGACAACGGAAGCGTGATACGCATTCTCGACGACTGCGCAAGCTATGTCATCATAGCCGACAATGCCGTGATGCCAACCAGCGAACTGCCCTCCCACCTTACGGTTCATAACCACCTGATAGAGTCGGGTTCAGCATACAAAGCCACTGTCCACACACACCCGATAGAGCTCGTTGCCATGAGCCACAACAAGAAATTCCTGGGCAAGGACGTGCTTACGCGCATACTGTGGAGCATGATTCCCGAGACCAAGGCTTTCTGCCCGCTGGGCCTGGGCGTGGTGCCCTACCAGCTGCCCGGCTCCAACGACCTGGCCGACGCCACGCTGAAGGAGCTCGAAGACTACGACGTGGTGCTGTGGGAGAAGCACGGCGTGTTTGCCAAGGGCCTCGACGTGATGGACGCTTTCGACCAGATTGACGTGCTCTCAAAGAGCGCCAAGATTTACATCGACGCTAAGTGCATGGGCTTCGAGCCCGACGGCATGACCGACGAGCAGATGGCCGAGATGACAAGGGCGTTCAACCTGCCTAAATAAGCAAACAACTACTGACTACATATTAAATTCGTTATTACTTACTTTTTATAGCTAACAGAGTCCCGTGACTGTGAAGTTACGGGGCTCTTTTTGTTTTTGCAATGCCCGTCGGGGTGATTGCCGCCGGCGCGCGTGGGTAGTGTCACACCCTGTCGAGGGCCTGGCTGAGGTCGCCTATGATGTCGTCTATGTGCTCAGTGCCCACCGACAGCCTCACTGTGGTCTGCGTTATGTGTTGCTCGGCCAGCTCTTCGTCCGTCAGCTGCGAGTGGGTTGTCGTGGCGGGGTGGATGGCCAGGCTCTTCATGTCGGCCACGTTGGCCAGCAGCGAGAATATTTTCAGCGAGTCGATGAACCGCCATGCCTCTTCGCGCCCGCCCTTTATCTCAAACGTGAATATGCTTCCGCCGCCGTTGGGGAAGTACCGCTTGTAAAGCTGATGGCCGGGGTGCGACGCCAGCGAGGGGTGGTTGACGCGCCCAACCTTCGGGTGCCGGCTCAGAAACTCAGCCACCCTGATGGCGTTGGCCACGTGGCGCTCCACCCGGAGCGACAGAGTCTCGAGCCCTTGCAGCAGCAGGAAGGCGTTGAAAGGCGACAGGCAGGCCCCCGTGTCGCGCAGCAAGACAGCCCGTATGCGCGTTGCAAAGGCCGCCTTGCCGGCCACGTCGGCAAACACCGCGCCGTGGTAGCTCGGTTCGGGCAGCGCCAGCGAGGGGTAACGGCTGGCGTTGGCGGCCCAGTCGAAGCTGCCGCCGTCTACTATTATCCCGCCGAGCGTGGTGCCGTGGCCGCCTATGAACTTGGTGGCCGAGTGCACCACGATGTCGGCCCCGTGCTCCAGGGGCCTTAGCAAGTATGGCGTTGCAAAGGTGTTGTCTACAATCAGCGGCACGCCATGGCTGTGGGCAACGGCGGCAACGCCCTCAATGTCGGTCACTTCCGAGTTTGGGTTGCCCAGCGTTTCGGCAAATACAGCCTTCGTCTCAGGCCTGATGGCAGCGCAGAGGGCGGCCGTGTCGTTGACGTCTACGGCCGTGTGGCCAATGCCCATAGCCGCCAGCGTGTGGGCAATGAGGTTGAACGTGCCCCCGTAAAGGTTGCGGGCAATCACCAGGTGGTCGCCCGGCAACAGTATGTTCTGCAGCGAATAGGTCACCGCCGCGGCTCCCGAGGCCACCGCAAGTGCCGCCACGCCGCCTTCGAGTGCCGCCATGCGCTCTTCAAGCACCCGCTGTGTGTCGTTGGTAAGGCGCCCGTAGATGTTGCCCGGGGCGCGAAGGGCGAAGCGGTCGGCCGCATGGCGGCAGTCGTCGAACACGTATGAGGCTGTCTGGTAGATTGGCACAGCGCGCGAACCGGTGGTGGCGTCGGCCTGTTCCTGCCCAGCGTGCAGCTGGAGCGTCTCGAAGTGCAAGTCTGTATGTTTCATTCTGTTCTGCTTTGATGGTTTTGTCTGTGCAAAGTTAGTTATTTGGAATAAATCAGCAAAGAGCTTGCTGAAATACGGAAAATATCACTATATTTGCCCTTTCAAACAGAACATTTGCGCAGCAAGCACATGGGGCTGATGCCATTGGCAGAATTTTATTCTTTGATCATGGACACATTAGACAAGACCGACTTGCAGATTCTGCGCACATTGCAGCAGAACGCCCGCCTGACCACCAAGGAGCTGGCAGCCCGCGTAAACCTTTCGCCCACCCCGGTGTTTGAGCGCCAGAAGCGACTCGAGGCCAAAGGGTATATCCGCAAATACATCGCTGTGCTCGACGCCGACAAGCTCGGGCGTGGCTTCGTGGTGTTCTGCCACGTCAAGATGAGCCGCCTGAACCGTGAGATTGCCCGCGACTTTGCCCGCGTCATACGCGATACGCCCCAGGTGACCGAGTGTTACAACATCTCGGGCAGCTTCGACTACCTGCTTAAGATACATGCCACAGACATGGAGTGCTACCGGGAGTTTGTGCTCAACGTGCTCGGCACCATCGAGCACATGGCCTCGCTGGAAAGCGTTTTCGTGATGGACGAGGTGAAGCACGACTATGGCGTCAGTATCTGACCGGCAGCGCTGCCGCTTGTACGTAAAGGCCCCTCCCGGCGTTTGGGTTGCAAACGTCTGGAGGGGCTTGGAATAGTATAGGTTGTTGGGGCCGATGCCGTTGGCCTGCGTGGCTTTGTTGGCATCGGGCTATGGTTGCCGCCATGCGGCGACGGCGCCCGCCGCCTAAATCAGTTGCGGCAGGAATGATGATATGATTAGCACGATGATGCCTACGATGAGCACGGCGATGGTCTTCTGCGAGCATCCTTTCCACTCCTTGAGTATGATGCCCCACACGTTGCTGAACACCACGTTGAGGGCCATGAGGATGCAGAACGAGAGCGTCATGAGCGTGGGCGACTCGGTGAGGAAGCCCTTGCCGAGCGACAGTCCGAAGAACTGGCTGTACCACAAAGCCCCGGCCAGGGCGCAAAACAGAAGGTTGTTGCCCCAGACGCCGGCTTTCCTGTAGTCGCCCCACGTCTTGTTCTTGCTGTTCTGGTAGAAACAGTAGATGGCGTTGGTGACGAAACCGCCGAGCGTTACGAGCATCGTTGCCGGCAGGGTCTTGTAGATGTCGGGCGTGAGGTCGCCGAAGTTGATGCCTTTGCCGAACTCCAGGCCCACGTTGAAGCATCCGCTCATGAATCCGGCGAGCAGCGCAATGGCGAGCCCTTTGGGGAAGTTGAAGTCCTTTACCGCGGCCTTTTTCTCCTCTTCAGAGAGCGACGAGGCTTTCATCGAGCCTGCCACGCCTATGATGGCGATGCCGGCCAGCGTCACCACCACGCCGAGTATAACCGAGAAGGTGAGCGAGCTCAGGGCATTGAGTTCGGGGAAGAACATGTTGAGAAGCACCGGGCCCATGATTGTTCCCAGCCCGGCGCAAGTGCCGAGGGCTATCGACTGGCCGAGGGCCACGCCGAGGTAGCGCATCGAGAGGCCGAAGGTGAGGCCGCCAACACCCCATAGCACTCCGAAGAGGATGGTCATCCATATATTGAACGAGGCCTCGGCTGTGAACAGTTCAAACAGGCTGTGGCCTGCCGGAACGGCCAGCAGGGCGCCCAGCAGAGGCAGCACGAGCCATGCAAACACACCCTGTATGATCCAGTAACTCTCCCAACTCCAGTCTTTTATCTTGTTTATCGGCACGTAGCAGCTCGACTGGCAGAATGCGCCTACGGCTATGATGAGCAGTCCTATGATGATGTCCATTGTTTGCTAAGATATGAAAAAGCCCCTCTCCGTCTCTCCCCTGTGGGGAGAGTGCATGGCTGCCGCGTCGCCGGGCGGGCGGCAGCTTCTCCCCACGGGGGAGACAGGAGAGGGGCTTCTGTGTTCTTACACTATGTGTTATGCACGCTTAGAGGTGACCTCGGCCTCGTATTTCTCGACGTCGGCGATGAATTCTTCGCCCACGGGAACGTTGTTGCGCAGGCAGAACTCATCGTAGACAGCCTGCCAAGGCATGGCCTTCTCTTCCTCGAGCAGTGCCAAGCGCTCGAAGCCCTTGCCCTCGGCCTCATACTTGCGCAGTGTTGCCAGAGGCTCGAGCAGTGCGCGGAGCATGCACTTCTGGGCGGCGCGGCTGCCGATGACGTAGGCACCGATGCGGTTGATTGACGCGTCGAAGTAGTCGAGGCCGTAGTGAACGCGGTCGAGGGCGCCTGCGCGCACAATCTCCTGGAACAGGTCCAGCGTCGGGTCGTCCATGATTGTGACGTGGTCTGAGTCCCAGCGTATCGGGCGGCTCACGTGGAGCATCAGCTCAGGAACGTAGAGGAGCATGGCCGAAACCTTGTCGGCAACGCTCTCCGTCGGGTGGAAGTGACCCGTGTCGAGGGTGATGAGCTTGTTGTTCTGGGCTGCGTAGGCTGTGTAGAAGTCGTTGGAGCCAACGGTGAAGCTCTCGAGTCCGATGCCGAACACCTTCGACTCGATGCAGTCTTTCATGTTGTCGTACTTGGTGGCGAATATCTTGTCGAGCGAGTCTTTGAGCAGGCTGCGGTACAGATACTTGTTGACGGTCTGGTCCTTGCTGCCGTCATGCACCCACAGGTTCATGATACAGGGGTCGCCCTGGGCCTTGCCCATGGCCTCGGATATCTCGCGGCAACGCTTGGTGTGCTCAATCCAGAAGTTGCGTATGCCCTCGTCGGGGTTGGCCAGCGACAGGTTTCCGCTCTTGGGGTGAGAGAACGACGTTGAGTTGAAGTCGAGCTTCATGTTGTTTTCCTTAGCCCACTCAATCCAACTCTCAAAGTATTCGGGTGTAACCTCGTCGCGGTCGACAACCTTCCCTTTGAAGTCGCCGTAGATTTCGTGCAGGTTCAGGCGGTGTGTGCCGGGGATGTATGACTTGGCCTTGACGATGTCGGCGCGCAGTTCGTCGATGTTGCGTGCTGCTCCGGGGTAGTTGCCGGTGGCCTGAATGCCTCCGGTCAGTTCTCCGGCCTGCACTTCGAATCCCTTCACGTCGTCAGCCTGCCAGCAGTGGAGGCTGAGGTGGAAGTCTTGCATCTGCTCCAACACTTTCTCTGTGTCTACACCCATGGCTGCATAGCGCTCTTTGGCTATCTCGTAAGCCTTCTGTACTAATTCTGATTTCATTTCGCTTTAGGTTTGGTTTTGTTTATTTTGTTGTTTGTTTAATGTCATGCCTGTTTGCTTTCCACTATTTTCAGGAAGCGTCCGTAGGCGTTGTCCCACTGGTCTTTGTCTGTCGGCTCAAAGCGCTTTAGCTCTATGCTTGCCGCGATGATGCGCCTCATGTCCCATATGTCGCCCACGTCGCCCGAGGCCTTGGCCTGCAGCATGATGTTGCCGATGGCCGTTCCTTCTTGCGGGCCGGCCAGCACCTCGATGCCGAGCGAGTTGGCCGTGAACTGGTTGAGGTATGCGTTGAGCGACCCTCCGCCTATTATGTGGAGCACTTCGATGGGGAACGACGCCATCTCGCGCAGGTAGTTGAACACCTGGCGGTAGCGCAGGGCAAGCGACTCGAATATGCAGCGGCATATCTCGGCGTAGCCTTCGGGCACGTGCTGGCCTGTCTGGCGGCAGTAGTCCTTGATGGCTTCCACCATCGAGGCGGGGTTGGCGAACATCGGGTCGTCGGGGTTGATGATGCTCTGGAAGGCGGGTTGCTCCATGGCGGCTGCTATGAGCTCGGTGTGCGACTTCGGTGCGTCGGTCCATTCCTTGCGGCAGCGCTCGTAGAGCCACATCCCGCAGATGTTCTTCAAGAAGCGTGTGGTGCCGTCGATGCCGCCCTCGTTGGTGAAGTTGCGCTCATAGCTGAGGTCGTTGATGATGGCGTTGCGGGTCTCGATGCCCATCAGGCTCCACGTGCCGCTGCTCAGGTAGGCGAATTTCTCGTCCTTGGCGGGCACTGCAGCCACGGCGCTTCCCGTGTCGTGGCCGGCCACGGCAATCACCGGTATGGCTCCCAGTCCGGTGAGCTGCTGCACCTCTTTGGTGAGCACGCCTATCTCGGTGGCCGGGTTGACCATGCGCCCGAAGTTGTCGCGCGACAGGCCCACGCTCGCGAGCAGCTGCTCGTCGAGCTGCTTTGTGCGCGGGTCGAGCATCTGGCTTGTCGAGGCTATGGTGTATTCGCACACCATCTTGCCCGTGAGCATGTAGCTGAGGGCGTCGGGAACGAAGAGTATCTTTTCGGCTCCGGCCAGTGCCGAGTCGTTGTTCTTGCGCATGGCGTACAGTTGGAAGAGCGAGTTGAAGTTCATGAACTGTATGCCGGTGATGTCGTAAACCTTGGCTTTGTCTATGGCACGCTCAAAGTAGTCTTCCATCATGCCGAACGTGTGGGGGTCGCGGTAAGAGAGCGGGTTGCGTAGAAGGGCGCCGTCTTTGCCCACGCAAACGAAGTCGACGCCCCATGTGTCGATGCCGATGGAGCGGATGGGCAGCTCGCGCTGTGCGGCGAGCTTGAGCCCTTTGATTATTTCGAAGTAAAGGGCATAGATGTCCCAGTAGAAGTGGCCTCCGGTCTCTATGAGATTGTTGTCGAAACGAGTGAGTTCTTCAAGTTCAATCTTCCCTTCGGTCAGGGTTCCGATGATTGTCCTGCCGCTTGTTGCACCCAAGTCGACAGCAAAGAAATACTTTTTGTCTTCCATTATTTGTTATTTGGCAGTGGTTGTATTGAAAATTCTACGATTGCAAAGTTAGCGAATATCTCGTAAAAATTGGCATGGTAAAATGATTTTCTTGCTGAAAGTTTTGACAAGCCGAGGCCGGTTGCCATACCCTGCGGGGCCGTGCGCGGCATCTGTTTTTGTAAAATAATGTTCACGTCGGTGCCGCGTTGGCCAACAACTTGTGTCTCAGTGCATTGCAATGCGGGCCGTTTGGCTTGTCAAAACCGGTCGTTTTGTCTCACGAAACGGGCCGTATGGCTTGGTCGCATGGGCCGTTTTGGGGCATTGCCTGCCGCTGGTGCCGGGCCGCACGGGTGTATGTCAATAAATAATGTCGGGCAGTGGCTGCTCCCGTGGCGGGCGCTGGCTCGCTCAGTGATGCCTGCCGCGAGGTGTAGGCGCGCAGTGACGGCATGCTTGGGTGGCTGTCTATGAAAACGATTACGCATTTGTTTTTGACATATCGAGATTACAAATAGAATATTATTGCTAACTTTGCGGCGGAAAAAATCAAACTAATAAATAAGTACCTAAAATGACAACATTGACTATTGCTATTGTGGTGGTTTTCGTGTTTGGCTACTTGTGCATAGCCCTCGAGAGCTTCACCAAGGTTAACAAGGCAGCGGTGGCGCTGCTGATGTTTGTGGCTTGCTGGACGTTATTCATGATCGACCCAGGCAGTTACGTGTCGGGGGCGGTGGGCGAGAATGTAGCTTCGGCCGTCAGCGAGGTGATGGAGCGCCACCTTGGCAGCACTGCCACCACGCTGTTTTTCCTGATGGGTGCAATGACCATCGTTGAGGTGGTCGACCAGAATGGGGGATTCAACTTCGTCAGGGGCATCATCGCCTCCAAGAGCAAGCGGGCTCTGCTGTGGCGCATTGCTTTCATCACGTTCTTCCTTTCGGCCATTCTCGACAACATGACCACTGCCATAGTGATGGTAATGATACTGCGCAAGCTGGTGGCCGACCACAGCGACCGCATCATCTACGCCTCGCTTGTAATCATTGCCGCCAATGCGGGCGGTGCATTCTCGCCCATTGGCGACGTTACGACCATAATGCTGTGGAACAAGAGCCTGATAACGGCCGGCGGAGTGATAAAGGAACTGTTCTTGCCGTCGGTGGTGTCGATGGTCGTGCCGGCCTATTTCCTCTCGCTGTCGCTCAAGGGCGAGCTCTCGGCCGGCGGCATGGGCGAGTCTGTTGCCGTTCAGGGCGATTTCTCCGAGGGGCAGCGCAAGGCTGTGTTCTTCATCGGTGTGGGCGGCCTTATCTTTGTCCCGATATTCAAGTCTATAACCCACCTTCCTCCTTTTGTGGGCATCCTGCTTGTGCTCGGTGTGCTTTGGACGGTGACAGAGGTGTTTTACCGCAGGCTCGGCGACGGTGCCGACGAGAGCGCCCAGAAGCGTATTCTGCACATACTGTCGCGCATCGACATGGGCACAATACTTTTCTTCCTCGGCATACTCATGGCTGTGGCTTGCCTTGAGGTGATAGGTGTGCTGGCCATGGCGGGCGAGTGGCTCAACACAACGTTCGACGGCAACCACTATCTCGTGACCGGCATCATCGGCGTAATGTCGAGCATCATTGACAATGTGCCGCTTGTGGCCGGGTGCATGGGCATGTATCCTATGGCCGAGGTGGGCGACATGGCCCAGAACGGCATCTTCTGGCAGTTGCTGGCCTACTGTGCCGGTGTGGGCGGTTCGATGCTTATCATCGGCTCTGCTGCCGGGGTGGTGGTCATGGGCTTGGAGAAGATTACCTTCGTTTGGTATATGAAGCGCATCACGCTTGTGGCCTTCGTCGGCTACTTGGCAGGTATCGTGGCCTATTGGCTGGAGCGCACGTTCCTGTTCTGATGTGTGTCGGCATGGCCCGGCGTTCTGCATGGTGAATGATTCCGGCCGGAAAGGGGTGTCGCCGTTTGGCTTTCCTCCCTTCCCGGCCTTTTGCTTGCCGCTTGTGGAATGTTGGCCCGCAGTGTGAAAGGGGCGGCCGCACACGGATGCAACTCTGTGTGCGGCCGTTGTTTTTGTGCCTTTCGGGGTGCAGGCCATGCGTCGCTGGCCTGCGGTGGGGGCTACCCTGCCAGGTGGTGGCGGTGGGGGCGGCCTCTGTCGCCATCGGCCGGTCGTGGCATTGGCGGCTGTAGTGTGCCGTGATTGTAAACTTGCTGTGGTGCGTTTGCCATCGTGCGGCCTGCAAGAAGGCAGGCCGCACGATGGCTGTGTTTCATGTCTTGACATTCATGCCGTGCGCCGTTGTGTCCGGGCTCATGTCATTTGTGCGTGAAGGCACGGCATGGTTGCGACATGGTGATGTGAGGTTTGGTTTCTTGCCGGCCGGGTTGTGCAGCCTGCCTAACAGTCCGCCGAGGCGCGGCGGCGCCCGTTCGGGCCTTGGCTGGCGGCACGGCGCAGGCGTGTCATTCCTTCTGTCGGAAGTCGCTGGGCTTGCGGCCGGTCTTTATCTTGAATTTTGCCGAGAAGTAATCCGGCGAGTCGAAGTTGAGCCTGTAGGCTATTTCCTTTACGCTTAGGTTGGTAGTGCTGAGCAGTTCCTTGGCTCTTTGCAATTTCAAGTCCTGCTGGTAGGTTGCCGGGCTAAGCCCCGTGTACTCCTTGAACAGCTTCCTGAAGTTAGAGTAGCTGCACCCAAGCTCTTCTGCTATCTGCTGTATGGTGAGGCTGCTTTCCAAGGCTTCGCGTATGCGCAGGCGCGCTCTGTTGATCATGTTGACGTGGTTGCTGTTCTTTCCCAGCACAATGTTGCGTTCAAGCGCATACATCATGCCGATGAGATGGTTGACAATGCCGGCCAGCAACTGCTGTGCATGCGCTTCTTCCTTTTTGGCTGCATCGTAAGCCGACTTGTACAGCCTTACGATTTCGCTTGAAAAGCCAACGTGGTAGATGGGTTTCTCCCTGCTCAGGAAGCCGGCTTCCACTCGGTCGTCCATGTTTCTGCCGCTGAAGCCTATCCAATAGCTCTTCCAACCCACCTCGCGGCATGGGCTGTATGTGTGCCATTCGCCGGGGAAAAGCAGGAAGAGGTCGCCTTCCCTTATCTTTGTTGTGTTGAGGTGTGAACTGCAGAAGGTGCCTTCACCCTCCATGACGTAAAGCAGTTGGTACTCGTTGAGCGTGCGTCCCTTTTCTACATCGAAGTAATATCCGTCAGCATGGCCCTTCGTGGGGTATGGGTCGCCCGGGCCAATCTCTTCATATCCCACGGTGCTTATGGTGAGGCCCCATCGCAGGTCGTTTTCGTTGGCTACGAGATATTTGCTCTTTTGCATAATTGTTGAAGTCTTTCCGCCGGCCGGCAGTGCTTGGCCGTCATGCCAACAAGGCCGGCAGTATTGTGAGGTAGATCTGATTTGTAGATGGTCGTTGCCGTTTTCCCGTCGGTACGTCCGTGCCTACAAAGTTAATGGAAAGACGAAATATAACCAAAGGGAAGCCCTATAAATTAAGATTTATTTGTCTTCTTGATGGTAAATTCAAACCTTAGCCCGCCTTCAATGTTGTTGGCTGCCGATATTGTTCCGCCGTGCAGGATGACCGCGTTTTTCACTATTGCCAGCCCGAGTCCCGTTCCCCCGAGCTTGCGGCTGCGCCCTTTGTCCACCCGGTAGAACCGCTCGAACAGGCGCCCCAGGTGCTCGTATGGCACGCCCACGCCGTTGTCGCTGAACGTGAAGTGCCATCTGTCCATGTCTTCGCGCGCTGTCAGCGTTATGGTGGTGCCTTCGCCGGCATACGATATGGCGTTGTCGGTGAGGTTGCGGAATATGCTGTATATCATCGAAGGGTTGCCGTGCACCACCAGCGTGGCCGGCAGGCGGTTGTCGAATGCCATGCGTCGGTGTTCCATCTCAAGCGCCGTCTCTTTCATTATCTGTGTTACGGTCTTGGCGATGTCGACGTCTTCAAACGGCATTAGTTCGGGGGCGTCGTCCAGTCTGTTCAGCGTCGAGATGTCAGTGAGCAGGCTTGCCAGCCTCTGGCTTTGCGCATAGCATCGGTCGAGGAACTGTTTCTTGGTGTCTTCGTTCATTTCCGGGTTTCCGATGATGGTCTCCAAGTATCCCTGTATGCTCGCCACGGGCGTCTTCAGCTCGTGGGCTATGTTCTGGGTGAGCTGCCTTTTTAGCACGTTTTGCTCCTCCTTGGTGTGCTGCAGGCGCTTGTATATCTTTATGATGTGCTCAGATATCTCTCCCAACTCGTCGGCCGGGAACTCGATAAGGTCTTCAGTGTCGAGGCTTTCGTTGTGGTCGGCTCTCCTGGCGAATATCCTCAGCTTGGTGATGTTGTCGTCGAGCCGGCTTATGAAGCGGTATAGCACGAAGGTGAGCAGCGCAACCATGATGACCGTAAACCATATATAGTGCATGTCTGCCTGCAGTGAGTCGGTCAGGTCGTTGTCGTATGGCAGCGCCGAGCGTATGATGTAGCCGTCTTCCTTGAAGTATGTTGCAGAGTAGAAGTAGTCGCCCTCCTTTATTGAACTTTTCCGGTTGATGTCGTAACCTGAGCCGTTTTTGATGGCGTCGCGCACTTCCGGCCGGTTGATGTGGTTTTCCATGTTGTTGTAGTCCTTCGTGCTGCTGTCGAAGAACACCCGCCCGCTGCGCGTCATCATGGTGACACGCAGCCCCGGCACGTCGTGCCTGCTGACGTATTGCTCCAGTTTCCTGTCGTCGAGCATGCCGGTGTTGTGCAGCGTCTCGTGCATCCGCACGTTGTAGTCTTGCAGCTTCAGGTTGAGCGTGTTTATCTTGTATTCGTTCTCGCGCACCTGATGGAAGGCTATGAACAGCACTGCAAAGATTGTGAAAAGCGACAGCACGCTCCAGAAGAGCCGCTTGCCTACGGTGAGGTTGTTCATCATTCGTTGTGGTTGTGGCGGCCGCCTGCATGCCGGCCTTGGCGCTTCAGGCGTCGAAGAAGTATCCGAAGCCGAGGCGGGTTATGATACATTTGGAGAAGCGGCCTATCTTCTTGCGCAGCCTTGTGATGTTTACGTCGACTGTGCGGTCGAGCACCAGCACGTCTTGCGGCCATATCCTGTTTATCAGTTCCTGCCTTGAGAACACGCGGCCTTTCTCTTCGAGCAGTGTCCTGAGCAGCTCAAACTCGGTCTTGGTGAACGGCACTTGCTCGCCGTCTATGCTCACCGTCTTGTTGTCGAGGTTGAGTTCCAGCCCCTGGTACTTCAATACCGAAGGCTGCGACTGGCCTTGGCTGTCGGCAGTGCGGCGCAGCACGGCCCTCACCCTGACCAGCACTTCGCGTATGGAGAACGGTTTTGAGATGTAGTCGTCGGCTCCGAGGTTGAATCCCGTCACCGTGTCGTTTTCTGTGTCGCGTGCTGTAAGGAATATAATAGGTATGTCTTTGGTAGATTCTTCAGACTTCAGTTTCCTGGCGAGAGCGAAGCCCGACATCTCGCCCATCATCACATCGAGCAACAACAGGTCGAAGGAAGTGAGGTCGAGAGTCAGCGCCTCTTCGGCCGAACCGGCTGTTTCCACTTCGTAGCCCTCGGTTTCGAGATTGAATTTAAGTATCTCACACAGGTCTTGTTCGTCGTCTACGACGAGTATCCGATGGTTCTTTTTTGCCATAGCCATATCAAATCTTTTTGCAAAAGTAGGCATTATTTTCTACAATGCCGCATCGAATTGGTTACATTTCGGTTACAAAGGCGGTGCAGTGGGATAATTGCCGCTGCGCCGCCTTGGTCGATGTTTGATTAGAGAGGATATCCGTCGAAGTCGAATAGCACGGTCGACAGGTAGCGTTCGCCCGTGTCGGGCAGCAGCGTCACCACCTCCTTGCCTTCGTTCCCGGCCCGCTTTGCTGCCGTGACAGCCGCCCAAGCGGCCGCCCCCGACGATATTCCCACGAGCAGGCCCTCGGTGCGTGCCAGCAGCCGTGCCGTGCGTATGGCGTCATCGTTGTCTACCGTCATCACCTCGTCGGCGATGCTTGCGTCGTAAGTGTCGGGCACGAACCCGGCCCCGATGCCCTGTATCTTGTGCGGGCCGGGCTTGCCTCCGCTAAGCACGGGCGATGCCGACGGCTCTACGGCCACCACGCGCACGCTTGGCTTTAGCTCCTTCAGGCGCCGTCCGGTGCCGCTAAGCGTTCCGCCGGTGCCCACTCCGGCCACAAACACATCTACGGCACCATCGGTCTGTTGCCATATCTCCATGCCTGTGGTCTCATAGTGGCACTTAGGGTTGGCCGGGTTGGTGAACTGCCCGAGCGTCACTGCTCCGGGCGTGGCCTTGCGCAGCTCTTCGGCGCGGCGTATTGCACCGCCCATTCCTTCGGCTCCGGGGGTCAGCACCACCTCGGCCCCGTAGGCCCGTGCCAGCCGCTGGCGCTCAACGCTCATGGTGTCGGGCATGGTAAGCACCAGGTGGTAGCCGCGGGTGGCGGCCACCAGGGCAAGGCCCACGCCGGTGTTTCCGCTTGTGGGCTCCACTATGGTTGCCCCGGGCGTGAGCAGTCCGCTCCTCTCGGCGTCGTCAATCATGGCCAGCGCTATGCGGTCTTTGACGCTTCCGCCGGGGTTGAAGAATTCCACTTTGGCTGATATGGGTTTGGCCAGCCCGCATGCGGCCGAGAATCTGCTCAGCCTTAGCAACGGGGTCTTGCCGATGAGTTCAGTCAGTTTGTTGGTTGTTTCTGTCATGTCTTTGTTTGTTTAGTTTGAGTTATATTATGTTTGGTGAATAAACCGGCGGCGTTTCATCGAGGGGTTTGGTTGCCGACAGCCGCCGTTCGTTCAATGCAAAGTTATGAAAAATATTCCGAACGGCAATGTAGGCCATGGCTTTTTCGTGGAGGGCCTTGCCGGACTGCATGCCCTGATGGCGGGCCTTGCTGTGCTGTTTGTCGCGTTATTTTGTCAGAAATACGCCTTCATGTTGGTGGCCAGATAGTTATGTTAAGTGTTTTAAATAGTTTTTATCTGTTCCTCCCGGCCATGTTGAGTGGCCGAACGGCAGTTGCCGCAATGCCAAATGGGCCGTATTGCGATGCCGTTCGGCCCGTTTCGGCAAGCTGTAAAGGTGGTTTTGGGTGGCGTCTGTTGTGCAAAAGATGCCGTTTCGGGTGGTTTCCGGTGTCTTTTTCCGCGTGTTTGCCTCCGGTTTTTGCCTTCGGCCGCTGTTAAGTGGCTTTCTTGCAGGCGGTTGCAATATCTCGCCCGAGAATCGCGCATTTGCCGCCTTGTGGCATGACGGCTGCGCCGACGCGATTCTCGCGAGGCTTGTTGTAAAGATTGTTCG
Organism: Marseilla massiliensis; assembly: GCF_016899955.1. Taxonomy (GTDB): domain Bacteria; phylum Bacteroidota; class Bacteroidia; order Bacteroidales; family Bacteroidaceae; genus Prevotella; species Prevotella intestinigallinarum. The sequence continues at coordinate 169,739 of NZ_JACJJL010000005.1, read as the reverse complement.
CAGCAAATCCGAGGCTGAAAAACAAGGGTCGTGGCTGCCGTGAGAAAGCCGTTGACACGATGTGGGCTTGGCTCTGCCGGGCCATTCGCCGCGTCATGGCCCGGCATTTTGAGCGGGTTGAAATCAAAAAAAAAATTAATTGCTTGCCGGATTGGGCAAAAACGCCTAAATTTGTATCTCAGAACAAAATTTAACCCAATATTTATGATAGACGTAAAAGCAACATTGAGTTCTGCCGAAGAGAAGATGGAGATGGCTGCGATGTACCTTGAGGAGCAGCTGTCGCGCGTGCGCGCCGGCCGCGCCAACGTGGCAATACTCGACGGCATAAAGGTAGACTCCTACGGTTCGATGGTTCCTTTGAACCAAGTGGCCAATGTTTCCACCCCCGATGCGCGCACAATAGCCATCCGCCCGTGGGACAAGAAGCAGATAAAGGCCATCGAGAAGGCCATAATGGACTCTGAAGTGGGAATCACCCCCGAGAACAATGGCGAGGTAATACGCCTGGGCATACCGCAGCCCACGGAGGAACGCCGCCGGGAACTGGCCAAGCAGTGCAACAAAATGGGCGAGGGCACCAAGGTGCAGATACGCAACGTGCGTGCCGAGGTGAAGGACAAGTTGAAGAAAGCTATCAAGGACGGCCTTTCGGAGGACAACGAGAAGGATGCCGAGGCCGAGCTCCAGAAAATCCACGACAAGATGATCAAGCGCGTGGACGACCTGCTCGCCGCAAAGGACAAGGAGATAATGACAGTCTGAAAGAGTGTTATCAAGGTATATAAAGTAGGAAGGTGAAGTTGCATTTCTGCCGTACTGTGTGCGGCTTTGATGTGCTTTGCCTTTTCTTTTTGCCGTCGGCTCCTGCCGCTACGCCTGTTGCGGTTGGGCCGCAGGGCCGCCATCGCCCCGCGGGCAGCCTTCAGCTTTATTGCCTTTTTACCTTTTTACCATTATAAGATGTTTGGTTTAGTAGTAAAGAACACCGGCAGCTGGTATACGGTGAAGACCGATGACGGCCGCCTTGTGAACAGCAAGATAAAGGGCAACTTCCGACTCAAGGGCATACGCAGCACCAATCCCGTGGCTGTGGGCGACCGTGTGGAGATTGCGGTCAACGCCGAGGGCACCGCGTTTATCACCGAGATAGCCGACCGCCGCAATTACATCATACGCAAGTCGTCCAATCTCTCGAAGCAAAGCCACATCATTGCGGCCAACGTCGACATGGCCCTGCTTGTCGTGACGGTGAATTACCCGCAGACGTCGACCACATTCATCGACCGCTTTCTGGCTTCGGCCGAGGCTTACCGCGTGCCCGTGGTGCTCGTGTTCAACAAGACCGACCTGCTCACTGCCGAGGAGTTGCATTACCAGGAGATGATGATCGGGCTGTACGAGAACATCGGCTATGAGTGCCGCGCCATATCCGCCGAGACCGGACAGGGCGTCGGAGAGCTCGCGCGGATGCTTGCCGGGCGCATATCGGTGCTCAGCGGCAACAGCGGGGTGGGCAAGTCGACGCTCATCAACCGCATACTGCCGGGCGTCAACCTGCGTACGGCCGAGATAAGCGATGCCCACAACCAAGGCATCCACACCACGACGTTCAGCGAGATGCTCGAGTTGCCGGGTGGGGGCTACCTCATCGACACCCCCGGGATAAAGGGGTTTGGCACGTTCGACATCGAGCCTGCCGAGCTCACGGGCTATTTCAAGGAGATATTCATGTTCTCAAAAGACTGCCGTTTCAGCAACTGCACCCACACCCACGAGCCCGGTTGCGCCGTGCTCCGGGCCGTAGAAGAGCATTATATAGCCCAGAGCAGGTACCAGTCATACCTGAGCATGCTTGAAGACAAGGACGAAAGCAAATACCGCGAGGCCTTCTGAGCCCCGCGGTATGCGTGTTGCGGCCGGTGGCCGCAGCCGGCTTCTGCAAGCCGTGGCGTGTTGCGGCCATGCCCATGTCTGCGCTCTGTCATGGCCATAAGCCCCGTCAGTTGTCTGCTTGGGGTTCTTTGTGCCCTTTCTTAGGCAGGCGGCCGGCTTTGCGCAGCGCTTCAGCGATAATCCATTGCAGCTGTCCGTTGACAGAGCGGAACTCGTCGGCAGCCCATGCTTCGATGGCTTTCATCGAGTCGCCGTCAATCCTTAGCACGAAGTTTTTTGTCTTGCTGTCTTTCTTTTCGGCCATTCCTCTCGTCTTTAATGGTTCAGGGTGCCGGTGTTCATCACCGGCTGTGCCGGCTCGTCGGCACATAGCACCACCATGAGGTTGCTCACCATGGCAGCCTTCTTGTCGTCGTCGAGCTCGACAACCTGTTCGTCAGACAGTTTGTCGAGGGCCATCTTCACCATCGACACAGCCCCCTCCACAATCTTCTCGCGTGCCGATATGATGGCCTCGGCCTGCTGGCGGCGCAGCATCACGGCCGCAATCTCAGGCGCGTAGGCCAGGTAGTTGATGCGCGCTTCCACTATTTCAATGCCTGCCATGCTCAGTCTCTCGTTCAGTTTGTCTTCCAGTTGCTGGTTTATCTCGTCGCCTCCCTCGCGCAGAGTCAGCGCCTCAGTCTCGTTGCCGTTGTCGTCGTAGGCATAGAGACCGGCCACCTGGCGCAGGGCGGCGTCGCTCTGAATCTTGACAAAGTTCTCAAACGCCTTCATAACCCCGGCCACGGCAGCGGCCCCTATCGACGTGTTGCCGCCGGTCTGCGCCACGGTTTGCGCGTCAATCTCGAACATTGCCTTATACGTATCCTTCAGTTTCCACACCAGCATCAGCCCAATCATTATAGGGTTGCCGGCCTTGTCGTTGACCTTGATGGGCTCCGAGTCGAGGTTGCGGGCGCGCATCGACAGTCTTTTCTTGGTCAGGAAAGGGTTCACCCAGTAGTATCCCGTGTCGGTGAACGTGCCCTTGTACTTGCCGAAAAACATTATCACCATGGCCTCGTTAGGCTCAAGTTGCATGATGCCCTTGAAGTTGAAAAGGGCCGCGATGGTCAATATCACAGCCAGCGAGATGCATACCCCGTCGGGGTTGCCGTCGGTGTCGGTTGTCAACACGGCCATGGCAATGCAGCCGGCAATTACGAGCAAGTTGACCGTTAGCATCAGAAAGCCGTTTGCTATCAGTCCGCTGAATTTTCTTTCCTTGTTACTCATACGCTTTGTTTTTGGTGTTTTAATATTATATTGATATCACAAAGATAGCGAAAACCTGCCGTATTGCATAGCCATGGCGCCGAGTTTTAAGTATATTTAACCCCCAAGGGCCACTGGGCGTTGCCGTTTCCGCCGGTGGTCAGGCCCTGACAGGCGACCGCCTGTGCCTTGTGGCCATGAAGACGGCTATCGACAGTGTGGTCAGCATCTCCGACATGGCCAGCGAGAGCCATATGCCCGCGTTGCCCATGATGCCCGGCAGGATGAGGAACGACGGCACGAGATAGACAAAGCCGCGCAGCAGTGCAAACGTCATGGCGGGCTTTACGCGCTCCACACTCTGGAAGTAGCCTATGCAAGTCAGGTTGACCACGTAGAACACAAAGGCCATGGCGAAGAGCGGCAGGCCGCCTACGGCAATGCGGGCGGCGTTGGTGTCGAGGCTGATGAACAGTCCGGTGAGCAACTGCGGTGCCGCGGCAAACACGCCTGTCACCACCAATCCGCATGCCACGGCGGTTGCTATGGCCACCCGCAGCGTCTGCCTGACGCGCGTCCACAGCCCCATGCCGAAGTTATAGCTTATTATGGGCTGTGCCGACTGTGCCGTGGCGTTGCCCACCATGAATATGAAGGGGGTGTAATAGCACGCAATGCCGAAGGCCCCCACGCCGTCGTCGCCCAGATGGCGCATGAAAACAAAGTTGCCAACAAACGTAAGCACGGCCAGGGTGAGCTCGCCCACGAGGCCCGGCGAGCCTATGTGGCACTGGTAGCCCACGTTGCGCAGCGAGTACATCAGGCTGCGGCGGCTCAGCTTGGGGCTCAGCAGGCGCAGTGTGCGTGCGCCGAAGAGCAGGTAGCCCATGGCCATCAGTCCGCCCAGGGCCAGGCTTATGGCCGTGGCGAAGGCCGCCCCCATCACTCCCCATCCCAGCGGGAAGATGAAAATCACGTCGAGAACGGCGTTGGCCACGGCCGTGACGAGGCTGCACGACATGGCATATTTGGGCGAGCCGTCGAGCCTTATGATGAACAGCGCGATGGCTTCCCAGGCCTGGAACACCAGTGCCGGGGTGAACCATAGAAGGTAGTCGACAACCAGCGGCAGCAAGTGGGCCGACGAGCCAAGGGCCAGCGCCGTCTGCTCGGGCATCGACATGATGGCTACCGTGGGCACCAGCGTGGCCACCGTGGCTATGGCCATGGCCTGGGTCACGTTGAGCCGCGCCGCCTTGACCTTGCCCCTCGACAGGTGTATCGACGCCACCACCGAGCAGCCGGCGCCTATCATGAGGCCGAGGCCGGTGGCTATGGTGAACACAGGCACGTAGATGTTGATGGCGGCAATGCCGTCGCTGCCCACGCCGTGGCCCACGCAGATGCCGTCGATGGCCGTCACTGCCGACATGCCGAGCATGCCGAGCAGCGTTGGGATGAAGTATTTATAGAACAGTTTGAACACGTTGACCTTGCTGAGGTCGATAGAGTCTTTCTCAAGTCTTTCCATATCGCAGTTTGTTGTTTGTGTGCCGAGCCTAAAAAAGCCGGCTAAGCTGATTGGTTTTACCCAGTCATCTTATCCGGCTCTGATGCCCTCCGATGAGGATTACAAAACTCTTTGTCCCGTAATTGCGGTGCAAAGTTACGGCTATTATTCCGATATACCAAAATTATTTAACCAAAATTGTAGGCCAGAGCCCAAACGGCCACCTGCCGTCGCCGTGCCGCCAGGCCTTAGTCCTTGCCTTGGGCGCGGCTTGTTGCGCCCACGCAAGGCCGCAGGCAGGGTGGCGGCAGGGGCTTGAAATGGCTTGCATAGTCATGGTATGAGGGCAGGCAACTGCATCCGGCGACCTGTAAAGCACATTTGGGCAAAGCCCTTCCAACCGTTTGCCACAGCCTTGCTGCACGCCCGGCGCGGCGTGGCGGGTGCGGGCCGGGCATGGTAATTATTGTTTACACCAGCCCCTTCGCAGCCCCATTGCGGCCGTATGGCAGTGCAAAACGTGCCGTCCTGCCTGCCAATACGGCCCATTCTGGAGTCTGAAACGGCCCGTTTGGCGCCGCTGCATAGGCCTGGCTGCAATGTGCTGCCAGCCAGGCTGTTGCGTGGCGTGGGCAGGGCGTTGCGATTGTTTTACAAAAACTGTTGCCGGGCGGTGCCGTCCGGATGGGCTGCAGGGCCGGTGCTGTTGCCCGGCCGCAGGCTTAAGGCATGGCTGTGCGGGCCGCAGTCTTGCCCGGCGGGCACGTGGCCCACTCGTCGGGGCATATATATAAAATGGCGTTTTGTCACCGTTTTATTTTGCATTGTATTTTGTTTGCACTATCTTTGCATACGGTATGGAGACAAATCTGACAGACAAGAGAATAGCCGTTTTGCTGTCCGGCGGAGTAGACAGCTCGGTCGTGGTTTACGAACTGGCCCGAATGGGGCTGCACCCCGACTGCTTCTACATCAAGATAGGGCCCGAGGAAGAGTCAGAGTGGGACTGTTCGTCGGAAGAAGACTTGGAGATGGCCACTGCCGTGGCGGCCCGATACGGGTGCAGGCTCGAGGTGGTTGACTGCCACCGCGAATACTGGGACAAGGTGACGAGCTACACCATGGACAAGGTGCGCGCCGGGCTGACGCCCAACCCCGACGTGATGTGCAACCGGCTGATAAAGTTTGGCGCCTTCGACGAGAAGCGGGGCCACGACTACGACCTCATAGCCACGGGCCATTATGCCTGCACCGAAATCATCGACGGGCTGAAATGGCTCACCACGAGCCCCGACCCGGTGAAAGACCAGACCGACTTCCTGGCCCAGATTTACGACTGGCAGCTGCGCAAGGCGCTCTTCCCGATAGGGCACTACATGAAAGGCGAGGTGCGGCAGATAGCCGAGCGCGAGCATCTTGTGAACGCCCGGCGCAAGGATTCGCAGGGCATCTGCTTCCTGGGCAAGGTGAACTACAATGAATACATACGCCGGTATCTGGGCGAAAACCCCGGCGACGTGGTTGAGCTCGAGACGGGCAAGAAGATAGGGCGGCACCGCGGGCTGTGGTTCCACACCATAGGCCAGCGCCACGGACTGGGCTTCGGCGGCGGCCCGTGGTATGCGGTGAAGAAAGACGTGGCTGCCAACGTGCTCTACGTGAGCCACGGATTCGAGCCGCTGACGGCCTACAAGCGCGACTTCTCCGTGCGCGACTTCCACTTCCTCACCGTAGGCGAGCTGCCGCAAAGGGTGACGTTCAAGATTCGCCACACCCCCGAATACCACCCGGCAACGCTCGAGCAGACCGCGCCGGGCTGCTTCACCGTCCACGCCGAGGAGCTTATCCAAGGCGTGGCGCCCGGCCAGTTCTGCGTGGTTTACGACGAAAGCCACCACCGCTGCTACGGCTCGGGCGAGATAACATGCTGACAACGACAAACAAAACAATGGAAAGGATGATAGTATCACGTTGGTTGGTGGCTGTGGCAATGGCACTGCCATCGTTGGCAACGGCCCAGAAGCCGGTGCATCTCATGACAGACCTCATTGAGCATACGGACAGAGTGTTTATCGGCGGGCGCCCATCGACGCTCACCCTCGGCGAGGTGGGCTCGGCCATCGAGCCGTGGCAGGTGGCCGAGGTGCGCACGCCGCGACCGCGGCTCACGTGGGCTTACAGCTCGCCGGAGCCGGGGGCCTGTGTCGTGGCCTGCGAGGTGACCGTTGGCACAAGCCCCGACTTGGGCGGCCGACAGCCGGGGGTGGTATGGACGAGCGGCCGCAGGGCCGGGCGCGGGGCATGGGCCATGGACTACGGCGGGCCCGACCTGAAGCCTTCGACCACATATTACTGGCGGGTGCGCACGTGGGACAGCAACGGGCGCGAGGCCACGTCGGCAGTCAAGGCGTTTCGCACAGCCGCCTCGCTCGACGGGCAGCCGTCGCGATACCCGCTCACACTGACCGACGAAGAGCCGGCGGCGGTGCGCAGCATTACGCCCGGCATGCTGATGGCCGACTTCGCCGACGATGCCTTCGGGCAGCTGTCGCTCACGGTCACGGCCAGGGCCGAAGGCGACACACTGACCATACACCTCGGCGAACAGCAACTGGAAGGGCGCGTCAACCGCAAGCCCGAAGGGTCGCAACGCTATGCCAGGTATGTGCTGCCGCTGCTCAGGGGCACGCACACCTACCGCGTCAAGCTGCGCAAAGACCGGCGCAACACCACGCCAAGGCGCAACGAGAGCCGTGTCGACCCCATACTGATGCCGGCATACATAGGCGAGGTGTTCCCGTTCCGTTATTGCGAGGTCGAGGGCATAGGCGGCGACGTCGAGGTGAAGGCCTTGGTGCGCCATGTGGCCAGCTATCCCTTTGACGCCTTCGCGTCGAGCTTTGAGTCGTCAGACAGCGTGCTCAACCGCGTGTGGCAGCTATGCAAGCACACCGTCAGGGCCACGTCGTTCTGCGGAACATACGTCGACGGCGACAGGGAGCGCATACCCTACGAGGCCGACGCCATCATCAACCAGCTCAGCCACTATGCCGTCGACCGCGAATACTCCATCGCCCGCCACAGCGTGCGCCACCTTATATACAACCCTACGTGGCCCACGGAGTGGATATTGCAGTCGGTAATCATGGCCTGGAACGACTATATGTACACCGGCGACAGCCGTCTGCTGGCTTCGGCATACACCGACCTGCAGGCAAAGACGCTGCTCGCGCTGCGCGAAGGCAACGGACTGATAAGCACGCGCACGGGCAAGGCCACACGCGAAGTGTATGAGTCGATACACTTCAAGGGCGAAAGGATTAAGGATATTGTAGACTGGCCGCAGACCGGGGCAGCCGGGGTGGAGAAGGAAGACGGCGGCGAGGCCGACGGGTTTGTGTTCACCGACTACAACGCTGTGGTCAACGCATACCATTACGAGGCCCTCGTGCTGATGGCGAAAATAGCCGGCGTGCTGGGCAAAGACAGCGACGCCCGCAGCTATGAGGCCGAGGCCGAAAGGGTGGCCGGGGCTTTCAGCGCCCTGCTCCGCGACAAGGCCGACGGGCTTTTCCGCGACGGCGTAGGCACGGACCACAAGTCGCTGCATTCAAACATGTTTGCGCTTGACTTCGGTTTGGTGGCCGACGGCGACCGCAAGGGCGTGGTCGACTTCATAAAGAGCCGCCGCATGGGCTGCAGCGTCTATGGCGCTCAGTTCCTGCTCGATGCGCTATACGACGCGGGCGAGGCCGGCTACGCCCTGAGCCTGCTCACGTCGACAGCCCGTCGCAGCTGGTACAACATGCTGCGCATAGGGTCGACAATCACCACCGAGGCCTGGGACAATGTGTATAAGCCCAACCAAGACTGGAACCATCCGTGGGGAGCGGCTCCGGCCAACGTCATAGTGCGCAAGCTGATGGGCGTAGAGCCGTTGGAGCCGGGATTCGGGCGCTTCCGCATAAAGCCGCAGCCGGCATCTCTGAAGAGTGCATCGATTACCGTGCCGACCATACGCGGCGATGTGGCAGTGGCGTTTGAAAACGAGCCCGGCAGCAGTTTCAGCCTTCACGTAGGCGTTCCGGCCAATACCACGGCCGAGGTGTGGGTGCCAAGGCTGGGCAAGCGGCCTACTGTTGACGGCAGGGCCGTGAGGGCAAGGCGTTCGGGAGAGTTTTGGGTGGTGGAGCTTTCGCCGGGCAGCCACGACATCGGCGTAAGCGCTAACTGACCACGCGCCACTGCCTATTGTGCCGTTGCATGCCGCCACTGCTGGCTTGCCGTCGGCACTAACTGCGGCTGTGGTCAGTAGATGGCGCTGATTGGCGGTGGCTGTGGCGTTTTTCATGCTCATTCGTACATACTTAATTATTGGAAAATATGTTACTTACAACAACATCAGTCATTGAAGGCCAGCCTGTAAGGGAATACTTGGGAGTGGTCACGGGAGAGACAATCATTGGTGCAAACGTGTTCAAAGACTTTCTTGCGGGCATGCGCGACTTCTTCGGAGGGCGCTCCGGCAGCTACGAGAAGGTGTTGCGTGAAGCCAAGGACACGTCGTTGCGCGAGATGGAGGAGCGCGCCCGCAACATCGGGGCCAACGCCATCGTTGGCATAGACATAGACTATGAAACCATAGGCGAGGGCAACTCGATGATCATGGTGTCGTGCAGTGGCACGGCGGTAAGAATCTGACAGGCCTCTGCCTGTGCCTCGGGCAGTCTCTGCCTGGTGCATGGCCGTGGGCCGTGGCGTAGCCGGCTGTCTGTTGTGTGGCTGGCGTCGCCGCGGCCCATGGCCTTACCGGCAGTAGTCAGAGTGGTTGCTTGCATCCCTGTCTGCCGGGGCTTATCTGGCGGTGGGGCTGTTGCCTGCCGCCATCGCGGGCTTGCCGTCTTCGCTAATCCCGCAGAATGTCAGTCCGTCGGCGTCGTCGGTGACGAACAGCGGGCGTGAGTCGGGTTTCTCGAAATGGAAACTTATGTTGTCAAACCTTATCCCTTCTGCATGTCGCACATAGAATCCCTTGGCCGGAACAGTGCCGAACATCCATGGTTCGGGGTAGGCTTTTTCCTGTTCCGGCACCGGGTTTGAGGCGTCTTCAGGCTTGAATCCCCCTTTGTAATGCAGCGAGATGTCGCTCAGGCTCACGTCTTCAATCTTGTGGCCCGGCACGCCGCTGATGATGGAAGAGTAGCGCGAGTCAACCCCAAAGGCATTGACGTGGCTTATGTGTATGCGCTTCATGCTTCCTACCGGTGTGCCTTCGGGGCTCCGCATCCGCGCCCCCAGCCTCAAGAATATGCCCGCGTTCACAATGTCGCGCATGGTTATGTTGCTTATCACCACGTCTTCTACATCACCGCCGTCAACACTTTCGATGGCCAGGCCGCGGCAGTGTTCGAACAGGCAGTTGGTTATGGCAATGTTCTTGAAGCCACCGCTCGATTCTGTTCCAATCTTTATGCGCCCTGTCCGCCCTCCGTGGTCGGGTGCTTGGGGCTCGTCGAGCTGCCACGAGGCGTCTGCCATGGTGTACCGGTCGTACCCGCTAACGAAGCAGTCGGATATGGTCACGTTCTCAGTGTCCTTGAAGTAGCCCAGCGCAAACGATGCTTTCAGCACGATGGCATCGTCCCATGGCGAGTTGACGCTGCACGAGTTGATGCGCACATTCTTGCAGCAGTCAATGTCGAAGCCGTCGCGGTTGGTGTCTACTTTAACGTTGCTGATGGTCAGGTTGTCCACCCCAGTGGCCAGCAACGCAAAGTGTCCGCATTGAACCATGCCCAGGTCGCGGAGCACAACGTTGCTGCACTCCTTCAGGGCGATGGCTTTGTTGCCTATGCCCGGGCGCCGGTCGCCTTCTCGGGTCAGCCCTTTGCCTATGATGTAGCCCGGCCCGCTGATGGTGATGTCGTTGAGTCCTATGCCCCATATCAATGAGTTCTGCCAGTGGCTGTGGCCGAAGTCCTGGTATTTGCTGTGCGGATTGGGCTCTGGCGGGTCGTATCCGGCAGAGTCGGTGGGAAACTCCGCAATGATGGCAGCACCCTGTTCGAGGTGCAGTTCAACGTGGCTTGCCATCCTGATTGAGTAGCATGCGTAGCGACCGGCGGGCACATAGACCGTGCCTCCGCCTTTCCCGGCGGCTGCCCTTATGGCTTTGTTGATGGCTTCAGAGTCGATGTGCACCCCGTCGCCAGTGGCGCCGAAGTCCCTGACGTTGTAAGTGTCGGCCAGCGATGGCGTCGTTGCCAGTGCGGCGATGGCCATTAAGATGATTGTTGCGAGCTTTTTCATCGTGCAGTGTTGTTTTTCCGGCCAAACAGTCTTGGCAGTTCCGAGTATGTGTAACTTTCCTTTTGGCGTGGTCGCCCGATGCTTATGTATACCGGCTTGCCGCGTTCCATGGTCACAGAACCGCCCAGTACGGGTGCGTCGGTTTTCTTCCCGGAGTTGAATGTGGCCGTGGGGCTGTCCTGTTTCCTGCCGTCACACAGTCTCACGTCGGAGCCGGGGGGTACCAATGCCTTCGAGAATCGAAGGTGCATCACCTCTCCGTGGTATATGGCCACTTGGTTTCCTTCCACGCTGAACACGTTGTCGGCGCAGTGTTCAGGCTCGATGTGCGCGGCCGGGGCGGGGGCGTCGAACCCTCCAATCACCCAGATGAGGCGCGTGCTGTCGGGGAGCGAGAGGTTTGTAACCTCTATAGCAAGGCTCCGTTTGTCATCCGTCTGCATGTGCCTTACGGCTATTTGTCCGTCAAAAGCATTGTCGCCGTCGGGGCACACCCATTGGTCTGTGCCGCCTCCGGCCACACCAATGAGCACGCCACCGGCCCCCTCGGCCGGCGCAAAGACCCTCGGTGGCTGCCCGTAGGCGTGCATCGAGATGCTGAGCGCTGCACAGGCTACGGCTATTGTCATTCCTTTCATGTTGTTGTTAAAGTTGTTCATTATGGCTGTCGTGATGCAAAAGTAATGGTTTTATGGCGTATGCAGCATGTAATATTTGAGTTTTGTCATGAAAATAATGTTAACTTGACGGGGCATGACGCGCTTTTGCGGATTTTATTTTTAGCTTTGCATCGATGCAAAACCATTAACGACTGATTATGATGAATAAACGATTGATTGCCGGACTGTTGAGTTTTATGCTCTCGTTGGGCTCAGCCGAGGCCAAATCGCAGTGGTTCCAGGATAAAGACCTGACGCTGACCGGCGCCTACTATTACCCGGAGCACTGGGATGAGAGTCAGTGGGAGCGCGACCTCAAGCGCATGCACGAGCTGGGCTTTGAGTTTACTCACTTCGGCGAATTTGCCTGGGCGCAGATAGAACCGCGCGAGGGTGTCTACGACTTTGCATGGCTCGACCGTGCCGTGGCGCTTGCGGCGAAGTACGGAATGAAGGTTGTCATGTGCACATCGACCGCCACCCCGCCCGTGTGGCTGAGCCGCAAGTACCCCGAAATACTCGTTCGGGAAGAGGATGGCACCGTGCTCGACCATGGGGCGCGGCAACATGCCTCGTTTGCTTCGCCCGTATACCGCAGGCTTGCGGCCAGGATGATAGAGGCGTTGGCCAGCCACTATGGTGCAGACTCGCGCATAGTGGGGTGGCAACTCGACAATGAGCCCAACGTGCAGTATGATTATGGCGATGCCGCCGAGGCCGGCTTCCGCGACTATCTGCGCGACAAGTACGGCGGAGACATAGCTGCCTTGAACAGGGCATGGGGCACTTCGTTTTGGAGCGAGGTGTATTCCTCATTCGAAGAGATAACGCTCCCGAAGACAAGGCAGCAGTTTATGAACCCTCACCAGATACTCGATTACAGGCGTTATGCCGCAAAGGTGACCAACGATTTTATGGATGAGCAGTGCCGGTTGATAAGAAAGCATGCGCGCAACCAGTGGATTACCACCAATTACATACCTGATTACGACCGTGGCATAATAGGTGGCAGCAAGGAACTTGACTTTGTGAGCTACACAAGGTATATGGTTTATGGCGACAACGAGGGCATAGGGCGCCGCGGATACCGCGTGGGCAATCCGTTGAGGATAGCCATGGCAAACGACTATTTCAGGCCGCTGGGCGACACCTACGGCGTGATGGAGCTGCAACCCGGTCAGGTCAACTGGGGCGCGGTAAACCCGCAGTCGATGCCCGGGGCCGTACGCCTGTGGCTGTGGAGCGTGTTTGCGGGCGGTGCCGACTTCATTTGCACCTACCGTTACCGCCAGCCCTTGTTTGGAATGGAGCAGTATCACTATGGCATAGTGGGCACAGACGGTGTGACGCTTACCCCCAGAGGCCGTGAATATGAGCAATTCATGGGTGAGATAAGGATGCTACGGAAGGAAGCCCGCCCCTTCGACAGCAAGCCTGACGAATATCTAAAGCGCACGACGGCAATAATGTGGAACCCAGAAAACTACTGGAGCATTGACCGCCAGAAGCAAAACCGGGCGTGGGATACGTTCCGCCACCTCGGCCATTACTACCGTTCGCTCAAGGCCTACGGCGCTCCGGTCGACTTCATTGGCGAAGACAAGGACCTCGGCAGCTACCCGGTGGTGATAGCCCCGGCCTATGAGCTTGTTGACAGCGTGCTCGTGGGGCGCTGGAAGGAATACGTTGAGAACGGCGGCAACCTGGTGCTGACCTGCCGCACGGGCAACAAAGACCGCAACGGAAGGTTTCCTGAGCTGCCTTTCGGTTCGATGATAGAGCCGTTGACGGGCAACAAGCTCGAGTTCTACGACCTGCTGTTGCCGGCAGAACCCGGCATAGTGGCCATGGACGGCGCCGACTACAGGTGGTGCACGTGGGGCGATGTGCTGTCGCCGGGGGCCGACAGCGAGGTCTGGGCTACTTATAAAGACGAGTTTTATGCGGGGAAACCGGCCGTGACTTTCAGGCGCCTGGGCAATGGAACGGTCACTTACGTGGGCGTGGACACTGAAGACGGGCTGCTGGAGCGGCGTGTTCTCGACAAACTCTACGCCCGCCTTGGCATAGGGGTGATGTCATTGCCTTACGGCATCACGCTCGAATACCGCAACGGGTTCGGCATAGTGTTAAACTACTCAGACAGCGTTTACCATTTCACGGTGCCCCGGGGGAGCCGCATACTGATAGGCAGCGAAGACCTGCCCACGGCCGGTGTGCTTGTGTTCAAGCTTGGGCAGTAGGACAGGGGTGTCACTTTTCGGCGCCGGCGGCCATGCCGCCGGCGCCCGTCAGCGGGGCCATTGGCTGTAGTCGATGGCCCTGTTGCCGTCTCCGGCGGTGCCTTGCGCAGGCGCCTGTATGCTGTTGCCGCTTTCAGCGCCGTAGCGTACGGCCAGTTCTTTGGCTATGTATGCCGCCAGGGCCAGCGCCGTCAGGGCCATCACCACTAAGGCCACATGCTGCCATGGCCGTGGCTTCTGCTTGCCGAGCAGGCTTGACAGCTGCGTGGGGCGTTCGTCGGCGTTGTGCCGGGTGCAAGCGTTGGCCATGCGCATCAGCTGCTTGTCACCGGTGGCCTCGGTCATGTCGCGCATCACCATGCCCAGCGAGTAAATGTCGGCGCGCTCGTCTGCCGTTGCGCCCGGCAAGAGAAGCTCGGGCGCTATGTAGCCCGACGTGCCGGCGGGCAGCTTGAGCACGTTGAACGAGTCGCTGTCGGCCAGCCCGAAATCAATCAGCTTTATGTTGCTGCCATGGTGGGTCACCATGATGTTGGCCGGCTTAAGGTCGCGGTGCACAATCTGTTTGCTGTGCATATAGTCGAGCGCCGAAGCCAGTTGGCGTATGGCCTTGTGGGCCATTTCGGCAGTGAGCGTGCCGTTGTTGATGAGCTGCTGCAGCGTGTCGCCGTCGATGTAGTCCATCACTATGGTCTGTCCCAGCCCCTCGATATACTCCATGTCGATGGTGCGGCAGATGTTCGGGTGGTCGAGCAGCAGCCCTATCTCAAACTCCTTGGCCAGCGCCTGGCGGTAGACCGGCGTGTACAGGTAGTCGGGCTTCAGGCACTTCAGCATGTAAACCTTGCCATAGCGTGTGGCGGTGAGCAGCCGCGTGTGGCCCGACGCCGACACATAGCGCTCGCGTATGTTGCTGAAGCTTTTGTCCATGCTGCCGGTGTTAGCCGCGGCCATCTCGTCGTTTATGTCCTCGGTATATCCCGACGAGGCGTCGGCGGCTTCGTGTTCAGTGTTTGTTGTCGGCCGTTGGTTCATGTCATGTAGCTGCTTTCCTATTTCATGTTGATGATGGTCAGTCCGCCGTTGCGCCCGGCCACGAATGGCGCCGTGCGTTTGCCATTGCGCTCTATGAACGGCAGGTAGAGCGGTTGCTGCTTGATGAAGCACCCGGTAGTGAACCTGTCGCCCTTCTGCATCTTGCTGTTTGCCGAGCTGACCACTTCGTATTGGCTCTCGCCGAGATAGCTCAGCGTGACAATGCGGTTGGGCGACCACCCTATTTCCACCGTGCACCCCTTCTGGATTTCGTTGCTTGCCAGTTGCTCGGCGGCAAAGAACGACGAGTTGTAGCGCGTGCTTGTCTTGAGCCACTGTATGAACTTTGCATAGTTCTTGTGGCCCAGGCACATCGACAGGTGGTCTAATGTCTCTATGCGGGGCTTGTGCTTGTCGCTTACGTAGCCCCAAAGGCGTTTGAGCGTTGATGGCGACACCCTTTCGTTGGTCTTCTTCTGTATGTACAAGGAGAACACCTCGAAGTCGGTTGTTGTACTCAGTGTCTTGCCGAAGTCTTGTTCGAGCAGGATTTTCAGTTCTTCTATTTCAGGAGTTGTCATAGTCGTTGTGTCTTGTTTTGCCTGTGGCCGCTTCATGACTGTTGGTTGGCGGCCGCCTTGGCTGTTGTCTGTTATGTTTTTATTCTGGTTGTTATTTCTCGGTGATGTGCTTGAATTTGCCCCAGTTCCTGTCGGCCTTGTAGAAGCCTGAGCGCCCCGCCGGCACGTGTAGCGTGCACGACTGCAGCAGTTCGGCGTATGATGTGGCAAACGCCTTGTCGTTGCACACTGGCGGGTATTGGGCGTCCAAGTAAATGTGCTGCAGCGGGCAGCCGTCGAAGGCATAGTCGGATATCAGTTCGGTCATGCTTCCCAGTCGCAGTATGCGCAGGCGGCTGCACTGCTGGAAGGTGGCCGTGGGTATGAGCCTCAGCTTGTCGGGCATGGTCACTTCTTCGACCATGCTGCCGAAAAATGCCGCCTGTCCGATTTCCTTGAGCCCGTCGGGCAGTGTGAAGCGGGTTATGGAGCATCCCTGGAAGGCATAGTCGCCTATCGACGTTACGGTGGCCGGCAGGGCGTAGTCGCCTGTCTTGCCCATCGGGAACCATACTATCTGACTGCCGTCGGCAGACAGCAGCACTCCGTTGTCGGCAGTGTAGGCACTGTTGTTCGGCGGCACACTGATGGCCGACAGCGCGGTGCATCCGTCAGACGGGGTGACGTCTGTCGTGGCCGACGGTATTTGCAGTTGCTTCAGTCCGGTGCATCCCTTCAGCGCATCCTTCTCGATGACAGTGGCATCGTCGGGCAGTTTCAGTTCAACCAGCCCGGTGCAGAGGGCGAAAAGCCCCTGGCCCACAACACCGTTGCGGGTGAAGTGAGAGTTGTCGTAGGCCCCTCCGCCTTCCACTATGTGCGCCTCGGCCATGTTGAGCCGTGCCAGTTGCCCCCGGGTGGGTTTGCCGTCGGCGCCTATGCCCAGCATTTTGCGCAGGCATTTCAGGTCGTCGCCGTTGAGCGGCCCCTTTATCGACAGGGTGGTAAATGAGTAAATGTCTTCGCCCAGGGTGTATTCAAGCGAGCCCGCTACGGTCAGCGTGACGGCGTTGCCGGTGGTTATCTCTAACTCCGGGCCTTGGCTTTCGCCCACGGTGTTGGCCGCGTAGGCCCTGATTTCATATTCGGTGTTCTGTTGCAGTCCGCTGATGTGCAGGGTGAATGTGGTGTCGGCGTTGATGTCGCCGTCGGCCTCGATGCGCCTTTGGCCTCCCGTTGCGGTGTTGGTCACGCAGAAGCCCGTGGCCGTGAGCGGTTCGCCGCCATTGTCGGTGACGCTGTAGCTGGCAATCATGCTTGTCGGCCCTTGGCTGTACAGCTTGGGTTGCGTCACTGACGGCTTGTTGTTTGGCAGGGTGACAAATGTCATGGTGTCGCTGTAGGTGTTGTTGTGGCCGTCGAAGGCTTTGAGGCAGTAGCTGTAGGCCGTGCCCGGCGTCAGGCTGTCGAGCCTTGTCGTCACGTTGTCGGCCCCCAGGGTCAAAGGCTGCCTTGCCGCCGCCATCTTGCCTCCCGTGCCAATGAGGAATTCCAGCTCGGGCAGGCTGCCGTTGTCGAGGGGTGATGCCTGGCCGTGCAGGGTGGCTTCGGTGCGCGTGATGTCGGTGGCCTCGCCCACGGCCGGCACGCTGCTGGGAACGGTGGTGAAGCTCATGGTGCTGCTTGTCAGCGTCACCCTGCCGTTGGTGGCTTGCAGCCTGTAGCGGTATGTCGTGCCGGGTGTCAGTCCGGTTATTCTCCGGCTGGCCTCGTTGCCGTCGAGAGTGATGTCGCTTATTATGCTGTCGGCACCGCCGCCAGTGGCCAGTGCGAAGTTCAGCCTGGGCATGGCGGTGTTGCCCCTCAGCCCCACCGCGCCGTGCAGCGTGGCTTCAGTGTGCATCACGCCGGTGGCTTCGCCCACGCTCAGGCTCGGTTCGAAGCTGCCCGGCATGTCGTCGCTGGTGCAGGCGCAAGCCGTAGCGGCAGCCATCATCAGCATGGTCATTGTCTTTTTGTCCATATTCGGTTGTTGTTAAATATTTGTGGCAGAATGCTGCCGTTGCCGTGAAATATTCTTACACGGCCGTTGCCGTTGCGGCCCTGTGTGGCCATTGTCCTGCCAAACGGCCCCCGTTGCATGGCCAAACGGCCCTTTCGGGGCTGCGAAACGGCTCTTTTTGCAGTGCCATCCGGCCCGTTGTGCAATCGGCTGGGCCAGAGGCTGTTGCACGCCGGGCGCCGTTGGCCGTTTTTTCTTTACACCCGGTGTGCCGCAACGCGGCGCTTGCGCCCCGTCGGCGGCGTGGCGGCTCATTTGTGGCTTTTATACAGACGTATGCCTATGCCTACGCTACCCTGCCATGCTTTGCCGGCAATGGTAATGGCAGAAGCCGAAAGGCAGATGCGCCCAAGGCTCACCATGACACCCGCCTCGGCAGCCACGCCGCTGTGGGTCAGTCCGCTATTGAGGGCATACCCGCCGCCCTCGCTCTCGGCCAGTTGCCATGCCGTGGCCGTGCGGCCGTAGCCGGCGCCGTAAAACAGGTTGATGCCCGGCCACAGGCGGTGGATGGGCCCTGCCGTGACGGCATAGCTCGAGTGGCGCGTGGCCCCGGTGTAATAGGGCATGACGCCGCTGTTGCCTATCAGGCCCTCCTCGTTGCATTCGGCGTTGGTGGGGCCTGTGTGCCGAAAGTCGGTCTGCGCATGCACAAACGCACCGTGGCGTCGCATTGCCACGGCCATGATGCCCCACGAGGGGCCGTTGTCGTGGAATGACGCCGTGAGCAGGGCGCTTGCCGCCAGGGGCAGCCTGGGCTTGCGGCGGCCAATGGTCACGGTGTCTACTATGGTCTGGGTGAGTATTATGGTGTCTGTCCGCAGCGTGTCGTCTTGGCGCGGAAGGTCGAGCGTCAGCTCGTAGGTGACGTGGCTTTCGAGAGGTTGGGGAAACCTGTAGTCGCGCAGCACGCCCCATCGCGGGTGCTTTATGGTGAGCATTTTCGACCCGCGCGGCATGTAGAGCCATATCTCGCCCACCTCGTCGCGGCGCACCACTATGCCCAGCGGCGACGAGAAGGCAAACTCCTCGGGTGCAGCCACCTTGATGAGGGCGCATGGCTCGTCGTTGAGGTCGCGCACGGGGTCGATGAAAGCGCTCACGTCGTTGGGCAGCTGTCGGAACTGTTTGACCGCGAAGTCTTGTGCTTCGGCCACAGACAGCCGTGCCGCCTGTGCCGCGATGAATAGCAGCGCCAAGGCTGCAATGCGCATCTTGAGGGTTCTGTTTGCCATTAGTTGAGGTTGAAGTCGGTTATGTCCATTACGTCGTCGGGGGCTTCAACCGATGCCGCCGGCTGCCATGTGCGCACGTGGATGAGCGGCATCGACGGGTTTCTGAAGTCCCAAAGCAAGAAGAGGTAGCCGTCGTCGGAATAGTGGTCGCTGCGGTAGCCCTGCCTGAGGCTCACGCCGTATATTCCGTCGACGGTGGGGTGGCGCATTATCCTGAAGGCCGAAAAGCGCACGTCGATGGTCCGCGAGGCATCGAAAGCTCGCTTCAGCCTGCTGATATATTCTTTTTTTGTGCGTATGAAGTATTCGGTGCGTTGCCGCGGCAGGGCGGCCTTGGTGTCGTCGGGCCCCGTCCTGACCACGTTGCCCACGATGATGAGCGCCCGGTCGCTGAACACTTGTTTGATGAAGTCGATGTCTTTGGTGGTGTATGCCGTGCGCAGGTGCTCGCAGTATCTCAATATCATGCTCCTGCGGCCTGCGTCTTCTTCGGTGAACTTGCCCGACAGCACCTTGGCGGCCTCGGCGTAAAACGGGTTGCTGCGGGCCATGCGCCTGAGGTCGGAGGCCTGGTCGCTTTGTTCTTGGCTGCTGTTGGTGGGGCCGTCGCCGGCTGTTGCCTGTTGGCCTTGAGCCGTCTCTGTTGGTTCGGCAGTCCTGCCCGCGCGTTCGTCGGGCGTCGGCTCGGCCTTGCCGCCGGCTTCAAAACACACCTGTCCCAGCCTGTCTATGTAGCCCTCGCGCCCGGTGGCGTTCTCGCGGAAGCGCAGCCGGCCGCCCCTGAACCTCACGTCGAGCGTGCAGTCGCGCAGCGGTATGTTGAACAGGTGGTTGCCGGCGGCGTCGCATACGGCGAAATGGCTGTTGCCGCTGCCGTCGGCCATGACCACCAGCTGGCGCCCTTCATGCACGCCGTAGCCCGCCATGCCGTGGCCGCCAGACAGAACGGGGGCGGGTGTCAGCCTCAAAGCCAACGCCACGCCCCCGAGTATGAGAGTCAATGTCGATAATATGATCAGTGCTTTTGTCATTGTTGCCTGGATTCTTCGGTGCGACCATGGCAGGCCGCTCACACGCGGCCTGCCATCACTCATGTCATTTACTCAGATTCGTAATCTGTCATTATTCATCGGTTAATAGTCATTGCCAATCTTGTATCTCGCCTCCAACCTCTATCTTCACCTTGTCCGGGTTGTCGGATATGACCAGGTTGACAAGGTGCTCGGTGCCGGGCTTGAACTGGAACTTGCTCTCGAAGATGTAAGACACGCCTTTCATTATCACCTCTATGAGCGGAGTGCGGTTGTCGATGCGCTGTGGCACGATGATGGCCGAATAGGTGTAGGCACCCTGTTGCTTGGCGGTGATGGTGGCGCGCTTGCCGTATACATCGCGGGTGGCCACCCCCACGCCCAGGTCGATGGTGGCCGTTGGCACGGTGTTGTGCACGTATACCTTGGCATCGGTGGGCATCTCGCCCTCAAAGTCTTCGCCTTTTATGAGCCTGACGGTTATCTTGCTCATGATGTGGCGGAACGTGAGCCTTATCGGCGAGGCCGATGCGCTCACGCCAGAAGTGCGTGCATAGAGCAGGTCGCTGGCCTCGTAGCCGTCCATCCCGTCGGTTTCCATGGCGCCCTGGTTGCGGCTCACGCTGAAGGGCATGTTGTCGATGGAGCTCACCGGCGTGGTGTACGGATAGTAGGCGTAGGCGTTGTAGGTGCCGTCATCCCAGTAGAGAGAGCGCCGTGGCGTCCATGTGCCGGCGGCGAGCGTCAGCGGTTCGTTGTTCACGAGGTTGCCGCCTATCTCCAGCGGGGCGTCGGCAGCAGCCACAAACAGCCCTATGGTGTCGCCCGTCTCAAACCCCGCGTCGGTGGCCCGCGTCTTGTCAGCCGGATGGGCCACGCTGAACGTCATCGGGGTGTGCTTGGCGTCGGCAGGGCTGGCGGGCCCTGTTCCGGCGTTGTCGTCTTGTGAGCAAGCCATTGGCACGGCCATTGCCAGTGCCAGGCTTGCGCAGATAAATGTATGTCGTTTCATCTTCCTATCGGTTTTAGTGCCCCTGCGGCAGTGCCCCCTGACGGGGCGCTGCACGTTGGGCGGGGCGGTTGGTTGTTGTCTTTATTTCGTTTCATGTCGCTTGGGGTGTCACTTCAGCGGGCTGCCTTTGTGTATCCTGGGCGGCATCTGGAAGCTGCGTACAGTGCTCGAGGGCACGTCGGCACTGCGGGTCACGTTGCCTGCGTCGCGCTTGTCGTTGGCCACAAACTCCTCAAACGAGTAAGTCTCGCCGGCATAACGCTTGATGCGCTTCACTATGCTCTCGCGGCTGATGGTGCTGTAGTACGGTATGTCGTTGTTCATGCATGAGTTTTGCTCCGAGCGGAACACTCCGCGGTTGTGCATGAAGCCGCCCTCGAAGATGTCGACAATGTCGCTGTAGCGGTCGTCGAAGATGAGGTGGCTCCATGGCACCTCGTGCATCTTGCCCGTGAGCGACAGGTTGTCGTACCAGCCGAGGCCCTTGGCCCAGTTGAACTCGCTAACGTGGCCGCAGCAGGTGCATTGGCAGAAGTCGATGAACTCGTTGTGGTAGATGTACTCGTCGCCCAGCTTGGCGAAGCCGTGGCCGCCGGCCTCATGCTGTATCACGCCGCGCGAGTCGAGCGGATAGCCGTAGGTGCTCTGCGGACAGAAGGCTATGGCCGAGCCGTCTTCCCACATCTGGCAGATGCCGCCGTAGTCGGTGCTGTTTGGCACTATGATTATGAGCGTCTGGTTGAGGTTCTCCTTTGTCACCGTGGGGGCGTTGAGCGCATACTTGAATATCTCGTCGTAGTCGGCCCTGAGGCCCACTCCGCCCGTGAAGGTGGTGTTGAAGCGGTTGTAGCGTATGGTGTTGATTGTTCCTACGCCCGTTTCCGTGGAGAGCGGGAATGCGGTGTAGACGTTGAAATAGTCGCGGTAGGTGGTGTAAGGCTCTATGCCGAAGAAGTATTCCACCTCTTGCTTGATGTTGGCAAGGTAGTCGCCGTCGGATATGTTCTTGCCGTCGTAGCCGTCGCCGAGTATCACTATGTTTATGCCGCCGTTGTTGCCGCGCTTGGCTTTCTGCAGCGTGAGCCACTCGTCTTCGCCATACTGGTAGTCATACTGCGTCACGGTGCACTTGTGGGTGTAGTCTTTGCCCTTCAGACGGAACACAATCTCGCCTGTGCGGTCGGCCGAACCCTTGGCCATGGCCTTTATGGTCAGCGTCACCTCGGCCTTGTTTCCGCCGCTTGTCTGCGACAGTTCGCACCAGTCGGGCTTGCTCGCTACCTCCCATTCTCCCTCGGCATCCACCACAAGCGTCTGCTTATGCTCTGTGTTAAGGGCACAGGCCACCGACGGGCGGCACACCAGTTCGTGGTGGGCGGCAATGCGCTTGAAGTCTTTCCAGCCCGTTGCTACTTGGTATTGGGCAATGGACGATTCAGGCACTTCGAGCGTGAAGTTGTCCTTGGCCACGCCGTTGAATGCGCCTTCCTGTACATTTGCGGGCACAGAGCCTTTGCATACGATGCTGCCTATGCCGAAACAATTGGCAAAAGCCCCACCGTTGTCGCCCCAGGTAGCTTCATAGCGTATGTTTTCGAGGCTTTCGGGGAATACCAGCCCTTCAATGCTTCGGCAGTTGGCAAAGGCTCCTGCGCCAATGGTTTGCAGCCCTTCGGGGAATTCTATTATTCCCATCATTCGCCAGTTGCCTGCAAATGCGTTGTTGCCTATGGACGCAATGTCTTTCGGGAGCTTTAGTTCGCCAGAGAAATCACACCCGTTAAATGCCCCTTCACCCAGTGTCGTCAGATTCTTGGGGAGTATCAACTCACCTTTCAGTTGCGTGTAGGCAAAGGCATTTGTTAGTATTCCCGTTATTCCATCATGTAGCTGCAGGGTGCCGTTCAGCCCGGTATTTTCAAACGCTCCCTGTGATATGAAAGTCACACCCTGTGGTATTTTCAAGTCGCCCGTCAGGTTCTTGCACCCTGCAAAAGCGGCATCGCCTATGAATTCAAGGTTTTCCGGAAGTATGAGGTTGCCGTAATAACCGGTATTGCCGGTAAAGACCTGATGTCCGATATACTTCAGTTTATTGGGCAGTTTTAGTTCACACGTGAAGTTGCATCCGTTGAATGCGCCTCCAATGTCAACCGCGCCACCTCCTCCTATATATTCGAGTGTGCTTGGCAAGGACAGAGTGCCGGTCAGAGAATTGCACCAAAGGAAAGCGCTCGGGCCAATCTCGGTCACTCCTTCTGGTATGATGATTGACCCAGTAAGGTTGACGCAGTTTCTGAAAGCGCATTCGCCTATTCCTTTCAGGGTATCGGGGAGCACGACTCGGAGAAGCGATTTCTTTTCGTTGAAAGCGCTTCCTGTTATTATATCGTCTTTTTCGTCGAAGTCATTAGCTGCATCTCCTTTTTCCCAAGGCTTGCGCCCCATAAGTCCACTCACACGAACCTCCTTCATGTTCAGCGACTGCAGGTTGTCCATTGAGTCGCGCATAAACTCAAAATCCTTCGTGTTGATGCGGCCGGTCAGCTTCAAGTTCTTCACCTGGGTGTAGTCTTTGTTGGCAGCAACGATTGAGTCTTTGAGATGGCCTGCCGTGGAGTTGATGACGATATACTCGCGGGCGTTGGCATCATGGCTCACTAAGTCGTTCTCCCATGGTGTGATGCTCTCGCTGATAAGGGTGAGGGCATACTGCCCCGACGCGGATTTCTTGTCTACGCGGATGGCAAAGTTGTTCATCTTTCCGGCCACATAGGTGAACGCCTCGTCTTTCTTGAACTTGTAGGGCACGCCCCCTATGGTGATGCTGAATAGCGTCTGGCCGCCTTGCACGGTCTGTGGCACCACTATGGCGCGCCATTCGTCGCCCCTGCGGCTGGGCATGGTTGCGGTCTGTTCAACCTTGCCTGTGGGTGTGACCTCGCCTGTCGAGAGGTTGATTGCAGCCTCGCGGATGAGGTTGGTGGCCAAGACAATCTTCTCGGTCTGCCCCCATTCGCCCGATGCGAAGCCGCTACCCTCAACGAGGGTGACGCGGGCGTTGGCCATGCGGTGCTGCATGGGCAGGCGGATTACGCTGTTTGTCGGTGCCACATCGGCTGCCTTGCCCCAAAGGAAGTCGCTGGCCTCATAGCCTCCCATGCCATTCTCGTCGGTCGTGGTGCTCTGGTCGCGCTGCACTATGAACGGATAGGCATCGATGCTTTCGGGAGAACCGAACGGATAATAGCCGTAGACATCAATGTGGGTGTGCTTGTCTTTCCAGTAAAGGTCGTAGGCCGACGACCACTTATAGGCGGCCTCGTCGAACGTGTGGCGCACGTTGTCGCCTCGGTTGCCGCTCACCTGCAGTGTGCCGGGGGTGTTTCCGTCGTAGTCAACGATATATACGCCCATCACGTCGCCGTCGCAGAAGCCGTTGTCGTTTACCCGGGTGACGGCCAGTTGGTCTATCTCGCCCGAGAGGTTTATGCGTCCTGCCGCCTCGTCGGCAGCCGTTCCGGTGAACAAGTCGTCGGAGCATGACGTAAGCAACAGTGCGAGCAAGAAGCCTGTCCCAATCAGGCCTTGGCGCAACAGGCATGCTGTCAGGCCGGCACCGGTGCCCTTCCGTGGCGGAAGGGCACTGGCTGAATGCCTTATGTCGTATGTTTTGTTAGTACTGTTCATGATGATGTTCATTTAGTTGTTACCAGAAATGATATTTCGAATGGCAGGGCCGGCAAAGCAATGCCTGCCTGCGTATGCCTTGTTGCCGCGCCTGCGGTGTACGCCGGTGGCGGCTTCGGGCCTATTCTGCAGTACCTCCGTTGTCAGTGCCGTCGTCTTCCCATTGGCCGATGCTTACGTTGATGCCGTTGCTGGTCTTGCTCAGGGTGACGGTGAACCGGTGTAGTTTGCCGCTGATGAACGTGAAAGCCTTTGGCAGGTTGAACTCCCTTCCGTCTACGGTCACCGATATGAGGTTGCCGTCGGGCACGCTTTGCGGAACGATGAGCGCCTTGTAAGTGAATTGGGCGGTCTTGAGCGGTGTGATGTTCGACGTGGCCCCGCTTGCACTCACGGTGGCCTTGGCTATGTTGACGGTGGCGTTGGTCTTCACATTGTTTATCCTTACGCTTACGTTTGCTGCCGCCAGCGACTCGGCGGTGAACCCGTTGCCCGGCACAATCTTCACTATCATCTGGCTAAGCAGGTGCTTTGCCAATATGGTGATGGCTTTGTCTGTCGGGGCAATGTCCTTTGATGAGCCGGCAAGCAGGTCGCTTGCCTTGTATGCGCCCTCTGTGCTTTGGTCTGAATTCACCTTGAACGGCATGTTCTCTACGTTAGGCAGGCTTGGTGTGTAGGGATAGTAAAGGTAGAAATCGGCGTGGGTCTTGTCGTCAAGCCAGTAGATGGGGGTTGCCGGAGTCCACGTCCCGTTGTAAGTGAACGGCATGTTGTCGACATGGTTGCCGGTAGGTTTCAGTTGCGCGGCAGAACCGTCAGACGTCCGGTTTACCACGAAGAGGCCTATCTTGTCTCCTGATTCAAAGCTGTAGTCGGTCACACGGGTGCCGTTGGGCTCCATGAGTTCGGTGCTGATGTTTATCGGTAGCTTCGTGTGAGTGGTCGGAGGGGTAGGCTCCTGGCCATCGGACACATTGTCGTCGCCTCCTGATGAGCATGCACATGCAATGGAAGAAGCTAACAATAGCTTAATAATATCTTTCGTTTTCATAATTATACCATGCTTTAATTTGTTATTGATAGAATACATTCGCTTCAGACAAGGTATTTGTTTGGAGTATTATGGCCATTGATCCGCTAACTATTGCTTGTCAAGTGCAAAGATAATGTAAATTGCAATGATTGTCAAGTCCATAATGGTTCATAATGAAAACTTTTTAAGATAATGACGCTTGTGACGAGAAATGGCTGATGGCTGGGATTATAAAAAAGCCGAAATGACCATTGTCGTTGGTTTTTGCCAATGCGTTGCTGGTCATGTTCGGCTTTGTCATGCTGTTTTAGGTATGAAAATGTTTACTGTTTGGCCTGTTGCCCCATCCATTCCATGGCCTCGTCGTTGGTTTCGGGAAACCTCCAGTGGCCGCTTGTCGGTGTGACGGCAAGTTTTTTTGGCGCCTTTATTTCGTTGAAAGTGCCGTATGTCGATGTTGGTGAGCATGTGTCATCGTTGTACCCGAAGGAGAAAAAAACCGGGCATTTGAGTTTTCGTGCGAAGTTTACCACATCATAATACTGTAGTGTTTTTTCGGCCCCATCGGCTTCTTTGCCTTTCTGGAAATACTTGGGCCAGCCTCCGGCCCGCCCGTGGCAGAATCCGGTCAGGTCGCACAGGGCGGGGTAGAACGGGGCGCAGAAAGTAACCTTTGGGTTGAGCGCTGCCGTTACGATGGTGAGGGCACCTCCCTGGCTGCCTCCGGTGACGCCGACGTTCTTGCCGTCCCACTCGGGCAGCGAGCAAAGGAAGTCGATGCACCGCGAGCATCCGGCGTACACACTGCGGTAATAGAACGACTCTTTGTCGGCAATGCCGTTGCGTTCATACTTGTCGGCCACCTTGCGTGCGGTGGCATACAGGTCGTCGCTCAGTTCGGGGTTGCACCCGCTGTGGATGCAGATGTTTAGGTAGATGTAGCCCTGTTCGCTATAGTAAGTGGTCGGTTCTATCTTCTTGGCGCCTGCGCCCGGCGGGCAGAACAATACCGGGTGCTTCTTGCCGTCTTTGGGTTTGGTAAGGTATCCGTACATGTTGCGGCCGTCGGGCCCTACGGTCAGTTTTACCAAAGCCACCTCCACGCGGTCGGTCGAGCGCCCGGGCAGCGGCGTTATCACCGGTTGCAGGTCAGCAGACTTTGCATTTTCAAGCGTCTTCTGCCAGAAACTGTCGAAGTCTTTGGGCATTACAGTGAACGGCTCTATGCTCTCGGGGCTGAACGCCACCTTGACCAAGTCTTTGTATTCACTGCCGTAAACCGAGAACCTGAGGCTGCAGGCCATGAAACCCGGTTGGCGGCGTGTGCCGACGTGTATTACGGCCTTGCCCTTGCTGAACGTCACCGAGTCTTCGGCAGAGGGCAGAAACATCTCGTCGCCGCATCGGTAGTATACCGTTACGCCTTCGAGCGCATTGCCGCCTTTGTAGGCTTCGATGGTTAGCGAGGCGTGCTCGCCGGTCTTGTAGTTTCGGTCGGGATGGCTGGCCGTTACCAAGTATTCCACGTATTGGCGCCTGGGCTTTGAGAACTGGGCAGAGGCAGCAAGCGAAAAGATGAAGAAAAAGACGAGCATAAGGCCCATCCCCAACCCTCCCCGGTGGTGGGTTGGCTGTTTGCGATAGTTGTTTATGGTAGTCATAGTCTTAATTTTTTCTGGTCTGTCAGTAAGTTTTTAGTAGCCATGCAACTACTTGTCACATATTGCCGCATGGAGTTCCCTCCCTGCTGTTGTGGTTTGGTGAGTGGCCTTCAGTTGGCCTTGTCGTCTTGCGATATGATGCCTTCGCTTTCAACCAGCTCTCCGTATGTGCGGTCCATTTCGCGGGTAAGTACGTGGAAGTTGTGTTCAGAGCGGCACGCCTTTACGAATATTGCGTCGAGGCCGTCTGTCTCGTCGATTCCTGTGAGCGACATCTGCCTGTCGTGCAGCAGCACCGTCATTGCCTCGAGCAACAGCCTGAACACCGTGGCCTGGTGTAGCGATGCCTTGCCCGTGCCGGCTTGGCGTATGCCCCTGGCGTAGGCGAGCATCACCGTGCGCACCGTCAGCGAGATGGCCGTGTCGGTGTCTACGCTGCCGGCGCCCTCGCCGCGTGTGTACAGTCGCAGGTGGTCGGCAATGGCCGGCACCCGTCCGCCCAGCAGGGCCATGAAGTTGCGCTTGTATTCGGCCACCATGGCGGCGTAGACGGCGTCTGAGCGGCAGGCCAGCTTCACCAGGTCGGTCATTGTGGCGTGGCGCATGTCGGCCTTGCGGAGCTCGCCCTCAATCTCGTCCATGGTGTAGTTGATGCAAGAGAGGGGGTAAAACAGGGTGTCGTTGAACACCTCGCCCACAGCCTCATAGTGGTTGAGCATGGCTTTTTTCACCGATAGCGGGCGGAACCTGTCGGCTTCTGTCTTTATGTGGCAGTCGACGATGCCCGACGAGAACGCTTCGAAGAAGCTGCGCACCAAGGCTGCCACCACTTTGTATTTGTCTATTTTGTCCATATTCGGTTACAAAAATAGCAAAAAATATGTAAACAAAGCCGATCGGAAGCCGTTTTATTTTGATGTTTGCGGCATCGTGGTTAATTTTGCAACATATTAGTACATTAAATTATGGAAGACAGAAGCCGTGAGCGTTTCGAGGCGCTTTGGCGCGAGCAAAGCTACCGCCTGTTGCGCGAGGATGAGGAATACAGGCAGCTGTCCGATAGTTACAAGATGACTACCGGTGCCGATTTCCTGCTGTTTGGCATTCCGCTGCTGGTCGGTGTGGTGTTCATGGACATGGCGCCGATAGAGCACGAGCTGCTGCGATGGCTGGCTTGCGCGGCCGTGGTGGTGGCGGTGTTTGTGTTGTGCGTATGGATAAAGTCGGTCACAGCGGGCGCCAAGTCGTCTGCCGAGGTAGAGAAGCGCATCAAGGACAAGTGTTACGAGCGCTTCCGCGAGACGGGCAGGCTGTGAGCCACGGCGTAAAGCATTACCAGAGAGTATGGATGTAAGTAAGATAGAAGAGATATTGCAGGGCCACGGCATAAAGCCCACGTCAAACCGCATTGTAGTGCTCCGCGAGCTGACAAGCGCCGAGAGGCCAATGTCGTTGACTGAGCTTGAGTACAAGATACTGTCTATCGACAAGTCGGGAATATTCAGGGCACTGTCTGTTTTCAAGGAGCACCATCTCGTGCACGTGCTCGAGGATGGCGGCGACGGCGTGCGCTACGAGTTCTGCCGGAGCCACAGCGACGATGCCGACGACGATTTGCACGCTCACTTCTATTGCGAACGGTGCAGGCAGACGTTCTGCCTGGAAGACATTGCCGTGCCGCAGGTGGAGCTGCCGGGTGGATATGAGGCCGTTTCGGTCAACTACATGATCAAGGGCATCTGCCCCGAGTGTGCCCGCAAGCACCGCTGACAGGCCGCTGCCAGGCTTCCGTGCCGGCATGGCGAGCCGCAGGCGAAACGGTTGCGCGCCGCACGGCACTGCCCGTTCGGCGCGCATCGTCAGGCAAGGCTGGTCATTTGCCCGGCGTGCCATACTTGTTGACGGCGCGTATGCGCAGGTTGGCAGCTCCGTCTGTCTTGCCGGTTTGCAGCTTAGTGTCGGCAGTGATGCCTATCACCCTGTCGCCCGACATCACCAGATAGCCTATGGCCCCGTCTACAGGCTGCCACGTTATGGTGCCCCCGTCGGCTTTAGCTCCTTCCGGTTCGGGCAGGCGCTCCATCATGGCCTTTGGGTTCCAGTTGTCTTTTCCGGGTATTATGTTGTCGTAGGTCATGCGGTCGGCCTCGGCTTTTGTCACCGTTGTAGGACAACTGCCCGTAGGCGGGTTGTCGCCACGCCCCTTGTATGTGCTCTTGCGCCGGCTCAGGTCGACGGGGTTGCCCTGCGCGTCGCGGCTGTCGTATTCGGCAAACAGAGCAGGTATGGCCCCCATGTCTGTCCATCCTTCGGGGGCTATGGGAATGTTCATGGTGGTGTGTATGAACACAGCCTTGGGCGAGTTGTGCCACGGCCGCCCCAGCTTGGTCTTGGCGTCGCGGCGTGCCTCGGCGTTGCCGTCCACGGTGCAGTTTCGGAATACATATCCCCACGGTGCCTTGTCGTGGCTTGGCGCCACTATCACCGAGCCGCGCCTGACGTTGTATAGGGTGCAGTTTTCGAGCAGCACGTTGCCTCCTCCATAGAAATAGTCTACGGCGCCCTCAATGTAGCAGTCCTTCACATAGTGGCGGTAGGCGTCCTCTTGTGTTGTCATCCATGTGTCTTGGAATGAGCGGAAGGCGCAGTCGAAGAAAGCGGCGCGGTCGCCGCGCGACTTCATGGCCAGTGCCTGCGGCCCTTTCTGGGCTTCTACGCCGTAGTCGTTTACGTAGGATATGCCTGTGGTGTAGAAGTCGGAAGCCTCTACTGTCACCACGCTGCCTTCAGCCTTGTATACGCTTGCCTGCGGGTTGCGCACCGAACTGGCCCAGTAGGCTGTTTCGCCGGCCGTCTTGCCGTCTTCCGGGCGCCCGCCCACGTTGAGGCTACGGTGTATTGTGGTGAGCTCTTTTCCCTGGCCTATCAGGTGGATGAACGGCTTGTTCGCAGGTATTTTCATCGAGCCTTCATACGACCCGGCTTTCACGAATATGAGCCATGGCGACGTGCGTCCGGCAGGGGCGTCGTCGATGGCCTGCTGTATGGTGGCATACTGGCCCGTTCCGTCGGTTGCCACAACGGCGTTGAACACCCCGTTGGCGCTGGCTGCGGCCAGCGTGGCGGTGTTGATCAGGGCTGCCACGGCTGCCATGGCTGCCCTTCGTGTTGATGGTGTTGTCTTCATTGATATATAATTTTAGTTAATGGTAATGTGTCTGTGGTTATGGCTGTCCATGGCTTTCGGGGCGCCATCGGCCGGTTGGCGTGTGGGCCGCCAGTTGGTTTGCGATTGCAAAGTTACCAAATATTGCCGGAATAACTGCGTCCCCGGTGGGCTTATTTGCCAAAGCCAGGCTGGCTGTGGCGTTTTTTTTGCTCATGGCTTTGGGCCGCTTGCCGTCATGCCGGCCCGGCGCGGTGCTTACGTTGCCGCCGCGAGGGGGCTTGCACCACAGTCAGCCTTTTGCCCGGCGAATGCCATCCCTTATATTTGTATAATGCTTTTCAGGCACCCTGATCGACTATCATTCCTCGTGCCGGCTGCCTTGTTTCGGCTTGGCCCTGTTGGCCTTTGACAATGGCTCAGGTCAATCTGTCTGCCAATGGCGCCTATTTGTTTTGCCACCTGGCGGCAGTTTGGGCTTTGGCGGGTGTTCGCCTGCACCACGCCATGTATGGTCAGGCTTGCCGTGGATGTGGCTTCTGTTGATGAAAATGTATGGTTTTTGTCAATGCCGTCATTGGCCTTGGCTCTCGGCCCGGGCAGCGGTGGTTTGGGCTATGTGCCGTTTTGCAGTCTGAAACGGGCCGTATTGATTGGCCAAACGTGCCGTTCCGCACGGCAGAACGGCACGTTTGGCGCCGAGTCATCGGTGGCGTAAAGATATTTTCTGCATGTCACCATGTTTTGTCACGTGCCCGTCGGGCCTTGTTCGTTGGCGCCGTGGGCTTTGGATTCGCCTTGGCCGCTGGCATCGTCCCCGCCAGCTGCAGCCTTGATGTTGCGCATCAGCCCCTCGTATTTGCAGCGTTTCACGGCGCTTCCTTTGAACAGGCGCCGGTATCTGTCGGGCGTCAGCGCGTGCCAGTCGGCTTTGCGCATTGCCATCAGCTCGTCGTCAGGCTGCAGTTCGGCGGCAGTTGCCTTTGGCGCACTTGCGTTGTGGGGGCATGCGGCCTGGCACCTGTCGCAGCCGTATATGCTGTTGCCCATGGCGGAAGCTATGCCGGGCGGTATTGGGCCCCGGTTTTCAATGGTCTGGTACGACAGGCACCGGCGGGCGTCGAGCGTGCCGTCGGGTCGCAGGGCGTGGGTGGGGCATGCCTTGGTGCATGCGTGGCACGAGCCGCAATGTCCGGCTATGGGGGCATCGGGCTGCAGGGCCAAGGTGGTGAACACCTCGCCGAGGAAGAACATGCTGCCCGCCCCGGGTATGATGAGCTGGTGGTTGCGCCCCGTCCAGCCCAGTCCGGCCTGCATGGCCCAGTAGCGTTCGAGCACGGGGGCCGTGTCGCAGCACACCCTTGTCACAGCCACGCCACCGCCGGTTGCGCCGCCCGGTTGTGGCTCGGCCATGGCCGCGGCCTGTTCCATGTGGGCGGCAAGCGCCCTGAGCCTTGCTTTCACAGCGTCGTGGTAGTCTTTGCCATAGGCGTAGGCGGCTATCTGGTATTCGTCGGCGGGCATGGTGCGCTGTGGGGCATAGGCCATGGCAACGCACACCACGCTTTTTGCCCCGGGCAACAACAGGTCGGGGTTGAGCCTTATGTCGGTGTGGCGGGCCATATATTCCATGCCGGCATGGCACCCGTTGCCAATCCATGAGCGGAAGGCCGAGGCGGTTTCGGCGTCGACAGGCGTAGCCCTGGCTATGCCGCAAGCAAAAAAGCCGAGGCTTAGCGCCTCGGCTTTGATGCTGCTGCTGAGCTGTTGTTCAGTCGAAAGTCTTGAATTCATATCCTTGTTCTTTGAGCCACTTTATGGCTTCAGGCAGTGCGTAGTGCAGCTTGTCGATGCTTCGTAGCGAGTCGTGGAACGTTATGATTGACCCGTTGCGTGTGTAACGCTTCACATTGTTGAGCACTTCTTCTGCCGTCATCCACTTTGAGTAGTCGCGGGTGACCAAGTCCCACATCACGATGCGGTAGCGGCGGCCAAGCCAGAAATACTGGTCGGGGCGCATCCAGCCGTGCGGCGGGCGGAATAGATTGGTGTGCAGGAGCTCGTCGGCCTTCTGTGCGTTGGCGTTGTATGTGGCCACCGTGTGGCGGAATCCACCCATGTGGTTGAACGTGTGGTTGCCAATCCTGTGGCCGGCAGCCACCACCTTGCGGTAAAGGTCGGGGTGCTTGCGCACGTTGTCGCCCACCATGAAGAACGTGGCGTGCACTCCGAAGTTTGCCAGAGTGTCGAGTATGAACGGTGTGGCTTCGGGAATGGGGCCGTCGTCGAAAGTCAGGTAAACCGACTTCTCATGACGGTCCATTCTCCATGTAGCCCTTGGGTACAGCCAGCGGAGCCATATTGAAGGTTGCTCTATGAACATCTCGATTATTGGCCTTGGAATGTTCCGCCCTTGCTGCGGTACATATTTACTAATCCGTCGAGTTCCTTGAGCTTCTTCTCGCTCCATTCGCGGTCGGCCGAAGCGCCGTCCATGGCTGCCTGCTGCAATATGAATATGTGGAGCATGCAGTCGCGCTGGGCGCTGGCAAACCTCATTCCGCCGAGGCTGCAATACCACTTGAGGTACTGTTCAGACTTCGTCCACAGTTTCTTGAGTATGTCCATGCCCTTGGCTTTCTGCCCGAGCTCGATGTACAGGCGTGCCTGGTCGAGCGAGCCGGAGTTGAAGTCTACTGGCACATTGTACTCGGGTATCATCTTGTCGGCATAGGCCAGCACCTCGGCAGCCTTGGTCTTGTCGCCCTCGCCCATAAGGTTCATCGCCAGCTGGACAAAGAGGCGGCGGTGGGTGTAGCACATGCGCATCACGGTCTCGTCGAGATAGAGGCCCGGCTTGTCCAGCCCGCCGTACTTGAACTTGTGCATCATGTTGTCATACGTGCGCTTCGTGTCGAAGTTCTTGGCTCCGGGAGCGTTGGTGGTGAACGGTGTGATGCGGTTGGCAAGGCCTTCCTGCACAAAGTTGTCGCCGAGGTTCATGTAGTTTTCCTGGCCCACGGTGGTGGCAACATACACGGGGCGTGTCCAGTTGCAGCGGTCAATCATCTCGAGCATCATCAGGTTGCCCTTGTAGAGGGCGTTCTTCCCCTTGAGCGAGATGACCATGCGGTCGGGTATGCTGTCGGCTGCCATCATCATGCCGCTCTTCTTCACCGCCTCCTTGTCGATTGTCATGTAGACGGTATCGGTGGGAATGACGTGCACATTGTCGCTTCCGGTGAGCAGCTTCACCACTTCGCGCTGCTCGTTGCTCATCTTGTTGCGAACCCAGTAGGTAAGTATGTTGCGCAGTTCGAACGGATTGTCGCCGAACATTTTCTTTGCTTCGTCGGGATATGTCTTGTAAAGCTCCCTGATGGAAGCCTTCAGGCTCGGGTCAACCTGCACATACTCGTTGGTGCCGCTGCAATATTCGAGTCGGCTCCAGCTTATCGGCACCGATGGGGAGTCGTAGGCCGGGCGGCGCATCTGGTCTATATACCAGTCTGTCTGCAGGTAGCTCAGGTTGCATACGCGTGCATCTGTGCGCACTCCTTCGGTGTCTTGGTTGTACCACAGCGGGAAGGTGTCGTTGTCGCCGTTGGTGAACACTATCGGGTTGCCGCTTTCCTGAAGCGACATTAGGTAGTTCTGGCCGAAGTCGCGGCAGGTGTATCGGCCGCTGCGGTCGTGGTCGTCCCATGTCTGCGATGCCATTTGTATAGGCACAAGCAGGCAAACAACGCTCACAATGGCTGCCAGCACGGTCTCGTGGCCCTTGAGCCTGCGGTTGATTTCGTCTATTATGGCTGCTACGCCCATGCCGCACCATATTGCAAACGCATAGAACGAGCCAGCGTAGGCATAGTCGCGCTCACGCGGTTGCATCGGCGTCTGGTTGAGGTATATCACGATTGCGAGGCCCGTCATGAAGAAGAGGAAGAACACAACCCAGAATTGGCGGATGCCTTTGTGCCCGCGGCGCAGTGACTGCCAGAACAGACCGATGATGCCCAGCAGCAACGGCAGGCAGTAGAACACGTTGTGCCCCTTGTTGTTCTTTAGCTCGTCGGGCAGCTTGCTCTGGTCGCCCAGGCGCCAGTTGTCAAACCACGAGAAGCCGGTAATCCAGTTGCCATGCTCCAGTTCGCCGTTGCCCTGCAGGTCGTTCTGCCTTCCGGCGAAGTTCCACATGAAGTAACGCCAGTACATGAAGTTGCATTGGTAAGACAGGAAGAAGCGTATGTTCTCCATTTGTGTGGGCACTTTGACCATGATCTCTTCTCCGCAGCGGTCGTAGGGCACGTTGGTGCCGTCGACACCACCCATCCAGCTCTCGTAGGCACCGGCGTGGGCGTCGCTGTACATCCTTGGGAACAGCATGTTCTGGGCGTATTCGTAAGAGTCCTTGGTGCGCACCACGAAGTATGAGTCTTTCTCGTCCTTCGAGGCTTTCTCCTTCCGCTGGTATACAGGGTCGCCTGTCTTCATCACCGGGCGGCAGTAGTTGCCGTCGCGCTCGAGGGCCACTTGCGATGTGTAGGCGCGCCCGTAGAACAGAGGACGGTCGCCGTACTGCTCGCGTCCGAGGTATTCGCCAAGCGTGAATATGTCTTCTGGCGAGTTCTGGTCCATCGGGGGGTTGGCCGAAGAGCGTATCACAATCACGGCGTATGATGAATAGCCTATCATGAGCATGAGCATGCAGAGCAGTGAAGTGTTCTTTATGCGCGACGAAACCAGCGGCTGTCCTTTGCGCTTCCGCTGTATGATGAACCACAGCACAACAAGTATTATCACGCCAATCACCACAGAGCTGATGCCGTGGCCGTAGAACGGGATGCCGAGCATGGCAATTGCGAGCAGGAAGGCAATGTTGCTTCGCTTCTCGTTGTGGTCGCTGTAAGTCTCATAGATGGCCCAGATGATGCATGCTATGAGCAGGAAGATGTAGATGATCTCTCCGGTGTTGAACGGGCATCCAAGCACGTTGACAAAGAAAAGCTCGAACCATCCGCCCACTTGGACGATGCCGGGAACCACTCCGTAGAGCACTGCGGCGAGGATGACTATGGACACTGCCAATGCAGCCAGTGAGCCGCGCAGGTCGGCTTTGCCCGTGCGGTTGGGGAAGCGGCGGTAATAGTATACGAGCACTATGGCCGGGACGCAGAGCAGGTTGAGCAGGTGGACACCGATGGACAGGCCTGTCATGTATGCAATGAGCACCAGCCAGCGGTCGCTGTGGGGCTCGTCGGCGTGCTCATCCCACTTGAGTATGAGCCAGAACACAACTGCGGTGAATGCCGAAGAGTAAGCGTAAACTTCGCCTTCGACGGCGCTGAACCAGAAAGTGTCGCTGAAAGTGTATATCAGGGCGCCAACCATTGCAGACGCTTCGATGGCAATCAGCTTGCCCGTGGTGAGTTCGTTGCTGCCGCCAACGAGCAGCCTGCGTGTCAGGTGTGATATGCTCCAGAACAGGAACATGATTGTTGTGGCTGACAGCAATGCGCTCATTATGTTGACCATGCGTGCAACTTGCGACGGGTCGCTGGCGAACTGAGAAAAAAGATTGGCCGTCAGCATGAAGAACGGGGCTCCGGGCGGGTGTCCTATTTCAAGTTTGTAGCCTGTTGTTATAAACTCAGGACAGTCCCAAAAACTGGCTGTCGGTTCGATGGTGGAGCAATAGACTACGGCGGCAATGGCAAACGCCAGCCATCCGAGGATGTTGTCCACAAGCCTGAATTGTTTCATTGGTTGATGTGTTGTTGTTCTAAGTTCATGTTTTTAACAGCTGCAAAGTTAGCACAAAAATGAGTAGATAGTGTGTGTTTTGTCTTTTTTAACTCATGGGTTTTCTTCCTATTGGCTTGTTGCACATTGTGGTTGGCATGCTTGCGACTAAGGGCCATAACGGCAATTGTGGCCTGTTTGTCGCTTGTCAATGGTGGCATTGTTGGGCAGTGGGGACGTGGCTGCCATGTAAAGAAAACTTTTTCGGCATGCTGCTTGTGTGCCGGTGTGTCGGCCTTCGGGCAGCGTAGCATCGGCTATCGGTTCATAGTGATTACATGCCTGGCTGCCGAGGTTATGTATTCGCGGTCGTGGCTTACCATGACAATGGCGCAGTCGCTGTTGATTCCGGCCAGAAGGCTGTGCATCTGGTCTTTGAACTGCCTGTCGATGTAGGTGTCGGGTTCGTCGAGCACGAGCACTTCGGGTTTGGCCACAATAGCCCTTGCCAGCAGCACCCGTTGCAGTTGGCCTCCGCTGAGCGCCTTTATGGGCCGTTGGCTTATGTCGTCTATGCCCATGGCGCTTATGGCCCTGTCTGCCATGTCGCGGTGCTCGCGCTTGAATCGGCCCCACAGGGGCTTGGTGCCGCACAGGCCCGAGAGCACCGTGTCGTAGACGGAGATTGGGAAATCGTGGTCGATGGCGTTGTATTGCGGCAGGTATCCCATCCTCAGGTGTGCCACCTTGTGGCCGCCTCTGTAGTATTCCACGCTGCCGGACATAGGTTTCAGCAAGCCCAGGATGACCCTCAGCAGCGTTGTCTTGCCGCTGCCGTTGGGGCCGGTGATGCCTACAAAGTCGCGCTCGGCAACGCTCATGGACATGCCTGTTATCTGTGCGCGGCCTTCATATCCTGCGGTTACGCCGTTGAGGCATATTATTTCGTGCATAGGGCGTCGGCAATCTTCAGTAGCTCGGCCTCCCAGTCGTAGCTCAGAGGGTTTATCTCAATTGTCTTGACGTTGGTTTCCTTGGCCACGACACCTGTGTTTCGGTTGGCAAACTCCTTTTGCACGAACATTATCCTGGTGCCTTTTTTCCTGGCCGAGTCGATAAGCTTTGCCAGCGAGGCTGCCGATGGCTCGTGGCCGTTGGCCTCGATTGCCATTTGCTCGAGACGGTAGTCGCGGGCGAAATAGGTGAGTGCCGGATGGTAGATTATGAACGAGCGGTTGGTGCATTCGTCGGTCTTGGCGCTTATCTTGGCGTCAAGGTCGATGATTTTCCATGTCAACGAGTCGAGGTTGGCCCTGAAATAGGCTGAGTCTTTCGAGTCGATGCGGCTCATGGCCTTGCAGATGTTGTGGGCAATGCGCAGGGCGTTGGCCGGCGACGTCCATGTGTGCGGGTCGGCTGCGCTGCCTTTAGATACTTGCAGCGGTTCGATGCCTTCCGACGAGTCGACCACAATAAGGTGCTGTGCATTGGCTCCGAGGCGTTTCATCCATGTGCGCTCGAAGCCAAGGTTGCCGGCTTTTATGTACAGCTCGCTTTTGGCCAGCGCGGCCATTTGCTGTGCCGTGGGTTCGTAAGTCTCGGGGCTGGCGCCGTTGGGCACCATTGTCACGACGTCAAACCTGTCGCCGCCAATCTGTTCGGCGAAGTATCTCAGGGGTTCGATAGTCACGGTTATCGTTGGCTTTTCCGGCGTGCCATCTGTGCATGCGGCAAGCATTGCCAAGCCAAGCAGTAGGTATATTACTCTCTTCATCTTGTGTTCAGTGTATAAAGAAATCGGAACCGTATACCAGTGCCACATATCTGAGCAGCTTGCCCAGCGTCACGGCCAGCAGCGTCACGCCGACATTGGCCCTCAGCAGGCCCAGCATGACGGTTATGGCGTCGCCTATGACGGGCACGAAAGCAAAGAATCCCATCAGTGCGCCGCGCCCGGCCATGAACCGTTCGGCCCGTTCGAGGTCGCTTTTCTTTATCCGCAGGAATCGCTCTATCCATTCCGGCTTGCCCAGTCGGCCCAGGCCGTAGTTGAACATGCTGCCGGCCACGTTGCCCACCGTGCCATAGGCTATGAGCCCGGCGGGGTCGAGCCCGGCGGCAAGCAACCCCACCATCACCACCTCGCTGCTGAACGGCAGTATGCTTGCGGCGAGGAACGAGGCTATGAGTATGCCTATATAGCCGTAGTTTATCAGAAGTTCGTTGAGGGCATCCATAGGTTGAAGGCTGTAAGGGCCAATATGGCGACCACGATGGCGCAGAAGGCCACGTTGGTCACCTTGGTGTTGGTGAGCGTTATGAAATGTGCTATCAGCGGACTTGTGTTTATTATCATCATGCGCAGGGCCAGTTCGTAGTGTTGTGGCTGCAGTATGGCAAGTGCGGCCGAGGCTATGTCCATTGTGATGAAGCAGCTGTAGAACATCCTGGTGCGTATCTTGTCGTTGATGCTCTGCCGCCGGTAGTGTATTATCCCGGTTGCGGCCATTGCCATGACGAAGGCCATTGTGGCCACTTGGTTAGCGGATAGCAGGCTGAAATCGCACAGCGGGCCTGTGGCCGCCAGTTGGCCGAGGTGGTCGGCAAGCATGGGCAGATGGCCTGTATAGAGCGCAATGGCAGCTGCCAGCCAGTAGGGCAGGCACAGGCCCAGCACCGATGCTGCCACTGTGCGCAGGCTGGCGGAGCGCACAAAGGCCGCCATCAGCAGCCAGAGCACCGGCGCGAAATACAGCATCTCGGCGTAGAAAAGGCTTCCGGTGCTTATGCTCATGAAGGCATAGAACGTGAGTCCGGCCGCCTGCCTGTCCTGGTAGCTGCGGAACAGCGCTGCGTATGCGGCGATGGCAAACAGTTCCATGGCCGCCCCGCCTGCCGAAGTGAACAGGAAGGCGGCGGCGCACGACAGGGCGATGAATGCGCATGACACCATGCGGCTGTACACCCTGATGAGTGCGTTGGCGTTGTTAAGCTCTACCATGAGGTAGGTCGACGCGGCGAAACAGCCGAACTGCATCCACAGCCCGTCTGAAACAAGCCCGCCGGCCATCCACACGAGTGTGGCGTAGATGGCTGCGGCGGGCAGAGTCATGCGGCTCTCCGACACGTTATTCTGCAGTCGTCTTGCCATTGGTTGTTGCCTTCTGTGTTTTGTTACAGGTCTTGGCCAATGTCGCGGCGGAAGTACTTGTCGGTGAAGTGTATCTTTTCGGCCTCTGTGAACGACTTGCGAAGGGCCTCGCCCTTGTCGGCGCCGTATGAGCTTACGGCTATGACGCGGCCGCCGGCTGTCACCACACAGCCGTCTTTGATGGCTGTGCCGGCGTGGAACACAATGCTGCCTTCCACCTGGTCGATGCCGGTTATGGGATAGCCTTTCTTGTATTCCTGCGGGTAACCGCCGCTGACCATCATCACGCATACGGCCGAACGCCCGTCAAACTCGATGCCACGCTTGTCGAGGTCGCCGGCTGCCACGCCCTCAAACAGGTCTACTATGTCGCTCTTAAGGCGCAGCATGACGGTCTCTGTCTCCGGGTCGCCCATGCGGCAGTTGTATTCTATGACCATCGGGTCGCCGTCGACGTTGATCAGCCCGAAGAATATGAAGCCTTTGTAGTCTATGCCCTCGGCGGCCAGCCCGTCGACAGTGGGGCGTATGATGCGGTCTTCCACCTTCTGCATCCACTCTTTCGTGGCAAACGGCACGGGGCTCACGCTGCCCATTCCGCCGGTGTTCAGGCCCGTGTCGTGCTCGCCAATGCGCTTGTAGTCCTTGGCCTCGGGCAGTATCTTGTAGTGGCGGCCGTCGGTGAGCACGAACACCGAACACTCGATGCCGCTGAGGAACTCCTCGATGACAACGCGGGCAGACGCCACGCCGAACATCCCGCCGAGCATCTCGCGAAGCTCGCGCCTGGCCTCTTCGAGCGTGGGGAGTATCAGCACGCCCTTGCCGGCGCAAAG
The DNA here is from genome assembly GCF_016899955.1 of Marseilla massiliensis. Taxonomy (GTDB): domain Bacteria; phylum Bacteroidota; class Bacteroidia; order Bacteroidales; family Bacteroidaceae; genus Prevotella; species Prevotella intestinigallinarum. The sequence continues at coordinate 129,648 of NZ_JACJJL010000005.1, read as the reverse complement.
GCCGTCGGCCTTAAGCACGTAGGGAGCCTTGAGGCTCTCAAGGAAGGCCAGCCCTTCGTCGAGCGAGGTGCCGTCGAACGTGCGGTAGCGGGCCGTCGGTATGTTGTGCCGCTGCATGAAAGCCTTGGCGAAATCCTTTGAGCCTTCGAGCACGGCACCGGCCTTCGACGGGCCTATCACGGGGATGGCCGCCGTGCGGGGGTCGGCCTTGAAGTCATCGTATATGCCCTTTACGAGCGGGTCTTCCGGCCCTACAACGACCATGTCGACGGCATTTGCCACGGCAAAGTCTTTCAGCTTGTCAAATTCGTTCACACCTATGGCCACGTTCTCGCCGCAACCCGTGGTTCCGGCATTGCCCGGGGCGATGTACAGTTTGTCGACCTTGGGGCTTTGGGCTATCTTCCATGCGAGGGCGTGCTCGCGCCCGCCGCTTCCTAACAGTAGTATGTTCATAGTGTCAGTCCTTGTTTTGGGATTATTGTTGTCTTGTGTTTGAACCTGTTGTTGGTGGGGCTTCGTGCGGCCTTACCTGACTATTGATTTCACCATGCCGCCCCTGTTGCCGCTGCTTATTATGTATATGCCCTTTGGAAGGCCCTGCAGGGCGCCGGCCTTGTCGACGTCGCGGCGCACCATTGTGCCCCCGATGGTATAGACGCACACCGTAGCCGGCCGGCCGCCGGTGGCCTCGGTGATGGCCGACGGGCCGTCGCTGTCGTAGTGGTCGTAGCTGAAGGCCACGGCGGTCTTGTCTCCCCACACGTATTGCTCAAGCCCCGGGTAGTCTACGAAGGGGTTGCGGTTGCCCTGCAACTCCCATACGGCCTCGTTGCGCTCGGTCTCTTTCTGGCTCACGGGGTCTTCCTTGGCCCATCGCAGCAGCAGGTCGAGTGCCCAGCGGCTGAGGGCCGGGTAGGCTGTTCCGTCGAGCATGTCGCTCTGCCAGGTGGCTACCCGCTTCTCGTAGCACGTCACCATGTAGAAATAGATGCGCGCGAAGTCGCCCTTATACTCGTCGGCCGGCTCAAACACCGTGCCCGAATATCCGCTTGTGGTTGAGCGTCCGAGCTTGCTGAAGCCTCCGGCCGACTGATATTGCTCGCCGTTGGTCTCGCCGAAGGGGTAGTTGCCGCGGCGGTTGTTGACGTATCCGTCGGTGGGAACGATGTGCACCAGGTCGGTGTACATGGGCCTGGCGTCGTTGAACCAGCTCTTTGGCATAGAGTGCTCGCGGTTGTACGAGTCGCCCTCTTTCTTGTAGTTTGCCCCCTGCTGCGGGCCGCCCATGGTGTAGTTGGTGGCGCTTGAGTACATGTCCCACACCTTGCCGTCGCTGCGCCGGTCGGTTGTGTAGAAGCATTTCCACAGGCCCGAATACGATATTGCGCTGTGGTCGACAATCACTTCGGCCATGGCCGTCTTCAGGCTTTTGCCTGATTTGCCGTCGGCCGGCTTGTAATAAGTGCCGCTGTTGTTGGGCCCTTGGGCGAGGGCTACGCACGCTCCGAGCATCATGGCCGCCAGTGAGGCCAGTCTGCGGTGGCGTACAGTGGAGTTGGGTGTCATGTATTGTTGTCTTTTGATTATTCCATGCAAAGTTAGTCCTTTGTTCCCAATTAGCCAAAAGTTATATGTGAAAAGTGCTGTGGCGTGGTTCTTATTGACTGAAAATGCCCATGCCTGAGTGCTTGCTGATATGCCGCAACAAGCGTTTCCCGGCCGGCGGCTTTTCAGAATGTGCCGTTTTGCGGCATCAAACGGCCTGTTCTGTGTTGCAATACGGCACGTTTTGCCGGCCCAAACGGCACGTTTGGGAATTACAATAAGATTGTTTTGCAATGTGTTGATTATCAGTGGGAAACATCAATAGGCTTGTTTCGCGCTCTCGATGCAGTTTTGCTGAAATGGTTTACTTCATTTAACATACCCTGCTGCACGGCTTCACAATCAGTGGAAAGTGTTCCTGAAAAGGTTGGTATCGTTGTTCTATATGCAGAGCCACGCTTCGATGCTGTTTTGGCAAGCAGGTTTCCATTGATTATCCCAAGCCGGTTGTAAGTCAACCCTGGCGTGTTTTTGTTGCTTATTCCCGGCTTTCCGAGCGCGTTGGTGCTCTTGTAGGCATCTTGCGGGTGCTTTGCCTCGGCGTGGCCCGTTACGCCTCTGGCAAGAGTGAATGCCAATCAGCACCGCGGCATGCCCCATTTGCTTTGGCCTCTGAATGACGATTCGGGATTGTTGCATGATGTTTGCCATCCACATGCCACTATGCCTGTTTCCCACTGACAGCTCTCCGGCCCAGGCGTGGCTTCGCTTTTTCAGTCATAAAAGCGGCCGAGGCCTGCAACAGGTGGCGTTTCTGTTGCAGGCCTCGGCCGGTTGTTTTGTATGTGTATTGCGATGCTTTACTTCAGGTAGTCTTCGAAATACTGCGTTATGCGCTCGTGCAGGTGCACGCTTTTGTGCCCCCTCATGTTGTGGCCCTCGCCGGGATAGACGAAGAAGTCGGGCTGGGTGCCGGCCTCCTCGCAGGCATTGAGGAACTGCAGGGCGTGCTGCGGAACTACGGTGGGGTCGTTCATGCCTATGATTATCTGCAGCTTGCCTTTCAGGTTCTTGGCCTTCGCGAGCAGGCTCGTCTGGGCGTAGCCCTCGGGATTGGCCTCCGGGGTGTCCATGTAGCGCTCGCCGTACATCACCTCATACCATTTCCAGTCGATGACCGGGCCTCCGGCCACGCCCACCTTGAACACATCAGGATATGTGGTCATGAGCGACGTGGTCATGAATCCGCCGTAGCTCCATCCGTGCACGCCCATTCGTGTGGTGTCGACGTAGGCCAGCGACTTGAGGTAAGCCACCCCCCGCATCTGGTCTTTCATCTCTTCTTGCCCCAGGTGGCGGAATGTTGCCTGCTCGAAGTCGCGCCCGCGGTCAGACGAGCCTCGGTTGTCGAGTATGAAAAGCAGGTATCCCTTCTGCGCCATGTACGTCTCCCAGGAGCGGCTGGCGTAGTGCCATCCGGCCTCGACATTGCGTACGTTTGGCCCGCCATATACGTAGACCACGGTAGGATACTTCTTTGCGGGGTCGAAGCCGATGGGTTTCACCATTCGGAAATAAAGGTCGGTAGAGTCGTCGGCAGCCTTTATCGTGCCGCACGAGTATTCGGGCACGGCATAACCCGCCCATGGGTCGGGGGCGCTGAATATGCGGTTGCTTGCTGCCGTTGCCGTGTTGGTCACACAGATGTCGCGCGGCACGTCGGGCTCTGTGTAGTGGTCGAAGAGCCATTTGCCCGATGCCGACAGTATTCCGCCCTTGTCTCCGCGCCCGAAGTAAGCCGCGTGCATGCCCCGCCCGTTGTCGAGCAGGGTGCGCCGGCCGCTCTTCAGGTCTACGGCATACAGGTTGTTCTGTATCGGCGAGGCTTCGTTGGAGAGTATGATGGCGCTTTTCTTGGCCTTGTTGAACCCTACAAGGTCTATCACAACCCACTTGCCGCTCGTCACCTGGCGCAATTCGCGGCCCTCGGTGTCGAACAGGTAGAGGTGGTTGTAGCCGTCGCGCTGGCTCTGCAGCAGGAACTTGGTGTCGTCCCACGGCAGGAACGCTATAGGCGTCATGGGCTGCACGTACTTGTCGTCGTGCTCGGTGTAGAGCGTGGCCTTCCTTTTCCCGCTGGCGGCGTCATAGCTCCGCAGCGCCATGTCGGTCTGGTCGCGGTTCAGCTCAATCATATATACGGTCTTTGAGTCGGGGCTCCATGCTATGTTAGTGAAGTAGCGGTCGGTCGGGTCGCCTGCGTCAAGGTATACGGTCTTGCCCGTCGACAAGTCGTATACGCCCACCGTGACCTTGTGGCTGGTCATGCCGGCCATGGGATACTTGTCGGGCTCTTCGGTGGCTATGCGCGTAAACGTGTTCACCTGCGGGTAGTCGGTCACCATGCTCTGGTCCATCCTGTAGAAGGCGAGGCGCTTGCCGTCGGGGCTCCAGAACGTGCCCTTCATGATGCCGAACTCGTTGCGGTGTACGGCCTGGCCGTAAACGATGTCGCGGCTGCCGTCGGTGGTCAGCGTGCGGGTGGCGCCCTCGGCGTCGGTCACGCATAGCTGGTTGTCCCTGACGAAGGCCACGGCGCGCGTTTCGGCTGTCCAGTCGCTGTATTGCTCGCCCTCGCACGGTTGCCTCCACACCACCTTGCCGGCCTTCCAGTCGTAGAGCACGCGTTCCTTGCTGTTTTTCAGCAGTGCCAGAGGGCTGTCGGGGTAGGGGAATGCCACGTTCATGGCCGAGGCCACCTTGCCGTTGCCCATGGCCGCGTCGACCTTGTCGAGCGTGGCGACGGCAGTCTTGCTGCCCGTCTTCATGTCTACCGTGCCCCATTCCTCGGCGTCTTGGTACATCAACTTGTCGCCCCACCATCTCAGATACATGTTCTTTGGACGCATGTTGTGGTAGTTGTTGCCGCCGAAGTTCAGGTCTTCGAGTGTGAATTGCTTCAGTTGAGCTGCCATGTTTTGTGTTAAAAACAGTGCCAAAACGAGCGGTATGGTGCGGCGCACCATCTTACCTATCGTTGTCGTAGCGGTTGCGTTTTCGGTCATAGTCACGTCCTCCTTTATTTTGTTTCCTGTCGTTGCGTCCCTGCCTGAAGCGGTCGTCGCGGCCCCACGAGTCTCGGTCGCGGTTGCGTCCGCCCCAGTCGGAGCCACGGCGGTCGTCGCGCCGGTCACGGTTCCACCCGTCGCGGTCGCGCCTGTCGTCACGTCGGTCGTCACGTCGGTCGCGCTTGTCAAACCGGTCGAAGTCAATGCGGTGGAACTTGAATGAGCGTATGTCGCCCTCTTCGTTCTCTTCGGCTTCGTCGAAACGCTTCTTGAACTCCCTGTTCTTCTTGAATCGGCCCTTCTCGGCCATCTGCTTGCGCTCCTCGTCGCTCTGTACGGCTCCGCCTTCTGTGCGGAACTCCTTCATGCGGCCCTCGAAAGTCTGGTACTTCCTGAACTCGCATTCGAGCGAGCCGTTGTATAGCGGTATCTTGATTGATGGCCTCAGGCCTATCTGCTCGAAGCACTCTTCGCGGTAGCTCAGTATCCATGCGTCGTTGTCAACGAACTGGTGCTTCAGGCGTTCGCCTATCATCTTGTACGTGCCGAGCAGGTCGGGCGTTGATATACGCTCGCCGTAAGGCGGGTTGGTCACTATGATGCTCTTTTCCTTAGGCTGGGTGAAGTCCTTGAAGTCGGCCTCCTCAACCGTGATGTCGCTTGTCAGGCCCGCTGCCTTGACGTTCATGCGGGCCGTGTTGACGGCTTTTATGTCTGAGTCGTAGCCGTAGATGTGATGCTTGAACTCGCGTTCTTGAGAATCATCGTTGTAAATCTCGTCAAACAAGTCTTGGTCGAAGTCTGCCCATTTCTCAAAGGCGTACTCCTTGCGGAACACACCCGGGGCCATGTTGCGGGCTATGAGGGCAGCCTCGATGAGCAGTGTGCCCGAGCCGCACATGGGGTCGATGAAGTCGGTCTCGCCGTGCCAGCCGGTCATGAGAATCATTCCCGCCGCCAACACCTCGTTGAGCGGGGCCTCAACGTTCTCCTGCCGGTAGCCGCGGCGGTGCAGGCTCTCGCCGCTGGAGTCGAGAGAGAGGGTGCACCTGTCTTCGGCAATGTGCATGTTCAGGCGTATGTCGGGGTTGGCCACGCTGATGTTGGGCCGCTTCCCGGTCTTTTCGCGGAACTGATCCACTATGGCGTCTTTCACCTTATATGACACAAACTTGGAGTGGCGGAACTCTTCTGAGAACACAACCGAGTCGACCGAGAATGTCTGTTCGAGTGTAAGGTATTGCGACCAGTCTATTTTCTTGGTCTCTTCATACACCTCGTCGGCCGTCGTTGCCTTGAAGTGGCGTATTGGCTTAAGTATTCTTATGGCAGTGTGCAGCTGGAAGTTGGCGCGGTACATGAGTTCCTTGTTGCCTTTGAACGACACCATTCGCCTGCCTATCTGCACATCGTTAGCGCCGAGCTCTGTCAGTTCTTTCGCCAAAACAGGTTCCAGACCCATGAACGTCTTGGCGATCAATTCGAATTCTTGTTCCATTTGTTGTCTTGTTTGGATTTTGGCCGGAGAACCAGTTGCCTCGGTTCGTGTTGGCGGAGGGCAAAAACCTTGCCGTCGTTCTGCTGTCATATACCGTTGGTATGGTAGTTCTCCTGTGTGAAGTTATTCCTTTTTATATTTCTTGGTGTTAGGTTTCATGTCTTCGGTTACCCAAATGTTGGCCCCTATGATGCATCCGCGCCCAATGGTGATGCGGCCCAGCACGGTGGCGTTAGAGTAGACTATCACGTCGTCTTCGAGTATTGGGTGGCGTGCAATCCCCTTTATCGGGTTGCCGTTTTCGTCGAGCGGGAAGCTTTTTGCACCGAGGGTGACGCCCTGGTATAGCTTCACGTTGTTGCCGATGATGCACGTTGCGCCTATGACCACGCCTGTGCCGTGGTCGATGGTGAAGTGGTGGCCTATCTGTGCGGCCGGATGTATGTCGATGCCCGTCTCTGAATGTGCCATCTCCGATATTATCCTCGGTATCAGCGGCACCCCCAGGGTGTGTAGCTCGTGGGCTATGCGGTAGTTGACAAGGGCCTTTATCACAGGGTAGCACGATATGATCTCGCCGTAGCTTTGGGCGGCCGGGTCGCCGTTGTAGGCCGCCTCGACGTCGGTGGCCAGCGTGCTTCGTATCTGCGGCAGCCTCCCCACGAGTTGCAGCGATATCGTTTCGGCCTTGTTGGCGCAAGCCCCGGTGCATGGTTCGCCCGTCTTGGGGCATGTGAAGCACAGCCCGGCCATTATCTGGTCGGTGAGGAGCTTGTGCAAACGCTCTATGTTGACGCCTATATGATAGCGTATTGTGCGGGTATTGACGGAGGACTTGCCGAAGTATCCTGGGAAAATGATGGAACGTGACAAGTCTATTATCTCTTCGAGAACCTTGCCCGACGGCAACGGGTTGCCCTCGCGATGCTGGTGGAACAGGCCCTTTAGCGATGCGGGGTCAGACAATTCGTCAACCGTCCGTGTAAGGATGTGAGCGAAATCGGTGTTACTCATCTTCTTGTTGTGTCAATACGTATTGGTTTGCAAAGATACATTAAAGGGAGGAAACAGCAAAGGATTGCACCGTGTTTTTTTGCTTTTTTTCAGCTGTCGGCCAATGTTGCTCCCGTTGCGGTTGTTTGATGGGCGGATGGCATGATGGTTTGCAGGCCATGGCCGCCGCCCGTCCGCGCTTTTGGCGGCCAGGCTGGCCTTGGCTGCCTTGGCCGTTGTGGCTTTTGGGATGTGCGCCATGGGGTCTTTTCAGCGTTTTGTGTATTTGCTTGGGGCGACCCCGTGGTAGCCCTTGAAGCATCGGTAGAAGTAAGAGGGCTCGCTTATTCCCACCGCCATGCCCACCTCGCTAACGTTCATCTTGCCATCGGCGAGCAGCGTGGCTGCCGTTTCCATGCGTATCTTCATTATGTACTTGCCGGGCGACATGCCCGTAGTCTCTTTTGTCTTGCCATATAGTTTGGTCCGCCCAACGTGCATCATCTCGGCCAGGGTGTCGGTGTTGAAGGCCTGGTCTTTGAGGTGGCATCTGATGATTGTGTCGATGCGGTCGCGGAACACCTTGTCCGACTGCGACGTGAGCAGGGCTCCCTGCCCCTTGTGCGCTGCCGTGCCACCGTCTTGTTGTTGCGCTACGGTTGCCGACTGCCATCTTATCAATTGTGCAGCCCTGGCCAGCAGCACGCGCAGGTTGCACGGTTTGACCATGTAGTCGTCGGCCCCCGCCTTGTAGCCTTTTATCTGGTGCTCCTCGTCGTCGAGCGCCGTGAGCATGATCACAGGCAGGCTGCGGGTGGCGGGGTGGCTTTTTAAGTGCTTCACAACGTCGTATCCGCTCATGCCGGGCAGCATCACGTCGCATACTACCAGTGCCGGAGGCTGTGCCGTTATGCCCTTGGCGGCCTCGGCCCCGTCCATGTATGTGTCTGTCTTGAAATAGTTGCCGAGTTCGTTGCGCAACTGTTCCATCATGTCGGGGTCGTCTTCTACAATTGCCACCCGTACGTCGTTCATTGCAAAGACCGTCTCGACGGGCGTGCCGGTTGGGCGCGACTCACGGCCATATTCATTGTCGATGGCTTTCGGGCGCACCTCGTCGGGGGTGTAGGCATCAAGGCTTGTTGGCAGGACGACGGTGAAGACAGAGCCTTGTCCGTTGGGGCCGCGTCTGTAGTCGAGGCTTCCGTGGTGCAGACGGGCCATGTTTTTGGCAAGGAAAAGACCTATGCCCATGCCTCCTTGCGACACATATCCGTGCATGAAAGGTTCGAACAGGTGTTCCTGCTGCTCGGCTGCTATGCCCGGCCCGGTGTCGGCCACGGCTATAGTAATGTTGTTTTCGTTCTCGCCCAGCTTCACGGTCAGTTCGACGGAGCCCTTTTGCGGGGTGTATTTTATGGCGTTGCTGAGCAGGTTGTAGGTTATTGTCTCCACCATGTGGCGGTCGAAAGGCATTTCGAAAGAGCGGGCAAACGGTGTGAAGGTGAGCGATATGCCTTTCTGGCGGGCCATGGGCAGGAAGTCGTTGAGCACGTCGCGCACAAACCCAATCACGTCGCCCGTCTCCACTCTCAGCCTCAGGCTGTTGGCGTTTATCTTTCGGAACTCCATCAGGCGGTCAACAAGCCGCGACAGCCTGCGTGTGCCGCGCATGGCAGTAGCCACGGCCGAGCGTGGCGGATGGTTGTCGCCAGCGTCGCGTATCTTGTCGATGGCCCCCTGGATGATGGCCAGTGGCGTGCGGAACTCGTGGGCTATGTGGGTGAAGAAGTTAAGCCTGAACTCGCTGAGGCTGCGTTCTATTTCCATTTTGCGGCGTAGCCTGGACTTTGCCCGCCACCCTCTAATCAGTGCCAGGGCAACAGCCGAGGCCGCCATGGCATAGGCCAGCCAGGCCCACCATGTGTTGTACCATGGCTGGCGGATGGTTATCAGCAGTGACGTTTCGGGCGAGTGGCCGTCGGGGGTGAATTTGCGTAGCCTGAAAGTGTATCTCCCCGGCGTCAGGTTGCCGTAGTCGGCGCGGTTCAGGCTTGTCGGTTCGTTCCAGTTGGCGTCGATGCCTTCGAGCATGTATTGGTAAAGGGTGGAATGCGGTTTCGAGTATTCAAAGTCGGAGAACAGCAGCGTCAGCGAGTTCTCCGTGTGTCCGAGGCTGATGTGACGTGTGCGCGTCAGGGCCGAGGTGAGCGGCCTGTCGTTGCCGTCCATGGTCAGCGCCGACACACCGTTAATCCGGATGTCGGTCAGGGCGCACCGTGCAGAAGTCTGCCTTGTGGGGTCTTTATGCGGCGTTATGGCCAGTATGCCCTGGCGTGAGCCAAAGAACAGCCGTCCGTTGCCGTCGGTGGCCGCACTGTTTTCGATGAACACGTTGCCCATCAGTGTCGGTGCAAAATTGTAGGATGCCACTGCCAGCGTGGCAGGGTTGACACACGAGATGCCCTCTTCTGTTGCTGCCCAGATGTTGCCGTGGGCGTCTTCGGCTATAGAGTTTACTATGTTGCCGGCCAGCCCGTGGGCGGCGTCAAAGTATTTTGTTGCCGTCAGCCTGCCGTTCTTCACGCTGCAATGTGCCAGTCCGTGTCCGTGAACCCCTATCCACAGCCCGCTGTGCTTTGAGTATAGCATGGTTATGACCTCGTTGCCGCGCAGCCGGCGGTTCTGCAGGTTGTAGCTATGGGCCGTCACGGGCTTTTTGCCTTGGCCACCGTAGCTGATTGCGTACAGTCCGTTGTCGGTGCCGGCCCACATCGTGCCGCGGCCGTCGTCAGCAAGGCATCTAACCCGTCTCTCGTTGGGCGAGCCGTCGAGCATGGCCTGCCATCTCAGGGTTCCTTGCCCGTCGAGGGTTGCCCTCAGCAGTCCGCCGTTCCAGGTGGCAATCCAGAATTGGTTGCGAGGCGCCTCGGCCAAGTCGTAAATGTCGTCGCAAGGCAGGCGGCTGTCTTTGCTGCCCGTGTGGTAGTGGCGCCGCCCTATGAACAGGCCCGCCCCGCGTGTGCCTGTCCATGGACGGCCGTGGCTGTCGGTCATCATGGCGAACGCCGGCGCCGGCAGCCGGCCGGCCTTCAGCGCGGGGGTGCCGCCGTCGCAGTCGACGCTCACCAGCTCATTCTTGCGGGTGCAGGCCGTCAGCCGTCCGTCGGTTTCGTATAGCAGGGCGTATATGTGGTTTGCCGTCTCGTCGTTGTTGCCGGGTTCCGGGTAAATGTACCTTGCGGCCACGTCTTCCATTACCGACAAGCACACCGCCCCGGCGGCCTCGCTTCCTATCCAGATGTTGCCGTCGCGGTCGGTGGTGGCGCATGTCAGGAAGTCGGAGTATATCACCGGGTGCCTGTCGGATGCGCTGTAGTGCCCCATGTTCTCGGTGGCCTTGTCGAACACGAAGAGCCCGTTGCCATACGTGGCGATGAACACATGGCCTTTGCCGTCGTCGGCAGCGTAATACCTGTGGCGCCTTGCCTGGGCGAAAGGGGCGTTGCTCAGCAGGCTGAAACGGCGCACGGGCTTGCCTTCGGCAAACATCCACAGGTCGCCGGAGCCGTTCGACACGTATATGCACCCGGGTGTGCTGCATTGGTATACGGGCGACTCCACCTGCAATTCGTCGGGCTTGGCAAACCTGCCCGTCGTCATGTCGAGGGCGAATGTCGATTTGTCGGCCATTATGACAAAGCGCTTTCCCCACACGAAACAGAACACCACGCGGCCCATCGGCCCCAGGGCCGGCGGCATCCGGTAGGCGCATGCCACTTTGCCGTTGGCGTCGAGGCGCGTCACCATCCCCTCGGTGACCATGAGCGAGTCGCCTTCGTAACAGCTTTTTGCCAGTATCGGCATGCCTTTCAGGGTTCCGAGCCGCCAGCGCCTGCCCGTTGCCATGGTGTAGGCCGTGAATCGCGCCTCCTCAAGGTTGTATGTGGCGCATGCCGAGTTTGCCGTGGTCACGCACAGGTTGTGGCCATCTACGGTTATGCTGCCGATGTGCCTGTCGGTGGGTTCGCCCGGCACGGGGCTCAGACCCGTGAAATTCACAGCCGAGTAGCCGTCGAAACGGCTCAGCCCGTTCGACGTGCCCAGCCATACATAGCCGTCGGGGTCTTGGGCTATGCAGTTGATGTTGTTGCTCGGCAGCCCGTCGGCGGTCGATATGCTGCGGCTTGCCAGCTGCAGGTCGGCGCCCATGGCCATGTTTGCCGTTGCTGCCAGTGCAAGGGCGAGCAATGCTCTTCTCATGGTGTCTGTCGTCATGGCAGGTTGTTGTCGTTTGTTTGTTTTACGTTACAAATGTACAAAAAAAGATGCAAATCGATGTCGGCATCATCCTGAAATAATCCATTTGCAGGCATTGCCTTGGTTTGGCTGAAGCCTGCCGAGCCTCCAGTGGCGCCATGCCATCGCCCCTGAGGCTCGGCGCATAGGCCGTGGCGCCAAGTCTGTGGGCTGGATGTGGCAGGGCGTTTCACTATATATAATAATGTGTAATCCACATATCGGCATTGCCTAGCCATGCGTACCACCACCATGTCACGCATAAAGCCACCTCTGTGGCTCCTGCCGCCACTGCGTGGGGGCCATGGCCGCAGGCGCGGGGTCGGCAGTGGCGGAGTAGCCGTCAGGGCCGGCCCTTATGGCCTGCATTACGGATATTGTAATACAAATGAAACATACATTTAGCTAAAATGCAAAATAAATTACTTAATTTTGCCGCGATTTTCTGAACGAAACATAAAGTTTTATGGAAGCAATTTATTTGGTTATCGTGGTCTTCCTGCTTATTCTGGCGGTGTTTGACCTGTTTGTGGGAGTCAGCAACGATGCTGTCAACTTCCTCAATTCTGCCATCGGAGCCAAGGTGGCAAAGTTTAAGACCGTCATATTCATAGCCTCTATGGGCGTGCTTGTGGGCGCGGTGATGAGTGCGGGGATGATGGACGTGGCAAGGCATGGCATCATGCACCCTGTAAATTACAATTTTCATGAGGTTATGACGATATTCCTCGCCGTGATGGTGACGGATGTCATTGTGCTCGACATGTTCAACACGTTGGGCCTGCCCACCTCGACAACGGTGTCGCTTGTGTTCGAGCTGTTGGGCGGAACGTTTGTGCTGGCCATCTTGAAGATGCACGCCGACCCCTCGTTGGGCTTCGACGATTTGCTGAACAGCAACAAGGCACTGAGCGTCATCATAGCCATTTTCGTAAGCGTGGCCATTGCTTTCGTGTTCGGAATCATCGTACAGTGGATTTCGCGCGTCATTTTCACGTTCAACTATACCAAGCACCTGCGTTACACGGTGGCCATCTTCGGCGGCATAGCGTTCACTTGCCTGGCTTATTTCATATTCATACAGGGCCTGGCCAAGTCGCCTCTGATGGCCGACGACGCCAAGGCATGGATTGTTGACAACACCAACATGCTGCTGCTCTGGACGTTTGTCGGTTCGACCATCGTCATGGAGGTGTTCCACCTGCTGCGCATCAATGTGTTCAAGTTTGTTGTGCTCATGGGCACTTTTGCCCTGGCCATGGCCTTTGCGGGCAACGACCTCGTCAACTTCATAGGCGTCCCGCTTGCCGGCCTCGACTCTTACCAAGACTTTGTGGCCAACGGCAACGGCGACGACAGCGCATTCTTCATGACCTCGCTCATGTCGTCGGCCAAGACACCGTTGCTCTATCTGCTTATTGCCGGCCTGGTGATGATTGTTGCCATGACCACGTCGAAGAAGGCGCAAAACGTGATAAAGACCAGCGTCGACCTGTCGCGCCAGGACGAGGGCGACGAGATGTTCGGGTCGTCGAAGGCAGCCCGCAGCATTGTGCGCGCCACCCAGGACGCCGGTGGATTCCTCGGCAAGTACGTGCCGAAGTCTGTTTCCAACTGGATTGACTCGCGCTTCCGCAAGGAAGACGCCATACTGGCCGACGGCGCTGCGTTCGACATGGTGCGTGCGGCCGTAAACCTGGTGCTCGCCTCGATGCTCATCACCTTCGGCACCAATTACAAGCTGCCGCTGTCAACCACCTACGTCACGTTTATGGTGGCCATGGGCTCGAGCCTTGCCGACCGCGCATGGACGCGCGAGAGCGCCGTGTTCCGCGTCACTGGCGTGATATCGGTCATCGGCGGATGGTTCATCACGGCCGGCGTGGCCTTCGGTGCCTGTGCGCTGGTGTGCCTGGTGATGTATTACGGCGGCTTCGTGGCCATGTTCCTCTTCATGGCCCTGGTGGTGTTCCTGCTTGTGCGCAGCAACATACAGTATGGCAAGAAGGCCAAGGAAGAGGGCAAGGACGACGTGTTCAGGCTGATGATGCGCACCCGCGACCCCGAAATTGTTTGGGACTTGCTGACAAAGCACGTGTCGCGCACGCAGAGTTTTGTCAACCGTTTCGCCCTCGAGCAGTTCAACAAGATAATAGACGGCTTGGCAAACGAAAACCACCACGTGCTCTCGAAGAGCCAGCGCGAGCTCAAGAGCGAGCAGGAGCAGCTCAAGAAATTCAGGCGCAAGGAACTGCTGGCGCTGCGCAGGGTGCCCATGGAGATAGCCGCCGAGCGCAACACGTGGTACCACCTGGGCGTCAACAGCGACTCTCAGTTCATCTATTGCCTCAAGCGCATGCTCGAACCGATAAAGGAGCATGTAGACAACAACTTCAACCCGATGCCACAGGTTTATGTCGACGAGTACCGACCTGTCAGGGATAAGATATCCGAACTGATGGAGCGAACCGAGGCCATGCTCTCCACCACAAGGTTCAACGAGTATGACGACGTGCTGTCGGAGGCCGACAAGCTCAAGGACGAGCTCTCGGTAATACGCAAGCACCATTACGACCGCATGCAAAGCGACCACGATGTGAGCAACCTCAAGATTTCGCTTGTATATCTCAACATACTGCAGGAGAGCCAGGAGTTCCTGAGCATCATGCGCCATCAGCTTAGGGCTGCCAACCGGTTCTACGGCAACTGATGCCTCTCCGTGGCTTGGCCGTGAGTCCGCCGCGCAAGGGTCTGAAGCAGGCCCCGGCGCGGCGGATTCTGTTTGGTGCCAACGACAGGCGCCTGCCGCGGGACATGCCGGCTGGCTATGCCCATGTCTGGGTGGCGGGGCGCCAAGCGGCTCATTCCGCCACGGGCCTGGCGGTGTTGCAAGACGTGCCGTTTTGCACCGCGATACAGGCCGTTTTGCACCGCGATACAGGCCGTTTTGCAGAGTGAAACGGCACGTTCCGATAAATGGTTGGCCCTCAGGCGGTTCGGCAATCCGTGCCGCCGGCCTTCGCTACCGCCTGCATTCCACAGCCCAAAGCCATGCAGGCAGGTGGCGCCAAGCCCGGCCGGAGGGTGGGCATGGGCCTGGCCGATTTGTTATGAAATGTATATGTCATGATTGTTTGTCGCATATAAGTGGCAGACATACGTTAATGTGTGTTCATTTACCTTTTGAATAGATTCGTAGATGTTTAGAACGCTTTAATCAAATATATTGCTAAGAAAAATTAAAATGCCCAGGGAGTTTTCTGTTATAAGGCGGATTTTACCTAACTTTGTTGCCCGGAACATAATGATATAATGTAATCCGGACATGATATTGGCCATTGGCAGGGCAGAACGATTCTCTCCCAACTCGGTAGAAAAGGACGCAGCGATACTGGAAGGCGTGGCTGACGTGCTTCGGCACGACGGCTACGTAGTTGAGACCGTTGGTGAAACGGCTTTGCAACCCGGTCCCGTTGCAGAGGCATGCTTGTCGATGGGGCGCTTGCCCCAGACGCTGGCTTACCTCACCCAGATGCAGGCCCGGGGCTCGGTCGTTGTCAATTCGCCGGCCGGGGTCGACCTGTGCTGCAACCGGAGGCGGCTCACCGAAGCCTTGCGGATGGCAGGCGTGCCGGTGGCTCCTGCCGAAGGCAGCCACGGCTATTGGCTCAAAAGAGGCAGCGGAGTGGCCGAGAGCCGTCACGACGTGCAGTTTGCGGCCACCAAGGCCGACGTCGCCGTGGTGATGGAGGACATGAGGCGGCACGGCGTTGACGACATAATGGTGTCGGCCCACGTTGAGGGCGACCTGCTGAAGTTCTATGGCGTGCATGGCACCGGCTTCTTCCGGTATTTCTATCCCGGCGACGACGGGATGTCGAAATTCGGCGACGAGAGGCTCAACGGCCGCCCGCACCACTACATTTTTGATGAGTCGGCATTGCGGCTTGCCGCCGAGCTCGCCTCGAGGGTGGCCGGAGTGGATGTTTACGGAGGCGACTGCATTGTCAGGGCCGACGGCAGTGTTTGCCTGATCGACTTCAACGACTGGCCCAGCTTTTCACGCTGCCGCGACGAGGCGGCGCAGGCCATTGCGAAGCTGACGGCCGACCGGCTTGCACAAACAATTAAAAAGAAAAGAGTATGGCATCAGATATTTTGACTGGAAGCCGCGGATGTATATTCGACTACGGTGGCACACTCGACACCGGAGGCAACCATTGGGGACGTGTGATATGGCATTCATACGAGCGCATGGGCGTGCCTGTAGGCGAAGAGCTCTTCCGCGAGGCCTATGTCTATGCCGAGCGTGAGCTGGGGCGCAACCCCATTATACAGCCCGACTATACTTTCGAGAAGACGTTGTCTGTCAAGCTGCGCATAGAGATGGAGCACATAGGGCGGTGCATGGGAGGCTTCGATGCCCCCAAGTGGCACGGCGCGGTGCTCGCCGACCTCTATGGCTCGGTCAAGGCCGAGACCGCGCGCAGCCGTGACGTGCTGGCCCGGCTGGCCGGACGCATGCCGTTGGTGCTCGTCAGCAACTTCTACGGCAACATACACACCGTGCTCGGCGAGTTCGGCCTTGACGGCCTGTTTGCCGGCGTGGTCGAATCGGCTGTGGTGGGGGTGCGCAAGCCCGACCCGCAGATATTCTCTCTCGGCGTCAAGGCGCTGGGAATGGAGCCGGGCGAGGTTACCGTGGTGGGCGACAGCTATGCCAAGGACATCGTGCCGGCCAAGGCCGCAGGCTGCCATACCGTGTGGATGCGCGGCGAGGGCTGGACTGACGACGAGGCCGCCGACACCTCAGCGGCTGATTTCACCATACACAGACTGGCCGAGTTGCTGTAATGCGGCAGCGGCACATCATTGCAGAAGGCTTAAAAACGACATTGAAACAGTTATAAGTATACATACATTTAATATTAAATTGTAATGAAACAAACTAATGTAAAGCCGGCAGACGGCAAATTAGGCATTATGATTGTCGGCAACGGCGCCGTTGCGACAACATTCATGACAGGCGTGTTCATGACCAGGCGCGGATTGGCCAAACCAATTGGTTCTATGACACAGTACGACAAAATACGTGTCGGCCGCGGAGCAGATAAGCAGTACTTGCATTACAGCGATATAGTGCCACTGGCAAAGCTCGACGACATCGTGTTCGGAACATGGGATGTTTATCCGCAAAACGCATACCAGGCAGCAATGTATGCAGAGGTGCTGAAGGAGAAAGACATCAACCCTGTCAAGGACGAACTGGAGAAAGTCGTACCGATGAAGGCCGCATTTGACCGCAACTACGCCAAGAGGCTTGACGGAGACAACGTCAAAGACTGCAAGACGCGCTGGGACATGGTGGAGCAAATACGCCAGGACATACGCGACTTCAAGCAGAACAACGGCTGTTCGCGCATTGTTGTCATCTGGGCCGCGTCCACAGAGATATACGTTCCGGTAGACGAGACGTTGCACGGAACGCTTGCCGCACTCGAGGCTGCCATGAAAGCTGACGACCGCGAGCACATCGCACCGTCCATGTGCTATGCTTATGCCGCGCTTACAGAGGGCGCCCCGTTCATCATGGGAGCCCCCAACACAACCGTAGACATACCCGCCATGTGGGAACTGGCAGAGAAGACGAAGATGCCAATAGCCGGAAAGGACTTCAAGACAGGCCAGACGCTGGTGAAGAGCGGGTTCGCCCCGATAATCGGAACAAGGTGCCTGGGACTGAGCGGATGGTTCTCGACCAACATACTCGGCAACCGCGACGGTCTCGTGCTCGACGAACCGGCCAACTTCCACACCAAGGAGGTGAGCAAGCTCTCTACGCTTGAGACCATACTGAAGCCCGAAGTGCAGCCCGACCTCTACACCGACTATTACCACAAGGTGCGTATCAACTACTATCCGCCGCGCAACGACAACAAGGAAGGGTGGGACAACATCGACATCTTCGGCTGGATGGGCTACCCGATGCAGATAAAGATCAACTTCCTTTGCCGCGACTCGATACTGGCCGCGCCGCTGTTGCTCGACCTTACACTGCTGAGCGACCTTGCTGCACGTGCAGGCCGCTACGGCATACAGCGCTTCCTGAGCTTCTTCCTCAAGAGCCCGATGCACGATTACACCAAGGGCGAGGAAGCCGTCAACAACCTCTACCAGCAGTATACCATGCTGAAGAACGCCATACGCGAGATGGGCGGCTACGAGGCAGACGAAGAAATAGATTGACGATTGACGCGGGCTGAGCCACGCTCTCAGCCCTTATTTGACATTGTGGAGCCGGGAAGCCGGTCGTATGGCCATAGGCCTGTGGCGCGGCGGCATATTGATGCAGAGGCCGGGGGCAGGCCGCTTAACTCACGGCCGGCGCTTGTTTTGGGTGTTTCGGCTTCTCGGCTCCATTGCTTTCTTGTTTTTGTGTAATGCCATTTAAGCTAAAAAGATTTGGGAAAAAACAGAATAACATATTTGATTCTCATGCTGTTTGCCGTTGTGTTGCCGCTCAATGCGCAGATTTCTGGATATATCATTGACGACGCAACGGGTGACAGCATACCTTATGCCAGCGTGATTTACCGCGGGCACAATGTCGCAGTGGCCTCAAATCTGAGCGGGTATTACACCATAGAGCGGCATGACGGATGGCAGCTTACGTTCAGTTCGGTGGGCTACGAGCCTCAGACGGTAACCATCGGGCCCAAGACCAAGGGGCGGCTCGACATAAAGCTCAAGCCCGACACGCGCAAGCTGAAAGAAGTGACGGTGCGCGCCAAGCGCGGAAAGTACAGCCGGAAGAACAATCCGGCCGTGGAACTGATGAAGAAAGTCATAGCGGCGAAGAAGCGCACCGACCTGGACAACCGTGACTTTTACCAGTACAACAAGTACCAGAAGATAACCCTGGCCATCAACGACATCACGCCGGAGAAGCTGCAGACGCCAAAGCTCAAGAAGATGCCGTGGCTGCGCGACCAGGTGGAGAAGTGCCAATACAACGGAAAGCTCATTCTGCCGCTTTCGGTCGACGAGACCGTGACGCAGAAAATATACCGCAAAGACCCTCACAGCGAGAAGAACATTGTGAAGGGGCAGAACTCTACGGGCATCAACGACCTGTTCCAGACCGGCGACATACTCACAACCACGCTCAAGGACGTGTTCACCGACGTGAACATTTACGACGACCAAGTGCGCCTTCTGCAGTATCCGTTCACCTCGCCGATAGGAAAGAACGCCATAGCTTTCTACCGTTTCTACATCGAAGACACCGTGTTTGTGGATCGGGAAAAATGCTTCCACCTGCACTTCCTGCCCAACAACCAGCAAGACTTCGGCTTCAGGGGCGACATATACATCATGGCCGACTCGTCGTACCAGGTGAAGCGATGCGAGCTTACCATACCCAAGCGCAGCGATGTCAACTTCGTCGAGAACCTGCGCGTGCTCCAGGAGTTCAAGCAACTGCCCGACAGCACGTGGGTGCTTACGCAAGACGACATGGTGGCCGAGCTTAAGCTGACCGACTTTCTGGCAAAAGCCATCGTCATACGCACCACAAGGCTCAGCGACTACGCCTTCGACGCGCTGCCAAAGCAACTGTTCAAGGGCAAGGCGCGTGAGGTAAAGGAGGCCGATGCGATGATGCGCGACGACGATTTCTGGAATAAGTACCGCCAGGTGCACCTCACACAGAGCGAGAGCAAGATGGATGCGTTTGTCCATAACCTTGAGCAGATAAAGGGATTCAAGTATATCATCTTCGGCGCGAAGGCCCTCATAGAGAACTATGTCGAGACGGGCAACCCGAGCAAGGTCGACATCGGCCCCATCAACACCATGATTTCGAGCAACTTCATCGATGGGGTGCGCACCCGACTGAGCGCGCAGACCACCGCCAAGCTCAACCCGCACCTCTTCCTTAGCGGCTATTATGCCCGGGGATGGGACAGCCACAAGAACTATTACAAGGGCGAAGTGACCTACTCTTTCAACAAGAAGGAGTACTTGCCGAGGGAGTTTCCAAAGCGCACGCTGACGTTCTCGTCGACCTACGACGTCACGTCGCCGTCAGACAAGTTCATGCACACGGACAAGGACAATGTGTTTACGGCGCTGAAATGGACGAAGGTGGACAAGATGATGTTCTACAACAGGCAGGAACTGACCTTCGAGCGCGAGGAAGACTGGGGCTTCAAGACCACGGTGTCGATGAAGACCGAAGAGAACGAGGCCTGCGGCTACCTGCATTTCAGGCCGATGGCCACCGGAGCCGACACCAAGTTCCGTACCACCGAGTTGCGCGCTGAGCTGCGCTTTGCCCCGGGCGAGACCTACATCAACACCAAGCAGCGCCGACTGAAGATAAACCTCGACGCCCCTGTGTTCACCGTCAGCCACACGCTTGGGCTGAAGAACGTGCTCGGAGGCGACTATGACTACAACTATACGGAGGCCAGCATCTACAAGCGCTTCTGGGTGAACAGCTGGGGAAAGATAGACTGCTACGTCAGGGGCGGCGTGCAGTGGAGCAAGGTGCCCTTCCCGCTGCTGTGCATGCCTGCCACCAACCTGTCGTTCATCATACAAGACCAGACGTTCCAGCTCATAAACAACATGGAGTTCCTCAACGACCGCTTCGTCAGCGCCGACGTTTCGTGGGACCTCAACGGCAAGCTGTTCAACCGCATACCGCTCATCAAGAAGCTCAAGTGGCGTGAGTACATAGCCGTGAAAGTGTTGTGGGGAGACCTCACCGACAAGAACAACCCTTACGTGGCGCAGAATGCGGCCGACCCAGTGCTGATGCAGTTCCCCGAAGGTTGCTATGTGATGGACCCGAAGAAGCCGTATGTGGAAATGTCGTTCGGCATACACAACATATTCAAGATAATACATGTCGAGTATGTTCACAGGTTCAACTACCTCGACCTGCCCACGGCCCACAAGCACGGCGTTCGTTTCATGTTCCGCATGACGTTCTGACCAATGCCGGTTTGGCGCCGGCAATCAGTGCTGCCACAGCTTTCGGCTTGCCGTTTCACCCCCATTCGGCCATGGCGTCGCAACGATGCCATGGCCGAATGGGGTTTTTAGCGTAATGGCGGGCGGTTGGCGTGACGCCATTCTGCGCCCCGTAGCCGATAGCGCCGCCGTGGCGTAAGCCATCGCCCGCCTGTGCCGGAAGGGGCTCACGTGGCCCCGACTGTGCCGTATGTGCCGTTTTACGATGCCAAACGGCCCATACTGTATTTTGAAACGGGCCGTTTTGTGGTGCAATATGGCCCGTTTTGCAACCGCCTGTGTGCCAGGTGGTTGCGGCGTGCGGCCGAAGCCGGCCTCACGGGAGCGTGCCGCGGTGGCGCGTGGGAAGCCATACAGGCAAAAAAGACAAAAAAAACTAATTTCTTTCCCCGTCTCGTTTATAATGTGTAATTTTGCCACCGTTTATCAAATAAATGTAGATTCAAATATGAAATATGCCATTATTGCCGCTGGCGATGGCAGCCGTTTGGCAGCTGAAGGCGTGGCCGAGCCCAAGCCGCTCGTACGCGTTGGCGGCCGTCCGCTCATCGACCGCCTGCTCGATGTGTTCATGCAGAACGATGCCGAAGAGATAATAGTGATATGCAACGACCGCATGTCGTCGGTCGTGGCCCACCTGCGTGAGCTCCAGCGCGACGGGCTCGACGGTGTCCGCTTGCCGTTGCGTTATGTGGTCAAGACCACTCCGAGCTCCATGCACAGCTTTTTCGAGATAAGCCGGTATATGGGCGGGGGGGCGTTCTGTGTGACAACGGTCGACACAATATTCCGTCCCGATGAGTTCGGAGGCTACATACGCGCGTTCAAGAGCGAGGTGTCGGCAGGCAAGTGCCAGGGCATGATGGGCGTCACCGACTATATCGACGACGAGAAACCCCTGTATGTGCAGACCGACGAGGCCATGGGGATAACGGCGTTCCTCGACACTTCCGACTCATGCCGCTATGTGTCGGCCGGCATCTACGGGCTCACGCCATCGTCGTTGCCCACGCTCGACGGTTGCATGAGGCGCGGCGAGAGCCGCATGCGCAATTTCCAGCGCGCCATGATTGCCGACGGGCTCGTGCTGAGGGCATACCCGTTTTCTAAAGTCCTCGATGTAGACCATGCCTCGGACATACAGAAAGCCGAGGAGTTTTTAAGTGCAGAATGACGATGAAACGCAATTTCAAGGAACTGCTACATGCCTCATTCAAGTCTGAGGATACCGAAGAGTGGCTCGACGTACACTTCACACGGCCCGTCGGGCTGGCCTTCGCGCTGTTCTGGGAGCGCCTACACGTGCATCCCAACGCCATAACCGTGATGTCGATATTCCTCGGCCTGGGGGCCGGCTACATGTTTTACTTCACCGATGTGTGGCACAACGTGGCAGGAATAGCCCTGCTGATGCTCGCAAATTTCTGCGATTCGACCGACGGCCAGCTGGCCCGTCTCACCGGCCAGAAGACGCTGGTGGGCCGTGTGCTCGACGGATTCTCGGGCGACCTGTGGTTTTTTGCCATCTATCTGGCCATCGCGCTGAGGCTCTGGCCGCAGCTCATACCGTTCACATCGGTGCATTGGGGGCCGCTGGGCATACTGCTTTGCGCCGTGGCCGGCTTCTTGTGCCATTCGCCGCAGAGTTCGCTCGCCGATTACTACCGACAGATTCACCTTTACTTCCTGCTTGGCAAGAAGGGCAGCGAGCTCGACGACTCGGCCTCGCAGCGTGCCATTTACGACTCGCTGCCGCGCAAGGGAGCCTTCTGGGCCCACAAGTTCTATTACAACTATGCCAACTATTGCCGCAGCCAGGAGCGCCGCACGCCGGCCTTCCAGCAGTTTTACAAGTGCCTGCGCGCCCGCTACCAGTCGGTGGAGGATATGCCCCGGCAGCTGCGCGACGACTTCAGGCGTGGCTCGCTGCCGCTGATGAAATATGCCAACTTGCTGACGTTCAATTCACGTGCCATCCTCATTTATGTCACGTGCCTGCTCAATGTGCCCTACGTTTACCCGCTGGTGGAGATTGTTGTCTTCACTGCCATGTACCGTTACATGCGTTCAAGGCACGAGCAGCTGTGCCTTGGGCTTAGCCACAGGTATTGCTGATGGGCAGGTGGGCGGCGTTTGTGTTTCTGTTGCTGCTCTTCTGCCCTGCAGGAGCCGCGGCACAGGTGAACTCGGAGCTCAGCCGTGACACAACAAAGTGGTTCAACCGCACCCACCGTGTCAGCGAGATTACAGTGCGCTCCAAGCGCTCACGCTACAGCCGGAAGAACAACCCGGCCGTGGAACTGATGAAAAAGGTCATCGCGGCCAAGCGTCGCACCGACCTGTCTAACCGTGATTACTATCAGTACCGCAAGTACCAGAAGCTCACTTTTGCCGCCAACGAGGTGGTGCCGAGCGACTTTGAGCATGGCTTGCTTAGCAAGATACCGGGCGCACTCAACCAGATTGAGCCGTGCCTGATGACCAACAAGCTGATATTGCCGGTCACGGTGAGCGAGACGGTGACCCGGCGGATATACCGCAAGCGCCCCAAGGCAGAGAAAGACATCGTGGAAGGCGAACGCTCGGAGGGCATAGAGCAGTTCTTCCAGTCGGGCGACATCCTGACAAGCGCGCTGAAAGACTTCTTCACCGACGTCAACATTTACGACGACCAGATACGCCTGCTGCAGCACCCCTTTACATCTCCCATCGGAAAAGACGCCATCAGGTTCTACCGTTTCTACATACAGGACACGCTGAGCGTGAGCGGCGACAGTTGCATACACCTGCACTTCCTGCCCAACAACCAGCAGGACTTCGGATTCCGGGGCGACATCTACATCATCAAAGACTCTTCATACCAGGTAAAGCGCTGCGAACTGAGCATACCGCAGCGCAGCGAAGTCAACTTCGTCGACGGCATGATGATACTCCAGGAGTTCACGAAGTCGCCAGACGGCGACTGGCTTCTCACCACCGACGACATGATTGTCGAGCTCGAACTGTTCGACTTCATGCAGAAGGCGGCCGTGATTCGCAACACGCGAATCACCGATTATGCCTTCGGGCCTATAGCCCCGGGCGAGTTTGAAGGCAGGCCCGCGTTGAGCTCCGAGCCGGGGGCGAAGCGGCGTTCGCAGGAGTATTGGCAGCAAAACAGGCAGGTAGAGCTGACAAGGAGCGAGCAGAACATGGGCAACTTCCTTGGCACGATGGAGCGGGGAGGGGCTTTCAAGTACATAATGATGGGCTTGAAGCTGCTTGTAGAGAACTTCATCGAGACGGGGGTGGGCGGCCGACCGAGCAAGGTAGACATCGGGCCGGTGAACACCATGGTCACTTCAAACTTCATAGACGGCTTCCGCACGAGGCTGAGCGCGCAGACAACGGCCAACCTCAACCCGCATTTCTTCATGAGCGGATACTACGCCCGCGGGTGGAAAAGCCGCAAGAACTATTACAAAGGAGAGCTCACCTATTCGTTCAACGCCAAGGAGTACATGCCCCACGAGCAGCCCTTGCGCAACATCACGCTCTCTTCGACCTACGACGTGTGCGCTCCCACCGACAAGTTTATGTCGACAGACAAGGACAATGTGTTTGCTTCCTTTAAGTGGACAACCGTAGACAAGATGATGTTCTACAACCGGCAGCAACTCAAGATGGTGCGCGAGGAGGTGTGGGGGCTGCGCTCCACGCTCACCGTCACGGCCGAAGAGAACGAGCCCTGCGGCCAGTTGCGCTTCGTGACGCTTGCCGACAAGGCCCGGGCCGAGGCGTCGGGTGGGGGCGTGACGGCCCCGTCGCGCTCTATACGCACCACCGAGGTGAGGGCCGAGCTTCGCTATGCGCCCGGCGAAAAGCTTGTGTACACCAAGCAGCGCAGCCGTCCGATAAACCGGGATGCACCTGTGCTCACCCTGAGCCATGCCATGGGCGTGGGCGGTTTGCTTGGCGGGCAGTACAGATACAACTTCACCGAGGCCACGTTCTTTAAGCGTATATGGGCCAAGAGCTGGGGAAAGGTAGACGTAGACCTGCGCGCCGGGGCCCAGTGGAACCAGGTTCCGTTCCCCTTGCTCATCATGCCGGCGGCCAACCTGTCGTATGTCGTGCAGCGCGGAACGTTCGAGTTGATCAACAACATGGAGTTCCTCAACGACCGCTACGCCAGCCTTGATGTGTCGTGGGACATGAATGGCAAGCTATTCAACCGCCTGCCGCTCATCAAGCACCTCAAGTGGCGTGAGTTCCTGGCCGTGAGGGCATTGTGGGGCGACCTTACCGACAAGAACAACCCCATGCTGGCGCGCAATGCGGGAAGCTCCGTGCTGATGCAGTTTCCCGAGGGTTCGTATGTCATGAATCCCTCGACGCCATACGTCGAGGTGGCTGTCGGTGTGCACAATGTGTTCCGTTTCTTCCATATAGAGTATGTCCGCAGGCTCACCTACCTCGATTTGCCCACAGCCACCAAGCACGGCGTGCGCTTCAAATTCACCTTGAAGTTCTGAAAAACTTGGCTGCCGAGAGCGTTTTATGCCGCTTTTTGCTTACTTTTGCGGGTGTAACCAAACAACAATGCTTATGAGAAAGATAAACAACCCTTGGCTTTCCAAGCCTGGATACGACTGTTTCGGTTGTTGCCCAGACAATCCGCTGGGCGTCAAGATGGAGTTTTATGAAGACGGCGACAGCGTGGTTTGCTTCTGGAAGCCGCAGGCCCACTACCAGGGATGGATAGACACGTTGCATGGCGGCATACAGGCCACGCTGATAGACGAGTGTGCTTCGTGGGTGGTGTTCCGCCGGTTGCAGACCACAGGCGTCACCACCAAGCTTGAGGTGCGCTACCGCAAGTCGATAATGACCACCGAAGAGCAGATTACCATACGTGCCACCTTGAGCGAGATGCGCCGCAACATGGCATTGATTCATGTCGAGATAGCCAACTCAAAGGGTGAACTCTGCACCGAGGGCGAAGCCACCTATTTCACGTTTCCGCCCGAAAAGGCAAGGGAGATGGGGTTTACCAGCTGTGATGCCGACGGCGACGGCGTGACGGCAGAATGACGGCCGGTGGCTTGCGCCGCCCGTCGTGGCCGGCAAAGCCAAAAGAGAAAGGGCCAAGCATGTCTCCCGACAGTCTTGGCCCGATGTTTTCTAACTAACTTATTATCAACTATTCATTACTCATTTTCATTTCGGATGTCATGCCCTACAATTCGCCTTGCCATTTCATGTTGGTTGAGGCATTGCCTCGGGCGATTTTGTTTAGGTCACAAGGAATATCGACTCAGCCTCGGCAGGGATAGTGCCAACGAGTGCAAAACGAGCTTGCTCATGTATTGCCGCCTGCCGCTTATCCTTTCGAATGATAATGCCGACGAGTGCAATGTGAGCTTTCTCACAGATTGCCGAGTCCAATTTTTCTGATGCAAAGATAGCTACAAATTCATTACAATGTCGCCGTTATATTGAAAAAACTAACGTAAACGTTTGCGCATTTGGTCTACTTTACGTAATTTTGCAGCAAGAAGCGGCCGTGTTTGCGATTCGCCGCTTAAGTGCCAACACTCATTGCAGCAGCTACAATGGTTAGAAACAATTATTTACGACCTTACAACAAACACTTAAAACTATGGCTGACAGCAGACGAAGAGTTTCACTCAAAGACCTTGCCCAGGAGCTTGGGGTGAGCATTGCCACCGTGAGCCGCGCCCTGCGCAGCAGTCCAGAGATAGGCAAGGAGATGCAGCAGCGGGTCAAGGACTTGGCCCAGAGGCTCAATTATCGTCCCAATCCATTTGCAAGAAGCCTGAGGCGTGAGTCGCCGAGGGTTATAGGCGTGGTCATGCCCAACCTCGTCTCCCACTACTATGCAGCCGTTCTCGACGGCATAGAGGACGAGGCGGCCAAGGCCGGCTATTCTGTGATAAGCGCAAACAGCCACGAGGATTTTGCTGCCGAGGCCAGGGCCATCGACAATTTCATAAGCCTGCATGTGGAAGGCATAGTGGCTTGCCTGGCGCAAGACACCACCGACTACTCTCATTTCGAGGAACTGGCAGCCATGGGCATACCGCTTGTGTTTTGCGGACGCACATGCCTGCCCGACCGTTTCTCGTCGGTCACGGCCAACGGCGACGAGGCCGCCAGGCAGGCCACGCAGCACCTGATAGACACCGGCAGCCGCCGCATAGCCTTCATCGGCGGCCCCAACCACCTTGACATGGTAAGGAGGCGCAAGCACGGCTACCTCGAGGCCTTGCGCGACAACCGCATAGCCATCGACCGCACGCTCGTTGCCTGCGACCGGATTGACTACAACGTGGCGATGAAGGCCGTCGGGCAGATGCTGGCCCGGCCCGACCGCCCCGATGCCATACTGGCTTTCAACGACACAATCACCTTTGCCGCCTTTGCCGCCATCAAGCACATGGGGCTCAGCATACCCGACGAGGTGGCGCTGATAGGCTTCACCGACGATGCCCATGCGGCGTATGTCACCCCTCGCCTGTCGGCCATCGTAGACCAGTCTCACCTGATGGGCGTTACGGCGTGCAGGATGCTGTTGCGCAACATTGCCGGCGACAAGGCTGTGTGCCGCGAGGTGGTGCCCCAGCAGCTTGTCATCAGGGAGACCTCGGCCAAGCGGAGAGACTTGCTTTGAATCCCCCTCGGCCATCTGTTTGTATTGAATTGCCATGCCGTGGCGGCGTGGCGGCAAACCCGCTGAAGGCCAATGGGTTACGGATATGGGCCGTTTTGCAATGCAAAACGGCCCATATCGCTGTTCAAAACCTGCCGTTTTGCGGTGCAAAACAGCCTGTTTGGCACCGCCGCGGCTCACGTTGCATACTGCTGTAAACATCATTCGCTGCCGTGGGGCTGCCCATGCACCACCCTGAAGCGGCCGCCGTTGGCGTGTCGCGGCGCCGCTTGCGTCCGTTTGCGGCAACCGGGCTGTGGCGCCGGCCCGGTCATGCCGCCCTGCCGCACGCGCCGTTCAGTTGCCCTCGCGGTAGAAGTCGAGAGCTTCAAATATCTCGTCTCTCGTGGCCGTCTGGTTTATCCTGATGTCGCCGATGCCGCCGAGCAGCGTGAAGTTTATCGTCCCGGCCACGTTCTTCTTGTCGTGAGTCATCAGTTCAAACAGCGTGGCATAGTCGTCGCACGTTATGTTCATCTTTCCGTAATGCTCGTTGATAAACGCCACCGTCTGCCTCATCTTGTCTGCGGGGAAGCCCGTTTTCACCACACTGAGATACAGCTCGCACACTAGTCCGTAGGCCACGGCATACCCGTGTAGCACAGGCCTGTGTGCCAGGGCGAACGACTCGAAGGCGTGGCCGGCCGTGTGGCCCAGGTTGAGGGCCTTGCGCAGCGAGCGTTCGGTGGGGTCTTCGAGCACAATCCTCTCCTTTACGGCCACCGAATCGGCCACCATCCGCCTCAGTTGGCCGAGATCCGGGTGCTCCACGTCGAACGCCAGGAGCTCGGCCCACATTCGTTCGCTGCTTATCAGGCCGTGCTTCAGCATCTCGGCATACCCCGACAGCATGTTCTCGGTGTCCATGGTGCCAAGGAAGTCGGTGTCTAATATCACGCGGCTGGCATTGTTGAACACCCCGACCTCGTTTTTCAGCCCGTTGAAGTTTATGCCCGTCTTCCCGCCGACCGATGCGTCTACCATGGCGAGCAGCGTTGTCGGGACGTTCACGTAGCTTATCCCGCGCTTGAATGTCGATGCGGCAAACCCGCCAAGGTCGGTCACCATGCCCCCTCCTATGTTTATGAGCATAGAGTGGCGCGTGGCCCCCATCCGGCCCAGTTCGGCCCACACGTGTTGCAGCGAGTCGATGTTCTTGTTGGAGTCTGTGGCCTTTATGGTAATCAGCCCGGCCTCATTGACCCCGGGGCAGCTTGCCGCCAGCGGCAGGCACAGGCGTGCCGTGGTTTCGTCGGCAAGCACGAAGATGCGGTCGGGGGCGCATTCGGCAATCGCCCCGGCCAGTGCCTGGCCCAGGTTATCGGATATTGTAATCTTCTGTTTTTCCATTTTTCAAGCTGTTTTGCATGTTGCAAAGTTACTGTAAATATGTGGGTCTTGAAATAAAAAGGCGTTATTATTTTGCCGAATGTCAAACTTGACGTATCTTTGTGGCATATTTATCGCTGTAATTAAGGATAAACTACTTAAACGACATGGAGAAAGAACACGAACAGAGAGACCTTTTCCACGAGGTCAACGAGGGTTATACCATCCTTGAGGCTATCAACGAGGCCAAGCGTTGCCTTCACTGCAAGGTGCCGTCGTGCCGCAAGGGCTGTCCCATCAGTCAGGATATTCCCGACTGGATAAATGAGATATCGAAGGGAAACTTCGGCAATGCGATGAAGATAATCAACGACAAGAGCAACCTTCCGGCTGTTTGCGGGCGCGTGTGCCCCCACGAGAAGCAGTGTGAAGGCCACTGTGTGCTCACCAAGAAGGGCCAGGGCATACATGTGGGCAAGCTGGAGCGCTTCATCGCCGACTTCGATGGCGACATGGGTCTGATACGCGAGAAGCTGCAACCCAAGACCCGCGGCCGCGTGGCCGTCATCGGTTCGGGGCCCGCCGGGCTCACCATTGCCGGCGACCTGGCCCGCATGGGCTTCAACGTCGAGGTGTTCGAGATGGAGCCCGAGCCAGGCGGCGTGCTCATGTTCGGCATACCGGAGTACCGTCTGCCCAAGGACGTGGTGCGGCGCGAGATAAAGAAGATTGAGGAACTGGGCGTGGTGTTCCACTGCAACACCACCATTGGCACCGACCTCAACATCGACCAGATGTTTGAACGCGGTTTCGACGCCATCTTCATGGGCACCGGGACGGTCAAGCCGCGCAAGCCCGACATCCCGGGGCGCAACCTCAGGGGTGTGAGGCAGGCCGTCTATTTCCTGCGGAAGGTAAGCCTGTACAACGAGGGTAGCATAGCCCGCGAGGACGTACCGGTGCACGACGGCGACCGGGTCTTTGTCATCGGCTGCGGAAATACGGCCATGGACGCCGCACGCACGGCCATACGCATGGGCGCCAAGGACGTGGAGATTGTGTATCACCGCACCATCGACGACATGAGCGCGCTGAGGTCGGAGTACGACGAGGCCGTAGAGGAGGGCGTGAAGTTCAATTGGCAGTCGAGCATAGTCGAGATTCTCGACTACAACGGCATCCTCAGCGGTGTGGTGATTGAGAGCGGCGGCGAGCGCAGGATAGAGAAAGCCGACAAGGTTTTGATGGCCATCGGCTCGGTACCGGCCAGCCGCATCGTGTCGACTACAAAGGGAATAGATGTCGATGAGCGCGGCTACGTGCTCACGCGCGAGACGCCTTACGGCATGACAAGCCGCAAGGGCGTGTTTGCCGGCGGCGATGTGGTCAACCGCCCGTCTACCGTTGTGCTTGCCATGCGCGACGCCAAGCTCGTTGCCGAGGGCATTGCCAAGTATGTAGACGCCATCAAGCTGCTCGAGGCGGTCAACTCGCCGCAGGCTCGCACCGATGGTGCAGGGTAGCAGTTGCTGCCCAGACTTTTTACATTTCTGTGGGCGTGGCCGTACGGCAGGGCAGACTTTTGCCGGCGGTGTGGGCTGCGTCACAAAGCTCCGAGGGGGCTGCAAACAATCCGTTTGCAGCCCCCTCGGAGCTTTGTGGCCGCATTCGGTGTTGCCGTTGCGGCGTGGCGCCGGTGCCGTCAGAAGCGCCCCGGCCTGCCAAACCCACCACCTCGCGGGCCGCGTGGGCCCATGCCGCGGTCTCTCGGGCCACGAGGCTGCATGTTCTGGCGTGCCTCCTTTGAGCCAAACAGGTTGAGGCGGTAAATCACGTGTAGCATGCCGAAGCTCGTTATGGCGTTGTATTCGGTGTCGCTGCGCTGCATGGCGTTGATGGTACGGCTGAAGTTGCTCTGCTGGTGAAGCAGGTCGTAGAACTGAAGCATCACGATCAGGTTCTTGCCTTTGAGGAAACTTTGGCTCACCTGGGCGTTCCATATCAGCTCGTTGGTGTTGAGCGACTCGTCGCTGTAGCCCCTGCGGCTGTTCATGTTGAGGTCGAAAGCCACCTCGGTGCCCCACGGCAACCTTACATTAGAGTTGAAACCATAGGCAAACTCCCACGTGTCGAGATTGCTGTTTGGCTGCAGTTTGTTGCGCGAGTGCTCATATTCCACAGAGCCGTTGAGCTCAAATTCAAACCAGTCGTTGCGGAAACCGGCAGTCAGTTCCTCTTCGAATGAAGTGCTGCGGGTGGTGTTCTTTTGCGAGTCTTGGTTGTCGATGCTCACGTAACCTACGCTGTTGGTGTACCTTATCTCGGTGTTTGTGCTTACGTTGAAGAGCCCGGCAGAGTCTATTGCGCTGTTGAACAGGAACTGTCCGCGCGTCGACCAGTTGCCGTTGATGTTCTCGGGGCGTGTCGTCCTTCCGCCGGTCTCAGGGTCATAGCGCACCATGTTGCTGATGGAGTTGCTCGTTGTCTGGAACCTGAAGTTGGCCATCAGGGTCTTGTAGTGGTTCTCTATGTAGTTGTTGTAGAACATATTGAGGGTGTTGGTGAACGACGGCTTAAGGCCGGGGTTACCCATCGATATGTTCAGGGGGTCGCTGTCGTCGGTGATGTCGAGCAGGTCGCTCATGCTCGGCTGGCTGGTTGTGCCGCGGTAGCGCACCCTAAGCTGGCTCACTTTAGATATCTTCCATCTGAAGTCGAGCGTCGGCGATATGTTGGTTACCGTGCGTGTGGTGTCGGTTGTCACCCCCTGGTAGCGCTGAACGAAGTTTGTTTTCTGCGGCATCACGGTCACTCCGAAGTTCAGGTTGTAGGTTGGGCGTATTATTCGCATCATCACCTCGATGTCGTGGATGTAGTTCTTGTACTCCGAGAAGCGGCTGAGGTCTTCGTCGAGATACGTAGTGTATGGGTTTTCGAGGCGGTTCAGGTAGTCGTCCCAGCCGCGGTATACAGGCGACAGGCCGGCGAAGAAGTTCTCGCCGAGGTTGCTGAAGTCGAACGTAGAGCGGTCGCTCTTCGTGTATTTGTACTGGAACTCATAGCTGAATTGCAGGAACGTGGCCTTGAAGATAGGCTCGCTGTAGGTGGCCCTGATGCTGTAGTCCCAGTTTTTCTGCGGGGTGAGGTTGTAACGGTTGGTCTGGTAAGTCGAGTCTTGGCCCAGCATGTTCTTTGTCTTGTACAAGTGTACGTTGTTGGTGCTCAGGCTTTTGCTCTCGCTGTCGCCGAAGTTGCCCCTCAGTCTCAGCGTAACGTTTCGCCCATCGTTGTTGAGCCGTCGGTTGAACATGAGCATTCCGCCGAAGCTTTTGGACTCGCTGTATGTTATGCTGCTGTTTCTCCGTGAGTTGACAGCCATAGAGTCGGCGGCCATCTGCTCTATTGAGGCAGCTGCCAGCGGGTCGGAAACATACAGATACGGGTCTTCGTTGAACGTGGCCGACTCGCTCAGGCTAATCCCGTCGCTTGTCGAGTAGCTGAAAGTAGGCCTGAACATAATGGTGGTCATTGTGTCGGGATGCCATTCAAAGCGCATCTGGGCGTTCCACGAGTCGCTGCGCGAATAGCTCTGGTTGAGGCTGTTGGAGAACGACCCCTCTGTGCTTACGAAGTTTTCGGTAGAGTTTTTCGTGCGCGTGTCGCCGTCGCCGTGGTTCCATCTCACGCTTCCGTCAAGGCGCAGCTTGTCTTTCTCTTCGTAGTTGAAGTTGAGACCGAGCATCTTCGACGACTGCAGTCCGCGCCGTCCGCCGCCGAACCGTCCGCCTCGCCCGCCGAAGCCGCGGTCGTTGGTGTTGTTGGCGCTGCCGAATCCCATCAGCCTCAGCTTGTCGGTAAACCGCATTGCCATGAGCCTTGCGGCATAGCGGTCTTTAGTTCCGTACGAGAGGTCGGCGTTAGACAGTAGTCCTTTGTTCATGCCTTTCTTTATTCCGAAGTCGAGCACGGTCTGTTCCTCGCCGTCGTCGATGCCCGACACCCTGGCGAGGTCGCTCTTCTCGTCGTACGATTTCACCTTCTCTATTATCGAGGTAGGCAGGTTTTTCAGAGCGGTCTTGGTGTCTCCCACCATAAACTCCTTGCCGTCTACGAGAATCTTCTTTACCTCCTTGCCGTTGATTGTTATGTTTCCGTCGTCGTCAATCTTGGCTCCCGGCAGTCTTTTTATCAGCTCTTCGACCACCGACCCCTCGGGAGTCCTGTAGGCTGCAGCGTTGTAGACAAACGTGTCTTCGCGTGTGGTCACCTTCAGGGCGCGGCCTGTCACGGTGGCCCCCTTCAGCATTATGGCGTCGGGTTCCATGCTTATCGTGCCCAGCGGCATGTTCTTTCCGCCGCTGATGGTGATGTTCTTGTGGTAAGTCTTGAAGCCTATGCACGTCACTTGCAGTATGTACTTGCCGTCGGCCGGGGCTGCTATGCTGAACGAACCGTTTGTGGCGGTCAGTCCTCCCTTGGCCATTGTGCTGTCGGTCTTCAGCAGTTTCACCGTTGTCATGGCCAGAGGCTCGTTTGTTTCAGCTTCGATGACCTTTCCGGTCACGTTGCGTTGCGCGAGAGCAGCGAGAGTTGCCGTCACGACGGCAATCAACAATAAGAGTCTTTTCATTTCTATGCGTGGAGATTAGTTACGCTATTATGACGTTTGGTTTGGTCGAACGTTTAATCAAAAGAAAACTTTGTTTTAATGAAATTAATTTTTTAGCATATCCATATCGTTTTTATGTCGATGTGCAGTCGTGGCGGGTGTTGTGTTAAGTCTTTTTAACTGCATTTTCGGGCGTTTCAAACAGTTGTGCGCTATGGCTTGCTTGGTGGTAGCCCGATGCCTTCGGTTGCATGTGGCACACGGCGTGGGGCAGCGGCGTGTGGCCTGCCGGGCAAGCCGCCATGCACCGTTACCCCATGCCGCACGGCTGGTATGTTTTGTTTACATCTGTTGCATGGCAATGCCGTGCGGGCCGTTTTGCGTGCCGATACGGGCCGTTTCGCCTTGCCAAACGGCCCGTATCGGCATCCAGCCGAGGCCGTTTCGCGGGGCTGTTTCTGCAGCAGTGCAAATGGTTGGCTACCAGGATGTTGGCTTGCCGCATACTCGGCGCGAAACATGTTTACACATTCTGCACCGCCGTTGCCTTGCCGTGGGGCGTGCTGCCGGACTGCGGCCACAGCCATCAAGCCTTTGGCGGCGGGGCTGCCCGGCCCGGGCATAAGGCCATGTGCATGGCTGCTGCTGCGCCCGGTGTGTTGCACAATGCTTCGATGACAAGGCAACGGCCCAGGTCACAGCGGCAATCAATGTGCATGGAAGCGGGATGTCAAAGTTTTGGGATAACGATGGCAATATCTAAACAAACACTCTTAGATATTGTAGCAGGTTGGTAAAATGCCGCCGGCCGTGCCGAGCCTGTTGTCCACAGGAGTCGGCACGGCCGGCGGCGGCCATCGCCTGATGGTTGTTCAGCGGCTTTCCTCGGCCAGTCTCTCGGCCTCTTTCCTTGCCGGCTTGCCCGTGGCGGTGGTTGGAATGCGGCATACCGAGATGATGTGGTGCGGTTGCCAGTACTTTGGCAGCGCGTTGCGGCATGCCGCCTCGACTCTGGCCGTGTCGGCCGATTGCACAAGCAGCACCACGGCTTCGCCATACTTTGGGTCCTTGCGCTTGGTTACGATGAACGGAGAGCCTATGTGCGGGGCAAGCATCCGCTCCACTTCCTCGGCCTGAATCTTTATTCCGCCGCTGCATATCACGTTGTCCTTGCGCCCGATGATGCGGAAGCGGCGGCCGTCGGGGGCCAGGCGGGCAATGTCATTGGTGGTGATGGTGGTTGCGCATACGTCGGGCGCGTCGATGGCAAGGCATCCGTCGGGCGTGAGGCTCACCGAAACCCCGTCGAATGGAGTGTACCACTCGGACGCCTCGGGCCCGCTGAGGCGCCTCAGTGCTATGTGCGACAGCGTCTCGGTCATGCCGTAGGTGCTCCAGACTGCATTGCCGAAGCAGGCCAGTTCGGCAGCCATGTCGTTGTCTATGGCCCCTCCGCCAATGATGAGGTGACTGATGCTGCCGAGCAGGCGGCGCTCTTCGGCCACCCGTAGCGAGTTGTATACCTGCATGGGAACCATGGCCGCAAACGTGGGGGCGCTCTTAAGGCCTGCCAGCGGATGCCCCGAAGGAGGCACTTCGATAAGGCGCAGGCCACAGACAATGGCCCTTACGACCATCATCTTGCCCGCTATGTAGTCGAGCGGCATGCATAGCAATGCCGTGTCGCCGGCATTCAGGCCGAGAAAACGGCATGTTGTCAGTGCCGATGCCTTCATCCTGCTTTTCTCGACCCACATGGGTTTGGGGGCGCCTGTTGAGCCGCTGGTGTGCACCAGCAGCCTTTCGGAGCCATCGTTCCATTCTCTTATAAACTCTTCTGCGTTCATTGCTGCGGCTTAAACCAAACAGAGTCGTTCCTCATTTCTATCGGCATGTCGATGTTGTCGGTGTATAGCAGCCCCGTGCCGAGCCCTTGCGGCATCGTGATGCGGTCGCCATACATCTTTGCTGTGAGCTGGGCCACGGCGTTGAGGCCCACGTTGCTCTCCAGCGCGCTTGTTATCCACGATCCTATGCCGCGCTCGCCGGCCAGCCTTATCCATTCTTCCGTGCCGCGCATGCCGCCGTGCAGCGAAGGCTTGAGCACTATGTAGGCCGGCTTGATGATGTTTAGCATCTGGGCTTTCGTCTCGGTGTCGTTGACGCCAATGAGCTCTTCGTCGAGAGCTATGGGCAGTGGTGAGTCGCGGCACAGTTCGGCCATGTCGCCCCAGCGGCGCGTCTTGATGGGCTGCTCGATGGAGTGGATGGCGTATTGCGACAGCAGTTCCAGCTTGTAGAGGGCCTGGTCGTAAGGGAAGGCGCAGTTGGCGTCGAGCCTTATTTGCATCTCCCGTGGTGAGAAACGCTCGCGGATGCGCTTTAGCAAGGCCGTCTCGGCATCAAAGTCGATGGCTCCAATCTTCAGCTTTATGCACCTGAAGCCCTGCCTTATTTTCTCTTCCATCCTGTCGAGCATCTCTTCGTATGAGCCCATCCACACCAGGCCGTTGATTGGAATGCCAGTCTCGCCGCGGCTGAAGGCAGTGTCGAACAGGGCGGCCGAGCCACGCTGGAAGTTCAATAGGGCGGTCTCCAGTCCGAAAAGCATCGAGGGGTAGTCGGCCATGGCGTCGTAGTCTATCAGCCCCTGTTGCTCAAACATGTCGCAGAAAGCCCTCAGGCGTTCGCCATAGTCGGGGCGGGCGTCGCAGCTCAAGTCGGGCATAGGGGCGCATTCGCCCACACCCAGGCGCCCGGGGGCGTCGGCGGCCGTCAGTTCAACAAACCATGATGTCCTCGTGGTGTATGTTCCCCGCGATGTCCCGGCGGGCTGCTTGAAGTGGAATGTGCGCGGAGTGATTGATATTTTGTACCTTTCCATCAGTTAGAAGTTGGTTTTTATGTCAAGGCAGCTTGGGGTATTTCTTGAAGTCGGGCTTGCGTTTCTCGAGGAAAGCGCGGCCCCCTTCCTGTGCCTCGTCGAGGAAGTAATAGAGCATGGTGGCGTCGCCGGCCAGTTCCTGAATGCCGGCCTGTCCGTCGAGCTCGGCGTTGAGCCCCGCCTTTATCATTCTCAGCGCCAGCGGGCTGCGCTCCATCATCGTCTGGGCCCACTCTACACACTCGTCTTCGAGGCGCTCGAAGGGCACCACTTTGTTGACCATGCCCATGCGCTCTGCCTCGGCCGCGCTGTACTGGCGGCACATAAACCATATCTCGCGGGCTTTCTTCTGTCCTACGATGCGGGCAAGGTAGCTTGCACCGAAGCCGGCATCGAACGAGCCAACCTTTGGCCCTGTCTGTCCGAAGATGGCATTCTCGCTCGCTATGGTGAGGTCGCAGACGAGGTGGAGCACATGTCCGCCGCCGATGGCGTAGCCGTTTACCATTGCGATGACGGGCTTGGGCAGGCGGCGTATCTGCATCTGCACATCAAGAACGTTGAGCCTTGGCACGCCGTCTTCGCCAACATAGCCGCCGCGCCCCTTCACGTTCATGTCGCCGCCCGAGCAGAACGCCTTGTCGCCGGCGCCGGTGAGTATGACCACTCCGATGTGCCGGGCTTCGCGGCACCATGCCAACGCCTGGCTCATCTCCCACGTTGTGCGTGGCGTGAAGGCGTTGCGGTAGCGCGGACGGTTGATGGTTATCTTCGCTATTCCGTCGAATTCGTCGAACAGTATTTCCTTAAAGTCAAACCCTTCGATGGGCTTCCATTCTCTTTTTTCCATGAGTCTTATGTTTGTTTCAGTTTTGTCTGTCTTTTTGCCACGGCTCAGTCATGGCCTGGCATTCATGGCTTCTTTCAGCCGTGAGTAGTATTCGCGTATGGCGCGGCCGTCTTCGTCGGCGTCGGTGAACACTTCGAGAAGCATCGGTCGGGCCGACTGTCGTGTCATGAGCGTCACTATCCCGAGTTGCATCTCGGCCATGTCGGCTGCACGCATGTAGCCTATGTCGTTTTGGGTGCATATCCCCCGTGCGTCGGCATTGTGGCTTGCCGATACCATTGAGTCGCGCGCCGGACTGTCTTCGAGGCCGCGCAGTATATGGAAAATGCCCCCGCAGTGGTTGTTTAGCAGTATTATCCTGAGGTTGCCGCGCAGCGAAGTGTTCCAGAGGGCATTCTGGTCGTAGAAAAAACTGAGGTCGCCGATGATGCAGAACACGGTCTGCTCGGAGGCCACCGAGAAGCCTGCGGCCGCCGAGAGCGAGCCCTCTATGCCGTTGACGCCTCGGTTGCACCACACGTAGTGGCCCGCGTAGATGTTTGCAAGGCGTATTGCCGAGCTGTTGGCATAATGTACGTTAAAGCCGGAAGCATAGTCTTCGAGCTGTTGCTCAAAGTATTTCACCGTTGCCATTTGCGAGAATGGCGGGCTGTAGTCGGTGCGGTTGGCATCGGCGGTGGCCAATGCCGACGACCAGCGCGACAGGTATTCTTGCCTGGCAGGGCTGTTGCCGCTGCCGTTTGCGAGCTGGTTGAGCATGGCGGCCACGCCTTCACGGCAGCCGCAGTCGACCGTGGCAACGAGGTGGGTGGTAGGGGCGGGGGTGAGGCAGGGGGCTGGCGAGACGACAAACGTGGGCGCATTCGACCGCCTGAGAAAACTTCGCATGCGCTTGCTCACCACAGTGTCGCCTGCATAAACGATGATGTCGGGGTACAGCCTGGAATCGTCGGCCATGGCATACAGCACCTCGTCGGCCGGCATTGCCCCGTAGTCGCTGCCCAATGGTTCGGTTATGACCACGGCACGGCGCGAGAGTTGACCGACGAGGCGGCTGCCGATGGTTCCGGCCGGCATCTGCCCGATGACCACCATGGGCCTCTCTGCCTTGTCGAACGCCTTTTCGAGCGTGGTGCAGCGGCAAGTGGTGGGGTCGGGGGTGATGGTTTTGAAACAACGCTCGGCCGGCAGCCGTGCAGCGGAAAAGCCGAACAACGGTTCGGTTATTGGCACGTTGATGTGCACCGGGCACGGCTGCCGCAGCACAGCCAGGGCCAGTGCATCGTTCACAAGGCGGTTGCAGTGCCAGCGGTCTGTGTCATCATGCGGTTCGGGCAGGTTGACGGCCTTGCGCACAAACCGCCCAAGGGCGTCGGGCTGCGGCAGGGTCTGTCCGTCAAGCTGGTCGATCCAGGCCGCCGGTCTATCGGCTGAGACTACCACCAACGGCAAATGCTGGTAGCAGGCTTCGGCCACGGCGGGTGCCAGGTTGAGCAATGCCGAGCCCGAGGTGACGCACACCACCACCGGCATCCCGGTGGCTTGGGCTACGCCGAGAGCCACGAAACCCGCCGAACGCTCGTCGGTTACGGGGATGCAAGATATGCCGGGGCACTCGTTGAGGTTGTGTACAATGGGGGCGTTGCGGCTGCCCGGGCACACCACGGCGTGCTTTATGCCGTGAGCCGCGAGCAGCGCTGTGAGTATGTTGACGTTTTCCTTGTCGCTATACATGGTCTGTAGTGTTGTTATTCGTCAGTGACGGTGTCTCCGATGACGTTGCGCATCGTTTCCATCTTTGCCTCTGTCTCAAGCCACTCCTGCTCTTCGATGCTGTCGGTTAGCAGTCCGCCGCCTGCATAAAGGCTGCAGCTGTCGCCGTCGATGGCCATGCAGCGTAGCGATA
The DNA here is from genome assembly GCF_016899955.1 of Marseilla massiliensis. Classification (GTDB taxonomy): domain Bacteria; phylum Bacteroidota; class Bacteroidia; order Bacteroidales; family Bacteroidaceae; genus Prevotella; species Prevotella intestinigallinarum. The sequence continues at coordinate 90,913 of NZ_JACJJL010000005.1, read as the reverse complement.
CGTACAGGTGGGTCTCGTTGCAAATGTTTAGCGGGCCCATGAATCCGCTGTAGTAGCTGCGTGGCGAGTGCTCGGCTGTTGTGAGAAAACGGCGTGCTTCGTCCTTTGGCAGCCCGCAGACGGCCGGCGTTGGGTGCAGGGCGTTGATGACGTTGCCTATGCCTTGGCCGTCAGCGAGCGTGAAGTCGAAGTCGGTGCGCAGGTGGATGACGTTGCCGGCGCGCACCGTGCGGGCTTCGCTACGGCTCAGTCCTGTTGTCAGAGGGCGCAGGGTGTCGGCTATGTAGTCGGCCACAATGCGCTGTTCTCTCCTGTTCTTGCCGTCCCAGGCAATGGTTTCGTCGGCAGGCGCGTGCGGCTTGGGCGGGCAGTCGAAGCGTGCGGCATCGCCGTCAAGGCGCTGTGTGCCGGCCAGGGCCACGGTGTGCCATCGGCCGGATGTGCCGCTGAGCAGTCTTTCCGGCGTGGCAAAGAGCCATGTCCCGCAGCGTTGTGCCTCTACAAGAGCTACGAACATGCGCGGATACAGGCGGCACGCGCGCAAGAAAAGCTGTTCGGCGTCCACGCGCCTGGCCATCCGCTCGGTGGCGCGGCGTGCAAGCACCAGCTTGGCAAACCTGCCCGCCAAGAGTTGCGAGTGGCATCTGGCGAAGTCGCCGGCGTATGCCCTGCGGTCGGCAGCGTCTGCCCCATGTTTGCGCCGGGCCCTCCCGGCCACCTCGGTCTCGCTTGTTGTGCGCCTTGTTTCGATGCGGTCGGGGCGCAACAGCAGCAGTGGCTCGGCGGCAGTGATGGCAAACGGGGCTATGACAAAGCCCTCGCGCCCGTCCAGGGCGCCGTAAGCCGCAAGCTCCTCGGGATGCCCGCTGCCCTGCTCCACTATGGTGTAAGTGTCGGAATAGGGCAGCCTGAACAGTGCGCGGGCTGTCATTTTGCGGCCTCCGTGGGTTTGTCGGTGATGAAGTTCATCACGCTTACAGTCGATATAGTCTTCCCGTCGGAGCCGGCCACGGTCACGTTCCACACGTGGAGCGTGCGCCCCCGGTGTACAATGTGGGCCGTGGCAGTGACCGTGTCGCCCTCGAAAGCGCTCCTGACGTGGCTCCCGCTGACGTTGACACCTACGCAGGCCCTGTCCGGGCACAGTATCGACGACCCCACACCGGCCATGTATTCGGCCAAGGCCAGGGTGGCGCCGCCGCTCAGAAGGCCCATTGGCTGGCAGTTTCGGCTGTCCACCAGCATCGTGGCCAAGCACGTCTCATCGTCTGGAGTGGATATGAAGTCCATGCCGAGGTTGTCGGCTATGTTTGGCTTTTGTCTTATAAGGTCTTTTATCTTTTCTAAATCCATCGTGTAATATAAAATATGTGGGGTGCTGACTTTGTTGCCCCACAGTCTTCATTGTTCAATGTTGGGCTTTCTACGCAGCGCAAACGGCAGTGGCGGAAGTATGCGTCCTGTCTCCCGGTAGCGCCCGCTTTTATGCTAAGACAGCAAGGCGGGCACAACGCCGGCGCAGCATGAGCTTGCCCATGAAATGCCTGTTGCGGCATAATTCATGCAAAGATACAAAATATTCAGTGCATTTCAAGGGATTTCTTGGCTTTTAATATAAAAGCTTTTTGGTTGAAGTCAAAGTGGCGGGGCACGGGGAATGGAAATCCATCTGATATGCCCGGCGTTGGCATAAGCGGCGTTGTGCCCGGCGATGGCCATATAGTGCCTTGGGCATGTCGCCGTGATGGACGGTAGGACGTGCGTGGCGGCTTACCGATATGTCAATCGCCGGTGTGGGCAAACAGTGCCACACACCGGCGAATATAAAGGATTTAATGTTTTCAATAGCCCGGGTTCTGCTTCCATCCGCCAGACAGTTGCAACTGGCTGTAGGGTATTGGGAACAGTATCCTGCCGTCGCTGTCGTTCCATCGCCACTCAAGCGGACGGCCGGAGGCGTCGTTGCAATCTGCTACGGCCATTCCGTTGTTGTTGGCTTGCAGCGGTGCCGACAGTCCTTTGACGCGATGATTGAAGTGGGCGGTCATCACCTTGTTTATCCGGCCCGTCCTGTTCAGGTCATACCATCGGTGCCCTTCGAAGCACAGTTCGAGCAGACGCTCGTCTTCTATGGCCAGTCGCATTTCGCTTTGCGACGTGACTTGCGTGCCTGCCAGGCCTGCGCGGTGGCGCACGGCGTCGAGATACTCCTTGGCTTCGGCCGTGGCGTTGGTCTCGTTGAGGCATTCGGCATACATGAGCAGCACGTCGGCGTAGCGGTATATGATGTCGTCGCAACCGCTGGCGCACGTCTTCAGGCCCTGGTTGTGCATGTCAAAGTATTTTAGGGTGGCCGGAGTGAAGGCGTCGCCGTTATCGTTTACGTCCACCTCTTCGGTTTGCCTTGAAGTGCCTTGCGATGCGTCATAAAGCCTGTCGTAGACCATCTGGCTGTAGCGTTTGTCTGCCGGGTTGCTCCTAAGCCGGTTGTACAAGTCCCACGTCATGAGCAGACAGCCCACTCCCTGGGTAGTAAGTATCGTGGAAGCGGTGCCGTCGGGCATGGTGTAGGCCGGTTGGTCGTTGGGGCTCACGGCCGGTATGCACCGCTTCATGAGATAGTTGGCCACCACCGTAGCCCCGTTGTTGAATTGTGCCACGAATATTATCTCCTTGTTGACAGGGTTTTGCGAGTCGAACACACTGGCATAGTCGTCGAGCAACCCGAGGCTTGCGGGGTTGGCCTTGGCATAGCCTATCACCTCTTCAAGCACTTTTCTGGCAGCGCCGAAGTCGCCCAGCGTCATGTGGGTGTCGGCCATCATCACCTTGGCGGCAGTGCTTGTGGCTCGCCCCGCATTGCCTGCTTCGCTGTAGTGGGGCGGCAGGCAGGCAGCGGCTTTGCCCAGGTCGCTGCCTATTAGTGCGTAGACGTCTTTCTCGGGGCTGCGTCCGTAGTTGTAAAGGTCGCTGTAGTCGTCGACTACATGCTCCGTCAGTGGCACCGGGCCGAACAGCCTTACCAGTGTGAAGTAGGCGTAAGCCCTGAGCATGCAGGCTTCGCCTTCATATTGCTTCCTGTTTTTCTCGCTGACATTGCCAATCTTGTCGAGCACGGAGTTGCATCGGTTTATCATGCTGTAGCAGTTGGCCCAGATGGCGTCGATGGTAGCCGAGGTGGCGTCCCACGTTCCTTCGTTGAGGCTGATGTAGTCGGCCTGGTTGTTTTTCTTGTAGTCGTAGGCCTCGTCGGTGCACAGTCCGTTGACCATGATTACCTCTTCCTGCACCGTCCGCAGATAGTAGTAAGCGTCGAGCAGTATGTTTTCTGCCTCGCTGTCGTTGGTAAGATACGTTTCCATCTGCATCGAGTCGGACGGGTAGCGGTCGAAGAAACCGTCGCTGCACGCCGTGACAGCCAGTGCGGATGCGGCTATGCATGCCGCTGTGAGTATTTTGTTGATATGTGATGAGTTCATAATGATGTTGCTTTATGGTGTTTCAGAATGTGGCGTTGATGCCGAAAGTCATTACGCGCGATATTGGGTAGCTGCCGAAGTCAACCCCGTTGTTGGTGGCAGAGTTGCCGTTGTAGTTGGCTTCCACCGAGTAGCCGGGATACGAGTCGAACGTCCACAGGTTCTGTATGTTGACGCTCAGGCGCAGGCGTTGCAGCCCAACAGCCTCGCAGGCCTTTGCCGGCAGGGTGTAGCCCAGGGCAATGTTGCGTATGCGCAGGAAGTCGGCGTCGTACAGGTAGCGCGTCGACGGCTGTATGTTCGAGCCCAGGTTGTTGGTGCCGGCCTTGTGCGAAGTGCCGTTGCCGGGCTGTTCGGCACTGTGCCAGCGTCCCAGTCCCGACTCGGCGAGCACGTTGTCCCACAGGTTCAGCGAGTATGCGCGTGCCGCGGCGTATATCACCTTGCCCCCGGCCTGGCCGTCGATGGTTATGGCAAGGTCGAAGTTCTTGTATCCCAGCCTGTTTGTCCAACCGTAGGTGAAGTCGGGCTGGTAGTTGCCCACATACTGATAGTCGTCGGTGTTGATGGTGTTGTCGCCGTTGGTGTTTTCGTATATCAGGTCGCCGATGCTCTCAGTGCCATACTTCGGATACTTTTTCAGGTCGTCTTCGCTGTTGTAAGTGCCAATCACCTTGAGCATATACATGTCGCCCATGGGCCGGCCCACGATGTTGCGTATCACGTTTCCCCATTTCGTTCCGGCCTTTCCGTTGGGCAGTTGCCTCTGGTTGTTGGCCAGCGACAGAATCTTGTTTCTGTTCAACGACCAGTTCAGCGTGGTCTCCCAGTTGAGGCTGCCCTGCAGAACCTTCGCGTTGAGCGCTATCTCCACGCCTTTGTTCTCCACCTGGCCCGAGTTCATGTACACCGAACCGGCTATGCCGTTGAAGTTAGGTATGTTGGCCGGCATCACGATGTCGCTCGTCCGCTTGTAGAAATCAATGTTGAGGTTGATGCGTTTGATGAATGCTAGGTCGAGTCCGAGGTCAATCTGCCTGTTCTTTTCCCATCCGAGGCTCCTGTTTGAGTAGCCGCTCGGATAATACGACGGCACCGACGATGTGCCGAACACCACGTTGTGGTCGGTGCTGATGGCCGACACCCAGGCATAGTTGGACCCCACCTGGTCGTTGCCCGTCACGCCGTAGCTGGCGCGCACCTTGGCCAGCGAGAGCCATTCTGCGGGTTTCATCCATTCCTCCTCGGTGACGTTCCATGCCGCCGAGGCCGAGTAGAACAGCCCGGCGCGGTTGTCGGGGCCGAACTTGCTGGAGCGGTCGCGGCGCAGCGAGCCCGAAACCACATACTTGCTGTCGTAGTTCAAGATGATGCGGGCAAACATGGCGTCGAACACATAGTTAGAGTTTGTCGACGAACCCGTCCACAGGTTGGCGCCCATCACGTTTCTGATGCTTGTGCCCAGATATGCTATCGGGTTGTCGGCGTCGGTTCGGTCGTCTTGCCTAACGCTGAAATCGCTGTTGTATTCGAAGTCGTAGCCGGCCACGGCGTTTAGGTTCAGTTTGTCGGTGAGGTCGCGGTCGTATGTGGCCGTGGTCGACCAGTAGGCGTCGTAGCCGAATCCCGATGCGCGATAGGCGTTGATTGCATTGAGGTAAGGCGTCGACTTGTTGCCCGTGGCGGCAGAGCCAAATAGGTAGGCCGACTGATAGTAGTCTGTTTTCTGCGAGTTTGTGGCGAAGTCGACGGCCGACCTCACTGTGAGGTGCCTGGCCGGCTTGATTTCAACGTAGGCGTGGGTGAGCGTCCGCAAGGCCCATCTGTCGTTGTTGTTCTCGAGCAGGTTGCACACAGGGTTGCGCAGTTGCATGTTCAGTCCGTAGTCGGGTGTCCCGTTCTTCCCGGCGTAGTGCTGTGCCATCTGGGTGTAGTCGCCGTTTGGCTGGTATACGGGCAGTATCGGCGGGTACGACAGAGCCTCGGCAATGATGCCCTTGGCGTCTTCGGTGTTGCCTCCAGACGGCTGCTGCGAGCGTTTCTTGTTGTAGCTTGGCGAGAAGCTGGCGCCCACCTTTACGTGCTTGCCCAGCCTGGCGTCGAAGCCAGCCTTGATGTTTATTTTCTTGAAATAAGAGTTCAGCAGAATGCCGTCTTCGTTCTGGTAGTTCACCGACAGGCTGTAGGTCACCACGTCGTTGCCACCCGTCACCGTGGCGTTTGCCCGGTAGTTTAGCGCATTGCGGAAAATGGCATCCTGCCAGTCGGTGTTGCAATAGTTGCCCGACTCGCGCAGTTTCACCAAATCCGGGTAGTTGTTTATGGTGCCGTTGTTGGTCCGGGCCTCTATTACCATGTCCAGGAAGTCGTCGGCTTCAAGCACGTCGACCTTGCGTTGCACCTGGCTTATGCCAACCTGCGTCGACAGGCTCACCGTGGGCTTGCCGGCCTTGCCCCTCTTTGTGGTCACGATGATCACGCCATTGCCGGCCTTCGAGCCGTAGATGGCCGACGAGGCCGCGTCTTTCAATATCTGTATGTCGTCGATGTCGCTTGGGTTGAGGTTGTTGAACAGTTCGGCATCGGTGGTCGGGTAGCCGTCGATAACGTACAGAGGGTCGTTGCCACTGTTTATCGAGCCCGCCCCGCGGATGCGTATCGAGGGCGCTGCCCCGGGCTCGCCGCTGGTCTGTTGCAGGCTTATGCCCGCCGAGAGCCCCGAAAGGCTTTGCGTGACATTGGACGTTGGCATGTCTGAAATGCTTGCCCCCTTGACGGTAGACATGGCTGTCGACACCGAGCGCTTGGTAATAGAGCCGTAGCCCACCACCACCACTTCGTCGAGCACAGCGTCGTTTGCCTTCAGCGTCACAGTCAGGCTGGTGTTGTTGCCAATGGTCATGGTTTGGGTGGCGAAGCCTACGTAAGACACGGCTATGGCCTGGTCGGGCTTCACCTTGGCCAGGGTGAACCTGCCGTCGATGTCGGTCACGCATCCCGTGCCGGTGCCCTTCACCGCCACGCTGGCCCCAATCACAGGCTCGCCATGCTCGTCTACCACTCTTCCTGTCACCCGTTGTTGGGCATTGGCCACAATGGCCGTCAGTGCAAACACGGCCGATGCAAGGAGCCTTGCATTGCAGTTTGCCCCTTGACGGATAGTTGTTTTGGTTTTAGTCATGTAAAAATTTAAAATAGTTATTGGTAATTGATTGGTCTGTTAATAATGGCAAAGTAACGAAGAAAAAGTAGAGCTGGGTGCTAATTTTTGATTAGTTGGCATTGGTTTTTGTCAAAATATATGCCAATTGTGAGCCTGCTCGCCATATCGAACAATCGCGGTTGCATTCCGACTTGTGCGATATGGCCGTATGCAGGCCGGTGTGTTGCCGGTTCGGCAGATATGCCCGGCCCAAAAGCGCCTCGGCCGTTTGCTGGCGGGCCAGGCTGTGTGGTGGGGCGGGGTGGGCAGTGCCTGAGGTTGCCTTGCGCGGTAATATAACCGTACAAACGCACGGTGGCTATGAGCCCGATGCCACAATGCGTCGCAAAACGGGCCGAACGGCAGTGCCAAACGGCACATTCCATGCTGCCATACGGCCTGTTTTGCACTGCCAAACGGGCGGGATTGTAACATTGTGACAGTCACCGTGTTGTCGTTTTCTTGCCTTCGGGTAATGAAATATTACAAAAATGCCACTGCGGGTCAGGTGATAATAAAAGTAAAAAAGCGGGCACATTCAAAATAAATTCGTAAATTTGCAGCTAGAATAAGAAAGGCATTCAGACATTATGAACGTTTTAGAACTAAGTGAACAGGAAATCGGCAGGCGCCAGAGTCTGCAAGAGTTGCGTGACATGGGCATCGACCCATACCCCGCCGCGGAGTACCCGACCAATGCTTTCTCTACCGACATAAAGGAAAACTTTGTAGATGAGGGCGAGCCAAGGGAGGTTTGCATAGCCGGGCGCATGATGAGCCGCCGCGTGATGGGCAAGGCCAGCTTCGCCGAGCTCCAGGATTCGAAGGGAAGGATACAGGTTTACATCACCCGCGACGACATTTGTCCGGGCGAAGACAAGGACTTATATAATAAGGTATTCAAGCGCCTGCTCGACATTGGCGACTTCATCGGGGTGCGAGGCTTTGTGTTCCGCACGCAGACGGGCGAGATTTCGGTTCACGCCCGCGAGCTGACGCTGCTGTCGAAGAGCCTCAAGCCGCTGCCCATAGTGAAATACAAGGACGGCGTGGCCTACGACAAGTTTGACGACCCGGAGCTTCGCTACCGCCAGAGATACGTAGACCTGGTGGTCAACGACGGCGTGAAGGACACCTTCCTGCAGCGCGCCACGGTGATACGCACCATACGCCGCGTGCTCGACGAGGCCGGTTACACCGAGGTGGAGACGCCCACCCTGCAGAGCATAGCCGGCGGGGCGAGCGCAAGACCGTTCATAACGCACTTCAATGCGCTCGACTGCGACATGTACATGCGCATCGCCACCGAGCTATATCTTAAGAGGCTGATTGTTGGCGGCTTTGAGGGCGTCTACGAGATTGGCAAGAACTTCCGCAACGAGGGGATGGACCGCAACCACAACCCCGAGTTCACCTGCATGGAACTCTACGTGCAATACAAGGACTACAACTGGATGATGTCGTTCACCGAGAAGCTTCTCGAGACGGTGTGCATAGCCGTCAACGGCAAGCCCGAGCGCGAAATCGACGGGCGGGTAATCAGTTTCAAGGCTCCTTACCGCCGCCTGCCCATTCTCGACGCCATAAAGGAGAAGACCGGCTACGACCTCACGGGCATGGACGAGGCCCAGATACGCGAGGTGTGCGGCAAGCTCGGCATGGAAATAGACGACACGATGGGCAAGGGAAAGCTCATCGACGAGATATTCGGAGAGTTCTGCGAGGGCACGTTCATACAGCCCACGTTCATCACCGACTATCCCGTCGAGATGTCGCCGCTCACCAAGATGCACCGCTCTAAGCCCGGGCTGACAGAGCGTTTCGAGCTCATGGTCAACGGCAAGGAGCTGGCCAACGCCTATTCCGAGCTCAACGACCCGATAGACCAGGAAGAGAGGTTCAAGGAGCAGATGCGCCTGGCCGACAAGGGCGACGACGAGGCCATGATCATAGACCAGGACTTCCTGCGCGCCCTGCAGTATGGCATGCCCCCGACAAGCGGCATCGGCATAGGCATCGACCGCCTTGTGATGCTCATGACCGGCAAGACGTTCATACAGGAGGTGCTCTTCTTCCCGCAGATGCGACCCGAGAAAAAGGCGCCGCGCAGCTCGGCCGAAGAGTGGGCTGCACTCGGCGTGCCCGCGGAGTGGGTGCCCGTGCTCAACAAGTGCGGCTATTACCTCGTGTCAGACATCAAGGAGGTCAACCCGCAAAAGCTGCAGATGGATGTCTGCGGGGTTAACAAGAAGTATAAGCTGGGCTACGACAACCCGAGTGTTGATACCTTTGCCGCATGGATTGAGGCTGCCGGCAAATGAACATATTAGGCATGGCCGGTGGCGGAGGGGCTCAGGCCCGCTCCACCCGGCCGCCTGACATCAAGCTGATCAAGAAATGTTTGACTGCGGAAAAATAGCAATCATCGGTGGCGGCAGTTGGGCTACGGCCATCGCCAAGATAGTGGTGGGGCACACTCATCACATCGGCTGGTATATGCGGCGCGACGACCGCATCGACGATTTCCGCCGTCTGGGCCACAACCCGGCCTATCTCATGGGCGTGCGCTTTGACATTGACGAGATATTCTTCTCGAGTGACATCAACAAGATAGCCGACAGCTACGACACGCTCGTGTTCGTCACGCCATCGCCTTACCTCAAAAACCACCTCAAGAAGTTGCGCGTCAGGCTCAAGGACAAGTTTGTGGTGACTGCCATCAAGGGCATAGTGCCCGACGAGAACCTTGTGTGCTCGGAGTATTTCCATCAGGTCTACGACGTGCCTTACGAGAACCTGGCTTGCCTTGGAGGCCCCTCCCACGCCGAAGAGGTGGCGCTCGAGCGGCTGTCTTACCTCACCGTGGGGTGCTCCGACCGCGACAAGGCGCAGGCTTTTGCCGATGTCCTGTCGAGCGAATACATAAAGACGAAGACCAGCGACGACGTGGTGGGCATCGAATACTCGTCGGTGCTGAAGAATGTATACGCCATTGCCGCCGGCATTTGCAGCGGATTGAAGTTCGGAGACAACTTCCAGGCCGTGCTCATGGCCAACGCCGTGCAGGAGATGTCGCGCCTGCTTCAGGCCGTGCACCCGCTCGAGCGCAACGTCTACGACTCCGTTTACCTCGGCGACTTGCTCGTGACGGGCTACAGCAACTTCTCGCGCAACCGCACCTTCGGTACGATGATAGGCAAGGGCTACAGCGTGAAAAGCGCCCAGATCGAGATGGAGATGATTGCCGAGGGATACTTCGGAACGAAGTGCATGAAGGAAATCAACCGCCACCTGCACGTCAACATGCCGATACTCGATGCCGTATACAACATTCTTTACGAGCGCATCAGCCCACAGATAGAGATTAAGCTGCTCACCGACTCGTTCAGGTGAGCCTCATGGCTGGGTGGCATGGCCGTGGCACAGGCGTGGAATAATTTGACAAGGTATAAACCATTTAAACATAAAAGCAATGAATACAATCTGCTTAAACATCACCAAGGCTGCACAGTTCCTGGCAGACGGTGCCGTGAATGCTTATGAAGCAAAAGTGAACGACGCGCGCAAGGCTCTCGAAGAAGGCACTTGCCCGGGCAACGACTTCCTCGGTTGGCTTCACCTTCCGACGTCTATCACTCCCGCATTCCTGCAGGAAATACAGGATTGTGCCAACGTTTTGCGTGACAATTGCGAGGCCATCGTTGTCGCAGGCATCGGCGGAAGCTACCTCGGGGCGCGTGCCGTGATCGAGGCTTTGGGCAATTCGTTCGGCTGGTTGGTCGGCGACAAGAAGAACCCCGTTATCCTTTTCGCAGGCAACAACATCGGCGAGGACTACCTGTCGGAGCTTACCGATTACCTGAAAGGCAAGAAGTTCGGTGTGATTAACATCTCAAAGTCGGGCACAACCACCGAGACTGCACTCACGTTCAGGCTCCTCAAGAAGCAGTGCGAGGACCAGCGAGGCAAGGAAGAGGCCCGCAAGGTCATCGTTGCCGTTACCGATGCCACCAAGGGAGCAGCCCGCGCAGCTGCCACCAAGGAGGGTTACAAGACGTTTGTCATACCCGACAACGTCGGGGGGCGCTTCTCTGTGCTCACCCCGGTGGGCTTGCTGCCCATTGCCTGCGCCGGTTTCGACATCACGAAACTTGTTGGCGGTGCTGCCGACATGGAAAAGGCATGCGGCATCGACGTGCCTTTCAGCGAGAACCCGGCCGCTCTCTATGCTGCAGTGCGCAACGCCCTGTATGCCGAGGCAGGCAAGAAGATTGAGATAATGGTAAACTATCAGCCCAAGCTCCACTTCTTCAGCGAGTGGTGGAAGCAGCTTTACGGTGAGAGCGAAGGCAAGGATGGCAAGGGCATCTTCCCCGCATCGTGCGACTTCACCACCGACCTGCACTCCATGGGGCAGTGGATTCAGCAGGGAGAGCGCACCATATACGAGACTGTGATAAGCGTTGAGGAGCCCAACAGCCACCTGCTTTTCCCCTCAGACGAGGAGAACCTTGACGGTCTCAACTTCCTCGCCGGCAAGCGGGTTGACGAGGTCAACAAGATGGCCGAGCTCGGAACGCGACTCGCCCACGTTGACGGCGGTGTGCCAAACATACGCATCAGCGTGCCGAAGCTCGACGAATACTACATCGGCCAGCTCATTTACTTCTTCGAGATTGCCTGCGGCATCAGTGGCAACGTGCTTGGGGTGAACCCCTTCAACCAGCCCGGCGTAGAGGCATACAAGAAGAACATGTTCGCCCTTCTTGACAAACCGGGGTATGAGGCCGACAGCAAGGCCATCAAGGAGAGGCTTGCCAATGAAATCTAACCAATCGTTTTGTGTTTTATGTACGACGATGAGATAAGTCAATACTTACGGAAGAACGGCTTTGGGGCGTTTTGCCCTAAAGCCGTTCTTTTCGATATGGACGGCGTTCTCTACGATTCCATGCCCAACCATGCCTATAGCTGGCACAAGGCCATGGCCGGTTTTGGCATCGACATGCCCGAGGCCGAGGCCTATAAGTATGAAGGCATGCGTGGGGTAGAGACAATCAAGCTGAAGGCGCGCGAGCAATGGCACCGCGAGATAACCGATGACGAGGCGCAGAAAATGTATGACGAGAAGTCGAGGGTGTTCTCCACATGCCCTCAGGCCAAGGTGATGGACAGCGTGATGCAGTTGCAGCAGGAGCTGAAGTCGGCCGGCCTGAAGATTGTGGTGGTCACAGGCAGCGGGCAGCACTCACTGCTCGAGAAGCTCGTAGACGACTTTCATGGCCTTGTCGACAAGCGTCTTATTGTGTCGAGCTTTGACGTCAGCCGTGGCAAACCCCATCCCGAGCCGTATCTCAAAGGCCTTGCCAAGGCCGGGGTTGAGCCATGGGAGGCTGTTGTGGTCGAGAATGCGCCGCTTGGTGTGCGCGCCGCTGTGGCGGCCCGGATATTCACCGTGGCTGTCAACACGGGCCCGTTGCCGCCTGAGGCACTGTTGGCTGAGGGCGCCGGACTGGTATTCAACCGCATGGCCGATTTCCTTTCCAACTGGCGGAAGCTGATTTTGCGGCCGGCGGCAGTGTGATGCCATATGCCGCCAATGCAGCCGATGGAGGCATGAAAAGGCTTGCCCGGCGGCCGGCGAAATGCCGTTGGCCGTCGGGCAAGCCTTGTTTTCCATCCCTGAATGGCGTTGAATTCACAACCGCCACCATGCCGTCGCCGTGCATGGCGCTTTTGGCCACAGCCCGGGGCGTGGCGCGCCATTCCGTTGCGAAGCCGCAAGCAAGGTGGCAGCATGCGTGTTTTATCGTTTGGCGGGCGTGGCACGGGGGATCAGGCAGCCTTCTGCCGGTCTGGCAAACGATAGGAGGCAAGGTAGAGTTGCCTTATTCTTCCTCCTCGATTGAGCTGGTGTCGAGCTGCGTGTCGCGCTCAATGCCCAACTTGCCAGCCTTAGATACGGTCACGATGAGCGGTATGTACTCATCCGTCTGTGGGTGGCTCACACTGGCGGCAAACCTCAGTGAGCTTTCGTCAACCCTGTCGAAAACGAGCCCTTCGAGTATTCCCGTCTTGCGGTAGTCGTTGTCCAGGTACTGGTCGAAGGCCTCTTTGGTGAACGTTTTCTTGAAGAAGACACTCCCGTCGGCCCTTCTCACCACGAGCTCGATGCTGTTGTCCACAAACTTCTGCCCTGTTTCGTCGGTCACCATGGCCAGGCTGTCGTCGGCCGTGCGGCGTATTTCGCTCACCAGCCTGTTCCCGTTCCATTCTATCTCACGCGTTTGCGTGTAATCTTGCATGCGTATCGGTGCCGATGGTTTCTTCTTTTCAAGTTTCGGGGCGATGATGGTGTCGCTCTCTTTCTTGCCGCCACATCCAGCGACGGCTGCCGCTAACAGTCCTGCTGCGAGCATGGGAATGATTCTTTTCATCTGGGTCTTTGTGTTTGTTTGTCTGGAACGGATGGTGCAAACGGGAACCCTGCCATTATGCCTGCCGTGGCCCGAGTGCAGCAAAACCTGTGCAAAGGTACGAAAAAAAAGCGACACTGGCAATGCTTCATGCCATGCTTATGGCCTTCGGCTGGCCATTATCGGCATCGCCCGGGCTTTTGCGACCATGACGACAGGGTGGAATGCGCAACAGCCTTGGCGTTGGCATGTAAAAATAAGTGCGCCCCACAATTGTGGGGCGCACCGTGAGCTATCCTAAAAATACATTTTTTCCTAAACAACTTCTACCGATAATAACCAATTCATGGCACGCTTGCCATCCTATAACATATAATTAACCTAAATCACTATGTTCCTTTTATTTCCTCGGCCTGCGCTGCAAGAGCTTTTCCATGTCGGCCGTGTAGCTTTTGTATTGTTCGTCAGACATTATCGCTTGCAGCTCCTTGTTGTAGGCTTCGCGCTGCTCGTTCATCTGCTTGCGCCTTTCGTCAAGCCTGGCCCTTTGCTCTTCGCTGAGCCTGAACCGCCCCAGTGCCGCCGAGTCGCCGTTTTCAGGCCGTGCCCCGAAGTTCGAACCAGGCCTTTGCCTCATTGCACCGCCATTGCCGCGGTTGCCGTGCATGCGCATCGACGGCCCCATAATGTCGGCATACTTGGTGTTGAGTTCGAGCAGCTTTTGCTTTTGCTCGTCGCTCAGTCCGTATTTCTTGGCTACCGACTCGGTGCGTTTCTGTATCATCTCGCTCCTGTCTGCAACCTGGCTTTGAGCCATTGCCGTAGTGCCAATCGTCATAGCGGCCATCAGTCCTAATATTATCTTCTTCATGACTTTGCTTTTTTATTCGTCAAATGTTCTTGTAAATTATATTGGCTGCAACCATTATTATGACGTTTATGGCTTCTATTGGTTTAACGTGAGATTCAAAAAATTATTGTATATCACCGAAAATGTTTTCCATTTTTCTGTCTTTTGGCGCCCAGAACGGCAATAAATCATGGCTGGTGTGTGCCCGATACCGATATTTTCAGTATATTTGCAGTCAACAACCACGGCTTCGGCAGCAGTGCCCCCCGGCCTTCCAGCTCCCCGGTTGCAGGCTTCCGGGCGTCATGCAGCCCCGCAAGCAGCGTGCCGCCGCAGGCCCGTTGCCGCCGGCCGTGCATCAACCAATGAATGAATATGAGACGTTTTGCACTTTATGCCATGGCGGTTGCCTTTGTGTTGTGTGGCTGCACGCAGCGCAAGGAGGCCAAGCCCAAGGCCGAATACAGGGCCATCGACACCATACCCATGCTAATCATGCAGGTACAGAAGTGCTCGCGGCTGTACACCGCCGAGTATAACATACACAAGATTGTGACTTACGACGACATAGTAAGGCTCAAGGGGAGCGTGCTCAAGCGCGACTTCAACGTGAAGCTGCCCCTCGGCGACCGAAAGATAGCCATCCCCATGGACGCCACACTGAAGGCATACATCGACTTTGAGGGCTTTTCAGAGCGCAACATCGAGCGCCGTGGTAACAAGATTACCGTGATACTGCCCGACCCGAAGGTGGCCTTGACAAGCAGCAAGGTAGACCACAAGAACACCAAGGAGTATGTTTCGTTCACACGTTCGCACTTCACCGATGCCGAGATGGCCAGTTTTGAGCAGCAGGGGCGGGCGTCGATAATTGCGAGCATACCGCGTCTGGGTATCATTGAGACGGCTCGCGACAACGCCGCCCGCGTGCTTATACCCATGATAAAGCAGATGGGCTATGCCGAGAGCGACATCACTATAGCTTTCCGAAAGGATTTTACAGAGCGTGACATAAGCGTTTTACTTGACAACTCAACCGTTGAAAGATGAAAAAACTGCTCAATAACATATCAAAGGCCCGCATTGTGGCGGTGGCCGTCATTGCCGTGGCTGTGCTTGCCGCTTTCTTTTGGGTGGGCCACACGGCCCACAACAGCACGGTAAGCATAGGGTCGGACAAGAAGATAGACATAACGCCCGAGCAGATACGCTCAATCAAGGCCATCGGGCAGTGGGAGTTTCTGTCTGTAACAGACGAGGAGCTGGTGGACACCGTGCGCCGCGGCATTTTCAGCGACGACCATCTGGTGCGCATTTATTACGGAACGTTGCGCTTCGGCGTAGACCTCGGCCAAGCCAAGCCGGGCTGGATAGTGGCCAGCGGCGACTCGGTCACGGTGACGCTGCCGCCCATCAGCCTTCTCGACCACGACTTCATAGACGAGGCCCGAACCAAGTCGTTCTTTGAAAGCGGCCGTTGGTCGGCAGCCGACCGCGAGGCCTTGTACCGCAGGGCCTACAGCCAGATGTTGAGCCACGGGTTTACCGAGGCCAACATAAAGAGCGCAGAGAACAACGCCGACGCCCAGTTCCGCAACATGTTGCGCGCCATGGGCTTTGAGAACATCGTTGTCAGGTTTGCCAAGCAGTAGGCTGCCGTCACCGGCTTCCAACTATCTCGACTATTGTCAGTATGCCGTCGGCCACCCTGAAGCGCACGTCCCACTGCCCGTAGGGCATGCCGTAGATGCGCTGAGGGTCGTCGTGGTATTGCGGGCGGGGGTCTTGCTCGAGCACACGCAGCAGCGCCTCGGCCTCAGCGCCGTCCATGCAGCCGAGCGTTTCCTTGTCGTATTCCACTTTCAGCGTGCCCCATCGCTCGGTGTCGGCAAAGCCGCTGCGTGCGGCGGCGTGGCTGTCGGTGAACGCCACGTAGGGCTTTATGTCGTAGATGGGCGTGCCGTCCATGAGGTCGGCGCCCGAAACGGTTATCACGGCGCCTTCGGCCGTGTCGACACTTACGCCTTCCAGCCTTACCGACGACAGGCCGAGGCCGTTTGGCCGGAATGGCGACCGGGTGGCAAACACCCCCATGCGCGCATTGCCGCCGAGACGCGGAGGGCGCACCGTGAGGTGGACGGGGGCACCGGCGTTGGCCGAGAAGCCCCAGACGAGCCACAGGTAGTCGAATCCGTCGAGCCCGCGCAGTGCCTCGGCCGAGGCATATTGCGGCTCCATTATTATCCTGCCGCGCAGTTGCGGCACTATGCCGCTTTGGCGCGGTATGCCAAACTTGGTGGCGAAGGGTGAGCGGAAGTGTGCTATCGGTTTTATCTCCATTGATTTCTGCAGATGCTTTTTCGTGGTTTTCGCGTGCGGCCGGCAGCCGTCGGCGGTTGTTGCGGCCATGCAAAGTTAGTGATTTTCCACTTTAAATTTACATCGGTTGCCCCGATTTTTGTGTAAAACAGTTTCGCCAAGGCTGTCGCAAGGTTCAATGTGCTGATGGACAGTGGGTTGCGAAAAAGGCCGTTTTGACTTGCAAAACGGCCTTTCCCAGGGTGCCAAACGGCCTGTTTGGCTGGGCCACGGGACCCGTTTGGCCCGGCAATGGGGCCATGGCGGGGCCGCGGTGGCGTTGATGTTGTGTTTTTTCTCAGTGCAGACTGAACCCTGCCGTGCCCCTGACGTCGGTCTGGCTGGCGCACACATAGGCCTTGAAGCGGCCGGGCTCGGCTGTCCAGCCATGCGTCTTGTCAGACCAGAAACTCAGCATTTCGGCTGTGATGTCAAACCTTACGGTCTTTGTCTGGCCCGGTTCAAGCTCCACTTTCTCAAAGCCTTTCAGCTCTTTGTCGGGCCTGTCAACGCTTGCTTCCTCGTCGCCTATGTACAGTTGCACTGTCTCCTTGCCCTTGCGGCTGCCCGTGTTGGTCACGTCGACGGTCAGCGTTATCTTGCCGCCGGCATCCATGCTGTCGGCCGAGAGCCTGGGGCGGCCATACTTGAAGGTGGTGTAGCTTAGTCCGAACCCGAATGGGAACTGCGGCTCCACGCCCTTGGTGTCAAACCATCGGTAGCCCACATAGATGCCCTCTTTGTAATACACCTGCCCGTCGACGCCCGGATAGCCCTCGGCCCCGTATCTGAAGCAAGGGTAGTCTGACTGCTCACGGGCAAACGTCACGGGCAGCTTGCCGCTGGGGTTGACCTTGCCCGACAGCACGTCGGCCAGCGTCTGCCCCGACATGGAGCCGAGATACCAGCAGTGTAACAAGGCTTTCACCTTGTCGAGCCATGGCGTGGCGTAGGCGTTGCCACCGTAGGTGACCACCACTATGTTCTTTTGCACGGCGGCCAAAGCCTCTATCAGTTCGTTCTGGCCGTAAGACAGGTCGTAGCTTTTGCGGTCAGAGTTCTCGCAGTCTTCATACCCGTTCTTGTTCATTCCGCCTATGAAGATTATCAGGTCGGCCTGCCTGGCTTTTTCAAGGGCCTCATTGCGCAGTGCCGCCAGCGAGTCGGGGTCCAGCTTGTCGGCCTTGGCATACAGCGCGCGCCCGGCATAGTAGCCCCTGGCAAAGTCTACCTTGTCGCCATATACGGCCCTGAGCCCTTCGAGGGGCGATATGTCCATGCGCGTCTTCAGCTCGGAAGAGCCGCCCCCTTCGCTCATGTTTCTCACGGCATTGTCGCCCACCACGAGTATGCGGCCATAGCGGTCGGCGTCGATTGGCAGCATCGAGCCCTTGTTGCGCAGCAGCACCACCCCCTCTTCGCCTATGCGGCTGCAGGCCTCATAGTGGGCTTCCGAGCACATGGAGCCCACGGCCTTCTTCGGGTTCATGGCCGTGCGGAATATCGTGCGCAGCACCCTTGCTGCCTTGTCGTCGAGCGTAGACATGGGCACCTTGCCCTCTCTAACCAGCTTCTCGAAGGCGTCGGCCAGGTAGTATGTGTTGTAGCCCAGGCTCTTGTCGGTGGTCTTGCCGTCGGTGCCCGTGCCCATCTCAAGGTCGAGCCCTCCCGTTGCCGCCTGCCAAGTGTCGTGGGTGCCGCCCCAGTCGCTCACCACGGCGCCGTCAAAGCCCCATTCGCGCTTCAGTATTCCGTTCAGCAGCGAGTCGTTGTGGCAGCAGTGTGCGTTGAGCCACTTGTTGTATGAGCCCATTATAGTCCACAGGCCGCCTTTCTTTACGCATTTCTCGAAGGCCGGCAGGTATATCTCGCGCAGGGCGCGCTCGTCGACGTTGACGTTCACCGTCATTCGTCCCACCTCCTGGTTGTTGAGCGCGAAGTGCTTCAGGCAGCATGCCACGCCGTTGGCCTGGGCCGCCCTTATGTAGCCGGAAGCCAGCTCGCCGGCCAGGAAGGGGTCTTCGCCCATATACTCAAACGCCCTTCCGTTGAGCGGCATGCGTGCTATCGTGGTGCCCGGGCCGAGCATGATGTCCTTTCCGCGGTATGCAAACTCCTCGCTCACGGCGTCGCCGTAGAGCGTGGCCAGGTCGCGGTTCCATGTAGCGGCAAGGCACGTCAGCGACGGGAACGCCACACACGAGTCGTTGGTCCAGCGCGCCGGGCTCCACGAGTTCCACTCTATCTCCTCGCGCACGCCGTGCGGCCCGTCGGCCATGTTAAGCTGCCTGATGCCGAGCCTGGGCACCCCGGCCGACGAAAACTTGCTCTGTGCGTGCAGTATCTGCACCTTCTCGTGCAGCGTCATGCGGCTCAGCGCATCCTGCACGCGCTCCTCCACCGTGGCCCCCGGATTGAGGTAGGTGGGCGTCTCGGTCTGTGCGGCGGCATGTAGCGTGGCTGCCGCGGCAATGATTTGCAATAATATTCTTTTCATATTGTGCATTGTTGTTGTTTCACAAGTCAATGGTCACCTCGCTGCCGCTGTATTCGGCCATCCTGCCTTCACGGGTGTCGGGATTCATGGGCACAGGTTTCCCGGCCGTCACATACACGATGCGGAAACTGCGGCGGCGGAGCATGCCGTCAAACGAGCCCTGCCTCGGCCCTATGGTAAGGCGGCGCGAAGAGTCGTCGTAGGCAATCCTGATGGTAGAGTAGAGCCCTTTCTCATAGTTATAGTTGGTGCCTTCGTCTTCGTAGAGCATGAATTCGCCGTCGGCCCCGGCATATACGTAAAGGCAAATCGTGTCGGCCTGTCGTTCGTCGCTCCACTGTATGGCCGGCCCGAATGGCACTATTGCGCCCTCACGCACAAAGACCGGTATGCGGCCGTAGGGGGCGTCGGCGGTCAGCTTTTGCCCTCCGGCTGTGTGGCGGCCCGTGTACAGGTCGTACCAACCGCATTGCCTTGGCAGGTAAACCTCGCGGCTGCGCGCCTTGTATCGGCTCACAGGGCATGCCATGAGCGCCGGGCCGAACATCCATTGGTCGGCAATGTTGCGCACGGCGGGGTCGTCGGCAAAGTCCATTGCCAGTCCGCGCATCATCGTATAGTCCTTCAGCCACACCCATCCGGCCATTGAGTAGAGGTAAGGCATGAGCCGGTAGCGCAGCCTGTGGTAGAAAGTGATGCTCTCGTAGGCCGGATGCCCTTCGGGGGCAATGTTCCACGCCTCGCGCAGAGGCCACTGGCCGTGGGCCCGGTAGAGCGGTATGAAGCACCCAAACTGGTTCCAGCGTGCCTGCAGCTCGCGCCATTCGGCCAGGTCGGCGTTCTCCGTTCCGGTCTTGTCAAACAGTTTCTGGGCGGCCACATACCGTTTCTCGACGCAGAAGCCGCCCTGGTCCATGCCCCAGAACGGTATTCCCGACATGGAGAAATTGATGCCTGCGGTCATTTGCGCGCGCATGTCTTCCCACCGGGTGCCTATGTCTCCGCTCCATGTGGCGGTGCTGTAGCGTTGCAGTCCGGCGAAACCGCTGCGCGTAAGCAGGAACACGCGGCGGTCGGGGGCGGCAGATCGCTGCCCGTTGTAGATGGCGTCGGCGTTGACAATGGAGTATGCGTTGAAGTATTCGTCGCTGGTTCCCAGGGCCGTGGGGCCGCATAGGGCCTTGCGGTAGCCTATCGGGGTGCAGTCGCGCACGTTGGGTTCAGATGCGTCCATCCACCAGGCGTCTATTCCCTTTGCGTATCTTGAGTATAGGTTGTCGTCCATCTGTTTCCAGAAAAGCCTGCGCGCCCCGGCAGAGTAGGCATCGTAGAACGAGCCGACATAGCCCGGCCCTACCCAGTCGCGTATGGAGTCGGCCACTGCCCGGCGGTATATCCAGCCGTTGGAGTCGAGCTGTCTGTAGTTGTCGGTGTTGCAATAAAACTTGGGCCAGACAGATATCATGAACCGTCCGTGCATGGCATGCACGCTGTCGAGCATCAGCTGCGGGTCGGGATAGCGCTTGGGGTCGAAGCGGTGGCTGCCCCACTGGTCGTCTTCCCAGTAGTTCCAGTCTTGCACAATGTTGTCTATGGGTATGCGCCTGCGGCGGAACTCGGCGAGCGTCGACAGCACCTCGTCCTGCGTCTTGTAGCGTTCGCGGCTCTGCCAGAAGCCCAGCGCCCACTTGGGCATCACCTGGGCGCGGCCCGTAAGGCGCCTGTAGCCGCTGATGATGCTGTCCATCGAGCTTCCGGCAATGAAGTAATAGTCCATCGACGGCGACATTTCGCTCCATATCGACAGGCGCCCCTGCTGCTCGTCGGTGAGCGGGCTGGCAGCCCTCAGGCCGCAGTACGACGTGCCCCCGTCGGGCTTCCACTCTATGCGTAGCGTCACGGGGCGGCCCTTTGTGAGCCGTGCTGTAAACTTGTATGAGTTTGGGTTCCATGCCGTGCGCCACCGCTCGGCCACCGCCAGGCTGTCGTCGAGATACACTTTCACGTAGCCCGCGTAGTAAAGGATGAAGTGATAGTTGGCTGTTGTGGGGGCTTCTATGGTGCCTTCGTATATCACCGACGACCCGTCGAGGTTGAATCCTTTCGGCAGGTTGCCTATCACGCCAGAGTGCTCAAAGTAAATCGAGTCTTCACGCCTTGTCAGCGTGCGCCCCCGTTTGTCGGTGTATGTGCCGGTGAGCGCCCCGGCCTGTCCGTCCTTGTCGCGCAGCTTGAAAGCCCGGCCCAGCTGTAGGTAGTCGTCGGGGTTGCCCCACCTGCCATACGAATAGCTGTCCCAGAGCAGTCCGTAGCCCCGTGTGCTCATTACAAACGGCACCGACACCTTGGTGTTATACTGGAAAAGCTCTTCGTTGCGGCCCTTGTAGTTCATCTCTTCCGACTGATGCTGGCCCAGTCCGTAGAACGCCTCGTCGGCCGGACTGTCAAACAGCGCGTGCCAGGAGTAGCCCGTACGGTCGGCCTCGGTGAGCCGGTTGAGGTGCTCACGGCGGCCCCAGTTGACCTCGCCCGGCGCCGACGGTCGGTAGTTGGGGGGCAGCGTGGTCTGCGGCGACACGTATTTGGTGAAGCTCTTGCCGCCATTTGCCGTTTCGCGCAGCAGCACACGGCCCGATGCCCTGTCTCTGAACACGAGGGCGCCCGTGGCCTTGCTCACGCTGACGAGCAGCGTGCGGGTAGTCAAATGTATGCTGTCGCCCCGCTCGGTGCAGTCGAATCGGCCGCAAGGCTCTTGCGGAACCACCATCAGGCTGGCACGCGGTGCTGGCAGACTGTCGCCCGGCACGGCCTCCACGCGCACGATGTTGTCGGTTATAACGCTTAGTCTGACCATTCCGGCCGCCGCGGGCGAAGCGTCGGCCACGTAGATTTCAACGCCACGTTCGGTGGTCTTAACGTTGTCGGCCATTGCATGCGATGCCCCGGTGAGCATTATGCAGGCCAGTAAGATTTTTCCTGTTTTCATTCGTTTTAGTCTTCTGTGAGCATAGTCATGGCTGATTATGCTTCTTGTTGTTTCTGGTAGATAACTGTGCCGGCTGCCTGTCGGCCACTCCTGTACGGGCCTTGCGGCTTAGGCTTCGGGCTCCTCTGTCGGGCGCTCCGGCAGGCGCCGAAGCCCAGTCATGGCTGTAGGGCGGATGTGCGGCAGCGGCTTATGCAGTTGCAAAGGTAGCAATTTTTCTGCAATGTGACCTCGTTGGCGTGGCTTTTTGTGGTGTTTTGCCGTGCCGTGCAGCCCACCGCTAAGCCGGTTGCCGTGCGTTTGTCTGCCCGAACTTGGCCATACAATTAGATGTTGTTGCAAAAAGCGACGCGCTCACCGTCGTCTGTTATCGTTAAACAAAATTAAAAGCATCGCCTTTTTCCGGTGTTTGCAGGATTAAAGTAGTATTTTTGCAGAAAGAGCGGCCGGGCTGATGATGGTGCCATGTGGGGCATCCGGCGTCTGTGACGGGGCTCGGATGTAATGCAAATCAAAAAATGCCGGCTGCACACAGCTTAAGTGCGAGCCCGCCACATTATTATAATTATTAATCGGAAACTATAGAACAATAATATTATAAATGTTAATTCAATCGTTATGAAGCTGAAGAAAATCATCACTCCGGTGCTTTGTGCGACTCTGTTTGCCACGGCGTTGCCCGCCGCGGAGACCAATGAGGCAAAGCCGTCGAAAAAGAGCGTGATTACGGCCATGCGTGTGGCCAACGACTATTTCATGAATAAATGGAGCGATCCGGGGCAGGTTATACCTTATCCCTCGCGCAAAAAGAACTATGAGGCCAACCTCTGGACGCGCGGATATTATTTCGAGGGGCTCATGGACTTGTATGAAGTAGACCCGCAGCAGCGTTACCTCGACTACGCCATTGAGTGGGGCAACAAGCACAACTGGGGCTTGAGGGGCACTAAGAACGGGGTGCTGCCACGCAATGCCGACAACTTGTGCGCCGGGCAGACGTACATTTACCTGTATCAGCTCGACCCTAAGAAGCCCGAAAAGTATATCACCGCCATACGCTCGGCCATCGATTCGATGATGGCTACCGACAAGATTGACGACTGGTCGTGGATAGACGCGGTGCAGATGGCTATGCCGATATTCGCCCAGATGGGCAACCTCACGGGCAACAAGGCTTATTACGACCGTGCGTACGACATGTATATGTTTACCAAGACAAAGCACGGCGACAACGGTCTGTACAATCCGAAGGACTCGCTGTGGTGGCGCGACGCTGACTTCGACCCACCATACAAGGAGCCTAACGGCGAAGACTGCTACTGGTCGCGCGGCAACGGATGGATTGTGGTGGCCATGGCGCGCATGCTCGACCTGCTGCCCGAAGACGAAAAGCACCGCAAGGAATACGAGACTATGCTCGTGTCGATGTGCAAGGCTTTGAAGCCGTTGCAGCGTGAAGACGGTTTCTGGAACGTGAGTCTGCACGACCCGTCGAACTATGGCGGCAAGGAGCTCAGCGGAACGGCCATGTTTATATATGGCATGGCTTACGGAGTGAACCACGGTCTGCTTGATGCCGCAGAGTTCTCGCCTGTGATTTACAAGGCATGGAACGCCATGGTGAAGGACTGCCTGCACCCCAATGGTTTCCTGGGATATGTTCAGGGCACGGGCAAGGAGCCCAAGGAAGCCCAGCCTGTGACTTACGACCGCGAGCCGGACTTCGATGATTTCGGGCTCGGGGCGTTCCTCATGGCCGGTTCGGAGATAACTAAGATGAAGTGACAATCACTACATAAATGCCTTACAAGACAGCGGCAAGGGTCGTAAAGCTGTTTGGTGGGCAGGATATAAATGTAGAGTAAAAGCCCGGTGGCCTTATGGCCGATTCGTGGTAATTGCAAAATGGCTGCGCCATCTTGCGTGAAATGAGCGGCGACGTGCACAGTCCTGCTCGGTGTTCACGGCAGGTGGCGCAGCTTCGTTTTGTCGTGGCGCTGGTCGGCTTTGCTTTGGCAGGCCTTAAGCGTTTACCGTTTTTTGCAGCTGCTTTCGCGTACTCTCTGTATGGTCGGGATGATTTTCTTTACCGGGGCAGGCGACCCGTTGATGTGGTTGAGCAGAATCCTGCATGCCGTTTCGCCCATCAGGCGGCTTTGGTCTTCAATGGTTGATAGTGAAGGCGAGACGTATTCGGCATACTCGACATCGCTGAAGCCAATCAGTGCCACGTCGTCGGGCATGTCCAATCCCTTGTTCTTGATGGCTTTCATGGCCGCGAAGAGCAGCGTGTCGTTGAGTGCAATGATGGCGTCGGGCCTTTCTGGCATCGACAGCAGCCTCTCGGTGGCCTGCATGGCGGCCTGGGTGTTGATGTCGCTGTATGCCACGTATTCCGGCCTTACGAGCAGTCGGTTGTCGTGCAGCGCCTCGATGTAGCCGTGCTTTCGTTCGGTTACCATCTTCAGGCGGTTTGGGCCGCACAGTATGGCTATGCGCCTGCAGCCCTGTTCGATGAGGTGGCGCGTGGCCCTGTGGGCTGCCTCGACGCTGTCGGCCGTCACCGACGAGTAGTTGCGGGTAGGGATGTCGCGGGCAACGAAGACGACAGGAAGGTGCTCTTTGGCAAGCGCGTCGAAGTGGCTGAAGTCTTCCGTCTCCTGCGTCACGCTGGCTATGATGCCCGCAACATGCAGGTTCTGCAAGCTTCTCACGTTGCATCGCTCTTCCTCGTAGCTCTCGTGGGAGTTCATGTTGATGACCGCGTAACCGTCTTGTGCCGCGACTTGCTCTATGCCGTCGAGCACAGAAGAGTAGAACAACGTGACGGCGTGGGGCACGATGACGCCTATCACCGGTAGCTGACCGCTTCTAAGACTGTCTGCAATGAAGTTTTTCGAGTAGTTCATCTCCCTTGCCGCCTGTGCCACCCTTTCCCTCGTGGCCTTGCTTATGGCCGGGTTGTCTTGTAGGGCACGGCTCACCGTGGCTATGCTTATGCCCAGCTTAGCCGCTATGTCTTTGAGTGAAGAACTGTTTTTTGCCGCCATTGTCACTGTAGCTTTTACATTAGGGTAGGGTGGTCAGGGGGATATTGAAGCAGTCCATTGGCGTGAAGCGGCGCCCGGATGAATGGCACGGCCATCGCCAATGGACTGCATGCTTTATGTGAATGAAGCGTGGCAGTGGGCATTATGCCTCTTCCTGCTCTTCTTTTTTCTCAAGGCGGTTGTCTATGTTGTCGCCTTCGGTGGGCTTCATTTCCTCGTCAAAGTTGGTGATACCGTTGTTTACAAGTATGTTGTACCATTGCAGCAGCTTCTTGATGTCGCTGTTGTGGACGCGGTCCCTGTCGAAATTGGGCAGCACCTTGGCAAAGTACTCACGCAGTTCGTCGTTGTTTGCCTTCTTGTAGTTTATCGAGGCGGGCTTCCCTTCTTCCAGGTTCTTGATGCTGGTAAGCACTTTGTGCAATGGCACGTCGTCGGTATCGGTGTACATGGCTATGTCGGCGAGCGACGTAATCCTGTCTGCCGCGAATGCAGGCATGCGGCGGTGGGTTTCGTCGATAGCCTCGACGATGAGGCTGTTTTTGGCTCTTGACACGAGTTTATAGAGCCCGGGTTTGCCTGAAATGGCTAAGATTGTCTGTAACATGATCTATTCTTATTTCAGTTTATTGATTAGTTGGTCTATTTGCTTGTCTATGTCAGACTGTCCGTCGTTGACGATGACGAAGTCCGCCAGCCTTTCCACCTCGTCCTGCGGCATCTGCCTTGAGAGCCATTCGCGCGCCTTGGCCTCGGTGATGTTGTCGCGTGCCATCACGCGCTGCAGGCGGACGTGCTCAGGGGCGGTCACCGCCACCACGAAGTCTACAAGGTTGTTGAATCCCGATTCGTAGAGTATGGCGCATTCCATCCACTCTGCCCCGCTCCTGTTGAAGTCGTCGGCCACTGCCGGGTGCACAATGCCGTCTATTGCCTTGGCATTGGTCTCGGAGGCAAGCAGGAACTCGGCCACCCTGGCCTTGTTCAGCCTGCCGTCTGTGTAGGTGTCGGGGCCGATGAGGCGCGACAGTGCTTCCATTATGGCGGGCGAGGTGCGCATGAGCCGCTTGGCAGCGCTGTCACAGTCGTACACGCTTATGCCCCGTGCCGCCAGGCGTGCGCAGACGTAGCTTTTGCCGCTGCCTATGCCGCCGGTGATGCCCGTTTTCATTCTTCTTCTATAAGGTAGTCAACTTGTTTTATGTTTAGCGACGGTCGCGAAATGCCGTTGGGCACCGACTTCAGGTATATGTTGCACTTGTCGGATGGGTTTTTCATTATCTCGGCATAGTCGGCAACTACCACGAAGTCTTGCGCCTTGATGTTTCTGAATTGGCTTACTCCGGTGACAAACCTCACCGTCACTTTCGACGGGAACGTGCGCAGCACCTTGCCTTCTGGCATGTTGATGCCCTTGACGGGTATGTCGCTGATGCTTTCTTCGGTGAGAACGTCGGTATGGAACGCCACTTTCACTCTGTCGGGAACGGCCTTCACGCCGCGTATTTTCTGTAGCTTGCAGGTGACGGACAGTGTGTCGCGGAAGTTGGCATAGTTGAGTTGCTCGGTGTATATCACCTTGATGCTGTCGAGTTTTTCCTGCGAGGCGTAAATGCTGACGCTGTCGGGGAAGTACTCGACGTGCGAGATGAAGTACAGGTGTTCGGGGATTACCCTCCCGGTCCATTTCACCGGCACCCTCTTGCTTAGTCCGTAGTTGAAGAAAATCTCCAGTTTGTCGGGCTTGGACCCCACAATCTTGGTTGATGCCGACAGCTGCTGGTAGATGAGCCGTTGCAGTTCGGATGCCGGTATGGCACTGTATCCGTTGCCCTTGGCGTAGGTCTTGAAGTTTATTGTAAGCGGGCGCATGCCTTCGCCGTAGAGATAGCTTATGAGCATCAGGCCCTTGTCGCGCAGTGTAACCTTGACGGTGTCGAGCTCGTCGGAGGTGAGCACCACGTTCTTGGGCACGTTGACGATGCGCACAGGTATCTCCACTTCTTTCTCGTATGTCTCGTTGAGGGTCATCATCAGCCAGAAGACGCCCGACAATGCAAGGAAGAACAAAAAGGTCAGAAACTCCTTATTCACTGAGCTGAATAGGAAGTTCCTGACCAGTTGCTTTATGTCGCGCCGGCTATCCATTTACTTTGTTATCTGCGAGCTGGTCGGGTCTTTGAATATGTAGCCCTTGTCGACCTTGATGACCACGCCGCGTGCTATTTCCACCTCGACGATGTTGGCAGCTAGGTCAATTCGCTTTACGGTGCCGTAGATGCCGCCGCCGGTAACCACAGAGGTTCCCTCGGCGATAGAGTTCTGGAATTTCTGTATCTCCTTTTGCTTCTTCTGCTGCGGCCTTATCATAAAGAAGTACATGATGGCGAACATTGCTATCATCAGGATGATGAAGCTCATGCTGCTTCCGCCTTGTGCGGCCTGTGCGGCCAGGATAGTCGTTGTCATTGTCGTTACTCTTTTTTATTGTTTGTTTTGTTCGTTGTTTTCGCTCTCGTCGGCCGTTTCGTAGCTGTTGGCTTCGTTGCCGTTGTCTTCTTTGGCCTTGTCGCGCTTGTTGCGTGGCTCGTCCATGTGCTTCATCAGCCGTCCGGTCTGTATCAGGTGGCGGGCTATGGCGTCGAGCATCCCGTTGATGTATCCGCCGCTGCGTGGCGTGCTGTAAAGCTTTGCTATGTCTACGAACTCGTTGATGGTGACGCTTATGGGTATGGTGGGGAACGTCATGATTTCTGCGAGTGCTATCTGCATGATCACGATGTCCATGTATGCCAGTCGGTTGAAGTCCCAGTTGTGTGACGCCTCGCTCATGTACCGCTGGTATTCGTCGGCATTCATGATGGTGGCGCGGAACAGTTTGCGAGCGTAGTCGCGGTCTTCCTCGCTGTCGTATTCGGGCAGCAGTTCCTGCTTGGCGGCGTTTTTCTCGTCGAACCGCTTTATGGTCTTGAGCACAAACGTGTCGACAATCTCCTTGTCGTCGTTCCAATAGAGGCTCTGTTCCTCGAGCAAGGCGTCGAGCTCCTCGTTTTCCTGTATCAGCGTGCGGTATATCTTGCGCCACAGCTCCCTGTCGGCTGCATACGAGTCGTCGGTGTCGGCCATGTAGTCTTTGTATATCTGGCTTTCCGTTATTTGCTTGTACAGCTTCCTTACAAACTCGATTTCGTTGTCCCACGTCTTCTTTTGCGTTTCGATGAAGTCGTTGAGCATCTTGTTTTCCTCGAGTTGCAGCGCGAACCTGTTGTATGCGAATTTCTGCGAAGGCATGTCTGTGCCTTCCCTCCTGGCCCTGCTCTGCACTATTTCAATCTGTCGGCGTGCTTCCTTGGTTATGCTTACGATGAGCGCCAGCATGTAGTTATACAGGTCGTAGGCTTTTGAGAGGCTGAAGAACAGCTCCTTTTCTGCCGAGTCAATATTCTTGTTGCCGTTTTGATAGTAGGCGTAGGTTAACTGGACTATCTTTATCCTTATTATTTCTCGATTGATCATACTTTTCTAAATGTAGACTCTCTAATCCTTACGTGCCGCAGGCAGGCTTCTGCCCACTAACGAGTGCAAATTTAGATAAAAATCTTTTATGTTGCAAGAATTATGTCGTTTAATTGAGTTTTTTTATGAAAGTGGATTGTTGGGGGCTGCCGCCGCGGGGCCGTCGGGCTGCCGCGGGGCTTGCCCTTGCGGCAGCTGGCAGGCCATGTCGCCGCCGGCACGCGATGCTGCGGCGGGCTGGCGGTGGCTGGCGGGGTGGGGTGGGCTGCCGTATGTTTTGAATCTTTTACAAACAAAAGTCGCAAGGCAGGTGCCCGCGGCTGGTTTCGGCCCATGGCTATGGCGCCGCATGGGTCGGTGGCCGGGCCCGTTGCTCCGCCGTCGGGGCCGTTTGGGCCTGCCGCATCATGGTTTTTGACGGCCGAAACGGCCTCCGCCGGATGCCGAAACGGGCCGTCTTGGCTTGCCGAACGGGCCGTTTCACGCCGGCGCGGCGTTGCCTTGGCTGGCTGTTTTGGCTGTGCCCGGCGCGAAACGGCTGTAAGCCAGCGGGTTGGCTCGTTAGCCCGCATTTGGCCATCCTGGCTGGTTAGGCCGCCGGCCGTGGCAAATGCCGCGCTGTCGGGCCAGATAATCCTTGCCCTGATCAGGCATGCAAAGTCTCGTTGCGTGGCCGTCGGTATGTTATTTTGAGTGAAATGCTTGCGTGATTGAATAAAAACATGTAACTTTGCACCGCTTTTTCAGACACATCGAAATTAGCATTCGTGTGATGGTGAATTAAGCGCAACAATGTAAAAACTTAATTTAGAGTAACACTTACAAGATGAAAGAAATCGAACTTAAAGGCACAAAGCGCACCGAGACAGGCAAGAAGGCCACAAAGTTGCTGCGCAAGGAAGGACTTGTTCCGTGTAATGTTTATGGCGAGAAGAAGGGTGAGAACGGGCTTCCCGAAGCTCTGTCGTTCGCCGTTTCAATGCGCGACCTCCGCAAGATTGTCTACACGCCCCACATCTATGTGGTCAACCTCGTCATCGACGGCGAGAGCCACACGGCTGTGATGAAGGAACTGCAGTTCCATCCGGTTACCGACCAGGTGCTGCACGTAGACTTCTACGAGGTTAACGACCAGAAGCCAATCACCATCGGCATCCCCGTCAAGCTCAACGGACTGGCTCAGGGTGTGCGCGACGGTGGCCGCATAAACCTCTCTATACGCAAGATCAACGTTACTGCTCCCTACCAGGTTATCCCAGAGCATCTTGACATCGACGTCACTTCGCTCCAGTTGGGCAAGAGCATCAAGGTGGGCGACCTGAGCTTCGAGGGCCTCGAGCTGGCTACTCCGGCAGATGTGATCGTATGTTCGGTTAAGGCCACACGTGCGTCTCGTTCGGCCGCCGCAGCAGCTGAAGCAGGTAATTGATGGATAAGTACTTGATTGTTGGGCTGGGCAATGTCGGACAGGAGTACGACATGACCCGCCACAACACAGGATTCATGGTATTGGACGCTTTTGCAAAGGCGTCCAATATTGTTTTTGACGACCGCCGTTACGGCTTTGTGGCCGAGACCAGCCTGAAAGGGCGCAAGATATTCCTGCTCAAGCCGACCACGTTCATGAATCTCAGCGGCAATGCCGTGCGCTATTGGCTGGCCAAGGAGAAGATAGACGTCGAGCGGATGCTCGTCGTTGTCGACGACCTGGCCCTGCCGTTGGGCTCGCTCAGGCTCAAGGCATCGGGCAGCAATGCCGGCCACAACGGCTTGGGCAACATACAGTCGGTGCTCGGCACCGAGCGCTACTGCCGCCTGAGGGTGGGCATAGGCAACGACTTCCCCCGCGGTATGCAGGTGGAGTGGGTGCTCGGGCGCTACAGCGACGAGGAGATGAAGGCCCTCGCCCCGGCCATCGACACGGCATGCGAGATGATAAGGAGCTTCGTGCTGGCCGGCGTCGACATCACTATGAACCAATACAACAAGAAAAGATAGATGGCAGAAGAGGCAAGGATAGACAAATGGCTGTGGGCGGCGCGGATATTCAAGACGCGCTCCATCGCTGCCGACGCATGCAAGAACGGCCGCGTCACGGTGGGCGGCACCAACGTGAAGCCCTCGCGCATGGTGAAGGTGGGCGAGACGGTGAGCGTGCGCAAGCCTCCCATCACCTACTCGTTCAAGATATTGCAGGCCATAGAGCAGCGCGTGGGGGCAAAGCTAATACCCCAGGTATACGAGAATGTGACCACGCCCGACCAATACGAACTGCTGGAGATGACCCGCATAAGCGGGTTTGTCGACCGGGCCCGCGGCACTGGCCGCCCCACGAAGAAAGAGCGCCGCTCGCTCGATGCGTTCATCGGTCCGTCGCTCGAAGGCTTCGACGACTGGGACGACGATGGTGACTATTGATTTGAGACAGTCGTAACAATTAAAAACTTTCTTACTAATATGAAAAAAATCAAGGATCTTGTGTTGGCCCTGTTGGCCGTTGCCATGCTCTCGTCGTGCATGTCTGACGGCAATTCCTATGCCGGATTCTTCGGGGTCAACGCCAATGGCGGCAGGCCCGTCTATGCCAACACGGCGTATGCCTTTCTTACTTTCGGCTCTTACGGCGCATGGCACATCGACCAGGAGTCGGGGGCCGATTGGTGCAAACTAGACCTCATGCAGGGCAATGGCGGGGCGTTCTATTCCATACCGGCTCGGTTTACGCTCAACACGACGGGCGAGTCGAGGGTGGCCCGCTTCGTTGTCAGGGACAACAGCAACGGCGACGACGCCTACGGCACGTTCTATTTCTCGCAGTATGCCACCCGCGGCGACGGCAGCCTGGGCAACGCCTCGCTCGTGACTGGCATCAGCGGCGACGACGGCAGCGCCATAACGATTGAGTATGACACGCTTTGCCGCCCGACGTTGCTCGTGATGGAGAAGAACGGCGAGCAGCTTCGCAGGCTGACCATCGGCTATCATACCAGCGACTCAACGGTGTCGGTGAGCGACGGTTCGTCGACCCTCACCGGCGTCTATGACCTTGGATACCAGACCGACCGCCTGCAGTCTGACCGCGACACCGTGGGATACTATGAGCAAAGCATATTTGCCGGCGACGCCGATGCCTTCAACGTGGAGGAGCACAAGTGGGGCGGCGAGTACACGGTGCAGGCATTGCTCTATACCAACGGAAGCCTGCGCGACGGCAACCCCGATGGCGAGTATGTGGCCGACAGCCTGCGTTACCAGCGTGGCAACGCCGAGGGAATTGTCTATCGCGAGATGCTCAAGCTGAGTTACAGCGACAACAGCAACCGCTGCCAGTCGGTAGACGTCAACCAACTGCTGCTCGGCATAGAGGAGTGCAACCCCTACCAGCTCGTAGCCATGTTCCGCGACGCCCGCAACAGCAAGATAATCTCTGAGGCATCTGCCGCCGACGGCAAGTTTGTTGTTGAGACAACGCTCAACTCCGACAAGAGTGTCAGCACCATGACCGTCACCAACAAGCAGGGCGCCAAGGTGAAATACACGTTCACTTACTCCAGCACTCTGCCCTGATGGTCAACGTAGCGATATTCGTCTCGGGCAGTGGCACCAACTGTGAGAACATAATCCGCCACTTCAGCGGCAGCGGGTCGGTTCGCGTTGCCCTCGTGCTGAGCAACCGCGCCGATGCCTATGCCCTTGTGCGCGCGTCGAACCTGGGCGTGCCCACCGCGGTCATGGCCAAGGCAGATTTCGCCGACGAGGCCAAGCTCATGGGACTGATGGACAGTCATCACATCGACTTCATCGTTCTGGCCGGCTTCCTGCTCATGGTGCCGCCTTTCCTCACGGAGCGCTATCCGCGCCGCATTGTCAACATACACCCGGCGTTGCTGCCCAAGTATGGAGGCAAGGGGATGTATGGCCACCATGTCCACGAGGCGGTGAGGGCGTCGGGCGACACCGAGACGGGCATCACCATACACTACGTAAGCAACGTGTGCGACGGCGGTGAGATAATATTCCAGGCCAAGACCCCGGTCTTGCCTACTGACACCCCCGACGACATAGCTGCCTCGGTTCACAAGCTCGAGCAGATGTATTTCCCCGAAGTGATTGAAAGGGTGATAGGCGAGGTGTTCTGACTTTATTCTCAGGCGTACGACATTCAAGCAATGCAAGGGCGTGAAAGCATATTTCACGCCCTTGCTGCGTTGTGTTTCCGGCCTTTGTCTTGTCCGTTGTGACTTCGCTGACGCAATGTGGCGTTCATGTCGTCACGCCGTTTCTTTGCCCTTGTCCGGCCCTTTGTTTCTGTTGTTGATGGCATTGCCATGCAACCGGGGGGCCATGTTGTTGGGCTCCAGTGGCTCTGCCCTGCAAGCGTTTTCCACATTATATTATATGCGTTTGTGGGATATCAGCCAGTTTTAGGCGTGGTAAAAGAACATGGCAGGTGACATTCCGCCTTTCATTGGCAAGTTGTTGGTAGTTCACCTTCAGGCAAAGGCTGAGGCGTTGTCGTCCATATTGTGGAAAGAGCAGGCAATATCCTATGCAGCTTTTGCCTGTGCATCTCAATGCAATATGGCATGGCTGGTTGGCAAACCGCGGCACAAGAAGCATGGAAAAACATTTAAAACAGGCGTTCATTTGTGGCTTGTGGAAAAGTATTTGGCTAAAGGTTGCAAGATGCTGGAAGTTTTTTCGTAACTTTGTACGCTTAAAATAGTGTGATCATCCCGCCACGGTGGCGGGTGGAGTGCTTGCCTAACCTCCATCAATAAAACAAGGAATGAACAAGAAAAGAGAACAAGTGAGTGTGCTGTTCATGCTGTTCGGCATACTGTTTTGCGTTTGCCTGATAACGGCAAACGTGCTTGAGACAAAGCAGATGGCCTTCGGGCCGGTGACGATTACCGGCGGTTTGCTGGTGTTCCCGGTGTCATACATCATCAACGACTGCGTTTGCGAGGTGTGGGGATTCCGCCGGGCGCGGCTGCTAATATGGGTTGGCTTCGCCATGAACTTCCTTTTCGTGATGTTCGGGGCCTTGGCCGACGCCATTCCCGGTGCCCCCTATTGGGATAACGACGAAGGGTTCCATGCCGTGTTCGGGCTCGCGCCGCGTGTGGCGGCAGCCTCGTTTGTGGCTTTCCTGGTGGGTTCGTTCATCAATGCCTACGTGATGAGCCGCATGAAACTGTCGCAGGGAGGCCGCCATTTCTCCGTCAGGGCGGTGGTGAGCACCGTGCTCGGCGAGTCGGCCGACTCGGTGGTGTTCTTTCCTCTTGCCCTTTCAGGCGTGGTTCCGATGAGCCAGATGCCCTCGCTAATTATCTCCCAGGTGGTCTTGAAGACCCTTTACGAGGTGCTGGCCCTGCCGCTCACCATCCGTGTGGTGGGCATCACAAAGCGGCATGAGGGCGAGGATGTCTACGACAACGGCATCAGTTACAATATATTTAATGTGCGCAACATCTGATGAAGCGCCAAGACAACATTATAAAACATACTTAAGGCAATGGCTGATTCAGGCAACAGGACAACCGAAGGGCTGCATGCTCTCGGTTCGAAAACAAAATATTCGATGGACTATGCACCGGAAGTGCTTGAGACTTTCGTCAACAAGCATCCGGAAAACGACTATTGGGTGCAGTTCAACTGCCCCGAGTTCACTTCTCTCTGCCCGATAACCGGGCAGCCGGACTTTGCCGAAATACGCATAATGTATATCCCGGGAGAGCGCATGGTGGAAAGCAAGAGCCTGAAACTATACCTGTTCAGTTTCCGCAACCACGGCGATTTCCACGAAGACTGCGTAAACATAATAATGAAAGACCTCGTAAAGCTCATGCAGCCCAAGTACATCGAGGTGACCGGTCTGTTCACTCCGCGCGGCGGAATAAGCATCCATCCATACGCCAACTACGGCATGCCAGGCACCAAGTATGAGGCTATGGCAGAGCGAAGGCTGGAATACTATGGCGGAACGCCGGTTCCGTCGAGGCCGTAGAGAGGGCTGTCGGCAAAATGCCGGCAGGCCTTTGCACACAGCAAGTGCCCCGCCAGCCCATCTGGCGAGCCTCAGGAGCTGTTCAGGCCGGAGCCATTCACCAAACATATAATAGTTGTATATGCCGGTAATACACCAACATAGCGCATGCATCGCCAGCGTGTCAAAGTCGCCGTGTCTGTCATCACGTGGTGGCTTGAGGGCGTTGTCGCTGCTCTTCGCCGTTCTTTTCGCTCTATGCTCGTTTGCCGGCGAGCGCAAGAAGGTGGCGGTGGTGCTCAGCGGCGGTGGCGCCAAGGGCATGGCCCACATCGGGGTCTTGAAGGTGATTGAGCGCGCCGGCATACCCGTCGACTACGTCGTAGGCACCAGCATGGGCGCAATAGTGGGCGGACTGTATGCCATCGGCTACGACGCGCCTACGCTCGACTCACTCGTGCGCTGCCAAGACTGGCGCTACCTCTTGTCCGACATGGTTGAGCCACGCAACCAGAGCATGCGTGAACGATACAACCAGGGAACCTACCTCTTGTCCCGTCCAATCATCCGAACCACCGGCCTGATGCCCGAGGGCGGGCTTGTGTCGGGCCACAACCTCTCAAACCTCTTCTCGTGGCTCACCGTTGGCTACCACGACTCCATCGACTTCAGGAACCTGCCCATACCGTTTGCCTGTGTGGCTACCGACATGGTGGACTACTCTGAGGTGGTTTTCCGCAGCGGATGGCTGTCGCAGGCCATGCGTGCGAGCATGGCAATACCAGGCGTCTTCACCCCGGTGAGGATTGATTCGATGGTGCTTGTCGACGGAGGGCTGAAGAACAACTACCCCGTAGACGTGGCCCTTGACATGGGCGCCGATGTCGTGATAGGCGTGACGCTGCAGAAGCCCGCCCGCTCATCAAAGGAATTGAACACTGCCGTCGACATTATCATGCAGCTGGTAGACTTCAGTGTGAAGAACAAGTTTGACGATAACGTAGGCCATACCGACGTGCAGATAGCCGTAGACACCAAAGACTACTCGTCGAAGAGTTTCTCGCCAAGCGCCGTCGACTCGCTGATAACCCTCGGCGAGCAGGCCGCCATGGCCCAATGGGATTCGCTCATGGCCCTCAAGCGCGCCATAGGGCTTGACTCTTCTTACGTGCCGAGGCGCTTGCACCGTGCGGCCGCGGTATTCAAGCCTCAGCGCATGAAACTCGCCGAGGTCGACTTTGAAGGTGTGAACCAAGCGGACAGCAGCTACATCACGCGCAAGTTCGGACTTGTCGAGGGCGACAGCGTGAGCCATGAGACACTCGAGAGCGTCATGGTGTCGCTCCGTTCAGACCTGATGTACTCATCGGCAGAATACTCACTGCGCC
Source organism: Marseilla massiliensis (assembly GCF_016899955.1). Taxonomy (GTDB): domain Bacteria; phylum Bacteroidota; class Bacteroidia; order Bacteroidales; family Bacteroidaceae; genus Prevotella; species Prevotella intestinigallinarum. Next base: position 55,182 of record NZ_JACJJL010000005.1, on the reverse strand, counting down.
AGATGGCAGGCGGCTACTGGCTCCGCATCGTGGCCGGAAGGCGCAAGATGACCCAGCTCAACCTTGGTGTTAGGTTCGATACGGAAGAGACCGTGGCCCTGCAGGCCAACAGCGACTTCCGGCTGCCTATCCGGCTGCCTGTCGAGGTGTCGGTAACCGGCAGGCTCGGGCGGCGCTACATGGCCAACGTGTCGGCCACGGTGATGCCAGCCAACAGGCGCAACTGGACGCTGGACTACACATTCCGCTACAACGACATCAACATCTACAACGGCGGCAAGCGCGACTTTAACGTGACATACGATTACCATTCGGTAAAGTTGGGCATAATAAGCTTCAACCTCCGCAACTTCACCCTCGACCTGGCCGCGCGCTGGGAGAACTTCAATTACGGCACAATGCTCATCGGCGACGAGTTCAGCGACATGGTGTTCGGCGACGAGCATCTGTACAGCTACAACCTCTGGCTGAACTACAACTCAGAGAACGACCGTTATTTCACCACCCATGGCGCTTCGCTCGAGGCCGGCTACTCAATGTATACCGACGACTTCGTCCACTACCGCTCGTCTTCCCCCGTCCATGTCGTCAACGGACGGTGGCGTTTTGCCGTGCGGCTGACCGACCGCCTGACGCTCCAGCCGGCCGTGTATGGGCGCATATTGCTCGGCAACGAGATGCCGTGGTGCCTGAGCAACTTCATTGGCGGCGACTATGCCGGCCATTACGTGGAGCAGCAGCTGCCCTTTGCCGGCATCGGCAACATCGAGGTGGCTGACAACGCCTTTGTGGCTACAGGCATAAAACTGCAGCAGCGCATCATGGACAACAACTACCTGATAGCCCGAGCGGCGTTTGCGCTCAACTCAGGCAAGATACGCAATCTCATTGACAGCCCGCTGTTGCACGGCTACCAGCTGTCGTGGGCATACAATTCCATGTTCGGCCCCGTCAATGCAAACATCGGTTACTCGAGCAAGACGCGCCGCGTGTTTTTCTACCTCAACCTCGGCTATGAGTTCTGACGCAGCCCGCTGTGGGCTCATATTGCGCCGCATTAATGCCCGGCGGCAGTGCACCGGAATGCCAAGCCGGGGTGGCAGAACCACGCCACATACTGTTTGCATTGTATCTTTTACCGATTTATTTACAACCGACAGGCAAAATAAACGCCTACCTTTTATGCTTTTCAAATAATAATTCCTATATTTGCAATCGGATAGGCCATTGCGCCATGTGCCTTCAGATTACCCTCTGTGCACTTGGGTTAATGTCTTTCCGCCAGCCACGTGGCCGCATGATTGCCAACCTATGAAGCGCTTGTGCGGCCGGTGGGTAAGTATCACGGTTTAAATTAAGGAAAAGGTTATGAAGAAAAGAATCCAGTTCAGTCTCGTTTACCGCGACATGTGGCAATCTTCCGGAAAGTTCCAGCCACGCAAGGACCAGTTGGAGCGCATCGCTCCAGTCATAATTGACATGGGCTGCTTTGCCCGTGTGGAGACCAACGGCGGTGCATTTGAGCAAGTCAACCTGCTTGCCGGTGAGAACCCTAATGCAGCCGTGAGAGCATTTTGCAAGCCATTCAATGAAGTCGGCATCAAGACCCACATGCTTGACCGCGGCCTCAATGCCCTGAGAATGTATCCTGTGCCCGACGACGTGCGCCGTCTGATGTACCGGGTGAAGCATGCCCAGGGTGTCGACATACCCCGAATATTCTGCGGTCTCAACGATGTGCGCAACATCATACCGAGCATCAAGTGGGCAGCCGAGGCCGGCATGACCCCCCAGGGCACGCTCTGCATCACCACATCGCCCATACATACGGTTGAATACTACAGCAACATAGCCGACCAGCTGATAGAGGCCGGCGCCCCCGAGATATGCCTCAAGGATATGGCCGGAATAGGTCAGCCAGCCATGCTGGGCGCCCTGACCAAGGCTATCAAGACAAAGCACCCCGACATAATCATACAGTACCACGGCCATTCGGGCCCCGGCCTGTCCATGGCCTCGATACTTGAGGTGTGCAACAACGGTGCCGACATCATCGACACGGCCATCGAGCCGCTCAGCTGGGGCAAGGTTCACCCGGACATCATATCTGTGCAGAGCATGCTAAAGAACGAAGGCTTCGACGTTCCAGAGATTAACATGAACGCATACATGCAGGCCCGCTCGCTCACACAGGAGTTCATCGACGAGTGGTTGGGCTATTTCATCAACCCGGCCAACAAGCACATGTCTTCGTTGTTGCTCGGTTGCGGACTGCCCGGCGGCATGATGGGCTCGATGATGGCCGACATGGGTGGCATACGCAACGTCATCAACGGCATATTGCGCGGCAAAGGCGAGAAAGAGCTGAGCATGGACGACATGCTGGTCAAGTTGTTCGACGAGGTGGCCTATGTATGGCCTCGCGTTGGTTACCCGCCACTGGTCACGCCGTTCTCGCAGTATGTAAAGAACATCGCCCTGATGAACCTGCTCACCCTGACCCAGGGCAAGGGCCGCTTCGTGATGATGGACGACTCAATGTGGGGCATGATACTCGGCAAGAGCGGCAAGGTGCCCGGAACCATCGACCCGGAGCTCATCGCCCTGGCCGAGAAGCAAGGCCGCAAGTTTACAGACGACGACCCGCACACGCTGCTGCCCGACGCCCTCGACGGCTTCCGCGAAGAGATGCAGAAGAACGGGTGGGAGGCAGGACCCGACGACGAAGAGCTCTTCGAACTGGCCATGCACCCCGAGCAGTACCGCAACTACAAGAGCGGACAGGCCAAGAAAAACTTCCTTGTCGACCTGCAGAAGGCCAAGGACGCGCGCCTCGGCTCACAGCTGACGCCCGAGCAACTGGCTGCCCTGAAGCATGCCAAGGCCGATGCCATAGTGGCCCCGTTGGGCGGACACCTGTATTACGAGTTTGGCGGCGCCAGCGAGTGTGCTCCTTGCCTCGAGCCGTTCATCGGACAGCACTACAAGGAGGGCGACACTTTCTGTTACATCCAGGCCAAGTGGGGCGAGATTGTGCCGGTGCCATCCGACCTCGGCGGCAAGCTGGTTGAGGTCACCGCACGCCAGGGAGCCAACGTTCGCCGTGGCGACATACTCGGCTGGATAGAGCGCGACAAGGATTAACGCCCGGCTGTGGCCGGCGCAATGAAGTCGGGAACCGTGCCTTGCGGTGTGTGGCTGCAGCCTGCCATGTGGCTGTCGTGCGGCGTCGGGCCGCATGATGCCACACTGCGCGGGGCGGTTCCCGGCTGCCGTCTTTGCCCGGCTGCCGCGATATAGTCTGACAACGGCTGCTACCAGGAGCTGCAGGCTGCAGTTAACAGTTGACAAAAACCAACATACAGCAATCATATCAGTTATGCAATCACAATTTGTGACAGACATCATAAACAAGTGTTATCCCGAAGACAACGAGTTGCGCAGGCTGTTGTTGAGGCACAGCCGCGACGTTGCCGACCGCGCCTTGGCCATAGTGAAGAAGCACCCCGAGCTGGGTCTCGACGCCCAGTTTGTTGAAGACTGCGCCATGCTTCACGACATTGGCATCTTCATGACCGACGCCCCGAGCATCCACTGCCACGGAACGGAGCCTTACATACGCCACGGCATTTGCGGGGCAGCCATAGTAAGGGCAGAGGGATGGCCCGACTACGCCAGCGTGTGCGAGCGCCACACCGGGGCAGGCATAAGCCGTAGGCAGGTAGAGGAGCAGCGATTGCCGCTCCCGCCACAAGACTATCTGCCGCTGACGCTTACGGAACAGGTGGTTTGTTATGCCGACAAGTTCTTCTCAAAGTCGCACCCCGACCGTGTGCGCACTGTCGAGCAGGCAGCCAAGAGTCTGTCGAAGTTTGGTGACGAAGGCTTGGGGCGGTTTATGCGATGGGCCTCGATGTTTGAGTGACGGGGGCTTGTTTCAGCCCCCACTGGCGGCCCTTGCCTTCCGCTTGCCTCCCGTTGCGGTAGGCGGAGTTGACAGTCAAGGGCCTCGCCAGGCTGCCATCCCACGTTGAGCAAGGCCATACGGTTGTGATGGCCTTGCCCGTTTATAGCCCGCGTGCAGCCGCAGGCCAATGCCATTTATGCCATCCTGCCTGCTGCCGTGCCTCCCGCCAGCCACCATCCCATAGCCTGTCTCTTGCCGGCAACCATGCCTTGCGTTGGCCCGTTGCTCCTTGGGCCGCATGGGCGGCCAATCACGGCGGCAACACAATGCAATTGTTGCGGGAACAGGCAAACCGCTCTGTTGCGCTGTTTTTCCGGCATCTTAACTCCACCCGGCAAGCGCTTTCACCTACGACTTTACTTTCAGTCTTTCTGCATCAGTGCCGTCGGTTTTCAATATGTGCCGTTTGACATTGCAATATGGCCCGTTTTGCACCACCGAACGGGCCGTTTTGCAAGGCCATACGGCCCGTCTTGCGCCCAGGCTCGGTTGGCGGCCCTGCCACGGGCCGCCCCGGTGGTCTGCCGTCACGCAGCCCGCTTGCCATCAAGGCGGTAGCGTGGCGCAATGATGTGGCTGTGCCATTTCCAGAATTGCGGCCCGGAAACCTCCCCAAAGCCATTGTTCCCCCACAGCGTCAGCATGGCCGCCTGGTGAATGTGATTGCATTTTGCCAAGCCGCCAAATAGCTCCCGTCCCCTTGCCGGCAACCGGCGTGCCGTCTGTGCACATCGGCTGCCGTGGCCAATGCCCTCGTGGCTGCCGCCCGCGGGCCGTGGCGCAGCACGGCGTTGGGCTAAGTCAAAACCGCAGGCTCATTAACGTTAAATATTTGAAAGCAATGTGTTATTCGCCATTTTATAATTAATTTTGCAGCCGTGAGAAAAAAGACATTGATATTTTTGATGCTTTTCGCCTTCATTTTTGTGATGGCGGGGGTGCCGCTTGCCCCGATGGGCAGGTCGGTTCAGGCCGTGTCGGCCCCCGATTCAGGCAGCAAGGCAGGCGACTCACTTGTGCTCAGGCATGTGGCCCCTGTGTCGCTTTACGACAAGGGCGCCCTGGCATCGCTGCAGGGCGTTTCAGCCAGAATACCCACGGCCCTCGGCAGTGACGCCGCCGCCCAGGGCCCCGACACAACAAAGATGGACTCGCTGCAACTGGCCATATACCATCATAATAAGGCTATCGACGACTCACTGGCTTTCGATAGCCTTAACCGTCAGAAGAAAAACGGCATCGACGCCCCTGTTGTCTACTCGGCCGAAGACTCACTGATATACGAAGGCGCCACGGGCCTGGCCTATCTCTTTGGCGATTCTCACGTGAAATATGAGAACATGGACCTCACGAGCGAGAAGGTATACATGTCGATGGACAGCAGTCTGGTGCATGCCACCGGCGCACGCGATTCGTCGGGTGCCATGTTCGGCACCCCGGTGTTTGTCATGGGCAGCGACACCTACGAGAGCGACACCATGGCTTTTAACTTCAAGACAAAGAAAGGACTCATCAACGAGGTGTATACAGCCCAGCAAGACGGATTCCTTACCAGCGAGCTGTCGAAGCGGGCATCGTCGGGCGAGCTCTTCCTGCAGCACGGCCGCTATACCACCTGCGACCAGCCACACCCCGACTTCTACATAGCCCTGTCGAGGGCAAAGGTGCGCCCGGGCAAAGACGTGGTGTTCGGCCCGGCATACCTTGTCATCGCCGACGTGCCGCTGCCGCTTGCCGTGCCCTACGGCTTCTTCCCGTTCACCAAGAGCTACTCAAGCGGATTCATCATGCCTACCTATGGCGACGAAACCGAGCGTGGCTTCTATCTGCGCGACGGAGGCTATTACTTTGCCATCAGCGACAAGATGGACCTCAAGTTGCTTGGCGAAATATACACCAAGGGCTCGTGGGGACTGTCGGTAGCCTCCAACTACCGCAAGCGCTACCGCTACAGCGGCAGCTTCTACGCCAGCTACCAGAACACAATCAACGGCGAGAAGAACATGCCCGACTACTCAAAGCAGACGAGCTTCAAGATACAGTGGAGCCACCGCCAGGACGCCAAGGCCAACCCCTTCCGCACGCTGTCGGCAAGTGTCAACTTCGCCACGAGCAGCTACGAGCGCAACAACCTGACCAGCATGTACAACCCGCAGAGCTACACGCAGAGCACGCGTACCTCGTCGGTCAGCATGACAAACACATTCTCAAACATCGGGCTGACGCTGAGCACCACCATGAACCTCAACCAGCGCATGCAAGACTCAACCATCTCGCTCACGTTGCCCGACCTGAACATCTCGCTGAGCCGCATATACCCATTCAAGAGAAAGAAGATGGCAGGCAAGGAACGGTGGTACGAGAAGATATCGCTGAGCTACACCGGACAGCTGAGCAACTCTATAACGACAAAGGAAAACAGGCTGCTGCACTCCAGCCTTACGCGCGACTGGCGCAACGGCATGCAGCACAACATACCCATCAGTGCCAATTTCACGCTCTTCGACTATCTGAACATCAATCCGCAGTTTACGTTCACCGACCGCATGTACACCAACAAGATAATGCGTTCGTGGGACACGGAGAACCAGCGTGAGGTGACCGACACCATCGACGGATTCTACAACCTGTACAACTGGCGCCTCAGCGTGTCGGCATCTACCAAGCTCTACGGCATGTATGTGCCTTGGCGCAAGCTCTTCGGCGACAAGATTGTGGCCATCCGCCACGTGTTCACGCCGCAGGTAAGCTTCAACTATGCGCCCGACTTCGGCGCAAGCCGTTACGGCTACTATGAGACTTACCAGCGCACCGACGCCGACGGCAACGTGTCGCTGGTGGAATACTCGCCGTATTCCAACGGGCTCTTCGGAGTGCCGGGCAGGGGCAAGACGGGAAGCATATCGGTAGACATATCAAACAACATTGAGATGAAGCTGCGCTCCGACGACGATTCAACCGGGTATAAGAAGGTGAGCATCATCGACGAGCTTGGGGCGAGCATGTCGTACAACATGGCTACCGACATCAGGCCGTGGAGCGACCTGAACACCCGGCTGCGCCTGAAGCTGACAAAGAACTACACCTTCAACCTCAACGCCACCTTTGCCACATACGCCTACGAGCTCGACGAGAACGGCAACCCGCGCGTGAGCGACCACGTGACGCGCTACAGCCAGGGCAAGTTCGGACGCTTCCAGGGCATGTCGCAAAACATATCCTATACACTCGACAACAACAAGGTGATGAACTTCATCAAGTGGCTCAAGGGAGAGAAGGTGAAGAAAGACGACGATGAAGACAAGCCCGCCGAGGAGGAAGAAGACTATCTCGACCCTGAGACCAACGAGGACAAGACCCTGCAGGAGGGGCAGAGGGGGGCAAAGAAGAAAGATGCCGGCAAGGCCGAGACCGATGAGGACGGCTACATGAAGTTCAGCATACCATGGTCGCTTAGCTTCGGCTATGGCATATCCATGCGCGAAGACGTGGGCGGCAACTTCAATTACGACAAGATGCGCTATCCCTACGCGTTCACCCAGACCCTGAACTTCAGCGGCAACATACGCCTCAGCGACGGATGGAACATCAGCTTCTCGTCTGGTTACGACTTTGAGAACAAGAAAATATCCATGACCACGGCATCACTCGGCCGCGACCTACATTGCTTCAACATGTCGTGTTCGGTTGTATTGTCGCCATACACAAGCTATAACTTCTCGTTCCGCTGCAACGCAGCCACGCTAACCGACGTGCTCAAGTACGACAAGCGCAGCAGCTACAGCAATGCCGTGCAGTGGTATTGACACTACCGGAAGGGGTGTCCCTATAATTACAATTTGCCGTTATGTCCGAATTAGATCCGCTGATAAAGGACCTTGCGCTCATTCTCGTCGTGGCAGGCATCGTGACGCTGGTCTTCAAGCGACTCAAGCAGCCGTTGGTTTTGGGTTACATCATGGCTGGCTTTGTGGTCAGTCCGCAGTTTCCTTATACAATATCTGTTGTCGACATTGACAACGTTAGGGCATGGGCCGACATCGGGGTGATATTCCTGTTGTTTGCGCTCGGCCTCGATTTCTCGTTCAAGAAGATTCTGAAGATGGGCATGGCCCCCGTCATCGCAGCCTGCACAATCATATTCTGCATGATGGTGTCGGGCATGACCGTTGGCAAAATGTTTGGCTGGACACATATGGACTGCATTTTCCTCGGCGGAATGCTGGCCATGAGCTCTACCACCATCATCTACAAGGCATTCGATGACATGGGCTTGCGACAGCAGCGTTTCACCGGGCTGGTGATGAGTGTGCTCATTCTCGAGGATGTGCTGGCCATAGTGCTCATGGTCATGCTGTCTGCCCTGGCCCATGGCAGCAGCCCCGACGGCGGCGAGATGATAGGCATAGTGGTGCGCATACTGTTCTTCCTTGTGCTGTGGTTCGTGGTCGGCATCTTCCTCATACCAATGTTCCTGAGGCGCATGAGGGGCGTCATCAACGACGAGACGCTGCTTGTGGTGGCCTTGGGCTTGTGCTTCCTCATGGCAGTGGTGTCGGCCGAGGTGGGCTTCAGTAGCGCTTTCGGTGCGTTTGTCATGGGCAGCATACTTGCCGAGACGATAGAGGCAGAGAAGATAATAAGGGTGGTAGAGCCCGTCAAGAACCTGTTTGGGGCCATATTCTTCGTGTCGGTGGGCATGCTGGTCGAGCCGAGCGTCATTGCCGAATATGCGGTGCCTATAGTGGTGTTGGTGCTTGCCATACTCATGGGGCAGGCCGTGTTTGGCTCTTTTGGCTATCTCATAAGCGGCCAGCCGCTGAAGACGGCCATGAAATGCGGTTTCTCGATGGCACAGATAGGTGAGTTTGCATTCATCATCGCCTCGCTCGGCCTGTCGCTCGGCGTCATAGGCAAGTTTCTCTATCCCGTCGTTGTGGCCGTGTCGGTGATAACCACATTCCTCACGCCATACATGATACGTTTTGCCACGCCTTGCTACACGCTGATGGAGCGCCGTTTGCCGCCGCGGGTCATTGCCACGCTCAACGGCATCACGCTGAGCCGCCCGTCTACGTCGGCCGCAAAGAGCAAGTGGAAGAGCCTGCTCACCCAGATGGCAACCAACACGTTGGTATACTCCATACTGTCGTTTGCCGTGATATTCCTAATGTTCACGTTCTTCCTGCCGTTTGTCCGCCATTTGCTTGTAGGATGGCACTGGACGGCAAACTTCATCTGCGGGGCAATCACGGTGATGGTCATGTCGCCATTCTTGCGTGCCATGGTAATGAAGAAAAACCACAGCCGCGAGTTTAAGGCGTTGTGGGCCGAGAGCCGCAAAAACCATCTGCCGCTCATATTCACCGTTATTGTACGCGTGGCCGTGGCCTGCTCGTTCGTGTTCTACGTTTGCAATTATCTCAGCCGGTTTACCAATGCGCTTATGATAACCATTGCCTTGGCGGTGGTTGTGCTTATGGTGCTTTCGCGGGGGCTTAAGATGGAGAGCATCAGGATGGAGCGTATGTTTGTGCAGAACCTGCGTTCGCGTGACATCGAGGCCCAGGTGCGCGGCCGCAAGCGCCCGCTTTACGAGGGACATCTGCTCGACCGCGATGTCCACATGGCCGATTTGGACATTCCTGCCGCATCGACGTGGGCAGGCAAGTCACTGCGTGAGCTTGAGTTGCGCAACCGGTTCGGGGTTCATGTGAGCAGCATACTCAGGGCAAACAGGAGGCTGAACATACCCGATGGCCATTCGGTGGTTTTCCCCGGCGACCGCTTGCAGGTGATAGGCAGCGACGAGCAGCTGTCGGCCTTGGCTAAGGCAATGAGGCAGGAGGTCTATGGCGACGACGCCGACATGGAGAAACGAGAGACCAAGTTGAGGCAGATGGTGGTCACGGCCGGCAGCCCATTGCTCGGAAAGACATTGCGCGAGAGTGGCATACGCGATGTCTACGGATGCCTGGTGGTGGGCATCGAGGAAGGCAAGGAAAACCTTTCGCAGCCCGATCCGTCGCGGACTTTCGCCCTGGGCGACGTCGTATGGATAGTAGGCGAGGACGATGCGCTCGCCAGGCTCATGCACAACGATGGGTGAGCGTACACGCAGCATATAAAAGAGGCAGAGCCACGGCTCTGCCTCTTTTATATGCTGCGCCTTGCGCCCCTTGTGTTTGCGTTGTCCACAGGCCAACGCATGGGGTACGGCTGCTGTTTTATTTCACGACCTTAGTCGTCTTGTTGCCTTGCTTTACTATGTAAATGCCGCGTCCCAGGCCTTCGGTGGTGTTGCCCATGTATACTCCGTTTACATCGTATACAGTGGTCGTTTCATCCTTTACGGCTTGTGCGCTTTGTATGCCGGAGGATATGCTGATTTCTGCCTTAGTGAATTCGCTTGCCGTCCAGTCGTTCTTCACTGTCTGCACACCTACCTCATAGTCGCCGTCGGGCACAGAGATGGTGTAAGCCATCTCGGCCGGATTGTCGCTGCGCAGCAGTGCCTGCAGGCTGTGGAACACTTTCAGCTTGCCTGTCACGGGGTCGGCGGGAATGATCATCGACATTGCGCCGGTGGCCTTGTTCTTAACATATACGTTGTAGGCGTTGCCCAGTTCAAACTCGTCGCCGACGAACCTCACTGTCAGCTTGCCGTTTTCTGTCGACTCGGCTTTTACATCTGTCGGTGCGACGGGAGCCTGTATGTTGTCGGTGCACAATCCGTCGTAGTACTCGTAAGCAGTGCTGTTCGAGCCGGCTATGCTGAATCCGTAGCCATCGCCGATGAGGTCGATGGCACCGTCGCCGTTGAGGTCGGCAACCTCATAGGCTCCTCCGTCAAAATGGCGCAGCGTCTGTTGGAGTGAGAACGTGCCGTCGGGGTTCTGGAACTGTATTCGTGTGCCCCACTGCTTGTTGTCTACGTTGGTCCATCCACCGTCGATGATGTCGACAAGCCCGTCGTGGTTGATGTCAACAAGTCGGAGAGTCGACTCGGCCGAGCCGTAAATGCCGTTGCCTGCATCGACAGAGCTGAGTGTGAAGTTGAAGTCGCCGTCGCAATTGTTTAGGAATATGTCGCCGCGCTTGGGGCTGTTGGGTGTCGGGTCGGTGCCGAACGAAACGATGTCGAGCCATCCGTCGTTGTTCACGTCGGCCAATGCGAGGTCGCTCTCGTATACTGGCACGAACGCCTTGCCTTTCAGGTCGAGCTCCTGGAACGTGCCGTCACCGTTGTTCTTGTAAATGTAGAAGCAAGGGCCGTCGTTAGAGTAGCCGCTGGCCACTATGTCGAGCCAGCCGTCATTGTTGAGGTCGCCCATGATGGTGGCACCGTGCGACATGGGCTTTGCTATCATCGTAGGCTTCATGGTGCCCGATTCCACGTCGGCCTCAAACAGGTCTGTGGGCATTGGGTTCTGCTCGTAGGGTATGGGGTTGAACACATGCTGCTCTGTGAAAGTGCCGTCGCCGTTGTTCTTGTAGAGTGCCAGCAGGCGTTTGTATTGCATCACCCGTCCGTCATCGCCATCCTCGGCCCAGCGCTTCATGCACTGAATCAATATGTCTGTATAGCCGTCGTTATTGTAGTCGCCGAACGACAGTGACGAGTTGTTCATGCTCGGCAGGTTCTTCTCGTTGTCGCCGGTGGGGAACGTGCTTATGTCGGCGAACGTGAACTTTCCGCCTTCGTTTTTCATCAGGTAGGTGTAAAAGCCTTTCTGGTCGCCAACATTCTCGGCCGGCTCAAATCCCATCTCGTTTTTGCCGGTGAGGTAGAGGTCGAGCAGCCCGTCGTTGTTGAAGTCAAGCCAGCGCCCGTAGTTGAATGTCGAAGGCGGCAGGCCGAGCAACGACGAATAGTCGCCCTCGGGCGATCTTGCGCCGATATACCTGGACCATGTCCACTTGCCCGGAGCGGTGCTTTGGTAAAGGTAGCCGCTGGTGAGCCAGTTGAGGTCGAGCTTCTCTTTTGTCTCGGGGTCTTCCCATGCCCATTTTGAATCGGCGCCCTCAAATCCTTGGCCACCGTAATAGAAGTCGGGCGTGCCGTCGTTGTTGACGTCGCCTATGATTGGCGTGCTACGGTGAACAGGTGACAGTTCGGCCGACTTCTCTTCGTTCAGCTGGAATACCTGCGCTTGGGCAGACGCTGTTGCCCCGAGCGCCATTGCTATAAGCAATGAGTTTGTCAATGTAGAATGTTTCATAACAATGCTGTTTTATGTTACAATTATTTATACGTTTCAGGTAGTGTACGTTTGCGTTTCTGATGCAAAGCTATCAAATAAAAGATATATTTGCCGCAACTATTGTTGCGAAAGATGCAAAGGATGTGTCTAAATTCCGATAAAACATATTTGGTAAGACAAATTTTGTATTTCGGGGCTGTTTTTCGGCAATTTGAAGTTGCTGCCGTCTGCCAGCGGTTATGATTTGTGTTGTGGCTGATTCAAGTGTTTGTGGTATGGTGGGGCAGTGGGCAGGCCAGTTACGCGGCCTATGCAGTGTCCCTTGGATTGCCCGCAATCATTCGGGCCATATACCTTTGCGCCTTCATAGCGGCTGGCGCCGCAGCGGCGATGCAGGTATATGGCCCGGTCGTTAAGTGAGCAATGGGGGCGGATGTGGTCCGTTGCCGTCAGCGTAAGTTGGGGTGTCTGCCTATCTTGCAAACCACGCCGATATGTCCAAAAGCCTTTGTTTCATGGCCTCGCTGTTGGCATGTTTGGCCGCAACCTTCTCTGCCATTAGTGCAGGGTGGTCATGGCGGTGGTGAGAAATGCGAAGTAGGTCGAAAAACCTGTTGCCTTCGAAGCATGTCTCGGCAGCCATCTCATTGAGTATGGCCTTTTCAACAAAGTCGGTAGTGTCGGCATCTGCCGGAATTACGTATTGCTCCCTGTCCCATACGATGCCAAGGCCAAGACCCCTTGCCGCCGTGCCGATGTTCTGGTCGTATTGTGCGGCTTGGAAATTGATGTATGCCGGATAGCGTTTAACCTCGTTTGAGTCTACCCTGTGCTGTATGGTGTCATACATATTTTTGTTCAGTCCGTACTTGAGAACGGCGAAAGCTGTTGTGGGATAGCCGGCGCGATTGATGGCTTCGGCATATCTAAGGTATATGGTTGACGGGCGCACCATGGCCAGCGACAGCAGGGGGCGTTGTTCGAGCGCGTCGGTGACCGTTCCGCTAAGGTTGTTGTAGAACTTTGTGATTACCATTTCTTGTGGGTTGGCAGCAGGCAGCTGGGCCAGGTCGGCATGCCCGAAGGCATCGGCCGCCAGTGCCCCTGAGGCCATTTCGGCCGCCCCTCGCAAGTCGCCGTTGAAGTAGCGCGATATAGCTTGCCCATTGTCGGTGTGGAAATGCGTCCTCGACATCATCCATTCAGTAAACTGAGCTGCAGGCAACAGGCTTGGTTTATCGCTATATGTGAGCTTGCGCATCTGGCTGTGTGTGGCACGAAGGTCGGAGTTGAATATCTGTCGGGTAACAACATCGTTTTTGTAGGCCTGCATATTGCCCGTCTGCAAGTTCTGCCTTGTGGCCGACTCCCACGTGTTGGCGTATGTTCTGCTTACCACGATGTTGCGGCTCGCAATGAGGCTGTAATAAGCCTCGGCGGCTTTGTCGTACATATTATTATAAAGGTATAAGTCGCCGAGTAGCATCTTTGTCGGGTAAAACAGTTCTGTAGACGTCCAGTTGTCTATCGTTCCGTAGTCGAGCGGTCGTGCATCGGCTATGGGGCTTATGTCGGCAATGAGTTTCTGTGACAGTTCGTCGATGCCGATGTTTGCGTCAGCCGGAACCATGCTGCCAATCGAAGTCAAAGGCATTGTGAAATAATTTACCCTTCCGAAGATCAGTGCCATCTGCCAGTAAGTGTAAGCTCTGAGCGTCTTAACCTGTGCGTACTCCGGCATCATCACTTTGTTCTGGCCTTCAGTGATGCTGGTGTCCATGCGTGCAATGATATAATTGCAATTGTTTATTATGGAATAAAAGTCGCGGGCAATGGCATAACTGTTGTCTGCCGCAAAGCTGATGTCGTTTATTTCTTTCAGGTCGGTCGATGCATATTCGCGGTCGACAGTCATCAGGTCGCCACGCAACTCGCCCATGATTAATATCCTGTCGGCCACTTGCTGCAACTGAGCCAAAACCCCAATGACAGAGTAAATGGAGTCGTTAGGGTTGTTCAGTTCGTGCTGGTCGTCGTAAGCAATACGGCCGGATTCAGTGTCCATTATGTCCTCGCAGGCTGTGGCACAGCAGATGAGGAATATGCCGCATATTACGTTTATTATCTTTTTCATATCGTTTGCTACGTTAAAGGTTAAGTTTTATTCCGAGGTTATACGTGCGGGTCTGTGGCATGAGGCCGGTGTCAATACCCTGGCAAAGAGCTTGCGACCCATAGAAGAACTCGGGATCGGTGCCCAGGTATTTGGTCATTGTGAAGACGTTGGTTACAGATGCCCACACCTGGACGCATTGGATAAACCTTGGCTTTACTGGCAGGCTGTAGCTTAGGCTTACCTGCTTCAGCTTGAGGTATGACGCATCTTCTATCCAACGGTCGCTGAACCTGCTGTTGCCCATAGGGTCGCCATAGGTGGCCCGTGGAATGTCGGTGGCTTGTCCGTCGCCCGTCCATCGGCGAAGCATGGCTTCACTCTGGTTGTTCAGCGAGCTGCCGTTCTCCATCTGCTGTCGCATGGCGTTGAAAGCGTCGTTGCCCAGCGAATATGTGAATATCGCATCTAAAGAAAGGCGTTTCCAATTGACGTTGAAACCAAACGCGCCATATATGTCGGGGTTGGGGTCGCCGATGATGGTCATGTCATGTTCGTCAATGATGCCGTCGACTTTGATGTCGGCAAAATGCATGTCTCCGGCACCGAATCTCAGGTTGCGTCCGGTATTGTCGACAACAGACAAGTTAGCTTTGCTTGCATCTTCCATGTCAGTAAATACGCCTTCAGACTTGTATCCGTAGAACACACCAAGCGGGTTGCCTTCGGCAGTGAGCATGTTAGCGCCCATGACATTTGTTATGAAGTTGCCGTCGGTCAACCGTTCCACCTCATTCTTATAGTGTCCCATGGTCACATTGGCGTTTAGCTGCCAGTCCTTGGTTTCTACGATCCTGCCGCCAACGCATACTTCAAAGCCGCGGTTTCTCATGCTTCCGTCGTTGGTCCAATAGTTTTGCAGGCCATATTCCTCGCGGAGCTGTTTGCGCACGAGCAGGTCTTTGGTGGTGGAGTCGAAGTAGTCGGCGCGTACAGACAGGCGGTTGTTGAGCAGGAGCATGTCGATTCCGACGGTAAACGTGCCAGTGTGCTCCCATTTCAACTTGTCGTTGCCGATGTTGCTAAGTGCCAAGCCTTTGGCCAGTCCGGCATAGCTTATGGCTTCAAAGTAGGTGCGGGTGGCCGCTGAAGGCAGGTCGTCGTTGCCTGTGATTTCATATCCTGCATGTAGCTTCAGGAAATTGATGCCTTTCACCTTGTGCATGAACTTCTCGTTGGTTACCACCCATGCTGCATTGAACGACGGGAATACGCCCCATGCCACACCTCCGATGTTAAGTCCGCTGCCTGATTTGCGGCCAAATCGACTGTTGGTTTCTATGGCTGTCTGTACGCCGGCAAAATAACGGTTCTTCCAGTCGAAGTCGGCTTGTGCGTACCACGCCATGTCACGCCAGTCTTCGTTGACACCATCGATTGTGCGAAGGTTGGCATTGGTTACCGACAGGCTGCGCAAATTGTCGCTGCCTGTGTTGTAGCCTTGCCCGTAATCACTCTCAAACGTGTTGTTGATGAATCTGTAGCCGCCGGTTATCTTGAGGTTTGAAGTATTCGACTTGATGGCATTCCAGTCTGCATGAATGTCTACAGTCAGGGTCGAGTGGCGAGTCATCAGTGAGGCTATGCTGTTGTCTCCTTGGGCATACCAGTCTCCTTGTGCGTTGACAAGCTGTATGGCAGGCAGTCCGAAGTCGGGTGTAAACTTGCTTTCCTTTATTTTGTCCCAAGAGAATCCGACGAGGGCCGACAGCCTTAGGCGGTCGTTGAATGTGTAGGTAGGCGCAAGAGTTGCGGTGAAGCGGTAGTTCTTGTTCTTGCCTTCCGAGTTGTCTGTTACATCCATTGGGTTGCCAATGCCCAGCTCGTCTACGTCAGCCAGTCGGTCGTACATATTGCCTTGCGAGTCGAATTGGTTGGGGCTGTACAGCGGCGACTTGATGTAAGCCATGTATCTGGGCGATGTCTCACTGAGGATGCCGTCATCAAAAATGTTCCTTGTAACTTGGGCAAATGCTATGTCGGCACGCGTCTTCAGTTGTCTCGTCAGGTTTATGTCACTATTGAAGCGCACGTTGAGCCTGTCGAAATTAGTATTGCGCACGTAGCCGTCATTGTGTGAATAGCCGAGCGAGAAAGAGTAGAGGGCAATCTCATCGCCGCCGTGCACGGATATGCTGTAGTTCTGCGTCATGGCCGTCTGTCCAATCTCGTCGTTCCAGTCGGTGTTGTTGTGGTTGGCGTTATAATACGATTTTGTCGGGTCGTCGTCCATGAACTGGAAGTTTCTGTCCTGTCCTGGCATCCCTCCGATTAGGTCGGTGGCAAGTATACGGTAAGCGTTGGCGTTGAGCATGGGCAACGTCTTGCCTTTTTGCTTTATGCCCATCGACAGGTTCACTTCTATTTCGGTAGCCATGTTGTGGCTGCGTTTGGTGTTTATGATGATGACGCCGCTTGCCGCCTTCGCTCCCCAGACGGCGGTTCCGTTCTTTAGTATCTCAATGCTTTCGATGTCGTCGGGTGAGAGCAGCGACAGGGGATTGCTGAAATACCCTTCGCAAAGCGAGCTTATGTTATTGTCCGACTGCCATATCTGCCCGTCGACAATGAAGAGCGGCTGCGACTTCATGTTGATGCTGTGCATGCCCCTCACAAACATTGCCATGCCGCCGGCATCAATTCCACTGTGGCTTATTGCATTCACGTCGCCAAGCAAGTTCATCTGTATGTTCTCGTCTGCTCCCACGGTTGCCGGGCGCATCGATTGGGTCTTGGCTGTTGTAAAAGCGCTAAGTGAGTGCTCATTATATGCCGGGTTGGCTTTGGTTGTAGGCTGCATCTTGATTGACAGGCTGTTGCGCCCCAATATGGGGACAAGCTGCTGGTCGAACCCTGGAGCCTCGATGCGCAAGATTCCATCCAGCTTGCTGACATTGAGCTCGAAATTACCTTCTTCGTCGCTCATGGCCACATTGTCTGTGCTGATGAGTGTGATGCGGCTGCCTGCAAACTTTTCTCCGGTGTTGCTGTTGGTCACCGTGCCTTTTAGGTTTATCTGTGCAATGGTTGCCAAAGGCAGCGACGAGCAAAACAGAGCTAAGGTTATATATCGTATGTTCATTGGTTGTTGGCTTAATTTATTTCTTAACGGGTTCAAATATTATTCTGTCCAGCCTGAATGTACGTGACAGTTCGCCAGAAGAAAACTCGCGTGACGTTACATTGGTGGCAACGGTCAGCTGGGTGGTCACCGGAAGCATGCTCGGGTCGTGGGCCTTGTCCATAAGCCATAGGCGGTCGGTGGTGTTGCTAACGGGGAGCTCCAGCTCTTCGAAAGCGAGCATCTTGACAGGTTTTGAGCCCGAGGTGAGCAGTGTGCGGCTGTTGTTTCGCTTTGATGTTGAGCGGCCGTTGCTGTTCATGTATGCGACGGTGAACGTGATTCGCGTAGAGTCAAGTTCTGCGGTTGGCCCTTCAACAGTTGCTGGCAGGAACACGGCGTATACATTATACTTGCCGGCAAGAGTGTTTGGGATGTCGAATATCACGGTAGGGTTGGTCGACGTGGATATCGGCATCACCTCAATGTACGAGTCGCTGCTAACGCCGCTTACAATGCTGGCGGCAGTTACATTGCGCATATATACTGATGTCAGCGTGTTGTTATATGTACGTCCGTTCTGCTGTTCGGCTTCCACGCTTATCGGTTTGTTCCACGTCTCGCTGTTGTCGTAGTTGAGTGTGGTGGCGGTAAACAGCATTCCGTTTGAAGCCGACAGTTCTTGGGTTCCGGAAATCAAGTCGGCAGGAGAGTGGATTACGCTTCCTGTTGTCGACACAATGGAGTCGGCCCCGGCAATGCTTCCTCTGTACACGAGGTCATTGACGATTGCTAGTTTTGTGCGTATGTCTTGTATTGAGTCGGCCACGTGTGCATTTGTATCATACACCTTGAACGAAGGGGCGATGCGTTCGTAGGCTGCGGCCCAAGCCTCGTTGGTCGGCACGACCATCGAGTACAACGAGTCTTCGCTTTTGATGTGTCCGATGCCGTATGCCTTGTCTTCAAGCAGCCTGTTGTAGCTAACCATCACAGAGTCAAAGACAGGGCGTCCGTTGTCGTCGATATCAATCTCTGTGCTGGCATCAGGGTCGAATCGAACCTCATCAAATGAATGTATGAACTCATAGAGTGTTGACATTTCGCTGCTGGCCTCAATGTGCTCATAGATATTGTTGGCGTATGGTATTTGAGCATTGCTTAGCTTGTGGACGAGGCCGTTGGTAGCCTTGATGTCATGTTGTGCCATGGTGCATCCGCCAAACATATCACTGCTGTTGAAATAATATATCTTGCCATTGAGCATCCTGACGCTTGTCGTCACAGGGGTCGACGATGGGTAAGTCTGCCTTGCTATGTGATTGCTTACCATTCTCCTTATTGAAGCCATGTCGGCATTTGCGTCCGGGCCCATGGCGTCGGCTGGCGGGGCAAACACCGTGAACGATTGGCTAGAGGAAAGCAGGTCGGCATATCCTGATTTACTGATGAGACCGGCAAATGCCTTGGTCGCATCATCTTGTTCAAGCAGTTGCATTACGGTGAGTCCCGAGCCTTGGACAGGACCTTCCTCATAATGGTCGGCCCATTCTGTACATCCCGTAATGGTAACCGAGATTAATATTGTTGAAAATAACTTCTTCATGTTTTATTAGTCTTTGTCTTCTGTATCAATGATGCTTGTGGGAACGTATTCAAGGTAGTCGAAGTGGAACTCGCCGTTTTCCGACTCAATGTTCTTGACACGGAAATAGTGGGGGCCATATTCTTGGAACGTGAATGTACCTACAATGAAGCGCAGGGCGCTGATCTGTTGGCGCAAGGTCTTTTGTCCGTTAGGGCTGTATACCGAGTTCGGGCCTTTCATATATCCACGGTTGCGCATCATCTTGTCGTTTTCAGCCCCGTTGTCTGTTGTCTGGTCGTCGCTGACCCAGCCAATTTGCGGTTGCTCTCCCGTGTAATTGAAACTCACCGGTATGCCAATGATGCCGCCGTCTACGAAGAGCTGTGCTATCCCTCCCCATGAGCGGGCAGAGTATCCGAGGCGAATCTCATAAGTTCCCGGTGGAACAGGCAGCATGCGCACTACCACGTCATACCAACCGCGTACCGATATCTCGTCTGCCTGGTAGTTGCTCCATGTGTCTGAAGCCCACATGATAAACTTGGATGCGTCGTTGAACTTGATGTAGTCTCCGCAATAGTCGGGTGACATGGTGTAACCACCGAAGCCATCAAGATTGGTCAGCTTCCACCTGATGTTGTTGTTGGTCAGTTGCGGTGCAATCGAGTACGCGTCGAACCGGATGCGTTTGTTCAGCACGTCACTTACCATCACATCCTCGTCGTATACAAGCATGTTGGTCAGAGAGTGGATGAAGCCGTTCATCCCGTCTATGTTTGAGGCACTCTCGTTGATGCCCACATATTTTCCGTTGCTCTGTTCGTTGATGTGGTTTCCTGCCTTTATCTCCATCAATCTGTTTTCGAGCATTGTCTCGTAATACTCATATCTTTTGTCCATATAATAAGAAGATGTGCAGGGTCCGCTGTATATGAACGAATTGGTAGACATCTGCCGGTTGAGCATATGGTAAGATATGAATTTGTTGAGAGCGTTGTTGCGGCTTGTCGGATTGTCGGCGTCTTGTGTGCCGTAATACTTCCGAGCATATTTTATCAAGTCGTCGATGCCGTGTATTCCCGATGCCTCCATCACAGAGTTTGGCTCGGCAAACATGGTGTAGCCCAGGCGGCGTTGCTGCAATGGCTTCATGGTGTAGCCGAGGATGTTGACGTACTCAGTAGAGTAGGGGCTTTCATAGCTCATGTCGTAGGTCTCGGTGATAGAGTCGTTAAGGTGGGTCAGGCGCAGAGCTTCGGCGAAGTAGCTGTATTCCGGCATTTCGTTGAGAATGCTTCCTAGAGTCTCTTCGCTGGGAACGAGTACGTGGTCGATGACGTGAATCACCCCGTTGTGCACTTCGATGTCTGGCATGATTATTTCCGACTGTTTGTTCACCATTATCGAGTTGCGTCCTTGGCCGTTGGCTATATATGATATTATCATATATCTGTTGTTCATGTTAGATGTGCCTAACGCTCCTTCTGTGAAGTCTTTCGTCTTGTAGTCAATGGTTGTCGAGCGTATTATGTGGTTGTACACAATCTCTTTCTTCTCTTTGGCTGTCAGTTGTTCCATCGAGGTATTATGTTCCTTGAAGTATGCATCAAATGCCTCGTTTGTAGGTATGAATGCCGTATAGTGTCCGTATGTGGCCAGCAACGACTCTTCGCCGGCGTCTTTCACAACCTGCGTGAATACCGAGAACGAGTCGGGCCTGTTTTCGATGTATGTTGCCACAGTCTCTCCCTTGAATGTATAGTAGCTGTCGCCCGAAAGGTCGTCACTGTCGCAACAGCACAGTATAAACACTGCCAATGGCGCCAGAAGAGAAAATATGAATCTTTTCATTGCTTTTTGCTTTTTCGGTTGGTTTATTAAGTCAATTCCTGTCAATGTCGCCCGTAGTTGCATAGAAAGGGTTTTGCTTAAGAAGTTTGTTAACCTTCAGTTCGTCGCGGTTTACGGGCAGGTATAATGCGTTGAGAGTGTTGAGCCTTGTCATTACGGTTGCCTGGTCTTGGCTTTCATACTTTCTGAGCAGATAAGTCGACACTATGTTGTTAAGGTCGCCGTGGCGCCTTACGCGTCGCAATATGTCAAAGTATCGCTTGCCTTCGAACAGGAACTCGCGTTGGCGTTCGTCGAACACCAGGTTGCGCATCAACTCCTGGGAGTTATAGTTCTGCAACTTCAGCGAGCCAGTGCCGCGTGACGGATTGGCTCTGTCGTATGTGTTGCTTACCAGTCGTATTGCTTTCTCGAGGTCACCACCTGCATTACGCTCCACCAGTGCTTCGGCTTCCATCAGATAAACGTCAGCCAGGCGGTAGATAATCCAGTCCTGAGTGTTTTGGTTTACTATGTAGTCTGAGGCGCTCACTTGGTTGCCGCTGCTCTCCAGTCGGTAGGTAACATACTTGCGGATAGGTATGAAAGCCGCCGACGAGCTGCCGTAGAAGGCGTCGTACTGCCTGATGTCGCTTCCGTCGAATAGCTGGTATTCGCCGAAGTCGAGCGATGACAGGTGGTTGACGCTCGAGCGCCCTCCTGTTGTTCCGTACATCTCATTGACAACATAGTTTGGCGTGTATGTGTCGAACTGCAGTTCAAAAATGCTTTCGCTCGAATTGCCTGCCCCGAAAACCTGCTGGTTGTAGCGTGTTGACGGTTCAAGTTGCAGAGGGTTTGATTGCGTTTGCTGTATCCGTTCGCACATCCCGATGCACTTGTCGTACTCATTACGCCATAAATACATGTCGGCCATTAGCGCCCACATAGCCTTTTGGGTTATTCTCCCCTTTGTGTCGCCCGTGTTAGAATACACAGCCTTGGCGTAATTGTCGCTTATGCTTTCCAGTTCGCCGAGCAGTTCGTCGATAATGTCGTCACCGTCGGTTTGTGCCAGCTG
This sequence comes from Marseilla massiliensis, assembly GCF_016899955.1. Taxonomy (GTDB): domain Bacteria; phylum Bacteroidota; class Bacteroidia; order Bacteroidales; family Bacteroidaceae; genus Prevotella; species Prevotella intestinigallinarum. The sequence continues at coordinate 33,278 of NZ_JACJJL010000005.1, read as the reverse complement.
GAACGGACGTGTATCGTCTTTGTATGACAGAGTGGTGAATGGCACATCCTTGAACGTCCGCACCAGGTAGAAGTAGCATAGGGCGCGCAGCGTGATGGCCTCGGCCTGATACGCCCTCAGTTCACCGGCTTTGAAGTTAGGGTCGCTTTGTTGCACGGCAGGAGCTTTTTCCAGCACTGTGTTGCAATAGTTGATAACCCTATACACTGGTTCCCATTTTGTATATCCATTGCTTGCATCGACATTGGCCGTCAGAATGTAGTAAATGTCGTTGCTGACATTAAGGCCGGTCAGCACGTTGTCAGAGCGCACTTCGCCCCAAACTATAAGCCGTTCCATCATGTCGGGTTCGAGAAAAGCGCGATAGCAGGCCGCCACAGCACTTTCCACGTCGCTTTTCGATTGCCAGAAGTCGTTGCTTACCAGTTCGGTCTGTGGCTTGATGTCAAACCATTCTTCGCACGAGCTGAGGCCGCAGGCGATGCACAATGCGCATATTATCTTTTTCATGTTTTGTCTTCTTTATAGTCCGATAGTTATACCAAAGGTGAAATACTTCGAGCGTGGCGTTTTCGACCAGTCGGCGCAGATGCCCTTGTCGTCATAGCCTACCTCGGGGTCGACGCCCGAATACTTTGTCCATGTTAGGATATTGTTCAGCGTGAAGTAGAGCGAGGCAGTGTTCAGGCCTATCTTCTTTATTGTCTTCGGGTCGAACTGGTAGTTCAGTGTCAGCTGTTTCCATCGCAGGAATGAGCCGTCTTCAACGAACCTGTCGCTCCCCATCCAGTTGCGCCCGTCTTGGTATAGGGCCCTTGGCATGTTGGTTATGTCACCGTCTTTGCGCCAGCGCCAGTTCACCGATACGCATTGGTTGTCATTGGTGTACATGTTCTCGGCATTCATACGTGCGTAATTGATTACCTTGTTGCCATAACGGAAGTTGAAGAAGCACGTCAATGACAGGCGTCGGTTGTACCTGATGGTGAATCCGAAGCCGCCGTTTAGTTTCGGGTTGCAGTTGCCAAGGTAGACAACGTCAAGTTCGTCGATGGTGCCGTCTTTGTTTACATCTTCATATATGGCGTCGCCACCTCGGAACCTCCGTGAGTTGGTGGTGCCGTATGCAAAGTACATCGGCACAGGTTCGCCATAGCTGTCAAACACCACGTTGCCGTTTTTGTCGCGCACCACAGGGGCGTTGGGGCCACTCACTCCCGGCACTTCTTTCTCGCTGTACTTGTCGTACTGGTAGACACCCAGCGACCGTAGCCCGTAGATAGACCCGAACGAGTTGTTGGTCTGCACTCGGGTCAGGTAGTTGCCGTTGTTATAGTCGAACTCTCCGTTGTATGAGTCGAGAACATTTTCGTCGAGCGCCCTGATTGTGTTCTTGTTGTTTGAGAGGTTCGCGTTCAGGTCGATAGTGAACTTGCCTATGTTTATCAGGTTGTTCGTGTTCACGTTAAGTTCCCAGCCGTCGTTGTCCATGGTGCCGGCGTTGATATAGCTTAGCGATCCGAAGCCTGTCGACGAAGGTATGCGCTGGTCTTTGAATAGCATGTCTTCAGTTCGGCGGTGGTATACGTTGAGGTCGAGGTAGAAACGGTCGTCTAACAGTCCGAGGTTTAATCCCAGGTTAACGCTTGTCGAGCGTTCCCACTTTAGGTTGGTCAGTTCTATTGAGCTTGGCTTGATGGTCGGCGTACCGTTGTAGTTGTTGCCACCCGTGCTCCACGACCCGTTGTATCGGGCGAAGTACAGGTATTCCCTGTCGGGCATGTTGCCTGTGATGCCCCATCCGGCCCTGAGCGAAAGCTCCGACAGCCACTTTTGGAATGACGACATAAACTTCTCGTCGCTTACTATCCATTTGCCCGATACGGACGGGAATGAGCCCCAGCGGTTGCCCGGGCCGAAGCGTGTCGAGCCGTCCCATCTTATGGTTGCATCGAGTATATACCTGCCTTTGTAGGCGTAGTGCAAGCGTCCCAGCACAGCCATCGAGCGCCATTGTCCGAGTTCGGAGTTGAGGTTGTTGATGTTTCCCCCGGCCGTTGCGTCCGTTATGCTTTCAGACGGCGAGCCATAGGTTGTGAACTGCTGGTTCTGAGAGTTGCCGCTTGTCATCTGCCATGAGCCGTATAGCATCAGCGAGTGGTCGGCCCCAAGGTCGGGCATCCATGTTATGTTTTGGTCTGTCATTATGGTCAGGCCTTCGTTTTCTTGCTCTTCGCTGCGGTTTATCCATTCGTTAAGCCATGTCTTCGGCACTATTTCCTTTGGCAGGAAACGTTTTATCTTGTAGTTCTCAATGTCGAAAGTAACATATCCGTTATACCTCAGTCGCTGGTTGTCGGTGGGTTCGATGAAGTCATATTGTATGCGCAGCGTGGGTATGACGCGCATGTTTTTCTGTACGTTCCTGGCCAGGTGGGCCACAGCAACGGGGTTTAGCAGGTCTTGCTGTGACGAGGCGAGGTTCGATGTTGGCAGTATGTTGTAATACACGTCAGTATCGTTGCCGTTGGCGTCTTGCCTGTAGATGCCCACGTTGGGCAGCTTTCTGTAAGCCACGTCGAGCAGTCCCATCGTCTTGTAGCTGTCGTAAGGGTCTTGTTGTTCGTAGTTTCGGTTGTTGTTGGTGTATGTCATCGAGAAGTCCGAGGTGAACTTAAGCCTGTCGCTCACCTGGTATTCCAAGTTCATGCGTGTCGACAGCCGGTCGAGCTTCTGCTCTATCACCGTTCCGGTCTGGCTGTAGTATCCTATCGACGCGCGGAACTTGGCTTTCTCGCCTCCTCCGCTAAAGGCGAGCGTGTGGTCGTGTGTCCACCCGAACTGCGACACCTCCTTCACCCAGTCGGTGTTGTTGTTGTATTGCTCGTATTCAGAGAAGTTTTGGTCGTAGTTAAACTCCGGTATGTTGCTTTCGTTTTCGTCCTGGTTGCGGTTGAAGTAAGCCTGCTTCATGAGCATTGTGTAGTCGTCGCCGTTGAGCATTTCCATGCCTTTGGGTTGCCACGAGCCCGACAGACGGTACGAATAAGTCACACGCGTAGGGCCGGTGACGCCTTTCTTCGTCTTTATCGATATGATGCCGTTTGCGCCGCGTGCTCCCCATATTGCGCACGCAGCTCCGTCTTTCAGCACCGTTATTTCCTCAATGTCGTCGGGCGATATGCTCAGCAGGGTGGCAAAGTCATCGTTAGACGCAGTGTTGTAGTCGAACGATGCGTCAACCTGGCTGTCGAACGGAATGTCGTTGAGAAGGATTAGCGGTTCGGAGTTAGAGTTTATCGACGTTGTTCCTCTCACCCTCAACGAGCTGCCGCTGCCAAGGTCGCCGGAGTTGCCCACAATGTCGAGGCCCGCTATTCGGCCCTGCAGGGCTTCGTCAACCGATGCCACAGACATGCCTTCAAACGTCTTCATCGAAATAGTTTGCTGTGCTCCCGAAATCTCTCTCACCGGTATGCTGAACCCGCCTTCGCTGGTGCGTTTCCTGCCTTTCACCTGCACCTCGGCAATGGTCTGGCTGTCGTCGTTGAGTTTTATGTCGAAGCGCCGGCGCGCCTTTATGGGCAGTGTCTGCGGCTTGCAGCCCACGTATGTCACCTTCAGTGAGTTGTCGGGGTTCTTCAGTTGCAGCGAGAAGTTGCCGTTGATGTCGGTGACTGCCGACGACACAATGCGGCCTCCCTTGTCTTGCTCCACCACGGTGGCTCCTATGCACTCGCCGTCGGTGGTAGTCACTTTTCCTGTTATCATCACTCCCTGCGCCTGTGCGGCCAAGGCCGTGACAGCCAGTAACATGATTGTCAATATTTTCTTTTTCATATTATTATTCTGGTATTAATGCTCGGTCTACCAAGTGAATGACTGATTGCGACGAGGAAACCAGCTGCGTGGCTGTTCGGTAGTCGTTGCTGTTAACGATGATGTCGCGGCTTTGCAGGTTGTACAGCCCGGCTGTCTTCACCACATGGGCCACGTTGCCCTTGCTGTCGGTGATGCTCAGGTTCTGCCCGTTGCTGCTGATGTCTATTTTCTGGAATCGTCCGCTGTTTGAGCGTGCCGCCGTTTCAAACGTGCGCGTGCCAAAGGGCTGCGAGTCGACGTAGGTAGAGTTGTCCACGAAATGGTATTTCAGGAAGCGTATGAGCCTCAGGGCCCATTGGTGCTGTGTCTTTGTGTCGGTCTGTTCGGCTATCTCGTTCCAGGTGTGCAGTGTAGGGTCTTTGGCAAACGCCTCGTCGACGGCCTCGTTGGTAGGCACGAACACTGTATATTGGAAGTTTCCGAACGAGCTGACCACATTGCCGAGTCCTGACGACGACGTGGTGTTGAGCGAGAAAATGCTTTTAATCTCAGGGTCGTCCTCGAATATGCGGAAAATCATGTCGTTGCCGTTGAGCAGTTCGAAGAACTTGGAAAACTCCTTGTGTGCCTGCATGTTGGCGTATACAGAGTTTACAGGGTCGTGAATCATGCGGTCTATGACATAGCAGCGGCCGTTGTCGGCGTCATAGCGGCTTACCTGCCTTGCGGCAGGCATGCCCTGCTCGATGTCGCCGCCGCCGCTCACGGTCATGTTGGCACCCGTGCCGCTGACGCGTATCGTGCTCCCGCCCTTCGACTGGTAGAAGTGGTGCGAGCCGTCGTCAACAAAGCCGCTCATTGTGCCGTCTTCGGCTTTCTCGCCAACTATGATGTGGCAGTCGCAGATGTCGTAGAGCCTGTTGCGCAGTATGGCGGCATCTTCAATCGTGCGCTTGTATTCTCCCTTAGAGCCGTCGTCGTTCACCGAGTATACATCGGCCGTCACGGGTTGGTCTTTGGTGTCGTCGTAGCGGAAAGCCCATATCTCCCTCTGGCTGCGCCCCTTGGCCCAGCTCAGCGGGTCGCGGTAGTTTTCAAGTGCCTTGTCGGTTGGCACGAGCAGGTTGTACATGTTCTCCATAGAGCGCAGGTACAGATAGAACTTCATGTCGCGGTCTTGCAGTGCCCAGTTCATTATCTTCGTCTTCGCGTTGGTCATCACCGATGCGTATACGCTTTGGTAGTCGATGGGCGGGTAAACCTTGTTGGTAACATATACAATGCCGTTGCCGCAGACATAAGATTTAAGGATGTCTCCTTTGTCGACGTGCATTGCAAACGACGATTCGTCGTTCATGCTGCCCCACATAGACGGCAATGACGACATGAACGACTTCTTCTGGTGGTTTTTCACAAACATGGCCAGCAGCTGGGTGGGCACGTTGTCCCATGTGCCGTAGGCATCTTTAAGGTAAGAGCCTTTGCCGCCGTTGATGTATTCGTCCATTGCACGGTCGGTGGGAACGAACATGACACCCATGTCTTGCATCGACGAGTAACTGTTGTCGGCCGGGTCATAGTACAACAGCCCGTAGCTTGTCATGTCGTTGTCGGCCGGGTCGAGGGGAGAAGACTCCGTGAAGTACCTCTTCACGAATATGGAGTCGGTTATCAGCGGGTGGCTTGCGTCGCTGCCGTCATACAGTTGGTGTACGGCATCTGTCTGCCTGCTGCTGTAGAACGGGGCCGAGAACCGCTCCATTAGCCGTGCAAACTCGTCGGTCTGCCCGTTGTGGTTGATGACATAGCTCATCGGTGAGTTGGGCGTGAGTACGTCGGAAACCACGTGCACGTAGCCATTCTTGCATGTGATGTCTTTTTGTTCCACGCGCGAACCATTGATATATACGTCTTGGTTGCTATACCGGCTGCCCAGTATGAGCGTCATGTCTTCGTCGGGTATTTTGTTGGCGGCTGTGTGTTGCGGTGTGAAGTGCACCATGTAAGTGTCGCCGTTGTCGGCCAGCATCACCCCCTTCTTGCTGTACTTCGTCCAGAATGGCGCTTCGAGCTGCCTTGCGTCGGTGCACCTCTGTATGCTGTCAAGGTAAGAGTACTGTGTGGCCCTGCGCACGGCTGTGCCCTCGCCGCTTTGGTTTTCGGCGTCGCTGGTGTTGGCCAGCATGTATGCCAGATAGGCCATGTTTATCGTGCTGGCGTTGAGCAGGCTTCGCTTCTGTGCCGGCGTGAGTTGTTCGTAGGACGTCACTCCGTAGGGGTTGCCTCCGTCGAAGAAACGTTGCCAGGCATCGTCGCGGGCCGGGAATACCGTCTTTGAGCCGGTAAGCTTCAGCACCTGTTGGTAGTTCAGGTCGTCGACCAGTCTCAGGTAGGTTTTGAAATTGCCCTCTTGCTGCAGATAGTCATAGATGCTTGCTCCGAGGAAGTCGGGTTCTTTGTCCTCGTATTCGTAATTGTCAGAGCACGAGGCAAGCCCTAGTCCCGCGGCGATTAGCATTCCGGCCACTGTGGCCGACCATCGGAAAGGGCGAGAATATTGATATCTTTTCATATAAAAAAGGTTAGTTATCTAAAACTTTCGACAAAAGTAATACATATTATGTATAGGCGTGATAATGATTCGCGCCAGAAAATATAATGAATGTTGCAAGAGAGCTACGAATGAAACAATCTTTCCATTTTATGGCCGTGCACGATACGCCAAACAATATATAACAAAGTAATTTTGCGGCAGTAGTAAAACAAAACCAATTGATTATTTATGAAAGTAAAGCAAGTTATCACGATTGTTCTTTCCGCCATGCTCGGCATCGAGGTCATGGCTGCCGACTCGAAGCCGGCCCTGGTCTACTCGCGGCCATCGGCGAAGTGGATGGGGGCGCTGCCGTTGGGCAACGGCAGGTTGGGGGCAATGGTTTACGGAGGCACAGATGTCGAGACCATAGCCCTCAACGAGGTTACCATGTGGTCGGGCCAGCCCGACCCTGAGGCCAACAACCTGTGTGGCCCCGACAGGTTGCGCGAGATGCGCGAGGCTTTTCTTAGCGGCGACTACAAGCGCGGCAACGACCTCGGGTGGCAGTACCTGTGTGGCCACGGCAAGTCGTTTGGTACTAACCTGCCTTTCGGCGACCTGCTCATAGGGACCGTCGGCGGCGATGTTAGTGGCTACCGGCGTGAACTGGCCCTCGACGAGGCCGTGGCTCGAGTTGGCTTTGTCTGCGGAGGCACGCGCTTCAGCCGAGAGTATTTCGCGTCGAACCCGGCACAGGCCCTTGTGGTCAGGTATACGGCCGACAAGGCTCACGCCCTAAGCGCCACGGTGTCGATGCGCATGTTGCGCCATTCCGAGGTGACTGCCCGCGCCAACCAGATAGACATTACCGGCGACGCGCGCTTCGACAAGAACGGCGAGGGCGGGGTGAGATTCAGGGGCATTGTCAGGGTGATGGCCGACGGTGGCAGTGTGCGTGCCGTGGGCGACAGGCTGGTGGTGGACAGGGCCGACGCCATGACCATCATCGTCGACATCCGCACCGATTTCCAGAACCTTAACTACCGCAGCCAGTGCCTCAATACGGTAGAGACGGCGGCGTCAAGGCCATACGATGAGCTGAAAAGGGAGCATGTGGCCGACTTCAAGGCCATATTCGACCGCATGGACATAGACCTCGGCCGGCCAACGACAGATGCCAATACTACCGACGAGATGTTTGCCGAGGCACACAAGGGACTGTCGAACCCGGCGTTCGACGCCCTTTTCTTCAAATACGGGAGGTACATGCAGATATCGTCGTCGCGCGAAAACTCGCCGCTGCCGTCAAACCTTCAGGGGATATGGAATGACAACCTGGCGTGCAACATGCCGTGGACATGCGACTACCATCTTGACATAAACATACAGCAAAACTACTGGAGCGCCAATATTGCCAACATGGCCGAGACAAATGCCCCGCTCTTTACCTACATCGGACTGCTGGCCAAGTATGGCAGCGTGACGGCGCGCAAGATGTACGGTTGCGGCGGATGGGTGGCACACACCATCAACAACGTGTGGGGCGACACGGCACCGGGCAGCGCATGCAGCTGGGCTATGAACGTGACGGCCGGCGCATGGATGGCCACGCACCTGTGGACTCACTATGAATACACCCTCGACAAGGACTACCTGCGTGAGGTTGGCTACCCGTTGCTCAAGGAGACGGCTCAGTTTTTTGTAGACTACATGGTGGAAGACCCGAAGACGGGCTACCTGCTCAGCGGCCCGAGCATATCGCCCGAGAACGGGTTCAGGGGGGCCGACGGCAGGGGATACTCGCTGTCGATGATGCCCACGATAGACCGTGCCGTGATATACGACATTTACAATGCGTGCATACAGTCGGCCAAGATTCTCGGCATCGACGACGACTTCAGCCGACGCTTGCAGCGCGACATCAAGAAACTGCCACCGTTGCGGTTGCTCGACAACGGGGAACTGGCCGAATGGTATCTCGACGTCGTGCGCGACGACCCTTCGCATCGCCATGCCTCACACCTGCTGGCACTCTATCCCTTCGGGCAGATTTCGCCATTCAAGACGCCTGGGCTGGCCGAGGGATGCAGGCTGTTCCTGGAAAACCAGACTTCTCATGCCAACTGGGAAGACACCGAGTGGACACGTGGCAACAACATCAACTTCTACGCACGCCTGCTCGATGGCGAAAAGGCCTACGAGAGCCTCAAGGGACTATACACAGGCTTCATGCGCGAGAACCTGATGACCGTGTCGCCGGCAGGCATTGCCGGGGCCGAGAGCGACATCTTCTCGTTCGACGCCACCGAAGCCGCAGTGGCAGGGGTATGCGAGATGCTGCTGCAGAGCTACGACGGCATGCTCAACTTCCTGCCCGCCCTGCCTAAGGCATGGAAGAACGGAAGCATAAAGGGCGTGTGCGCACGCGGCGGCATTGAGGCCGACTTTGCATGGAAGAACCGAAAGGTGGTGTCGGCCACGCTGCGTTCGCGCGTAGACCAGACGGTGAGCGTCAGGGTGAACGGCAAGGAGAAGACGGTAGAGCTTAAGGCCGGCGTGCCTTTTACACTGCTCTGAGCCATGCCTCATTGCTGGGATGAATGTCACAATCAGCCCGACAGACATTTGTTCCTGGCCGCAGTGCGCATGGCCTTTTGTCGTTGCCGGCGTCGGGCGCCATCGGTCAAGCCACTGTGCCTTGACATAGTCATCTTCTCATTTGGCCTCAATGAGTTTGCAAAACGGCGCGTTTCACCACTTGGAACGGGTCGTTTTGCAAACTAAAACAACCTGTTTCGCAACGTGTTGAAGCTCAACCTGTTGCGAATCCGAAAGGAAAGCGTTTCCAAAAACGGAATTATTGACACTAACAAATAACTGAAAACCAAAATGAAACTACATTTTATGGCCTTCTTGGCCTTGTTCGCCCTTGCCGCATCGGCCGCGGCATCAGTATGCCAGCGCACGCTTCACGACGGCTGGCGCTTCCGACAGGGCAGTTCGGAGATATGGCATCCGGCCCGTGTCCCGGGCAACACCCATCTCGACCTCATGCGTGAACGCATTATAGACGACCCGTTTTTCAGGCTCAACGAGCGCGCGGTGCAGTGGGTCGACAAGGAAGACTGGATGTATGAGACGCGATTTACGCCCACCGTGAGCGAACTGTCGGCAACCAACCAGGTGATTGTGTTCAAGGGGCTCGACACCTATGCCGATGTTTACCTCAACCATCAGCGCATCTGCGAGGCCGACAACATGCACCGCGAGTGGCGTTGCAACGTGAAAGGCATACTCAAGGAGGGCGAAAACCTGCTCGAGGTGTACTTCAAAAGCCCCATCAGGCGGAACATACCTAAGTTCGACGCGCTGCCATACCGTCACAACACCGGGCCCGACCACTCGCAGATAGGCGGCATTTTCGACAAGACCATTTCGCCATTTGCCCGTACTGCCGGTTTTGAATATGGCTGGGACTGGGGGCCGCGCCTTGTCACCTTCGGCATTTGGCGGCCTGTTGTGCTCGAGACTTGGAGCGATGCGCGCATTGCCGACGTGTGGTACATACAGAAAGATGTTACCAAGGCCCGCGCAAAGCTGCGCACTGTGGTTGAGGTTGAGGCCGACCGCCCCGTCGAAAGGGCCAAAGTGGCCATCTGCGCCGACGGCAGGCGGGTGGCCGGCCGTACGGTATCGCTGTCGAAAGGCATCAACAAGATTGCTCTCGACTATACTGTCAACCGCCCGCGCCTGTGGTGGACCAACGGGCTCGGGGAGCCATACCTCACAAAAATGGTGGCAATGCTCGACGCGGGATGCCGAGACACCGTGGCCACAAGGCTTGGAATACGCTCGCTGAAGCTGCACAACGACAAAGACGAGCACGGCCACAACCTGTATTTCGAGCTCAACGGCGAGCCGCTATATGCCAAGGGCTCAAACATGGTGCCCAACGACAACTTCCTGTCGAGGCTCAATGACAGCATCTACCGGCGGGTGGTGAAAGACGCCGCCGACGTAAACATGAACATGATACGCGTCTGGGGAGGCGGGATTTACGAAGACGACGCCTTCTACAACTACTGCGACGAGATGGGCATACTGGTTTGGCAGGACTTTATGTTTGCCTGCCAGACATACGAGGTCGACTCAGCCTTCCTTGCAACCATAAGGCAAGAGGCCATCGACAACGTGAGGCGGCTGCGCAACCATGCCTGCATAGCCGTCTACGCGGGCAACAACGAGGAGCAGGATGTGTGGTTTGGATGGGGAGGCAAGAAGCGCTACTTCGACGAGATGGGCCAGGGCGAACGAGTGTGGAAGATGCAGCGCAGCATATTCTACGAGGTTCTGCCCGAGGTGGTGAGCCTATACGGGGGCGGAACGGCCTACAGGCCGTCGTCGCCATGGGCGTTTGAGGATACACCATCCGACGGAGTGAACGGCGACGACCACTATTGGGGCGTGTGGCATGGCGGAGACCCCATCGAGGCATACTTCGACCACCATGTCAGGTTTCAGTCGGAATACGGCTTCCAGTCGTTCCCCGAATATGAGTCGGTGCTGAAGTTCAATCCCGACCCGCGCGACCACGACATCTATTCGGAGGTGATGATGGCCCACCAGAAGGCCGGCACGTATGCCAACCACCGCATTGAGGAGTACATGAGGCGCGACTATAGGGTGCCCGACGACTTCAAGGCGTTTCTTTATGTGAGCCAGGTGCTGCAGGCCGACGCCGTGAAGATGGGCATGGAGGCTTTCCGCCGCGACCGGCCATACTGCATGGGAGGGCTCGTATGGCAGCTCAACGACTGCTGGCCGGTGGCCTCGTGGAGCAGCCGCGACTATTACGGGCGGTGGAAAGCGTTGCATTATGTCACCAAAAAGGCTTACGACGACATACTGGTGTCGCCGCGTGTCAAGGCCGACGACGCCAAGGCGCACGGCAACAGGCAGGTGGCTGCACTGCCCGGACAGGAAGACACCGGCGTGAAGTCTTCGTCCGACGTGGCCATTGGGCGCAAGGTGCTTGAGGTGAAACTCGTCAACGACCGCCGTTCGGCCGCCAACGGCATCCTTAGGGTGCAGGCCATGACCATCGACGGTGACGTGGTGTGGGAGAAGACCGAGAAAGTGAGCCTTCCCAAAAACTGCGCCGTCGATGCCGGAACTGTCCGCGTGGCCGACATGTTGGGTGGCGAGAACCCGGCGAATGTGTTCTTTTACATAACATTCAAGACCGGGGGAAAGACGTATTACAACATTGCTTACCCGTTGAGGCAGAAATACATGGCTTACAGGAAGCCGAAGATAGAAACCGGTATAGTGGCCTCTGCCGACGGCTACGACGTAACGCTGCGCTCAGACATATTCGCCAGGGCGGTGTTCATGAAGATAAAGGGCATCGACAACTTCTTCTCTGACAACTATTTCGACTTGCTGCCAGGGCAGAAGCGCACTGTTCACGTCACGACTTCCAAAGACTTGGCCACTTTCAGCCATGAATTGGAGATAACAACATTGGGTGATGGCTATGAAGACTGAACGCTTTTCAAATGTGGCGGCCATGGCATTGCTCTGTATTGTGCCGCGTGTGGGGCGTGTGGCACGGCTTGTATGTTTGTTGGGTTTGGCGTGGCTTGCTGTTGCCGGCGGCCGTGCCACGACCTATAACATAGGTGTTTGGGCCCATGCCACGGCTTCGTCGGAGAAGGAACCGGCGTCAAACGCCGTCGACGGACGCATACGTGTCAATGGCAGCGGGGCTTGGGTGTCGGCCAGCACCGTCACTTTCTGGGGCGTCATCGACTATCCTTGGATTCAACTCGACTGGGATGAGAGCGTGGTAGTAAGCAAGGTGTTGCTTTACGACATACCCGGCGAGCAGTCGCACACTGCCGGAGGCGAGCTGGTGTTCGACGATGGAAGCCGTGTCCTGGTGCGTGCCATACCAGACAATGGCGCTCCCTGTGTGGTAGAGTTTCCGGCGAAACGCACCAGGAGCCTTCGTTTCGAGGTCACCGACGGCAACGGCAGCAACCTCGGGCTGTCTGAGATTGAAGTCTATGGCCCGCCTTCGGATTGCTTGACGGCCGTCGACCCGTACATAGAGACCACACGCGGGCGTTACTTTTTCTTCGCCACGGGCTCTCAGCCGTTCGGCATGATATCTGCAGCACCGCTCACCCGCAACAAGAACCAGGGCGGCGGAGGCTACAATTACAATGACAATGTGGTGCTGGGTTTCCCGCAAGTGCATGCTTGGATGCTCTCCGGCCGATGTCTCATGCCTACAACAGGGAGCGTAGACGCCGGTGCCGGCGAGTCGGCATGGAAGTCGGCTTTCAGCCACGACGGTGAGATTGTGCAACCGGCTTACCACAGGCAGTTTCTCGACAGGTACAACGTGTGGGTAGAGCAGACCAACACCGACCGTGCTTCTCTTTACCGCATGACATTCACCGAGGCCGATGATGCGGCCATTCTGCTCAACCTGGGAGGCTATGTCGGCACGTCGACCATGGTCAATGCGCATGTGACAAAGGTTGAGGGCAGTCGCATAGCGGGCTATTTCGACACTACCGGCAGGCTCTGGGGCGGCCCCGACGTTGTCAGGATGTTTTTTGCTGCAGAGTTCAGCCGTCCGTTCGATGCTCTGAGGCCGTTCGGGGCAATGGCCGACAGCCTCGTGGCCGACACCAAGGCCACGCCCCGCAACGAAGGCATGAGCTACAGCGATGCGCCCGTTGCCGGTGTCTCGGCGTGCTATAAGGTGGAGGCCGGCGAGCAGTTGATGCTAAAGATGGCCGTCAGCTATACCGGCCTGGACAACGCCGAACGCAACCTCGGCGAGATTGAAGGCTTTTACTTCGACGCCACCCGTGCCGCCTCACAACGCGAATGGAACGACATGCTGGGGCGTATCGACGTCAGCGGTGGCACGGAGGCAGACCGCGTGAAGTTTTATACCGACCTGTGGCACACGCTGTTGGGGCGCCACAAGCTCGACGACAGGAGCGGCGACTACCCTGACTACACGCGTGGCGGACGGCCGGATGGCAAGCACGTCAGGGGTGCACGCCTCGTTGTGCGCCACCTTGACGGCCCTTTCCACATGTACAACAGCGATGCCCTGTGGTTGTCGCAGTGGAACCTTAACATCATGTGGGGGCTTGCATATCCAGATGTGCTTGATGATTTCGCCGCATCGTTCCTGCAATACTCGCTCAACGGGGGGCTTTTGGCGCGCGGGCCGTGTGCGGGGGCTATTCGTTTATCATGAGCGGATGCCCAGCCACGTCGCTTATAACCAGCGCATACCAGCGTGGCATCTGCCGGAAGTTCTCTCCCGATGTTGCCTTGCGCGAGATAGTGCGCAACCACGAGCCCGGAGGTATGCTCGCATACGGCCAGGACGACGACCTGCGCTTCTACGAACAGCACGGCTATGTGCCCAATGCGGCAGGGCTGACCATACAGTGGTCGTTTGAAGATTGGGCGCTGGCAGAGATGGCGTCGAGGCTGCAACGCCGTGACATCGCGCAGCGGTATTACCGTCGTTCGGCCGGATGGAAGGCCTCGTTCAACAGGCAGCTGGGGCTTGTGTTGCCGCGAACTCGTGAAGGAGGGTGGCTGCACACAGACCCGATGGACAGTTGGGGCTACGAGGAAGCCAACGCGTGGCAGGCTACGTTCGGCCTTTCGCACGACATAAAGGGACTTGCCGAACTGATGGGAGGCAACGACTCGCTGTGCAGCCGCCTCGACTTTGCGTTCCGGCAGTCGGCTAAGGATGACTTCGTTTCAGGCTATGGCAATGGCTATGTCAACTATTCCAACCAGCCGGGGCTTAGCAACGCACATGTATTCGCCCATGCCGGGCGGCCCGACCTGACCCAGTATTGGGTGAGAAGGGTGCGTCGCCAGACCTACGGAGGGGTGACTCCCGACAAAGGTTACGGCGGCAACGATGAGGACCAGGGCCAGATATCCAGTTTGTCGGCGCTTATGTCGATAGGTCTGTTTGCCATCGACGGCGGGTCGGGATGCAATTCCTACTATGATGTCACTGCCCCTATATTCGACAAGGTTACCATCAAGCTGCACCCGGATTATTGCAGTGGTCGTGAGTTCCGCATTGTCACGCATAACAATGGCGCCGACAATTGTTACATAAGGCGCATCAGTCTCAATGGAGTGGGGCGGCAGCGGCCGGCCATAACGCATGCCGAGTTTGTTAGCGGAGGGCAGCTTGACATCTGGCTTGACAGCAAACCACGAGTCCGCTGATGTGGTTTCATGTTGTGGCAAGGCAATGGAAACTGTTTCTGCAGGTGGTTTTCCATTTGCAGAAACGGTTTCTTGTTTGTGCTGTTGGCCACCCGGTGCCGAGGCGTGGCATTGGTAGCTCCTGCACAGATGGCGTACGTCGGGCTCACGGCGTTGCCTCGATGGATTGCAAATGTAATGAAAAGTTTCATTGGGATGCACCTGCCTGGAGTTGTAAAACATAGATAGATGCAAGTGATTGAAGTTGTCTGTTGGGGTTCGGATTATCAAAATAATGTCTTGAACGGTTTGTTTTAATGCTAATTGCTGTTGGCATGAGTTTGCATGGCTGCAGCCGTTGCAGATGAAAATAATGTCTATATTTTGTCAAATTCAATATTTTTTTAGTACCTTTACGCCACCAATAATTATCTACCGATAGAAATGAAGAGATTCAGAACGGCGTTTTGCCTTGTTTGGGCATTGTCGATGCTTTTATTCCAGCGTACGGAAGTGGCTGCAATAGACGCTAATCTATTATATTATTTCACTCATTTGGACAGTCGCGACGGGCTGTCGGAAAACAGTGTTAAAGCCATTGTGCAAGACCATTGGGGGCTGATATGGCTTGGAACAAAGAACGGTCTCAACCGATATGACGGCCGTTCGCTGCGCCATTACGATGTTGACGACTTGAAGACCGGGCGCGGCAACCACAACGTGTCGGCTTTGTTTGAAGACGACCGCAGGCGCCTGTGGGTAGGAACAGACAAGGGTGTGTTCCTGTTTGACTTCACAAGCGAGACGTTTTCGTCGTTGGACGTCGTCTCCCAAGACGGTAAGCAGGTGAGAAACTGGATTGCCCAGATAGAGGCCGATAGGGAAGGGCGCATCTGGATAGCCTCGCCGGATGAGGGGGTGTTCCGTTATGACCCGTCGACGGAGACGTTGAGGCGTTACACCACCCGCGGTTCCTCCGACGACGGATCGTATAACCCGCAGTGCTTCTGCCTGCGTCCGGACGGCGAGGTGTGGATTGGCACAGCCGGGCAGGGCGTCTTCCTGCTCGACGAACATACGGGCCACGTGCGCAGAGTGTTGGGAAGCCTGGCCGGACAGCACATATATACGATGGTGAACTATGGCGAGTGGATGCTGTTGGGTGAGCACATGGGGCAGTTGAAAAAGTTTAATCCCAAGACAAAAGAGATGGCTGTGGTCGACGCCCCGAACGTTCACTACAAGATAATCAGGGCACTCAACGTTGATGGAGACAACATTTTCGTCGCTACTCAGGACGGACTTTATATCGTGAACGAAAAGAAACGTACGGAGCAGCGCATACATGAGAACGGCCTGTCGCCCAACTGTCTGTCTGACAACATGATATGCGAACTTTACCGCGACCGTGATGGCGGTCTGTGGATAGGCACCATGCAGAGCGGTGTCGACTATATGCCGCGGGCGGGGCTGCACTTCTACAGTTACGTGCCGCTGGCTCGGGCCAACTCTTTGAGCAACAAGCATATCCGCGAAATGCAATGCGACGCCAACGGGCATATATGGATTGCCACCGAAGAGGGCAAAATCAACATATTCAGGCCTGCCACCCAGGATTTCCTTACGCTTAACACGCCTCATTACAAGGGTGGCACCAACCGCCTGGCGCTTATGGTCGACGGCGACATGGTGTGGTCGGGACTGTTTAAGAATGGCCTTGACATAATCAGCGTGAGCACACACGACATCATGCACTACTCGCCGAAAGACCTCGGTTTGCATAGCGAAGGCTCCGTGTACGCTTTGTTCAAAGACCGCGAGGGCAACGTGTGGCTGGGCACCGGAGCCGGCCTTTACATCAAGAGTGCCGGTATGCGCTTCAACAAAGTGACCGTGTTGCCCGACATTTTTGTGCAAGACATATCGCAAGACAGGTTCGGCAATATATGGGTGGCAACCATTGGCAGTGGCATTTTCAGGCTCGAAGCCAAGTCGTGGCGGCAGAAGCAATTCCAGGTGAAGACGGGCGAAATAAAGTCGAACGACGTTTCGAGCATATCTATCGACCATAGTGGCTGCCTGTGGTTTGGAACCGACCGTGGCGGGCTTGTGTCGTACGACCCCGCGAAAGGCGCGTTCACTACCATCGGCAAGGACGACGGGTTGCCAGACGACGTGACCTACAAGGTGCTCGAGGACTCTTTGCATCGTATTTGGTTCGGCACAAACAACGGGCTGGTGTGTCGTGACCCGCGCACAGGGCGCATAACGGTGTACTACAACAACAACGGGCTGCCCGGAAACCAGTATAACTATAAGTCGGCAGTGGCTGGACACGACGGCACATTCTATGTCGGAGGCACCAACGGGCTCATTGCCTTCAATCCGCAGCTGGCCGGCAAGGACAGCCTTGACCGCGTGCTGATAACCAACCTCAGGGTTGACGGCAAGGATGTCTTCCCGGAACAGGGCGGAGTATTGCGCGTAAATATCATCGAGGCGGGCGAGATACACCTGCCATACGACTTTTCAAACATACAGCTAAGCGTGTCGTCTCTCAACTATTCGGGCGTCGAGAGCACCAACTACGAATATCAGCTGAGCGGCATCGACAAGGATTGGATACCTGTTCACGACAAGTCGGACATTGGGTTCTCGCGCCTGTCGCCCGGAAAATACACGTTCAGGGTGCGCATGGTCGGCGGAGGGCCTGTCACAGAGCTTGTGGTAGACGTGGCCCATCCGTGGTATTCGTCGCTGCCGATGAAGATAGTTTACTTCATTATGGCCGTGGTGGCGGCGCTGCTGGTCTACAGGTTTATGCAGAACAGGCAGAAGGCCAAGGAGAAAGAGCGCACGGCGCGTTTCGTCGAGGAGAAAGAGAAGGAGCTGCTTCAGTCGAAAATCAACTTCTTTACCAACATTACGCACGAAATCAGGACACCGCTCACGCTCATCAATGGCTCGGTTGAGAACATTGCAGAGCAGCATGTGGCCAACCCGGTGGTGCAGAAGAACATCGGGGCGATAGAGAAGAACACAAAGAGGCTGCTTAACCTGATCAACCAGTTGCTCGACTTCCGCAAGGTAAACTCTAACGGCATAACGCCAAACTTCACCAACATCAACCTGGGCGAGCTGGTGACGGGCATTGTAGAGCGCTTCGAGCCTACCATAAACCGCATGCACAAGACCATAAGCCTTGACATCAAGGACGACGGGATAGTGCTGCAGGCCGACCGCGAGGCCGTGACCAAGATAATGAGCAACCTGCTCAACAACGCCAGGAAATACTCGGAGACGTTTATCCAGGTAACCGTCGCTGCCAGCGGCGACAGGCTGACGGTGCGTGTGGTCAACGACGGGCAGAAGATTCCTGCCGAAAAGGCCGGTGAGATATTCAAGCCATTCACACAACTTGACACCACCCACACCCAGTCGGGCTCGGGCCTGGGCCTGCCTATGGCACGCTCGCTGGCCGAGATGCACAACGGCACGCTCGAGCTCGACACCGCGTCGGAGTATAACGAGTTTGTGCTGGTACTGCCGCTAAGGCAAGACCACGTGATAGACATCGACGGCGAGGCCCCGCAGCCGCAGATGTCTGCCGACCCGTCGCTGGAGAACTACGCCGAAGAGACGCATGTGTCGCCTGGCAGCACCAAGGGTTATACCATACTGGTTGTTGAAGACAACGAAGAGGTGATGGGGATGATAGCCGACGGTTTGGCGCCCCATTACAGCGTGTTGACGGCAAAGAACGGAGTGCAGGGCTTGGCCAAGGCCCACCGCGAGCACGTAGACCTGGTTGTGAGCGACGTGATGATGCCCGAGATGGACGGGCTTGAGATGTGCCGCAGGCTCAAGGAAGACATCGAGACGAGCCACATCCCGGTGGTGATGCTCACCGCCAAGCAGACGCTCGACAACCGCCTGGATGGCTTGCGGGCCGGTGCCGACGCTTACATCGAAAAGCCTTTCTCGTTTGTTCACCTGCTCACGCAGGTCGAGACGCTGCTGCTCAACCGCAAGCGCGAGCGCGAGAGCTTTGTCAAGAAGCCATACTTGCCGGTGCAGTCGTCGGGTATAAGCAAGGTAGATGAGCAGTTTATTAGCAGGATAACGGAGCTAATAACGAAGAACATACGCTCGCCTGAGTTTAATGTCGAGCAGCTGGCGTCGGAAATGTGCATCAGCCGCAGCTCGCTGCACAGGAAAATCAAGGAGGTGAGCGACATGACACCGATAGACTTCATCAGGCTCATACGCCTGAAGAAAGCTGCCGAGCTTATCCGCGAGAAAGGATACAGGGCCAACGAAGTGTGCGAGATGGTGGGCATCAACTCGCCGTCGTATTTCATCAAGTTGTTCCAGAAGCAGTTTGGCATGACTCCCAAAGAGTTTGCACAAAAGAAAGACTGACGTTACTGCTTACGCCGGGCCCTGTCGTTTACGGGGCTCGGGCGTGTCCCGGCCACGGCCTGCAGGGCGGCAGCGGCATACCCGACGCCATGAGTTGTGAGGGTTGCGCGCTGCCGCTTTGCGTCTGGCCGTAGTGTCTGGCCGTCGCCCCATTTATGGCAAAAGTGCCCCCTGGCCCCACATGGCCGCGGCCTGGCTGTGGCGGCGCGTGGCAACCGTATGGGCACCGTGGTTTGTCAGGAAAGCAGAACGGCCCGGACGGCAAGGCCGGACGGGCCGTTTCGCATCACAAAACGGGCCGTTTCGCATTGCGATGTCGGCCGTTTTGAAAACCGCTCTGTCCCAGGCCTTTTCGCTGTGTGCGCCGCGGGCAACCGTTACGGCAGGCAGTGGGCGCGTGGGCTGCAGCGGCCACGGCGGCCGCTGCAGCCGGTGGCATTTGTTTCAAGTAGTGCAAAATACGTAAAAATGGGGTTTTATTTCGACAAAGTTTATATATAATGGTACGTATGTTCACCGTGATTGCATGGCGTTTTTCTTAACTTTGTGTGCAAAACCACTAAAACATCTATTTCAGAATGAATGTGATAAGAATATCAACGATTGCGCTGTTGGCGTCCATGGCCTTGGCAGGCTGTGGCAGGGGAGCCAATGTGACAGAAGAAGACTGGAAGCTCGCCTTCGACAAAGGCGTCGACATCCGCCATGGCAACACTTGGGTGGTGCGTGGAATGACGGCAGAGTACAAACTGGGCGACCGCCTGGTCAACACCCAGGCCTACGGCAAGCACTCTTTCAAAGAAGAGCGGATAAAAGACGGTTTTGGCAAAGGCAAGAAGTGGACGATAACCTACACCGACCCCGCTTTGCCCGTGCTGACGCAGACTTTCTATCTTTATTACGACTATTTGCTCACCGACATCAGCGTGGCTTCCGACAGTGGGGTAAGCACCAACTACATGGCTCCGGTGGTGATGGAGCGCACCGACTCGCTGATATGCGGCGAAGGCAGGCGCATGCTCTTCATCCCCTTCGACAACGATGCCTGGATACGCTTCGCCTCACGGCCGCTCTCGGCAGACACCATGCGCTCGTATGAGGTGACATCCATCTATGACGCCGGCAGCCGCAGGGGCATAGTGATAGGCGCCATCGACCATGACCGGTGGAAAAATGCAGTAGACATGACCAACAGCGCTAAGACGTTGAGGGCCTACAGCGGCGTGGCCGACGCACTGACGCGCGACCGGCTGCCACACGGCATGTTGAGCGGGCGCTCTGTAACGTCGGCGCGCATGATGATAGGTGTATACAGCGATTGGCGCGAGGGCATGGAGCGGTTTGCCTCGGCCAATGCCGTTGTGGCTCACCCGCGCAAGTGGGACAAGTCGATGCCTGTGGGATGGAACTCGTGGGGCGCCCTGGCCTTCAAGGTGAATCACGCCAACTCGTCGCGCATATCCGACTTCTTTGCCGAGGAACTGCAGAACCGTTCGTTCACAAACGCCGACGGTGTGCTGTACATAGGGCTCGACTCAGGATGGAACAGTTTCTCTGAAGAGGAACTGAAAGACTTCGCCGACCGTTGCAGGCGCAACAACCAGGTGCCGTGCATCTATTGGACTCCGTTCACAGACTGGGGCAAGAACCCCGAGGGCCTGGTGCCGGGGGTGGGGCAGTATAAGTATAAAGACCTGTACATCTATGCCAACGGACAGCCCCAGGAGCTCGACGGGGCCTACGCCATCGACCCCACTCACCCCGCCGTCCGCGCCATGATGGAGCAGACTCACGAACTGTTCAAGAGGTGCGGGTATGAATATGTCAAGATGGACTTCATGACCCACGGGCGCATGGAGGCCGACAGGTGGTACGACCGGAGCATAACCACCGGCACGGAAGCCTACAACTACGGCATGCATCTGCTCGACAGCATTTTCTCAGACATGTATCTCAACCTGAGCATCTCGCCGATATTCCCCGCGCAGTATGCCCAAAGCCGCCGCATAGCCTGCGATGCATGGAACAAGATAAAGGACACTGAGTATACGATGAACGCCCTTTCGTACGGTTGGTGGATTGACCGCGTTTATCAGTATAACGACGCCGACCATGTGGTGCTGCGCGATGCCACCGAGGGCGAGAACCGTGCCCGCATCACATCGAGCGCCATCACGGGCCTGTTTATTATGGGCGACGACTTCTCGGCCGACAGCATGGCCATATCGCGTGCGCGCCGGCTGCTTACCAACGCCGACATCAACCGTATGGCTACAGGGCGTTCTTTCAGGCCGCTGGTGGGCGACAACGAGCAGTCGGAAAGTGTGTTTGTGAGACATGAGGACAACGGCGATGTTTATCTTGCCGTGTTCAATTACGGCGACGACAAGCGGGTGTACCGCTTCGACCGCGGCCTGATGCAGCTCGACCGTGGCGCCGGTTATGACGTCGAGGAACTGTGGAGCCACGCCAAGGTTGGCATCGACGATGTGGTTGAGGTGCCTGGAAAGGATGTTAAAGTGTTTAGATTCAAGAAAATATGAAAAGACGTTTATCTATAGCAGCCTGTTGCCTTTGGGTGGCGTGCGCCGTGGCGGCAGATTTTACTGGCGGAAACTGGGCGATAAAATACAACGAGGCTACCAAGAGGCTGTCCGTGGGCTATTCCGGGCGCCCCATCTTCGACGGCGTATATGCCGAAGCCAAGGTCGGGGCAGACACTGTGCGCTCGTATGAAGCGTCGACCGTTGGCTTCGGGCGCTACAGTGTGGACGACTGCTTCGGTGAGGGCAGCTGCTACAGGATTACTTACACCATGCCGTCGGGAACGGAGCTCGTTCAGACATTCGCGTTCTACGACGGGCTGCCATACTTCGTCACATCGTTGGAAGTGACTGGCAACGGAACCGTTGAGAGCAACTATGCCGTGCCGATGAAGAGTTGCGATACGGCTGGCTTCATGCCTTCCGGACGGCAAAACCGTGTGCTTTTTGTCCCATGGGACAACGATGGGTTCATACGTTACGGTTCAAACCCGTTGCTGGGCGAGACAAACTCTTATTCCGTCACGGCCATCTACAATGCCGATACGCGCGAGGGCCTGGTAGCCGGGGCCGTAGACCACGACCTGTGGAAGAGCGCCGTCCACGTGGAGTGTTCCGATTATGACAAGGTAAACGGCTTTGCCCTTATTTCCGGATATACCGACGAGCATACCCACGACTCTATATTGAGCGAGCAAGGGGTGATGCCCCATGGCACGATAGTAGCCGACACGGTGAGCTCGGCGCGCTTTGTCGTGGGTTGGTTTGACGACTGGCGTGACGGCATGGAGGCGTTTGGAAAGGCTTGCACCATGGTGGCGCCAAAGCGTGAGTGGGCCGGTGGCGCCCCTTACGGCTGGAGTTCGTGGGGAGTGCAGTCTACCGACATATCATACCAAGGGGTCATCGACTGTGCCGACTTCATACGCGACAATCTCGTAAGCCGTGGTTTCCACGACAGGCAAGGCAAGGTCGTGATGAGCCTCGACGCATGGTGGAACGACAATCTGACTGTAGACCAAGTGCGGCAGTTCGTTGATTACTGCAAGCAAAACAATATGATACCCGGGCTTTATTACGGTTCGTTCTGTCGGTTTGGCGACTTGAACAGTTACGTGCCGGGCACAAACAACAAGTACCGCTTCCGTGACATTGCCCTGAAAGTGCATGGCCGGTTTAAGGTTGTTGACGGGGCATACTGTCTCGACCCCACCCATGTAGGTACAAAGCAGTTCATCGTCAGCGACATGATGAAGTTTAAGCAGTGGGGCATAGAGTATCTTAAGTGCGATTTCATGTCGGACGGCGCTATCGAGGCCGATTCGTGGTACAACAAAGATTGCCACACGGGGGTGCAGGCATACAACGAAGGCATGGCTTTCTTGCTCAAGCAGGCTGGCGACGGAATATATATCGACCTTAGCATATCGCCGGTGTTCCCATACCAATATGCCCACGGGCGGCGCATTTCGTGCGACGCGTGGGGAACAATCGACCATACCAAGTATGTGATGAACAACGCTTCGTACGGCTGGTGGGTCAATCAGCTTTACGTGGCCAACGACCCTGACCACATGGTCATGGCATTGCGTCAGGAGGCCGGCGGCATCCAAGGCGAGAATGCCAACCGTGCGCGCATTACGTCGGGCGCTATCGTTGGTGCGTTTCTCACCGGCGACAACTTCAGTCCGAACGTAACGCTGCACGATGGCAGCGGAAAAGAGCGGCCGAACTATTATCAGGCGTCGAGAGAACGTGCCCTTAAGCTTCTTACAAACGAAGACATCAATGCAATTCCACGTACGTGCAAGTCGTTCCGGCCTGTGTATGGCAATGCCTCGACGGCTGTCGGGGCGGAATCGCTCATGATGTACGAAAACGAGCAATACGTTTACCTGGCTGTTTTCAATTACCAGATACTGGTGCCAAACATCGGCATTGTTAGCTTTGCCGACATTGGCGTAGACCCTTCAGACGTTGGTGAGGTCAAGGAACTGTGGACTGGCGAGGTCCTGCATCCGTCGCAGGAAGGCATCAGTTACAATGTGCCTGTGTGCGATGCGCGTATTTACCGAATTGAAAAGAAAGGTCATCCAGACGGAATAGTCGAGCTTTCAAGGCCGTCGGACGAAGGCGGGGCCACGGCCTTCGACCTTCTCGGACGGCGAATGCCCGACTCTGCGGTCGGCAGCCCGACACAGGGTGCAAGGCGCTTGTATGTCTTGAAGCAGGGCAACAGCGTCAGGAAAGTGTTCAAATGACAGGCTTATTGTCGTGCTTTACATGTGACATGATATCAGAAAACAGATGGAACGATATTTTAATGTTAGGTTGCTGGTGATGTTCCTTGCCGCTGGTGCCATCGCTGTCGGTGCCTCAGCCCGACAAGCCGAACCTTTGTACAAGGACAAGTCTGCGCCGGTTGATCAAAGGGTGGACGATCTATTGGGGCGAATGACGCTTCATGAGAAAGTGTTGCAGTTGCAGAACCGAGCCTCGGGGAAGGCTGACCAAATTGACGGAATCTTCTCTGGGCAGAGTTATGGAACAACACATGAGATGGGAATGTCGGCCTACGACTGCGCTGTGATGTATGCCAAGCTGCATGAATACATGCGGTCACACACCAGGTTGGGCATACCGGTGCTTGCTTGTGCGGAAGGCATTCAAGGTATAGTGCAGAACGGATGCACGCTGTTCCCGCATGCCTTGGCACAGGGAAGCACGTTCAATCCAGGCTTGGTTGAACGCATGACCGCCGCTGCGGGCGAGGAGGCGTCTGCCATTGGCATAAGGCAGGTGCTGTCGCCAGTGCTTGACATTGCACGCGAACTGCGATGGGGCCGCATCGAAGAAACTTATGGTGAAGACCCGTTCCTCATCGCCGAGATGGGCATTGCTTTCGTCAAAGGCTACCAAAGCCGTGGTATTGCCTGCATGCCGAAGCACTTCGTGGCCCACGGGAGCCCGTCGGGAGGCCTTAATTGTGCTTCGGTCGCTGGTGGAGAACGCGATTTGTACAACCTCTATCTCTATCCTTTCAGGCGGGTGATACGTGAGACTTCGCCCATGGCAGTGATGAGTTGTTACAGTGCTTACGACGGAGTGCCGGTGTCGGGCTCGCGCCGTTACATGACCGACATATTGCGGGGCGAGTTGGGATTCGACGGATATGTTTATTCTGATTGGGGGTCGGTGGAGCGCCTGATGACGTTCCACCATGCGGTGGCTACGCGTGAGGAGGCTGCGCGGATGGCACTCCTGGCAGGTATCGACGTTAATGTCGATTCGTCGTATGAGACGCTTGAGCGGCAGGTCGAAGACGGACAGATACCTCTCGAGTGCATTGATGAGGCAGTGCGTCGCGTGCTCAGGGTTAAGTTTGCGCTCGGACTGTTTGACGGTTCTACGGTCGATACGGCTTCTGTTGTAGGCATTGTGCGCAATGCCGGCAAGGTTGCCTTGGCAAAGGAAGTGGCCGACGAGAGTGCGGTGCTGCTTGAAAACAAAGGTGGCATACTGCCTCTTGACACACGGAAATACCGTTCTATAGCTGTTGTAGGCCCTAACAGCTCGCAAGCTCTGTATGGCGATTATGCATGGACGGGCCCTGACACGGACGAAGGGGTTGGCCTGTTGCAGGGCATAAGTGAATTGGTGGGCGACGAGGTTGCCATTAATCACGCCGAGGGTTGTGACTGGTGGAGCCGCGATACGACTCACATCAGTGAAGCGGTCGATGCTGTTCGCAACAGTGATGTGGCTATTGTGGCCATTGGCACGCGCAGTACGTATCTGGGACGTGGGCCAAAGTATTCGACTGCAGGTGAGGGCTTCGACCTGTCTTCGCTCGAATTGCCGGGTGTGCAGCAGCAGTTGCTTGAGGCGGTTGCCGCTGTCGGCAAGCCGATGATAGTTGTTTTCATTTCCGGCAAGCCTTTGGCCATGCCATGGGTGAAGGAAAATGCCGATGCGTTGTTGGTTCAGTGGTACGCCGGAGAGCAGCAGGGGCGTTCGATGGCCGACATTTTGTTTGGCCGTGTCAACCCTTCAGGAAAGCTCAATGTGTCTTTCCCGCGTTCAACAGGCAACACACCGTGCTTCTACAATCACTATGCCACCGACAGGGAGGAACCTTTCGACCAGCCCGGTTCGCCCGAAGAGCCTAAGGGTCACTATGTTTTCGACAAGCCGGAGCCGCTTTGGAACTTCGGGGCCGGGTTGAGTTACACTACGTTTGAGTATGAAAAGTGTGTCATGAGCGACTCGGTCTTGAGGTCGGGCGACACTTTGACGGTTGAGGTGACGGTGAGGAATACGGGCAAAATGGACGGCAAGGAGGTGGTTCAGCTGTATGTTCACGACAAGGTCAGTTCGGTTGCAACCCCCAAGCAGCAGCTCAAGGCTTTCGCAAAGAAACTGGTGGGCAGAGGCAAGAGCGCCACGTTTACCTTGACCCTGCCTGTTTCCGAACTGGCGTTTTACAATGCCGACATGCAGGAAGTGGTCGAACCGGGTGAGTTTGAAATTCAAATCGGAGCGGCGTCAGATGACATTCGTATCAGGCGGAATGTCGTTGTAGAGCGCTGAACGGTCTTGGCTGTTTTGCGTTTCTGGCGTTTGGCGTTACGATAGGCTCTTTTTTACAAATACATACCATAATGATGATGAGACATATTTTACTTTTGTTACTGTCGTTTGGCCTCGGTGCGCATGCCGTGCCAAAGCTGTCGCCGCTGTTTTCAGACAACATGGTGATTCAGCAGAATGCCGACGCCCCGATATGGGGAACGGCCAAGCCGGGCAAGGCGGTCACTGTCAGCTGTTCATGGAGCGGCAAGGTGGTTACGGCCAAGGCCGGACCAAACGGTAGATGGATGGCTACTGTGCGTACGCCTAAGGCCGGTGGCCCTCATTCCATAACGGTCAGCGACGGCAAGAAGGTTGTTATCAATGGCGTGATGGCCGGTGAAGTGTGGCTTTGTTCGGGTCAGTCCAACATGGAATATCCCGTGAAAGGCTGGACATCGGTGCTCAACGCCGACGAAGAACTTGCCAATTCGGTTCATCCCGGCATTCGTTTACTGCAGGTGCACAAGGTTGCTTCGGTCGTGCCTTCTGCCCGGTTGGTAACAAACTCGCCCACGTGGCAGGTCTGCGGGCCGTCGACGCTGCCTGAGTTTTCGGCCATTGCCTATTTCTTTGCGCGCGAGATCTCTGCAAAGGAAGGAGTGCCTGTGGGCGTGATTGATGCGACGTGGGGAGGCAGCAACATCGAATCGTGGATTTCTGCCGAGACTCTACGCCTGATGCCCGACTGTCGCGACAGCATAGACCGTGCGGCTTATATGCCTTGGCGCAATTCGCCTGCAGCTCTTTACAACGGCATGATTAGTCCGTTGGTGCCTATGGCAATGCGCGGAGTGTTGTGGTATCAGGGCGAGCAAAACGAACTTCGTGGGTGGCAGTACCGCGATTTGTTTACGATGCTCATACGCGACTGGCGCCGAAAATGGCATGCCGACCGGCTACCTTTCTACTTTGTGCAGCTGGCCAACTTCCACGAGAGGCGCAATGAGCCTGTCGAGGCACTGTGGGCCGAGTTGCGTGAGGCTCAGGACATGGCGCTCCGACTGCCGGCCACGGGCATGGCGTCGGCCATCGATGTGGGCTTGGGCAACGACGTACACTATCCAAATAAGCAGGAAGTGGCAAGGCGGCTATTGCTTATAGCACTTGCCAACATATATGGGCACGACTGTGTGTTTACCGGACCGCGATATATGAACCATATCATAGGCGACAGCAGGGTGATGGTTGAATTTTCTGATGTGGCCGGAGGCCTTGTGCAGAGGGGTGGGCGCATATCCGGATTCACCGTTGCGGGGCCTGACCACGTGTGGTACAATGCCGAAGCGCGCATCGTCGACGGTGACGCAGGCCTGGTGGAGGTATGGGCCGACGGAGTGAGCATGCCTGTGGCTGTGCGCTATCTATGGCAAGACAATCCGGAAGTGACGCTGTACAACGGGGCCGGGTTGCCAGCATGCCCTTTCCGTACAGACGACTGGCCTCTGCTTTCTTATGGAAAATACCGTTCTAACTCAGATTATTGACAAATGAAACACATCACCACATTGCTGTCTTTGGCTGTCGCATTGTCGGCATATTGCGGCAAATACACTGCTTACGTCAACCCGTCCATAGGCACCGGGGCTGTGGAGAACTCTCTGTCGGGCAACTGTTACCCCGGGGCAACGGTGCCTTTTGGCATGGTGCAGCTCAGCCCGGACACTCAAGCTGCCCCAGATTGGGACAAGGCGTCGGGGTATGACTACAACGACACACACACTTGCGGCTTCAGCCATACTCGGCTGAGCGGAACAGGGGCATGCGATTTGATAGACTTGCTGCTCATGCCGTCTGTCGACAGCAGCGTATGGTCGGCCCTTGACCACTCTAAGGAGAAGGCCTCGCCGGGATATTACTCACTTGAATTAGACGGGGGAATACTTGCCGAGCTCACGGCTACGCCCCGTACGGGCATACATCGCTACACTTATCCTAAAGGGTGTAGGCAGCGTTTATATATAGACCTTGACCACTCGGCGCCCAAAGGCAGTTGGGACAGGCGCATCATACAGTCGCAACTGCGTGTCACCGGGCCGCAGACCATCGAGGGTTACCGTGTCATGACGGGCTGGGCAAAGCTGCGCCGGGTGTATTTCCACATCGAACTGTCGCGGCCCATGGCATCGTGCTCTTTGCTCTCGGCCGACCGTGACTACGGGCGGGCTGCCGTGGCCAATGGCAACAACCTTAAGGCATGGGTGGATTTCGACCCTGACGGGAGCGACTGTGTCGTGGTAAAGGTAGGGCTTTCGACCACAAGCCTGGCCAATGCGCGTGCCAACATGGCGCACGAGGCGCCCGGATGGGATTTCGACGGCTTTGTCCGCCGGGCCGACGCGGTGTGGGATGGCATGCTGGGGCGCATCGAGGTGAAGGGCGACAGCACAGAGATGCAGAAGTTTTATACTGCCTTGTACCACACGATGATTCAGCCAAACGTTATCAGCGACATCAACGGCGAATACACTTCTACCGACTATTCGACGCAGAAGATGCCCCACGGGCAGCAGTATTACACAACATTCTCGCTGTGGGATACGTTCAGGGCGGCCCATCCGCTTTACACCATCATTGCCCCCGAGATGGATGCGGCCTTTGTAAACAGCATGCTTGCCCACTTTGACTCTTACGGTTATTTGCCGATATGGTCGCTGTGGGGGCAAGACAATTATTGCATGATAGGCAACCATGCCATTCCTGTAGTGGCTGATGCTGTGCTCAAGGGCATAGGTGGCATCGACCCCGAGCGTGCGCTGAGGGCCTGTGTGGCGTCTGCCACCACTGTCCATCCCGGTTCGCCATTCGATGTTTGGGAGGAATACGGTTATATGCCCGAGGATTTGCAGTCGCAGTCGGTTAGCATCACCCTCGAGCAGTCGTTCGACGACTGGTGTGTGGCGCAGCTGGCGTCGAGGCTTGAAAGCGATAGCGTGGCCAGGCATTTTGCCATCCGCAGCCGTAGTTTTGCCAACCTCTATGATGCCGGCAGCGGTTTCTTCCGTGGGCGAACGTCCGACGGCAGGTGGGTTGAGCCTTTCGACCCCCTGCGCTATGGCGCCAACGGCGGCAACCCTTACACAGAGGGCAATGCATGGCAGTATCTGTGGTATGTGCCTCATGATGTACCTGCGCTGATAGAGCTGCTCGGTGGCCGCAGGAAGTTTGTCGACAGGCTCGACGCCTTTTTCTCACTAACCGAGAGCAGCGGGGCAAAGAACGACAATGCGAGCGGCTTCATAGGCCAGTATGTCCACGGCAATGAGCCGAGCCACCACGTTGCCTACCTTTACAATTATGCAGGCAAACCACAAAAGACGCAAGACCTTGTGCATAAGATATGTACGGAGCTGTACAACAATTCGTCGTCGGGATATGCCGGCAACGACGATTGTGGCGAGATGTCTTCATGGTTTGTGTTCTCGTCGATGGGTTTCTATCCGGTCAATCCCGTGTCGGGTGAGTATTCAATAGGGTCGCCACTGTTCGACAGAGTGGCTATAAGGCTGGCTTCCGGGCGCACATTCGAGGTGAGGGTGCACCGCAAGGGCTGCCATGGCCACAGGATAAAGGCGATGAGACTCAATGGCAAGGCTCACCTTCGGTATGTCTTGCGCCATTCCGACATAATGGCCGGAGGCGTGCTCGACGTCTACATGTAAGTTTGCCGTGCCCTCGAAAGCCATTCGGCAAAGAGTCCCATTGCTTGTGGGATGGCCCTGCGGGCACTGTGGCGCACATAATGTCCGGCAGCGGCCTGCCCCGCAGGCATGGCCGCTGCCGGTGTTTATCAGTCGTTATACTCGGCCGAGAGCTGGCATATCTTGATTATGATGGACATTGCCTTTTCCATTACCTGTATGCTTACGAATTCGTAAGGACCGTGGAAATTGACTCCTCCAGCGAAGATGTTGGGGCAGGGCAGGCCTTTGAAGCTGAGCTGCGCACCGTCGGTGCCGCCACGGATGGGCTGCACGCGGGGTGGCACGCCGCATTCCTGCATGGCCTTCAGCACAATGTCTATTACGTGCATGTTGGGGTCTATCTTCTCCTTCATGTTGTAATACTGGTCTTTCACCTCAGCCACGCACGTGCCTTCACCGTACTTTTCGTTCATCTTGCGGGCGCAGTCTTCTATGAAGTCCTTGCGGTCTTCAAACTTCTTGCGGTCGTGGTCGCGTATTATATACGACAGTGTGGCGCCTTCTATGTTGGCATTCATGCCTATCAGGTGGTAGAAGCCTTGGTAGCCCTCGGTTGTCTCGGGGGTCTCGTCAGCCGGCAGCATCGAGGCAAACTCGGCTGCAAGCCTTGCCGCGTTGACCATCTTGCCCTTGGCGTAGCCCGGGTGTACGCTCACGCCTTTGATGTTCACCTTGGCCGAGGCGGCGTTGAAGTTTTCATATTCCAGCTCTCCGAGGTCTCCGCCGTCCATGGTGTAGGCCCATTCACACCCAAACTTGTCCACGTCGAAGTGGTGGGCGCCCATGCCTATCTCTTCGTCAGGGTTGAACGCAATGCGTATGTTGCCGTGCCTTATCTCCTTGTGGTCGCGCATGTAGCACATGGCCTGCACAATCTCGGCTATGCCGGCCTTGTCGTCGGCCCCGAGCAGGGTGTGACCGTCGGTGACGATGAGGTCTTCGCCTACATGGTTGAGCAGTTCGGGGAATTTCTTCGGCGACGAGACGATGCCATCCGACAGCGTGATGTCGCTGCCGTCGTAGTTTTTCACTATGCGGGCCTTGATGTCCTTGCCGCTGCAGTCGGGGCTTGTGTCGTAGTGGCTGATGAAGCCTATTGTTGGCACTTCGCCCTTGACGTTCGACTTGAGCGTGGCGTAAACATAGCCGTTGTCGTCCATCTCCACGTCGTCAAGGCCTTCGGCTTTGAGCTCTTTCATCAGGTATTCGGCAAAAGCCAGTTGCTTTTTGGTGCTCGGCACGCTCTGGCTGTCCTCGGCCGACTGCGTGTCGAATTTTGTGTAGTTTAAAAATCTCTCTGTAATGTCCATAATATGTTGTCTGTTGTTGTGTCCTGCTGTATGTCTGTTTCTGGTTGTCTTCTGGGCCTTGCCCTTTATTTGCCAGCGCCGCATTAGCCTTGGCGGCCCGGCGTCGGTATGTCGAGGCTGCCTTGTTGCGCGTCTCTGTCTTGGCCTTGCTTGCCTTTTGCCTATGCAAGGCGGGCGTCTGGTTTGCTTGGCCGTGGCAGCCTGGCTGGGCCGGCCTTATGTGTCAGGTGTTGCGAATGGGCTTCCAGCCTGCCTGTTTGCGCGTTGCCGTGCGCGGTTTCATTCATGCAAAGATAACATAAATATGCCATACCGCCAAAACAAATCAGCTAATTAAGTAGAATGTTTTGTGGTGGCCGCAGTCGGATGTGCCGTCAGCTGGGTTATGTTTTTGTGTATGTCGGTTTTCTTGGCATGTTGTGCGGTTTGCCGGATTGGATGTTGTGGAAGTGTCGGCATTGTAATTTTTTATTGCCACGTCTGCGTCGTTGCATAACGGATTGTATGTCAGAGGGTTGCGGCTCGGCCCGTTTTGCGTTCCGAAACGGCTCGTTTTGCGCTGCAATACTGCCCGTTTCAAGTGCCAATATGGTGCATTCTGTGACCCTGCATGGGCGTTCGCTTCCCGGCAAACGCCTGCCTGTAAAAAGTTTTCCGAGGCCTTTGGCTCTTGCTTCCGGTTGCCTGTGCCGTGTGGTGGTTGCCCGTTTGTTGCCGGTGGTGGCACGCCTTGCCATGGCTGCCTGTGGCTCTCATTCAATGCTCTCGATGCTTACGCCGTCATATTCGTTCAGAAATTCGGCCATCTTGCTCTCGTATTGTGTTCGTTTCACTTTTATTTCCATCGACACTTTATATTTGTTTCCCTCCGGCGAATGTTGTTCTTTTATGCTGTAGTTGTATATTCTCACCCGGTCTTTCTTCAGTTTGCCTATGGTGTGGCTTATGCTTTGCCGGTCGGGGGCTGTGAATGTGAGCGACATGTTCCTTGTTCCAAAGCGGTCGAGCATCACGCTTAGTATCTCCAGGCATATCAGCACGA
This sequence comes from Marseilla massiliensis, assembly GCF_016899955.1. Classification (GTDB taxonomy): domain Bacteria; phylum Bacteroidota; class Bacteroidia; order Bacteroidales; family Bacteroidaceae; genus Prevotella; species Prevotella intestinigallinarum. The sequence goes on along the minus strand of NZ_JACJJL010000005.1, from coordinate 999 downwards.
ACACTGTCGCGGCTGCGGCCAGGGCGTACATCCCCGAACCGCAGGCCAGGCCAATGGCCGAGGTAACCCACAGGCCGGCAGCCGTGGTGAGCCCTCTCACCACATGTTTCTGTAGTATTATTGTGCCGGCTCCTATAAACCCTATGCCCGTTACCACCTGCGATGCTATGCGTGAGGGGTCAAACGATATGTCGCTGGCCTCTGTCATGTCAAACGCCAGCCCGTATTGCGATATTATCATGAAGAGCGAACTGCCCAATGCAACCAGGAAGTGGGTTCTGAACCCGGCTTCCTTGGCGCGGTAGTTTCTTTCCAAGCCAATTATTCCGCCAAGTATGGCGGCTACCGAAATGCGTAGTATATACTCTGTTCCCATAGTCAGTCGTTGTTTTGGGTTTTGCTTTAGCCTTGCTTTGGTTGCTGTTGCTGTGCCTCCGCCGCATGCTTGGTCTGGCTTTTTTCCTGTTATATATTATTGTATGGGTTGCATACCTCAACGCTGCTTTTCTGCCGCCTGTCGCGTCCGGGCTCTCTGCGTCGTTCTGCAGGCATTGTCCAAGCAACGTTAGCTTACGGTTTGCCAGCGGGTATGCAACATACAAAGATAGTGCCTTTTTGTGTAATATGGGCCTTGTTTTGTCAATAATTAAGAAAAATTTATCCTGTTTTGAAACTTTTTTGCAGAATCGTTTGGTGGATTGCGAAAAACGTCATACCTTTGCATCCGCTTTCAGGGAACAACCTGATGAGCACCAAAAGAAAGAGTTCTTTGAGAAACTGAGATACAGAGACGAGGAGAGAGTAGCATTCAGGTTTGCCTGTTGGCCCTTGGTCATTCAGGCTATCCGATGTGGGCCAAAGGCCTGCGGCAAGTTCCGCGGTTCCGGCGGCCCGTTGCTATGGGATAAGGCGTTCCGGCAAAGGAACAGACCCTTCGGGCTTTACGTCCGTTGAGGGTTGAAGATAAAAGTCAATTATACAATGTAGAGTTTGATCCTG
>NZ_JACJJL010000059.1 GCF_016899955.1 Marseilla massiliensis | reverse complement strand
GCACCATTATGCAAAGTGTTATATTATGCGTAGCGTTACTAATAAATAGCTATTATTCAATATTATTTAGCAGCAACGCTACGCATAAAAGTCATAGACTTTTCAAGAAATCCATGAGATTCTTGTCTTCAGTCCAGTCTGGATACTCAGTTTTATCTTTCATCGGAAAAGCCTCTTCAAGAATCAATCTCTTGGCATTCACGTCCAAGCGGGCATATATTTCCGTAGTTTTAACAGACACATGCCCAAGCCAGTCACGTATGATAATCATGTTGTAACCGGCTTGTAGCAAATGCATTGCTTTACTATGCCTCAGAATGTGCGGTGAGATGTTTTTAGGCATGGTTATATCCTTGATTCTTGAAGTGTATTTTTTCAGAATATAAGTAATTCCTCCACGAGTGAGAGGTTCTTTGTGCTGATTGAAGAACAAAGGATAATCCTGTTTGTCAGGCGTATCAAGCCTGTTCTCCTTTATATACCCTGTCAGCAAATGCTTGGTGTTTTCAACTATGGGTACAACCCGGCTTTTTCGTCCTTTTCCCTTCAATGTAATGCAGGCAGAAGATCCGTATGAAAAATCACGGATTTTCAAGTCGCACAATTCCTGTACTCTGGCTCCAGTATCATAGAGTACACATAAAAGTACGCCATCCCTTCTTTCTTTAGCATTTCGTAAATCCGGTTCTAAAAGCAAACGTCTTACTTGCTCTTTGCTCAGATAATTCAAAATAGGCGAATCTGCCTTTCGGTAAGGAATAGCCATAATGGTTTGGCTGGTATGTATGCATTCCGGGATTTCGGACTGTAAGTAACGATAGAAGGAATGTATAGCGGCCAAACGGCTGTTTCGTGTAGAGTTAGAGCACGACCGTCCTTTCTGTAGCCAGTCCAAAAAGTCACAAACGGCCTGTCTGTCTATATGCTTCAAGGATAACCTGCTAACTTGAACGGATCGTTTTTCCTCAAAGAACCGTATCAACAATCTGAAAGTATGACCGTAAGCTGATATGGTATTTCCGCTCAGGTTACGGCAACCTTTCAAGAAAACATTGAAATACTTCGATAGATAATAAGCAAAATCGGTAGGATTTTTCATCGCATTGTTGTTTTATTAGTTGTTGGAATCATGCACCCCAGCCTATTTTCAAGGGTCTCTCTTATATCTTCGGTCATGTCAGCAGAGAAGTGGAGATAGTATTCAGTATCAGATATGTTCACATGGCCAAGATACTCTTGAAGCACGGGTAGGTATGCATGAAGGTTTTTGCCTTGTTTCATCCACTTCCTCAAGCAATTGACAGCGAACGTATGGCGGAGCGAATGCACATTTGGCGCTCCGGTTTCTCCTATGGGAGTCTTCCCGCAATGAGAAATCCTTGCATGCCATAAAAACCTGCGGAAATTGTGGTACACATTGCCAACAGTCATAGGATTTCCATTCATGCCGGGGAAAAACGGGGCATCTGGTTTGGAAAACGGATGCACTGCATCATGGTAAACCCTCAGCCTGCCAAGTAGGTCCGGATGTACCGGCACCTGCCTTATTTTGTTGTTTTTTGTATGGGTCAAGGTAAGAACGCCCATTTCCAAATCTACATCTTTCACTTGTATCAAACGTGCCTCGGACACTCGGAGGCCGCAGCAATACAGCGTTCGAAAGAATACAGGCAGGACTAAATGACGAAGTGGAACGATATGGCTGAACTTGCAGGAATTGTCGATTGATTCGAAAAGACGTTTGATTTCATCATCGCTAAAAATATACGGTCTGTACTTGACTTTCTTCGGCATAAATCCTTTGGGCATCGAATACGCTTCGATACCCCTTGAACGACAAAACCTTGCAAGACAGTTCACAGGAGATATTTTTGTTTCGACTGTCGATGGATGCTTATCCTTATGGTGTGACAGCCAGCTAAGGACTAAATCCTTGTCTATAGTAACAGAGTCTGGAAAATTTGAGACGCAGTAAGCATCAAACTCCTGTAGAATTCTTGTTTGTGAAGTAAATTTGTAGCCCAAGTTCATCTCCAGTTCTATGAACTCCTCAATAAGTCGGGCAAAGTTTGATTTTAGCTTTTTCATGACTCATCTTCTATGGTTAGGGCACATTCCGACAGCAGTCCAATGCTGCTCTTCAGATAGATTGCCGTGGTATTTGGATTTACATGTCCCATAAGTTGGGCTATATCTTCTATGGGGAAATGCTTCTCCATTAATGATGTGGCATAGGTGTGGCGAAGTGAATGCATCCCGTATTTCTTGTCTTTCCGTACACTGATATGTGCCTGTTTCATATACTTGAGAATCATATTGTCCAAACTTGCCGAACATGAGAAGGGACGGTGCGGAAGTGTATGTGTCACAAAAATTTCCGGGCATTCGCATTCTGGGCGGCCATGCCGGACGTAGTCTATGATTGCCCACCCGATAACTGACAGCAAAGGATAAGTAACAGACCTTTGGGACTTACTCTGTACAATATCTATTCGTCGTTCCTCCCAATTTATGTTTTGGAATTTCATCTTGCATATGTCAATTGCCCTCATACCAAGCATACTGGCTAACAAGATTATTGCATAGTCCCGTTTCCCGGAAGGATTACCTTTGTCTATCACTTCCAGCAACTTCTCCAAAGTTTCTTCTTCCCATACAGAGGGAATACGCGCCTTTTGGGGAACTTTCACCTTAGGAAGAGAAGCCGAAAAGTCTGTTGATAAATACCCGTGTTCATGGAGGTAACGCAAAAAGCATTTTATTCCACTGAACGTAAACTCAACCATTTTCGGGGAATAACCAAACAAGGTCTTCACGAAATCACAAAGAATATCAGAAGACAAATCGCCGATAAGGATGTCCCTGGCATCGATAAAGTACAAAAGTTTTCTTGCAGATCTGCCATATCCCTCAATTGTATAGAAAGCATAACGGCTGGCGCAATAAGATTGGAATCCTTCCAAAATTCTCCAATGGACTTCTTTAGTCAGATGATACATTTTACCATCACTGCGTCGAAAAATCACCCTATGGAGATTGCAATCACTCAGTAAACATATACTCTGATAGAGCCTCTTGGACTGTACATCCAGTAATCCACGCTCGCGTTTCTCAAAAAAATTACATTCTTCTTCAAGAATACGCATTGCTGTATTAAGCGAGAAAAATTCTTCTTTCTTCGCATCGAAACATTTTACAAGAAATTGCCATGCTCTATTATAGATAGCGATGGTTTTCTTGTGATACCCTCTTTTAACAAGCTCTTTATTCACCAGAGCTACTAATTCTTTTAATTTCACTTCTTGCATAATACAATGTTATTGGTTCTCCATTAATATATGGATAGAAACCGACAAGAAATATTATGCATAGCGTTTTTTGATATTTTATTAATAATCAGCAGCTAAAATATGACACTTCGCATAATATAACACTTTGCATAATG
>NZ_JACJJL010000058.1 GCF_016899955.1 Marseilla massiliensis | reverse complement strand
CTCTGCTTCTGCGCCACCTTCAGCTCGAAGGCGGCCACCTCCTTGTTCTTGGCCTGCGCCATCGCCTTGCTCGCGCTTTCAAGTCCCTTGCCGGGCACCTGCAGGGCGTCGCATATCCACGAGGAGGAGATGCAGATGGAGATGCCGACGATGCGTAGGAGCTTCATCACGTCCATGCCGCGCCGTCCGAGCATCATCATCCAGCACTCGTAGGAACCCACGCAGAGAGCGAGCAGCAGCCCGATGATACGGGCAAGCCCCACCGCGTCGCCCAGCACGGCCACGTTGGGGAATGTCTCCATGGCGACGAGCAGCTTGTCAAGGCTCTCGTCGATGGCCGGTAGGCCTATGGTCAGTAAAACAGCAGACAGTTGCATAATCGTATTATTTGTATTCTTGTAAAGTTCATTATAATCCCCTTTCTTCAAATTCTAATAATCTAATAATGTGTGGCAGCCACGGCACAGAGGTTGGCGGTTTGCTTGACAAGTGCCTCCATCTTTCCCTTGGCTTCTTCGTAGGCCTGCTGCCGCTTGGCGTTCTCCAGCCCGTAGCCCACGCCCGTCTTGTGGACATAGGCGATGCCGGCGCAGAGGATTTCATTCTGCCTGCTCAGCTCGTCCACCTGAGGCTTCAGTTTCCCTCCGCTTTTCGTCATGCAGTAGAGCAGGCCGTCGGTGATGCAGTCCTGCATCCGGTTGAACTCGTCCTTGTAGGCCGGATAGGCCAGGTCAACGGCGCGGTCGGCTTCCCGGACAAGCTCCTCCTTGTACAGCTCTTCCACGTATTTGCGCTCTTCCTCCACCTTCTCCAGCTTCTGCCGCTGGGTCTCTTCGGAGATGACCCGTGTGGGCATGATGCGCTTGATGTTCGACTTGGCCTCCTTGAAGCGGACGCGGAAGCCGGACTTGAAGCCCGCCCATTTCCAGTACATCTCCGCGCCGGAATAACCTTTGTGCAGGAAGTAATAGTACCAGTCGGGCGCGAAGTCCCACGGCCCGTTCTCCATGGACTGCCACTGCTTCTTCTTCTCGTTGTCACGGACAGGTACTTGGGCTTCCGCCACAACCGGGGCGAAGGCCACGCACAGCAGTAATATGGCTTGTCTAACTTTCATATCCCTTGTTGAATTTCATTCGACGTTTTTCACGCTCGGCATAGCTCAAGCAAGCTTGGCTCTGCTCTCGCTAATTCAAAACGTTCCATTTGTCTATTATCGTTTTCGCTATCTCGTCCTTGACCCCGGAGTTCAATATCTCCCAGATGTAGTCCGGCTTCCATCCGCAGTCGGTAATGAGGTAGCAGTACAGGTTCGCGTTGTCGATGATATACCTTGCCCTGTCAATGGTGGTTTTCAGCGTCATCACTAAGTTCAGCTTTTCGTCCATGGAGGCTTTCATCAGGTTGATGCCGGAGGCTGCCACCGACGCATAGAGCTTGTAGCAGTGCTTCACCTCCCTTGATATGGCCAGGTTGGCGTCGGCATAGTACCACGCCACGAAGGGCTTCTTGCTGACATGGCCGAAAGTGTTTGAGGTGAAGTCCTTGTATTCCTTCACCAACTGATACAGGGCATTGGCCGTGGAAGAGATGGCACCTGCCAGCACCAGGTAGGAATGGGCGTTGTCCAGCTTGGTGTTCAGGGTGGTGCGCACGTCGTTGAACTTGCCTGCCCCCTTGGTGACCAGTGACTGCTCGCCGAAGCTGGCGGCCACACGCTGCATGGCCTTGTCCTCGTCCTTCTTGACGGCCTTGTGCAAGGCTATCAGGGCCTCGATGGTCGGGAGGTCTTTGGGGATGACCCCGGCCGATACCCTGACGGGAAGCGACAAGAGGACGATTGCCATGCAAAATGATATGATTATTTTATTGTATTGCTTCATAGCTTGCCGGGATTAAGGTTCAGTAATTGGAGGCCACAAGCCCGTTCCATGACTGGACAAGGCTGCCGACACGGTTCTTCATGGTCACCACGTTAGCCCAGCCCTCCGGGTCGATGGCAAAGAAGAGGTCGTCCGCCGTGGAGTACTGTGCCATGAGCATCATGCCCTCCACCTTGTAGCGTATCTTTGTAAGGTCGGTATATATGCGGTTGGCCAGGGTCAGCCGCTCGTAGCGGTCGAGCAGGTTGTACCCGTCGCTTTTCCTCTCCGCCGTGGCTTCCCCTTTGAGCGGGTTTCTCACCTTGGCGTTGTTCACGATGTTCACGAAGTCGCCCACCAGCTGCTGGGTCTCGGCCACGAGGTTGCCGAGTTCATTGAGGCAGAGCAGCTTGCCCACGAATTTCGCCCTGCCCACCGTACTGACAAGTTCAGGCACGTCCTTGAGGATGTCGAAGGCGCAACTTCCGATTTCCTTGTAGTAAAGACTCTCCGTACCGAAACCGGAGATGTTTTCCATCGAGAGCTTGTACAGCTCCTTGATGGTGGCCATGCTCACGGTGTAGAGTTCCACCTTCTGCTTCTTGGAGGCGATGGAGTCCAGCCGTTGGTTGTGCTGCCCCTCGATGAGCTTCTGCGAGGCCAGGTTGGCGCCCACCGTTGCGATGCAGTTACGGTCTATGACGATGCGCCATCCGGCAAACGTGGGGGCGGACGCGGCAAACAGGAATGTTCCTAACAATATGTTTTTCAGCTTTCCCATAATGACATTACTTTTTGATGTTGGTTGACTTGTCTGGCGAACTCCAGGTACTTGGGGCTGCCCGCTTTTTTACGGTCGGCCTCGATGCGCGTGATGGCCTCCTGCACCGTGCCGTAGTGCCGCAGGTATGTTTTCAACGCCTCTTTTTCCGTCCGCTCGGTGGTGTAGGCCCAGTAACATTCGGGGGCTTCCTCCACGCCGTAGACGTCGGAATGCTGTCCCCGGCATATCCACACCTCCTTGAAGTAGCTGCGCCCCTCGTGGTTGTCAAGCGCGTTGATGGTGAATATCTGCTGACGCTGAACGGGGGTCAGCCCCAGTATGGCGGCTATCTGTTCGTACCTGTCCTTGAACTTGGACTGGTCAAGCAGTATCTTCACATCGGAATTATTAATGATGGCCTCCTTCACGATGGGCGAGTCTATCACGTCGTTCAGTTCCTGCGTGACCACCCCGGCGATGCCGTGGAACTTGCGGACGGTCTTGTACAGGTACTTGATGTACTCCGCCATCGTGGGCGAGGCGATGGCCTTCCACGCCTCTTCGATTATCAGGGCCTTGCGCCCTTTCTTGATGCGCATTTTCTGGAGGAACACGTCCATGATGATGAGCACCACGATGGGGAAAAGTACAGGGTCATCTTTTATCTTGTCGATTTCGAATACGATGAAACACTCGTTGAAGAGGTCAACATCCAGGTCGGCGTTCAGCGTCGTCTCCAGCTCGCCGCCCCGGTAGAACTGCTTGAGGATGGCTGCGAAGTTGTGTATGTCGAATGTTATTTTCTCCAGGGAAGTGATTTGCGGGATGCGCTCCACGGCGAACTCGTAGTAGGAGTTGAA
>NZ_JACJJL010000057.1 GCF_016899955.1 Marseilla massiliensis | reverse complement strand
GAAGCCATCAACACCGACCTGTTCATCCTGGCATGGCAGGTGCGCACGCTCTCGTGGAACGACCTCTGGTTCTCGCTTGACCCGGAAGGATGGGCCAATGTGATGTCCGGCAAGAACATCATCGGCGGCATCGTGGCAGACTGGAAGCGTGGATTCAATTAGGAATTTATCATCAAAATAGTGTATCATAATCATACAACAATGGAAACAGAAAAGAAAATCATCGGCCGCTGCCCCCTGTGCGGCGGCAATGTGGTCAAGACCTGCAAGGGATACCGCTGTGAGCATAACATCGGTGACAGCCCTTCTTGCGTACTGAACATCAATGCCATCATCGGCAACCGCAAGATGGCGGACGCAGAGGTGGCGGTACTTTTGGAGAAACGCCGCATCCTGCTGGACGGTTTCGCCTCCAAGGAGGGCAAGGCATTCCCGACCGTGCTGGAGCTGACCGACGACGGCAACATCCTGATGCAGCCGGTCATCGGCAGGTGTCCGCATTGCGGAGGGGAAATACGTGTGGGAAGCCGGGCGTTCAACTGCTCCAACTATGCCAACCAAGACGCACCCTGTTCCTTCGCCATCTGGCGCAACATCGGCGGACATACGCTAACTTTGAATGAAGCCGTGGAAATATGCGAAAAGGGTATCACCTCTTCGGAACTGGAGATGTACCGGGAGGATGGCAGCATCTACCGTAAGCGGCTCGGCGTATCGCCGGACAAACTTCAAATCGTGAAGATATGAGACCGGGGATGAAAATTGGGATAATACTCGCCTCCATCGTGTTGTTCTGGGGCGGTGTGTTCTGCTTTGTCTGCTGTGCGGACAACTTGGAGAATCGTGCGACGGACATGGCGGAAAAGGCATTGAAGGCATCGGTGGACAATCCTGAATCCATACGGATATTGGGCGTCAGCAAACCGGATTCCGTGTTCGGGCATACCTATATCACGCAGGAGGAGAAGATGGCCCTCTCCATGGCTATGGTGGAAATCAACAGGAAGGTGATGGATGCGACGGACGGGCTGGAGGACTTCAACCCGGACGACAAGGAAATGGCGACCCTGATGGAGCGGCAGATGTCGGCCATGTCGAGCCTGAGGCGGCTGATGGATTTCAGCAGTCCGCTTGACGGGAGTCCGCAACCGTTCTCCGGCTGGAAGGTCAAGGTTGACTTCGAGGGTGTGGACGCGGACGGCCAAGGTTATCATTCCGAATACTGGTTCATCCTGGACAAGGAGGCGCAGTGCGTGGTGAAGTCGTTTGAGATACCCTTGCCGTAGGCTTCATAAGGAATTTGTTTCAAAATACATGGGGAATCCCGGTGTCATTTCAATGTGGCATCGGGATTTTCCGTTTCCTGCCCCTCATGGCATCCGGCTCCGTGGGTTTTCCGATACGAATTTACGGAGGGCGTGCCGTCTGCAAACGGCGCGGGCTTGGCTGTGGCGGAAAACGCACGGCAGCCTTCCGCGATTTGTGCCAAATCGGGTATTCCGTGAGTTTTCCGCCTGCCACGTTTGCATTGTGGCACTTCCGCCCTCCGTCACCATGTATCGTAAAAACATCCCGGAGCTGGAAGCCGCAAGGCTTCAAACAAAAGGGAAAAGATTAGAACTTCAAAAATCAAGCGTTATGGCAATAGAACTCATTGACAGAAAGGAGAGTGCAAGCTACAAGGGCAGTATTTATGAACTTACCTTGTTGTGGGACAGGGAAAGCATCCGCAAGTGCTTCTGCGGTATGCCACCGTTTTTTGCCCACATCCGCAAAGACGGGGCGAACTTCGCCAGCATCGACTGCTATTCAAACGACAACGGACGGTTTGCGGTAAAGAAGTTCATGCCGTCTTTACTTGCAAGGCCGGACTGGCAGGTGCGTTTCGACAAGGACATCAACACCATACCGCTTTTGGAACTGCTGGCAGGTCTGCCGATTTAACCTGTATGGATTTGTCAACAAAAAAGCAAGGAAATATGAAAGGAACAGAACATTTCAAGGAGATTATCAAGGGTTATCTTGACCAAAGGGCAAAAGAAGATGAACTTTTCCGTGCCAAGTATGAAACCACGACGCGCACCATGGACGATGTGGTGACGTTCATACTCAACGAAGTACAGAAGTCGGGCTGCTGCGGATTTGCTGACGATGAAATCTATTCAATGGCCGTCCACTGCATAGACGAGCCGAAACTTGAAATAGGCAAGCCGCAGTCCTGCAACGTAGTGGTCAACCACCATGTGGAATTGACGGAAGAGGAAAAGGCTGAACAGAGGGAACTCGCACTCAAACGCTACCAAGACGGGGAGCTGCGCAAGTTGCAGGCACGCAACCATAGGCCGAAACCTGCAAAGACACAAGAGGACAAACAACACCAACCGTCACTTTTTGACAATTTTTGAGCCATGAAACCGAGGAACAGATTTGAAAAGGCGGTGGCGGCTTCCAACATGAAGCTGTCACCCGTAAGCCCGAAAGCCGTGGAATGGGCGGTAAGGAACACGGTAAGCCATATTGCCTTCCGCACGTCAGGGTACAAATGTACCTGCGGCGACTGCGGTCATAAGTCCGACTACAAGGGAAAAGGCAAATATACACGTTGTCCTCAATGCCGGCACAAGCTGGAAGTGACGGACACGCTGACACGCAAAAGGAAAGAAAGTGTCTATTTCTCCACCATCGAGAGGATTGACGGCTTCCACGTGCAGAGGGTATTCCGTCTGTCAGCAATTACGCGCAAGGGCATAAAATAGGAAACCTGGCAGATGGAGGTGTGCCGTATATGGCTCAACAAGGACGGCAAGACCGCAGTCACGTCAAGGACGAGGATGTTGGGGCATTACATGGACTGTTTCAACTGGCTTTCGGACATTGAGCTGAGAAATCTGACCAACGTCCATTGGGTAATATCGAATACGTATGTCTATCCGAACTATTCCACCACAAGGGAGTTAAGGCGCAACGGTATGAGGGGACGGCTTCCGGACTGCCACCCGACAAGGCTGGCGCAAATGCTTCTTGCGGACAGCCGCATCGAGACGATGATGAAAGCCAAGGACTTTAAGGCGGTTGAATACTTCACAGCGCACGAAATGGAGCTTGACAGGTGCTGGCTGTCGTACAAGATAGCGAAACGCAATCGCTATGAGCCTGAGGATTATGGACTGTGGTGCGATACGATAAGGCTGCTTGAAAGATGTGGCCACGACATCCGTTCGGTAAAGTACATCTGTCCGAAAGCTCTCAAAGCTGACCATGACAAATGGCTTGCAAAAGCCACACGGATAGAGGAAAGGCGGAGGAATATGGAACGGATGGAGAGGGCGAAAAGACAGGAGGCGGACTTCTATCGGGAAAAGTCGTGCTACTTCGGTATTGTCATAAGCGACAGCGACATTGAAATATCCGTCCTTGATTCCATTGAGGCGTTCCGTGCCGAGGGTGAAGCCATGAAACATTATGCAAAGTGTTATATTATGCGAAGTGTCATATTTTAGCTGCTGATTATTAATAAAATATCAAAAAACGCTAT
>NZ_JACJJL010000056.1 GCF_016899955.1 Marseilla massiliensis | reverse complement strand
TCATCTTCCTGTATAACGGCACAAGGGGTTTCATCCACGGGAATGTGGCCAAGTACTGTTTCTATGCCTTTTATCCGGCACATCTGTTCCTTTTATGCATCTGTTGAATGTTCACTTCAACAGGAAGTCAAATAAACGTCCGTCCGCATCCGGGAACAATCCTTGAAAGTGCTTTTCCATCCGCTGGCGCGACTCTTCGGGAGTGCGGTCGGGATGGCAGCTGTCCTTGCCCAAGAGGACTTCAGGCATGGTAAGCAACGACCATCCCCCAGCCGTAGTTGCGCCCGTGCCGGTCTTTCGAATAGACGAAATCCTCCGTGACGATATAACAGCCCATTTCAAGACGTGAGATATAGGTATCGAACTTGCCGCGCATCTTCGTTCCCGTAAAGCCGCAGGCTTTGCGCAGGTCACAGGTAATCATGCTGCCGTTTTCCTGCAATGTCTGAAGTATCATGTCCTCAATGCTGCTTTCCTCCGGATGTGGATACACATTTCGGCGCCAGTTGCAGAAGTCCGGCCACCATTCGCGGCTTATGAAGGCAGCTTTCCGGTCAAAGAACTTGCCGTATGCGCATCCGCTCTCCCGGATGATGTCGCCTTTCCATTCCCATAGCGGCCATTCCCATCCGCCGTCGGGCAACGTGACGTAACGGCATTCCTCGTCAACCGCTTCTTCCGCCGACCATCCGTCCAGTCCCATGTGCAGCAACGGCAGGAAGCCGATTTCGTTGATGTATTCAACCAATCCGCTGCAATTATATATCTCGTTTATTTTCATGGCAACTTTTTTATGTATTCGGACAAGAGTTCCTTAGAATCTTATCCATGCTCTTCCCTTTGGCAAGTTCGTCAACGAGCTTGTCAAGATACCTTATCTCACGCATCAGTGGTTCTGCAATGATCTCGACCCGAACACCGCAGACCGTTCCCTTGATAAGCAGGCGGTCGGGATTCAACTGTGGGGCGTTCTGAAAAAAATCGCCGTATGTAATGTCGGTGGCGAGAATTTCCGTAAGCTGTCCGGGCGTGTACCCTGTGAGCCATTGCACAATCTGCCGCACCTCGCTTTCCGACCGTCCCTTCCGTTCGGCCTTGGCAACCAGCAAGGGATAGACCTTGGCCAACGGCATCTGATATACTTTGTTCGTTTCCATGACACATTTATATGATGGCTGTTCACGTTCGTTTATATTGGGACAAAGTTGCTGTTCTTTTGCTAATCAGGCAATTTCCAGCTCGTTTCTTGTCATATTCTACAAAATTTTAGGAAAAGGCGTCGGAAATCATAGGTTTATGCACTTGTAATTATCTATATTCCGCCATAATTTGGTTTATGCTATTCGCCATATTTCACAATGCTGTAACCGTGATGAAACATCAGGATGCTATTTTTGTCATCAAATCCATTAAACATTCGTATCATGAAAGAAAAGGACCTGCGCAAAGAAGCCTATAAAGAAAGCAAGAAGAGCCAACGAAAGGAAACGGTTATTGTCTTTGCAGTAATAGCCGGGGCAGGTGCTCTTTTCTGGTGCGCATTGATTCCGATTAATTTTTGGTTTGGCTGTGGATTAGGCCTTTTCTTAATCGCAGTGGCTTGCTTCTTTGCCCATGCTACCTGGAAGAGGCATCAGACGGAGCTTCACGCGGTTGCGCAAGGTATCTTGACGGAAGCCGAAGTGGTGGAAGTGAAGGATGAAAAGGACTCTGACGGCAAGCTGACGACAATGGCCGTCTATGAATTTGCCTTGCCCGGAGGCTTGAAGCACCGCTTCAAGGAATCCGTTTCTTCCTCGATGGCAGGGATTTTGGGGCTGATACGGGTGGGCGTCAAGCTTCCCCTGTTTGTTGACCGGAATAATCCGGACATTTTCTATAAGATGAAACACCGCCTTACGGAACAATCCGTTCCGGATATGGACGATGCCGTCATCAGCCAATACCTCGGAAAGTATGGGAATAGCTTGGACAGGCTACGGCCTGAGGAGGTTGTCCGGGGATACAAGATGTTCGGGCGGATATGGAGGACATTCTTAGGGCTCGTCATCGCCGGTGCGTTGGCAGGCATCGGTTTCGTGGTGTACAATAACTGGCGGAATATGCGCCATGACGACATCGGGCTTCCTCCCGGCGTGTTTATTTCCCTCATAGGCACTACGGAGGTCTACCAGTATTTCCCCGAAACCAATGAGTGGAGCTACTATGCAGATGATTTTGGTGTAGCGCGGACAGCCCGTTGGCGTTATGACAGCAAATGCCGCAAGCCGCTCCAACTGGGCTACACCGGTGCCTCTTTTACATCCCAAGGGGCGAGCGACTGGCCGGAACTGCTCATTCCCGAAAGTTACCGTGATCGGTTGGACGAGTTTGCCGCAGACAAGACGGACAACAGTTTGACTCCTCCATGATTTATCATTTGTCCTATTCACTAAAAAACATATTCATTATGTATCCCGACAGAGAGAAGGCATTGGCCAAAGGCAGACGGAAAGGCAAAACCTTTATCCGCGTATTCTGCGGCATATTTATTTCGGTAGGTATTATCCTGCTCATCGTCGGCATCGCCGTTGGTGTCAGCGGCCACACATTCCGGCAAAAGGCTGAACCGACGGATGCCGTTATCTTGGCCATGCGCGGAGCGAGCAGCGAATCGTTGGGTACTCCTGTCGTGGAATATACCGTAGACGGAAAATCCTATACGGCCATGCTCAACATGGCATCCTCGTCCATGTATCCGGGCAAGCGGATAACCATATATTATCAGAAAAACAATCCGCGGGAAGTGCGCTATCTGGACGATAACGGTTGGCTGATTCTCATCTTCGCGTTTATAGGAACCGTGTTTACCGGAATAGGGACGGCCTTCTGGCTGGTGAAACGCAGCCATGAGCGGAAAGCCCGTCAGCTGTTGGCAACGGGGGAAGTGGTGGAAGCGGAAATTACAGGCATCGGTGAAGATACAAGCAGTTCGATGAACGGACATCATCCTATCATGGTCAGTTGCCGCTACACCGCACCGGATGGACGGGTGTACTTCTTCCGCAGCGGTTCCTTCTGGTATGAAAGCTACGAGATAGCCCCGAAGAAGAAGGTGCGCGTGTATGTGGACCGCAACAATCCGGCAAATTATTATGTAGATGTGGACAGTGCCGTAGGATAAAGAGTCATCCCTTTATGCAAAGAATTATGCGGCTATTGAAATCATTTATCGTTTGGATATGCTTCATCCCTGTGGCAATACTCAATGGCGGATTGCGTGAATATGTACTGGTCAAGTTTATTGGAGAAGAAACGGCATTACCCGTGAGCGGGATATTGCTAAGCGTATTCATCTTTCTGGTAACATGGCTGATGCTTCCCCGTTTGGTAAAAGACTGTGGCATGAAAGGCTGTCTGGCAATAGGTGTTTGCTGGGCGTTATTGACCGCAGCCTTCGAGTCTGCCGCCGGAATTACCGGAGGCAGTACCATTACGGAAATTCTTGCCGCCTACAATCCATCGACGGGCAATCTGTGGGTGCTTGTATTGGCGACGACATTACTGTCACCTGTGCTGCTGAAAATGTTCAAACAGATTTAATTTAGAGGTATTGCTCCAATATACGGCTTAGCGAACGGACATACCTTGGGTCTTCCGCATAGCCGATGTTCTTCAGCCA
>NZ_JACJJL010000055.1 GCF_016899955.1 Marseilla massiliensis | reverse complement strand
TTAACACTCTTCATTGATGCTTAGGTCAAAGCCTCTCGACCTTACGGGGTAAGGGGAAGGTGTCTGCATACAAGTCAAGCTCAAGCGTTTCTAAGCCCAGAGTCAGACAGAATCGTCATAAGCAAGGACTAAATCAGACAATCGAAAAATTATCTGCGGATATTAGGAACATTCTCATTTTTGCGGCCATGTCCGTTTCGGTTTCCGTTTTCGGTCAGTTGGCCCAGCGCCGGGGTGGCGCCCTTCCGCAGGCTGCCGCCCCGGAAGTGTCGGTCCAATCAGAGTTGGCCCAGCCCCGTGAAGCCCAAGGCTCGGTAGTGTTTTCATACGACTATCCCGATGGGCTGAGTTGCCTGGGCACCCATCCGCGTGACGAGAGCCCGGTGTGCAACTACCTTTCTCCCAACAGCCTTGTCAACGGCAAGCATTTCCTTTGGGCCCCGCAGGGCAAGAAGGTGAAGTACGAATGCCCGGGCCCCTCCGTTGCGGTGGGGTTCAGCTGGACCCTTCCGGGCACGGCCGAGAAAACAGCTGTAGGCCGCGCCGCCGCCGCTACATACACCGCCCCCGGCGCCTATCCGTTCCCGGAGCTGGTGGCCTACGACGCCGACGGTGGCCGGTTGTCGTACCGGGCCGACGGCGAGCTGCTGGTGGGCGGAGTGGCAGAGATAACCACGGCCAACTGCAGGAAGTGGGGCGAGACCTACAGGCTGGGCAGCTATCCCCTCAGTGGCGGGGCGGGCAGCATAGGCGGCACCAACAGCGCCGGCATGGACGGCTACGGCAACCTGTTCATGACATCGCAGGCTGGGGCCCACATCACGGGCGTCAACGTCTACTTCGTCGCCAAGCCTGCGAGGTATGAGGCCGGGCAGCAACTCCTGCTGCGGGTGTGGTACCCGTCGGAGGGTTCCGACGGCAACATGGTGCTCAACGGCCTGCCCCTCGAGGTGGCCTACCTGCCCGTTGCCGACATACGCGAGGCCAGGCCCGGCGAGTGCTCGGCCCGTGGCGCCGCCGTGGGCGAGTTCCGCTTCGACAGGCCTTTGCAGATATGGGACAAGCCGCTGTTCTTTGTCACCGTCGAAGGGTTTGGCTCCGACCTGTCGAAGGCCGACATACGCATGCTCACCGAGGTAGACGGGCAGTCCATGGCCGAGGAGCAGGCGTCGGGCCTGCTGGCCCACAACTCGTTTGTGAGCTACAAGGGCTACGGCTACACCATACCCGTCAACTATTTCGGCACGCCACTCGGCGCGTCGTTCATGATATGCCCAGTGATAGACAACGGCATCGGCCATGCCGTTGGCGCCGCCTCGCCGGCCACCCGCTTCAAGGCCGACGGGCTTAGGCTGGCCGTAGAGCGCGCCGACGGCGTGGAGGCCCGTCTGGCCGACCTCTCGGGCGCCGTGGTGGCCGTGGCGCCAATGGTTGGCGGTAGGGCCACGCTCAACGCCCCGCGCCGCGGTCTCTACCTGCTCCGTGTGGTGTGCCGCGGCGGTGGCTCGTCGGTGGCCAAGGTGGTGCTCTGAGGCCATTGTGGCCAATTCGGCCCGGTGGTGCCCACGGTGGGCATGGCACCGTTTTTTCAAGCAATATCAATCAACCCAAAACAGTCATTAATATGAAAAGGATTACACGTACATTGCTGTCGGCGGGGCTGTTGGCCCTGTCGGCTGCGGGGGCCGCACAGAACCATGTGTGGAAGTATGTAGATGCAGGCGACGCCACCACCTATGCCATCCGCGACGACGGCACGCTGTGGAGTTGCGGATGGAACGAGAAAGGCCAGCTGGGCGTGCCCGGGGTGGCCGAGCGCACAGCCGAGTGGCAGATGGTGGGGCAGGATGCCGACTGGAAGAAGGCCGTGGGCGGAAAGGCATACGCTTTCTTCATCAAGGCCGACGGCTCGCTATGGGCCGTGGGCACACAGGAGAACGGCGTGCAGGGCACGGGCGACGGCGTTGACCACCGGCAGCCCGTGCGCGTGGGCACCGACAGCGACTGGGCCGACGTGGCGGCGAGCCGCTTCTGGGGCTACAGCGCCATAGGGCTCAAGACCGACGGCTCGCTATGGGGCTGGGGGCAGAACTACAACGGGCAGCTGGGCACGGGCGACACGGAAAGCAGGCCGAAGCCCGTGCGCATAGGCGCCGACAACGACTGGGCATACGTCAAGGCCATCGACAACCGCACCTATGCCGTCAAGGCCGACGGCTCGCTATGGGCCACGGGCGACAACCACTCAAACCTGCTCGGCATGGCCCTCGCCGACGGCGAGTATGAGCCGGCATACAGCGTGCTCACCCGCGTCACTACGCTTGACGGGCCGGTGGCCCAGGTGTCGGGGTGCGAGCAGACAACAACATTCGCCATTGGCGAGGGCGGGACCGTAACGCGGGTGTATGCCTTGGGCAGCAATGCCAACGGCGGGCTGGGCGACGGCAAGGGCAAGCTGCTCAGCGGCTCGTCGTCTGACATGCCGTTCTCGCTCGTGCCGGTGAAGCCGCTGCTGCCCGGGGGCATTGTCTGCTCGGTGCTCTCGTCGGGGCAGAACTACTCGATGGTGGTCACTGCCGACGGCAAGATGTATGGCTGGGGCAACAACCGCGGGGGCCAGCTGGGCGACGGCACCGAATACGACAGGCTGCAGCTCAGCTACTACAAGTCACCGATAGAGATACCGTGCCCGGGCGGGGCCACGCCGGGTGGGGGCTCACAGACAGAGATAACCGTCGACGCCGCCGCCATACCGTCAAACCTGCGCGACGCCGAGGTGGTGAGGCTCACCGGCACGTGGAACACGGCGGCATTCGGCGAACTGGCCGTGGCCCTGGGCACGTCGGGCTTCATGGCCACCAACAAGGCGCTGCGTCGCATAGACATGAGCCAAGCCGCTATTGAGCCGGGCACCGACCTGTATGTGCAGGGAAGCCTGTCGAAAAACGGAGCCTTCGTAAACTGCAAGGCGCTCGAGGCCGTGGTGATGCCCGAAGGCGGCGGGGCGGCCAACTTCGCCAACTGCAGCAGCGCGTTCATGAACTGCGAGAAGCTGGCCACCATCGACCTTTCCGGCTGCACTGGGCTTACAAGCCTCAAGAGCGCCTTCTCGGGATGCGCGTCGCTGCGGCTTGCCGACCTCTCGGCCGCCACGGCCCTTACCGGCATGAGCAGCATGCAGGGGGCGTTTTCGGGGTGCGCGTCGCTGTACAAGGTGGTGCTTCCGGCCGAGGTGACGTTTTCGTCGGGCACGTTTGCCGACTGCACCTCGCTGTCAGACATCGACTGGACGAGATATGCCGGCACGGCAGTCCCGGTGTTCTATGTGGGCATGTTCTCAGGCATAGCCGACCTGAAGGCCGTCACGCTGACGGTGAGCGGCGACGCCTATCCGCTGTTTGCCGCCGACGCCAACTGGAGCCGGCTCACGCTCAAGGCCGCCACGGCCGACGGTGTGGACGCAGCCGGCAGCGACGCCGCGCTATCGTTCGACGGCACCACGCTCCGCACGTCGTCCACAATCGGCAACGTGGGCGTATACACGCTCGCCGGGGCCCTCGTGGCCGGCCGCCACACCGTGAGCGGCAGCTGGAGCCTCGCCTCGTTGCCGGCCGGTGCCTATGTGCTGGTGTACACCGACGGCGCCCGGAAGCAGTCTGTCAGGATTGTCAGGCGCTGACGGGGCGTCAGGCAGCCTGGTCCCCATGGCGGGTGCGTCGCAAGTGGCGCACCCGCTTTTTTTCCGTCCGCGTTGCCAACGGCTCTGTGGGCCCCGGCCAAGGGCCTTTTGCTGCATGTGCCGTTCTGGGCTGCCGTACGGGCCGTTTCGCGGTGCCGGACGGCCTCCGCCGGGATGCAATACGGCAGGTGCCTGCTGGGCGGGCCGCATGGTGCCGTCTGCGGTTGGCCGCAGGGCCGGGCCGGGGCACGGGGCGGCGGCTGTCTCTTATACACATCT
>NZ_JACJJL010000054.1 GCF_016899955.1 Marseilla massiliensis | reverse complement strand
TGAACACTATAAAGTTACAACAATTTTCGCTAATCACCAAATTTACAAATAGTTATAATTCATCGAACTCACGTTATCTTTACGCTCAAAAAGAATATGCCTCAAATAGAATCATTATATAATAAATATATTACGCATATTGAATTACTGCGCAATGCAAATATTTTAACAGAGATGAATAACGATTATATTTGTCCCATTTGTTTGCGAAAATTCTCTAAAGAACAGATTTCTGCTTTGTCATTAGAAGATGCTCCACAAGATTCTTTAGGTGGACACAAAATAGCTATAACTTGCAAAGATTGCAACAATTCGTGTGGGCACAATATCGATATTCATCTTGTAAATTTTCTAAAACGATTAGATGAAATTGATTTTGTAGAAGGTTCTACTCGACGTATAGAAATACCCGATAATGGTAGAAAGATAAATGCAATGTTAGAGGTCGGTAACAATAAAGAATTAAAAGTTATTCTACCTCAAAAAATTAATAATCCACAATGGCTACAAGAACATATAAACAATATCAAAGAGGGGAATGTTATAGATATAAAAAATCAAAAGGTAGATATTGATATGAAAAAAGTATCAACGGCTATTCTAAAAAATGCTTATATCATTCTATTTTCTCACTTTGGATATTCTTTTTTGCTTGATAAGCATTATGATAGAATCAGAGAACAAATAAAAAATCCAAGTAGATATATTGTACCTGATTTATGGACAAAGCAGCCCATAAATATGCAAGATGGAATATATTTATCTAATGATAATAGACATCGTGGATTCTTTATAATATATACATGCCAATATAAAACAGATAGAAAACATCACTTTTGTTGTTTTATTCCTACACCTTTAATGCCATACGAGTTTGCATATCATTTTTTTGATGAATACCAACCGAATACACCTATGTATATGCAAACTATAAATGGTGATTTTTTAACTGATGAAAAAAACATAAAGGCACTAAACAAGTGGATATATAGCTGGGATATGAAATTAAAGTATGAATTATAAATTTGAAGTTATGGAAAAAGTAAAGAAGTTTAAGGAGCTTTGTTCCGAAATGGAGCAGCGGAAAAAGAATCTCAACGAAGAGGTAGATATTTATATTCAAAAGGCTAACCATATTCGTGATTTAGGCGGATTTATTTCATTCGATAATAAAATTATAGACCCTTCGAATTCAATTCCCAATGAATTAAAAAGAAAATATGAATGTCAGTTTTCACAAATACACGAACATATACAGTCACAATCTCATTGGATTGATGAGATAAATCAAGCCTATAAGGAAGCACAAGATGAAATTTCAGAGTATGTTCAACAAAAAACGCAATCTCAAGATATGGTTAATCATATACGACAAATAATGGGAAGAATTGCACGAGTTAATAGACTTGCAGCAATAGAATATGGGGAACAATTTATTTCTAATATTTAGACAACTAGCAGAATTTGTATAAAATGAGAAATATAGATTGCCCGCTGGGAAGCATCGGCGGGCAGGTTTCATGATAAGAAAACAAAAGGCTTCTTTGCTACTTTCTTCACCGCAAACGGGCTCACGGAAGAAAGTAGCGGCGGCATCTCGCCGCCGTTCTCCATCAACTGATTTTAAGGCTCTTTACGGGCACATATTTCTCTAACCACACCTTGACCTGTTCAAAGTTGTATTCGCCCGTTATGACCGCCGTATGCTTGTTTATGGCTACAAACCGGACACTTTCATAGCTGTTTACCCAGCCTTGCAGGGAACTCACGCCCCACGTGTCCGCATCTTCAAAAACGCTGCGGTCTATTTGGCTGATTGGCTCTCCGAAAACTACTACCATCGTCTGAAAGTCCGGCTTGTCCTCCAGCAGCCGCAAATGGTGCAACGTGCCGAACTCGTCAGACTTGCGCCCCCATGCCCAATCCTCCGTGTAGAAATCATCGCCCCACTGGTGCGGATGGTCGAAACGCACTTTCACGTTTACCGAATATTCGTTTTCCTCCGTGTCCTCGATAACGCCCGTTACCATCATGCCCGTAAAAATACACTCGCAACGCCTGCCGATTAGGTCTTTGCTTACTTCTGTCGTTTTCATGTCCTCAAAATTTTATGGGTTATAAACTTTGTCTTTTTGGCGGGCAGGGCTTTGACACCCTGCCCGGATAATCCTTTCACGCTGCCCGGAACACAAAGCCGTCATCAAACCAATAATCACACATGAACAAGTCACGGGCGAACTTTTCATAATCGAAATAGGTCTTTGCGAACTCCGGCAGGTCGTAACATTCCTCTACAATCCGGTAGGCGAAATCTTCTTCATCGTCATACTGCCCTTGATACTCGTCCCAGAAATTCTTAATAAGGTCGTCGGCATCTTCCTCGCTCAAATCATGGTTTTTGTAGTTGCACCACACGAAAAAGGCTTCCTGTTCGGTGTCGCCCAACTTTTCCACCGCATCCCGCAAGGTGAAGAAGTTCCCGGAAATCCAGCTTTCGGAAATCAAATTCTCCGGGATATTCTCGTAATCCTGAAACATAAATTCCGCATCTTCCTCGTCCTTGTGAAGTTCCCGGCAGGCTTCGTAAAACTCTTCCTTGTCCGCATAGTCCGACAAGTCCAGCCATGCGCCGAACAGTGAACCGTTGTTATACTTGCCGTAAGTGCCTACATAAACTCTTGCTTCTGATAATGTTGCCGTTTCCATATCGCTGTAATTTTTAAGTTTTTAATTTTTATGCGGATTCGATAGGTGAGGGAGTTAAAGTTTCACTGAACTTTTTCCCGTTTCCCGTAAATCCGACCTTTTTTTTATGCGTCTTCCGGTCGGGTTGGTCGTTTTCGTTTCACATAGGCAGGTTTGTGAAGGGGTCTTGCTATGCAAATTTTTCCGACAAAAAATTTTCCCCGACCAACGGAAGACGGAACAATTTTTTTCGATGAAACCTAATTTGCAGAGCCAAAAGCCCCCGTAGCTACCTTTGCCTATTGAAGCGTGAAAAACGACCTCCCGGCTGGGGGACTGCATAAGGGGGAGGGTTTACCGATAGGGAAACGGGATAAAAGTTCTTGTTTCCTTTCATCTGATAGGGAACACTATACGAAGCGGGCGGGAAAGGCAAGGGTGTCGGAAGCCCGTCTTTCGATACGCTTGTGCGGGTTTCCGAAGGCTCTTTTCACGAGAAACAGTCAGCCATGCCCCGCACGGCTGGCGTTTCGGGGAATGTGCCGGAGGAAAAGGATATAAAAAAGCGGGTAGCCCGGTGGACTGCCCGCAAGATAAATGGAAACTACTTATTGAAATACAGTATATTAAACAGCATTTCGTTACCGAAATCGTTACCTGTCTGTTTCCGGCTTGTCATAGGTAACGAATCCGATTCTGCGGCGTTGTTTCTGCTCTTGGGACTGGCTCAAAAGCTGGGTCAATGCCTGATAGATGTCGTTGAACTGCGCATCGGTACTGGCTTCCAGTTCCTCGATGCGTTTCAACAGTTCTTCATAGCCCGCTACCATCTGACGCATAAGGACAAATGCCCGTATGATGGAAATGTTCACCTCGATGGCGGTCTGGCTGCGCAAGACGGATGAAAGCATGGCTACGCCTTGTTCGGTGAAAGCCATAGGCAAGGCTGCGCCAAAGTTGTAATCCGGGGGTATCACATTTTGTGACACCCCTATGGACAACAATAAGTTGGCTTCCTCTTTCGAGAGGACAAACATAAAGTCGGACGGGAAACGCCCGATGTTGCGTTTGACCGCCTGTTTCAAAGCTCGTGTTTCCACTTGGTAGAGTTCCGCCAAATGGAAGTCAAGCATCACCCGGCAACCCCTGACTTCATAGATTTTGTTTTGAATGACCTGCAAATCCATAAACTTCAAGATTTTATTGTGATTAAACGCTTGTTTTCCTTTCATTCAGCCTTTGGGCGAACATATCCATGTCGGCACTCAGTTTCGTGTCGATGATTTGTAGGCTCGGCTGTCGGCGCCATGCCACCTTACGGTGGTAGGTTTCCGACAGCCTGCCTCCGAACCGTACGTACACG
>NZ_JACJJL010000053.1 GCF_016899955.1 Marseilla massiliensis | reverse complement strand
CCCTTGTACCTCAAGGATTGGATTAAGTCGGCGGGCATTACAAAACACATAACCTTTCATTGCTTCCGGCATACCTACGCAACCCTGCAACTCGCCGCAGGCACCGACCTCTACACCATATCAAAAATGCTTACGCACAGCAACGTGGCGACCACGCAGGTTTATGCCGATGTGGTGAGCGACCTGAAACGCAAGGCTTCCGAACAGATTACACTCAAATAAACATTATGCTTATGGATAAAATCACATTTGAACAACTGCCGCAGGCTGTCTCCCTCCTGATTGAAAAGGTGGGGCAGCTTGCGGACAAGGTGGACGAGGCGTTGGGCAAAGCCACGCAACAGAAAGGCAGACGGTTGCTTGCCTTGGATGATGTCGCCGCTTTGCTTGGCAAATCCGCTTCCACCATCTACGCAATGACTTCCGAGAAGCGCATACCGTATCACAAGAGGGGCAATAAGCTCTACTTCTTCGAGGATGAAATCATCGGCTGGATTGAGCAGGGAGGGACATCGGGAACAGGCAGCGAGGAAGATTTCAACAGACGGCTTGAAGCCTTGCGTGGCGGCAAGAAGCACAAGCCAAGTTCATTACAGACAAAGCAGGAATTATGAGGAAAGAGGACTTGATACCCGTCATTGCAAGGCATGACCCGATATTGGCCGATGCGGTCAGCCGAATGGTTGACTACATTCAAGACCGATGGGCGGCACCGTACCCATCAAAAGAACAGACGGAAGCGGTGAACGCCTACCTCCGTTCCATCCATGCGGACGGCGGCGGCACGATGAGCGAAACTGACATTGCCCACCGCAGGATTGCCACGCAGAAGATAACCATCAACGCTATCCGTGTGCTTGACCATGACCAGCTCGACCGTTTGCAGGATGTGCTGAACCACATAGCGGCGGACAGGGAGTATTACATGCCCGAACGGCGGCAAGGCATGGGCAGGTAGCTGACCGGTGTAACACCTAAATATCATAGACTATGTGCAAAAACAAACAGAGCATACATTACTGCACCATCCTTTCGGACGAGCAGTGGAATTTTATTTTGGAAGGCAGATTTTCCGCCCAAAGGCAGAAATGCCTGCACAGGCTGATGACCCACGCCGTGCGGACAAAGACCGTTTGTAACATCAAGGGCATAGGAATAGCCTTGGAGGTGGGAGAAGTCGCAGCTTCCGATGTGGAACTTGCGGAATATTTGGGTTGCAACCGAAAGACGGTCGGCAAACTCATAGACAGTTTTAACAGGCTCGGTGTGCTGACCACCCGAACCAACAACCGCACTTCCATACACACCCTGCATTTCCTTACAGGCTGGTATGTCGGTGGTGTCCTCCTGACCAATCCCCATTATGTCAAGCCATCAGCTAATGTCAAAGAACTGGCGGACGGAAAGCGGACACCTCTTTCTAATGATACGGCTTCGGATAGCAAGCCGTGTACCGTGCAGGACGGTTGCCAAAGTCAAGGGCAGGAAACGGACACCACGGAAAGCGGTGCAGCACCTCTTTCTTCTTCCCTTTGTTCCTCCGTGGCTTGCGACCATCGGACTGGCATACAAAACAACGAGGGTGAAACAAACCATTTCCTTATCATAGAGAACAGCAACCTGCCGTTAGCCGAAAGTTCCGATGAGAGCCGCAAAGAAGCGCATGGCGGCATGATTGGCGTTGTGGATGATACCGACACAGGCACGGAAAAATAACAGGCGCAACAGACGGATTTCAGCGGTACTCCGTTGTTGTGGCGTTGGCTGACTGGGCTTGCCCAGATATAGCCCACTATAACTTCTCCGCTGCGCTCCGAAGTTGTGGGCTCTCCCGAGGGGCTGGGCGTTGCCCCGTCCCACTTATGGCTCTGCCCTAAGAACCCGACAAGGACTTTCAGCCCTGTGCAACCAGACCAAAGAGTGACCCCCTCTTTGGAAACTCCGCTCAGTGGCTTTTGCCCCTGAGAACCCCAAGCAGGAAGTGACCCTCTCCCTGCACCCTCCGATTAAGGCGCAGCCCTAATAACCCATCGTTAAACTCACAAACAGACAAGCATTATGGCACAGAAGACATCCATCAACATCAAACCGTGCAACATCGGCAGCAGCGAGGCGCACAACAGGCGGACAGCTGAATACCTCGCCAACATCCGCAAGGAGAAGTTCTACATCCGTACCGACCTCATGGCTGGAAACGAGACATGGGTCGCACCTGATTTCAGTGAAGCCACGCTCACCGACCGATACAATCAGATAGCCGCAATGGTCAAGGAAAAGACAGGCCGTGCGATGCAGACCAAAGACCGTGAACGGGTAAACAAGAAGACTGGCAAGGTGACCATCGTCCGTGGCAGCACTCCGCTCAAGGAGGGCGTGGTTGTCGTCAAGGAAGATACCACGATGGAGCAGTTGCGAAAATTCTGCAAGGTGTGTAAGGAGCGTTGGGGTGTCACAGCCTTGCAGGTGTTCATCCACAGGGACGAGGGGCATTACGGAACGCCCGGCGACAATGCCACATGGAAGCCCAATCTGCACGCCCACATCGTATGGGATTGGATGAATCACGATACGGGCAAGTCCTGCAAACTGGATGAGAAAGCCATGAGCGAGATGCAGACCATTTTGGCCGAGTGCCTTGACATGGAAAGGGGCATCTCAAAGGCGGTAACGGGCAAGGAGCATTTGGAGCGCACGGACTTCATTCTTGCCAAACAGAAACAGGAAGCGGAACGAGCTAAAGCTGAAAGGGAAGCAGCCCTTGCCGCCAAAGAGGAAGCCGAAACGGAACGGCAGTTCATTGAGGGCGAGAACAAGGCGAAAGAGAAATACCGCCAATCCCTTGACAATGACATCGCCGACAAGGAACGTCAGTTAAGGGATGAGCGCAAGGCGAAAGTGGACAGCATATTGGACAGCGTAAGCAGTTTTGTCGGGGTGGGCAAATCCGCAGCAATCGAAAAGGAAAACGCCAAGCTGAAAGCCGAGAACGAGCGTATGAAGAAAGCCTTTCCCGATGCTGTCAAGAACAAGGTGGAGGAATTGACAAAGGCATTGGTTACAGAGAAGCAGAAAGCCGAAACCGAGCGTGGCAGGGCTTTGGTGCAGAGCCGTTCACTTGCTATTGAAAGGGACAAGGCGGTACGGCAGCTTCAGGAGCAAGAGGACGGCGAGCGGCAGCGCATTAACTTTGCCGTAAGTCGTGCTACGGCGGAGAAAGACAAGACCATCCGTTTGCTGCAAAGTGCGCTGAAAGCGAGCAGGCATATTCTGAATGTGCTTGCCGATATTCTTTATAAAGCAAACGAGGTCTTTAAGCGAGCCATTGATGCGATTATCCATTTCGGCACGGAGCAGCACCAATCGTTCTTTGCCCCATCCGAAGCTGCTGACATCAAAAGCGTCATGCAGGAGTACGGAGAAACAATCGAACAGCAGAATGCGGTCGGCGCATGGCTTTGTGATTATGCGGAGAGCCGACAGCCTTTTGACGAAATAAAACATCGCCATACACTCAAAGAGGTTGGCGATGTCGCAGAGGGGGCGTATGATTGGAAAATTGAGAATATGCAACAAGGATTGCAAAGATGATATATCTCACTCAATGAGTTTGCAAACGTTTTAATTACGAGGCCATTTTAATCTATGATTTCAAAACGTACCAGCATGGAATAGTTCTTCTTGATGGTGCGGAAGTTGTCGAATGAGGCAGCATCGGATGACAAGACATTGCTTTGCGCAAACGGGAAAGCATTACTATTCCCTTCCTCCACAATGCGTATCACATCACCCAATTTTTTGCCCAGTGCTTCTACCAGATAAGTCGCTTTCCTTTGGGCAGCTTTCAATGCCTCAATCTTTCCCTTTTGGTGATAGGCAAGCATGTCCTTGTTCTCCAATTCACCGATACGCATGGTGTGGATACCTTTTGTGTCGATACGCTTGAGGATTTCGTTTATCTGATTGAAGTCGGTCAGCGTAATGTCGAATTTCTTGGAGACCAAGAAGTCCTGCCCTTGCTGCCGCCAATAGTCACCTATTTCCTGTGTCCGGATGGCATTTTGCGGAATGCCAGCTTTCGCAAGGGCTTCTCTCAATCCTTGTTCTATCTCTGACAAAGGCACTTTGGTGCGATATTCTTCAGGCTTCGATTTCCCGTCAAACTCTTCTTCAAAGTATTCACGGATTTCAATCAGATAATGGATTTTGTCAGGTACGATTTCTATTTCCGATGTACCCGTCACTTCAATGTACCGTTCATTGGTTTGCGCTTGCAGAGAAAGAATAGCCAGCAAGCAAATAGCTAACAATAAGACTTTCTGTTTCATAGTTCTATCATTTTACTTCAAATTCCGTATCCATATAAATTTCCAATTGCAGGCCTATTTTATATTTTCCCGGCAATAATCTTCCAGCCATGAATTGCTTTTTATAGTTCTTGTCTATTATTTTGTTTACATCCCATGAAACTGGAATGGTGAATAACATCGCTTCTCCGCCTTTCAAGCAGGCACAACTTCGCATATAGTCTGCTTCTCCAGTCCAACCGGAACGGGCAAACGGATGCGCCATATACAATTCATCTGTACCTACACTTGGCAAGAAAACGGGTTGAACA
>NZ_JACJJL010000052.1 GCF_016899955.1 Marseilla massiliensis | reverse complement strand
AAGCAGCACCGTACGGCACAGGTTGCCGGCCACAAACGGCATGGTGAGCATCGAGTAGAACGTCAGGAACAGGTAGCGCATGGGCACCTGCCTGAGCCGGCCGCTGTCCATCTCGCCCTGCAGTCCCTGCCTTACCGACTCGATATACTGCCCCAGCCTCATCTCCATTATCGTTCGCACCACACCGTCGAAGTCGCGGTGCATCTCACGGACAATGAACATGGGCAGGCCAGGGTTGGCCCCGAACACATCGTAATACGCGTCGACCACGCTCGCCACCCGCTCTCCTATGGGGCGGTCGGGCTGCAGCACAATGTTTTTCACCCGCGGCACCAGCGTGCCCACTATGCCGCCGAACACGGCGTCGAACATGCGCTCCTTGGTGCGGAAATAATAATGCAGCGTGGGCCTGTTGATGCCGGCGCGCGAGGCAATGTCGCTCATGCTCGTGCCAACGAAGCCCCGCTCGATGAACAGTTGTCGGGCAGCGTCGACAATCCTTGCCTCAAGCCCCCCGGTGTGGTTCTTGTCTGTTGCCATAAGCTAAACACACTCTTTAAGGTTGTCGACGAAAAGCAGCAAGCGGTTTCTCACATTGACATCGCTAACGCCGCTGTCGAAGTCGAGCGACAGTATGCTGAGCCAGGGGTAGAGCCTCTTTATGCGCTTCTCGATGCCCTTCGACACGATGTGGTTGGCTATGCACCCAAACGGTTGCAGGCTCACCACGTGGGTGACGCCCTGCCTGGCCATCGACAGAATCTCGCCCGGCAGCAGCCACCCCTCGCCAAACTGTGCGCAGAGCGAGACAACGCTCCCGGCCTCGGCCGCCTCGTCGAAGATGTCGGCGAAAGGCGTGAAATAGCGGAAACGGCTACCCGCGGCGTTGGCCCTGTCTATGCGGCGGCGCACCCACTTGTAAGCCCACCGCATGACGGCACGCGGCACGCGGCTCCGCTCCAGCGAGCTCTCGGCGTTGACCTTGCCGTTGACAAACGCCTGCATGAAGAAGTCGGTGAGCATGGGCGGCACCACCTCGATGCCCTGCTCCGTCAGCCAGTTGGTCATGTCTTTCTGGGCGAAGGGGTTGAACTTTAGGAATATCTCGCCGACCACGCCCACCCGCGGTGCCTGGCGGTCGGTCACAATGCCGTCGAAGGCCTCGGCCGCCTCGCCCAGCGCCGTCCACAGCGCGCCGGTGTCGTTGGCCTCGATGGCCCCGACGGCCCTTTCCATGTACAGGTCGCGCAGGCGTGCAGCCTGTCCCTTCTCGCGTTCCCTTACCACCGAGGCGTAATAAAACTTGGCCAGGCAGTCGCTGTATAGCAGCGAGGCCAGCACAATGCGCAGTATTCGCGCCCAGTTGACACTGAAGCCTGGCTGGTCGTTGCTGATGCCCGAGCCCGAGGCGAGCGATATGACTGGCACCCCGGGATACCCGGCCTCGGTCAGGGCCCGCTTTATCAGCGAGATGTAGTTTGAGGCACGGCACTGCCCGCCGGTCTGCGTCATTATCACGGCCGTGTCGCGCGGGTCGTAGCTTCCCGACCTGAACGCCTTTACGATGTCGCCCACGATGAGCGTGGCCGGGTAGCAAATCTCGTTGTTGGCGTATTTCAGCCCGTACTCGGCCGACTGTGCGTCGCTCACCGGCAGGTTTTCCACGTCGTAG
The DNA here is from genome assembly GCF_016899955.1 of Marseilla massiliensis. Lineage (GTDB taxonomy): Bacteria > Bacteroidota > Bacteroidia > Bacteroidales > Bacteroidaceae > Prevotella > Prevotella intestinigallinarum. The sequence goes on along the minus strand of NZ_JACJJL010000052.1, from coordinate 3,480 downwards.
CCTGCCCGCCGCATCAGGGGCGGTATGAGTGGCGAGATGAACGGTGTGAAGAACGGTGCTATAATCTTGCGCCGGCGGTCGGCCGTGCCAAACACCGGCGTGCCGGCAAACGCTGCCCCGGCCTCGGTCTTTCCGCCGCTCAGCGAGTATCTCATGCTGTCGATCACCGACCGCACGCGCAGCCTGATGGAGCCGAGGTTGCTCACATCGTCAATCTTGAGCAGGGTGAGCGCCTTGCCGTGCTGCCTCAGCAGGCTGCGAATCTCGTCGGTTACGAATGCGTCGGGGCCGCAACCAAACGAAGTCATCTGCATGAACTGAACGTTGGCCCCCTGCCGCCCGGCCCACTCGGCAGCCTTGAGTATGCGGTTGGTGTATGCCCACTGCGACACGAAGTTGACATCTTTCACCGTTGTGTCGGTACACCTCACTATGTCTTCAGTTATCACGTCGACGCCCATCGAGGCTATCATGTCCGACAGCTTGTGCTGTATGAGCGGGTCTGAATGGTACGGACGGCCGGCAAGCAGCACCACCAGGCGCTTGCCACCATTGTCAGAGAGCACGCTGCTGTTGTAGTCCATAAGCTCGCGGCCGTAGCGGTCGAACTCTGCCACAGCCTCGGCAAAGGCCTTGCGGGCCACGCCGCGCCCTATGCCGAGCGACGCGAGGTAGGCCGCACACTGCCTGCCGAGCAGCTTGCGGTCTTTGAACGTTATGGCCGGCGTGTCTATTGGCACGCTCCCGGCCTGTACGCTCTTCACCACCTCTGAGTAGCCCGACACCACGGGGCAGTTGAAACTGTTCTGCCCGCCCTCGAGCTTCTCGTAGACCACGAACGGCATGAATATGCGGTCGACACCTTTCTTCACCAGGTTCTCTATGTGGCTGTGGGCCAGCTTGGCCGGAAAGCAGATGTTGTCGGACATGACCATGCGCGCGCACGACTCATAGCCGCCAAACGACGATGGGTCGGACAGCACCACCCGCAGGTCGCACCGCGAGAACAAAGTGTGCCAGAAGGGGTATTCCTCATACATGTTGAGGCACCGCGGTATGCCGATGGTGGGCGCAGTCGAAGCCACGCCGGCGCTGCGGCCGAACAGCGCCTCCAGTTTGTGGGCGTAGGCGTTGACGCCAGGTGCCACCTTTGCGCCCTTGTTGGTGAATATGCGCTCGCAACGGTTGCCCGAGTAATATCGGTTGCCGTTGCCGAAGGCATACGACACCACCATGCACCCGTTTTCGCAGCCGTGGCAACGGTGGCGACCGGTGGTGCAGGCCGAGCTGGCAAGCATATCGCCCAAGGCCACACTGCGCCCACGGTTGGCCCGGGCATAGAGGGCGCAGCCTATGGCGCCCATCAGTTCGGGGCGGTCGCTGCGGTAGACGTGGCGGCCGGTGAGCTTCTCGAACGCGCGCACCACGGCGTCGTTGCGCATGGTTCCGCCCTGCACCACGATGTGGCGGCCCAGCTCCTCGGGGCCCTTTAGCCTGAGCACCTTGTAGAGGCAGTTTTTCACCACCGAGTAGGCCAGCCCCGCTGCGATGTCGGCCACGGTGGCCCCCTCGCGCAAAGCCTGCTTCACCTTTGAGTTCATGAACACGGTGCAGCGCGTGCCAAGGTCGTAGGGGGCGGCGGAACTGCAGGCCGCCGACGCAAAGTCGGCCACGGTATATCCCAGCGACTTGGCGAAGGTCTCGATGAACGAGCCGCAGCCCGACGAGCAGGCCTCGTTGATTTCCATCCTGTTTATCACGCCCCCGCTCACGAATATGGCTTTCATGTCCTGCCCGCCGATGTCGAGTATGAAGCTCACGTCGGCGGCAATGTGGCGCGCAGCCATGTAGTGGGCCATGGTCTCGATGATGCCGTGGTCGAGCCTGAATGCCGCCTTGAGCAGGTCTTCGCCGTAGCCCGTAGAGCAACTGCCGGCCACCACGGCCTCGGTGCCTGCCTCGCGGCACCTGTCGGCAAAGAGTTCCAGCCCCCTGCGCGCCGTGGCTATGGGGTCGCCGTCGTTGTTGTGGTAGTAGTCGAACACCAGCTCGCCGCGGTCGTTGAGCACCACTATCTTTGTGGTGGTCGACCCCGAGTCGATGCCCACCACCACCTCTTCCCTGCCTGCCGCCAGCGGTGCCCGGGCCATGCCGTGGGCACTCATGCGCCGCGACCACCCGTCGTGGTCGGCATCGCCGCTGAAGATGGGCTCCAGGCTACCCGAGGGCCGTCCCGACGAGACAAGGCGGCCGCCTACGAGGGCCGACAGCTCCGACAGGCTCGTGAACGACAGGGCACCGGCCGACAGGGCCGCGCCATAGGCCGGCATGAGGTGGCCGCCGTCGGGTATCATCACGTCGGATTCCGACAGGTTGAGATAATCTACAAACGCCTTGCGCAGGGCCGGCAGAAACGTCAGCGGACCGCCGCAGAAGAGCACCGGGGGCTTGATGTCGCAACCGTGGGCCAGGGTGACCACCACCTGCACGGCCACGGCATGGAACACCGAGGCGGCTATGTCGGCCTTGGGCACATTCTTTGATATGAGGTTCTGTATGTCGGTCTTGCTGAACACACCACAGCGCGAGGCTATGGTGTAAACGTTTGACGCCTTGTCGGCCAGCGCGCTAAGGTCGGCCGTGTCTACGCCGAGCAGTATTGCCATCTGGTCGATGAATGCCCCGGTGCCGCCGGCGCAGTTGCTGTTCATGCGGAGGTCTGACGCCCGCCCGCCGTCGAGGAACACTATCTTGGCGTCCTCGCCGCCGATGTCGATCATCGAACGCACGCCGGCATGGCCCTGCCCGACGGCCCGGGTGGCCGCCACCACCTCTTGGACAAACGGCAGCGAGCAGCGCTCTGACACGCCCATGCCCACCGAACCGGTGATGCACACCGAGGCCGGCACGTCGCCAAAACGGCCCTGAAGCTCGTCAATGAAGCCAAGCAGCACCTCGCGGGCCTTGGCGTTGTGGCGCTTGTAATCGGAATAAAGGCGTTGGCCGCCGTCGCCAAGTACAACAATCTTGGCCGTAGTCGAACCTATGTCGATGCCAACTCGTATCATCTTTAAATAGCTTGTTTCCATGTCTGACACTATTGTCAGACACAAAAGTAAGTAAAAAAGTGCAAACGGACTTGACGCCTGCCCTCCTTTAAACATTGATTAAATGCTTTTAACAGAGAAAAAGAACAATATATAAGACAAACAGGGGCTTTTCAGGAGTTAAGGAGTTAGGAAGTAAAGGAGTTAAGACAATAGTTTTTCTTGCTGGATTTATGTAGTTATATGAAGTTATGGGGAGTTAGAGGGAGGTAGAAGGAGCTACAAGGAGTTAGAGGACAATGGCATAGACTGTCGTCCTGCAACGCGTTCCCCATGCCCCTAGGACACCCATGTTTCCAAAACTATTGTCTTAACTCCTTAACTCCTAAAACATAACTCCCAAGAATATGCAAAGCTATTGTCTGTACTCCTG
>NZ_JACJJL010000051.1 GCF_016899955.1 Marseilla massiliensis | reverse complement strand
ATAGCGTTTTTTGATATTTTATTAATAATCAGCAGCTAAAATATGACACTTCGCATAATATAACACTTTGCATAATGAGGCATTGTCGTATTCCTTCTGCCGCAGGCTCCTTACCTTGTCGGCATAAATACATGCTTCTTGGTCTAACTGCGATTTACATTGTATAATGCCGTTCAAATCACGTTTAGGCTTATAGGTAATCTTGCCGTTTTTGCCTGTTCGGGCATTTTGGGACTTATCCCAAATGGGAGTAGTAATGGTGCGGTTCAAATATTCACGCACTCTTTGAGGGTTGGACTTATCTGCATGAAAAACCGGATAGGCTTCAACATACAGATACCATTCCTCACGGTATTCTGACTTGCGGAGTTTTACCGAGACTCGTGTATTGACCAACGCTTTCTTCATTTCTTCGCTTCTTTATATAGATTATCAATTTCTTTCTTGGGGGCATAGACAAAATTCCCTATCTGTCGGGTGGGGATAGAGTATTTACGGATATGGAGATACACCGTACTGTCGTCCAAATGATATTTCTTAGCTATTTCACCGATGGTGTAACAGTCCTTTGGTTCCAGACTGTAAAGTTTGGCAACAGGCTTCGACTTTGTCAAGGCTTTCTTTCGCAGTGGATATAGCTTCATCAATTCATCCTTACTTACACGGATTTGTCTTTGGCCAGCGTTCACGCTTGAAATGCAGCCCTTGCGAATCAGACGATATAGAGTTTCCTTGCTGATTCCAAACAAAGCATAGGCTTCAGGAACGGTGATATAATCTCTGGACTCAGGTATCTTCTTTACAACCTCGTCCAATCTTTGCATTTTTCGTTCCTCATCCTTACGGCGTTTCCACGCTATCTTGGAACATCTTGGGGAGCAATACCAAGATTCAATGGTCTTCGCTTTGAACAATTCTCCGCAGACCTTACATTTGCGTACAATCTCGAATTTTGCTACTGGCATAGCTGTCTTTTTAATATAAACCATTCACTATCAGCACCGACAACGGATTATATGTCACATTATCTACTTTTAAGTGTCGGTACAAATATGGTACAAATATACAATAAAAATCCGAGAAACAAGCAAATACATCCGAAAGTGTCAAAAACGAAAATAGGGTGCAACTCAATGAGTTGCACCCTATTTTACTATCTTTAGTTATCGTTGTTTACCGATATTTACTTCACTTCCTCAAAATCGGCGTCTTGTATGTTGTCGTCGGTTTTTGAGTTGCTGTCTTGAGCCTGTTGGCCGCCGGCTTGCTGGTTTCCTGCATTAGGCTGTGCGCCAGCGTTTTGGTACATCTGAGCGCTTGCGGCTTGCATTACGGTGTTCAAGTTGTTGATGGCGTTGTCGATGGCCGTGATGTCGCCGCTCTTGTGGGCGTCTTTCAACTGTTGCAGTGCGCTCTCCACGGGAGCTTTTTGGTCGGCAGGTATCTTGTCGCCGTTATCTTTCAGGAAGTTCTCTGTGGTGAAAATCATAGAGTCAGCCTGATTCATCTTGTCGACGCGCTCACGCTCCTTCTTGTCATTCTCTGCGTTCTGCTCCGCTTCAGCCTTCATGCGCTCAATCTCCTCCTTGCTCAGGCCAGACGAAGCTTCTATGCGGATAGCCTGTTCCTTGCCAGTTGCCTTATCCTTTGCCGACACCTTCAGAATGCCGTTAGCATCGATATCGAATGTTACCTCGATCTGCGGAACGCCACGGCGAGCCGGTGCGATGCCTGTCAGGTTAAACTGGCCGATGCTCTTGTTCTGTGCAGCCATGGGGCGCTCACCCTGCAACACGTGGATTGTCACTTCTGTCTGGTTGTCGGCGGCTGTAGAGAACACCTCGCTCTTCTTGCACGGTATGGTAGTGTTGGCTTCGATGAGCTTGGTCATCACGCCGCCCATTGTCTCGATACCGAGCGTCAGCGGAGTAACGTCGAGCAATACAATGTCGCCCACACCGCCTTCTTTGTTGAGGATGGCACCCTGTATGGCAGCGCCAACAGCCACAACCTCGTCGGGGTTTACACCCTTTGACGGCTCTTTTCCGAAATAGTTCTTAACCAATGTCTGCACGGCGGGTATACGGCTTGAGCCACCTACGAGTATTACTTCGTCAATGTCGGCAGTTGTCAGCTTGGCGTCGCGTATGGCGTTCTGGCATGGCACGAGGCAAGCCTGGATGAGGCTGTGGGCCAATTGCTCGAACTTTGCGCGTGTAAGCGTCTTTACCAAGTGCTTGGGAACACCGCCTACCGGCATGATATACGGCAGGTTGATTTCCGTAGAAGTAGAGCTTGACAACTCTATCTTTGCCTTCTCTGCAGCTTCCTTCAGGCGTTGCATTGCCATCGGGTCGGTTGTGAGGTCGGCACCTTCGTCGTTCTTGAACTCCTGTACCAGCCAGTCGATGATTACCTGGTCGAAGTCGTCACCACCGAGGTGAGTGTCACCATTGGTAGAGAGCACCTCAAACACACCGCCACCAAACTCCAGTATAGAGATATCGAATGTACCGCCACCGAGGTCGAATACAGCAATCTTCATGTCCTTGTTTGCCTTGTCAACGCCGTAGGCCAATGCGGCAGCCGTAGGCTCGTTGACAATACGGCGCACATTGAGTCCGGCAATCTGGCCTGCCTCTTTTGTGGCCTGGCGCTGTGAGTCAGAGAAGTATGCCGGAACGGTGATTACAGCGTCGGTCACTTCCTGTCCGAGGTAGTCCTCGGCGGTTTTCTTCATCTTCTGCAGAACCATGGCCGATATTTCCTGCGGGGTATACTTACGGCCGTCGATGTCTACACGTGGATATCCGCCTTCATTGACAACGGTAAACGGCACGCGGCTCACCTCCTTTTCGCATTGTGCCCATGTCTCACCCATGAAGCGCTTGATGCTGTATACAGTGTTCTTCGGGTTGGTGATGGCCTGGCGCTTGGCGGGGTCGCCCACCTTGCGCTCGCCGCCTTCTACGAAACCGATTACAGACGGGGTGGTGCGCTTGCCTTCGCTGTTAGCTATCACTACAGGTTCGTTGCCTTCGAAGACGGCAACACATGAGTTTGTTGTACCCAAGTCAATTCCAATAATCTTTCCCATATCTTTATTCTTTTTATTATTATTCTTGTTAAGTGATTTTATGTTGTGGACTGCATTGCAATCCGCTTAAAGTGTAGCAAAGCACGTGCCAAACGTAGGGCATAGTATGCCATGCTATCTGCCGACTGCCATTTTGGCACACGCGGCCTGGCGTTCACATAGCATGATTTTTTTTGTTTTGGCAGCGTGTCCGTTGCACGTTAGCATTCCTGTGCCATCTGTTTGTTTGGATTGGGGCTGGTGTGATATACATGCAGAGGGGCTCCCTTTGTTTGCCCATGGGGCTATTCTGGCGGTGGCGTTGTGGCAGAGGCTGTATGCAGTCGGCTCATGCAGGCCGCGCAACCGCATGATGCCACTGCCGCCGGTGGGGCAGTGGCTTATATATCATAAGATGTGGGGTGGGGGTGTGCTTGGCGCGTGTCCTTTCTTTTGTGTACAGGCATTGCCAGAAGCGATTTACGGAATGATTATTCCATGATGAAACGCCAAGCGAAGTCTATGCAACATGAGGAGAAATAAGACAATAAGGTTTTTATTAATTTTGCATGCAGATAATTTAAACTTTTGACGTGTAATAATGACAGATTCCAAAATCACACTGCGTGAGAAGGTTGGCTATTCATTGGGCGACGTGGCCGCCAATCTGGTATTCCAGATGATGATGATATTCCAGCTGAAGTTTTATACCGACATCTTCGGGCTTGACGGTGCCATTGCCGGCAGTGTGTTGCTTGTTGCTCGCATTGCCGAGCCTTTGTCGATCCAGCCGTTGGAATCATCACCGACCGCACCGAAACCAGATGGGGCAAGTACCGTCCGTGGGTGCTATGGACGTCGGTGCCTTTCTGCGTGTTCTATGTGCTGGCATTCTGGAATCCCGGCATAGAAGACAAGTGGTTGGTGGCGGTTTATGCCACCGTGAGCTATGTGCTGCTCATGACAATGTATTCGTTTAACGACACGCCCTATTCATCGTTGGGCGGAGTGATGACGGGCGACATACGCGATCGCACCAGCATCACCAGCATACGGTTTGTTGGCAGCACCATTGCCCAGTTTGTCGTACAGGGCCTCACCCTTCCGCTCGTGTCAAAGTTTGGCGGCGGTGACGACCGCCACGGCTGGCTCTGCACCATCGGCCTTTTTGCCGCAGTGTGCCTGGTGTGCTTCATCGTCACTTTCTTGTCTGCCCGTGAGCGCATAGCGCCGCCGCCCCATCAGAAGACCAACATACGCGAGGATGTGCGTGAGCTTGTCGCCAGCGTGTCGTGGCGCTCAATGTTCGTGCTCACCCTGTTTGTCTTCATCACGCTTGCCATGTGGGGCTCTGCCATGAGCTTTTATTTCCAGTCGTATGTCGACCAGGGCGCCCTCTACGCCTTCATCGACGATATCGGACTGGTGGCTTCCGCAGGCGGTAGCGGTGGGTGGCGCTCGCTGCTCGAAGCCTTCAACCTCGTGGCCCACAGCGAGTCGGACGCTTATGCCATAGGCTTCTCTCTGTTCAACATGGTTGGGGCCATAGTTCAATTCATAGGTGTGATAACCCTTTCGGCCTTTCTGGCAAACAGATACGGCAAGAAGAAAACCTTCATCGTCTGCCTCTCGCTCACGGCAGTATTCACGGTCATGTTCTATTTGCCGCAACCTTCAGATGTCCGCTTCATGTTTGTGCTGTGCGTGCTCAAGTCGCTGGCTTACGCCCCTACGGTTCCGCTGCTTTGGGCAATGATTGGCGACGTGGCCGACCATATAGAGTATGTCAACCACCGCCGTGCCACGGGACTGTGCTTCTCCGGCGTGGTGTTTGCCCTAAAGTCAGGCCTCGGACTCGGAGGGGCCTTTGCCGGGCTTGTCCTATCGATGTTCGGCTTCCGGTCTGGCGGTTCTACCGGTCAGAGTGCCGACGCCGTTACTGGCATACAGATTGCTTCGAGCATCATACCGGCCTTGCTTTTCTGCATAGGCGTCGTGGCAGTTTGCTACTATCCGATAACAAAGCAGTTTAACGAGAAAATGCAGTCAGAGCTTGCCGAAAGGCGGCAGAGGCAGTAGCTGCGCCCAGTGCCGGTGGCGTCGTCTGGCTCATTAACCGTGGCGAAACATTAAATTAACGTGAATTCGACGAATTCAAAACAAAGCAAGCTGTGTGTCAAATGTACGTTGTACATTGATACACGGCTTTTT
>NZ_JACJJL010000050.1 GCF_016899955.1 Marseilla massiliensis | reverse complement strand
AAACCACAAAACATTCGCGGTTTTTTTTGCCTCCGGAAAACGTTTTTTTATATTTCACTTGACAAACATCAAGCACAATATATGGCATACAATATATAATATATATGAATGCCCGCATTTGCCCGGATGCGGACAATCATTAGAAAAAATGCAGTGAAAGGAAACTGCCGGTAAAACACATTGAAAAGGAAAACGCCCAGTGAGAGCCGCCGGCCTGGCGCCAAGGGCGGTGCCGAAGCCAGCCTGCGGGTTGGCGGATGGTCAGGCAAGGGCCCGTGCGGCCGTCAGTAAGCCACCTTTTGCCCGCCGCGGATGTAAATGCGTCCATGCACGGGGCTGTCCACCCTGCGCCCCGACAGGTCGTAGTACGCCCCGTCGCATCCCGGGCTGACAGGCGCGCCGCCCACTGCCGACGTGCCGCCCTCGCCGGTGCTTACGGCCAGGGCATGCACCTCGGCTGCTCCCCACAGCCAGCACCCTATGCCGAAATCCTGGAAGTCGGGCACCGAGTTGTATGTCACCGGGCCGCCGTCTTCGGGCTTCGAGCCGGTGCCCTGCATATAGCCCACAAAGCCTGTGTCGTCGTGTACGGCACGCCGCATGGCCTCCCACCCCCGCCTTATCGCGGGCATGTAGGTGGCGCTGTCGAGCAGTCCGACGCGCACGCCATAGGCCATGCCGCCCACGAACAGCGACGTGCCGGTCATCTCGGGCCCCTCGCTGCCCGGCGCGCCGAGGTTTGACGGCGCCGCCAGGCTCACGCCCCACGCCCCGTCGGGCCGCTGGCATTCGAGCAAGGCGCGGCTCATGCGCCTGAAGTCGGCCACATAGTCGGCGCGGTGGGGCTCGTCGGCGGGCGTAAACTGCATCACGCGGGCCAGCGCCATGTACACCCATCCGTTGCCCCGGCCCCAATAGCAGTCTTTGTCGGTCTCCACAAGGTCGGTGTATGGCGGGTCGTACTGGTAGTCGCGGTACCACAGCCCGGCGGCCTCGTTGAACAGCGGGCTGCCGCCTCCGCGCCTGTCGCCGCCCTGGCTGTTGCGCGTGTACATATACATGTCGTGCATGCGCTCCCAGTATGCCCCGTCGCCGGTGATGGTGCCGAGCATGGCGAAAATGGGCATGGCCATCTGTATGGCGTCCACCCAGTACCAGTCGTCCACCCTGTCGGTGGCCATCATGGCGTCGATGCGCATCTTGATGTGGCTCATGCGCTCCACGGCCGTGGTGTCGAGCATGTACAGCTGCAGGTAAGCCTGGCCGCAGCACTGGAAGTCGGCATGGCGCGCCTGGCTGTCGGTGCAGCTGTACCAGCGGTGAAACTCGCCCCAGCTCAGTGCATAGTCGAGCCACTCGGGGCGTTGCTCCTCGCGGTAGATGTTGAGCAGGCCCTCGTAGAACACGCCCCTGGTCCAGATGCGGCTGTTGCGCCTCTTGCCGCCCACATGGCTGTCGGCCCCCACGTCGGGGCAGGTGCGCATGAAATAAGCCGCCACCCCCCTTGCCGCCTCCATTACGGAGTCGGCCCGGAGGGCGGCGGCTTTCGCAAAGGCCGCGCCCGCCACAAGCATAGCGCCAAGCGCGAGCGACCTAAACAGAGTCATAGGCTCAAAGCCGTGGTGCCGTTGTCACTCGCGCTTGCCGAGTATGCGCAGCAGGTAGAGGAACAGGTTGATGAAGTCGAGGTAGAGCGTCAGCGCCCCCACGAGGGCCACCTTCTGGGCGGCCTCGCCCATGTTGTCGGCCATCATGAGCTGTTCCTTTATCTTTTGCGTGTCGTAGGCCGTGAGGCCGACAAACACTAGCACGCCCACATAGTTGAGAATCATGTCGAGGCCCGAGCTGCGCATGAACATGTTGACCACGGTTGCTATCACCAGGCCTATGAGGGCCATGAACAGCATGCGGCCCATCGACGTAAGGTCTTTCTTGGTGGTGTAGCCCACGAGCGCCATGGTGGCGAACGTGCCGGCGGTGATGAAGAACACGCTCGTTATCGACGACATGGTGAAGGCCAGGAACACCACCGACAGCGTGGCGCCGTTGATGACCGAGTAGAGCACAAACATCAGCGTGGCCACCGCCAGCGACAGCCTGTTGATGGCACCCGAGATGCCCACCACGAGCGCCAGCTCGGCCACGATGAGCCCCAGCAACACAAACCTGTTGCCCACGATGGTCATGAGCAGGCCCGGGCTCGTGGCCACGGCATAGGCCGTGAAGCCTGTTATCACGAGGGCCAGCGTCATCCATACATACACTTTGCGCATGAGCGCCGGAAGGGCCGATGCCACCGGCATGTCGGTGCCGCGGGCCACTTCCTTGATTTCAAAATCGTTGTTGTAATCCATATTCATTCCTTTATTCCCGGCGGCGGCGGGCCAAGGGCACCGCCCCGACAGGGCATGTTACGGCTACAAAGTTACAAGAAAAGGCCTGTAATGCGCCAAAGTATTTCATAAAAAAGAATAAAAGGCTTGGCCGGGCGGAAAGTTAGGCGTAAATTTGCACAACGCGCCGGGGGCACTAAGGCCCGCGGCGACTGACATATATGCACAGCAAGACGACTCTGAGACAGGGGCGCCCTTCCGACGCCCCGGAAATTGCCTGGCTGATAATGCAGGCAATGTCGGAAGAATGCTGCCGTTACTTCCATGGCGACGACCACACGGCCGACGACTTCCACCGTCTGATGACGGCGCTCGTGGAGAGGCAAGACACACAGTACAGTTATATCAACGCCATCTGTGCCGTCGACGGCGACGACAGGGTGATAGGCGTCAGCGTGAGCTACGACGGCGCACAGCTGCGCCGGCTGCGCCAGCCATTCATCGACGCGGTGCGCGAGGCCTTCGGGCGCGACTTCTGCAGCATGCCCGAAGAGACCAAGGCCGGCGAGCTATACCTCGACTCGATTGCCGTGGCGCCAGACCACCGGGGCAAGGGCATTGCCAAAGAGCTGCTCAAGGCCACGGCCCGCAAGGCCGAACAATGCGGATGCGGCCCGCTCGCCCTGCTGGTAGACTACAACAACCCCAACGCCGAGAGGCTGTACATAAAGGTGGGGTTCCGCCCCGACGGCACCAACAGCTGGGGGGGCCACCACATGAAGCACCTTGTGCTCGGCTGAAGGCAAAGGCAATAAGTAGCTGTTCAAAATTAACCGATACAATAGACCTTGCAGGTGTCCTCTATATCTCTGCCACCATCTTGTGTGCTCTTTCGGGCCGCATGCCAAAGTCTCATCGGTCGCGTAGCCCGCTACGCTCTCTCTTCGGACTTTGGCATGCATCTCCGAAATAGCGCACAATTTGATGGCAATTAATTATGAACACCTACTTACAAGGCTGAACGGATGCGCCAAGGCGCCCGTTCAGCCTTTTTGGGAGAACACCCGATAAACACAGGGGCTTTTTAGGAGGTAAGAATGGAGGTAGAGGTAGGTAGAAGAAGTTACAAGGAGTTAGAGGACAATAGTATTTGACTGTCATCTCTTCCTGCAACACTTTCCCTATGCTCCCAGAGCTGCTATGTTTCCATGACTATTGTCAGTACTCCCATCTCCTGTTTCCCTCCTCCAAAACAAGCCCATAACCAATGTCTTGACTCCTTAACTTCCTAACTCCTTAACTCCTAAGAAGCCTCCTGGATTTATCTGGTGAACCTTTTGGGGTTTCATAAACTCATGGCCGCGCGCGGCCGCCGGCCTGCCTCAGGCCTCCTTCACCTTGATGTCGCCGTCCCACACAGCTGCGTTGCGGCGCACCGAGTTGACCAGCGGCATGCACTCTTCGCAGATGATGTCTTTCACCATGGCCAGCATCGAGGGCGCCTTCTCGCTCCTGTGGCCCGTAGAGAAGTCGAGCGTGTACGACTCCAGCAGCTTGCCGTGCTCCCAGTGCTCATAGTCTACCGACGTGCGCTTGCGCGACGTGGAGCCGTAAACCCACATGCCGTCGGGATAGCCGTCGGCGTCGCACTGCCCGCTGAAGGGGCAGTCGCCGAAACGGCCGCTGATGGGGCCCACGGGCTTGCCGCCCGCCATCGACAGCGTGAGCATCACCATACGCGAGCGCGGCCCTATGCCGTAGGTGTTGCCTCGGCCTATGTAGCAGGCCGTGCCCTCGGGGATGCCGTCTACATAGTCTACCATGAGACGGCGGCTGTAGCCCCTGCCCCGCCGCTGGTACTTCCACCGGCCGGTCTTGCGGCCCCTGGAGTAACGGCCGCCAAACTTGATGATGCCGTCGTCGTAGGGACTGTTGAAAAACAGCGTGCGGGCCGTCATCGACCCGCCGGAAAAGGAAAACGGACCGTCGTAGACGCGCCCCGACGGCGTTTCAAGGTAAACGTAGCTCGCGTGGCCGCCATGGTATGGCCCGGCATACGAGAAACGCCCTTTGCCGACACGCCTTACGAGGCTCCATCGGCCAAACAAACATCTTAATATATTATACATACCCAATAAATGTACTTACATGCTTAACTGCCAATAAATGGCCTGACAACCAAGGTTGGCGGCATAACACCATTGCCACAAGGTGATATCATTATTACGAAACCTGCACTCGGCTATGCCGGGTGGGCACAGACTATAATAATTTCAATTTAATCTATAACAGTTGCAAAGGTAATCCAATCATTCCGATTCTCAAAAAAAATGGCGTGAAAATCCGCAAACAAATGGTGTTTTTCTTACAGCACACCCTCTCCCGGCGCCGTTGCGCCACCGGCGGGGGCATGAACTCACGAGCCGCAACCGCACGCCGGGCCTTGTGACAACTGCCCCGTGGCCACTGGCGGCCTGATGCCCTCGGCGCCAAGGCCAACGGGGAAAGCGTCGGCCGCCGCCGACCGAAACGCCAGCTGCTCACCCGGGGCACACCCTTGCCGACGGCACGGCAAGACCGACACGTGCAGCCGAAAGCCACACATAAGCCCGGCCACGGCGGCGCGGCACGCCCCCGCAGCCTGCGCTTAGGCTGCGGTGTGGGCGGCTGTAGGCGCATTGGCCAACCGGCTGGCATGCAGCGGGTTGCAAAAGGCCGCGGCCCGGCAAGGCCAAACGGGCCGTACAGGCCTGCCAAACGGGCCATATTGCAGTGCCATACGGGCTGTTTTGCGGCGCGAAATGGCATAAGCAGCTGTTCAATATCAACCGATACTATTGACCTTGCAGGCTTCCTCAATATCTTTGCCGCCATATTGCGTGCCCTTTCGGGCCGCATGCCAAAGTCTCATCCATAGCGTAGCCCGCCACGCTCTCTCTTCAGACTGTGGCCTTCATCTCCGAAACAGCTCACAAATTGATGGCAATTGATTTTGGACAACTGCCCATAGGCAGACGCTGCAAACCGGCCGACAGAAAACCACTTGATGCTTGCGCCCTATAGCTGCCGTCGGCATGCACTTTGTTGAATAGACGTCTTCAAAGGCATAGCCGGTTGTATGGCGCGCCACACCCGGGCTCAGAGCCTTGAAATACGTTCACATGACTGTGCCCAGTCTGACGGCAATCTGTTTCCAACTGCCTGTTGCACCGTGCATGCCATTGTGCGGCCGCCTTCCGGCTGCATGCGGGCGGCGGACACGGCGGGGCATGGGGAAATGAGAATGGGGGG
>NZ_JACJJL010000004.1 GCF_016899955.1 Marseilla massiliensis | reverse complement strand
AAGTTAAGGTCTAAGAAAAACGGGAAATTTTAAAAGGGTAAAATAAAATTGACCCCCAACACCAGGACTTTAAAGGGTCAATCATATTGTAGCCAAAGGTGGGCAAATACTGCTTGGCCAAAAGGGTCAAATTCGCGTGGCTTTTCCAACGGTTGCCAACAAACATCAAGTGACTACGATTATGCTCAATGAATTGTACCCGGAACTGGCTTTGACCGTCAAGGCATACGAGAAACTGACGGAAACGGTTGGTATGGATTCCACACTAACCATATTCTGGGAACAAGTCAATGTCGTTAGAAAGGATTTAAAAAAATCGAAGAAAATGAATTAAGAACGAATCAAAAAAGGTGTGGTCGATAAAACTTTTAAAACAACAACGCATATTCGGTGATTTGCATCTTGAGCTTTTCTTGTAACGAGAACGAAAGTATAGCCGCATAATGTCTTGTGAATTTTACTTGTAACAAAAAAGGGGTTGGCCAATAAGTAGACAGAGCCAACAGCGGAGTTTGACGATAATGGCAGAACGACGGTATGGCTGAGGATCAGATAGAAACATGCTGGAATACAACGATGTAACTGAGAAATTAAGCTGGATTCGCAATCTCGATTTCCTAAGGTGAAATGGTTTTACCCCCAGCATACAAATTTGCCACCATAAATATCGTCTGCCTTTTCGTCATCAAGGATTATGCATTCATCCTCCAAGCGACTCAAATCCAAACTCTCAGCAAGCTTGATTAAACCTTTTTCTTCCATATCGAAAATAGTTTACGGTTATTCCTACTCTTTTCAAGATTTTCGGATTCCTCTGTTTGATTATTTAAAATCTATTTTTCTCAGTTTGTCCTGCTCCACTACCACGGTAGCGGTCGCGAGTTGTATTGAAGTTATATTGGAAAGTCAATTGGAAAGAACGATTGTCAGCCTTGTTTATTTGGAAGAGCGTCACGTCCTTATTATAGAATGTAAAGTTCCTTCCGCTTTTGTTTAATATATCGTTGGCTTCAAATGTAATGCTAAACCTATTGTTGAAGAATGCCTTATAAAGTTTGACGTTTACATAAGAAGTCGGTTTTATCGCCATATTGTCTTCGTTTCCTTTGCTCATCCATTGCACATCAACATTCATCCAAATATCCAACGGCAAGTGTATGGCGTTTTGCCATTGTACAAGGGCTATCGGGTCATTCAGTTTTTTACGTCCGTCAGCGAAGTCAATCATAAACCATTGCTTCAATACACCAACATTCAACTTAGGCTGCCAGAAGCCGAATTGGAACTGGCACCCGATGAATGCTTCCAGCTTCTTTATACCCGACAGGTTGTCTTTTGTTATAAGCTTCACCTCACCGCTCTCATCGTATGGCACGGTAGTGTTAAGAAGAGGATTCTTGTTATAGGTGAACGACACTTGCGCAAAGATTTGCCGCCATGCACCCATCAGCTCGAAAGAGTGTATCTTTTCCGGCTTCAGGTATGGATTTCCACCCTCAAGGGTGAAGCGGTTAATATAATCCACTGTGCCGTCAAGGTCAGCGTAGCTTGGACGTTGTGTCTTATTAGTGTAGCTAAGTGCAAGTTGCACGTTCTTAATCATTGTTGACACCGACAACGATGGAAACAGGTTGTTGTAAGTCTTATCTTGTTCAGGATTCGTCACCCCGTTCTCGATATAGCTGAAATTCACATGCTCATACCTCAACCCTGCAGCAATCTCAACCATACCGAACCGTTGTGTCAGTTGGGTAAATCCGGCAATGTTATTCTCTTCAACTTGCGACGCTGCATCGCTAACCAGTTCAGCATCGGTGTTATAAATATTTTTAAAGCGTGACGATGTAAATTCTTCGCCGATTTCAAGTTGTCCTTTCCATACGGGATAACTCAAGGTAAGTTTTTGGGCGAACATGCGTCCGTGATTTACACTTGATGAATTAACCTGTGTATATCCAGAGGTTGTGCCCTGTTCTTCATTAAGTATGTTATTACGGTTTTTATTCCACATAAAATCAACGTTGAGGTCTATGCCGAGCTTACCGACAAGTCCGTTGTAATACAGGTTTGTATAATGTCTTGGATAATTATCTCTCTTGCTTTTTGCCGTTGATGAAATCTTGTCTTCAAGAATGTCATCTATCTTTATCTCACTGTCATAACCGCCGTTGTCTGTCTGTTTGGAGAACCCGTTGGAATAGTATGCGCCAATTGAATTGTTCTCATTGAACAAGTAAGAGAACCCCGCTTTCCCATAAAACTCATTATTGCGCATATTGCCTTTTGAGTCTATTTGCTGGTCGATAAGCCTGCTTCCATAAGTTACCATATCGTTGGATACATGGTTTTGAAACTTTCCATTCATATATCCGAAATTGGTGAACACTTCAAGACCGCCGGTGCGATACTTTAAGTTTGCTTGTTCTCTTGTTACGAAATAATGCTGAAAACCGTTCTGGCTGCGCAGCGTGCCGCTCCAACCGTCGCCCTGCGGCCGTTTCATCTGTATTCGGATAACTGATTTTACTGATGCGTCATATTTTGCTCCGGGATTTGTTATTACTTCAACGTTTTTTATGTCGGAAGAGTTGATATGCGAAAGTTCTGTCATATCCAAAATCTTCCTGCCGTTGACATAAATCAGAGGCGTCCCCTTGCCAAACACTTCAAAATTGCCGTCTCGCCCCGACACCATCGGGACTTGGCTCAACACGTCGTTTGCCGTACCGGCATGGGCAAGTACACTGTTTTCTACACTTGTTACAAGCGCGTTCCCTTTGATTGCCGTAACAGGACGGTTTGACTTAACGATAACCTCGCCAAGCATGATGTTATCCAGCGACATCGTAATCGTACCTAAATCGCCTGTTGGAGGAACAGGCTTTATTTGCTCAACATATCCTATTGAAGTAAGTCTTACCAACTTGGTTGTCGCGTCATGATTCTCAAACAAGAAACTCCCGTCGGCTTTTGTAACCGTTCCGGCAATATATGTAGAATCTTCACCGGAAAGAAGTATAACGTTCACGAACTCTATCGGAACATTGCTCGCATCAACGACCTTACCAGTGATACCTTGAGCAAGAGCAGTGCAAACGCTAAAAACATATGTCAAGAGAACTATTACTCTTTGGCTTATGCTCGTCTTCCAAAATTTGTGATTTATGGAAAGTCGTGCGCTTAATTGGGATTTACGTCTACTTTTTTTCATTTATGCACTATGAAGTGATTTAAACTTATTTCATTCTCTTAAAATCGTATCAAAATGTTAAAGCACAGCGTACAAATTGAATTGTTCCCTATATTATGGTGACCAAACTCATATATAGTGAAAGTCCAATGTACACTATGCTCGACAAAGATACGATAAAAAATGAAATATTGCCTCATCTTTCCAAGGCAAAACGTGGTTATGCCACTCAAAGTTGTCTCATAGAGGTGGTAAACGCCATCTTGTACAAGTTGAAGACCGGTTGTCAATGGGCGTTCCTTCCTGTGGAAGCCCAGTTTAGCGGCAAGGTACTGAGCTATGGTGCCGTGTATCATCATTACAACAAATGGAGCAAGTCGGGCGAGTGGAAATCCATGTGGGTCAGGTTGCTTGACAAACACCGCCATAAGTTGGACATGTCCAGCGTGGATTTGGACGGGAGCCACACGGCTGCACTCCGTGGCGGTGAAGAAGTCGGATACCAGGGACGGAAGAAACGGAAGACGACCAACGCACTCTACCAGACAGACAGGCAAGGACTTCCGATTGCCATGTCTTCTCCGAAATCTGGCGAACACCATGACGTACATGACATAGAAAAGGTCATCGGTGACATGTTCAACGACCTTGAGAAATCCCATATCCGGGTTGATGGTCTTTTCCTCAATGCCGATGCCGGATTCGATTGTGATGTCTTACGTGGTTTCCTGGGTGAAAAAGAGATCATCGCAAACATCTGCATCAATAAACGGAGAGAAAATGCCGATGACATCTTTGTTGATGATGAACTATATGCTGAAAGGTATTCCATCGAACGAACCAACGCTTGGATGGACAGTTTCAGGACGCTACTGAACCGGTTCGATACAACTGTTTCAAGTTGGATGTCTTGGAATTACTTGGCATTTGCAGTCTTGTTACTGAAGAAAATTTCACGAAAACAAAAAGTTTAAATCACTTCAATATCTTAATTGTTTATAAAATAATTTCGTTTGTAGTTTTCCTGTCTGTTGAAGATCCTAAATTCAACTGATAGTACGTAATAGCATAATTACCACAAGCAATTATACCCTCCACATTTTTATACCCAGAAATCAATCTTGCACTCATGTTTAGTATATGTTTGCGACATGTTTCTTTCTAAATTTCAATCTTTTTTTTCTCTCCTTCCATTGTTGTTAAATATAGAGTATTATCAACGAAAGTGAAATCTTCTATTAAGTCAAAAAACTCTTATTTATTTACTATCCCATTAATATTTACAACTTTCAGCTCTGCTTCTTCAAGAACAAGCAATTTTTCTTTCTTGTAATGTAACCCAATTAATGGTGTAAACAACTCTATTTTGGAAATAACATCACCTTTTGATAAAGAAATAAAATATAAAAATTTATCGACTTCTATTATAAGTCTATCATATTGGCCTAAAACAATTAAATTTAATTTGCTTGGATGTGTTTCAGAACTAAACCCTATGCAAAACTTAATTCTTTTTGATAATGAATCAACTAATTTAAGGACACAGTGATTATCTCCATATGTATCTTGTAGATATATTTTATTTGTACTTTTTTGATTAAAAAAGTACGTCTGTACTTCTGAATATCTTTCAGACGAAAAAGATTCAATTATTATATTGTCACAATTTATTATCATATTTTATCCTCCTTTAAGCATTATAGTAATTAACTTATCTCCTTCCCAAATACTCTCGACTTTAACACCTCCCCGTGGTCCCATCAATAAAGATTCTCTAAGCACTCTTCCATTAGTTAGGGGAATCCCTTCTGTATTATTGAACACTTGACATAAATGACTTTTCAATAAAGCTCGTCCCGCAGAATTATCTTGAATACCTATTCTATTCAGATTTCTAAGCATATCTGTATATCTTTGTATATTATGAATTCTGCCAGTTGCTTTCCCAAAAAGAAAATCTAATTTCCTCCCTAAATTCGGGATTATACTACTATTTTTATTTGTTTTAGAATAATTCAACCCAAACAGATCTATCTGCACATTAGTAGTTTCAACATATCCATATAACGTTGGATTATTTCCCACCAATCCAATCGGGTCCTGCGAGATATAACATCCCATATTGGGGGAATAGTACCTGAATCGGTTGTATGCCAGCTCGGTCTCATAGTCATAGTACTGCCCTTGGAAGAGGAACGGAACCGTCACGTTCTTATAGTAGGAAGTCCTTCTATGGCATTCCTCCTTGATAATCTTCCCGTTCATATCAAGCCGTCTGTACCATACTTCCTCGCCGTTCTCATCGTACATCTCAGTAGGGGTACCCAAATGGTCGGTCATGATGGAATAGGTATGCCCGTCCTGCAACAAAGCCAAAGGTACAAAGCTGCTTTCTTCAAAAATCCATGTCTTGAAGTCTTCCTCATAAGGTTTCCAGCCCTTGTCCTCATAACGTTGTCCGCTCGTCCATTCGTGTAGCGGTACGTTTCCGTTCCACAACCAGTTGGTCTGCTCAGATGCCGATTTACTCAGTCGTCTGCCAAGGGCATCATAAGTGAACTCCACCCAATGCCCGTGTCTGTCGGGACGCTGCACGCCCGCAAGACTTCCGTTTTGGTTCTTAAGAATGCGATTTCTTGCCATGGCAAAGCCTGAACAAGTTCCGCTTTGCTCATTTGGCTTAACGAAATCGTTCCATGCGTACTTCCAGTGCTCACGCTTGGCATCCCACCATTTGCCGCTTCCTTTGTAGCGTTCCACGAGGTTGCCGTCCTTGTCGTAGCCGTAACGCCATTCTCCGTCCGTTTCCATCCGGCTGTCTTCAATCTTTTCCTTGGAGGCGCAAGCATTGGCGGAAAGCAAACAAAGGAAAAATGCCATGTGCAGCATCCACAGCAAGTGCCAACCCAGCCGTGGGTGGGTCAAGGTGTCGGTGCGCTGCGTAATAACGGCTCTGCTCATGGATTTTTTAGGCTAATATTGTGATTGCAAATATAAGTTTATTCAGGCAATTTGCTATTGAAAATCTGTATAATTGTGATTTCTGAATTACATTTGGCATCAAAACGACCACTATAGTTTTAAGATTGAAGAGCCCGGCATGTTTGTATTCTACTTACGTTGCCTTATAGATTGCCCCGTTTGCTTCTTCTCATAGCCGTCTATGCTATTCCGCAATCACGTGCTTCTGCCTTGGTAGTCCAACTCAAGCCCGATGTTGATAAGACCAAGCCAGCTTCAGGGGGCATTCGCCAAGTAGGGTAGTGGACAATGTATTTTCACAGGTAAATCTTGCCGTCATGGCGACGAAGGTTGTGGATGGATGATTCACGGGTGTCGTGGCGGCATGAAATAAGGCCGTGGCACACCCCTGCACCACGCTCATTGCCTATATGGTGGTAGGGGTGTCCCGGCCCTGCGGCTTCCTGTCAGATGCTTATGGTTCGGTCGATGCCTATGTCTTGAATGAACTGTTTGTCGTGGCTTACAATGAGCAGCGTTCCGGTATAGGTACTCAGTGTGGCGGCCAGCACTCCATGCTTGATATGTCGATGTTGTTGGTAGGCTCGTCTGCGATTATCATGTCAGGGGCATCCTCGCATACAAGCAGGCAGCATAATGCCAGTTTCATTCTTTCGCCGCCGCTTAGAAAGGCGCATTTCTTGTTCCACGACGCCGCCGTCAGCGAGAAACGGTTCAATAGCATTTTCAGTTCGTGCTCAGGTCTCTTTCCGTTGTAAGCCTCAAGCTGTGTGTAAACAGTCTGTTTGTCATCAATCAAAGAATACTTCTGGTCGAGGCATACAATGTTTAGCGTTTGGCTTCGGCGCACATTGCCGCTTGTGGGATTCAATGCGCCGGTCAACAGCTTTATCAAGGTGCTTTTGCCGCATCCGTTGTCACCCCGGAGCCATACGCGCTCGCCGCTGTATAAGGATATGCTCAATGGCGAGCGTTGCCACAATGGTTCCCGGCCGGGATATCCGAATGTTACGTCTGTTGTTTCCACCAACAGTTTGTTGGCTGGCATGGTAGGGTTGCCAATGTCCAGTTTCATTTCCGGCAGTTTGTGCAGTTCGGTTTGTGCCGCGTTAAGGTCCTGCTTCATGGCCGCCAGCTTTTCCTGTTGCATCTTGTTGAGCCTTGACGCCGAGGCCTCCGATTTGTCGCGCATGTTGCCCATGGCTATTCGGGCCACGCATTTCTTCGCGCTTAGCTTCTCACCCCTTGATGCGTGCTTTTGTTGGCGCTCCATGGCCCGTTGTGCCGACATCTCGGCTTTCTTCAGTTCCTTCTGCCGGTTTTGCAGGCGTGCGGCCTTGGCGGCGTTTTCTGCGTCAACCGTTTCCTTGTACATGTTGTAGCTCATGGGATAGTATTTTATCCCAGAGGCAGACATCTCATATATTGCGGGCATCATGTCGAGCAGCGTCCTGTCGTGGCTTACCACGACCACCGTCCGGTTGGTCTGGCTCACAAACTCGTAGAGCAGGCTCCTGCCTGTTGCGTCGAGGTGGTTGGTAGGCTCGTCCATCAATACGACCGACGGTTGAAAGACATTCAGCCCGGCCAGGAACGCTTTGGTCTTTTCGCCTCCGCTGAGTTTGCCCATCGGCGTGCAGGGCGACATGCCGTTGAGGTGCCATCGGGCGAACGCTTCCGCCAGCCGGTCTTCTGTGTCCCACTCGTCGTTTAGCAGAGTGAAGTCGTGCTCCGTGCCCTGTCCGCCGAGTATTGCCTCCATGGCAGCCAGCTTTTCGGCCACGCCTAAGGCTTCGGCCACGGTCATGCTGTCGTACTGGCCGAAATGTTGCGGTATGAGGTAGGGTGTGCTGTCGCATGCCACCGTGCCGGCGGCACAGGCCGTCTTGCCGGCCATTATTGACAATAGCGTTGACTTGCCTATGCCGTTGTTTCCGATGATTGCGCATTTTTCGCCCTGTTGAACAGTGAAACTTATGTTTTGGAACAGGGGCTCTTTGTCGGGGTGGACATATGCCACCCCTTGAACTTGCAAGCTCATGGTTGTTTGTTGGGATTAAGATGTGTAAGTGTTGTTTGCGTGTAAAACGGTCTATACACCGGACTTGAACAGGCCCGTGGGTGGTTTTGTGGTGTATAGTGAGTTGTTTTTACATCGTGGAAAATAATTTCCTGCAAAGTTAATGCATTTGTTCGGCATTGCCAAGCACCGGTTGCTTGGCTTGCCGGTTTTTAACCTGTTTTTGCGAACTAACGGCTAACTGACGCCGGCAACGTCGCCCTGCGGCAGTGTGGTATGGCGCCTGCCGCTTTCCGTTGTCTCGGCCGGGATTGCAGGAAAAATCAAGCCACAACCCGGTGGCCGTTGGTGAGAGGCCCTCGGGTTGTGGCGGTGGAAAATTGTTGCGCTCTTTGCAACAGACATCTGATGTGCTTTGTCGTCAGTTGGCGGTATTGTTTTGGTGTGCTTCGCTTGTCGTTGTGGTTGGCCACCAAGGTTTATTTGTTGACGTCGAACCTCAGTCCGACGTTGAGGCTGAATGCGAGCGGGTTGTCAGAATAGAACGAAGTGACGTTGCTGCCGTTGTCGAAATGGTAGCTTATGCCCGGTTCGGCGTATATGGCCAACCGTGGCGCAAACCGCCACTCGGCGCCGATGGCGGCATTTGCCGACAGCTGCAGCGGCTTTATGGTCACCTTGTCGCGTGTGGTCGACTGCTCTGCGCCGTCTACTATGGTGCTGGTCTCGTCGCGCCCGCTCACCATCTTCTCGACCATTCCGCCTGCTGTGGCATATACGCCGAAGTGCTTGTTGGCCCAAAAGGTGTAGCTGGCAGCTATCGGCACCCCCACGTAGTGCAGTCGCCGGGTGGTCTGGGCTGCGTAGTTGTCGCCTATGGCGGTGAGCTCGGAGCGCTGGTAGCTGTATGACAGTCCGGCGCTTACGCTCCACCGGTCGTTTATGCGGTAGTTGAGGCTTGCTGAAGCTGTTATGGGCTGGTTGTGGCTCACGCTCGTTGTCGTGGGGTTGTCTTGCGCCAGGGTGGGCAGGCTGTTGTCGCCCCTAAACTGTGCCGCGTGCCATCCTATCGGGTCGGCCTTGGCCAGCAGTGCCGGCAGTGCCGTGGTGGCGCCCGTGGTCGTTGTCGACGAACCCATGGCCAGTGCGGCCCTCAGGCGTTGCCTTCGTGGCGTTAGTCCATGCTCTTGCGTGAGGCCGTATGGCTGTGGCTGCCTGGCGGCGTGCTGCTGCCGCTTGTCGTGCTGTTGCGTCTCTTGTTGCGGTGTTGCCACCTGTGCCGTGCCGTCGGTGGGGGTGGGGGCCGCCGCGTTAGTTTCGGCGGGCTCGGCCTGGGCTCGGCCATCTTGGGCCGGTGCCGGTCTGCGCCCGGTGCCCGCCAAGGCCATTAGGGGCTTAGGCTCGGCCTGGCCGGCCGTGGTGTTCAGCCCCGTCGTGGGTTGGGCCTTGTCGGGCCTGGCGGTGGTCGCCGTTTTCACCATGTCAGCCCCCCGGCCCGCGGTTGGCGGGGTGGTATCGCCCTGCCTTGTGAGCAGCGTCATGGCCGGTGGCAGCGCAATGGCGGCGATGGCTGCGGCGGCAACGAGCCTTCTGCCCCAGGCCAGTGTCGTCTTCATCCGTGCCATATGCGCGGCGTGCACCATCTGGCTGCGCAGCAGTGCCGGGTCGATGGTGGGCGGCTCTTCGGTGTAATTGGCGAGCTTGTCGCGTATGTCGTCTGTCCAGTCGTGGTTCATGGGCTGAGCTTCATTGTTGTCGTTGTTGTCGATATTCGTGTATCATGTGGGCAAGCATGTTCCTTGCCCTGTGGTATTGAGATGCCGATGATGCTTCCTTGATGCCGAGCATGTTGGCTATTTCGCGGTGCGACTTGCCCTCGATGGCGTAGAGGTTGAACACCGTGCGGTAGCCGTCGGGCAGTTTGCGTATCAAGCTGTGTATTTCTTCAGGTGTTATTTCCGTCACGTCGGGCGTCGGTTCGTCGGGTGTGTCCGGCATGTTGTCAAGCGAAGCGAAGTCGGTCTTTCGCCTTGCCCTCAGGAAGTTGACGGCCTCGTTGGCCACTATTCGTGTTGCCCATGACCTGAGCGAGCCCGGCCCCCTGTAGCTGAATTCCCCGGCGTGTTGCATTATCTTTACCATGGCGTCGTGGAACACGTCCTTGGTGTCGTCGGGTGAGGCCACATAGCGTGAGCACACCCCGGCGAGGTACGGGGCGTGCATGGTGTAGAAGCGTGCCACGGCTGTGGTGTCGCCACGGCGCAGACCGTTGGCCAGGTTCTGTTCGCTGTCTTCCTTTGTGTTCTCGTAGGGTGTGCTCACTTTTTCTTTAGGGCGGTGTCAGTCTTTCCGCGGCTTATACTTGAACGTGTGCGTCTTTGTGCCGCTGTATGAGTTCCACTGTAGCGTGATGTTTATTGTCGTGTCAGGTTCGTTGAACGTGCTGTCGAGCCTGAACGCCACGAGTCCGTCGGCCACGGGGCCTGCGGCCGACTCGGGGGCCGCGTCGTGGTAGAACTGCAGCAGGTATGGGGTGTTGACGTCGGTGCGGTGCACCAGGTTCACCCTGTGCGGCCTGCCCGAGGCCCACCGTGTGCGGAAGCGCAGCGTGAGGTAGCCGTCTTCGGCCACGGTCTCGAAGCTGTTTACTATCTCCACGGGGTCGTTGCCGTAGGCCGAGTCGTTTTTCTCGGCAAGGTTGGCAACGGTGGGCTTGGTCAGTATGCTGTCAATCCAGTTTATGGTCACCGTTTGCCCCTGGTGGGCCGTAGGGTTTTCCGTCGGTGTGCAGTTTACCAGCGCCCTCACCTCCTTGTTGCCGAAGGGCGACACCTTCATGTTGGTCGGTATGAACGTTGTCGAGTCGTCCACCTGCAGGTAGAACGAAGAGTTGTCGGCGTTGGGCTTCACGGTCACAATGGCCGTGGGCCTGGCGTAGGGATAGATGTAGTAGTCATCGTCGTCGTTGTCGCACGACTGCAGTGTGGCGGCCGTAGCCAAGAGCCACACGCTTAACAGGGCTGTTGCAATTTTTTTCATGTCAGTGTCGTTTTTGTCATTGTCATCTGCCTATATAACTCTGTTTGCGTGCGATGCTTGCTTCGTCTTGGATTAAATAAAGTTAACGTGGTTTTTGGCCGTGATGTTGCGGGTGGCATCACAGCCGTCCCTCTTCGCGGTATGAGTAGTAGCGTCCGTCGGTTATTATCACGTGGTCGGCAAAGAATATGCGCATGGTGCCGCAGGCGTCGTTGAGCTTTTGCGTTATCCTGTCGTCGTCTTTGCTCGGCCTCGGGCTCTGGCTCGGGTGGTTGTGGGCCAGCGCCACCACGGTGGCGTTGTTGAGCAGCGCCTCGCGCATGATGATGCGCACGTCGACGGCCGTCTCGCTTATGCCGCCGTGCGATATGCGCTCGCGCTTTATCAGCTTGAAGTTCTGGTTCATCAGCAGTATCCAGGCCTCTTCGGTGTCGAGGTCCTGCATGAGCGGGTGCAGGTGGTTGTAAATGGCAGTGGCCGACCCGAGGTCGGGGCGTTCCTCGGCTTTCTCCATCTGTCGCCGCTTGCCCAGTTCGCATGCCGCGAGTATCGTGATGGCCTTGGCCGGCCCCATGCCTTTATACCGTGTCAGATCGGCAATCGAGAGCTTGCCGAGCGTGTTGAGGTTGTTGCGGCAGTCGTTGAGCACTCTCTTGGTCAGCTCCACAGCGCTTTCTCCCGCCGAGCCCGAGCCTATGAGTATGGCCAGCAGCTCGGCGTTCGACAGTGCCGCCGGCCCCCTTAGTGCCAGCTTCTCGCGCGGCCTGTCGTCTTCGGCCCAGTCGGCTATGGTGAGCCTGGGCCGTGCCTCGTCCCTTGGGGTGTTGTCGTTGTTGTTTCCCATGCCCTTGCTTGCCCGGCCTGCGTGGCTATTTGTAGAAATTGCGCTCGAAAGCCTGGAACTCGTCTTTGCCCAATATGCACCGCTTCCACCATGCCTCGATGAATCCGAAGCCGTAGCCCATGAGCTGCACGAAGGCGGCGCCCACCGACAGCAGCCCTATCTTCAGGCTCCTGTTGCGCACGGCCGAGTCGGCCGCTATGATGGCGCAGTAGGCCAGTATGGGCAGCCACGGCGCGGCGCAGAGCCAGTACCAGCGGTGCGGGTCGTCGTAGTGCATGAGCAGCCTGCCGGCGGCCGACGTCAGCAAGAGGGCCATTACGCCCACCGTGAACACCGTGGGCAGCAGGTGGACGAGCTTGAGCGAGCCCGGGTGCCTTTTCTGCAGGTTGATGCGGGCTATGCCGCTGTTGTATACCTGGCGGAAAAACTTGCGCATGTCAGTGCGCCGCTTGTGCCACACCCATGCCCCGGGGAACAGGCGGCAGCGGCATCCCGCCTCGACAATGCGCAGGCTGAAGTCGATGTCTTCGCCGAAGCGCATCTTCGAGAAGCCCCCGAGCCGCAGGTAGACATCGCGGCGCACGCCCATGTTGAACGACCTTGGGTAAAACTTGTCGAGCTTTTTCTTGCCGCCGCGTATGCCCCCGGTGGTGAAGAAGCTTGTCATCGAGTAGCTTATGGCCTTCTGCGTGTCGGTGAACGACGGGTGGGCGCGGTCGGGCCCGCCAAAGGCGTCGGCCGGCGCGGAGGCCAGTTCGTCGGCAATGGCTTGCAGGTAGCCCGGCGGCACCACGACGTCGGAGTCGAGCACTATGAGCCACTCGCCCTTGGCGCGCTCGGCGCCGTAGTTGCGGCTGGGCCCCGGCCCGGAGTTCTTCTTGGCAAAGTATCTGACGTCGAGCTTGCCGGCATACTGCTCGGCCACAGCCCGGCAGTCGCGCTCGGAGCCGTCTTCCACTATTATGACCTCAAAGTCTTTCACTGTCTGCGCGGTGAGGCTCTCGAGCAGCTCGGCCACTTCGTCGGGGCGGTTGTATACGGGTACGATGATGGAGTATTCGCAGTTAGTCATGTCTGTTGGTCGGCTTGGCGCCGGGCTTTAGGGTTGTGGTGGTGGGCGGGCCCGCGCTTTGGGCCCTGCCCTTATCCTGAAAATGCACAGCCCATAATCCGCATAATCGGCAGATTATGGATTGTGCATTGCCATGAGTGCCGCCTTGCCTGTGGTGGCGGGCGGTATATGTCGCGCCGTGGCGCAGCCTTATTCCTTCACGCGGCTGAGGTAGCTGCCGTCGCGGGTGTCAACCTGTATGAGGTCGCCCTCGTTGATGAACAGCGGCACGCGTATCTCGACGCCTGTCTCGAGCGTGGCGGGCTTGGTGGCGTTGGTGGCCGTGTCGCCCTTGATGCCGGGCTCGCTGTGGGCCACGCGCAGGTTGGTCTTCACGGGCATCTCGGCGTAGAGTATGGTACCGTCGGTAGTGTCGGTGACAACCTCGACCACGTCGCCCTCTTTCATGTACTCGCTGCCTATTACAAGGTCGTTGGCTATGGGTATCTGTTCGAAGGTCTCCTGGTTCATGAATATGCGGCCGGTGGGATCCTCGTAGAGATACTGGTAGGGGCGGCGCTCTATGCGCACGTCCTCAAGCTTGAAGCCTACCTGGAAGGTGCGGTCGAGCACACGGCCGTCGGTGACGTTCTTCAGCTTGGTGCGCATCACGGTGTTGCCTTTGCCGGGCTTTACGTGCTGGAAGTCGATGCATACCCACACCTGGTTGTCCAGGCGTATGCAGGTGCCTTTCTTAATTTCCTGTGAGTTAATCATTGTTTTTATTGTTTTACTGTTTCGTTTAAACTTTCCTAAGCGGCTGCAAAGTTACTGAAAATCAAGTGAACAGCAAAGGAATTTTTGCGTTTTTTGATGCCACGCGCCACCTCGCGGGCACAAAAGAGCGGGCTTATGGCAAAAGTTTTGGCTAAAAAAGGCCCAAAGTTTTGTGGGTTCGAAAAAAATGACTACCTTTGCACCCCAAAGTGTACGAATAATAACAATAAATAAAAATAAGGACGATGAAAAGAACATTTCAGCCTCACAACAGAAGGAGAGTGAACAAGCACGGTTTCCGCGAGAGAATGTCAACAAAGAACGGCCGCCGCGTGCTGGCTTCACGCCGCGCCAAGGGCCGCAAGAAGCTGACCGTTTCTGACGAGCACCACGGAAAATAACAGTCCGTGGGCCGCAGCCGGGGCCGCTCCGGCTGGCTGCCGAAGTGGAGCATGGGCGTGTGCCTTTGCTCCACTTCGGCTTTTTTGTGCCGTGGCGCAAGGGGCGCCCGTGGTGGCGCGCCAGATAAATCCAGTGGCTTTGTGGGAGTTGGGGAGTTAGGGAGTAAAGGAGTTAAGACAATAGTTTTTGGGGTTTATTTTGGAGACGGGAGGCAGGAGACAGGAGTACAGACAATAGTTTTGGAAACATGGAATCTCTAGGAGCATTGGTAAGGTGTTGCAGGAAGACAGTCGAATACTATTGTCTTAACTCCTTTACTCCCTAACTCCCTAACTCCTAAAAAGCCCCCTATGTTTGTCGGGTGTCCCCTTTGTGTCGCGTTTTTTTTGTTGGCGGCCAACCCCCTCGCCGCCAGGGGCTAGCCGGCGGATGCCGTTTGGCCCGCCGGAACGGGCCGTTCGGGAGCGTGGCGGGGGCCGTTTTGCAAGCCAATACGGGCCATTTGGCAACGGCGGGTGGCCGCAGTGCCCCATTTGTCAATATTTGTTTCCAACATCGCATGCCCCAATCCGGCCAGCCGTAAGGCTGCGGCCACTACCCGTGGGGCTGCCCGCGGCGGCTATGCCGGCCACCGGGGCACTCCCGCACAGCCCGGCCACGCCCTTTTGGCAGCCGCCGAGGCACAAAAACAGCCAATTGTTTTGCTGTCAGAGCCAAAAGCATTATCTTTGCATGATGCAAGCCGTGAGCGACGGAGGCGGCGGGGGCAACGGCCCCGGTGGCCCGCCGGCAAGGCTCATGCGGGTTGATGGCCGGCAGCACAGGCCGTGAGGTGCGGGCCAACGGCAAGTGAAGTCACGGCAATGACACAGATATCAAGCAATGAAGTCAAAAGAGTTTTTCGGCAAGTTCCTCGACAGGCGGCTCTGGGGCAACCTATTGGCCATGGCTGTGGTGGTGGCGGCGCTGTGCTTTGGAGTGAAGTACGGCCTCGACGTCTACACCCACCACGGCGAGGAGATACCTGTGCCCAACGTCAGGGGCATGGGCTTCAACGAGGCCCGGGCGCTGATAGAGAGCAACGGACTGAGGGTGGCCGTGGCCGACACCGGCTACAACAAGCGCATGCCCGCCGACTGCGTGCTGCTGCAGACGCCCATGGGGGGCGCGCGCGTGAAATCGGGCCGCATGGTTTACCTTACGGTCAACTCGGAGTCGACGCCCACGCTGACGATACCCGACATAGCCGACAACAGCAGTGTGCGCGAGGCCGAGGCCCGGCTTAAGGCCATGGGCTTCCGCCTGACGCCGCCCGAAGAGGTGACAGGCGAAAAGGACTGGGTGTACGGGATAAAGGCCCGCGGACGGCGGGTAGGCATGGGCGACCGCGTGCCCATCGACGTGCCGCTGACGCTTATGGTGGGAAGCGGCACGTATGACGACAGCCTGATGGACATAAATTATGTAGACCCGGCCGAGGTGACAGTGACCTACGGCGGCGAAGACGACTTTGAGGTGGTGGGCGAACAGGCCGGCGAGACGCAGGCCCAGGGCGGCATCGCCACCCAGGCGGAGGCAGGGAAGGAGGGAGCGCAATGACATTCGACGACGAGATAGACTACCTTGAGCCGGGACAGGAGCCCGATGGCGACGCCGGGGCGGAGCAGGGGCAGCTCTACGAGCACTTCCGCGTAGAGGTGGATCGCGGGCAGGCGCCGGTGAGGGTCGACAAGTTCCTCTTCGAGAAACTGCAGCACTCAAGCCGCAACCGCATACAGAAAGCCGCCGACGCGGGCTTCGTCCACGTTGGCGGGCGCCCGGTGAAGAGCAGCTACAAGGTCAGGCCGGGCGAGGTGGTGACGCTGATGCTCGACCGCCCGCACTACGACACCACCATAGAGCCGGAGGACATTCCGCTCGACGTGGTGTATGAAGACGACGACCTCATGGTGATAAACAAGCCGGCGGGCCTGGTGGTGCACCCCGGGTGCGGCAATTTCAGCGGCACGCTCGTCAATGCCGTGGCCTGGCATCTGCGCGGGCTCGACTCATACGACCCCAACGACCCGCAGGTGGGGCTCGTACACCGCATCGACAAAGACACCAGCGGACTGCTGGTGGTGGCCAAGACGCCCGAGGCAAAGACATCGCTCGGCGCACAGTTCTACAACAAGACCACCCACCGGAGCTACAACGCCCTCGTGTGGGGCAACTTCACCGCCGACACAGGCACCATAGAGGGCAACATCGGGCGCGACCCCAAGGACAGGCTGCGCATGGCCGTGTTCCCCCCGGGCTCCGAAGTGGGCAAGGCCGCCGTCACCCACTGGCGCGTGATGGAGCGCTTCGGCTACGTCACTCTCGTGGAGTGCATCCTCGAGACAGGGCGCACGCACCAGATAAGGGCGCACATGAGGCATGAGGGCCACCCGCTATTCGGCGACGAACGGTATGGGGGCACCGAGATTCTGCGCGGCGAGCGCACGGGCAGCTACCGCCAGTTTGTGGCCAACGGCTTCAAGCTGTGCCCGCGCCAGGCGCTGCACGCGCGCACGCTGGGCTTCGTCCACCCACGCACAGGGCGGCAGATGGACTTCACCTCGGAGCTGCCCGCCGACATGGAGCAGCTTGTTGACAGGTGGCGCAGGTATATGAACGCTAACAATGACATAACAACAATATAACGATGAAACAAATAAAGAGAAACATCGCCATCGTTTGCGGCGGCGATTCGTCGGAACACGATGTGTCCATGCGCTCCGCGCAAGGGCTTTACTCATTCTTCGACAAGGAACGATACAATGTATATATAGTAGACGTGAAGGGCCTCGACTGGCACGTCGACCTCGGCGACGGCACCACGGCCTCCATCGACCGCAATGACTTCTCGTTTGTGAAAGACGGTAAAGCCGTGCTCTTCGATTATGCATACATAACCATTCACGGCACGCCGGGAGAGAACGGAGTGCTCCAGGGATACTTCGACCTGATTGGAATACCTTACTCCACGAGCGGCGTTCTTGTCGAGGCGATGACCTTCGACAAGTTCGTGCTCAACCAGTATCTGCGCGGCTACGGCGTGCTCGTGGCCGACAGCCTGCTCATACGCAGCGGCTACGAGGAGCTTGTGAGCGACGACGAGGTGGAGGCACGCATCGGCATGCCCTGTTTCGTGAAGCCGGCAGCCGACGGAAGCAGCTTCGGCATATCCAAGGTGAAGAACAAGGACCAGCTGGCACCGGCCATACGCAAGGCCATGCTCGAGAGCCCGGAGGTGATGGTCGAGGCCTGCATCAACGGCACGGAGATTTCGGTGGGATGCTACAAGACGCGTGAGCGGTCGGTGGTGCTGCCCGCTACCGAGGTGGTGACGAAGAACGAGTTCTTCGACTACGACGCCAAGTACAACGGGCAGGTGCAGGAGATAACCCCGGCGCGCCTCAGCGAGGACACCACGCGCCGAGTGAGGGAGCTCACAAGCCACATCTACGACATACTGCACTGCAACGGCATCATCCGCATAGACTACATCATAGGCCGCGGGCCGGGCAAGGACGGCAAAGAGGTAGACAAGATATACATGCTTGAAATAAACACCACGCCGGGCATGACCGCCACGAGCTTCATACCGCAGCAGGTGCGTGCCGCCGGCATGACCATGACCGAAGTGCTCACGGAGATTGTCGAGAACCAGTTTAATTAAGACAACAACGCGCCGGCTGCCCACCGGAGGCCGGCCCAAACACTTTATTCTGCCATGGATGATGAGTTGAGGCGCTATGACGCCATAAGGCCGTTTGAGCCCGAAGAGCTGCCTGAAGCGTACGACAGGCTGCTGGCCGACGGGCAGTTCAGGGCTGTGCTGGCCGC
Source organism: Marseilla massiliensis (assembly GCF_016899955.1). Classification (GTDB taxonomy): domain Bacteria; phylum Bacteroidota; class Bacteroidia; order Bacteroidales; family Bacteroidaceae; genus Prevotella; species Prevotella intestinigallinarum. The sequence continues at coordinate 205,599 of NZ_JACJJL010000004.1, read as the reverse complement.
AGCCGTGCCGGGAGTGCCCTTCGAGGCGCTGGCCGGGGAAGTGAGGAAGTGCAAGTCGTGCCTCGACTTCCAGGTGAAGTTCTGCTATGGTTTCCTCAAGAGGCTTGTCAAGACTGCCAGCGACGGGTGCGACATGGACTGCTCGGCTGTCGACAGGGCCAGCCGCTACACCTTCGTGAGCAACCACCGCGACATCGTGCTCGACTCGGCGTTGCTCGACATGCTCTTGATTGACGCTGGCTTCGGGACCACTTGCGAGATTGCAATAGGCGACAACCTGCTGGCCGCTCCGTGGATAAAAGACCTCGTGAGGCTTAACAAGTCGTTCATCGTAGAGCGCAGTGCCGGGCTCAGGGAGATGCTTGCCAGCAGCAAGCGCATGGCCGACTACATGCACTACGTGATTGCCCGCAAGCACGACAACATCTGGATTGCGCAGCGCGAGGGCCGGGCCAAGGACAGCGACGACCGCACACAACCGTCTGTGCTCAAGATGATGGCCATGGGGGGCGACGGCTCTGCCATCGACAGGCTGCGGCAGCTGCATATCGTGCCGCTGGCCATTTCGTATGAATACGACCCGTGCGACTATCTCAAGGCCATGGAGTTCCAGCTCAGGCGCGACGTGCCGGGGTGGAAGAAGACCAAGGCCGACGACGTGATGAGCATGCAGACGGGCATCATGGGCCGCAAGGGGCGCATACACTACCACTGCTCGACGTGCATCGACGCGTTCCTCGACACGCTCGACCCGGCCATGCCTAAGGGCGAGCTGTTCGACACTGTGGCCAGGCACATAGACCGTGCCATTCACTGCAACTACAGGCTGTATGCCGGCAACTATGTGGCTGCCGACACATTGTGGCCCGGCGAGGGCTACGGCGAGCATTTCACCGAGGCCGAGCGCCGTGTGTTTGAAGATTACGTGGGCGGGCAGCTGGCCAGGATTGAGCTTGAAGGCAAGGACGAGCCGTTCTTGCGCGAGTGCATTCTAAGGATGTATGCCAACCCCGTGCGCAACAACAGGGCGGCATTAGCAGCTACAGTTTGAACCATCAGCGGCGGCACCTCGCTCCAAAGGCAAGGCGCCGCCGCAATGTTTCCACATTATTATGATTAAGAAGTCTATTCTCTTTTTGCTGGCAACCGTGCTCGCTGCTTGCCAGGTGGACAGCTACGACAGTGGCGACGGCGAATACTCGCTGCTCACTGCCGACTTTGTCGAGGCGCATACGTCGCAAGCCTCTGCCGTAGACTATGCCGTCACCGACGGCGGCGACTCGCTCGTAATGCAGCAGCCGCTGAGCGCCGACTGGGCCGACAAGGCCGACACGCTATACAGGGCCATACTGTATTACGACCATGCCGACGGCACAGAGGTGCGGGCAAGGAGCATTGTGCAGGTGCCGGTGCTGCGGCCAAACCCTCCGTCGGCTTTTGGCACGGTGCGCACCGACCCCGTCGACCTTGAGAGCGTGTGGCTCAGCCCGTCGGGAAAGTATCTCAACATCGGGCTTTACGTAAAGGTAGGCGAGGGCGGACCGCAGGGGGCAAGGCACACCGTGGGCCTTGTGTGCGACTCCGTCGGTGTGTCCCAGGCCGGGGGCCGCACCGCTTACCTGCGCTTTTATCACGACCAGGGAGGCGTGCCGCAGTACTATTCGTCGAAGACTTACGTCAGCATAGGCTGCGCCTCGTTGCGTGCCGACTCGGTGGAGCTGGCCGTCGAGACCTACGATGGCACGTCGGTGCGCTGCTTCCGACTGTCAGAGCAGTGACTGCAGCTGTTCGAGCTCGGCCTCGGTAGTGGCCCAGCTCGTCACGAAGCGGCAGACGGTGTGGCTTTCGTCGGCCTTTCCCCAATGGGTGAACAGCACGTCGCGCGACAGGCGCTCAACGTCGTCGTTGCCTATTATCACAAACTGCTGGTTGGTGGGCGAGTCGATCCAGAAGCGGTAACCTTTCTTTTCAAACATCATGCGCATTCTCTTGGCCATGTCTATGGCATGGCGCGAGATGTCGAAATAAAGCCCGTCGGTGAACAGGGCGTCGAATTGTGCGCCCAGCAGGCGTCCCTTGGCCATGAGCGCCCCGTGTTGCTTCTGTATGGTGAAGAAGTTGCGCGGGGCGTTTCCGTGCGTGAACACCACGGCTTCGCCGCATAGTGCCCCTGCCTTGGTGCCCCCGATGTAGAACGCATCGCAGTGGCGGGCAAGGTAGGGCAGCGTGATGTCGTTGCCGTCGGCGGCCAGGCCGTAGCCAAGGCGCGCCCCGTCGACATACAGCGGTATGTTGTTTCGGCGGCAAATGCGGTATATCGCGTCGAGCTCGGCAGCGCTGTAGATGGTTCCCAATTCCGTTGGGAGGGTGATGTAGACAAGGCCCGGGAACACCGAATGGGCGTTGTTTTCGTCGTTGTTGAAGCCTTCGAGGTATTTGTCCAGGTCTTCCGCCCTCATCTTTCCCCCGTGGCCGGGCAATGTTATCACCTTGTGCCCGGTGAACTCTATGGCTCCTGCCTCATGCACATTGATGTGGCCGCTGTCTGCGGCTACCACTCCCTCGTATTGGCTGAGCAAAGAGTCGATGACGGTGGCGTTGGTCTGTGTGCCCCCGGTCAGGAAGAATATCACGGCGTCTTCGTCGTCGCAGGCTGCCATTATCTTGGCCTTTGCGCTTTCGCAGAATTGGTCGGCCCCGTAGGGCAGTGTCCGCTCCTCGTTTGTCTCAACCAGTCGTTGCAACACCTTTGGGTGTGCCCCGTTGTTATAATCGTTTTCAAATGAAATCATAAGCTGTGTGTTAAGTGGGCCTTTGGCGGCCCTGTCGTGGCGGCGGGCGCTCCGCCGGTGCCGCCATTGCCGGTTTGGCGTTGCAGTGATGCAGCAAGAGAGCGGCAAGTGAGCTTGCTCTGAATCTTCCGGGTGCCGCTTATCTTATGCAAAGATACTTCAACTGCGAGAAAGTTCAAAGCAAAATCCATGATTTTTTCGTTTGCCGCGGCTCGCAGCATGGCGGATGCCCGGTGCCCTTGCCTGCGTTTTCCAACAGTCCGCCGACGGCGGTTGCCGTTGGCGTCGGCCCTGTTGGCGTGTGGTCGGGGCATGGATAGGCTAACGGTCTGGTTTGCAGCAGTTTGCAAAATGGGCCGTTCGGGCTCTTAAAACGTGCCGTTTGGACAGTCAATACGGCACGTTTCGCATTGCAAAACAGGCCGTATCGGCCATGAGGCGTGGCGAAGCATCGCCCCCGGGCCTTGCTTGAGCGCAAGTGCCCCGCATACGCCGTGGCGGCGGTATGCGGGGCACTCGTATTGGGTTGCTGTGGCGTCAGAGGCTCTCGAGCATCCGCTTGATGACCACCGAGGCCGAAATCTCACGGTTGGCGGCCTCGGGTATTACCAGCGAGTCGGGGCTTTCGATGACGTCGTCGGTTACTATCAGGCCGCGCCTTACCGGCAGGCAGTGCATGAACTTGCCGTGGTCGGTTACGGCCATGTGCGCCGCGTCGATGGTCCAGCCCATGTCGCGGCTCAGTATCTTGCCGTAGTCGGCAGGGTTGGTCACCCCGGGGCAACTCCAGTTTTTGGCGTAAACGAAGTCGGCGCCCTCGAGAGCCTTCATCTGGTTGTACTCTATGCGCGCGCTGCCGGTGAATTTCGGGTCGAGCTCATAGCCTTCGGGGTGGGTTATCACGAAGTCTACGTCGGCCGCATTCATCCATTGCGCAAACGAGTTGGGCACAGCCTGGGGCAGCGCCCTGCAATGCGGGGCCCACGACAGCACCACCTTGGGGCGCTTCTTCGTCTTGTGTTCCTCGATGGTAATGAGGTCGGCAAACGCCTGCAGTGGGTGTACGGTGGCCGTCTCCATGGCAAACACGGGCCTGCCGCTGTATTTTATGAACTGGTTGAGCACCGTCTCGGCATAGTCGTAGTCGCGGTCTTGCAGCCCGGCGAAGCTACGCACGCCAATCATGTCGCAGTAGCAGCCCATCACCGGTATGGCTTCGAGCAGGTGCTCGCTCTTGTCGCCGTCCATGATAACGCCCCGCTCGGTCTCCAGTTTCCATGCCCCGGCGTTGACATCGAGCACTATCACGTTCATGCCAAGGTTCATTGCGGCCTTCTGCGTGCTCAGCCTTGTGCGCAGGCTGTTGTTGAAGAAAATCATCATGAGCGTCTTGTTCTTCCCAAGGGCCTGGAATTTGAAACGGTCGTCCTTTATCTCGCGTGCCTCGGCGAGTGCCTTTCCAAGGTCGCCGATGTCTTCTACGTTGATGAATGTTCTCATGTCTTGTCTGTTTAAATGTTGTTTCCTGTTGTTTACTGTGGCTTGCCTGCGGCCCGTCCTACGGCCTTGTCTGCCCCTGTCCGTCAATCAACCACTTGTAGGTGGTGATTTCTTCCAGTCCCATGGGGCCTCTCGGGCCCAGCTTTTGGGTGCTTATGCCAATCTCGGCGCCCAGCCCGAACTGTGCCCCGTCGGTGAAGCTTGTTGGGGCGTTGACGTATACGCATGCCGCGTCGGCCTTGCGCCTGAATCTCTCGGCCACGGCTTCGCTTTCGGTTATGATGCACTCGCTGTGGCCCGAGCCGTAGGTCGCTATGTGCTGCAGGGCCTCGTCGGCAGAGTCGACCGTGCGTATGGCCATCTTGTAGTCCATGAACTCCGTGCCGAAGCTCTCTGTGGTGGCGTGGCAGAGCAGTCTGTCGGGATAGCGCCCGCTTAGCGCCGCGTAGGCGCGCTCGTCGGCGTAGAGCGTCACCCCCTTTCCGGCCAGCGGCTCGCACAGCTGCGGCAGGTCGGCAGTGCGCGCCGAGTGGACGATAAGGCAGTCGAGGGCGTTGCACACGCTGACGCGCCTGGTCTTGGCGTTGCACACTATCCGCCGCCCCATATCGAGGTCTCCCGAGGCGTCGAAGTAAGTGTTCACCACCCCGGCCCCGGTCTCTATCACCGGTATGCGTGCCGTGTTGCGCACAAAGTCAATCAGCTTGCGCCCGCCTCGGGGTATGCACAGGTCTATGTAGCCGGTGGCCCCGAGCATCTCGGCTGTGGCTTCGTGGGTCGAGGGCAGCAGCTGCACGGCGGCCGTGTCGACCCCGTGGCGTTGCAGTGCCTCGTGTATCAGTGCCACGCCTTCGCGGTTTGAGCTGTCGGCATCCTTCCCCCCTTTCAGTATGCAGGCGCTTCCGCTCTTGAAGCATAGCGCGAACACGTCGAAAGTAACGTTGGGCCGTGCCTCGTATACAATGCCGATGACGCCGAAAGGCACGCTGACGCGCCTTATGTGCAGCCCGTTGGGCAGTGTGCGGTCGTGGCTCGTGCGGCTCAGCGGCGACGGCAGCAGTGCCACGTTGCGCATGTCGGCGGCAATGGCGTCGAGCCTTTCGGCCGTCAGCCGGAGCCTGTCGTAGAGCGGGTTGGCCTTGTCCATGCGGGCCAGGTCGGCCTCGTTGGCCGCGAGCAGCCGCTCTTTGCCGGCCACGATGGCGTCGGCCACGTCGGCCAACACCGCGTTGCGTTCATCGTCGGTCATGTCGGCAAGTGTGCCGGCAGCCCTTCTCACGCTTTTGAATGTGTCTGTAAGAGTCATAGTCTTTGCTTTTTCGTGTCAGTGTATTGTGATGCCGGCAGGCGCGGTTGGCTTCCGGCGTGTCACTCTTGCGGGTCAAGGCACAGGTAGTCGTAGTGCACGAGCGGTTTCACGTCGTGCTTTCCTATGAGCCTCCGTGCGTCGTTGCTGCCGTAGGCGCTGCGGCCCACGCCCATGCGCCGGCCTTCGCCGTCGGCGATGGTCACGATGTCGCCCTCCTCAAACTCGCCTTCGATGGCGGTGACGCCCACCAGCAACAGGCTCACGGCGCGGTCGCCGCGTAGCACCTTGGCCGCCTTGTCGTTGATGTGCACCAGGCCCTTGGCGAAGCTCGCGCTGTGGGCGAGCCACTTTTTCATGTTTGATGCAGGCTCGGCGTTGGGCGTAAACTCCGTGTGCAGGGTGCCTTCGGGGTTCGACAGCAGGTCGGTAAGTATGTTGTCGCGCTTGCCGTTGGCAATGATTACCCTGATGCCTTCTTCTGCCACCTTCCTTGCAATGTGGCATTTGGTGAGCATACCGCCGCGCCCGAAGCCGCTCTTTTCCTGCCGTATGTATGTGCTGAGGTCACTGCCTGGCTCAACCCGCCTTATCACCCGGGCCCCGGGCGCGCCCGGCTCTCCGTCGTAGATGCCGTCGATGTTGCTCAATATGACGAGCGCGTCGGCGTCCATCATGGCCGCGATGAGCCCCGACAGCTCGTCGTTGTCGGTGAACATCAGCTCGGTGACGCTTATTGTGTCGTTCTCGTTGACTATAGGTATCACCCCGTTGGCTATCATCACCGTCATGCACGAGCGTTGGTTGAGGTACTCGCGCCTTGTTGCGAAGCTCTCTTTCATCGTCAGCACCTGGCCGACGGGTATGCGGTATTCGCGGAAAAGGTCGTAGTAGAGGTTGATGAGCTTGGCTTGCCCGAGGGCGGAGAACAGCTGGCGCTGCTCAACGCTGCCGAGCTTGTGGCCCACCTTGAGCTCACTGCGGCCGCAGGCCACGGCCCCGCTTGACACGAGAATCACCTCGTGGCCGCCGGCCCTGAGTGCCGCCACCTGGTCGACAAGGGCCGACATGCGGGTGATGTCGAGCTTGCCGTTGTCGCGGGTCAGCACGTTGCTGCCCACCTTTATTACTAAGCGCACGTTGTCGTTGGTCTTTTTGTGTCGTTGGCCTGTGCCTGTGGCGGCACGGGCCGGTTATTTCTTCTTGTCTTTCTCTCTTATCTCCACTCGGCGTATCTTGCCGCTGATGGTCTTGGGCAGCTCGTCGACGAACTCGATGACGCGCGGATACTTGTATGGGGCCGTCTCGTGCTTGACGTGGTTCTGCAGCTCTTTGACCAGCTCGTCGCCCGCCTTGTCGCGCCATGCCTTGCTCAGCACGACGGTGGCCTTGACCACCATGCCCCTTATCTCGTCGGGAACGCCCGTTATTGCGCACTCAAGCACGGCCGGATGGGTCATCAGTGCGCTTTCAACCTCGAACGGGCCGATGCGGTATCCGCTGCTCTTGATCACGTCGTCGATGCGCCCCACAAACCAGTAGTAGCCGTCTTCGTCGCGCCAAGCCTCGTCGCCTGTGTGGTAGACACCGTCGTGCCAAACGCGCCGGGTCAGCTCTTCGTCGCGGTAGTATTCCTTGAACAGCCCTATGGGCTTGCCCTTGTCGGTGCGTATCACTATCTCGCCTTTCTCGCCGTCTTCGCATGGTGTGCCGTCGGGCTTCACCAGGTCGATGTCATACTGCGGGTTGGGCAGGCCCATCGAGCCGGGCTTCGGCGTTGTCCAGGGCATGGTGCCCAGTGTCATGGTGGTCTCCGTCTGGCCGAAACCCTCCATGAGCCGTATGCCCGTAAGCTTCTCGAACTTGTCGAATACGGCCGGGTTGAGCGCTTCGCCTGCCGTGCAGCAGTAGCGCAACGACGACAGGTCGTACTTCGAGAAGTCTTCGTGTATCATGAACCTGTAGACCGTTGGAGGGGCGCAGAACGACGTGATGCGGTGCTTCTCTATCTGTCGCAGTATCTTGTCGGCGGTGAACTTCTCGTGGTCGAACACGAATACTGCCGCGCCGGCGAACCACTGTCCGTAGAGCTTTCCCCACACGGCCTTGCCCCATCCGGTGTCGGCCACGGTCAGGTGTATGCTGTCTTCTGCCAGGTTGTGCCAGAAAACGCCGGTTGTGAGGTGCCCCAGGGCGTAGAGAAAGTCGTGGGCCACCATCTTGGGCTCGCCGCTCGTGCCGCTGGTGAAGTACATCAGCATGGTGTCGTCGTTGGTGTTCACGTGTGCCGGGCGCACGAAAGCCGGTGCCACGGCCCACTCGCTGTGCCAGTCGTGGAAGCCTTCGGGCACCTTCGGCCCAACGCTCACGAGCACCTGTACCGAGGGGCTTTCGGGCATGGCCTGGCTTACCTGCTCGAGCACGTAGTCTTCGCCCACGCACACGATGGCCTTTATGCCGGCGCGGGTGTTGCGGTATACGATGTCGTGCTTGGTAAGCATGTGCGTGGCGGGTATGGCCACGGCCCCTATCTTGTGCAGGGCCAGCATGGAGAGCCAGAACTCATAGCGGCGCTTTAGTATTAGCATCACCATGTCGCCGTGCCCTATGCCGAGCTGCTGGAAGTAGGCTGCCGTGCGGTCGGTCTCTTCCTTGAGGTCGCCGAAGGTCGACTTGCGGCAGTCGCCCTCGTCGTTTGTCCATATCAGTGCCACCTTGTCGGGGCGTTCTTCGGCCCATGCGTCCATCACGTCGTATGCGAAATTGAAGTTGTCGGGCACGATGAACTCCAGGTTTTTCTTGTAGTCATCCTGAGAAACGAATGAAGTCTGCTTTAGAAATCTTTCTATCATCTCTTCTTCTTTGCTTGTTGCTTGGTGTATTTGTCTGTCCGTCGGCCGGGTCGGCCGTTTGGCCTGCGCCCGGCTGCGTAGCGTTTAGTTTGTTGTGGAGAGTGTGGCTGCGTCAGGCCGTGCCCGTCATATCACCACGACGAGAAACCTGACGGGCTTGCCGTCGAGCGCCCTCATGCAGTGGGGCTGTGTGGCATCGAAGTAGATGCTGTCGCCCTCGCCGAGCTCCATCACCTTGTCGCCGATGGTAATCTCCATCCGTCCCTCCACAATATAGTTGAACTCCTGTCCGTCGTGAGAGTTCTTGCTGTACTTGCGGTCGCCCGGCAGCGGGTCGACCTGGGTGAGAAACGGGTCTACCTTGCGCCCGCGGAACCCGCTGGCCAGGCTCTGGTACTTGTACTCCTTGCGCCTTTCGACGCTCAGCCCCTGGCCTTTGCGTGTCAGGAAGTAGGCGCTCATGCGCGGTTCTTCGCCAAACAGCAGCACGTCGAGCGATATGCCGTAGCGCTTGGCTATGCGCGAGAGGCGGTAAACCGACGGGTCGGCCTCGCCGGCTTCTATCTTCAGGTAGTGGTCGAGGGTGATGCCACACAGTTCGGCCACCTCTTCTGCCGGTATGTCGAGCACCTCGCGGAGTCCTTTAAGGCGTTGCCCGATTTGTTTGATTGCTTCGTCCATGTAGATTTTGTTTTAATTCGTGCAAAAATAACAATAATATCCGACATATTGAAACGTTCGTTCCATTTTATGGTTCGTTGTATTAATTATCTGAAAATCATTGCACACGCCGTCTTTTTGTGTGCAAGACTTGGCCCGCCATTGTTGAAAATATCATAAAAAACGGCCGGCGCGGTTAAACAGGCCGCCGGCCGGCGAGTCTAAAAAGCATACAGGAAAACGCGGCCCGGGGCGCATGCTGCGTGATGGTACCGGCGGTGCAGGGCGTTCGGCTGGCGTGGCCTGGCAGTGCATTACAGTAATGGTATAACTTAACTAAAGGTAAAGGAGACTACAGTCATGAAGAAAATTCTGATAGCGCTGGCCATGGTGTGCATGGCAGCGATGCCGTCTGTCGCGCAAGGCAACGGCAACAAGGACGCGAAGCCGACAAAGGAGCAGGTGGCCCAGCGCAGGGCCGAGGCAGTGGCCGACAGGCTTATGCTGGGCGACGGGGCCCGTGCCGAGTTCGTGCCCCTATACCAGAAGTATTTGGGCGAGCTCGCCGAGGCCCGCAAGTCGGGCCGCACAGGCACAGCCAAGGGTTCAGCCCAGACCGACAAGGAGATACTTGAGGGCATAGAGCGTGAGCTTGACGCACAGCAAAAGGTGATTGACGTGAAGAAAAGCTACTACAAGAAGTTCAAGGGCATGCTCAATGCGCGACAGCTGAAGCAGCTTTTCAACGAGAGGCGCGCTGCCCCCGGCTTGCGCATGCCGTTCGGCCAGCCGCACAACGCCCGGCTTGCCGGCCAGGGCGCCAAGCGCGGTTGAGCGCCGTCTGCGGCCCCGCCTGCCCGTGGGCTGCGGATGGCCGAAGGTCAATCTTTGCGGCGGGCCGTGGCTGTGGATGCCAGTATGGCCGCCGGAGGCACGAATAGTTACGCCATGTAGCTGCGCTGTCTTCCGCCCGCCTTTGCCGCGGTGGCTGCCACGGCTGTTTGCCCTCCGTTGGCAAACGGGCCGTTCGGTTCGCCAATACAGGCCGTTCGGGCTTGCAAAACAGTAGGTTTTGCATGGTCATATGGGCCGTTTTGCTGCCCGGGGCGCAAGGCGCTGATTGCCAGATGGTTGGCCTTGCTGTGCGGGTTGGCTTGTGCCGCGGTCGGATGCCGTCGGTGACAACGGCCGACGGCGCCGCATGTGGTGGCGGCCAGACGGCACATGGATATATGGCAATCCCTCCGGCCGGAATGCATTCCGGCCGGAGGGATTGCCTTTCTGCCTGGCATGTTGCTGCCGTGCCATGCCGCATAGGCAGCCTTATTGCAAGCCGGCCTTCAGCCCACGTATGACTGCGCTTGAGAATCCGGCGTGCTCCATCTCGTTGAGCCCGCGTATGGTGACGCCGCCGGGGGTGGTCACCGTGTCGATGGCCGCCTCGGGGTGGTCGCCCGACGCCTGCAGCAGTTCGACGGCCCCGCGCACCGTCTGCAGTACAATGTCGCGTGCGGCCTGGGCCTTGAAGCCCAGTTCGACGCCACCCTCGGTGGCGGCGCGCACGTAGCGCATGGCATAGGCTATGCCGCACGATGCCAGTGTGGTGGCTGCGGGCAGCAGCCGCTCTTCGGTTATCAGCGTGCGGCCCACGCTGTCGAGCACGGCGCATACGCTCTCGGTTTGTTGGCGGGTGGCCTTTACCGGCACGACAAACGTCATTGAGCACAGCTCGGCCACGGCGATGTTGGGCATGGCCAGCATCAGGGCCGGCGTGCGCCCCCCGCTGTCGGCCAGCCATCGGGCCATGTCGGCCGAGCCCACCCCGGCCGCTATCACCACCACGGTTTGTGCCGAAATGTCGAGCGAGCCTTTTATTTCGGCGAGCACGCCCTCTACCACCCATGGCTTGACTACCACAAACACCACGTCGGCCCCTGTGGCAGCCGCCACGTTGTCTGTGGTGGTATGCGCTCCAAGGTCGGCAAAGGGCCTTAGCGCGGCCTCCGTGCGGTTGGCCACGGTGATGTTTCCTGCCTGCCACCTGCCGCTTTTCAGCAGGCCTTTGGCCAGCGAGCCGCCCATGGCCCCGGCCCCTATGATTGCTATTTTCATTTCGATGTATTTGTTTTTTCTCTTGTTACTCGTTTTGTGCCATGCCGGACTTGCCGCGGTGCGGCCCGCCGGCGAATGCCGTCATTGTGCGTCGAGGCATTTTTTGAGCCTTGCCACAAACTCGTCGGCCATTGCCTTGGTAAAGCACAGCGGCGGCAACAGGCGCAGGGTGTTGGTGCCCGAGCATCCCGTGAACACATGCTCTTCGTAGACGAGCCTGTTGCGCACGTCTTTGTATGGCATGTCGAGCTCGATGCCAACCATCAGGCCGCGGCCGCGCACGTCGGTGATGTGGCTGCACGAGGCCTGCAGGGCCTTGAGCTGCCCCATCAGGTAGCTGCCCGTTTCGCGTGCGTTGTCGACCAGCCGCTCTTCCTCCATCACGTCGAGCACGGCCAGGGCGGCCGTGCAGGCCAGGTGGTTGCCCCCGAAGGTGGTGCCGAGCTGCCCGTAGACAGGCTTGAACTCGGGCGATATGAGCACGGCGCCCATGGGGAACCCGTTGCCGATGCCCTTGGCCACTGTGATGAGGTCGGGGCGTATGCCGAGCCACTGGTGGGCAAAGAAGCGCCCGCTGCGCCCGTAGCCGCATTGTATCTCGTCGCATATCAGCACCGCGCCGTGGCGCTTGCATGCCTCGGCCAGGCCCTGTGCAAACTCGGGCGTGGCCAGGCGAATGCCGCCAACGCCCTGTATGCACTCTATGATGCAGGCGCACACGTCGCCCTTGGCCAGCTCGGCCTCCCACGCCGCAAGGTCGTTGAGCGGCAGGTAGGTGGTGTGGCCGCAGTCGTTGATGGGCGCTATTATCTTGGGGTTGTTGGTCACCTCGACCGCCAGCGATGTGCGCCCGTGGAACGCTTTCTCGGCCGAGAGCACCCTTGTGCGCCCGTTTGTGAACGAGGCCAGCTTCAGGGCGTTCTCGTTTGCCTCAGCCCCGCTGTTGATGAGAAACAGCTGGTAGTCGTCATACCCGCAGGCGCGGCCCAGCCGTTCGGCCAGCTCGGCCTGCAGCCTGTTTATTACCGAGTTGCTGTAGAAGCCCAGCATGTCGAGCTGGCGCCCCACCATCTCGATGTAATGCGGGTGGCAGTGGCCGATGCTTATCACGGCATGGCCGCCATACAGGTCGAGGTATTCCTGCCCGTTGTCATCCCACACGGTGCAGCCCCGGCCCTTGACAATGTTTATGTCGAATAACGGATAAACGTCGAATAGTTTCATTTTGCTTCAGATTACTTTGAAAACGATGTATATCACCCCGCCTATCAATGCCCCGATGATGAACGAGTTGGCGAAGGTGTCGGTGTTGAACTTTGCCATGGCCGCTCTCCCCGTCAGAAGGCCGAGGCCTTTAGCCTCAGGCCCTCGGCCTCGTCGAGCCCGAACATGATGTTCATGTTCTGCACGGCTTGGCCCACGGCGCCTTTCAGCAGGTTGTCTATCGTTGAGGTCACAAGCAGCTTGTCGCCATGCTTGTCGCAGTGTACGAGGCACTTGTTTGTGTTCACAACCTGCTTCATGTCTATGGCCCTGTCGGTGTAGTGGGTGAACGGCTCGCCCTCGAAAAACTCTTTGTAGGCAGCCGTTATCTCGTCGGCGGGTGCATCGGTGCGCACCACGGCTGTGGCAAAGATGCCTCGCGTGAAGTTGCCCCTGTAGGGGATGAAGTCGATGCCTGCCGCCGGCGAGCCCTGCACCTGGCCCAGGCTCTGCCTTATCTCGGGCACGTGCTGGTGGCTGAAGGCCTTGTATATGCTCAGGTTGTCGGCCCGCCACGAGAAATGGGTGGTGGCGCCGGGCTTCTGGCCGGCCCCGGTGGAGCCCGTGATGGCGTTCACGGCCACGTCGTCGTGCAGCAGTCCCATCTTGGCGGCGGGCAGCAGCCCCAGCTGTATGCACGTGGCAAAGCATCCGGGGTTGGCCACGTGCCTTGCAGCGGCAATGCGGTCACGGTTGATTTCGGGCAGCCCGTAGACAAAGTCGTTGCCCGGGGCGGCCAGCCTGAAGTCTTGCGCCAGGTCGATTACCCTGAGGTGGGCCGGCAGCGGGTGTTCGTTGATGAACGCGGCGCTCTTTCCGTGGCCGAAGCAAAAGAACACCACGTCGACAGAGTCGAATGGCATGTCGGCCGTGAAGGCCATGTCGGTGTCGCCGACGAGCCCCTCGTGCACGTCGGCCACGGCGTTGCCGGCGTTGCTCTCGCTGTTGGCAAACACTATCTCGGCCCCGGGGTGCCCCATGAGCAGGCGTATCAGTTCGCCGCCGGTGTATCCGGCCGCCCCGAGGATTCCTATTCTCACTTTTTCCATCGTCAATTCTTGCTTGGTATTATCCAGTAAAGTATCGGGTAAAGAATGATGCCGCTGAAGGCTGTGAACGCGGTGAGCAGGGCGTAGGCTATGCGCACGAGCGTAGGGTCGAGGCCGAAGTATTCGGCCAGGCCGCCGCATACACCGCCGAGCATCCTGTCGTCAGAGAGCGTGAGCCGCTTTCCGCTGTACATGGCTCAGCGCTTTTCGTCGTTGTGTATGCCGTAGTACACCCTGAGCGGGGTGCTCAGCACCTTGATGAACCCCTTTGCCTCGTCGGCCGTCCAGCCGTGCTGCATCTCGCCATACTCGCCGAGCTTCGACTTGGTGAGGTCGTCGGCCGAGTCGACACCCACCGTCTCGAAGCCCATGGGCCTGAGCTTGAGTATGGCCGTGCCGTTGACATTGCGCTGCGACGAGGTGAGCATGGCCTCTATGTCGGGCATCACGGGCTCGAGATACTGGCTCTCGTGCAGGAACATGCCGTACCAGTTGGCCACCTGGTCTTTCCAATACTGCTGCCATTTGCTCAGCGTCGACTTCTCCAGCAGGCGGTGGGCCTCGATGATGAGCTTGGGGGCGGCGGCCTCAAAGCCCACGCGGCCCTTGATGCCGATGATGGTGTCGCCCACGTTGCAGTCGCGCCCTATGGCGTAGGCAGAGCCAATCTCCTCGATTTTCTGTATGGCGGCAACCTTGTCGGCGAACGCCTCGCCGTTGACGGCCACTATCTCTCCCTTCTCGAATGTTATCTTCAGCAACTCCTCGCCGTCTTTGGCGACATGCTTCAGGTATGCTTCCTCGGGCAGGCCCTGCGTCGGGTCGAGCAGCTCGCCGCCGCAGATGCTCGTTCCCCAGATGCCAACGTTGTACGAGTATTTCAGCTTCGCGAAGTCGGCGGTGAACCCGTTGGCATTGAGGAAGTCAACCTCTTCCTTCCTGCTGAGCGCCTTGTCGCGCGTGAGCGTGATTATCTCTACCCCCGGGGCCATCACGAGGAAGGTCATGTCGAAGCGTATCTGGTCGTTGCCGGCCCCCGTCGAGCCGTGGGCAATGGCGTCGGCGCCTATCTCGTTGGCATAGCGTGCTATGGCCATGGCCTGGAATATGCGCTCCGAGCTCACCGAGATGGGGTAGCAGTTGTTGCGCAGCACGTTGCCGAATATCATGTACTTGAGCGATTTCTCGTAGTACTCGTGCGTTACGTCGAGCGTTACGTATTGCTTGGCGCCCAGCTTGTATGCGTTCTCTTCGTTTTTCTGGAGCTGCGCGGGGCTGAACCCGCCAGTGTTGGCGCATGCGGCGTAAACGTCGTAACCGTCTTTTGCCAGTTTCATTACTGTGTACGAGGTGTCCAGCCCTCCGGAGAAGGCCACCACAACTTTCTTGTTTGCCATGTCGTTGTCGTTTTTTTACGGTTGTTGTTTCTTTGTTTGTTTTAGTCTGCCCTGTGCTGCCGGGCGGCTGTGGCGTAGTGGCCTGGCGTGCGGATGCGGGCGCGCCGCGCCGTGGGCGGGGATGTGTGGTGGCCCGGTGTGGCGCCTCCGACGCCACGGGCCGCCATGGGCGTCGGCCTCACCCCTTGGCTGCCGCAATGTCGATGGGGGGCTTTTCGCCCGGGTGGTCGGCCGGGTCGTAGAGCATGCCGGTGCAGATGCAGTAACGGCGGCCGGTGCGCTTGAGCACGTCGACATTGACGCAGCCTTCGCATCCGCGCCAGAACGCCTCGTCGTCGGTGAGCTCGGCGAATGTCACGGGCAGGTAGCCCAGGTGGGTGTTCATCTTCATCACGGCCGAACCGCTGGTCAGGCTGAATATCTTGGCATTGGGCCAGCGGGTGCGGGCCAGTGAGAACGTCAGGTCCTTGATGCGCTTTGCCACGCCGCGGTTGCGGTATTCGGGCGCCACGATGAGGCCGGATGTGGTGACGTACTGCTTGTTGCCCCATGTCTCGATGTAGCTGAAACCGGCGAAGGCGCCTCCGCAGAGTGCTATCACGGCCTTGCCCTCCTTCATCTTTGTGGCAATGTACTCATGGGTGCGCCTGGCTATGCCTGTGCCGCGCACCTTGGCTGCGGCTGCCATCGTGTCGAGTATTGTGTCTACGTAGCGTTCATGGCTTGCATCGGCCACCATTACCTTAATCTCTTCCATGTCTGTCAGTGTAACTGATGTTTCGTTTTATTGTCGTTTTTCTGTAGTCTCGTTCTATGCTGCTGCCGTCGCGGCGCGGCGGTTTCGGCGGCGAGTGCTGTTGACGGCTGGCGCCCGGGCGTCAGTAGTCGGCCTTCGCCATCTCCGGCACCACGGCTGCCAGGGCGCTGACAACGTCTTTCTGCTGGGTGCCTTCGGCCACGACGATGAATATTGTGTCGTCGCCGGCAATGGTGCCAAGTATGCAGCTTATGTGACTGGCGTCGATGTTGTATGCAATGCTGCTGGCATAACCCGGCCGTGTCTTTATTACGCCCATGTTGCCGGAGAAGTGTATCGACAGGAATCCGGGCACCTGCATCATTTCTTTCACCTGTGCCGGGGTGCTGACGCGCTTGTACATTGTCACGTTGGGCAGCACATAGATGTAGTTGCCTCGCATGGTGGCAGCCTTGGCCACCTTGAGTTGTTTGAGGTCTCGGCTGAGGGTGGCTTGCGTAACCACGTATCCTTCCTTTCGCAGTGCAGCAAGCAACTCTTCCTGATTGCCCATCTCTTGGCTTGAGATAATCAGTCTCAGCGTTTCAAGTCTGTCTTTCTTTGATTTCATGCGTGTGTATGTTTATGCGAGTTCGGCTGCAAAGATATACATATTTATGCGAACTACCAAAGAAAATGTGCATAAATTTCCAGCTTGCCCTGATTTTTTGATGTGGTTGTGTTAAACTGGTTGCTGTTCCGTGCGGTGTGGCTCGCGTGGCGGGGTGTCGGCTTTGCCTTGCCGGAATGTTGCGCCCTGTGCCTTGATCTGTTGCGGCATGTTGCGCCATGCGTGCCGTCGGTGGCGTTGGCGGGTGATTTCGCTTATGCCGCCATGGCCTTTGCCGGGGTGAATGGGGTGGCTGCCGGAGCTGTGGTGAGGGCCTTGCCGCGGGCTGCCGGCTGTGGTCTCGGGGGCGCTGTCTGCGGCCACTGCGTGCCGGTCAAGGCCATTCCAAAAGAAAGGCGGCACCCGGTGTAGTGCCGGATGCCGCCTTGTTGTTTGGCTTAAGCCTGTTGTTTACTTGATGACAACCTTCTTGCCGCCGATGATGTAGAGGCCCTTGGCCAGGCCGTCGAGCGACTCGCCTGCCTTGCGAACCATCACGCCATTGATGGTGTAGACGTTGTTGTTGTCTGTGTCAACGTTTGTGTTCACTTCGTTGATGCCAACGCTGATCAAGTCGGCATTGCCAACCTCGATGAGATAGATGTGGCAACCGCTGGTAGAAGTAACGAGCACATCAACAGGATCGGTGCCGAGGGTCTCGGGAACAATCCACTCGTAAGATGTCTTCTCCACAGGTATGCCTTCGCCAATCTCTGTTCCGTCGACGCTCAAGCGCACTCCGCGGGCATTGTCGCCGGTGTTCTTGTGCGACTCTATTTCCATCAGGATCTTCTGTCCGGGCTGTACTGCAGGTATGGTGAACTGCAGGTCTGTGCCGTTGAGCCAGAGGTATGAACCGCCGGCGTAGGTTCCGATGCTTGTCTGCGGGTAGTCGATGGCCAGGGCAACGGTGTTGTTCAGCTTGGTTACATTGTTGAAGAGCAGGCCTGCGGTCTCGGCAATGGTCTCGCCGTTGGCCTTCAGCTCTGTGGGCTCATTGATGTAGCTGCCATACCAGTAGATGGTGTACGGGTCTTTCAGGCCGTCTGCCTCTGTCCATTCGGCACCGTCTTTCTCGTAGCGGCGCCATCCGGTCTCTGTGCCTTCGGATGCCGGGCCGTCGATGTAGTTCTTGGCTTCAGCCTCGAGGTTCTCCTTCGTGGTCTCGCTCCATGTGGTGAAGTCCCACTTGCGGTACTCCTGCGGCTCTGCCTTGGCCACTGTCAGCTTGACGCCGTGTACTGCCACGTCGCCGCCACTGCCGTCGGTGTTGACGCCGGTGAAGTCGATCATGTACTTCTTCGACTTGTCGAGCTCTACCGTTGCCACAGCCGTGGTGTTCGGGGCGCTCTCAGCCGTTGCTGTGACAGCCTCGCCACCGTCGGCCGGTGTGGCTGTGATCACGAGCGAGCGTGACTCGCCGCTGCTTGTCGTAACACCGTATCCGGTCACTGCGTCTACGCCGGTCACGTAGATAACAAGCGTCTTCTCGCTGTTGCCACTCTTCACTCCGACGCCGGGGAATGCCGTAGCGCTCTCGAGGGTCTCGCCTGTTGCCGGGTCGATGTTGCCCTTCTTGTTGTCTACGCGTGCGGCAGCTCCGATGAGCCAGCCCTCTTGCTGTGCAGCTGCAACGTTTTCTTCAGTGGGCAGGAACACCTCGGTCTCGGTCACTTCCTTGTAAACCGTCTCGGGCTCGGCGCTTGCGATGGCGGTTGGCCAGAACTCATAAGTGTCGGTGTTTACGTCGTGGAAGACTATTCCGCTGATTGTTGTAGGCTCTGTCGGCAATACCATTGCGCCGTCGGCATACTCCATCTTCTGGAACTTGTCGACCAAAGTGATTGTCTCCTCGCCCTGTGCTATGGTATAGGTGGTGGTAGCCTCGTCGTAGGTGATGGTGACGTCGGCATACTGTATGAGCCTGAGTGAGTTCTCGGCTGCCTTCGACTCGGCAACGCCCATGACAGTGGCAACCGGCTCGGCGGCCTCTGTGGTAATCTGCGACGTAGCTGTCTTGTCGTTGGCGCCCAGGCTGATGTCGCCGTCGTTGTTAGAGAGCGTTGCGATGAGCGAGCCGTTGAGCGAGATGCCGTTGCCGGTGAATGTCTCGGCCAGGGCCTCGGCCACGCTGGCGTTGATTGCCACTGCGCCTGTAGCGTCCTCAATGATGATGGTGCGCTCGCCCTCTGCATACGGGTCTATGCCGGGCTCTTCGTCGCCGCCGGGCTCCTCGGTGCTTGCCTCGACGGTCTCGTCAACCGTAACCACGGCGCCCTCGAGCTTCAGCTCAACGTCGATGCCGGTTGGCATGTCCTTCAGTGCTGCAATGTTGGCAGCCACCTCCGGCTGTACGTTGGCTGCGTCAACGATGTCGTCGGCGCTTACGGGGTAAACCTCCTGGGCTGCTCCGTCAGAGCCGCCTATGGCAAGGATGCTGCCTATGTTGGCAGGCCATGAGTAGTCGGCCGGCAGCACTCCGAATGCGTCGTCAATCCAAACGGATGTGCCTCCGAACGAAAGCCAGTTGCCCTCTACAGACATTGAGCCGACAAGCTTGATGAGCCGGTTGGTGTATTGCATGCCGTTGAGGCCCTGCACAGTGGCCAGGGTCGGTGTGACGGTGGTCTGCTCTGCTGTGAATTCCGAGCTTGCGGTCTGGCCGTTGGCGCTGAGCTGGGGTATGCTGCCGCGTGCGTAGGTAGCGTAGAGGTTGCCGGTGAGGGCGGTGTTGGCTGTCAGTTCGAGTCCGATGTTGCTGAGCTTGATGGCTCCGGTCTCGTCTTCGATGAATGCGATGTCATCCTTTACGAATGTCACCTTTGCCCCGTTGAGCGCGAGGTTGATGTTTTCGCCGCTCTCAATTGTAGAAAGGGCGCCGATGTTTGCCACCTCGGTGGCAGGCTCAACATAGTCGCCAACGGTGAAGCCGGTAAATGTCGACTGGAAGACGCTGAACGTGAAGGTCACTGTCTCGGCGTCGCCTGTCCATGTCTTTGTCGTGCCGTCGAGTGTGCCTACGTCGGCCTTGACGATGCCCCATGTGCCTGTGCAGTCGAGAACAATCTTGTTGATGTGCTTGCCGTCGACGCCCTTGAACGTGAGCGTGCCGTTGGTGATGTCGAGATACCAGTTGCTGTTGTACGTGCGGAACTCGCCGTCGCCGTCAACGGTCACTGTGAACTCGCCGCCGTCGAGCACCGTGCCGTCGGCAATGCTGCCGGCCGTGATGCCTTCAATGTCGGCCAATACCAACTTGCCGGTGGCGTATGACGGCTCTTCGGGCTCGCCGCCGCCGTTGGCTTCGCTTATTGTCACGCTGAAGATGTTGTTGTAGCGGTCAAGCTTGACACCGAGATTGCCGTCGGCAATGATGTCGAATGTGTATTTTGTCCTGCTCACCTCGTTGCCGCTCGGGGTGGCATCTTCGGTGCCAGCGAGTGTTGCCACCTCAGGAGTCTCAAGGTTCAGGTTGCCGGCTGTGCCTGCAACGATTTCCACTCTCTGGCCGGTGGTAACACCCAGGATGCCCATCGTGCGGGCTCCGCCATTGTGGTTGCGCAGTCCGAAGCCTCCGGTGTCATAGCCGAACCAATTGTTTGCACCCTGCCATGCAAGCCCTTCGTACTCTCCTGTGCCCAGGTTGCAGTCAATCTTGTTGATTGTCACCACTTCGTCAGAGTAGGTCACACCCTCTTTGTTTTCGAGTGTGGAGAAATCCCACGACTTGACAACAGTGTATTCCTGTCCTTTTGCTGTGTTGACAGAGAACAGAGCGATGACTGCCAATAATAAGGAATAAACTTTCTTCATTATGTTATTTCGTCTGTTTTAGTAGCGCCTTGCGGTCCGTTTGCGCCTTTACTTGTTTTTGGTCTTTCTGTCCGATGCCGCGGGCCGTTCAATTCGTCCAGTCTCAGTGGTACGAACGGCAACGGGGATAGTCATTCTCCTTTTGCTGCTTGTTATTGGTCTTTTTTGTCGTTTTAGTTGTATAAAATGTACATTACGTGTTATCTTCCGGCCTC
This sequence comes from Marseilla massiliensis, assembly GCF_016899955.1. Classification (GTDB taxonomy): domain Bacteria; phylum Bacteroidota; class Bacteroidia; order Bacteroidales; family Bacteroidaceae; genus Prevotella; species Prevotella intestinigallinarum. The sequence continues at coordinate 185,234 of NZ_JACJJL010000004.1, read as the reverse complement.
TAAGTTACTTATTATTTTATAAAATGAACGTCATAGTGTTATATATTTAATGTTTTTTAAACATATAAGAGTATTGATTTTGTCGTATTTATGGACAAAATACAGGACAAAGGTCATCGTTTTGCATTTCGTTGCATCATGGTTTGCCTGTGGTTTGAGGCCAGTGTTTAGGGCGTAGAGCACAAAAATGTTGGCGAAACGTTTGGTGTTTACGGGAAATAGTGATAACTTTGCACGCGGTTGGGCGAAAGCCCGGCTTCGACGGTTGCCGCAATGGTGGAATTGGTAGACACGAGGGACTTAAAATCCCTTGGCCAGAAATGGCTGTGCGGGTTCGAGTCCCGCTCGCGGCACGAAGCCCCGGCTGTGGTTTGGGGCATCGGTTTTATGGAAATGGGCTGCATCACTTAGCGTGGTGCAGCCCATTTCTGTTGCCCGCTTGTTGGCCGCGTGCCATGTGCGGCGTCGGTTTTGCGTCGTAGGGGCCATGCTCCAAGGCTCATGGCCACGGCTTCTTGTGGGTTAGAGTCATTTTTTCAGTTTTGAGAGAATCCAGTCGAGCTGCGCCCTGTCGGTGGCAGCCGACGTCCAGTGCTCGTTGATTGGCGTTACAAGGCATTCCTTGGGGCACGCCAGCGTGTTCCATACGGCATACGAAGTGGTGGGCGGGCAGGTGTTGTCGTTGTATCCCCACGTCATGAATGTGGTGGCTTTCACGTGGCGGGCAAAGTTGGCCACGTCGTAGTAAGCCATCGTCTCCAGCTTTTCGGGGGTAAGCATCCCGTCTTTTTCTGTGAAGTGCGGGTAGCCGCCCGTGAGCCCGGCGGCGGCCGCCGCCATGTCGCTCAGCGCCGGGTGGTTGGCCACGCACAGCGTCACCCGCGTGTCGAGGGCGGCTGCTATGATGGCCAGCGCCCCTCCCTGGCTGCCTCCCTGCGTGATTACGTTGCGTCCGTCCCACTCTGGCAGCGACGTAAGCAGGTCTATGCACCTGACGAGCCCGGTGTAGACGTGGCGCATGTAGTAGTTGTCGCGGTTGTCGAGCCCTTGGTACAGGTATCCCTTCACGCGGCCGTCGAAGGCGGCCCTGATGTCGTCGAAGGTGGTCTCGGGCAGTCTTGGGTCGAGTCCGTGTATCTCGGTCACGAGGCGTATGACGCCGTTTTCGGGGTAGTACATGCCTTCGGCCACCCTCTTGATGCGCTTGACGCCCGCTCCCGGCGGTGTGAGCACCACGGGGCATGAGCCCGGCTTGGCCCCGCGTGGCACGAGCAGGTAGGCGTAGAGCGAGTGGCCCTCGCGGTCTGTCTGTAGTTTTATGAGCCATGCCTCCACCCGGTCGGTGGTGTATTCGGGCGCCGGTTCGCGCGTGTATTTCAGGGGGAAGGCTGCCGCCCGGCTCAGGTTCGACTGCCAGAATTCCGTGAAGTCGGCCGGTTCGGCGGTGTAAGGCCTTATTTTGTCGGGGCTGAACCCCACTTTCACGTGGTGGGTGTATTTCTTTCCGTCGACGTTGGCCGTCAGCCTCAGGTCGCGGAATCCCGGTTTCCGGCTCGTGCCCATGTTGATGGTGGCCTTGCCCCGCTTCATGGTGGCCTTGCCGTGGGTGTCGTCGGGCAGGCAGTCGCCTCCGATGGAGTATTCTATCGTGGCGTCGCGCGGTATGCCGTATTTATAGAACTGTACGTCGATGATGGCCTCTTCGCCCACCTTGTACGTCCAGTTGTCATGGTCGGGCACGGTCACCCACAGGTAGTCGCTGTTTTCCGGGTAGTTCTTTGCTGCCCCGGCGTGGGCCAATGCCATGATGGCCAGCAGCGCGGTGATGATGGTTTTCTTCATAGTTGGTTTTAGTTTTGTTAGTGTCGTGATGGTTTGCCTGTCGTGCCGCCGCGGCGTTGTTGTAGCGCGGTGGCCCTTGTGGCGTTGCCGCGGGGGCCGTTTCGCCGTGTCGCGGAGGCCGTTTTGCCTTGCCGTTCGGGCCGTTTTGCCGGCCCGAACGGGTGGTTTGCCAATGCGCTGAGACTCAGCGGCTTGGCTTCATGCCCCGCGCTCGGCCCAGTCGCCGCGGTCAAGGTTGCGGTAGCCGATGGCTTCGGCCAGGTGCTCTGTGCGCACGTTGGCGCTCGAGTCGAGGTCGGCAATGGTGCGCGCCACCTTCAGTATGCGGTTGTAGGCCCTTGCGCTCAGGCTTAGCCGCTTCATGGCCATGCGCAGAATCTCTATGCCGTCGGAGTCGGGCTCGGCATACTGGTGTATCATCCGTTCGGTCATCTGGGCGTTGCAGTGCGTGCCGGGGTGGCTGCGGTAGCGCTCCTCCTGCATGCGGCGCGCCCTGACCACCCGTTGCCTGATGGCTTCGCTGGGCTCACCCGGTGCCGACCGTGAAATGTCGTCGAATGGCACGGGCGTTATCTCCACCTGTATGTCGATGCGGTCGAGCAGCGGGCCCGATATCTTGTTCATGTAACGCTGTATCTGTCCGGGCGAGCATACGCACTTGTGGGTGGGGTCTCCGTAGTAGCCGCAGGGGCATGGGTTCATAGAGGCCACGAACATGAACGAGCAGGGGTATTCCACTGTGTACTTGGAGCGCGATATCGTGATGCGCCTGTCTTCCAGTGGCTGCCGCAATACCTCAAGCACGCTGCGGTTGAACTCGGGCAGTTCGTCGCAGAACAGCACCCCGTTGTGGGCCAGCGATATCTCGCCCGGCTGGGGGTTGGTGCCGCCGCCCACGAGCGCCACGGGCGATATGGTGTGGTGGGGCGAGCGGAACGGTCGCTGCGATATTAGCGACGTGTCGCGGCTTAGCTTGCCCGCCACGCTGTGCACCTGTGTCGTTTCCAGGCTCTCGGCCAGCGACAGCGGCGGCAATATCGACGGCAGGCGCTTGGCCATCATCGACTTGCCGCTGCCCGGCGGGCCAATCATGATGAGGTTGTGGCCTCCGGCTGCTGCCACCTCGAGCGCGCGCTTCACGCTTTCCTGCCCGCGCACGTCGGCAAAGTCGTGCTCGAAGTGGTTTTGGTTGGCGTAGAACTCGGCCCGCGTGTCCACCACCGTGGGCTCGTATGCCCCGGAGCCGTTGAGAAAGGCTATCACGTCGGTGATGCTTTCCATGCCGTAGACGTCGAGCTTGTCGACCACTGCGGCTTCGCGCACGTTTTGCCGGGGCACAATCAGGCCCTTGAACTGTTCTGCTCGGGCTTTTATGGCTATGGGCAGGGCTCCGCGCACGGGTTGCATGCGGCCGTCGAGCCCCAGCTCGCCTATCATCATGTAGCTGCCCAGCCGGCTTGTCTCCACTTTTCCCGAGGCGGCCAGCAGGCCTATGGCCAGCGGCAGGTCGTAGCCGCTGCCTTCCTTGCGCAGGTCGGCCGGTGCCATGTTGACGGTGATGTCGGCCACGGGAAACTTGTAGCCGTTGTTTTGCAGCGCGGCCACTATGCGGTCGTGGCTCTCGCGCACGGCGTTGTCGGGCAGCCCGGTGAGGTGGAACAGCACGCCGCGCGACAGGCTCACCTCCACGGTTACGGTGGTGGCTTCGAGTCCGGTCACGGCTGCGCAGTATGTCTTTACAAGCATTGTGGTATGGGTTTTCGGTGGGATGGTGGTGGTTAGTAATGGCAGCCGGCGTTGGCTGCCGTAAGCGGCTTTGGGGTGGCTGCCCGTTGCGGCAGCCAGGCGTGGGTGTCAACGCTCGCGGCTGCCGCCGAAGTCAAGCTTGCCGAGCATCTTTTCCAGCTGTTCTCTCATCTCGCGCGTGCTGAGGTTGCGGGCCACTATGCGGCCGTCGGCGTCGGCCACGATGTTGCCCGGCACTGTTGCCAGGCCGAAGCGCGCCATCAGTGGCGTGTCCCACATGAGCCCGTCGCACACGGTGGGCCAGTTTATTGAGTCGGCCTTCAGCTCGCGCAGGCATGTGGCTTTGTCGCCGTCGAGGCACAGGCTGACCACGGCCAGGTCGTTGCCCTTGGCGGTCTTGTACCTCCTGAGCCAGCGCTGTATGTTCTGGCTGTCGTAGCTCCACGACGCCCATGCGCTGACCACGTTTACTTTTCCGTTGAGGTTTTTCAGGCTTATGGCTTTGCCGTCGGTGTCGGTGGCGGCAAACTGGGGCAGCTTGGCCCCTATGGCCGATGGCTTCAGCGTCTCCGTCTGCTTGAGCAGCAGGGCTGTGCGCCCGTTGGTCGGGTCGGCCTTGAGCATTGTCTTTAGCAGTTTGGCTGCCGCGGCGTAGTCGGGTTCGTCGGTGCGTATGTAGTAGCGGTCTACCAGGTACATGCTTACGGGCGACGCGGGGTGCTCGCCGACGAAGTCGGCCACGGCTTTTTTCACCTCGGGCGGGGCCATCCTGTTGGCCGACATGCGGAACTTGGTCATGAGCTCGTTGTCGTCGGAGCCCGACACCTCGATTTCCTTCATGTGCGAGACGTCGCCGCTGAGCTTGGCCACCTTGCCGTTGTCGCCGAACACTACAAGCTCGGAGAAGTTTGGGAATATGAGTATGAATGTTGCTTTGTCAGACAGTGGCACGTTGTATGAGAACCGTCCGTCTGCCACTTGTATCGTGTCGCGGCCCTGTGTGCCCCCGTCGGGGCTGTATACGTAGAACTCGCCGCGGTTGAGGTTGCGGAACCGCCCTTCAATGCGGAACCTGCCGTTGCCCGCCCCGCACGCCGTGAGCAATGTCACGGCTGCCATGGCAGCGATGGCATGGACTGATGGTGAAAAAAAAGAGAGGGAACGTAGCGATGGGATGTGCCTGGCCCAAGTGGCTGTCCGCCCGTTGGTGCCGGCTGTTGCCTGCTGTCCGGGCTTGCGCCTGGTGTCGGGCCCTGTTGTAAAGGCAAATCCCATTGCTCGTTCCCTCTCCTTATGTGAAGTGAAGTGTGCCGTTTTTACTTGCTGACGTTAGCCAGTTCGAGGTCGTTGGCGGCGTAGGCAGCCAGCGAGGCGTCCTTGCTCACAGCGCTGCGCAGAGCGTTGGCAGCCTCTGTGTTGTTGCCCTGGCGTGCATAGAGTATGGCCTTGAGGTAGTCGGTCATGCCGTCAGAGTTCTTTATGTTGTTGAGCGTGTTTGACGCAGCAGAGTAGTTCTTGTTCAGAATCTGGGCAAGCGCGGCGCTGTTTGAGTTGACTTTGGCGAAGTCCTGCTCTGCAAGGGCGTAGTTGCCCTGTGCCAGGTGCAGGTTGCCGAGCACTTCTGCCAGGCCGTTGGCGTTTGAAGCCTTCGATATGTAGGTCTCTGCTGTCTTGGCGTCGCCAGCCTGCAATGCCAGCAAGCCGAGGTTGGCGTTGGCCTCTCCGTTGTTTGCGTCGATGGCAAGGGCCTTCTGCAGGTAGTTCTTGGCTTCGTCGTAGTTGCCCTTTGCATACTCTATGGTGGCTACATTGTTATATGCGCGGCAGTCGTTGGGGTAAACCTCGGTCGTTGTCTTGTATATCTGCTCCTGCTCGTCGGCGTTGTCTTTGAGCGTTGCGGCATACAGAAGCTCCTCTACGCTGAGCTGCTTCGGGTCTTCCTTATACTGTGCCAGTATCTGGTCGTCGTCGCGGCCGATGACCTCATAGTTGATGGTCATGCGCGAACGGCGCAGCTGCGGCAGGATGCCGTCGGCCAGCTCGCGGAATCCGGCGCTCATGTTCTTGATCTGGCGCTCACGCTCTTCGGGGTCTTTGTACATCGAGAGGACGCGCAGGATGACATCCTTGTCCTGTATGTTCGATGCCTGCACGAGCTCCTGGAAGCCTTCCCAGTCTTGTGCGGTGTACTTGGCGTCGACGTTGGCGTCGGCCAGTTCTGCCTTCTTGAGCTGCTGGTCAACATACTTCTCGGTGTTCTTCTGGCGCTGGTTGGCAAGCTTGTCGTTCAGCTCCACACCTCCGTCAGGCGATGCATAAGCCGATATCTCTATGTTGTTCAGGTTGAGGCCTTCCTTGTCTGCGTTGATTTTCTTGAGCAACTCCACGAATTCTGTAACCGAGTTGTTCTTCAGCTCGCTCTTGCGCAGGTTGGCCTGCTGGATGAGGAACTTGATGTTGGCAACTTGCTTTGCTTCTGTCACGCGGCGGAACGAGTCGGGGGCAATGCAGGCTTGGGCGCTCTTCACAGTGCGACCCACCAGCTCTGAAGTGGCAATCACGCCGTCGGCCACCTTCACGGCAGGTATTTCCTTTTCTTTCTTGCCTATCTTGGCGTCGAAGGTGAGGTAGAGCTCGCTCTTCTGCATCTCGGGCACATACTTGAAGTTGGTCTTCATTGTGTAGTTGCCGCCTACCTGGTAGGAGATGGTCTGGTCGTTGCCTTCCACCTTCTCGCCCTGGAACGTGGCGCTTGTGCCGCGTGCCACTTGCCCGTTGCCGTAGCGCAGCTCCGGAGTAACGGTGACAACAGCCTTTTTCTTCATGTACTTCTCAGGGAAGGAGCCGTTGATTGTGGCAGGCACCTGTCCGGCGTGAGATTCCAGCGGGTTGGGAACCACCTTGAAGTCGTCGGCCGTCAGCGGGCCAAGCTTCGAACACGATGTCAGCAACAACAATGATGCGGCTGACAAGAAAACAAGATTCTTCTTTTGCATTTTATTAGATATTTACAAGGATATGCGTGCTGTTAGCCTGCAGCCTGGTTAGCTTGCAGCCTGCCTCCTTTCGTTTTACACTGCTGCAAAGATAAACATCTAATTCTGTATTAGAAGAAATTCCGACAAATTTTTATGTTTTATTAATCCTTCGCGCGCAATTATGGCATGCGGTGGCGCCGGTGGCGTGCCCTTTGTGGCGTTGGTCGGCGTTATTGTTCGGTTTGTCTGTTGCTGCCGTGCCGGGCTTTCGGCAGTGCCGCGGCGTAAAAATATCTGCTTTCCTTTCGGTTAATCGATAATTTGCATTAACTTTGCACCAAAATAAAAAGCAAACAATAGATACATCACTCGAATATGGAAGAGAAGCATTACAAGCGCACCACCGTCACGGCAGCACTGCCATACGCCAACGGGGGGGTGCATATTGGCCATTTGGCCGGTGTGTATGTGCCGGCCGACATATACGTGCGCTACCTCAGGCTCAAGGGTGAGGACGTGCGGTTCATCTGCGGAAGCGACGAGCACGGTGTGCCAATAACCATCCGCGCCAAGAAAGAGGGCATCACGCCGCAGGCTGTCGTCGACCGTTATCACGCCATGATAAAGAAGAGTTTCGAGGATTTCGGCATTTCATTCGACATCTATAGCCGCACCACGTCGGGCATTCACAGCCAGACGGCGTCGGATTTCTTCCGCAAGCTCTATGACGACGGCAAGCTCATAGAGCGCGAGAGCGAGCAATACTACGACGAGGAGGCCCACCAGTTCCTCGCCGACAGATACATCACGGGCGAGTGCCCGCACTGCCATAACCCCAAGGCCTATGGCGACCAATGCGAGAAATGCGGCAGCGACCTTGACCCGACGGAGCTCATCAACCCGCAGTCGGCCATCAGCGGCTCCAAGCCTGTGCTGCGGAAAACCAAGAACTGGTACTTGCCATTGAACGAATACCAGGACTGGCTCAAGCAATGGATACTCGAGGGGCACAAGGAGTGGCGCCCTAACGTCTACGGCCAGTGCAAGAGCTGGCTCGACCTCGACCTCCAGCCACGCGCCATGACGCGCGACCTCGACTGGGGCATACCCGTGCCCGTGGACGGGGCGGAGGGCAAGGTGCTCTATGTGTGGTTTGACGCGCCCATCGGCTACATATCAAACACAAAGGAACTGATGCCCGACGACTGGGAGAAATGGTGGAAAGACCCCGAGACCCGGCTCGTGCATTTCATCGGAAAAGACAACATTGTGTTCCATTGCATAGTGTTCCCGTCGATGCTCAAGGCCCACGGGGGCTACATACTGCCCGACAATGTGCCGGCCAACGAGTTCCTGAACCTTGAGAACGACAAGATATCCACGTCGCGCAACTGGGCCGTATGGCTTCATGACTACCTGCTGGAGATGCCGGGCAAGCAAGACGTGATGCGCTATGTGCTCACTGCCAACGCCCCCGAGACCAAGGACAACAACTTCACCTGGCGCGATTTCCAGGACAGGAACAACAACGAACTGGTGGCCGTCTATGGCAATTTCGTCAACCGTGCCCTCCAGCTTACCAAGAAATATTGGGACGGGGTGGTGCCTGCCTGCGGCGAGCTCACGCCAACCGACCATGCCGCGCTCGACGAGTTCAAGGACGTGAAGCAGAAGGTCGAGGCACTGCTCGACGTGTTCAAGTTCCGCGATGCCCAGAAGGAGGCCATGAACCTGGCCCGCATTGGCAACAGGTACATCACCGAGTGCGAGCCGTGGAAGATATGGAAGACCGACCCGAAGCGCGTCGAGACCATATTATATGTGTCGCTCCAGATTGTGGCCAACCTCGCAATAGCCTTCGAGCCGTTCCTCCCGTTCAGCAGCGCCCGCCTGCGCAAGATGATAAACATGGACGGGGCCGACTGGGGAAGCCTCGGGCGCACAGACCTGCTGGCCCCCGGCCACAAGCTCGGCGAGCCCGAGTTGCTCTTCGAGAAGATTGACGACGAGGCCATTGACTACCAGCTCAAGAAGCTCGACGACGCCAAGAAGGCCAACGAGGCCGCTGCCCACAAGGCCGACCCGGTGAAGGCTACGGTCGATTTTGCCGACTTCGAGAAGATTGACATACGTGTAGGGCACATCAAGGCCTGCGAGAAGGTGAAGAAGGCAAACAAGTTGCTCAAGTTCACAATAGACGACGGTAGCGGCACCGACCGCACCATCGTCAGCGGCATAGCCAAGTTTTACGAGCCCGAAGAGCTCGTGGGCAAAGACGTGCTGTTCATTGCCAACCTCGCGCCGCGCAAGCTCATGGGCATAGAGAGTCAGGGAATGATACTCTCGGCCGAGAATTTTGACGGCTCGCTGAGCGTGACCACCATACTGCGCAAGGTGAACCCCGGCAGCAAGGTGTGCTGACACAGCGCCCTGCAGGCTTATTGACAACACCACTCAATGGAATCGCTGAAGGAGAAAACGGCCAAGGGAATACTTTGGGGCGGGATGAACAACTTCATCCAGCAGGCGCTCGGACTGTGCTTCGGCATAATGATGGGGCGGTTGCTATCGCCCGACGACTACGGCATGATAGCCATGATAACCATCTTCCCGCAGATTGCCATAACGCTGCAGAACAGTGGTTTCACCGTGGCCCTTACCAACATAAAGCAACCAGGACACCGGGAGTACAACTCGGTGTTCTGGTTTAATGTCATCGTAGGCACGGCCATGTATGCGCTGCTCTTCTTTTGTGCACCGCTGATAGCCGACTATTACCATACCGACAAGCTCGTGCCGCTGTGCCGTTATGCCTTTCTCAACATACTTTTTGCCAGCTTTGCCACAGCCCAGTCGGCCTACCTGTTCAAAAACCTCATGGTAAAGCAGCAGGCGAAGGCCGGGATGACGGCCGTGCTCTGTTCCAACATAGTGGGCGTGAGCATGGCTTTCTCGGGCATGGGCTACTGGTCGCTGGCCACCCAGGGGCTTGTCTTCGTGGGTGTCAACACCGTGTTGCTGTGGCGGTGCTCGCCGTGGCGCCCGTCGTTGCGCATCGACTTCGGCCCTGTCTGGCGCATGTTCCGCTTCAGCGTCAAGGTGCTTGCCACCGGCATACTGAACAATGTGAACAGCAATGTGCTCAACATCTTGCTGGGACGCTACTTCTCGCCATACGCCACGGGGTGCTACAACCAGGCTTATCAGTGGGACAACAAGTGCTATTACCTCGTGCAGGGCACCGTGCAGCAGGTGACGCAGCCGGTGCTGGCCGACCTCAGCGGGCAGAGCTCGCGCCGCCTCGGTGCCATGCGCAAGATGGTGAGGCTCATCTCTTTCGTGTCGTTCCCGCTGCTATTCGGCCTCGGCCTTGTGGCCCGCGAGTTCATAGTGCTGGCCATAACCGACAAATGGCTGTTCTCGGCCGGGCTGATGCAGATACTGTGCATCAGCGGCGCGGTCATGCCTCTGCACACATTCCTGTCTAATGTGGTGCTCAGCTGCGGGCGCTCGGGTGTCAACCTGTGGTGCACGTGCGGCTTGGGGCTGGCCTCTATAGTGCTGATGGTGTGCATTTGGCCGCTCGGCATACGCTCGATGGTGGTAGGGTATACGGCGCTCAACCTGCTGTGGGTGCTTGTGTGGCACTTTTTTGTGCGCCGGCTCACTGGCTACGGCTTCGTGATGTTCATGCGCGACACGCTTCCTTTTGCCATCGCCGCCATGGCGGTGATGGCCGCCACCTACTTCGCCACGGCGTGGATAGGCAACATGGCCGTGCTGCTCGTGGCGCGCATAGCCGTGGCCGCCGTGCTGTATTACGCTGTTATGCGTGTGGCCCGCGTCCACATCCTCAATGAGTGCCAGCAGTTTATTGTCAACAAGTTGTTCAAACGCAAGCATTGATCATGGACACAAGCAAGACGGTGGATGTGGTGATGTGTACCTACAACGGCGAGCGCTACCTGCGCGAGCAGCTCGACTCAATCATCGGGCAGACCTATCCGATACACAGGCTCATTGTGCAAGACGACCGTTCGACCGACGGCACCGTGGCCATTGTCAGGGAATATGCCGCCCGTTACCCCTTCATCAGCCTCTATGTCAACGGGCGCAACCTTGGCTACAACCTCAACTTCAAGTCGGCCGTCATGCGTGCCACGGCCGACTTCGTGGCTATTTCCGACCAGGACGACGTGTGGTTTGCCGACAAGATAGCCCGCCAGGTCGAGGCCATCGGAGGCCACAACATCTGCTTCTCGGCCCACGTGCGCGGCAGCCGCCTTGAGGGTGCCCGCCGGGTGGAGCCGCAGCATTCGCTCAAGGCGTTGCTTTTCCACGGCTTTGCGGGCCACACCATGCTGCTGCGCCGCGACTATGTGCAGCGCGAGGGGGCGTGGCTCGACTGCATCATCTACGACTGGAGCCTTGCGCTCAACGCTTATTTCTATCGCGATAAGGCCATAACCTACATTGCCGAGCCGCTCAACTGGCACCGCACCCACCCGGACGAGGCGGCCAGGAGGGTGGGCGGTGGGCCTTCTGTCGGCGCCGCAGCTGCCGCCCTTGGCCCGCTTGCCCCTTATGTGGTGGGCTACCGCCATTACCGCCAGCTGCAGCACAAGGGCAAGTGGCGCCGCCTTTACACCCATGTCTGTGCCCAGACGGCATCGGATGCGTTGCGCACAGAGCACACCATGGCCCGTTGCATGCTCTCGCCGGGCGCATTGCCGTTGCTGCGCCTGTGCCTTTGTTGCATGAGGCATCGCCGTTCCACATATTATAATAAGGCAAAGGCCGGCGGACTGATGGGCGCGGTGCGCGGCTTTTTCTATCCGCTCATATTCGCTTACCGCAACTCCGACTTCGACGACTGAATGGCCTTGCAGGCCATGCGCAATCGCCTGGAGTTGCCATACAAGCCGTTTCGTCATTCAAGGCGTGCCGTTTTGCATGGTCATACGTGCCGTTTCGCAGTCTGATACGGCACGTTTCGCAACGTGCTTGTTTACAGGCTGTTGGGCGGCCATGGCCGTGGCTGCGCAAAGAGCCTTTGCCATCTAACTCCATCTAACTCCTCTTAACTCCCTAACTCCCGCAAGAAAGACTATTGTCTTAACTCCGAACAAAGAATTAAAAATAAACAATTAAAAATTAAGAGTTAAGAAAATATGCCATGCGCAGTGTCAGTCAAATGCAAAAGTCTGCACTCCTGAACTCCTGTCTCCTGCAACTCCTAATTAAGGGATGGGCTGTGAGGCGTCAGTCAAATGCTATTGTCCCCTAACTCCCTCTAACTCCTTATAACTCCATCTAACTCCTCTTAACTCCCTAACTCCCGCAAGAAAAACTATTGTCTTAACTCCTTTACTCCCTAACTCCTTAACTCCTAAAAAGCCCCTGGGATTTATCCAGTGGGCCCAAAAAAGCGCGCCTATTCCCATAGACGCGCTTTCTGCAATGTTTGGAGCGTTTACTCCTGGATTAATAATTTAGTAAAGGGGATTCTGCAGAATGTTCGGGTTAGCGTTGATTTCGGCCACGGGTATCAGCGGCAGGGCCTTCTTCGAGTCGCGGTTGAATGTGCGTGCCTCTTCCGTCAGCACGTCGTGCCACCCGCGGTTGTTAGAGTCGGTGTAGCGAACCACGGTCTCTCCGCGCCTTATCACGTCGAAGTAGCGCTGTCCTTCGCCCACAAGCTCCTTTCGCCGCTCCATGTATATGCGGTCGAGCGTGATGTCTTGGGCCGTCACCACCTTCGTTGCGTCGGTGGTGCGGTTGGTTATCAGCTTGTTGAGCAGCTGTGCGGCGGCAGCCTTGTCGCCCGTCTGGAATGCGGCCTCGGCAGCGCTAAGGTACACCTCCGACAGGCGCAGCATAGGCACGTTGGCATAGCGCACGTCGCCGTTGTGCGCCGGCATCTTGTTGATGAACACCCCGTGTTTCACAAAGTCGTTGCCGTCGGTTTCAAATTTGCCGGCATAGGTCTCGGGGTCGCCGCCCGGCTTGAGCAGCACGTTGTTGCGTGCGTCGGCCGGGTCGGCCTCCATTGCCTCGGCAAATGCCTTGGTCACCATGATGTCGCCGTAGCCGGGAACATCACCATGGGCGTCGCTCATGCAGTAGGCTATGCCCTCGCGGTCGGTCCAGTCCTTGTTGTCGTTGATAGACAGCTCGAATATTATCTCGTTGTTGTGTGCGTTGCTGGTCTTTGCCCATGCCTCGGCATACTCCCCGGGAGTCCACAGCACGTAGGGAGAGTTGCTTATTATGTCGCGCGCGGTGGCCAGGGCCTTGCCCCATTCGCCCTTTGTCATGTACACACGCACCTGCAGTGCCTTGGCTGCCCACAGGTTGATGTACACCGATGCGTCGCCTTTGTTTGATGTGGGCAGCGCCCCCGACTTCACGGCGTCGTCCAGGTCTTTCTCTATCTGTGTGTAGCATTCGGCCACAGTGTTGCGTTTCGGCTTGTTGGCGTATGCGTTTTCAACAGGCTTGAGCATTATCGGCGCGCCGAGCGAAGCCCCTTTGTCCATGGTGTAGGGCTTGCCGTAGATGCGCGTCAGGTCGAACAGTGCCATGGCTCTGAGTGTCTTGGCCTCGGCCTCGTATTGTGCTATGGCCTCGTCGTCGCCCAGTGTGCCGCTCTCGGCGGCCTCTATCACGCGGTTGGCCCTTTCGGTGACTATGAAAGCCGACTGCCACGGAGTGTTGCCGCCTGAGAAGTTGTCGGCCGTGGAGTAGGTCATGTAGTAGTAGAAATTGCCGCGTCCGCTTCCGTCCACCCAGTTGTACTGCACGTCTTCGCCTCTCATGTCGCCGTAGATGAACATGTTGCGGCCGTAATAGTCGACAAAGTCTCTGATGCCTTTCAGCGAGGCGTAAACGCCGTTGCGCACAGTCTCGAGGTCGCTCACCGTTGTCACAGCCCCGTTGGCGTCTATTCCGTCAGACGGTGTCTGGTCGAGCCAGTCGTTGCCGCACGACGTCATGCCGGCTATAATCGACAGGATGGCCATTGCTCTATATATTCTTGCTGTTTTCATATTTCGTTTGATTTATGTTGTTATTGTGCTAATTAACTTGATGTATGGCCGGAGCGGCAATCAGAAGTCGAGCTCCACGCCGAAGGCAAACGTCCTGTAGGCCGGCGTCTCAAACGTCATTATTCCGCTCGGGCTCATCTCCGGGTCTACCACGAGGTCTTTCGACTTCCATGTCAGCAGGTTGGAGCCCGAGAAGTATGCGCGGGCCTTGGTCAGTCCGAGCTTGCTGATGAAGCTTGTCGGGGCGCTGAAGCCTATGGTGAGGCTCTTCAGCCGCAGGTAGTCGGTGGGCATGAGCCATCGCGACGAGGCCGTTGTCGATGCGCTTCCGTACTGGAACTTGGGCAGCTTGGCGTTGGTGTCGCCAGGGCCCGTCCACATTTCCGACAGGTCGTATGACGCCGGCACGGCGCCGCCGTAAAGGTATCTGCCGCCGTCGGTGTGCTGCCATGTGGCGTAGTCGAACGCTTCGCCACCCACGGAGTAGGTCAGCGTGAAGCTCAGGTCGATGAACTTGTAGCGCAGGGTGTTGGTCAGTCCGCCCTCTATGGCCGGGTCGTGCTTGCCCACAATGGTCTTGTTGGCCTGTGCTATCTCGGTGGTGGTGTTGCGGGCGTTGTCGGTTCCGTCGTTGATGTAGTAGAGGGGCTTGCCCGTCTGGGCGTCCACGCCGGCGTATTCATACAGGTAGTACGAATAGTAAGGCTCGCCCACGCGGTGTATCATAGGCCCGCTTATTATCTCCTGGCTCTCGCCGTCGAGCTTGGTGAGCTTGTTGCTGTTGTGCGAAAGGTTAAGAGAGGTGGTCCAGTTGAAGTCTTTCGTGTCGAAGTTCACCGAGGTGACGGTCATCTCAAATCCCTTGTTCTCCATCTCGCCCACGTTCATTGGCTGCGTGAACACGTATGCCCCTGCGTTGCCGTCATAGCGGTAGTGGCCTCCTGTCATTGACACGGGCAGGTTGTATATCAGGTCCGACGTCTTGCGCTGGTAGTAGTCGAGCGTCACCGAAATGCGGTGCAGGAACTGCAGGTCGAGTCCGATGTTCCACGTCTTGTTCTTCTCCCACCTCAGGTCGGGGTTGGCAATGCCTACTATTCCCATGCCCGACATGCCGTTGTAGTTCTGGTTGCTGTACTTGTAGAGGTTCATGTAGGCATAGTAGTCGGACGGCTGCGTGCCGTTGACGCCGTAGCTCAGTCGCAGCTTGCCGTCGGAGAGCACATCCTTGACGGCCGCCATGAACTTCTCGTCTATAAAGCGCCATGCTCCCGACACCGACCAGAACGTGCCCCATCGGTTGTCGCGCGACAGCTTGGATGTGCCGTCGGTGCGCATGCTTGCGCCAATGTAGTATCGCCCTGCGTAGTTGTAGTCAATGCGGCCGAGGTAAGACGTGAGCCTGTAAGAGCTGTAGCCCGACGACGCATTGGTCTCGGCGGCGTTGCCGAATTCGTAGAGCTGCCCCGGATATTTCTGTCCGCTGACGTAGTTGTCGGAGTTAACGAAGTTCTCGGTCTCAAAGCCCAGCAGCACGTTGACGTTGTGCTGGCCGAACGTTTTCTCGTATGTCAGCTGCGTTTGCGAGTTGAGCTGTTGGTAAGAGAGCTTGTCGCGCTGCATCACTCCGCCCGGTCCGCCGTTGTTAGAGAACTTGTCCCACAGCACGTCCTCGGTGCCGTCAAAGTAGTCGTAGGCTATTTTCTCGCTCAGCTTCAGGTTGTCCCAGATGTTGTAGGTGAGCTTTACGGTGCTGAATGCCTTGGTGAATGTGTACACATCCGATGAGTGGTCGCGCTCGAATATCGGGTTGACGCCAAACAAGCCGCAGCCGTCGTTGAGCGTGCCGTCGTCGTTGTATGGTGTCGACGACGGGTTTTGCACCCAGGCGTAGTTCATTATCGGGCTGGTGAACGAAGTGCCTTCGTTGGCCAGGTCTTGCCTGGTGCGCGACAGCTGCGTGGTTACCTGAAGGTCGAACCGCCCGAAAGAGTGCTGCAGGTTGGCGTTGCCGGTGATGCGCTCCAGCCCCTGGTCGTAGGCAATGCCCAGCTGCTTGTTGTATGCGAGCGACGCATAGAACTTGGTGTCGGTGTTGCCTCCCGTGACGCTCATCTGGTAATTCTGGTGCGAGCCGGTGCGGAAGAGCAGGTCTTTCCAGTCGGTCCATCCGTTCTTGGGCATCGAGGCGTATGCGTCTATCTTGCTTTCGGCATAGGCTTTGGCGTCGGCTGCCGACATGCCGAGGTCATAGATGGCCTGGTTTTCGAGGCCCTTGCTCAGCAGGGCGCGCCTGTCGTCGCCGCCCAGGGTGGGCCTGTAGTTTATTGCCATGTTCGAGAATCCCCAGTCGCTGCGGAACGACAGCTTGGTCTTTCCGGCCTTGCCGCTCTTCGTCGTGATGACAATCACGCCGTTGGCCGCGCGCGAACCATATAGTGAAGCGGCCGCAGCGTCTTTTATCACCGTCATCGACTCGATGTCGTTGGGGTTGATTGTCGACAGCAGGTCGGAGCCAGTGTCGTTGTATGAGCCCGAGAACGGGTTGGCGTCGCCGCTCTGCACCGGTGTGCCGTCTACCACGATGAGCGGGTCGTTGCCGGCGTTGATGCTGCTCATTCCCCTTATCCTGATGCTCTTTGTGCCGCCGGGGGCGCCCGATGTCTGGCTTATCGACACGCCGGCCACTCCTCCCGACAGCTTGTCGGCTATCGAGATTACCGGCACGTCTTGCATGGCGTCGGTCTTCAGGCTCTGGGCCGAGCCGGTGAACGATGCCTTCTTGAAGTTGCCGTAGCCCGTGATGATGGTCTCGGCCAGCTCGTTCTTGGCTTCCAGCAGCTTGACCTTCATGCCGTTTTTGGCTGCCACTGTCTGGGGCTCGAAGCCAATGTAAGATATCCTCACATTCTTTTTGCCGGCGGGAAGTGTTATGCTGAACTTTCCGTCGCCGTTTGTCACTGTGCCTTTTGAGGTTCCGTCTACAACGATGGTGGCCCCTATTACAGGAGAGCCGTCACTGTCTGACACCACCGACCCCCTTATCAGGGCCTGCGCCATCGCAAATCCGCATGTCGTGATGAGCAATGACAAAATGATAAACAATCTTTTCCTCATGATGCTTTTTGTTTTAATAAGTGGATAATTATTTACTCTTTGGCATTCAATCCCGGTTTCGTTCACAAATTTAGAAACCTTTTCTTAATTTTAAGGCTTATAGTATTAAAACTTTGCGCGTTGGTAACGGTTTGATAGAATGATTCTGTGTTATCGGATAAATGTTAATTGAGAAAACGCAATATTTTATAGAATGAAAGGAAAAATGGCTATGCTTAGGGCTGTTTCACCGATATGTTGGCATAATCTTCGCATAATGTTAAAAAACGCCAGTTTCGCTGTTGCTGTCTCGCATTGGCCTCATGCCCTGGCCGTGGGCGTTTGGGGTGGTTTCGGCAGCAGCCGTGCGGCTCCGCCTTGCCGGCCCCGGGCGGTAGCCTTTGCCCTGCCGCCTGCCACGGTGGCGCCGGTTGCGTGCGGGTGGTTGCCGTGGGTGGGCGTGGCATGGCGGTCTGTCGGCCCCGGTCGTGGCGGCATGTCTGGGTGGCATCCTGCCGCGCCATGCCAACCCCTTGGCGCCCAGCAGTTTGCAAAACGGCTCGTTTTGCCTTGCCGAACGGCCCGTTTCAGGGTGCCATACGGGCCGTTCGGCAACCCCATACGGGCCGTTTGGGCTCGCAGGGCGCCAATAGCGGCAGTGGCGCAGAGCAAAAACGCCATTTTTGTTTCAGACTTCAAACATTTTTATTAAATTTGCACGAGATAAGCAGCGCACAGCCGCCCGGCAGCCGCAGTGGCCGACAGGCAGGCCCGGTTCACCGTGTCGGCGCAGCCTGCAAACCGAAGTGTGATGAAGAATAGATATCTCGAAGAATACAACAGGCGCAACCTCAGGGTGTGCCAGCTTAAGCAGCTCGACATACTTGAGGAAATAGACCGCCTATGCCGCCGCCATTCCATCAGCTACTGGCTCGACGGCGGCACGCTGCTCGGGGCCGTGCGCCACGGGGGCTTCATCCCCTGGGACGACGACATCGACATAGCCATGCGGCGCGAAGACATGGAGCGGTTTGCCGCCGAGGCTGCCGGCGAACTGCCGCCGGACCTGTTCCTGCAGACAAGGGCCACCGACCCCGAGGTGGAGCTGCCCATCGTGAAGGTGCGCGACATGAACTCCTTCTACATCGAGGCGGGCGACAACTTCGCCGCCGGCTACCAGAAAGGGCTCTATGTCGACGTGTTCCCCTTTGAAGACTACCCCACCGTGAGCCGCGGTTTCGTCAAGCGCATCACCAAGGGCATATCAAAGAGCAACTCAATACTGCACAAGGCCCACCACTACAGCGTGCGCGCCGCGGCCGAGCTGTTCTGGTTCGGGGGCAAGTATGCGGCATACAGCGCGCTGTGGGCGGCCGCGTGCGCGCTGAAGCCAAAGGGCACGTACATCGGCAACATACCCACCAACAACGGTTACGGCATCATGCACCGCAAGGACAGCGTGTTCCCGCTCACTGAGGTCGAGTTTGAGGGCAAGCGGTTTCTGGGCCCTGCCAACCCCGATGCCTACCTGCGCGACCTCTACGGCGACTACATGCAGGTGCCGCCCGAGGAGAAACGTGTGTTCCACTCTGTGTTCATAATGCCCGAACTGATGGCGTAGGCACAGCAAACAGCAAAGAAAATGAACATAGCAATCATACTCTCAGGTGGCGTGGGCAGCCGCATGGGCATCGACATGCCCAAGCAGTATGTCGAGGTAGAGGGCATGCCGGTGCTGGGCTACAGCCTCGCCGCCTTTGCCGCCCACCCCGACATCGACGCCATAGTGGTGGCCGTGGCCGACCAGTGGCGCTACTTCGTGGCCGGCCTTGCCGCCCGCCTCTGCCCCGAAAAGCCCGTGAGCCTGGCCCCGGCCGGCCAGACCAGGCAGTACTCCATATTCAATGCGCTTGAGGTGGCGGCACGGTCGGCCACCGGCGACGCCGACCTGGTCATCGTGCACGACGGCGCACGGCCGCTCGTCGGCGCCGACCTCATAGGCCGGTGCCTCGCTGCCTGCTCCGCGGCCGACGCCGTGATGCCGGCCATAGCGGTGAAAGACACAACCTACCTCAGCGACGACGGCACCACCATCACGGCGCTGCTCGACCGCAGCAAGCTGTGGGCCGGGCAGGCGCCCGAGGCGTTCAGGCTCGCCAAGTACCTGGCGGCCCACCGCGCCATGGACGCCGCAGAGCTGATGAAAATAAACGGCAGCACCGAACTGGCATTCAAGTCGGGCCTCAGTTGCCGCATCATCGAGGGCGACCCGATGAACTTCAAGATTACCACACCCGAGGACTTGAGCAACTTCAAGACCATCATCAAAGCAAGAAAGAAATGAAAGCATACGTACTACACGCCGTGGGCGACCTGCGTTACGAAGACGCCCCAACGCCCGAGTGCCCCGAGGGGTGGGCCCTGGTCAGAGTCAAGGCTGCCGGCATTTGCAGTTCCGACGTGCCGAGGATATTCACCAAAGGCACCTACCACTTCCCCACCATACCCGGCCACGAGCTCTCTGGCGTGGTCGAGAGCGTGGGCAGCCCCGCCGACGGGGGGCTGTGCGGGCGCCCGGTTGGCGTGTTCCCGCTCATCCCCTGCCGCCGGTGCCCGCAGTGCGAGGCCGGCAACTACGAGATGTGCGACCATTACGACTATGTGGGGTCGCGCCGCGACGGCGGCTTTGCCGAGCTTGTGGCCGTGCCGGTGTGGAACCTCCTGCCGCTGCCCGAGGGCGTCTCGCCAACGGTGGCGGCCATGCTCGAGCCGCTGGCCGTGGCCCTGCATGCCGTGAAGCGCAGCCGCCTGGCAACCGGGCAGTCGGCATGCGTTGTCGGCACGGGCATGATTGGCATCGGGGCGGCGCTCTGGGCCCGCATGCTCGGGGCCTCTACGGCAGACGTGGTGGTGCGCAACGAGGCCAAGCGGCGCATGGTCGAGAGACTGGGGCTGACGGCAGTGGCCGCCGCCGATGCCTGTGCAGGCCGCTATGACGTGGCCATCGAGGCTGTGGGCACGCCCGGGGCTGTGGCCCAGGCCGTGGGGCTCACGGCGCCGGGGGGCACGGCCGTGCTCATGGGCAACCCGTCGGGCGACATCACCCTGGCGCAAGACGTCTACTGGCGCGTGCTGCGCAAGCAGATCACGCTGCGCGGCACGTGGAACTCTTCTTACCACGGGGCGCAGCCGTCCGACTGGACCGAGGCCGCCGAAGCCATAGCGCGGGGGGCCATCAGCCCCGAGAGGCTCGTCACCCACGTGTTCGCCCAGAATGAACTCGGGCGCGGCCTGGAGATAATGCGCGCCCACTCAGAACCCTATTGCAAGATAATGACCACATGGAACTGATGGAAAGGAAAGGCGAGATATCGGCTTCGATGATGTGCTCCGACCTGGTCAACCTCAAGGAGACCATCGAGATATTCGAGCAGGAGGGCGTCGAGCGCCTCCACATCGACGTCATGGACGGCATATTCGTGCCAAACTTCGGGCTCGGCGTAGACTACATACGGGGCTTGCGCAGCCTCACGGGCATACCGCTCGACCTGCATCTAATGATAAAGGAGCCGGAGTACAAGCTGCAATGGATAGGGATAGAGCCTACCGACATTGTCTCTATACACTACGAGAGCAGCTTCCAGGTGCAGCGCGTGCTCGACTGGCTCGCTCCTTACGGCTGCAAGCGCTTCCTGGCCATCAATCCGGCCACGCCGATAAACTCGCTTGAAGAGGTGCTCGACTATATCGACGGCATCAATGTGCTCATGGTCAACCCCGGGTTTGCAGGCCAGAAGATTGTGCCGAGCACCATGCGCAAGGCCGCAAAGATAGCCGAGCTGCTGCGGCGCGAGGGCCGCGAGGACATAATAATGGAGGTTGACGGCAACATAACGCCCGACAACGCCCGCAAGCTGCGCGATGTCGGGGCCAGCATCTTTGTCGCCGGCACGTCGTCGATATTCAAGGGCGACATCAGCAAGTACCGCGACAACATCGAAGAGTTGCGCCGCGCCATCGTCTGACGGGGGCTTTTTAGGAGTTAAGGAGTACGGGAGTGCAGGAGTACAGACAATGGTTTAGTGTGTTTTTAGGAGTAAAGACAATAGTTTAGTGTATTTTTAGGAGTTAAGGAGTTAGGGAGTAAAGGAGTTAAGACAATGGTATTTGACTATCTTCCTGCACCACTTTCCCCATGCTCCCACAGCTTCCATGTTTCCATAACTATTGTCTGTACTCCCGTCTACTGCCTCCCGCCTCCAAAATATATACTAAACCATTGTCTGTACTCCTGCACTCCTGTACACCAGCACTCCTGAAAAAGCCTCTTGGATTTTATCTGGTGAGCATTGGTTTCAGCCCAGCATGAAGCCCACAAACAGCGTGCCGTTGTATGCCCACAGCCATGCGGCAAGGCAGCCCGTGGCCACCCGCAGGGCCTTCAGGGCGGCGCCTTTGGCCCTGAGCATGGCGTAGGCCATGGATATTGGCATGACGAAGAGCCAGTGGGGGCCCATTATGTATATCTCGTTGATGGCGAAGCCGAGCCCCATCGACAGCGCCATGTCGACCGCAAACCACGAAAGGCACAGCCAAGCGAACCGCTCGCGGCGCCCGCACCAAGCCCCCAGCGCGAAGAGAAGCACGAGCGCGGCCTCGACCACGTAGTTGGCGGCCAGGCTGTAGCGCACCACCACCGGCCTGTCTATCCACACATCGCCCAGCAGATGGTCGCTGTGCAGCTGCAGGGATTCGCCGAACAGGTTTTCCACGGCGGCGTCAAGGCGCGACGTGGTGGCGTCGGTCCAGTTCATGAACCCCACCGTGCTTATCGGTTCGCCGCCGTGGTCGGCGTGGGTGGGCATATTGTTCTTGCGCAGGTTGGCGTTTTCCTGCTGCAGGTCGGCGTCGGTCTTGGGCTGGGGCACGCCCCCCACGCTGAAGCCGGCCCACAGCAGCAGCGCCGAGGGCAGGGCCATGGCCACAAGTAGGTTGCGCCAAGCGAAAAACCGCCGGCCGTTGGCCATCCACTGGCCGAGCGCCACTTTCACCCCGTTGCTCAGCGTTACGCCAGCCGTGACCACCATGAGCAGCGCGGCGGCCGGGGCCGACAGCGGCGTGCCGTCGCGCATGTGGCGGCCGCACACGTAGAGGGTGAGCAGCAGCAGGCACAGCGAGAAGGCGAAGTGGTCGGGCACAACCATGGGCACCATCACATAGGCGAACGAGAAAAACAGGGCCGTGAGCAGCGCCGTGTCGGCCCGGCAGAGCCCCACCACGTCGCGCAGCAGGCGGTGGAAGAGAACAAACGAGGCGAAGTCGGCCACGGTGAGCATGGCCGCCGTTATCAGTTGGGCGCAGTTGATGCCCGCTATGGGCATGAGCCACTCGTTGAGGCAGGCCGCAGGGTAGAGCATCCACAGCAGCAGCGGATGGCGGAAGCCGTTGAAAAGCACCCGCCATACCGACATGACAAGGTAGAGGATGGGGTCGTAGCCCGACACATGGAACTTGCCGGTGAACATGCCCCAGAAGCCGCCGTGGATGTTTTTGGCAAACACGTCGTAGTATTTGCCCACCATGAGCGCGTTGAGCGCCACGATGACGGCCAGCGCCACGAGGGCCGGCCAGCGCTCTTCGCGGCGCAGGCATAGCTGTCTTGGGATTTTCATAAGGTATGACTTACATTTCCGGGCTGCAAAGTTAATAAATTATCTGCACTTAGCCTGCCGCCCGGGGGCAAAAAGCCTGTGGCGCCATGGCCGTTCGGATAAGTTTTAGTATCTTTGCACCCGACATTCAGGCGGGCGGCCCCCGGCACGGGGGGCTACGGGCTTTGTGGGGCAGGCGTGCCCCGGGGCCGGGCCGGCAGGGGCCATCGCGGTGGCGGTGGCATGGCTGTGGGCACGGTGGCGGCTGCCCCGCATCAGGCTACTTGACATAACATCCTACAATTGAACAGTGTAATGGACGTATTGGGTAAACGTGTTTCTATTGTTATGTGCACCTACAACGGGGAGCGGCATTTGCGCGAACAGCTTGACTCTGTGCTCAACCAGACATACGGGCTGCACGAGATAATCATACAAGACGACGGCTCCACCGACGGCACCATGGCCATTGTGGAGGAATATGCTGCACGTAACAGCATCATAAAGCCGTGTGTCAACAAGGGCGGAAGGGGCGTCAACGCCAACTTCTTCAGCGCAATGGCCCTTGCCACGGGCGACTACATTGCCATTTGCGACCAGGACGACATCTGGGAGCCCGACAAGATAAGGCTGCAGATGGACGCCATCGGCGGCAAGTTGCTGTGCACGTGCCGTTCGGTGCCGTTCAGCAACGACAGCCGCATCAGCCTTAACTACGACAGGCGCTGCCCTAACTACGGGCTCTTCAGGCTGCTCTTCTCGTCGCTCCCGGGCCACACGCTGCTCTTCAGGCGTGAGTTGCTGAACCTATTCCCGCACAAGGGCGAGATATTCAACCGCACTTATTATGACGTGATACTGAGCATCACGGCCGCTGCTTACGACAGCATAGTGATGGTGGACAGGGAGCTTGTGCACCAGAGGCGGTGTGCCACGTCGGACACTTACATCGTGCCCGACAAGCGGCGTGAGCGCTCTGCGGCCAACGGGGCCTACATACTGTGGTGGGCCGTTTGCAACTATGGCCGCATGAAAAAGTACATCGCGTGGCACTTCAGGCCCAGGCTCGACTTCCTCAGGGCCATCAAGTCTGACAGCCGGGTGTGCCGCGACGGCGTGAGGCTGCTCGAGTGCGAGTGCTCCGGGGGCCTGTTGCCGCTGCTGCGCATGGTGCGCTTGTTTGTGAAATACCGCCATACGCTGTTTTATACCTACGAGCCCGACCCCGTGGCCCTGCTCCGCAGCCTGCTCTACCCGCTGATGCAGGCCTACAACTACCGCTATCTGCTCGAGCGCGGCCAGCGGTTGGATTAGCCGCCGGGGATGCCGCCTGCGCGGGGCGGCTGCGCGGGCGCTCTGCAAAACGGGCCGTTTCACCGTCTGAAACGGCCCGTTTCACAATGCCATACGTGCCGTTTTGCACTGCAAAACGGCACGTATGGCCAACCGGTTGGCTATCAGCGGGTTGATGGCGGCGTCAGCATTGCTCCCTGACGCGGCCGGCCCTAACCTCTATCATCTCCACTCCGCCTATCCTTGCGGCCATGGGCGAAAACGAGCTTCCGGCCGAACCGTATATCCGCTGCGTGCGTGCCAGTGTGTACATGTCTGCCAGTCCGCCCCTGATGCCGTCGGCGCTGCTGCGCGATGCCGCCGCCGCTGCCGTGATGACCCTGCCGCCAAACTCTGCCGTGAGCTCGGCTTTCACCCCCTGGTCGTCGGTGGCGAGGAATATCTTCAGGCCCGGGTGGACTGCCAGTTCGCGCCTGCCGGCCTCGATGAACAGCGAGGTGGGGCTCTGGGCTGTGGCCTCTCCGTGGTCGGTGCGGCGTATGTGCATGCCTATGGTGTAGTCGGCAAAGAGGCCGGCGTTGGCCTCCACGCTCCGCATCACGCTTGCCACAGGGCGGAACAGCAGCCTGTAGGTGTCGTCGGGATATGCCCCGAACTCCTGGTAGCAGCTCATGTAGCACCGCCGCCCTGCGGCCCACGCCTCGAAGTCGAAGCCGCGCTGCTTGAGCGGCGTGACGCTTTTCTCGTATATCCGCCGTTGGTACGCCAGGGCCTGGGGCAGCGCCGGCAGCCACAGGTTGCGCCTGCGGGGGCGCCCGTTGACAATGGCGTCGGCCACGCCTGCCTCGCGCAGGTCGATGCCCGGTGCCTCGATAGGCTCGAAAATGTCGGCGAAGGGCGCGTTGAGTGCCCAGTCGCGGAACCACACCACGTGGAGCCGGCTGCCCACGGCGAGGCACAGCCGGTAGGCAGACGCCACGGCCCGCATCCTGTTGGCCAGTCCGCCTGCGGGCACAAGCGTCAGGCTTCCTTTGTGATTTGTCGTTTTCATGGTCGCAAATTTACGAAAAAGACTTGACAATACGGGCACTGTCAACAAATAACTGCTATTTGCTTTGAATATACGCCTACTTTTCTTATCTTTGCATAAGACAAGCTGCGCTCGGCAATCAGTGAGCAAGCTCACATTGCTCTCGCTGGCATTGTCTTTGCAAAAGACAAGCTGCGCCCGGCAATGGCTGGGCCGTCTTCCTATCAAACCTAATGTTACCATATATGAAACAACCGGCAAAGATTGACGTTGCGGTGCTGATACTGTTCTTCAACCGCCCCGACTCGCTCAAGAAAGTGTTCGACGAAGTGCGCCGTGCGCGCCCCTCGCGGCTGTTCCTTTACCAAGACGGCCCGAGGGGAGAGCGCGACATGAAGGGCATCATGAAGTGCCGTGAGGTGGTGGACGACATCGACTGGGAGTGCGATGTGCGGCGGCTGTACCAGCAACGCAACTATGGCTGCGACCCGTCTGAGTATATCTCGCAGAAGTGGGCGTTCTCGATGGCCGACAAGTGCATCGTGCTCGAAGACGACGACGTGCCTTCGCAGTCGTTCTTCCCGTTTTGCAAGGAGATGCTCGACCGCTATGAGAACGACGAGAGGATAGTGATGGTGTCGGGCTTCAACAGCGAAGAGAGGCTCGACGACTGCCCCTACGACTACATCTTCACCTCGTACATGTCGATATGGGGCTGGGCTTCGTGGCGCAGGGTGATTGACCAGTGGGACGGAAAATACACTTTCCTCGACGATGATTACAACATGCGGCAGCTGAAGGCGCTGATGCGCCAGCGCAAGATGAACTTCGACATGATACGCGCGTGCCACGACCACCGTGAGAGCGGGCGCGAGTTTTACGAGACTATACACTGGGCGACGATGATGTTCGGCTCGGGCCTGGCCATAGTGCCGGCCAGGAACCTTGTCAACAACCTCGGCGCGGCCGAGGAGTCCACCCACTATTCCAACAGCCTGGCTACCATGCCGCGGCGCCTCAGGCGCATGTTCACCATGCCGCGCTACGAGTTGCAGTGGCCGTTGCGCCATCCGCGCTATGTGATAGAGAACGTTGAGTTTAAGGAAAAGGTTTATCGCACACAGGCATACGGCCACCCGTGGATAAAGGTGGGGCGCTCGCTCGAGGAGCTGGCGCTCAACTTGCGCCACGGAAACATGGGCATCATCGTCAAGGCCGTGCGCAACCGCATCGACAAGTTGCTCGGCCGGGCAAGGCATGCCTGACCCGTTCAGGCGGCGGGCTGCAGCAGGTAGTTGGCAAGGAACACCCCGTTGTGGGCAGCCATGTACACTATGAGCAGCAGGAGCACGCCCCTGAGCGCCATGAGCACCGCCCCCCGGGCCCTCAGCAGCATGAAGGCCATGGCCAGCGGCAGCACAAACAGCCAGTGGGGCGACATGATGTAGACTTCGTTGATGCCGAAGCCGAGCCCTAAGTGCAGCACCATGTCGAAGCCAAACCACGACAGCGCGAGCCACAGCAGGCGGCTGCGGAAGCCGCAAGCTATGCCCGCGAGCATGAGAAGCACCACAATCGCCTCTACGAAATAGTTGAACTTGGAGTCGTATTCCACGAAAACGGGGCGCGAACGGAGCACGTCGCCCAGGAAGAAATTGGCGTGGAAGAGTAGCGGTTCGCCAAAAAGGTTCTCCACAACCGTGGGCCAACGGGGCGTGGTCACGTCGCTCCAGCGCATCATTCCCTCGCGGCTCAGCGGCCGGCCCATCTTGCTTGGCGCCTTCTTCTGCTGCAGGCGGGGAGCCATCTTTGCCCTCGTGGCCGAGTCGGCCTCGGCATACAGCTTCTGCATCTTGGCCTCTCGGGCCTTGCGCTCGGCCTGTCTCTTTACCCTGGCCTCGTGGCGTGCGCGGTCGATGGGGGCCACAAACACGCTGTATTCAAACTTGCAGAACATCCACAACGCCACCGACGGCACCGCTATGCCGAGCAGGATGTTGCGCAACCTGAAGAACTTGCGGCCGTTGACAAACAGCTGCATGAGCACCGCCTTGACGCAGTTGGTGGTGGTTATGCCTGTGGCAAAGACGTAGAGCACGGCCATCTGCCACGTCGGAACTGTCTTACGCTTCTTCATCCTCATGCCCGCCACGTAGAGAACGATGAGCAGCATGCACATGGAAAAGCCGAAGTGGTCGGGCGTGAAGCTTATCACCATGACATAGGCAAACGAGAAGAAGAGCGCCGAAAGCAGGTTGGCGTCGGTGTCGTCGAGCTCCATCACCTCGCTGAGCGTGCGCCTGAAGAACACAAACGAGTAGAAGGCGCAGGCCGCCATGAGGGCTGCCGTCAGGAAAATGGCGCAGTTTATGCCCGTCAGCCCGGCCAGCCAGCCGTTCAAAAGGCTCAGCGGGCTGATGAGGAACGCCAGCAGCGGGTGGCGCTCAACGTTGTAGATGTCTATCCACGACGACACGGTGATGAGCGTGAGCGGGTCGTAGCCCGACACGCGGAAGTGGGCGAGCATGTGCCTCTGCATGGCCCCGGCGTCGCGCAGCGGCGTGAACAGCCCGTACATCTTGCACACAAAGAGGGCGTTGAGCGTGGTTACGACGATGGCGGCCACGGCTGCCGGCAGGGCCTCGTCGCGCTTAATCTTGAATATGTCGAACGGTCTTGTCATGTCGGTATCATTTCCTGAATGGCTTGTAGTGGGCTTCGTCGGCCATGGCGAGCATCTCGCGGTCGCCCCGGCTGTCGCCGAAGGCCGTGAGGCGGTAGCTCTCTCTGTCGGGGAAAAGCCCGAGTATGCGTCTCACTTTCTCTGCCCCCTTGCAGTTGGGGGTGGCAAAGCGGCCCGTGAGCCGCCCGTTGCGTATCTCCGGTTCGGTGGCTACCACCGTTACGGCGCTGCCGTATTCGGCGAAGAACGGCGCCACCCACTGCCGCTGGCTGGCGCTGACTATGAGCACGGTGGCCCCGTCTTCAACGGCCTTGCCCACGGCCCTGATGCCTGCCGGGCGCAGCAAGGCCCTGTTGCGGGCGGCAAACGCCATGCCGCATTCCTCGTAGTCGCGCTCTGCGGTGCCTGCAAAGAAATGGGCGAACACCCTCTCCTTGGCCTTGCCCGCGGGGTAGAGGCCCAGCTTGGCGGCCGCCAGTAGAGGGGCGTGCAGCGCGAGCCACGCCACTACGCGGCGCGTTTGCCGGGCGTGGCATAGGAATGCGATGAACGAGTCGCGGCGGGTCAGCGTGCCGTCGAAGTCGAAGGCGTATATCTCTTTCTTTCCTTCCATCTTGTCAGAATATATATATAATGGTGAAGAACGACAGTCCCCAGCAAGCCACCACCACTTGGATGAACCTGTCGTGCAGTGCTATGGCAGTGGGGTCGCCGCTCTTCTCGTCGACCACGGCTATCTGTATGTAGCGCAGCAGCCCGATGATGACAAACACACTCGTAAGGTAAAGGTAGTCGGTTTGCATGACGGCGGCTGCCTCGGGCGACACGGTGTACATCACGTAGCACACTATTGTGACCGTGGCCGTGATGGTTATGGCCTGGTTCATGAACGTGAGGTTGTACCGCGACGTGTTGCGCCGTGGCGCCATGCCGGTGCGGTCCATGCGCAAAACGTCGTCGCGGCGCTTGGCGAGCGAGAGGAACAGCGTGAGCAGGAACGTCATGAGCACTATCCATTTGCTGAGCATGATGCCCGAGGCCTCGCCTCCCGCCAGTATGCGCAGCACGAAGCCGAAGGCTATTATGCACACGTCGATTATGGCAAACCGCTTCAGCCAGGCGCAGTAGGCCATGTTGAGCGCGTAGTAGCCGGCCACCACGCAGCCCGTGCGCAGGGCCGTGCCGCCCAGAAACGCCAGGGCTGCCACGGCGAGGGCCAGCATGAGGGCCATCAGGGCGTATGCCCCGGCCACTGGCACTGCCCCCGATGCCACGGGGCGGTGGCACTTGACGGGGTGCCGCCTGTCGTCGTCGGCGTCGATGATGTCGTTGAAGCAGTAGACCGATGAGGCCGCGAGGCTGAATGCCACCATGGCCAGCAGCGAGGCACTGACGCTGGGCCAGTGGGTGACGTTGCCGCTGAAGAACACCGGTATGAGCACGAACAGGTTCTTGACCCATTGCTGCGGTCGTATTATCCTTATGTATTCCATTTCAAAGAGTAACCGTTTTTATGCTATTTTCCTTGTCAACAGACTGATGCCCTTGTGCAGCAGCCATGCCGGGGCGGCCGATATGGCCACCACGGCCAGTGCCGTGGGCCAGTAGCCAAGGCGCAAGGGCTGCAGCGGCAGCAGCACAAACTGGGCGTGGATGAGGTATATCTCGAGGCTGATGCCGCCGATGAAGGCCAGCACAGAGCCTGCCCATGCCGGGGCGTGGGCCAGCGCCCGCGCCATGAGCAGGGCCATCGAGACCGTGAGCGGTATGTAGACCATGCGTTCGAGGAACAGAGGAAAGCGCCCCCGCAGGCCGTCCTCGAAGTTGACGCAGGCCAGCGTGCACACGGCCAGCATGCCGATGAGCATCCACCACCCGGCCCGGCCGATGTGCCGCCGCTGCTCGACGAGCAGTCCGGTGTTGATGCCTATGAGGAAGATGGGTATGCGGCTGAAGAATATCTCGAGGTGTCCTACCACCGAATGCAGCGGAGCCCAGTATTGCACGAGCACACACAGCACCATGGTAGCCACGGGCATCCACCGGCATTCGGCATGGCGGCGTATCAGTTCGATGTAGGCCGGGGCCACGGTGTAGAGCGCCATGATGGCCGGTATGAACCAGAATGTGAGCTCGTCGTGCTGCCAGAAGCCCCAGTTGACGGCTATCGACAGCGCCGTGTCGGCTGCCGAGGCCCTGCCGTCGAGACAGCGCGGCAGGTAGTATGCAGCCGCCACTATGAGCCATGCGGGGTAGACCCTGACGTAGCGCCGGCGCAGGAATGTGGCGTAAGGCGAGCCGGCGATGGCCTGGAGCAGCCTTTTGCCCCGTCTGCCTGAGGCGTTGCGTGGCGCGGGCCGGGTGCCGGTGGCTGTCGGGGCTGCATGCTTCTTGCCGATTATCTTGCCCCACGAGAACCACAGGCCTATGCCGCTGAGGTAGAGGAACACGTCGACGCCGACGTTGCCGCACCTGCTCAGGCAGTAGAAGAATGTGTCGTGGCGCATGCCGCCCACGTGGAAGAGCACCACCATGAGCATGGCGGCGCCCATCAGCCGGCCCCGCTGGCTGCTGAGGCAGCTGTAGTTGTCTGACGTTTTTTCCATTGTCGCTTGGTTGTTTATTGTTTGCTGTGGCCTTCCGGCAGCCGTGAGCCTTGCTGTGGGGCGGCTGCCGGCCGCGACGGGCGAGGGCCGTGGCATGGCCGCCGTGGCGCGGCGATTCTTTTACATTGTTGCCCCTGCGGCCGTCGGCTCATGGGGCGGGCCGCCAGGATGGCCCGTTTCGCGCCCCCGAACGGCCCTTGTGGCATTGCCGAACGGCCCGTTTTGCAACCCCGTAAGCATGGTTTTGCAACGTGCTGCAGACCAGGGTGTTGCGCTGGCAGGACGGGCGGCGCAATTGTTTTACGACGGTTGTCTATGCCTTTGGCTTTGGAATCCTGTTGATTATTATCATGAACATCCACGACACGGCCACCGTGGCTATGACATACAGCAGCAGTCCGTCGTAGATGTCGCCTCGGCGGGATATGGGTATGAACACCTTGCGCAGCAGCGGATGGGCCACGAACATGGCCGCCGATATGCCGCCGAGCCACGACAGCGGGCTGAGCCACGTGGCGGGCAGCGCCTTGACCAGCCCCACCGAGGCTGCCACCACGGCCAGCGGGGCCCACAGCCACGCCTGGAACGATGTGCAGCAGGCCAGCAGCAGGGCCGCAGACACCAGTGACACGGCTGCCCACGACGGGCGGCCCATGGCGTTGAGGCGTGCGGCGGGCAGGTGGCGCGCAGCCAGCAGGCCCGCGCAGAACACGAGCATGCCGCCGATGCAGTTGTAGCGCAGCCGGTTGAGCGTTTCGCCCATGGGGCTGCATGCGGCCTGGGCCGCCCAGCACAGGGCCACCAGCGCCGCTGCCCACGCCCAGTGGCGGCGGTAGAGCGCCAGCCGGTAGACTATGTAGAGCTGCATCATCAGTCCGAAGAACCAGTAGGGGCCCGGCCATATTATCCTGTCGGGGGCGGGTAGGAGGTTGATTGCCATGAGCATCTGGGCCACGACGTTCTCGGCCTGGAAGCGGAAAGGGCCCGGGGTGATGGCGTCGACGATGATGAAGGCCACGAAGCCCGGCACCATCATGCGCAGCAGCTTCATGTAGTGGTAGCGCGCAAACCGCCATGCGGGCAGCTCCTGCGGTCGCCGCTCATATTTCATCACGAGCCCGAAGCCGCTCAGGAACAGGAATACCGGCACGCCGTAGTGGCCGAAGTACGACAGCAGGTGGATGGGCAGGTTGGCGTCGGCGTGGGCCATGGCATCCCACAGGCGTGCGGTGTTGGCGGCGTTGAAGGTGTATTCGTTTTCCTTGACGGCAAACCCGAGCCAGTGGCAGTAGTTGTGCAGCATTATGGCCATGATGGCCAGCCCGCGCAGGGCGGCGCATTCATCTCGGTTGAGCCATGCCGTCGTTTTTGTCATTGTGTTCATTCTCTGCTTTCAGTTTGTTGTAGTCTACGCTGTTTTTCAGCTTCCTCGGCCTGTCGGGGTCGTAGTCGGGGCCCAGCAGGTTGTATTCGCCGCGGTAGGCGGGGCAGCTTATCCCGGCCAGGTAGAGCAGCATGTGGGCCACGCGGTCGGTCATGTATGGCTTGTCCTTAGCCCCGGCAATGGCCTCCATCATGCCCGGGTGGGATTTTGCATATCCCTTGGAGCACCATATCCAGAACGGTATCTCAAACTCCTCGTGGGCCAGGCGGTAGTCTATCTCTGCCGAGTGCAGCCGGCCGTAGACGCGCATTCCGCCCCCGAAGCACTCTTCGCCGTGGTCGGGCATGTATATCGCTATGGCGTCTTCGCGCTCGAATCGCTTCAGTATCTCGTCGACAATGGAGTCGTTGTAGAGCGTGGCGTTGTCGTAGTGGGCCATCACCTGCTTGTCGTTGGGCCTGAGCCGAGGCTCGTCGTAGTCGGCTCCCGCAAACCGTTTCCTGTCGGCCGGGTAGCGCTGCGAATAGCTCACGTGCTGCCCTTTCAGGTGGAGTATTATCAGGTTGTGGTCGTCGGGCCCGTCGAACCTGATGCTGTCTTGTGCCAGCAGGCGGTCGTAGTCGGCCAAGACGCCGTCGTCGTAGGTGTGGAGGGAGGTGTTGCGCACGTCAAACTGCGCCTTGTCGAGTGTCGGGTTGTTTAGGAAGAAGCCGCCGCTGAAGTCGTACACCGCCTCTTCGGCCTGCGGCAGGAACTGGTTGGTGATGAATGTCACGCGGTAGCCGGCCTTGCGGAAAAGCTCCGGGAAGAGCGGGTAGTCGCACCATTCGCCCCTGTCGCCCACGGTGTAGAGCGAGAATATGTGCTTGAAGACAAAGCTGGTGAGGTTCCATGGCGACACAACGTCGCTGAATGCCGTCAGCTGCCCGTCTTCTGCCCTGCGCAACTGGCGCGGCGTGGTGGGCTTGCCGTAGCCGTACAACTGTGAGTGGTGGCGGTTGTAACTCTCGCCGATGATGAGCACGATGTTGCGGCTGGTAAACCTGCAACTGTCCACCCGGGCCTTGCCGGTGGCCTCGATGAGCTTGTCTATCTGCCTTGCCGCCAGCCTGTTGGCATAGAAGCTGAACGCCACGCGGTAGACGGGCAGGTACAGTTCGGCCTTGTCGTCGCGCGTGAGCTCGTGCTCCACGTCGCCAATGTTGTCGTAGGTCATGAGCCTCACGAACGCTTTCTTGTTGTCGGCTCGCGTGGCTATGCCTTGCTCGAGCATGTAGATGGTGGCCAGCCCCATGGCGGGCAGCACCACGGCCGACAGCCGGTGGATGAGCTTCATGTCGATGTCGAGGCGTATGTGCCTGCGCCTGGCCATCGACATGAACACGTTGTAGAGCAGATGCACGGCCAATATCAGCATCACCCAGCCGAGGTCGGTCTTCAGGAGGCTCAGGTCGACATACGACTTGAGGAACTCCGAGGCCTCGCTTCCGGTGGTCTCTTCCATCAGCAGCAGCATGGTGGGGGTGAAGGTTGAGCCAAACTTTACCGTGCAATACATGTCGACGATTGATGTGGTGTACATCACTACGTATACGGCGCCCTTGATCCATCGTCTCACTTTCCACGGGATGAACGACAGGGCCACGCAGAGTATGTACAGGTCGGCAAACAGTTCGAATATGCCAAGCTCAGAGAAAGTGGGCGTCCCGAGCCTGTTGCATACATAGCACAGCACGAACATGAACACAAAGAAAGCCGGGCTCTTCTTTATAGGGTAAAAGAAGTAACCGAGAAGTCGGCCTATCAGACTGACGTATTTCATCTGTTTAGCAAGTTTGGTGCAAAATTACATCTTTTAATCCGAATACCAATGGTTGGCGGCGGATTATTCGCTGAAAGGCTGTTCTTTTGGGGTTGTGGTGGCGCATGGCGGCCGCCACGGTGGCGAAAAATGTTTGTCTGGGTGGAGAAATGCGTTTGCCTGGGTGGTGCATGGCGGGTGGCGGCCTGCCATGCGGCATAGGCGGAAGGCTTGTTGCTGGCCGATGGGCCGGCCATGCTGGCTGCCCGGCTCAGCTGCGGTTGCCCCGGCAGGCGTCGGCGTTGGCCGCATACCACCCCTGTTTGCTTATCATTGCGGCCACGGCGGGTGGCACCAGGGTGTCGATGGGCAAGCCCTCGGCCACCCGTCGCCTCACTTCTGTGCTGCTGATGTCTATCAGCGGCGTGTCGGCCATTGTCACCCCGGCGGGCAGCGAGCCCGCGTCGATGGGGCCGCCGCAGCCCTGCGCGCGCCGTGGATAGACCACTATGCGGCATGTGGCCAGTATGTCGGCGCTGTGGTACCAGCGGTCGAAGCGCTCCCAATTGTCGCCGCCGATGAGCAGCGTGAATTGCAAGCCGGGATGCTCGCTGCGCAATCGGCACAGCGTGTGCCATGTGTACGACGGCCGTGGCATGGTAAGCTCAACGCCGCAAGGCTTCAGCCGTGGCTCGCCTTCGAGCGCCGCGGTCACCATTGCCATCCTTGCGGCATCGTCAAGCAGGTCGGAGTTCTGCTTGAAAGGGTTTTGCGGCGACACCACAAACCACACCTCGTCGAGCCCGGCTGCCTCGAGCAGGCTGCGGGCCAGGGCAATGTGGCCGTTGTGTATGGGGTTGAACGAACCTCCGAAGAAGCCTATCTGCCGTGCTGTCGTGATGGTTTCCTGGTTCATTGGTGCTGTGGGGGCTTGCAGGTGTTGGCTGCTTCAGCCTTTGCTTACGAAGGCGCTGACAATCTCGAGCACTTCTTTTTCGGCCTTGCCAAGGTCGTCGTTGACCACCACGCGGTCAAACTCTTTGGCAAAGCCCAGCTCAAACTCGGCGCGGGCCAGCCTTTGCGATATCACCTCGGGGGCGTCGGTGCCGCGGCTTTCCAGCCGTCGGCGCAGCTCGTCGACCGACGGCGGCTGTATGAATATGCTCATCGCTTCGTCGCCATAGTGCCGTTTGATGTTGCAGCCGCCTTTCACGTCGACGTCGAACACAACGTTGTCGCCGCCGGCGAGCTGGCTGTCTACCTGCGACTTGAGCGTTCCGTAGAAGCGGTCTTGGTAGACTTCTTCGTATTCAAGGAATTCGTCGGCGGCTATCCGCTGCCTGAACTCGTCGGGAGAGAGGAAGAAATACTCCACGCCGTTGCGCTCGTTGCCACGTGGCGGGCGGCTTGTGCACGATATGGAAAAGGCCAGGCGGAGCTCCTTGTGGGCCATGAGCCAGTTTATTATGGTGCTCTTGCCTGTTCCGCTTGGCGCTGAGAATATGATGAGTTTGCCTTTCATTGTCATTGGTTTGGTTGATTGTTTATTGCGTTTGGGAGGTGGCGGCACCGCGGCTGCCGGTTGACGGTTGCCTTGTCGGGGCGCGTCGGCGGTCAGAGCACGTTGAGCACTTGCTCCTTTATCTGCTCCAGCTCGTCCTTCATCTTTACCACCAGGTTCTGCATCTCGGCGTTGTTGCTCTTCGACCCCGTTGTGTTTATCTCACGCCCCATCTCTTGTGCGATGAAGCCGAGCTTCTTTCCCTGCCCGTGACCGTCTTCCATGGTCTCGCGGAAGTACTTCAGGTGGTTGGCCAGACGCTGTTTCTCCTCGCTTATGTCGAGTTTCTCGATGTAGTAGATGAGCTCTTGCTCAAGCCTGTTCTTGTCGTAGTCCACCTCGGGTATCGACTTCAGGCCTTCCACTATGCGCGACCTTATCTTCTCTACCCGCTGTTTCTCGTATGTCTCAATCTCCGCCAGCAAGGCCGATATGTTGTCAATCTTCTCCGTAAACTTGCGTTGCAGCGCCACGCCCTCCTGCTGGCGGAACTCCGTCAGGCGGCACAAGGCGTCGTCGATGGCCACGCGCACGGCTTGCCATTCGTCTTCGCTGAGCGTTTCCTGCTCTGTCTTCGTGAGCACGTCGGGCATGCGCAGCAGCGTGGCAAACCAGTCTTGCGGCTCTGGTATGCCCGTCTTTGCAGCCAGGTCTTTTATCTGTCGGTAATAGTTTTCAACGATTGCGCAGTTGACAGGGGTGGCGTCGGCGCCGGCTTCCTTTTCGATCCATATGCTGAAGTCAACCTTTCCGCGTTCCAGGGTCTTGGCAACGAGCTGCCGCATCTCCATTTCCTTCTCGCGATATAGCGGTGCTATGCGTGTTGACAGGTCGAGAGCCTTGCTGTTTAGCGACTTTATCTCGACGTTTATTTTCTTTTCTCCGTAGGTTACGACAGCCTTGCCATAGCCTGTCATTGATTGTATCATATTTATGTGCGATTATGTTTGCTAAGTTGTTGAGTGCTTGCCGTCCTTTTTCCGGCGGTTGCAAAGATAATGTTTTTTCTGCGTTGTGCAAGCCAAAATGGATGTTTTTTGGCAGGCTAACGCCGGGAGCAGCCATTGTTGCGGTGCTCCCGGCGTTTTTGCCTTGCGTTTCACGCCATGCCTGCGCTCACTTTATCCTTGTCAGCGCCACGTCGTCGATGCGGCAGTATGCGCCGGCCTTGCCTTTGGCATGGAAGCCCACGGCCACCCGTCCGCCGCTAACCTTCACTTCCTTTATCCTCATCTGCTGCCATCTGCCCTGCTTGCCGCGGTTCAGGTTGCGTGCTTCGCGGCCGGCACCGCTCTCGGCGTACATCACCAGGCGGTCGAAGTCGCCGCCGTAGCACACCTTTGCCGTGAGCGAGTAGGTGCCGTCGGGCAGGTCGACATAGGGCATGGCAGTGATCTGTTGGCTCACCCTTCGCTCGAAGTCTACCACGTCTGTGATGTTGAGACTCTTCTCGCCGACAACGTGTAGACGGTCGTCGCGCGTGTTGAAATAGTTGAGTGTCAGCGAGTCGGGGTTGCCGATGGTCACCTTGTTGCCCTTGATGAACTCCGTCTTCCATCCTCTCAGGAACTCCTGCCTCGGCTTCACGGGGTTGGGTATCGACCGCCTGTCGGCCTCGAAGCTGCCGTTGAGCACATAGTTGTTGCCCTTGGCCACTCGCCATTCGCCCGTCGTAGCGTTGAGTTCCCATGCGCTCAGCGAGTTGAAGAACGGCCTGTCGCCGTTGAACGACAGCGGGCACCACTGGTTGTAGCCGAGCCCGTTGCCGGCAAAGTCGGCCCACCTGTCGCCGCAGTACACCACCGTTTCCTGCTTCGTTCCGCGCACGGTGACGAAGAATCCCGTCTGTGTCACGTGGGCATAGTCGGTCATGCAGCCGTCCATCACCTCCATGCTGTCTTTCGGTACGTACGGGCCGTAGATGTCGTCGGCAACGAGATAATAGGCGTGCGACGAGTCCCAGCCGTACAGGTCGGACGCGCACATGTAATACTTGCCCCTGAACTTGAACATGCAGTTGCCCTCGCGCCCTGCCCCCCGGTACACCTGGTGGCAGTCGAGCAGGCCAACCATACCTCCGCGCACGCCTATCTCAGACACGTAGATGCGGCTTCGCCCGCGCCCGTAAGAATATATAAGGTACGACTTGCCAGTGTCTTCGTCGGTGAAAACCGTCTGGTCGCCAGTGTTGTGAGTGCCTATCATGTCGTACATGCTTATCCACCGGTGCCACTTGAACCGCCCCGTGGGAGTGTCGGACAGGGCTATCAGCACGGCGCTCTCCGACGACATGGCGGCGTGCTGTATGAACATGGCATACTTGCCGATGTCTTTCAGGTAGGCCACTCCCATGCGGCCAACCCATGTCGAGCGGTTGCCTACGTTCTCGCGCAGTTCGTCGCGGTCGAGCACATCGCCCTCAAAGCGCCAGTTCACAAGGTCGGTCGAGCTGTAGCATGTCACCGATTGGAACGTGACGCCTGTCTGCGTGACGCTGGGGTCGTTGCGGTAGCGTTCAGCCTCCTCGTATCTCACCCCGTACCAGTAGTATCGCTGCTGTCCCGTCTTTGGGTCGTTGAAGCGGAAGATGCCTCCGCCCTGGCTGTAAATAGGCACGTTGTCGGCCGCAGTCCAGAAGCGGTCGTTTTCTATCCGTTGGAAACTGCCGCTGTCGGCAACGGCGTCCTGTGCTGCGGCAACCGTTGTGCAGGCCATTGCTGCCGCCAGCGCCAATGTGCTTAGTAGGTGCTTTCTCATCGATTCGTCTTGTTGTTTAGTTTATAGTTTGTTGCATTCCGCCGAGTGGTGCCGGCTCCCGTCGGTGGCCATGGGGCAGTGTCGAAGCCTGTGTGCCAGTCGTGCCGGAAGGCAATGCATGCGTGCCCGGCGCCCTCATGCCTCAATGTTGCCGGGTGCGCAATATTGTTGTGCAAAGTTATTGATATGACACATAAAAACCGTAAGTGTGACTCCGGCTTAATTTATTTTAACTGTTTTTGTGCCGTACGGCCGGTATTGCTGGGTGTCGGCGGCACTATATGGCGACAAGTCGTTATCGTTGGCCTCGCCACTTTTGTCCATGCCTGAGGCTTGCCGTGGCATTTGCTGCTGCCTCACGGGCCATTTCGGCATAAATGTTTCATTTTTTGGAAACGCATCCGGGGCACGGTAACACATGATTGTGGTAACTTTGCACCTGAATACCCATATATATAATAATGTGCGGTAATTGCCCCCGCCCCGCCGTGGCGCCCCCGCCATGGCCAAGGGCCTCACGTGAAGCGGGGGCCGTGCGGCCGCCGGGCTTTGCAGCCACTGCCGTGAGCAGCCGGCCCGGGCCTGTTGCCGTAGACAGTTTTTTCGAATATGAACATACAAACCATGACATTCAGATCAAGAGCGTTGGCCATTGCGTGCTGTTGCCTATGGGCCGTGGCAGCCTCATGGGTGGCAGTGCCGGCCGAGATTTTTGTGCCGTGGCTCGCGCTTTATGCACCCCTTGGCTGTGAGTCAAGGTTCTCTATTTGTTCCGTATGTGTGTGTTTTTGTGCATGTTGGTACAAAAATATTATTTTTTGATGATTTATTTGCCACGCCACTGAATATAAATGGATACCTTTGTCGTGGCCAATCAGAGAGCGTAACGTTGCCGGCCGTGTGGCGGCAGCGTTTCGGCGGTTGGCCGTCCCAATAACCTAAGGACAGTATCGATAACTGTTTAAGACTGTAAATATGTATATTACGATGAAGAGAAAAACTCTGTTGATGTGGTTGATGGCCCTGTTCCTGTTGGCCCCGTCGACTTATGCCGAAGCGAAAGTGGCATTGCCCCACTTCGTGACCGACAGCATGGTGGTTCAACAGAACAGTGTCTGGACTATCAAGGGCAGGGCCGACGGGCCCTCGGTAACCGCAAGGGCATCGTGGGGCGGCAAGGCCGTCACCGTGGCAACGCAGGCCGGAGGCCGCTTTTCGCTGCAGTTGCCCACGCCCAAGGCCGGCGGCCCATACACGGTCAGCCTGAGCGACGGGGAGCCCACGGTGCTCCGCGACGTGTTCGTGGGCGAGGTGTGGCTGTGCTCCGGGCAGTCGAACATGGAGATGCCCCTCGGAGGATGGGGCAAAGTGATGGATTACGAGCGCGAGATAGCCACCGCCTCAAATTCGTCGGTGCGGCTGTTGCAAATCAGCAACACCATGGCTTTCACCCCGCAGGAGGATGTAGGGGTCGAGATGGGCGGCTGGCGCACGTGCAGCCCGTCCACTGTCGAGGACTTCTCGGCCGTGGCTTACTTTTTCGCAAGGATAATGGCGGCAAGGCTCGGAGTGCATGTCGGTGTGATCGACTGCACATGGGGCGGCACGCCGGCCGAGGCCTGGACCAGCTTCGAAGGCGTGAAGACGGTGCCGGGCTTTGCCGAAGAGCTTGGGTTGCTCACCGGTTGCGGCTTTGATGCCGCCCGGATAGACAGTGCATACAACAGCCGCCTCATGCAGTGGCGGGCCCAGGCCCTGGCTTCCGGAGGCAAGGGCAGTGTGCGGGTGCTGGCCGACGGGGCCCCGGCGCTGTCGGAACCCATTGCCACCGGCTTGCCCGTGATGGCCGTGCCGGGCCAGTGGGAGAGCGGCGCGCTGCCGTCGTTCGACGGCATGGTGCGCTTGCGCAAGGTGGTGGACATACCCGACGGCTGGAGCGGACGGCCTGTGACACTGAGCCTGGGGTGCATCGACGACGAGGACGTGACCTACTTCAACGGCGTCAAGATAGCCGAGGGCTCGGGCTACAACGTCAGGCGCTCATACGTCATACCGGGCGGCATGGTCAAGGGCGGCGCTGCCGTCGTGACGGTGTGCGTGACCGATTATGAGGGCGAGGGCGGCATCTGCGGCGACGCCCGCGACGTGGCCATGTCGTGCGGTGGCGACACCGTGTCGCTGGCAGGCGGCTGGGAGTATGAGGTCTTTGCCGATTTCGGCAAGCTGCCCCGCAAGCCCGTCTCGCCCTCGGGGTCGTCGTTCCCCACCGTGCTTTACAATGCCATGGTGTGCCCCATAGTCACCATGCCCGTCAAAGGTGTGCTGTGGTACCAGGGATGTTCCAACGTGGGCCGCTCCGAGCAGTATTCCCCGCTGTTCCGCAGGCTTATTTCCGACTGGCGCGAGATGCGCCACTCTCCCGACATGCCGTTCTATTTCGTGCAGTTGTCGGCCTACCTTAAGCCCAGCCTCGTGCAGCCGGAGTCGGGATGGGCGGCCCTGCGCCAGGCGCAGGCCGACGCCCTGGAGCTCGACAACACCGCCATGGCCGTGACCATCGACATAGGCGACTCTGCCGACATACACCCCAAGAACAAGCAGGAGGTGGCCCGCAGGCTCTCGCTCATAGCGCTGAAGCGCTCGTACGGTGTCGGCGGGGTGGTAGACACGGCCCCCGTCCCGGTGTCATGCCGCTACGCCGGCGGCGGTGCCGAGCTTGAGTTCGACGGCAACATCGTCGTCGACGGCAGCAGGCCGCAAGGATTCATAGTGAAGACCGCCGCCGGCCAATGGGTGGTGCCGGCCGTGACGGTGGCAGGCAAGCGGACGCTGAGGCTCTCGGCCGACGGTGGCATAGAGGCCGTGAGGTACAACTGGGCCGACTATCCGCTCGGAAACCTGCGCGGCGAGACAGGCCTGCCCGTGGCGCAGTTTGCCCGCTGACGGGCCGCCGGGTGCCCGGCGGGCTGCAGCACTGTATTGACAACAACTTTCATGACATACCAGAAGATATGAAAATTACGCGAAAACTGACCTTGGCGTTCGGCTTCTTGCTCATGTCGGGCATGGCATGGGCCAAGAGCCAGATTGTGATTGAGACCGCAAAGACCGGTCTTGTGTTTACCGTTGGCGACGACGGGCGCCTCTACCAGAGCTACCTGGGCAAGCGCCTGCCGGCAAAGTCAGACTATGCCGGCCTGCCGCTGGGCAAGGAAGCCTACCAGGCCCATGGCATGGAAGACTATTTCGAGCCGGCCATCCACATCAACCGGGCCGACGCCAACTCGTCGACGCTGCTTGAGTACAGGTCGCACGAGACAAAGGCGTGCCCCGGGGGAACGGAGACAGTGATAAGGCTTGCCGACCCGGTGTATGCCGACGAGGTGGCGTTGCACTTCATGGCATACGCCGACGAAGACGTGTTTGTGGCATGGAGCGAGGTGTTCAACCGCGAGAAAAAGGCCATTGAGCTCGAGAAGTACGCCTCGGCCATGCTCCACTTCTACGCCCCTAAGTATTACCTGACGCAATACGACGGCGACTGGGCGGCCGAGGTGCGCCGACACACGCAAGAGCTGTACTTCGGCAAGAAGGTGATAGACACCAAGCTCGGCGCCCGTGCCGACATGTTTGCGCCGCCGTTCTTCCAGCTGTCTATAGGCACGCCGGCCACCGAGAAGGCCGGCGAGGTGCTCGTGGGCACACTGGCATGGACAGGCAACTACCGCTTCACGTTCGAGGTCGACAACCTCGGGGCGCTGCGTGTGCTCGGCGGCATCAACCCCTATGCCTCGCAGTACCGCATCGACAAGGGCGGCAGCTTCCGTACTCCCGACTTCATCTTCACACTGAGCCAGTGCGGCACGGGCCAGGCCAGCCGCAACCTGCACGACTGGGCCCGCAAGTACAGGGTGAAAGACGGCACGGGCAACCGCATGACGCTGCTCAACAACTGGGAGGCCACCTATTTCGACTTCAACGAAGACAAGCTCCTGAGGCTCATAGCCGACGCCAAGGAGCTGGGTGTCGACATGTTCTTGCTCGACGACGGTTGGTTTGGCAACAAATATCCGCGCCATAGCGACACGCAGGGCCTGGGCGACTGGGATGTCACGGCCGGCAAGCTGCCCAACGGCATAGGCCGCCTCACCGACGAGGCACGGCGCCAGGGGGTGAAGTTCGGGCTGTGGATAGAGCCAGAGATGGTGAACCCGAAGTCGGAGCTGTATGAGAAGCACAAGGACTGGGTGATAACCCTGCCCAACCGTAAGGAGTATTACTTCCGCAACCAGCTGGTGCTCGACATGAGCAACCCGAAGGTGCAGGACTACGTGTTCGGCGTGGTCGACGGGCTGCTCACCCGCTATCCGGGCATAGCCTACTTCAAGTGGGACTGCAACAGCCCCATAACCAACATCTACTCCAACTACGAGGGGCACGACCAGACCCACCTGTATGTAGACTACGTGCGCGGGCTTTACAATGTGCTCAAGCGCATAGAGGCCAAGTATCCCGACCTGCCCATGATGCTGTGCTCGGGCGGAGGCGGCCGCACCGACTACGAAGCGCTGAAGTATTTCACCGAGATGTGGCCCAGCGACAACACCGACCCCGTTGAGCGGCTGTTCATACAGTGGGGCTATTCGCAGGTGTTCCCGGCTAAGGTTCAGTGTGCCCACGTGACGTCGTGGAACAAGGATGCGGGC
Source organism: Marseilla massiliensis (assembly GCF_016899955.1). GTDB lineage: Bacteria > Bacteroidota > Bacteroidia > Bacteroidales > Bacteroidaceae > Prevotella > Prevotella intestinigallinarum. The sequence goes on along the minus strand of NZ_JACJJL010000004.1, from coordinate 143,051 downwards.
ATCAAGTTCCGTGTCAACGTGGCGATGATGGGAAAGCTCGGCTTTGACATCAACCTTCATGACATCAGCGCCGGCGAGCTGGCATACTGCAAGCAGTCGGTTGCCGACTTCAACAGGCTCAAGCCGGCAATACTCGACGGCGACCAGTACCGCCTTGTGTCGCCCTACGACGGCAACCATGCGTCGACCATGTATGTGACAAAAGACAGGCGCAGCGGCGTGGTCTTCGCTTTCGACATCTATCCGCGCTACGCCGAGCGGCTCTACAACGTGGTTCTCGACGGCCTCGACGCCTCGGTCACCTACAGCGTGCGCGAAATCAACCGCGCCGACGGCTCGCAGGGTGAGGCCCGCAGCTATTCGGGCGCGTATCTCATGACCGTCGGCCTGTCGCTGTTCACAGGCAACAAGCTGTCGAGCCGTGTCTACGAGCTGACTGCCGAGTGACGCGGCCCGGCACCGAGGCCGGCATACGCACGTGTTGCGGCAGCCGGGTGCTGCCGCAAGGTTAGCTTTGTTTATGGTGGAGGTGCCGTTTCCCGACGTGCACCTCCATTTTGTTTCCCTGCTCCGGGCGGCGCACTGGCTCCGGTGTGAAGGCCCGACAGGCCTTCGGGCGGGCTGCTTTTCGCAAGGCCCCGGCGTTTGAAAAATCTTTATACGGCCGGTGCGGCCGCACCGCCGCCGCGCCCTTGGCCTGCCGAACGGCCTGTTTCACACCGCCATACAGGCCGTATGGCAGTGCAATCCGGCCCGTTTCGCAGGCTGTTTCGGCCCGTTTGCCAATGTGTTGTAAACCAGGGTATTGCGCAGCCAAGGCTATGGGTGGTTTTGTTTTTACAAAAATGGGTGTTGTGGCAGGGCGCCTGCGCCGCGCGTGGCGTTGAATCCGGGCCTCCCGGCGGCCGTCGCCGTTGGCGTGTCACGTGGCGCAATGGGCCGCGCGGCCATGGCCTGCCAGGCGTTTCCGCTGCCTCTGCGCCTCCGCTTCTGGCCACCCTTAAGCCCCATGCGGCTGGCTGCCACATGCCGTTGCCACCCGGCCAAACAGCCACGGCCGGGGCCCATGCTGCCGAAGTATCGCGTTAATTTCTTGTAAACGATTGCATTTAACGAAAAAAAACAGTATTTTTGCATTTCATTAGGATTATATTATTCATATATGTCGTGTATATTGCACATTGAGACGAGCACCAACGTATGCTCCGTAGCCGTCAGCGAAGACGGCGCGTGCCTGTTTAGCCGCGAAGATTTCGGCGGCCCCAACCACGCAGTGAAGTTGGGAACGTTTGTGGATGAGGCCCTCACGTTTGTCGACGGCCATGTAGCCGGGCTCGACGCCGTGGCCGTCAGTTGCGGCCCCGGGTCGTATACGGGCCTGCGCATAGGCGTGTCGATGGCCAAGGGCATCTGCTATGGGCGCGGCGTGAGCCTGCTGTCGGTGCCCACGCTCGAACTGCTTTGCGTGCCGGTGCTGCTCAATCACGACGAGATTGAGGACGACGCGCTGCTCTGCCCTATGATCGACGCACGCCGCATGGAGGTCTATGCGGGAGTATACGACCGCGCCCTGCGCCCCGTGAGGGAGGTGGGGGCCGACGTGGTTGGGCCCGACACCTACCGCGACTACCTCGACCGGCACCCGGTTTACTTCTTCGGCGACGGCGCCGCCAAGTGCATCGACGCCATAGCCCATCCCAACGCCAGGCTCATCGAAGGCATATCGCCGCTGGCCAAGTGGATGATGCCCCTGGCCGAGAAGCGCCTGGCCGGCGGAAAGGTGGAAGACGTGGCCTACTTCGTGCCGTTCTACCTCAAGGACTTTGTGGCCAAGACACCCCGCAAGCTGCTCTGACGGCCCTGAGGGCTGCCTGCCGGACAACGTGCGGGGCTGCCCGTTACTTACTTCAAAGACAAAAAGGAAAAATGAACATAGAAGGATTGGACTACAACACCCAGCGCGAGCCGTTGCTCATGCCTGAATACGGCCGCGAGATACAGAAGATGGTCGACTATGCCGTCACCCTGCCCGACAGGGGCGAGCGGCTGCGTTGCGCCGAGACCATCGTAAGGATGATGATAACCAAGGTGCCCCAGTTGCGCGAAAACGCCAACTATGAGCAGACGCTTTGGGACCACCTGTACCTCATGAGTCACAAACAGCTCGACATAGACTGGCCCTACGACGTGTCGGAGGCAGAGAAGATTCTCGGCAAGCCCGAGCCCATGGCCATGCCGAAAAAGGGCAGCCATGTGCGCCTGCGCCACTACGGACGGCTTATTGAAGAGATGTTTGAGAAGCTCAAGGCCATGCCCGAGGGCGAGGAACGCGACGAGCTGGTGCGCATAACGGCCAACCAGATGAAGCGCGACCTGGCTGCCTGGGGGCACGGGTCGATGGACGACGAGCGCGTGGCGGCCGACCTGGCACGCTTCACCGACGGCAAGGTGCAGCTCGACCTCGGCACCATGAGGCTCGACCGCATGCCGGCTGCATCCGCAGGCGACGTGCAGCGCAGGAAGAAACGCAAATAACCGGGCGTCGGCATGGCATCATTCTTGATTGAGGGCGGCCATCCGCTCAGTGGAACCATAACGCCGCAGGGAGCCAAGAACGAGGCTCTCGAGGTGATTTGCGCAACCCTCCTCACTGCCGACGAGGTGGTAATACGCAACATTCCCGACATACGCGACGTCAACAACCTGATACTTCTGCTCAAGGACATTGGCGTGAAGGTAGACCGCCGGGGGCGCAACGAGTATGCATTCAGGGCCGACGACCTCGACCTGGGCTTCCTCGGCAGCGACGAGTTTGTGCGCAAGTGCTCGGCGTTGCGCGGCAGCGTGCTTCTGATAGGCCCGCTGCTGGCCCGCTTCGGCAAGGCTGTCATTGCCACGCCGGGCGGCGACAAGATAGGGCGGAGGCGCCTTGACACCCACTTCCTCGGCTTCAAGGCCCTGGGGGCGGAGTTCCGCCACATCGAAGACCGCAACGTTTACGAGATAGGGGCCGACCGGCTGAAGGGCTGCTACATGCTGCTCGACGAGGCTTCGGTCACCGGCACGGCCAACATCATCATGGCCGCCGTCTTCGCGCGGGGCACCACCACCATATATAATGCGGCTTGCGAGCCATACATACAGCAGCTGTGCCACATGCTCAACCGCATGGGGGCGAGCATCAGCGGCATTGCCAGCAACCTGCTCACCATCGTCGGCACCGACGGGCTGCACGGAACAGTCCACGACATACTGCCCGACATGATTGAGGTGGGCTCGTTCATCGGCATGGCCGCCATGGCCGGCAACGGCGTGCGCATAAAAGACGTGTCGCTGCGCAACCTCGGCATCATACCCGAGGCCTTCCGTAGGCTTGGCATAAAGATGGGCATTGAGGGCGACGACATAGTGATACCGAAGCAAAGCCATTACCAGATCGAATCGTTCATAGACGGGACGATAATGACTCTGGCCGATGCTCCGTGGCCGGGGCTGACGCCCGATTTGCTGTCGGTGCTCATCGTTGTGGCCACACAGGCGCGAGGCAGCGTGCTCTTCCACCAAAAGATGTTTGAGAGCAGGCTCTTCTTCGTCGACAAGCTCATCGACATGGGGGCGCAGATAATACTGTGCGACCCGCACCGGGCTGTCGTTGTGGGGCACGACCACCACAGGAGGCTGCGCGCAGGGCGCATGGCCAGCCCGGACATAAGGGCCGGCATAGCCCTGCTCATAGCTGCCATGAGCGCCTGCGGCACGAGCCGCATAGACAACATAGAGCAGATAGACCGTGGCTATGAGGATATAGAGGTGCGCCTCAACAACCTCGGGGCCCGGATTGAGCGCATAAGCTGAGCTCCGGACGGGGCGCATGCGCCGGGGCGACAGGCATGCAGACGTGGCGCGGCGCGGCCCCGGCTGGCGCTGAAGGCTGCCAAACAACAGTGACAGATGATAAGACAAGAAGACGTTTACAGGATTGGCCGCATCGGACGGCCGCACGGGGTGAAGGGCGAAGTGACGTTCCGTTTCGACGACGACGTGTTCGACCGTGTCGACAGCGACTACCTGGTGCTCTCTGTCGACGGCATACTCGTGCCGTTCTTCATCGAGGAATACCGATTCAAGAGCGGCGAAGTGGCCCTCGTCAAGTTCTGCGACATCGACAGCCAGGACAGGGCCGCCGCCCTGACCGGTTGCGATGTCTACTTCCCGAGGCACCTGGCAGGGGCCGGCGCCGACGAAATGTCGTGGGCGTCGCTGGTGGGCTTCACCCTGGTCGACGCCGTGTCGGGCGGCAGCGTGGGGCGCATCGCTTCGGTAGACGACGCCACTTCAAACATATTGTTTGAGCTCGAGGACGGCCGGTTGGTGCCGGCCGCCGCCGACTTGATTGACGGCGTCGACGCAGAAGGGCGGACAATAACCGTCAGGTTGCCCGAAGGGCTGCTTGACCTGTAGCACCGCCGGGGCCGGCGGGCTGCTTGCGGGCGCACGGCCCGGGGCCGCCTATGAGGCAAGCTATTACATTTTATGAAGCAATGGATAAGAAACAAATAGCCATACTCGGCTCAACAGGGTCGATAGGCACACAGGCTTTGCAGGTGATCGAGGAGCACCCCGATCGTTATGAGGTATATTGCCTGACGGCAAACAACAAGGTTGAACTGCTCGCCGAGCAGGCCCGGAGGTTCAAGCCCGCCGCCGTCGTCATTGCCAACGAGGCCCGCTATGACGAGTTGCGGGCGTTGCTGGCCGACCAACCGGACGTCAAGGTGTACGCCGGGGCGCAGGCCATCGACGGAATAGTGGAGTCCGGGCCCATCGACATGGTGCTCACGGCAATGGTGGGCTTTGCCGGCCTGTCGCCGACGATACACGCCATAAAGCGCGGAAAGACCATCTGCCTGGCCAACAAGGAGACCCTTGTAGTGGCAGGAGAGCTCATCTGCAACCTCGCACGGCGGCATCACGCCGCCATATTGCCCGTCGACAGCGAGCACTCGGCCATTTTCCAGTGCCTGGCCGGCGAGGGCGACGCGCAGATAGAGAAGATATTGCTCACTGCCAGCGGCGGCCCCTTCCGCAACTACACCATCGACCAGCTTGCCACGGTGACCAAGGCCGACGCCCTTCACCACCCGACGTGGGAGATGGGAGCCAAGATTACCATCGACAGCGCAACGATGATAAACAAGGGTTTCGAGGTCATCGAGGCCAAATGGCTGTTCGGTGTCGAGCCAAGACAGATACAGGTGCTCGTCCATCCGCAGTCAATCGTCCACAGCGCGGTGCAGTTCTGCGACGGGGCGGTGAAGGCCCAGCTCGGCGTTCCCGACATGCGGCTGCCCATACAGTATGCTTTCTCGTTCCCGGAGCGCATCCACCTGTCGTCACAGCGGCTCGACCTGTTCAGCCACAAGCTCGAGTTCTTCGAGCCGGACATGGAGAAGTTCCGCTGCCTCTCGCTGGCTTTCGACGCCATAGGGCGCGGCGGCAACATGCCGTGCATACTCAATGCGGCCAACGAAGTGGCCAACCGCGGGTTCCTCGACGACCGCTGCGGCTTCCTGCAGATGGGCGACGTGATAGCCGAGACCATGAACCGAGTGTCCTTCGACCCCAATCCTTCATACGAGACATACGTTGCCACCGATGCCGAGGCACGTCGCGTGGCAGCCGAGATAATGCAGGGCGGCATGCGCCCGTAGCCACATGCCTTGCCGTACGGCCGGGCCCGGCACGCCCGTCCGGACGGAACAGTTAAACCATAGCAATAAAATTATCAATCAACAGCGAAATGGAAATCTTTCTGATCAGGGTATTGCAGTTCATGCTGGCAATATCCATACTGGTTCTTCTGCACGAAGGCGGGCACTTCTTCTTTGCCAAGCTTTTCGGCATTCGCGTCGAGAAGTTCTACCTTTTCTTCGATCCCTGGTTCCATCTCTTTGAGTTCAAGCCCAAGAAAAGCCACACTACATACGGCATCGGGTGGCTTCCTTTAGGCGGCTACTGCAAGATTTCGGGCATGATAGACGAGAGTTTCGACACCGAGCAGATGAAGAAGCCCGCCCAACCGTGGGAATTCAGGACCAAGCCTGCGTGGCAACGGTTGCTTGTGATGGTGGGCGGAGTGTTGGTGAACTTCCTCCTCGCCCTGTTCATCTATTCGATGATACTGTTCCACTGGGGCGACACTTACATCCCGGTGAGGAACATGACGCACGGCATGGTGTTCAATTCAGACGCCAAGGCCCTCGGTTTCAAAGACGGAGACATACTGATAGGCACAGAGAAGGGTGAGTTCAAGGATTTCAACGCCGACCTTTACCGCGACCTGTCCGAGGCGCGCCGTGTCGACATAGTGCGCCAGGGCAAGGCCATGAGCCTCAGTCTGCCGGGCGACCTCAACATGCTTGACATGCTGCAGAAGCAGCCGTCGTTTGTGCGTCCGCTCATCCCGGCAGAGGTAGACAGCGTGCTCCCCGGTTCGGCGGCATCCCGGATGGGCATGCGCCGGGGCGACATGGTGGTGGGCATCAATGGTGTCAAGGTAGGCTCGTGGAATGCCTTCACCGACGAGATAGGCCGGTTGAGCGACGTGCTTGCCGTGGCCAAGACCCCGGCCGACAGCATAAAGGTGCGCCGTGCCACCCTGGTCATCGACCGCGGCGGGCGCCTTGACACCTCCAGCGTGGTGCTTTCGGCCGACCTGAAGGTAGGCTTTACCGTCAAGATGACCTCGGCCATCTACCAGCCCGTCACAAAGCGTTATGGCTTCTGGGAGAGTTTCCCGGCCGGCGTGGTGTATGGCGTCGACGTGCTGAAGGGATATGTCAGCGACATGAAGTATGTGTTCACTGCCGACGGGGCCAAGTCGCTCGGCGGCTTCGGGGCCATAGGCAGTCTCTTTCCGCCCACGTGGGACTGGTACATGTTCTGGAAGATGACGGCATTCCTAAGCATCATACTCGCCTTCATGAACATATTGCCCATCCCCGCGCTCGACGGCGGCCACGTGCTCTTCCTGCTCTATGAGATGATAACGCGCCGCAAGCCCAGCGAAAACTTCATGATACGCGCCGAGTATGTGGGCTTTGCCATCCTCATACTGCTCATGCTGGTTGCCAACCTCAACGACATACTGCGTTGGCTCGGCTATATGTAGCGCCCTGAGCGCCCCGGACAAGCCTGGCTTGTGGCGCCGGGCTGCGGCTGCCGCCGGCAGGACGGGCGGCCGGCACGGCTGTTGCCGCATGCGGCCGGCAACGTCGGGATGCATCGAGTGGCCAGAAACACATTGAGGCCACGCCCATGGCACATGGGCGTGGCCTGCACATGGCAAAACAGGATTAGTCTTTTATCATTATTCATTATTCATAACAAACGCATGAGTCTTAACATCGAAAGAAACGGAAAGAAGCGGGTCGTAATCGTTGGCGGCGGCTTCAGCGGGCTCAAGGTGGCCAACAAGCTGCGCCATTCGGGTCTGCAGGTGATACTGATAGACAGGAACAACTATCACCAGTTTCCCCCACTGATCTATCAGGTGGCATCGGCCGGGATGGAGCCGAGTTCGATATCGTTCCCGTTTCGCAAAATTTTCCAGCGCAGCCGCGACGTTTATTTCCGCATGGCAGAGCTGCGCGCCATTTACCCGGAGAAGAAACTGATACAGACTTCCATCGGCAAGGTAGACTACGACTACCTCGTGCTGGCGGCGGGAACGACCACAAACTTCTACGGCAACGCCAACGTTGAGCGCGAGTCGATGCCGATGAAGACCGTGGCCGAGGCCATGGGACTGCAGAACGCCATACTGTCGAACCTCGAGCGCTCCATCACCTGCGCCGAGAAAGTGGAGCAGCAGGAGTTGCTCAACGTGGTCATTGTGGGCGGCGGCGCCACCGGCGTCGAGGTTGCCGGCGTGCTCTCGGAGATGAAGCGCACCATATTGCCGCGCGACTACCCCGACCTTGACCCCTCGCTGATGAACATCTACCTCATAGAGGCCGGCGGGAGGCTGCTCTCGGGCATGTCGCCCGAGTCGTCGGAGGCCGTCGAGAACTTCTTGCGCAACATGGGCGTCAACGTGCTGCTGCACAAGATGGTGACCGATTTCCGCGACCACAAGGTGATATTGGCCGACGGCAGCTCCATCGCCACGCGCACTTTCATCTGGGTGAGCGGCGTGGCCGGCTCGGAGGTTGGCAACATCGCCAAGGAGCACTTGGGCCGCGGGCGCCGCATATTGGTCGATGAGTTCAACCGGGTGCCCGGCATGGACGGCGTGTTCTGCATCGGAGACCAGTGCCTTGTCGAGGGCGACCCCGACTATCCCGGCGGCCATCCGCAGCTGGCACAGGTGGCTATACAGCAGGGCGCCAACCTGGCGCGCAACATACGGCGACTGGAGCGCGGGCGCGAACTGCGCCCCTTCCGCTACCGCAACCTCGGCTCGATGGCCACGGTGGGCCGCAACAAGGCCGTGTGCGAGTTTGCCGGGCTGAAGCTCAGCGGCTTCGTGGCATGGGTGATGTGGCTCGTTGTCCACCTGCGCTCAATCCTCGGAGTGAAGAACAAGGTAGTGGTGCTGCTCAACTGGATGTGGAACTACTTCAACTACAACCAGTCGCTGCGCATGATTTTCTATCCCACAAAGCCCAAGGAGGTGCGCGACCGCGAGCAGCGTGAGGCCACCATGCACTGGGGCGACGACTTGCAGGGAGACAAGGCGTAGGCCGGCGTGCCCCTTCGCGGGGCCGTTGCCGTGAACCATCCGGCCACGGCCGTAACCCGCTGTGTTACAGATAGCTTGTGAAACGTGCCGTTCGGTATTGCCGAAAGGCACGTTTTGTGTTTCAAAACGGCCCATTTGGCATCACGTTTCGGGCCGTTTTGCGGCGTGGCGCCAGCCGTGGCCGCTGCCCGGGGCTACACTGCCACCGCGGCAGGCTGGGCCGCAGGCAGCCCGGGGCAGGCCGCAGGCAAAGGCCGGTTTTTGCTTCTTTAACATCCGGCAGCCGCAAATCTTCGTGAAACTTAACTATCTTTGCAAGATGGAAAAATTCGCTGACATAAAGGTAATCGCCTTTGACGCTGACGACACACTGTGGGATTGCCAGTCGTACTTCGACGATGTGGAACGCGAGTATTGCCGCTTGCTCGCGCCCTACGCCCCGGCCGACACCGTGTCGGCCTCGCTGTTTGCCACCGAAGAGGCCAACATGCCGCTGCTGGGATATGGCTGCAAGGCTTTTGTGCTGTCGCTGATAGAGAATGCCGTGAGGCTGAGCGGCGGCCGGGTAGACGGCACCGTGGTCGGCGAACTGCTCCGGCTGGGCAAGCGGCTGCTCGAGTTGCCGGCCACGCCGCTGCCAGGCGTCGAGGCCACGCTGGCCGCCCTCTATGAGCAGGGGCGCTACAGGCTCGCCGTGTTTACCAAAGGCGAGCTGCTCGACCAGCAGAACAAGCTGCGCCGCTCGAGGCTCGAGAAGTATTTCCAGCACGTGGAAATAGTGTCCGACAAGACCGAGCGGGCCTTCCTCAACCTGTGCCGCCGAATGCGTGTGGCCCCCGGCAGTGTGCTCATGGTGGGCAATTCGCTCAAGAGCGACGTGGCCCCGGCACTGGCGGCAGGGGCACGGGCCGTACACATACCGTTTCACGTGACATGGAAGCTCGAGCAGGTTGAAGACTTCGAGCATACGCACATGGTGCGCATAGAGCGCTTCGCCGACTTGCTCGCCTACGTGTGAGCGGCCCCACAGGCTAATCCTTTTATATTCGACTAAACCAACGCACAGACAATGAACTACGCCATCTCATCACTACCACTCGCCTTGCGGCGCATGGCAACGTTGGCCATGGGCGCAATGATGGCCTTGGCCGTGGTGTCGTGTGACGACGACACCGACGAGCCCGACCCCGTGACGCCGCCTGCCACGGTGAGCCGCACGTTGCTGATGTACCTGCCATGGTCTACCGACCTGACCAATTATTTCTACAACAACATATCCGACATGAAGAAAGCCATAGAGGCCCAGGGGCTCGACGGCCAGCGGGTGCTGGTCTTCATGTGCACCACGGCCACCGAGGCGCAGCTGTTCGAGCTCGTGCCCGACGGCTCCGGCTGCCGCCAAGTGAAGCTCAGGGATTACTCGTCGCCATCGTACACCACTGCCGAGGGCATAGCCTCGATACTTGCCGACGTCAAGGCCGAGGCGCCGGCCGAGCACTATGCCATGACAATAGGCTGCCACGGCATGGGCTGGGTGCCCGTCAGCCAGTCCAGGGCAATGCGCTTGGCGCCACGGCAGGGCTACCACTGGGATGCCGGCGGAGGGCCGCTGACCCGCTTCTTCGGCGGGCGGACGCCCAGCGTGCAGACCGACATCACCACGCTGGCAGAGGGGATAGAGGGCGCCGGCATGCACCTCGACTTCATACTCTTCGACGACTGCTACATGTCGTCGGTCGAGGTGGCCTACGACCTGCGCCACGTCACCGACTATCTAATAGCCTGCCCCACCGAGATAATGGCCTACGGGATGCCTTATGCCGAGGTGGGGGCCGAGCTGCTCGGCGAGCCCGACTATGAGGCCGTGTGCTCCAAGTTCCTCGATTTCTACAGTTCTTACACCTATCCTTACGGCACCATCGGCGTGACGCGCACCTCAGAGCTCGACAGCCTGGCCCGCGTGTTGCGCAAGATTGAGGCGGCCTGCGACCTCGACGCCTCGCTGCTGCCCAGCCTGCAGCGCATGGACGGATACCGCCCGCCCATATTCTACGACCTTGGCGACTATGTGGCAGCCCTCTGCACCGACACGGCGCTGCTGTCAGAGTTTGAGGGGCAGCTCGACAGGGCGGTGCCCTACAAGGCCCATACCCCGCAGTATTACTCGGCATTCAGCGGGGCCGAGGACATCAGGGCCTACTCGGGCATTACCACCTCGGCGCCCACCACGAGCAGCTATGCCGCCGACTGGGCCGCCACGTCGTGGTATGAGGCCACCCACTGACATTAAAAACACATGTTGTTGCAAACGATGCGATGGCATGAAAAAGATATTCTTGCTGGTTGTCCTGGTGGCGCTGATGCCGCCCGGTGGCTTGGGCCGCCTATTCGCGGGCGAAAGGCCACGCGTCATTGTCACTACCGACGGCGAGGCCGACGACAAGGCTTCGATGGTGAGGTTTCTGCTCACGTGCAATGAGTTTGACGTGGAAGCCATAGTGAACAGCAGTTCCGAGTTCCACTGGTTGGGCGGCCGGGGCAGGAATGCCCTCTAGCCCGTGGACTGGGGGCGCGATTACATAAGGCTGTACGCCCGCGTCTATGGCAACCTAAAGACGCATTCGCCCCATTACCCCCATCCCGACAGCCTGCTCGCCCGGTGGCGCGTGGGCAACATCAGCGGCGTGGGCGAGGACGGCCTGCGCACCGAAGGGGCCGAGTTTATAGCCGGGATATTGCTCGACGACACCGACCCGCGCCCCGTGTGGGTGCAGGCTTGGGGCGGCTGCAACACCATATCGCGAGCTTTGCGCATAATAAGAGGAGGAGCATCCCGGGCGCATGGCCGAGGTGGCGGCGCGCATGAGGCTGTTTCTTATATGGGAGCAAGACAGCACTTAACAGCGGTACATCAGGCCGCATTGGGAGAGGTTTGGCATCACAACAATCATTTCCGACCAGTTTGACTGCATGGCCTACATCTGGCCGAAGGTGCTGCCGGCCGACGTCAAGCCTTTCTTCGGGGCCGAATGGATGACCGGAAACATCATCGAAGGCCACGGGCCGCTGTGCGCTGCCTATGAAAACAAAAACGGGGCGTTCAACGGCGAGGGCGACACGCCGGCCTTCCTGCACGCCATCCCCAACGGACTGCGCAGCCTCGAGTCGCCTTCCTACGGCGGATGGGGCGGGCGCTACGAGCCGGTGAGGGCCAATGTGTGGATGGACATACCGCCTGCCGGCGGCTACGGCCACCCCGACGGGCAGTGGGGCTTTGCCAACAGCTGGTCGAAGATGATGGAGCACTGGGCCTACCCCGACTTGGTGGCCGTGCGCACGGCTTACTTCAAGCCAATATGGAGGTGGCTCAAGGATGTGCAGAACGATTTTGCAGCTCGGGCCGACTGGTGCGTGAAGGGATATGCCGAGGCCAACCACCACCCCGTGGTGAGCCTGGTAGACACGCCTGCCGACATCTGTGCCAGGCCGGGCGAGGCCCTGACGCTCGACGCAACGGCCTCGGCCGACCCCGACGGCGACCGACGGGCTTTCCGTTGGTGGCATTATGCCGAGGCCGGCACATACCGCGGCCAAGAAATAAGTGGCGGCTGCGTGCCCAAGGTGGGCGTAGTGGCGCCGTCCGACGCAAAGCCCGGCGACACCATCCATTTTGTTTGCACCGTGACCGACGACGGTACGCCGGCGCTCACCCGCTATGCCCGCGTGGTCGTGACGGTGAGGTGAGCCTGCGGCATTGCCCCCGGCCAAAGCCCGGCCTATGGCCTTGCCGCGGCGATTGCGGCGCGCGTAGAGCCCCATGTTGCCCTGACGCCGGTTTGGCCTCAGTGCCATTGAATTGCGAAAAGGGCCGTCTTGCACTGCAAAACGGCCTGTTTCATGTAGCAATACCTGCCGTTTTACACTTCAAAACGGCAGGTATTGCTATTCTGTTGACTGCCAGGCGTTTGCCAAGGCTGCTAATGGGCCGTTCCGGCGTCGGCCGGTCTGCTCGCCAGTCGTTGCTCCCTTACGTATACGGTGATGGCGTTGTTGCCGCAGACGGTGTGGCTCTTCACCGCCAGGCAGTCGGGCAGCGTGGCGGCGCGGGTGCCGCGGTGCAGGGCCAGGGGGGCCGTCTCAACGCGTATCTCGTCCCACAGCCCGCGCTCAATGAAGGCCCGGTGGGTGGCGGCCCCGCCCTCCACGAGCAGCGACTGCAGGCTGTCGGCCCGGCACTCGGCCAATATGGCGTCGATGTCGTGGCTGTGGCTCAGCACCATGCGGCGCGGGGCGGGCCCGCTCCAGTGGCGTATGTTGAGCTGCGGGTGGTCGCGCTCGTCGGTGACGCGGCCCACCACGATGGCCTGGCACTCTGTGCGCAGTTTGTGGGCAAGCATCTGTGTGAACGGTGTTGATATCATCGTGGGGCGGAAGCCGCTGTCGATGAACCCGTCGGCCGACTGCGCCCATTTCAGCGTGATGTAGGGCCGGCCTAGCGTTTGGAACGTGAAGAAGCGGCGGTTGAGCTCGGCGCACTCGCGCTCAAGCACACCGACGGTGACGTCGACGCCTGCGTCGCGCAGCTTGCGTATGCCCATTCCGTGCACTTTGGCGAACGGGTCGACACACCCGACCACCACGCGCCGCACCCCTTTCCTTATTATCAGGTCGGCGCAGGGCGGTGTCTTGCCATAGTGGGCGCAGGGCTCCAGGCTTACATACATGGTCGATTCGGCGAGCAGGGCCTCGTCGGCCGGGGCCACAGATGCAAAGGCGTTCACCTCGGCGTGGCCCTGGCCGCAGTGCCGGTGGCAGCCTTCGCCTATTATCCTTCCGCCCGGAGCCACTATCACCGCGCCCACCATGGGGTTGGGCCGGGCTCCGTACATGCCGCAGGCAGCCAGCTGCAGGCAGCGGCGCATGTATATTTTGTCTTCTTTCATTTGGTTTTTGTGGCTTAATTTGTTACTTTTGCATCATGACTTACGACGACCTTTGGCGGCCGCTGGCTGCCATCTATGGCAGCGGCGAGGCCCGGGCCATCGTGCGCTATGTGCTTGAAGAGCGTTTCGGCTTGTCTGTAGCCGACATTTATTGCGGCAAAGTTACACAATTATCTCCAGACGACCAGCGCCTGATGGGCGAAATGATGGAGCGCCTCTTGCGCTCCGAGCCTGTGCAGTATGTGCTCGGCCATGCCGACTTCTGCGGGCGGGCGTTCTCCGTGGGGCCCGGTGTGCTCATACCGAGGCCCGAGACCGAAGACCTGTGCCTGTGGGTTGAGCAGGGCCTGGCCGCCAGGGGATGCGCCTCGCCGGCCTTGCTCGACATCGGCACCGGCAGCGGCTGCATAGCCGTCACGCTGGCGCTCGACGTGGCTGGGGCTGCCGTGTCGGCGTGGGATGTGTCTGCCGACGCCTTGCAGGTGGCCTCGGGCAATGCCGGGAGGCTGGGCGCACGTGTAGGCTTTGCCCTTGTCGACGCCCTCGACCCGCCGGCCCACACGGCAATGTGGGACGCGGTGGTGAGCAATCCGCCCTACGTGCGCCTTGGCGAGCGCGCCGCCATGGCGCGCAACGTGTTGGACTACGAGCCCGCCGGGGCCCTTTTCGTGCCCGACGCCGACCCGCTGCTCTTCTACCGGGCCATAGCGCGCTACGCCAAGGCGGCCCTGCGCCCGGGCGGCGAGCTGTATTTTGAAATCAACGAGGCACTGGCCGGCGAGATGCGCAGCCTGCTGCTGGCAGAGGGCTTTGCCACGGCAGAGGTGCGCAACGACAGGTATGGCCGGCCGAGGTTTACGAAATCTACATTGGAATGACTTCAGGAGAAATGCCAGAAAAGGAGGCGCTGCTGCGCCTCACCACCCTTTGCTCGCAGGCCGAGCACTGCTCGGGCGAGATGGAAGACAAGATGAGGAAGTGGGGTATGGCCCCCGATGCGCAGGCACGGGTGATGGAATACCTCACGAAAAACAAGTTTGTCGACGATGAACGTTACGCCAGGGCCTTCGCCCTCGACAAGATTCGGTACAACAAGTGGGGGCGGCGGAAGGTGGAGCAGGCCCTGTGGGCCAAGCGTATCGACGAGCCCACAAGGCAGCTCGTGCTGGGAGAGATAGCCGACGACGAGTATCTGGCCGTGCTGCGCCCACTGCTCAAAAGCCGCGGCCGCAGCATCAAGGCAGCCGACAGATATGAGTTGAACCGCAAGCTGGTGCGCTTTGCGCTGGGCCGGGGCTTCGACTATGCGCTCATACGCCGCTGCATCGACGTGCCCGACGACATCGACGAGGGCTATGGGGGTGAGTTTGTGGAGTAGGGTGCTCGACTTCGTGTCGCCGAGGCTGTGCGCCGTCTGCGGCAGCCGGCTGTCGGTCACCGAGCACGCGCTGTGTTCGGCCTGCTGCCTCAGGCTGCCCCGCACCGGCTTCTGCCTCAGGCCATACGACAACCCCGTGGCCCAGGCTTTCTGGGGGCAGGCCGACGTGGAGCGTGCGGCGTCGTTTTTCTATTTCGAACCCCATTCGGAGGTGAGCCGCATGATATACTCGCTGAAGTACAAAGGGCGCCCCGACATAGGCGTAGCGCTGGGACGGCTTGCCGCCGGCGAGTTCATGGCGGCCGGCTTCTTCGACGGCGTGGATGTCATAGTGCCGGTGCCGCTGGCAAGGAAGCGGCTCCGCGAGCGTGGCTACAACCAGAGCGCCGAGGTGGCGGCAGGGGTTAGCTCGCTCACGGGCATACCGGTAGATGAGCGCAGCGTCTGTCGCAAGGCCTTCAAGACAAGCCAGACGAAACTCGGACGGTGGGAACGGCTTGGCAACGTGAGCGGCCTCTTCGAGGTAAGGCGGCAGGAAAGGCTGCTGGGAAAGCACGTGCTGCTGGTCGACGATGTGTTCACCACAGGGGCAACCGTCATGGCCTGCGCCTCGGCAGTGGCCGCAGTGCCGGGCACAACTGTCAGCATCATGACGCTCGGCTTTACCAAGTGAATGCCGCAATAATCTTTTTTAACGGCATGAAGCGGTTTCTTTGGCAAATGTTTCCTACCTTTGCAAACTAATACAAACCATTAAACAATGTAATAGATGGACTCTATCAAGACAACATTTGCGGCCAAGCTGCTCGAAGTGAGGGCTATAAAGCTGCAACCCAACAGCCCGTTCACATGGGCATCAGGATGGAAGTCGCCGTTCTACTGCGACAATCGCAAGACGCTGTCGTACCCGAGGCTGCGCAGTTTCGTAAAGACTGAGTTGTGCCACGCCATACAGGAACACTTCCCCGAGGCCGAAGCCATTGCGGGGGTGGCCACGGGTGCCATCGCGCAAGGGGCGCTGGTGGCCGACGAGATGGGCCTGCCCTTCGTCTACGTGCGCAGCAAGCCAAAGGACCACGGGCTGGAAAACCTCATCGAGGGCAACCTTGAGCCGGGCTCAAAGGTGGTTGTCGTCGAAGACTTGGTGTCGACAGGAGGAAGCAGCCTGAAGGCTGTCGAGGCCATAAGGAACAACGGCTGTGAGGTGATAGGCATGGTGGCATCATACACCTATGGCTTCCCTGTGGCCGAAGAAGCCTTTGCCAAGGCCGGCGTAGAGCTCGTCACGCTCACCGACTATGACCACGTGGTGAAGCATGCGCTTGCCATCGGCTACATCAAACCCGAGGATGTGGAGGTCATCCACGAGTGGCGCAAGGACCCGGCAAACTGGAACAACAGATAAACCGATACACCGACGTTGGGGAGGGGGCACGGGCTGAGGCTCCCGTTTGTGTGGGCCGGCGCGCCCGTGTCCTCCCCCCTGTCTTACTACTTACTATTTTCCGACATATTGATGAGCAAGTTTGAAAGCAGCATAAAGCAGATACCATACTCACAGCAGGCCGTTTACGCCATGCTGAGCGACCTGGGCAACATTGAGAAAGTGCGTGACCGCATACCGGAAGACAAGATAAGGGATTTCCGTTTCGACCGCGACACCATCGCGGTGACCGCCCCTCCGGTAGGCGAACTGCGCCTGCGGATAGTGGAACGCGACGAACCGAAGTGCATAAAGTTTGCCACCGAGCAGTCGCCCATACCGTTTGACCTGTGGATACAGGTGCTGCCGGTGACCGACGCCACTTCGAAGATGAAGCTGACGATAAAGGCCGAGCTCAATCCTTTTATCAAAGGGATGGTGCAGGGGCCGCTTAAGGAGGGCGTGGAGAAGATTGCCGACGCCCTGGCGGCCATAAGGTATGAATGAGCCGGCGGGCCTATGCGGGGCCTGCCATGGCCGCACGGCCGGGCTGAAGGCTTTGCATGGCGGCGCTTGATGGTATAGAATGCTGTATACCGAAACAATAACCAACCAAAAATGTCAAACAAACTTTGGGAAAAAGACTTCGAGATTAACAAGGAAATCGAGCGATTCACCGTCGGGCGCGACCGTGAACTCGACCTTTATCTCGCCAAATATGATGTGCTGGGCTCCATGGCCCACATAACGATGCTTGAGAGCATAGGGTTGCTTTCGGCCGATGAGCTGCGCTGCCTGCTGGCTGAGCTTAAGGCCATATACAAGTTGTGCGACGACGGCGGCTTCGTGATTGAAGACGGGGTTGAGGACGTTCACTCGCAGGTGGAGCTGATGCTGACGCGCCGTCTGGGCGACATGGGCAAGAAGATACACAGCGGGCGCTCGCGCAACGACCAGGTGCTGGTAGACCTTAAGCTGTTCACGAGGCATGAGCTGATGGACATCGCCAACGGCATGAAGGCCCTTTTCGATGAGCTGCTGGCCAAGAGCGAGCGCTACAAGGGCGTGCTCATGCCGGGATACACCCATCTGCAGGTGGCCATGCCGAGCTCTTTCGGCCTTTGGTTCGGCGCTTACGCCGAGAGCCTGGCCGACGACATGCTCTTCCTCCAGGCCGCTTACCGCATGACCAACCGCAACCCGCTCGGCTCTGCAGCCGGTTACGGTTCGTCGTTCCCGCTCAACCGCACCATGACCACGCGGCTGCTGGGGTTCGACTCCATGGACTACAACGTGGTGTATGCGCAGATGGGGCGCGGCAAGATGGAGCGCAACGTGGCCTTTGCCATGGCTTCCATCGCCGGGACGCTGGCGAAGCTGGCTTTCGACGCCTGCCTTTTCAACAGCCAGAATTTCTCTTTCGTGCGCCTGCCCAAGGAGTGCACCACCGGCAGCTCCATCATGCCGCACAAGAAAAACCCCGACGTGTTTGAGCTGATACGCGCCAAGAGCAATAAGCTGCAGGCCCTGCCGCAGCAGATAACGCTCATTATGAACAACCTGCCGGTGGGCTATTTCCGTGACCTTCAGATTATTAAGGAGGTGTTCCTGCCCGCTTTCGGCGAGCTGAAAGACTGCCTTGGCATGACGGCATACATCATCAACCGCATGGAGGTGAACGAGCACATACTCGACAACCCGATGTATGATGCCATGTTCTCTGTGGAGGAGGTCAACCGCCTGGCCGCCGCAGGCATGCCCTTCCGCGACGCCTACAAGAAGGTGGGACTGGAGATTGAGGCCGGCACTTTCGTTCCCGACAAGAGCATACACCACACCCACGAGGGGAGCATAGGCAACCTGCAGACCGACTGCATCAGGGCAATGATGGACGACAACATGGAAGGCTTCCACTTCGACAGGATGCTGGAGGCGGAAAGGGCCCTGCTGGCATGAAGGCCGTGGGTTTGTCAATGGCTGCCGCGCTGGTTGCGGCGGTGTCGCTCTGTTCGTGCAGCAAGGCTGAAGAGCAGTTTAGCGACGAGCCCTGCTACTTTGTGTTCGACAACTCTGTACACCAGAACAGCACCCTGGCCACGGCCATGGCCTCCATGTCGCCCGGTGTGTTCTGCCTGGTCAGGGAGACGCGTGAGTCGGGGGCTACCTATTTCGAGTTCACAAACAACCAGGGGCTCTCGTCGAGCAGCATCGCCAACGCCGTCGACATGCAGCGCACGCGGCGGCTGGGCAGGCAGAATGGGCTCATAGTGGGCTACGGCAACGCCGACATCACCTCGCCCGTGTTCTATGCCTACGACGCGCAGTGCCCCGTGTGCTATACGGGCACGGGCATCATTGACCGCGTCTTGACCATCGACAGCCGCGGGATGGCCACCTGCCGCAACTGCAACAGGACTTACGACCTAAACAACGGCGGTTTCATACAGAGCGGCGGGCAGTCGACCGACGCCACCAACAAGCTGGTGCGCTACCACGCTTCCACCACAGGGGCTTTCGGGCAGCTCTTCGTCGGCAACTGAACGTCTCGCAGCCAAGTGCTATAACGCAAAGCGGCTTGCTTCGCCCCGGGGGCGTGCAAGCCGCTTTCTGCATTTTATTTCTCCTCTTCAAAGTCTACGTATTCGCCCTCGTCGTCGGCGAATATCCGCCGGTTGGCGGTGGCCCTGTCGCGTGTGTCTATTATCGTCTCGCCCGTGGCAGTGTGCGCCGTTCCGCCCCCGCGGCCCGATGCTCTGCCGCGCCGGCCGCCGTCGGCCTCGGTGTGCGTCTGCCTGCCGGTGGCTTTGTCGGCCGCCTTTCGGAACATCCGTATGCCCTTGTTGAGCAGATAGGCCCCTACGGCGATGGCTATGACCACCGCGAACAGCAAGAACAGGAGCAGTACTGACAGAAAGTGGAGCATGGCTATTCCCTCCTTTTTACTTGTTTCGGTGCTGTTGCACGGCCGAGAGCAGCATATACCATGCTATGGCCGCGGCCACACCTATGGTGCCCAGAAGGCATATTATTACGATGGAGGTGAGCGCGAAGACATACTTGACTTCGTTGCCGCGCCATCCCCACGTCTTGAACTTGAGCGCAAACATCGGTATTTCAGCCACGAGCAGCCAGCTGCTAACGAGCACCATGGCCACCACGGCCGGGGCGCCCCATGCAGAGGTGGCTATAGTGTCGCCCGCGCCCACTATCAGTGCCGCCCAAAACAGGGTGTTGGCCGGCGTGGGCAGTCCGATGAACGATGTGGACTGGCGCTCGTCGAGGTTGAACTTGGCCAGCCTGAGGGCCGAGAAGGCAGCCATGATGAACGCTGTGTAAGGCAGCACCGCGGCCACGGCCCCAAGCTGTGCGGGCCACGTGGCGGTGGAGAGCAGCGTGAAAGTCATTGCCGAGGGGGCCACGCCGAAAGTGACGTCGTCGGCCAGGGAGTCGAGTTCCTTGCCTATGGGCGACGAAACGCCGAGAAGCCGCGCGCTCATGCCGTCGAAGAAGTCGAACACCGCCCCTATGACGATGAACAGGAATGCCGTCTCGAAGCATCCGAAGAACGCATGGTAGGTGGCTATGCACCCCGATATGAGGTTGCAGCAGGTGATGGTGTTTGGTATGTGCCGTGTTATTCCGTTTGCCATTTTTTGTTTGTTGAATATGCGTTTCATTAGGCTTGCCGATAGCCTCGGCCTTGTCTAACCAAGTGCAAAGATAGCCTTTTTAGTCATAAACTCAGCGTTTTTTTACAAAATGCAATGCAAATTAATGTAAATTCTCACCTCGTCGCTACCCGTCAGTGCCCTCCGTAGCTGAGTCCGACGGGTAATTGTGGCCTTTGGCCGTGGTGCGCCCATTCCCACGTTTTCTGGCCGTCGCCGTCCGGGGGCGCAGGTGCGGGGCTGGTGCCACGGTTGCTGCGGCTGTCGTTGGTGTGCCTGCCGGGGCCGTGGGGCAGGCGGGCGTGGTCGCTGGGCCGCCGTTGTCGGCACATGGCTGTTGTCAATATTCCCGACGATGGCGGCGCCTCCGCGCATCTGCCTGGGCCACAGGGTTTTGCAGGATGGCCTTTCCCGCGTTGCGAAACGGCCGCTTTCATGGTGCAATATACGCCATACGGGCTTGCGGAACGGCCCGTTCCGCAAGCCCGTATGTTGCTGCCAATGGTGGCTTATGCCTGTTTGTCAGTGTTTTTCTTGTCTTTGAGGCGCGCTATCACCGTCAGGTCGCCGGTGGTGGCCTGCCCCATCTTCACGCACACCTCGGTGCCGATGGGCAGGAAAACGTCTACCCTCGACCCGAGCTTTATGAAGCCCAGGTGCTCGTCGATATAGCATTCCTCGCCTTCCTTGGCGTATGTCACGATGCGCCGGGCCATGGCCCCGGCTATCTGGCGGCAGAGGATGTCTTCGCCCTCGGGCGTGGTTATCATCACGTCGGCGCGTTCGTTCTCCTCGCTGGCCTTGGGCAGCCATGCCTTGTGGTAGTTGCCGTCTTGGTGGCGCACAAACTTCACCTTGCCGTCCACGGGAAACCAGTTGGCGTGTACGTTGAACAGGCTCATGAATATAGACACCATGAGCCTGCGGTCGTGGAAATACTCGTGCTCCTCCACTTCCTCGATGACCACTACCTTGCCGTCGGCCGGGGCGACAACAGTGCGCTCCGTGTCGTCGTTGAAGTAGCGGATGGGGCAGCGGTAGAAGTTGAGCACGATGGCCCACGCCGCGCCAAAGACGATGACGAACGACCAGAAAGGTATCTTGGAGTCGCAGAAATGCCAAAGGACGGCTGCCACGGCCACGATGGCCGCCATGCTGTAGACGAGCGTGTCGGTGCCCTCGCGGTGGATTCTGATCTTCTTCAGTTTTCTTATTCTTCTTCCCATGGGGTGCATTTCAGATTGTTTTGATTACTTTGCGGGCCAAGGCGCCGTTCCCGTGCGCTCCGGGCCGCCTGCGGCGGAGCGGCTTTAGCCGATGCAAAGGTAAGGCTTTTTCGTTTATCACGCAAATTTTTGCCTTATTCTTTTGGCCGTCTCGGAGATTAGGCGTAACTTTGAGCCACAAAAACGCAGCCAAATACATTCATAATGCAGGATTTCGTTCATCTTCACGTACATACATATTACTCGATATTAGACGGCCAGTCGAGCATCCAGAAGCTGGTCGACAAGGCCGTGGCCGACGGAATGCGCGGCATGGCAATAACCGACCACGGCGACATGTTCGGCATAAAGGAGTTCTGGGACTATTGCGCGGGAGTCAACTCCAAGCGCAAGAAGGAGGGCCTGGAGCCGTTCAAGCCCATCCTCGGGTGCGAGATGTACGTGGCTCACCATAACAAGGAAGACCGCGCCGGGAAGGAAGACCGGAGCGGTTACCACCTTATAGTGCTTGCCAAGAACTATCTTGGCTACAAAAACCTGATAAAGCTCGTGTCAAACTCGTGGACCGACGGCTTCTATATGCGCCCGCGCACCGACCGTGCCGACTTGGAGCGCCATCACGAAGGGCTCATAGTTTGCTCGGCCTGCATAGCCGGCGAGGTGCCGTCGAAGGTGCTCAAGGGCGACATAGAGGGCGCGCGGGAGGCCGTGCAGTGGTATAAGCGGGTCTTCGGCGACGATTACTACCTCGAGTTGCAGCGCCACGAGGTGAAAGACCCGTCGATACGGGCCAACCGCGAGACCTATCCGTTGCAGCAGCGGGCCAACAGTGTGCTCATGCAGCTGGCCCGCGAGTATGGCGTAAAGATAGTTTGCACCAACGACGCTCACTTTGTCGACCAGGAGAACGCCGAGGCCCACGACCACCTGCTGTGCCTTTCAACGGGCAAAGACCTTGACGACCCCACCCGAATGCTGTACTCAAAGCAGGAGTGGTTTAAGACGAGGGCCGAGATGAACGAGGTGTTCGGCGACCTGCCCGAGGCCATGGCCAACACTCTCGAGGTGCTCGACAAGGTTGAGCTGTACAGCATCGAGCACTCGCCAATCATGCCCTTCTTCCCCATTCCCGAGTCGTTTGGTACCGAGGAGCAGTGGCGGGCCAAGTTCACCGAGGAGCAGCTGTTTGCCGAGTTTACCAGCGACGAGAACGGACAGAACCCGCTTCCGCGCGAAGAGGGCGAGAAGAAGATAGAGAAACTGGGCGGCTACGACAAGCTGTACCGCATAAAGTTCGAGGCAGACTACCTGGCCAAGCTCGCCTACGAGGGCGCCAGGAAACTGTATGGCGACCCGCTCACCGACGAGGTCGAAGAGCGGGTGCGCTTCGAGTTGCACATCATGAAAACCATGGGTTTCCCCGGTTACTTCCTCATCGTGCAGGATTTCATCAACTCCGCGCGCGATGAGCTGGGCGTGATGGTTGGCCCCGGGCGTGGCTCGGCGGCCGGTTCGGTGGTGGCCTACTGCCTCGGGATAACCAAGATAGACCCCATCAAGTATGACTTGCTGTTCGAGCGCTTCCTCAACCCCGACCGAATATCGCTCCCCGATATCGATACCGACTTCGACGACGACGGCCGCGGCAAGGTGCTCGAGTGGGTTGAAGACAAGTACGGGCACGACAACTGCGCCCACATCATAACCTACGGCACCATGGCCACGAAGAACTCGATAAAGGATGTGGCCCGTGTCGAGAAGCTGCCGCTTGAGCAAGCCAACTACCTTTGCAAGCAAATACCAGACAAACTGCCCGACGGGCTGAAGATGAACCTTACCAACGCCATCAAGTGCATACCCGAGTTGCGCGAGGCCGAGGCCAGTCCCGACCCCAAGTTGCACAACACCATGGAGTACGCAAAGATGCTCGAGGGCACTGTTCGCGGCACCGGCATCCACGCATGTGGCTTCATCATCTGCCGCGATCCTATCAGTGACTGGGTTCCCGTGTCCATTGCCGAAGACAAGTCTGACCCGGGCCACAAGCTGAGGTGCACGCAGTATGACGGCCATGTCATCGAGTCGACGGGGCTGATAAAGATGGACTTCCTCGGCCTGAAGACGCTTTCGATACTCAAGGAGGCCGTCGAGAACGTGAGGCTGACCACGGGCAAGGTGATAGACCTCGACACCATACCCATCGACGACCCGCTAACCTACCAGCTGTATTGCGAGGGCCGCACGATAGGAACGTTCCAGTTTGAGTCGCCCGGCATGCAGAAATACCTCAGGGAGCTCCATCCCAGCGTGTTTGAAGACCTCATAGCCATGAACGCCCTCTACCGTCCGGGCCCAATGGACTATATCCCTTCGTTCATAGCGCGCAAGAACGGGAAGGAGGAAATAAGGTATGACATACCCTGCATGGAGAAATATCTCAAGGACACATACGGCATAACAGTCTACCAGGAGCAGGTCATGCTGCTCTCGCGGCAGCTCGCCAACTTCACCAGAGGCGAGAGCGACGCGCTGCGCAAGGCCATGGGCAAGAAGAAGAAGGCCATAGTCGACGCGATGAAGCCAAAGTTCATCGAAGGCGGAAAGGCCAACGGCCACGACCCCAAGGTGCTCGAGAAGATATGGTCTGACTGGGAGAAGTTTGCCTCGTACGCCTTCAACAAGAGCCACGCCACCTGTTACTCATGGGTGTCTTACCAGACTGCCTACCTCAAGGCCCACCACCCGGCGGAGTACATGGCTGCCGTGATGAGCCGAAACCTCGACAACATAACCGAAATAACAAAGCTCATGGACGAGTGCCGGGCCATGGGCATACCCACGCTGGGCCCCGACGTCAACGAGAGCCGCCAGAAATTCAGCGCCAACAAGAAGGGCGAGATACGCTTCGGCATAAGCGCCATCAAGGGCGTGGGCGGCGCGGCGGCCGACGCCATCATCGACGAGCGTGAGAAGAACGGGCCTTACAAAGACGTGTTCGACTTCATGCAGCGTGTCAACCTTGGCGCCGTCAACCGCAAGGGGGTTGAGTCGCTCGTGCTCAGCGGGGCGTTCGACGGCTTCGGGGCAATGAAGCGCGAAGACTTCTTTGCCACCAACGCCAAGGGCGAGGCGTTCATCGACACGCTCGTGCGCTACGGACAGACATACCAGGCGGAGCAGATGCAGATGCGCAACTCGCTCTTCGGCGGCGACAACGAGGTGGCCATAGCCACCCCGCCCATAATAAAGGGCGAGCGATGGAGCGACATCGAGAGGCTGAACCGCGAGCGCGACCTCGTCGGCATTTACCTCTCGGCCCATCCGCTCGATGAATACAAGATTGTGCTCGACAACCTTTGCAACACCCATTGCTCCGAGCTTGCCGACGTGTCGGCGCTGTCCGGGCGTGAGTCGGTGGTCATTGGGGGCATCGTTACGGCCATAAAGTCGAAGTTCACAAAGACGGGAAAACCCTGCGGCTTCGTCACCATCGAAGACTTTGCCGGAAGCGGCGAGCTCGCCATGTTCGGCGAAGAGTGGGGCCGGTGGAGCGGCATGTTCAAGGAAGGGTGCGCCGTATACATAACGGCAAAGTGCCAGCAGCGATACCGCGACAGCAAGTTTTTCGACCTGCGCATACAGAACATCGAATACCTGCAGACCATTAAGGACAAGGCCATCGACAGGATTACCATCTCGCTCAGCGCCGACTTGCTCGACGAGAAGGTGGTCGAGGAGCTCAACGAGATAATTTGCGACAACCCGGGGCAGACAAAGCTCTTCTTCAGGCTGCACGACTCGAGGGGGAAAAACCACGTGCTGTTGCGCAGCCAGAACCGCACCGTCGACGTGAAACGCAACCTCATAGCTTACATAGAGCAAACCCCGGCGCTTGATTACAAGATAAACTGACAGGGCGGAAGGCCAAGGGCGCCATTTGTGGCATGTCTTTTGCTGTCGGGATAGCATGTGAATCAATTCAAGACATTAACAATATAAACGAAAGAGACAATGGAAGTAAAAATCACAAACGAGAATTTCGAGTCGCTGAAGAATGGCGAACTGCCTTTGGTCGTTGACTTCTGGGCAACATGGTGCGGCCCATGCCGCATGATAGCACCTATCGTTGAAGAGCTGGCCAAGGAGTATGACGGCAAGCTCAACGTGGGCAAGTGCGACGTTGAAGAGTGCGAAGACATTGCCGCCGAGTTCGGCATACGCAACATACCGACACTGTTGTTCTTCAAGGGCGGGCAGGTAGTAGACAAGATCGTGGGCGCTGTGTCGAAGCAGAAGCTCGACGAGAAGTTCCAATCTTTGCTCTAAACGGCCATGGCCGACTTTGAGGAAGAGCTGCGGCTCGACGATGAAGAGAACGCGCGCGAGGTGGAATACATTCTCGACGTGCTGCCCGCCGACCTGAAAGAGAAGTACAGCGAGGCCGACCTGCGCTACATGATGGACACCATCGTTGACTATTACTTTGAGAGCGGAGTGCTTGAGGCCGACGCCGACGAGGAGGGTTACGTGGACATCGACCTGCAGAAGGTGGCCGACTATGTGTGCGCCAAGGCATCGGAAGAGGGCCGAGGCGACTTCGATCCGGCCGAGGTGTTCTTCGTGGTGCAGGCCGACATGGACTTCCAGGAGCAAAACCTGGATTGACCTACGCCGCCGGTGGCCGGCTGGTAACGCTGCCTGCAGGCTTCGGCGAATGGCAAACGGGGCGGTGGCTCACGACCTGCGATGGTCGTGTGCCACCGCTGCCGTTTTGTGCCGGTGGCTGTTTGGGCAATGTGCAAGCAAGTCCGCCGGCAATGCCTTTGGCCGTATCGTAACGGAAGAAAATGGGTGTTGCTAAACGGTTGGTTGCCAGTGTGTTGCCCATAGGTGCCGTTTTGCATCCTGAAACATGCCGTATTGCACCGCCGAACGGCCCGTATTGCCCTGCCAAACGGCCCGTTCGGCAGGGGCGGGCATAGGCTTTTATGTCAAAACGCTTGGCCGGAGAGATTATTATGTATATCTTTGCATAATACAAGCTGCACTCGGCAATCAGTGAGCAAGCTCACATTGCACTCGTTTGAAGTGCATTTCCATTTTCAAAGGCAATCGGTGCCAGCGGCTCAGGTCGCGGCCTGCCGGGGCTTGCAGCCCGGATGTTGGGGGCAGACAACTTGGCAGTATATGGCCAAGGCAAACAGTGGCATCAGACAGATAGGCGTATTGCGGGCGGCAACGGCGCTTGCCGGTTGCTTTGCAGCGGCCGGCTCGCCCGATTCGGACAGCCCCGGAGGCCAGGTCCGGTGGCTCTGACAATGCCGAGGGCGCGGCTTTTTGAATTATCATTGAATGTGGTGTATGGAGAAGGAATCGTTGAGGCAGTTGTGCGGCCGTATTGAGGTATACCGCCAATGGCACGACTCTTACGTGAGCTTCGTGCCGCGGTTTGTTGCCGAGGCACAGGCCGGCAAGCGGTGGGAAGATTGGGACAAGGGCGTGTTCTACGAGTATTTTGAGCGCTCCCAAGGCCAGTGTGTGGCCAACGTCGCCCAGAAATACTTCACCCGCGACGACCGGGCACGGCTCAAAAGCGCATGGCACGAGGTGGCGCCGCTGCTCAAGGCTATAGCCGAACACCAGGACGAGCCGCAGTGGGAGGCATACAGGCAGTTGAAGAAAGTGGTGCGCGCGCATACAGCGCAAGACCTGCGGGCGGCCACCAACCGCCTTGTGGCCGGCCTGCAGCCAAGGCTCTTGTGCTCTATCGTGGCCGAGCATCAGCTCGAGGAGCTGTACATGCTGTTGGGCCGCTACGTCAGCGACAGGCTGCCCGAGTACAGGAAGGGCGACTGGTTTGCCAACAGCTACAACATCACGCGCCTGTTTTGCGATGCACTGCAGCCCGCCGACCCAATGGACATAGTGACTTACCCGTGGCAATTGCTTGAATATCTGCGGGACAAAGACAACAAACAATACCTTATGGACAATTATATCGAAGAGAAGGCACAGATGCTCGAGAGGGTGAAAAACATGGTGCTCACCGGCCCCCCGGGCACGGGCAAGACATATCTTGCGCGCCGCATGGCAATGAAGCTGGTGGGAGTGGACACCGACGAGCAGCTCGCGGCCAGCGGGCAGTTTGGCTTTGTGCAGTTCCATCCCTCATACGACTACACCGACTTTGTGGAAGGGCTGCGCCCCGTGCAGTCTGACGACAACGGAAACGTGGGTTTCGAGTTGCGCGACGGAGTGTTCAAGCAGTTTTGCCGCAAGGCCATGGAGAAGGGGAGCATGGCCCGCCTTGATGAGGCCATAGAGCGATTCAAGGACGACTGCAGCGAAACGCCCGTCAAGGTGAAGAACAAGAGTGGCTACGAATTCTCGGTGGCTTACCGCGGCGGGGTCACGTTCAGGGTGCGCTCCGACAAGAGCGAGGCTGCCGAGGGGCGCGACTTCCCGGCCAACATCGACTCGATAAAGCGGCTCTACGGAGGCCGCAAGGACGGCATTTACAACATGGCATACGTGAGCAACATACTGCAGCACCTGAAAGACAACTATGGTGTGCCGGAATACAAGGCCGACATGGCCGACAGGAAATATGTGTTTGTGATAGACGAGATAAACCGCGGCGAGGTGTCGAAGGTGTTCGGAGAGCTCTTCTTTTCCATCGACCCGGGCTACCGGGGCCCGCGCGGCGCCGTGGCCACGCAGTATGCCAACATGCACGAGGGCAGCGAACTGTTCTATGTTCCGGCCAACGTTTACATCATTGGCACCATGAACGACATAGACCGAAGCGTCGAGAGCTTCGACTTTGCCATGCGCCGACGCTTTGCGTGGGTGGAAGTGACGGCCGGGGAAAGCGCCGTCAACATGAGTTTGCCGGCCGACGTGGCCGAAAGGATGGGGCGGCTTAACGATGCCATCTCCGAAACCGAAGGCCTAGGCAGTGCCTACCATGTGGGCGGAGCCTACTTTCTGGGCACCGACGGGCGCCCCGACACCGACATCAAGGGCGTGTGGCGCTTCAGGATAGAGCCGCTGCTCAGGGAGTATCTGCGCGGACTGCCTGCGGCCGACGCCAAGCTCGAGGCCTTGCGCACGGCGTTCATGGATGGCGGAAAGGGCTGAGAGGGCAATGGAGAGGCTGTATACCACCGACAACAACGGCGGCAGTATGGAGGTGCCGGCCGGGTGCCTGGCCGACCTCGAGGCCATTGGCAACGTGCCGTTGGCCGAGCTTTGCGAGCGCAACCCGGGCCTGCTCGTCTTTCCCGACGACCTTTCCGACAGTCGCGACGGCATTGGCGGCATGCCCGTGTTCACCATTGGCGGCGGCCGCCTTGCCACGGCCAATGTGATGGGCTTCGTGGGGCGCAATGCCACGAGGCTGAACATAAGGTCGCGCTTTGCCCGCGACGATGCCTCCGACTATTTCCTTCATTACATGCTGGGCAGGGTGTTTGACGCCAACATGCTCGATTTCGACCAGTCGGCAGGCGGCTTAGGCATGATTGACTATCTTGACTGCCTGTTTCCCTGCTGCCTCAGGCGGGCCTGGGCCCAGGGCGTCTACAGGGCGTACGTGGGCCGGCAGTGCAACGACGCGGGTGTCAAGGGGCGCATAGACATGGCGCGCCACCTGCGCACCAACATGCCGTTCAGGGGCAGCGTGGCCTACACCATGCGCGAATACAGCGCCGACAACAGCCTCATGCAGCTTGTAAGGCACACCATCGAGCACCTGAAGGCCAAGCCGTTGGCGCGGGCCTTGCTTGCGGCCGACAGCCAGACGAGGAGCATTATAGACACGGTGTTCCACATCACCCGGCCCACATACAGCCCGCGTGGGCTGCGGCGGGTGGTGGAGGCCAACCTCAAGCCGCTGTCACACCCCTTTTTCACCGGTTACCGCACGCTGCAGCGCCTGTGCCTGCGCATACTGGCCGGCGACCGCATGGCCTATGGCAGCAGTGACGACAGGGTGGGCGGGTTGCTGTTCGACGGCGCGTGGCTGTGGGAGGAATATCTGGCCACGGTGCTGGCCGGAGGCTTCATCCACCCCGAAAACCGCACCGGGCGCCACAGGCAGTACCTGTTCGACGGGTTCCAACCCATATATCCCGACTTCATGAGCCGCACCCAACCGTGCGTGGTGGCCGACGCCAAGTATGTTCCGCTGGCCGGCAAGAGGGCTTACGGCGAGGATTCGACGCAGGCAACAGCCATATATTACAAGACCATAACGTATATGTACCGTTTCGGCTCGACCCGCGGCATGCTGCTCTATCCTCACCCCGGCACGATGTCGGAAGACGTTTGCGCCATAAAGGACACCGCCGGCAGGCTATGCAAACTGGGCATGGCCATAGCGCAAGATGCCGGCAGTTTTGCCGGTTTCTGCAGCGCTATGAGTCGCAACGAGGCCGACCTGCTTGGCCGGATAGCCGGATTTGCGCGCGGTGGCGCCGCCATGTGGTAGCATTGGGCTTGTGCCGCCATGGCCGCC
This sequence comes from Marseilla massiliensis, assembly GCF_016899955.1. Taxonomy (GTDB): domain Bacteria; phylum Bacteroidota; class Bacteroidia; order Bacteroidales; family Bacteroidaceae; genus Prevotella; species Prevotella intestinigallinarum. Next base: position 113,152 of record NZ_JACJJL010000004.1, on the reverse strand, counting down.
GAAGGCCTTCCGTGTGCTTTTTTCGCATTGGTGAAACAGAAAGGCAACCCCACGGTGCATTCTGGATGCACTCCGTAGGGTTGCCTTTGCCTGGAGTTGGCGCGGCTGCGCCCCGCCTTCGGTCAGAACGTTACCGTGCGGCTGCCGTCTTCCTTCTCTTCAATCCTCACGCAGGTGGCGTCGCCCGGCAGCAGCTCCTCTATCAGCTCGGGCCACTCGATGAAGCACAGTGCCCCGCTGTAGAAATAGTCTTCGTAGCCCATGTCGTAAACCTCTTCAATCTTCTTTATCCGGTAGAAGTCGAAATGGTATATTAGCTCGCCCGAAGGTTCGGCCCTGTATTCGTTTACTATGGCAAATGTGGGCGAGGTAATCACGTCGTCCACTCCCAGTTCCTCGCACACGGCCTTGATGAAAGTGGTCTTTCCCGCCCCCATCTTTCCGTAGAAGGCAAACACGTTGCCGTTGCCCATGTTGTCAACAAACTGCCTTGCGGCATTGCGTATGTCCTCAAGTCTGTCTATTCTTATTTCCATCTTATCTTTTTTTTCCAGTCATTGTTATTATCGGTATGATCATCTCTTCCATCGAAATACCACCGTGCTGGAAGGTGTCTTTGTAGTAAGAGACGTAATAGTTGTAGTTGTTCGGGTATGCAAAAAAGGAGTTGCCGGTGGCAAAGACGTAGCTCGTGCTCAGGTTGGGCGCGGGCAGTTGCACCTTGGCGGGCTCCTTAATGGTGAACAGGTCTTTGTCTGAGTAGCCCAGGTTTTTGCCGAGCTTGTATCTCAGGTTGGTGTTGGTGTTGCGGTCGCCCACAATCTTCACCGGCTTGCTGACGCGTATCGAGCCGTGGTCGGTGGTGACCACGACCCGGCAATTGGTTTGTGCTAGTTGCTTGAACAGCTCGGATATGACCGAGTGGCGGAACCAGCTGAGCGTTATGCTGCGGTAGGCCGACTCGTTGCTGGCCAGTTCGCGCACCATCTTCGACTCGGTGCGGGCGTGGCTCAGCATGTCGATGAAGTTGAACACAACCACGTTCAGCGCGTTGTGCCCCAGCTGGTTGAACTTCTGCATGAACTTCTCGGCACCGGCCGAGTCGTTGATTTTCGTATACGAGAATGTGTCGTGGCGGCGGTACCGCTCCAGTTGCGTCTTTATGAGCGGGCCCTCGTTGAGGTTCTTGCCTTCCTCCTCGTCTTCGTCGACCCACAGTTCGGGAAACATTTTCGCAATCTTGTTGGGCATGAGTCCGCTGAAGATGGCGTTGCGTGCGTACTGTGTGGCCGTGGGCAGTATGCTGAAGTAGAGGTCTTCGTCGATGTCGAAGAGGTCGCCCAGCTCCCTGGCTATGATGCGCCACTGGTCGTAGCGGAAGTTGTCGATGACCACCATGAACACCTTCTCGCCCTTGTTGAGCAGTGGAAACACCTTGCGCTTGAACACCTCGGGGCTCAGCGTGGGGCGCCCTTCGGCCGTGGCCCCGGGCGTGAGCGATGCTATCCATCCGGCATAGTTGCCCTTGATGAACTTGGCGAAGGCGTTGTTGGCCTCTTCTTTCTGCATCTGCAACATCTCGGTCATGTTGCTGTCGGTGCCGCTAAGCTCCAGTTCCCACCTCACGAGCCGCTTGTACAGCTCCGTCCAGTCGGTGTGGCTCCGGCACATGCCAATCTGCATCGATATCTGGCTGAAGTCTTGCTGGTAGCCGCTTTGCGTCACTTCGGCCACTATTTCCTTGCGGTGTATGTTCTTCTTCAGTGTCAGCAGAATCTGGTTGGGGTTGACCGGCTTTATCAGGTAGTCGGCTATCTTCGAGCCGATGGCCTGGTCCATGATGTTCTCCTCTTCGCTCTTGGTGACCATGACCACCGGCACGGCGGGCATGATTTCCTTTATTTTCTGCAGCGTTTCGAGCCCGCTGAGGCCGGGCATCATCTCGTCGAGCAGCACGAGGTCGAAGTTTTGCGTGCGGCATTGGTCGATGGCGTCGGTGCCGTTGGTCACCGTCACCACCTCGTATCCTTTCTTCTCGAGGAAAAGTATGTGGGCCTTGAGCAGCTCTATCTCGTCGTCGGCCCAAAGTAACAGTCCGTTGCTCATTGGTAAAAGTCGTCTCCAAAGTCGAAGCCGCCGTCGTATTGCGGTTCGTTGTTGTTAATGATGTCTTCTTGTTGCTGCCCTTCGGCGCTGTCGCTTTCGGGCTCTTTCTCTTGCTCAACGCTCTCGGGCATGTTTAGAAGTTGCTCCTTGCTTATGCTGATGGGCGCGAGCGCGTCTTCAAAGAACTTCTCATACTCGTTGTAGCTGTACTTAGTGCCGAGCAGCTTGAGGTTTTCCTGGCTGATGATGATTCTCCTGCAGCCTTTCACCTTGGCGGCCATGGCCGGGTCGGCATACAGGTGGCGGGCATACTGCAGGGCCTCGTCGTAGCTCAGGAAACCGCTTATCATCAGCCTGCAGATGCCGTTGTCCTGGTCGACGGCAATGTCGAAGTTGCGCACGAGGAAGTTTGAGAAGTTGTATTTGGCCATGTCGTAGAGCAGCTGGTTGGCGTCGACAGAGTCGGGCTGGTATGCCAGCAGGAACACAAAGCCCGTGAATCGCTCCATGCTTAGCGTGTCGTTGGCCGTCGAGTCGGTCTCTGCCAAGGTCACGCCTCGGCGCGACCATATATCGCCTATGTCAAACTTGCCGCCGTGGAGCGCCCTTCCGGCCTGAACGCCCTTTATTATCATGCCGGCCATCTCGGCCACTTCGCTCTTCGGGTATTCCTCCACCACCTTCTTCATGTTGGCCACGCACGCATCGGTATCGCCCTCGTTGAGCATGCCCAGGCCTTCGATGAATATGAACTTGGGTCGGTTGGCACCCAGGGGGAACCGCTCTGCCGAGATCTTCGCGTTGGCCTTGACCTCGCCGAAGCGGTCGGCCTTGAAGGCTTCATACGTGGCTGCGTATATAGAGTCTTCTATGTGTACGCCGAACTTGGCGTTTTCGGCAAAGTATGGGTCGCTCAGCAGCGTTGTCCAATTGCTGTTCGGAAAGTCGGCCTTCAGCCTTTCGAGGCAGTTGTCGGCCATGGACTTGTTGCCAAGGCGAGAGTAAAGCAGGAACAGGTGGTACCAAGCCTCGTCGTTTTTCTCGTAGTCTTGGTATTGCGAAGTGAGCCTGGTGAGCGCTTTCTCGCTCAGCTTCAGGTTGTCGAGCTTGTCTTTGAAGATGACGCCCGAGTTGAAAAGGCCGTCCTTTATTATGTTGTCGCTCTCGGCTTTCTGCTCTTCTGTAAACGGTATTTGCGCCAGGTAGTATTCCCGTGTGTGCGGGTCGTTGGCGGCAGAGTCGGCCGGAGTGCCATCGGCGGCGGTGCTGTCGGTTGGTGCCCCGTCGGTGGCGGCCATTCCGCCTTCGGCGTTTGCCGCCAGCGAGTCGGCTGGTTGCTCGCCGGCCGCAAGGTTCACCACCGTCTGGTTTATACGTTGCCAGTTGTCTACATTCTCACGCTTGCCCCACTGTTTCTGGAATGCGGCCTTGCCTTGGTTGACGGTCATGGGGTTGTAGAAGTACCAGGTGCCTCCCTTCTGTTGCTGTGTCGTCGTCAGCCTGTTGCCGGCCAGTTGGTTGCCCACGGCGCCCTGTTGTTGCAGTTGCTGCTCGGCGGCGGCCTCCTGTGCGGCCCGCTTCTCCTCCTCTTCCTTCTTCTTGAGCTCTTCTATCACCCTGTCTATGGCCTTGTTGCGCTCGGCCTCGGGCAGTTTTGCGAGCACTTGGAGCGAGTCTTGCAGGTAGACGGCGTCGGTGAACGGCACCAGTTCGTCGAGCACCTCCGACCGTTTAGACAGCAGCGCGTAGTCGGGCCTGTCCTTGTCGAGCAGCCCGATGGCCTCGCCGTAGCACCTCTGGGCGTCGTTGTACTTCTCCCTGGCCCAGTAGAGGTCGCCGAGTTTCAGCAGCAGCACGCCCTTTTCGATGCCGCTGCGGGTCGATTCCTTGTTGCCTCGCTCATACGCCGAGATGGCGTTCAGCGTGTCTTGCCCGGCCAGGTAGATGTTGCCGATGGCGTAGTACACCTGGTCGAGGTAGTCTTTGTTCTTGTCCGACTTGGCCATTCGGCGCAGCCGCTTTATCATTTGCTTCGAACGGCCCCCTGCCATGACCTCGGTCTGGGCTATGCGGGCGTTGAACTCCACTTCGTAAGGCGGGTTCTGTCTCACCACCTTGCCGTAAGCCTTGTATGCCGCCTGCCTGTTGCCGAGCCGGGTCTGCAGCTGTCCCATCAGAAACCACTCGCGGGCTTTCTGCTTCTTGCGCCGTTCGTGCTTGATGACCTTGGCAAGGTATTTCACGGCCTCGTCGTATTGCTTGCTCCGTATGTAGTAGTCGGCATAGGTGTAGTCCCACTCTTTCACGGCCTTGTAGTGCATGGTGTCGCGCTTCATCTTCGTTATCACGTCTTCGGCGTCGTAAAGCCAATCGAGCTCGGTGTAGCATTTGGCGAGCCACGCCCTTGCTATGCCGTTTATCTGCGGCTGTGTGGCGTACAGGCGCGACATGTATGAGAACGTTGCGGCGGCTTCGTCGAACTCCCCTTTCTGGAATTGCGACTTGCCCATTAGCAGCCATGCCTTCCACAGGAAGGGGTTGTATTCCTTTCGGTTGAGCCATTCTATGTCCTTGGCGGTCTTGCGCCGGCTTTTGTTCCATGTGGGCCTGCGCTTTATGCTGTGCTGTTTTATGGCTTTCTCCGACTTTTCTATGGCTCTGTCGAAGTTGCCTTTGCCCAGCTCTCGGCTGGCTTTGTTGCCCACGGTATATAGCGGAATGATTTCCGTGAAATTGTCTTTGTTGCCGTTTTCTTTCTCGAGCGAGCCCTCGATATAGGCCTGGCTGCCGTTGTAGTAGGTGTTGTAGCGGGCGGTGAACGAGTGCCACCATCGCGTGTTGGCTGTGTTTTTCTTCGTGGAACACCCTGCCGCCATCATTATAGCGATGGCGGAAAGCACTATGGCGATATGTCGGTTGGCAGATGTTCTCACTATATTACATAAACTTTGCCGCTGCCGTTTTTATTGTCTTCAGGGCTGCATAAATGATGATTGACACGAATATTATTGATGCTCCCGACGGTACGTTGAGCCAATACGAGACGGCCAGGCCGCCAGCGCAGTATGCCATGCCGAACAGAATGCTCAGTGTGGCCATGCGCGGAAAGCTGTAGGTGAATATGCCGGCGGTGAGTTGGGGCATTGTCAGCAGGCTTATGGCGAGCACGATGCCCACAAGCCTGAGCGTGGCCACTATGGTCATGGCTGTCAGTGCCATCATGATGTACTCGATGGCCGGCACGGGCAGCCGTAGCGAACGGGCGAACACAGGGTCGAACGCGGTGCAGACAATGGTGCGCATGAGCAGGGCGAACGTGGCAACGACGGCCGCCGCGACAATGCCGAGCACCCAAAGGTCGCCCGGTCCGATGGCCAGTATGCTGCCGAAGAGGTAAGACGAGAGGTCGGCCACGAAGCCCGGGGTCATGAAACTGAATATTATGCCAAGGCTCATGCCGAACGTCCAGAACACGGCGATGGCCGAGTCTTCGCGTATCCGCCCCCGTGCAGACATCCATTGCACGCCGCACGCGCTCGCCACGGCAAAGGCCATGGCTGCCAGAATGGGGTTGACGCCGAAGTAAACGCCCAGCCCGATGCCGCCAAACGATGCATGTGTGATGCCGCCGCTTATGAGAACGAGCCTGCGGGATACGATATAGGTGCCTACAAGGCCGCAGGCTATGCTGGCGAGCAGGCTGCCCAGCAGAGCGTTCTGTACAAATGAGTATTCCAGTATCATGCTTCCTGCCCGGCCTCCTCGACGGTATATCCGGCGCGGCGCAGGTCGTCCCAGAAGTGAGGGTACGACTTTGACACCACCTCGGGGTTGTTTATCCGAAGCCCCGGGTGGCGCATGGCCAGCGGCGCGAATGCCATTGCCATGCGGTGGTCGTCGTATGTGTCGATGGCGGGGTGTGTTTGTGCCTCGCATCTCTCGCCCTTCCATGTCAGCTCGCGTCCTTCGACGTCGTGCAGCACGTAGCCCAGCTTGCGCATCTCGGTCTTCAGGGCCTCTATCCTGTCCGTTTCCTTAATCTTGAGCGTCTGTAGTCCGGTGAAGCGGAACTTGATGTCCATGGCCGCGCAGCACGCCACGAAGGTCTGGGCCATGTCGGGCGAGTTGACGAAGTCGTACTCCAGCCGTGGCAGCCTGTGCCCGGTGTGCCTCAGCCGGATGGTCGTTGGCAGTCCCTGCTCGGTGCAGTCGAATGTTGTCTTCACCCCCAGCAGGCTGAATATGTAGCGCGCCGACGAGTCGCCCTGCATGCTCCCGTCGGCCAGCCCGGCCAGTGCCAGCTCGTCGTCGCGGTTGTTGCTCAGCGCCATCATCTCATACCAGTATGAGGCGGCGCTCCAATCGTTCTCTATTAGCCACCTCCGCCCGGTGTAGGGCTTGGGCTTTACGGTTATCGTATCTATGTCGTTCCACTCGGCCTCTGCCCCGTAGGCATTCATCAGCCACAGCGTCAGGTCGATGTAAGGGCGTGATATTATCTCGCCGGTGAGCCTCAGCTCGAGCCCTCCGCGCAGCACGGGCCCTATCATGAGCAGCGCCGAGATGTATTGCGAGCTCACGTTGCCGGCTATTACCAGCGGGCCTCCGTCGAGCCGCTTGCCCGTTATTCGCAGCGGGGGGTAGCCTTCTTCGCCCGCATACTCTATTTCGGCGCCTATGTAGCGCAGTGCATCCACGAGCACCCCTATGGGCCTGTGGAGCATCCGCTCCGTTCCCGTTATGGTGTGTACGCCCGGTGTCACGGCAAGGAAGGCCGTCATGAACCTCATTGCCGTGCCTGCCGCCTTTATGTCAATCACTTCTGGCATTTCGTTCAGTGCCTTTACTATGACCTCGGTGTCGTCGCAGTCCGACAGGTTTTCGGGCATTGGCCCGCCTCCGGCCAGTGCGTGTATGATGAGTGCCCTGTTGCTGATGCTCTTCGATGCCGGCAGTGTTATCGTGGCGTTGAGCTTTTCCGGTGGATAAATGATGTATTGCATGGGCAAGTGTTTTTGTTTGTTCCTGATTGTACTTATTGATTGCAAAGTTAATCAATAAAATTTGCACACGCAAATCCGTCGTGCAAAACTTTGCAAACGCCCCTGTCGCGGTTTGCGTTGCTTGCGGTAGCGTGGCGGAAAGGTGCCGGGGGCGCTCCAGGACGCAAAAAATGGCACCATGCTCCGCCCGCAGGCGGTGGTGCCATCTCCTCTTAAATGTACTCTATATGTTTTGTGTTGTTACCCTGGTACAATCGGATTACATACAATTATTAATGTGATTACGCGTTAGATTTCTTTGAGTGGTATGAAAAGTCATTATCATTTCCCTTGCCGGCCGGTGCATGTAGGTCTACGGCTCCGTTGGCTTTCTGTCATATAGTGAGCAATCCCGATGAGCGGGTGTAGCCCATCACCGTGTCGTTCACCTCTATCCTGAGGCTGTCGGAGGCGAGAAGCACTATTCGGGTGCGTGCCGGTTTTTCGGTGTAGTCGGTTCCGTCGGGCATGATGTAGGTAAGCACCAGCCTTCCGTTGGCTATCCGCCACGTCCTGAGAGTGAGCTTCCCGGTTCCCACCGAGCTTGCGGCGCCGTCGGGCGCCAGCCGTAGTCCGTTGCCGCTGCCGTCGTCGCAGAGCCACAGCCCGACGAGTTGCGACACGTTGACCCCTGCCACCATGCTCCGTCCGCCGTCGTCGAGCACCATGGCGAGCGTGTCGCCCAGTGTCAGTTCGCCGGCGATGGCCTTGTGCTCGGCGGCGTTGGCCACGCCAACCGTAATCAGGCTGCTGTCTGCCAGCAGGGCCACGCTTATGCTGTCGTTGCCGGTAGACTCAATCCTGGCGTATACCGTAGGGTCTTTTATGGTTGCGGCCTTCCTGCGGGCCGCGTCGTTGCTGCGCTTCTGTGAGCATCCGGCAAGCACCATGGCCGTCAAAGCCACTATCATGAATGCATTTCTCATAAGTCAAGAGTGTTATTTAAAAGAGAGGATGGGGCTTCGTCCGAGCAACCCATCCCCTCCTTTTGTGATGTCAGTGAGCCAAAGGCCGCATTGTTACATATTGGCCTTGACAGTCACGGTGAATGTATATTCGGTCACGGCACCCCATACGTCGGTGACAGTGAGCTTGAAGTCGACATCCGTATTCTTCACCATCGAAACCTTGTCGTCGGTCACCAGGGTGTAAGTACCGTCGCCATTGCTCTTTATTTCCTTGAACAACGCGTTGTTGCTGTCGTCAGCCTTGGCGAACTCGATGCTTGTGTTGGCGATGCGGGCGTCTCTGTTCTCGAAGAAGTTTACGCGTGTTGCCGTTGCCTCCTTCGGGTCGAGGGCGTTGAAGTAAGAGTTGTTTATCGTCACGCTCTGGCGGTAGTCAACGCTGATTTCGTCGTTCTGCATTCCTTCGTAGGTCTTGCCGGGTATGTAGTCCTTTGTTCCGAGGATGGCATATCGTATCGGCGAGAGGAACTTAATCTGGAATTCGTCGGCGAATCCGCCTTCACCATTGTAGCTGATGAGGTTTGGTAGTCCGTAGAACATTATTCCGCCTGTCATCGTGTAGGTGTGCTCCTCGTTAGCCTTTTGGTTGATGGCGGCGTTGGGCACATACATCACGTAGTTGGATGCAGCCGGCATCTGCGTTGGCAAGAACTTGTGGTTGGCCTCGCCCGGTGCATACGATTCGCTGTCGTTGAGCTTGAATGAGTACGGGTCGCCTGCTGTGGGGAATCCGTTGTCAATCTGGTAGAACGAGCCGCTGAGGTCGTACCATCCCGTTGTGTTGGTTGCGTCGTTCTTGTCGGGTGTGGCCCATGCGATGGTGAGCTTGTCCTCGGTGTCGAATGCAGCCTCGATGTGCCATGGGCTTGGCTTACCTGTCGGTACGGTCATGGTGAAGCTGATGTTCACAATGTTCACCTTGAAGCCGTTGCGGTCGAAGAACGTCAGTGTGATGTTGTACTCGTGGTCGAGCTCGAGCGTGCTCGGGTCGTACGACAGTTGCAGCTGCTTGATCTTGTCGAGTGTCGAAGTGTTGAGCGCTCTCCTTGCGGCCCCTACCGTGACAGCCTCGTAATTGGTGCTCTTGTCGGCGCTGTTGAGGTTGATTACGGCACCTTTTATGTCGGCATCGTCGTTGCCCACAGTAGCCTCTACGTAGTAAGCCTCTTGGCTCCAGGTAGTTCCGTTGGAGCTCTTCTCGCCGTTGACGAATGCGAACTTGCCGAAGTCGTCAGAGTATACGGCCTGTGTTGACGAGCCCGTCGGGGCCATTGTGAGCGAGGTGTTGTCCTGTCCCCACAGCGTCTGGTTGAATACCAGCTTCTTGTCGATGGCGCTCACCGATCCGTTGTAGTTCCAGATGTAGTAGCGCAGCGTCACGGTGTAGTTCTTGTAGCTCTCCGGGCAGGTCACGTTTATGGTGTCTTCCTTGCCATAGTCGTTGGCGGCGAGTATGGTGTACAGCTGGCTGTTGGCTTCGTTGAACGTCTTCACGCCGTCGGCCAGGGGCTTGCCCTCGCTGTTGACCACGCTTACGCACTCTACGAACTTCTTGTAAACGCGCTTCCCGTTGGTGCTCAGCCTCAGCTCGCCGTTAAGTGCCGAGAACTGGATGTCGATGCCTTTGGCCGGGTTGTTGTCAAGGTTGTCGCCATGGCCAATCACGTCCATGTCGATGCTTGAGGCTGCCGTGGCGGCCTGCGGCACCTTGTTGATGGCATAGTGAGAGTATATCTTCTTCTGTATCTTCACAATATTGCCCTCTGCGTCGAGCGTGTCCTGCTCATAATTGGTGGTCAGTGCATAGAGAGCCTTGGCTTCCACGCGCTTCGTCGGGTCGTCGGTAGACGACGTGATACTGTTCACTGGCAGTTTCCACAGTCCGTTCTTCGACGTCGTGGCGCGCGTTTCGATGAGGTGTCCTTCTGCCGGCTTGGCCACGCCGAGGCTGTATATGGTGTTGCGGTCGCCCAGGCTGTTCTCAAGGTTGATTACGGCTGTCGACGCATCGATGTCGGTCGGGTTTACCGTGGCGTATATCTCGCCGGCATACTCCTGTATGTTGTAGTGGCCCACGGTCAGCTTTGCATATCCGCTATAGCCCTCGTAGGGGAATATGGCCGTCTTCTTCTCGGCGTCGTCCTTGGCGAACACTGCCCCGGCCGTGCCCACCTTTGCAAACACGTTGTATTCGGTGGCATCCTGATAGATTATTCCCGTGATGAGATTGTTGACGTTGAAGTTGAGCCGGCTGTTGATGTTGGCCAGCTTGACGTTGACCACCTTGAGGTCATCCTCGATGCCTTCGACCGTTGTCTTAAGGCTGCTTACATCATCCTTTATCAGTTCGTCGGCTGCAGCATACTCCTTCTTCAGATCCTCTATGGCCGTGCCTACAGAGCTTATGCCGCCAAGTGCCTCTTCCACCTTTTTGTCTGTGTATTCCTTGGCGCTTGCCAGGGCTTCGTCGGCAGCGGTCTTCAGCGGTTCGAGCTCTTTCCTCAGGTCGTCTATCTTCGTCTGGTTGGCTTCGATAAGCTGCCTGAGCGCGTCGTCTTCGGCTCCGAGTGCCTCGAGCGCGTCGCTGTTGCTCTTTTCAAGGGCATCCAATGCGTTCTCCTGGGCCGTTATCCTCGACGCAGCGTCTTCGGCCGTCTCTTTCACCTCTTTGAGCGAGCCTTCGATGACGTTGAGCTGACTGCTCAGCGTCTCGTTGATGGTCTTCAGGTCGTCGGCCACCTCGGCTGCCTTGTCGGCAGCGTCCTTTGCGGCTTGCGAAGCCTCGGCGGCGCTCTTGCTTGCCTGCTCAGCCAGCGTGTAAGCGTCGTTCGCGCGCGATGTTGCAGCGTCTATTCCGTTCTGCAGTTCCTCGTCGGCCTTGAGCAGAGCCTCCACCGTCTTGCCCTGCTCGTCGATGATGCTGTTGGCCTTGTCCAAGGCCTCCTGCAGTTTGGCCGATGCCTCTTCCACGAGCTGGCGGGCAGCATCGATGGCAGCGGTCTGTGCTTGCTGTGCCTGAATCTCGGCGTAGCCCTGTGCGTCGTTGGTCGCGTTCATGATGGCGTCGTTCAGAGCCTGGTCGGCCTTCTTGTAGGCCTCGTCAAGGCTTGACGCCTGTTCTTTCAATGCGGCAATCTCATTTTCGGCATTGCCAAGCTTCTCGTCGACCAGCGAAGACAGGTCTGTTGCGTTTGTTGTAATCTGACCACGGAGCTCGGTGATGTCGTCATCGTAGTCTTTACAAGAAACGAACGTACTTGTCGAGGCCGTGACGAGGGCTCCGAAAAGCAGTGCACTAATAAACTTTCTTTTCATACGATTAATTATTAAATAAGAAACTATATTTATTCTCGCTGTTCCATGAGCTTGAAAAATGTCCGTCTCTTATGGAGAGATTGTCGCTGTTTTTGTCCCGGGTCGAGTGTTTGGCCGTGGCAGAGTTGCGCTATGGTTTGCCGTTGGGCTGCTTCAGTCAGTTTGCTGAGGCTTTTGTGTGTTGTCTGAAAGGGTGTTAGGGCTGTGTGGCCGGTGGCTTTCATGCATGTGGCGTCCATCATTCGGTTGTGTTTTCATGCCCGGGCCGTTGGTTGGCATAGTAGTAATGTTTGGCTTCGTTTTGCTCAACTACTGTTTAGTAAAATAGTCGTTAAGCGAAAAAAAGACGTCGAAATATTTGTGAGTTTATTGGATTAATTGTATCTTTGCAGCGAAAATGCCATCTCTCCATAAGAGAAACTTACATCCCCACCGCTCTTGTTCGCCATCACCAATATGCCTCCGGGCCATAGCCATGGGCAGGCTTTTGCGGCCGTCGAGCCCCGAGCCCGCCGCAATGCCGGTGGTATCTTTTGTTTACACTGGCAGGGCGGCCCCGCCGTCTAGCCTGTTTGGCCCTGCCGTACGGCCCGTCTTGCATTGCCGTACGGCCCGTTTTGCACGGTCATGGCGGCCGTTTTGCAAAGCTATGTCGGCACAGGGCGCAAGTGGCTGTGCCTCAGTGGCTTTGGCCAATGGGCCCCACCGGTCGGCCGTCGTAGGCATTTTCTTACATTTTCTTGTCATTGCCATTTGCCGAAACCACGTCCATAGGCGACATCAGACGCCGCGGCCGTGGGCGGGCTGAGGCTTTTTGAAACAAAAAAACGGGCTGGGCGATACATCGTATCCTAATATTCCGTATCTTTGTCAGTGGGCCGGTGAAGCCGGCCTGAGCCCCGCCTGCGCCCCCGCCGTGCCGCGCCCCATCGGCCGCCACGGCCGTCGGCCCCCTTGGCAGTGGCAGTGTGGGCGGGCCCGGGCGTGGCCGAGGGACGCCCGGCAAACACTTGTTGTCATGCAAAAATTATTGAAACTGTTAATACTGTTGATCATCATGGCTGTAAACATTGGTTGCACCGAGCCTCAAGGCGAGGCAAGGTGCAGGCCCGCAGCCGTGGCCGGGCAGTTTTATCCTGCCGCGGCCGATACGTTGCGGGCCGAGGTAGAAGGGTTCATCGGCATGGCGGGCTGCAGCGCCCGCGGCGATGTGCAGGCCGTCATAGCGCCCCATGCCGGTTACGTATTTTCCGGCCGGACGGCCGGTCTGGCCTTTGCGCGCATATCGCCCGCCACGCGCTACGAGCGCATCTTCCTGCTCGGGCCGAGCCACCGGGCCGCTTTCGACGGCGTTTCGGTTGAGCTCGGCTATGGCGCCTATGCCACGCCGCTGGGCCGGGTGGCTGTCGACACGGCCGTCTGCCGCAGCTTGGCCGTGGCCGACAGTCTGTTTGACTTCCTGCCCGAAGCCCACCAGGGCGAACACTGCCTCGAGGTCCAACTGCCGTTCCTGCAGGTCAGGCTCGACAGCATGCCGCCGGTGGTGCCGCTCATCGTGGGCACGGCCGACATGGGCAAGCTGCGCCGTGTGGCCGATGCGTTGCGCCCGTATTTCACGGCTGCCAACCTGTTTGTCGTGAGCAGCGACTTCTCTCACTACCCGGCTTATGCCGACGCCGTTGAGGCCGACAGGCAGACGGCCGACGCGGTGCTCACGGCATCGGCAGGCGCCTTTGTCGAGGCCTTGGCCGGCAATGCGCGCCGCGGCGTGCGCAACCTTTACACCAGCGCCTGCGGCCAGTCGCCCATAGTGGTGCTGCTCATGCTCATGGAGGGCAGGCCCGACCTGTGCATCGAGCACCTGGGTTACAGCAACTCGGGCGACTCGCCTTACGGCGACACCGCCCGCGTGGTGGGCTACCACGCCTTTGCCGCCGTCGGCCGCGGGGCCTCGGCCGGCGAGCCACTGGGCCACGGCCGCTTTGCGCTCACCCGGGCTGAGAAGTCTGCTTTGCTTGCCATTGCGAGGCAGAGCATAGCCGACAGCCTGGCCGGACGGCGCATCCGGCCCGTCGACGAGGCCCTGCTGACGCCAGCGCTCAAGGCCCGTTGCGGGGCCTTTGTGACGCTTAGCGCCGGCGGCAGGCTGCGTGGCTGCATCGGAAACCTGGTGGGACGCAGGCCGTTGTGGCAGACGGTGGGCGAAATGGCGCGCGCGGCGGCCTTCGACGACCCGCGCTTCAGTCCTGTCGGCGCCGCCGAGCTGCCGGGCATAAGCATCGAGGTGTCGGTGCTGTCGCCCCTGCGCCGCGTGGCCTCCGAGGCCGAGGTGGAGCTCGGCAGGCATGGCATACTCATAGTGAAGGGCGGCCGCTCGGGCACGTTCCTGCCGCAGGTGGCCACCGACACGGGCTGGACGCGCGAGGAGTTTCTGGGCCACTGCTCGCGCGACAAGGCCGGACTGGGATGGGACGGCTGGCGCGCCGCCGAGCTGTATGTGTATGAGGCCGACGTGTTTGGCGAAGACTGACAGCTGGAGGAGTGCGCCATGACAAGGCTGGATGATGGCTTCCCGATGCGCGAGGCCGAATATTGGGAGAGTTGCGGGGGCAGGGCGGTGAGGTGCCTGCTGTGCCCCAACCGGTGCACCCTGGGCGAGGGGCAGCGCGGACTGTGCCGCAACAGGGTGAACCGCGGCGGCCGCCTGCTGGCCGAGGCCTACGGCAGGGTGTGCGCCTTGGGCGCCGACCCGGTTGAGAAGAAGCCGCTGCTGCATTTCATGCCGGGCTCTGAGTGCTTCTCTATCGCTGCGGCCGGCTGCAACCTGGCGTGCCTCAACTGCCAGAACCACGCCATATCGCAGGCTGCACCGGCCGACGTGCCGTCGCGGCGACTGCTGCCCGCCGACGTGGCTGCCATGGCCGTGGCCTGCGGGTGCGGCATTGTGGCCTACACTTACACCGAGCCGCTCACCTACATTGAGTACACCCGCGATTGCGCCGGGCAGTGCCGGCAGCGCGGCCTGCGCAACGTGCTGGTCACGGCAGGCTACGTATGCAGTGAGCCGCTGGCCGGGCTGCTGCCGCTGATCGATGCGGCCAACGTAGACCTGAAGTCGTTTTCCGATGCGGTATACCGCCGGGTGAGCCGCGCCGCGCTCGACCCCGTGCTCCGCACGCTCTGCATGATGCGCGACGCGGGCGTTTGGCTCGAGGTGACCAACCTTGTGATACCGGGCTTCAACGACGACATGAGGCTTGTGGCCAGCATGTGCCGGTGGCTCGCGGCCAACTCCCTCGGCAGTGCCCCGCTGCACTTCAGCCGTTTCTTCCCGTGCCACCGCATGTCCGGGGTGCCGCCCACGCCGGTGGCAACGCTGGTCGAGGCGCGGCGCGTGGCGCTCGATTGCGGAATCAGGCATGTGTATATAGGCAATGTCGACATGCCCGGCGCGGCCGATACCGTTTGCCCCCGGTGTGGCGCGACGCTCATCAGGCGCTGCGGCTATGCCGTCGACAAGGCGGGGTTCGACGGCCTCTGCCCCCGGTGCGGCCAGCCTGTGGCCGGCGTGTGGCATTGACCACCGGTCGTTGAAGGGTGGGGGATGTTGCCAAACAGGCCGTCCGGCAATGCCGGACGGCCTGTTTGGCCTTGTGATATGTGCCGTTTGGGAATGTCAAACGGCCCGTTTTGCAACTCGTTGTGGCCCAGAGTGTTGCGCGGGGTGGTTGCCGCCGTGGGCCGGTTCAGTCGCCGGCTTTCATCGCGGCGAACGGCACGGCAGGCAGCCCGGCCGAGTTTTCGAGGTTGGGCTGTGCCGTCTCGTGCCATCCGAAGCGCACGTAGCGTGGGCTGGCCACGTCGACGCTGTATGCCACCACGGTGCTGTCGCTCTGTATGTCGGCCACGGCGGGGTGGAAAATGCCGTCGTCGCCCGCCACCTCAAACCATCCGATGCGCTTCCCGTCGGCAGCCCTCAGGCTGTCGGCGCAGTGGCTGAAGGTCACGGTGAGCTTTCCGCCGGCGGCGCGGGCGGCCTTGAAGCGCGGCCCCGACCACTCTGTGCCACCGTGGCCGTAGGTCTTGGCCAGGGCCACGCGGGCCAGGCGTGCGCCCACAGTCCATTTGTACGACGGGTGAATGTCGTGGATGTCGTCCACAAGGTCGGTTATGCAGACATACTCGCAGTTGCCGGCCAGCTTGCCGGCGCGCTTCTGCTGTTCGCGAAACAGCGGCAGCGTCTCTGCCGTCTGGGGCCCATGGTTGTGGCGGTGCATCCTGTCGGAGTAGACGTGGGGCGCCAGCAGCACATAGTAGAAGGGCGCGTCGGGGGCGTCGAAGGCCTTGCGCCACCAGTCGGCCATCACTTTGAACTTGTCGGCGTAGCGCCTGTCGCCCGAGCCGCAGTTGTTTTCGCCCTGGTACCAAGCAAAGCCTCGCACGGCAAACGGCAAGAGCGGTTCGACGAACGTTGCGTACCACTGCCCCGGGCCTATGCCGTCGATGCGCCCTCGCTGCCCCATCTCGGCGGCAAACAGCGGCGACGCCTCGTAGGCGGCGCGCGGCGTCCATGTCTCTATGTGCGTTCCGCCGAGCGCGGCGGTGATGATGCCCACCGGGACGTTGAGGCTCCGCTGCAGCGAACGGGCGAAGTAATAGCCCACGGTCGACACGTCGGGCAGGCTCTCGCCGCTGGCCGGTGCCCAAGGCCGCTGGCCTTTGCGCGCCGAGACGTAGACGCGCAGCATGGCGTTGGCCGGTTTCTGCATCTCGACGATGGCCGAGTCGACACCGTGGGCCGGTGGCACGAAGGCCTTGTGGCGGCGCATGGAGTACTGCATGTTAGACTGTCCGGCGGCTATCCACACCTCGCCCACCACCACGTTGGTGTATTCAATGGTCTCGCGGCGGCCTTTTATGGTAAGCGTGCGCGGCGTGGCCGAAGCCGCCATGGGCTTCAGCGTGACGCGCCACGAGCTGTCGGCCGCGGCGCGGGTGCTCGTTTTCTGCTTCCCGAAGGTCACCGTTATGCGCTCGCCCGGGGCTGCCTTGCCCCACACGGGCACCGGGCGCCCCTGCTGGAGCACCATGTCTGACGACAGTATGGGCGGAGTGCTTATCCGGGCATGTGCCGCCGCGGCCGCAACAATGGCGGCCATGATTGCCAATAATGTTCTTTTCATAGTTTGTGAAGTATGGTTGGTCGTGGTGCCGGGCCCGCCTCACGCCGTCGTGCGGCAGGCCCGGCGGGCTGCCGGCGCCCACAGGCAGGGGCGCCGGCTTGCGTTTTTCACTTGTCTTCCTTGCCTGCAAAGGCCTTCCACTTTATGTTCTTTGTGTTCAGGCCCTCCACATTGGCAGCCCGTGTGGTGTATTTGCGCACGGTGTCCACCTCAAGGTTCTCTATGTTTACGTTCTTTACGGGCAGCCGTTTGTCGCCGTTTATCTCGTAAATGCCGTCGGCCTCATGGCATCTGACGTCGCGCATGAAGATGTTCCTTATGGCGGTGATGGAGTCTTTGTACGTTGGCACGAGGTCCTTCCACTGGTACAGCACGTCGGTGTCTACGGCAAAGGCCCGCTGCATGCGGTTTGCGCTGACGCGCTCCATGTAGATGTTCTCGATGAATGCGCCGCGGCGGTGGTTGGTCTTCAGGTAGAACAGCGTGATGACCTTGTCGTCCATCGAGCAGTCGTGCATGTAGACATTGCGTATTCCGCCCGAAATCTCGCTGCCAACCACGAGCAGTCCGTGGGCGTTGCGCACGCGGCAGTTGCGCACCACAATGTTTTCTGTGGGGCGCCCTATGCGCCATGCGTCGTGGTTGCGGCCCGACTTGATTACCACCCCGTCGTCTCCCTGGTCGAAGACGCAGTCTTCTATCAGGAAGTTGCGGGTCATCTCGATGTCTATTCCGTCGTTGTTGTGGCCGTGGGCATACACATCGAGGTTGCGCACCACGCCCCCCTCACAGCGGTACATGTGTATTGTCCAGAACGGGGAGTTGCGTATCTTGAACCCGTCGAGCAGCACGTTGCGGCACTGGTTGAAGTGAATCATGTGCGGGCGCAGGTGGTTTTGGCCCACGGCAGCCTGCCGCTGGGCCACGGGCGTGCCCCGGTAGCCCCAGTCGTAGAGCTGCTTGAGGGCCTCGAGGTGAGGCTTCGGGCGGCTGAACCACGTTTTCCAGGTGGTCATGTCGGGCGTGAGCTTGCCTCCTCCGGTGATGGCGATGTTCTCGCATTGGTAGGCATACACCATGGGCGAGTAGTTCATGCACTCCAGCCCTTCCCAGCTCACCTCGACGGCGGGCAGAAACCGCTCCGGGTCTGACGAGAAGAGCACCGTGGCACCGTCGCTCAGGTGCAGCTCGCAGTTGCTCTTGAAGTGGATGGGGCCGCAGGGCCATACCCCGTCGGGCACCACCACGCGGCCTCCTCCGGCCTCGTTGCAGGCCTGCATTGCCCGCTTGAACGCCTCGGTGTTGGCCGTGGTGCAGTTTTCGTCGGTGTCGGTACCCTGCTTCTTTGCGCCGTAGTCGGCAATCGAGAAGTCGTTGTGCGGGAAGTCGTAGATGGCTATTGCCGGCATGGGGAACGGCGCCGCCACCTTGATTGAGTCGTACTCGGCAACGGTGAAGCTGCTGAGCGTCATGACGGATGCTACGCCGAGCAGCAGGCTCATAAGTGTCTTGGGTCTTTTCATTGTCGTTATTTTAGTTTCGTTTGCGTTTAGTAGCTTCGTCTTTGCCTGCAAAAATAGCATTATTTTGGCAGAAACGCCTCTTTTTCATTAATTTTAATGCACTGCGCCCTTTGGCCCGCCATGTTGCAGTGCCGGCGTTGCCATGGGGTGGGCGGGGCTGGCCATATAGCGTCAAGCGTCGTCAGGATGGGGCGAAATGGCGGCGATGTGACGACCAACGATGCGTGTTTGGCTGCCGAAATCTCGCTTTTAGGGAGAAATATTTGCGAAATAGAAAAATTTTTAGGCAAAAACGTGTTGATTTGAAATATTTTTTCGTATCTTTGCGACGTGCCATTGAGAAATAGATGAGCACCTTGTGATATTTTAATTCTATATTTCGGGCCAGCCGAGGCCCGGCTTTTTGGGAGAGCATGGGATATGTTCGACGAAGAGGCGTATTATATTTACTCTTTTCTTTATAATCTGAATTTAAGCCCGGAAGTCCGTGCGTTTGTGGCGGGGAGGAGACTCCGCAGAAGCAAATGCACGGGCTTTTCTTTGTGTGTTGGCCGTGATTGTCCGGCCGGCCGGGCTATGGTGCCAATGCGCTGATATGCAGGCAGTTGGCAATACGTGCCGTTTTGCGTTGCGAAACGAGCCGTTTTGGGGTGCCGTATGTGCCGTTTTAGGTTGCCGAACGTGCCGTTTGGCTGTGCGGTGCCGTCGGGGCGAGCTTGGGCGGGGTGTTCCGTTGCCATTCGGCGGGCTGTGTCTTGGGTTGATGCTTGCCGGCAACGGCCGTCGGCGGGCGCTGCTCCGCCCTGCAATAATGCAAATGCGGGGCAGCCTCGGTGGCAGCCCCGCATTTTCGGTTGTGGCCGGCGGTCACTTGTTTTTGGTCACGGTGTGTATTGCCTTGCCCGTCTTGTCGAGCATGTACATGTTGAGTTGCTTTTTCGTGGCGGATATCACAGAAAATCCTTCGACCCCCGCGCAGAACACGGTTCCCGTGGTTGGCTCGACCTTGCGGGCCAGAGAGCCCGACGTGTTGACCACGTAGTCGATGTCGTCGCCCGCCATCTTGATGTGCTGGTAGTTGTGTATGTGGCCGCAGGCGTATATTGCCACGTTGCCATACTTGTGGAGTATGGGCAGAAGCTGGCGCTGCATGTCTTGCCGTTCCACGTCGTCCTTGCTTGTCTGGGCGTATATCGGGTGGTGGCCAACCACTATCACCCAGTCTTCTTTGGCGTTTTTGAGCGTGTTGTCAAGCCACTCCAGCTGTGCGGCGTTGTCTTGCCTGGCGGCGTCGGGGTACTTGTCGGTTTCCTCGCGGTACTTTGATATGAGCGGCGTTGTGTCGATGAAGACAATGCGCACGGTTGTTCCGTCCTCGTCGACCACCTTGGTGTAGTAGCGGGCAGGCATGTCCCAGCGCCTGCTCACCTTCGAATAGTCTATCACTGCCTGCGTGTTGCCACGGTACTCGTGGTTGCCCATTATCGGGTTCCAGTCGAGCATGAGTTCCGGGTGCGAGTATATGAGCTCGTAGTTTGTCATCCACAGCGGGTCGTTTACTGAGGCCACGCCCTCGAAATGGTGCACGTCGCCGGCAGCGATGATCAGTTCCGGCCCTGTGGTCTCGGCCACGCGCCCCATGAGCTCGGCCACGGGCTTCTGCTCATAGTATCCGTTTCGGCCCAGGTCGTTGGCCATGTAAAGAACCACGTCGCCGCCCATCTTCTCCCAGTCGGCCGGTGTCTGGGCCACGGCGGCGGTGCCCGTGGCCAGTGTCAGTGCCATTGCGGCCATGCAGGTCATCATCTGCCGGCCAAGCGTCTTGAATGTTTTCATAATCGTTTGTGTTGTTTCTGTTTTGTTGTATAATGTTGCTTGTTCGCTGTTTCGTGGCGCAAAGGTGGCGTAAGTTTCTGAAAACAACCTGAAATGCGGCCCCGGTAACAGTATTTTAATATGTGTTTCGCCCTGCCCTTGCAGCCGGGGCTTGCTGCCGCCGGTGGCACGCCACAACGCAAAGGCGGGCCGCTTGGTGTTCAAGCGGTCCGCCCGTGAGGTGTTGTTGGTTACAGGTTGATTTTGAAACCGGCGTTTACCTTCACGCCGTAGTATTCCACCTGCATCGTCCTGTCCTTCTCGCCCTGGTAGTAGCGCAGCGGTTGGTTGAGCAGGTTGTGGGCTTCTGCGAACACTGTGAACTTGGTGTCGCGCCCCCATGTGTAGCTTGCGTTGAGGTCAAGGTAGTTCACCTTGTCGTAGTAGCGGTCGAGTGCGCGTGCGCCGGTGTTCATCTGGTCGATGAACTCAGACGCGAAGTTGTACGACAGGCGCACGTTCACGCCGGCTTTCTCGAAGTACAGCGATGCGTTGGCGGTGTGTTCGGGCGACCCGGCCATCTTTACGTCGTCGCCGTCGGTTATGCCCAGGCGCTCGTTATAGTTGCGGGTGGTGCTGTGGGTGTACGTGTAGTTGCCGTAGAACCCGAGGCACTTCAGCGCGGGCGAGATGAAACCGAAGTCGCGCTGGTAGCCCACCTCGACGCCGAAGATGCGCGCGTCGTATGCATTCATGTTCTGCTCAACCTCAAACTCATTGGTGTTGCCCCTCAGTCCGAGCTCCTCGCCGGTGTAGTAGCCGATGGTTTCAACGTTGACGTTCTTGATGTCTTTGTAGAAAAGGCCCAGGCTGACCAGGCCGATGCTCTTGAAGTAGTATTCGGCCGAGAGGTCGTAGTTGAACGAAGTGGTTGGCTCCGTGTTCGGGTCGCCTATTGTTGCCTCCTCGTCGGCCAGGTTAAACGTCTTGTTGGCTATCAGGGCAGAGTATTTCGGGCGCGAGAGTGTCTCGGTGAACGATGCGCGTATGTTGAAGTCGTCGTTCACCCTGTATTTCAGCAGCACGCTCGGCAGCACGTTGGTGTAGTTGTGCTTGTACTCGCCGGTGGGCGTAAGGCTCTCCCGGTCTTGCATCTGCGGCTCGCCGTCTTCGTCGAGCACGGGCTGGCCGGCGTCGTCCAGCTCGGCCTCTTCCCACGCCTGGTAGTTGAATCCGTTGGTCTTCAGCGAGGTGTGCTCCACGCGCAGTCCGATGGTGGCGTCGAGTTTGCTGCCCAGCTTCTGGTCGAAGCGTATGTAGCCTGCCGTGATCTGCTCTTTCACGTCGTAGTTGCCGGCCTCCTCTTCATACACCTCGTCGCCATACTGAGAGTATAGCTGCAGCCCGCCGAGGAACTCTTTGCTTATGAAAGGCGAGTTGATGGGGTAGAAGTTGCCCGGCATGAACCCGTCGCGAATCTTGTATGACACTTGCTTGCGCCAGTCGCCGAGCATCTCTTCGCCGTCGAACTCATAGAAACTGACGTCCTTGCTCTTGTCCTTGTAGGTGTACTTGCCGCCGAACTTGAGCTTGTTGCCGAAGCGGCCCTTGGCGAGCGGCAGTTCAAAGTTGAGGCGGGCTTTGTACTCATTCTCCTCTATGTCCTCGTCTTGGTTGGTCAGTTCGTCGAACTCCCAGCCCTCGTCGCTTATCGACGGTATGGCCACGGTGGTGTAAGGCTGCCTTCCGCCCACGTCCTGCAGGCCGCTGGCAACGTCGATGTCTTTGTATTTTATCGAGGCGTAGCGTTCGTTCGGGCGTTCCTCGGTGGCTCTCGAGTAGCTTGCAGCCCAGTCTATCTTGAGGTTGCCGATGTAGTGTTGTCCGTCGAGAGTGAAGTCCATGGTCTGCTGCCGCTCCAGTCTTGCGTCCTTGGTGTTGTCGGCTCCGGCCTTGGTTTCCATCGTTATCTCCTGCACATCCTCGTCGAGGTCCTTGTACTGCACGCGGAACCGGTTCTCCCAGTCGTTGCGGCGGTTGTATATTCCCTTGAACGATATCTTGTTGAGCGGGTTGAACTGATAGTCGAGGGCCAGCGAATAGCTCTGCCGTTCGCGCGTCACGTAGTATTGGCGCGCCTGGATTTCTTTCAGCACCACGCCGTCGTCGTCGGTGTCATACTCAAATTCGGTGTTGTCGGAGCCTCCCGGTGCGTATTGGTATGAGGCCGACGCCATGACGCCGAGCTTGTTGTCGAAGAAGCGCTGGCCCCACGTGGCCCCGAGGTTCCACTGCGGCTTTCCGCTAATCCAGCTGTAGCCGGTGCCCACCATGAAGTTGAGCACTCGGTGGAACGGCGTGTTCTTTGTCACGAGGTTTATCTCTCCGCCTATCGCGTCGCCGTCCATGTCGGAGGTGACGACCTTGTTTACCTCGATGGTCTGAATCATGTCGGATGGTATGAGGTCGAGTTGCACGTTGCGTGTGTCGCCTTCTGCCGACGGAATCCTGTTGCCGTTGATGGTCACCGAGGTCAGGTCGGCGCTCGTGCCGCGCACCTGTCCGAATCGCGCTTCGCCCTGGTCGTATTGCACATTGATGCCGCTTATGCGCTTGAGGGCGTCACCTATGTTTGAGTCGGGGAACTTCCCGGCCTGGTCGGCCGACACAACGTTGGTCAATCCCATGCCGCTCTTCTGCATCTGGAGGGCCCGGCGCTGCTCGCTGAGCGCCCCCTGCACCTCTATCTCCTTCAGTTCGTGGCCCTCGCTCATCACGAAATTGTTTACCTGCGACTTCTTGTCGGTGACCGTTATCTTGCGGGTGATGGGGGCATATCCCACGTATGAAATCTTTAGCGTGTAGGTTCCCGGCTTCAGCACGGGCAGCTTGTAGTAGCCGTTGATGTCGGTTGTTACGCCCGTGTGCAGGTCTTCCACAATAACGGATGCTCCCGGCAGCACACGTTTCTCGCTGTCGGTGATGCGTCCTGTAACGGAACCAAGGTCGGCTTCGGCCTCCTGGACGGCCCAAGCGCCCGTGGTCATGCTTGCGGCGATGGCCGCTGTCATTACAAATCTACTTACCGTCTTCATCATATTCACAGTTTATGTCTTTTCTGGTTGCAAAATTACTTAAGGTATGTAAACAAAGCGTAACACGGCAGTTAAGGAATTGAGACGATAGTGTTGCATCGATGTTACGCCACAGGGTTGCCGCGGCGATGGCCCTTATATAATATAAATATGTGTAATGGCGGTGACGGGCGTGGCTCACGGGCCGCATGGCTTCGGTGTCTCGTGGTGTCGCCGCCCCGACGGTGCCACTTGCACGGCACGGCGAAACAGCCCCGGCATGATGTTTTGGGCGTGGCAGGTAGTGGGCGTTTGCCCTTTTTTCATTAACTTTGCAGCATATAAAGCCACGCAATGGCAAAACCACGGCCCCCTCCGGGCGCATGCCGCATGGCAGCAGGGCGCCGCCGGTGGCCAGGCCGCGTGATGCCAACCAATCATTACAGTCTATGGACAACCTTCTGACAGTGATAATACCAGTCTACAAGACCTTTTCAACCATCGACCGGTGCATCGGGAGCGTGGTCGGACAGGACTACAGGCATTTGGAAATAATACTCGTCGACGACGGGTCGCCCGACGGCTGCCCTGCGAAATGCGACGAGTGGGCGGCGCGCGACAGCCGTATCAGGGTGATACACAAGCCAAACGGCGGGCTCGGCGATGCGCGCAACAGCGGGCTCGACGCCATGAACGGTAGTTACGTGACGTTTGTTGACTCCGACGATTTCATGGCTGCCGGAACGCTCCGGGCGCTGATGGACACACTGTCGGCACACCCCGAGTACGACATTCTGGAGTATGGCGTATGCCGCTTTTACGGTTCACCGAAGCAGGAAATGCTGGCCTTTGCCGACGGAGAGTACCGCAACATTGACGACTACTGGCTCGAAGCCCGTGCATACGCACATGCATACATGTGGAACAAGGTGTTCAGGCGCGCCTTGTTTGATTCTGTTCGGTTTCCGCCGCGCCGGGCCTTTGAAGACATCTTCACGCTGCCGCAGTTGCTCGGCCGCGCTTCTTGCGTGGCCACAACGCACAGCGGGCTGTACTATTACTGCATGAACGGAGGCGGGATAACGGCCACGGCAGGCGGCAACGAGCTCAGGGCACTGCTCGATTCGCACATGCGCGTCATCGGCGCCTACCGCGGCAAGCCCGGCTTTGGCCCTTATTACATGCACGTGCTCAACATTCAGCTCTCCGTGAGCGCGCTCACGGGCGACGCCCCGAGGCTCACGGATGCCCCGGCCGGGCCGTTGGGCGTGGCCGGGGCGTCGGCGCGGCTCAAGGCGGTGGCCCTGCGCTTGCTCGGCATTGGCGGGCTGTGCCGTGCCTACCGACTGTTTTGGCGCGCCTGCCGCCTGGTTGGCGGCAGTGGCGCTGTGCCGGCATAGGGCTTGCCAGCAGCCTTCGGTTTGCTGCCCCGGCCCCTTCGCCACAGGGCCCCGGGCCGTTTGCCGTCGGGGCAGATACCGTTGCAGTTGCCGGAAGATGCAAAAAAAGTCGCCCGAAAATTTGCATATTCCACAAAATGTAACTACCTTTGCACCGCAATTCAGAAAGGTTGCAACTTTTGATCGGGATGTAGCGCAGTTGGTTAGCGCACGCGTCTGGGGGGCGTGAGGTCGCTGGTTCGAGTCCAGTCATCCCGACTTGCTGAGGCAGGGCTATCGTTTTTCGATGGCCCTGCCTTTGTTTTATGCCCCCGCGTGCCCTCGGCTGCATGGCGCCGGAAGGCTTGGCGGGAGCCACATTTTGTAAAATAGTATTACCGTGGCGTGCGTTCGGCGCAACACGCTGTGCCACAGTGCATTGCGCAACGGGTGCCGTGAGACCGCCAAACGGCCCGTCTTGGCATGTGGAATGGGCCGTTTGGCGGGCCAATACGGGCGGTTCGGCAGGGCTACATCGCCCTTGAAGGCTTTGCCTGCGACAGTTGTCATGATTGTTTACCACCCTTGCCCGACGGCGGCCGAGGCCGGCGCAAAGCGTCGAAAAGCGGCTTCAAACCACCGGCCCATGCCCCGCCGGGTTGGCTATATATGTTTTTTTTCGTACCTTTGCATCCGAATAGCTGCATGCGTACAGCCATTGGCAGATCCAACCGCTGCCCGTATGCACGGTCTTTCTGTTGTATTAAGTTTGTAAATAACCGTCTGAAATATTGTTTTATAGGATGGATGCAAGGAAAATGTTACTGTTGTCGGCCTTAGTCTTCTTTTCGTCGGGGGCTGCCTTTGGCCATGGGCGCGACACCGTGGCCTACCGTGTTGAGGCTTCGGGCGGCGCGTCTACCGGGCGCCATGCCCCGCTATGGTTCACTGCCAACCGCTGGGGACTGTCGTCTGCCGACGCCGCGGGCGGCTATCTGCGCGCCGGTGCCACCTATGCCAGGCCGCTGCGCGCCGGCTTCAGGATAGAGGCGGCTGCCGACATGGCTTCAGGTTGGGGCATCGGGGCGCCCGTGGTGGTGCAGCAGGCATACGTTGACATGTCGTGGCGGCGGCTGCGCCTGAGCGTGGGCAGCAAGCAACGGTGGGGCTATCCCATGGACAAGAACCACAGGTTGAGCTCGGGCATGATGGTGGAGGGCCCGGGCGCCAGGCCCGTGCCGCAGGTAAGGGCCGACATTGCCGACTTCGTCCCGGTGCCGCTCACGCGCGGGTGGCTGTCGTTCAAGGGCCACTTGGCCTATGGCATATTCACCGACAACAAGTGGCAGCAAGGCTTTGCCGCCCCCGGTGGGCTCTACACGCGCAATACGCTATACCACAGCAAGTCGGCGGCGCTGAGGGTTGGGCGGGCCGACCGCTTCCCGCTGACTGTCGACATAGGCATACTCACTGCGGCGCAATTTGGTGGAATGAAGATGAGAAAGCGCGCCGACGGCTCGTCGGTGATGGTAGAGAACATGCCAAACCGGCTGCCCGACTTCTTCTACATGCTCATGCCGTCGCAGGAGAGCACCCTGCAGAACGTGCAGGGCAACCACTGCGGCAGCTGGAACGTGAGCCTCGACTACCACGGCAGGGCGTGGTCGGCGCGCGTATACATGGAGCATTACTTTGAAGACCATTCGCAGCTCACCATGCAATACGGCCTTTGGCGCGACGGGCAGCTCGGGGTCGAGGTGATGCTGCCGCGCAACAGGTGGGTGAAGACGCTGCTATGGGAGGGGCTGTCGACCACCGACCAGACCGGCCCTATACTCTACGACGGCGTCGGCGGCACGTTTACCGACCTGCAGATGAGCGGTTGCGACAATTACTACAACAACGGCCAGTTTCTGGGGTGGCAGCACTGGGGGCTGGGCATGGGCAGTCCGCTGATGCCGGGGCCGGCTTACAACGCCGACGGAAGCAACGAGTTTAAGAGCAACCGCGTGCGCGCACACCACGTGGGAGTCGACGGCCAGCCTTCAGACGAGTGGGCCTACAGGTTGCTTCTGTCGCACGTGAGGCATTGGGGAACTTACCGCGAGCCCCTCGACCGGGTGAGGCTGCAGGTGAGCACTTACGCCGAGGCCACTTATTCGCCGCGCAAACTGCCCGGATGGAGCATGGCCATGGCTGTGGGTATCGACGGAGGCGACTATCTGGGAGCTTCTGCCGGAATGATGTTAACGATAAAAAAGACAGGGATATGTGCAAGGTGAAGGCGTTGGCAGGCCGCATCGGCCTGATTGTTGTGGCGGCAATGCTGGCTGCGGGGTGCTCGAAGCAACCCGTCGACGGCGACATAGAGGGGTTTTGGCGGCTGGAGCGCTTCGTGACCCATGCCGACGGCGAGGTGCATCAGTGTGAGCGCATCTTCTACGGCATAACGCGCTATGTGGTCGAAGTGGCCGAACGGCAGGGCCCCGGCGGCTACGGGGCGTTTGTGGGGCGCTTCGAATATGTGGGCGGAAGCTCGCGCGTGGCCATGAAAGACTTCCGCCACAGGGCATCGACCAGCGACAGCGGCCGGCAGGCAACGCCCGAAGAGCTGGGCCCGTTTGGGCTCGGCGCCACGTCGACAGAGTTTCGTGTGGTGGTGGCCGACGGCAACCGGCTGGTGCTCGAGTCCGACTATGCGCGGCTGGAGCTCGTGGCTTTCTGAGCCGTGTGGGCGTGGCAGGGCTGCCGCATGCCCCGGGCAGCGGTGCAACGTCAAAGGAAAATTGTCTCAAGGTCGTCGGGAACTACCACGTTGCCGCCATATTCCGTCCTCGCCTCGGCGCCATACCGCTCTTTGCGGGTGGCCAGGCTGTCGTCTTCAGTGTGGTATACAATGAGGTTGCGCGCACGTAGCGATGCCGCCGTGCGGCCGGCCTCGAGCGCCGTGCTGTGGTGTTTCTCATACGGTCTGTAGCGTTCGCGGTCGGCATACAGGCAAAATGCCTCGCTCATTAGCCAGTCGGCGCCTTCGGCCTGGGGCCTGTTGTGCTCGTTGAAGGGTTCGTCGCCGAGGCACACCAGGGTGCTGCCGCCAGGTAAAGTGGCCCTGTAGCCAAACTGCTTCTCCTTAGTCGATCCGATGTCGAAGCACAGCAGGCTCGTTTGCCCGGCCGTGACCACGTCGCCGTCGGCCACCTCGCACAGGCTGACAGCGCGGTCGAGCACGGCCCGGTCGCTGCCCGAGAGCAGCAGCATGCACATCTCTCTCAGCACGCCGAGGGCGCGCCCGTGGCCGAATATGCGCAGCGGGGCATGGCGGCGACCGCCTCGCAGCGAGCTGGCCGCCGTGCGAACAAGCCACACCGCCCCCATGATGTGGTCGGTGTGGGCGTGAGTCAGGAACATGAAGTCGATGCCGTCGGGGTGCATGCCGGCCTTGCGCAGCTGGCAGAGTATGCCGTTGCCGCCTCCGGCATCGGTAAGGAGGGTGGCTCCGGGCGTGCTTATCGCAAAACAGGTGTTGTAGCATCGCGTTACGAGGGCGCTGCCCGTGCCGAGCATTGTCAGTGTGTTCATCTCGTTGTCTTTGCGGGGTTGGCATGCCGCTTGCCGTTGCGGGCGGTCGGGGCCAGGCCCCGTGGCTGCCTATGGCGCGGCATGCTGCATTCTGCCTCGGCCGGCCCGCCGCCGGGGCCGCGGCAACCTTGTTGCGCGCCGGCGGCCGGGGCGATGGTGGCGGCGGCGCGCAACAAGGCCCGGTGGCGGCTTGTGGCACCACGGAGTGGTTGCCCCTTGATGCCCGTCGATGCCGTTGTGCAAGTGGTTTGCGGCCCTGTTGCTCAGTTGTGCACCAGCGTCCCGATTTCTTCGCCGTCCATCACGCGGCGCAGGTTGCCCACGATGTCCATGTTGAACACGTAGATAGGCAGGTTGTTCTCCTTGCACATGGTTGTCGCCGTGAGGTCCATCACCTTCAGTCCGCGGTTGTATATCTCGTCGTAAGTTATCTCGCTGAACTTCGTTGCGGCCGGGTCTTTCTCCGGGTCGGCGGTGTAAATGCCGTCGACGCGCGTGCCCTTGAGCATCACGTCGGCCTCAATCTCGATGCCGCGAAGCGACGATCCGGTGTCGGTGGTGAAGTAAGGGTTGCCCGTACCGGCCGAGAATATGCACACATATCCGTCTTCCAGGGCCTCGATGGCCTTCCATTTGCTGTAGAACTCGCCTATCGGCTCCATGCGTATTGCCGTGAGCACCTTTGTCTTCACGCCTATTGCGTTGAGCGCGGAGCTCAGGGCCAGCGAGTTGATTACCGTGGCGCACATGCCCATCTGGTCGCCCTTGACACGGTCGAAGCCCTTGGCGGCTCCGCTGAGTCCGCGGAATATGTTGCCGCCACCTATCACTATGCCAATCTGCACGCCCATTTGGCTCACCTCTTTTATCTGCTCGGCATATTCAGCCAGGCGCTGTGCGTCGATGCCATAGTTCTGACTGCCCATCAGGCTTTCGCCGCTGAGCTTCAACAATATCCTTTTGTACTTTGCCATGATGTATTTATTAAAGTTTTAAATGATGAATTTCACTTCCTTGAACTCATATTCCGACAGCCTGCCGTCGGCGCGCCGGAGCACGAGCGGGCCCTCTGGCCTCACCGTGGCGGTCGTTGCCATGAACTCTCCGCCGGCATCGCGGTACCTGTAGAGGCCCTCGCGGCGGTAGAGAGTGCCCAGGTAAAGGTTGTGCAGCCGTTCGTACTGCCCGCTGTCGACCATGGCGGCGTAGTGGGCTATGCGGTCTGTCAGGCAGTCGAGCACGTCGGCCGTGGGCGTTGTGCGGCCCGTGAGCTGTATTATCGACACGGGGTTTGGCGCCCCGCCCGCGAAGCTCCGTTGGTTGACATTGATGCCTATGCCCAGCGTGCACGTCTTTATGGTGCTGCCGCTGATGTCGCATTCAGACAGCGTGCCGCTTATCTTCCTGTCGCCCACGTATATGTCGTTGGGCCATTTTATGGTTGCCTCGCCGGTGAGGCGGGCCACGGTGTCGCACACGGCCAGCGCCCCGGCCTCGGCCATGGCGTATTGTCGCGAGGCGTGCAGCCCGCGGGGGTGCAGCCTGATGCTCACGAGCAGGTTGCTGCCCCGCTCGCTCTCCCACGTGTTTGTGCCCTGGCCGCGCCCTGCCGTCTGGTAGTCGGTGGTGGCCACGGTCATCAGCCGCCCCTCATCGCCGGTGTATTCGCGCAGCAGCCGGTTGGTAGAGTCGGTCTCGGGGATGTGTATGTATACTATGTCTTTCATCGTTTTCAGTATGGCAGCGGCACAAACGCGTCTTCTATGTGGTTGATGGTGCATCCGGCCGATGGCGCGCCGGTCACGGTGATTATGTCAAAGCGTGCGTCGGCGTCGATGCCGTGCTGCTGCATGAACGCCCCCGCGGCAGCGGCTATTGAGCGTATCTTGCGCGCGTCGACGGCCTGCTCGGCCTCCATGTAGCGGTTGTCGCGCCGCGTTTTCACCTCTACGAATACCACGGTGCCGTCTTTGTGGGCCACGATGTCAAGGTCGCGGTGTCCCAGGCGCCAGTTGCGGGCCATTATGCCGTACCCGTTGGCTTCGAGGTAGCTTGCTGCCTGCTGCTCGCCCCAGTAGCCCATGTTGTTGTGTTCTGCCATGCCGGATGAGTAATAACACTTGCAAAAATAGCATTTTTCGGGCAGATTTCAAAGGAAAATCATTAATTTTGCCGTATCAAACCGAACAATTATGACTGAAGAAGAACAGATTAAGGCCGATGAGCAGTATATGCGCCGTGCGCTGGCCGAGGCGGGGCTGGCCATGGCGGCGGGCGAGATACCGGTCGGAGCGGTGGTGGTTTGCCGCGGGCGGATAGTCTCGCGGGCCCACAACCTGACCGAGACGCTGTGCGATGTCACCGCCCACGCCGAGATGCAGGCCATCACCGCGGCAGCCAACACGCTCGGTGGGAAGTATCTTACTGACTGTACGCTCTATGTAACCGTGGAGCCTTGCGCCATGTGCGCGGGCGCGATAGGGTGGGCCCAGGTGTCGCGCGTGGTCTATGGCGCGTCCGACGAGAAGCGCGGCTACACGCTGCTGGCTCCCCGTGCGCTGCATCCCAAGTGCTCGGTGACGGGTGGTGTGCTCGCCGAAGAGTGTGCCCGGCTGATGAAGGAATTCTTCGCCGCCCGCCGGTAGCGGCCGTTCCAGGGTGCCAAACGTGCCGTTTGGCGCCCTGGAACGGGCCGTATTGCGTTGCCAAACGGCCCGTATTGCCATCGTGCTGGCCCTCAGCCATTTGCGGCGGCGGCAGTGGCGGCACGGAAAAAGCCCTCCGAGGCGGCGGCGACATGGTGTCGCTGCAGCCTCGGAGGGCTTTGCTTTGTTTGCCGGTCGAAGCCGTGGGCCCCGGCCAGCGGCTTCGGTGTATGGGTATGTCGGCCCCTGTGGGCCTTACTTGTTGTGTATCAGGTTCATGAATTCCTGCCGCGTCTTGGCCTGGTTGAATGCCCCCGAGAAGTCGCTGGTGGTGGTTATGGCGTTTTGTGTCTCCACCCCGCGCATCTGCATGCACAGGTGGCGCGCCTCGACCACGACCATCACGCCCAGCGGGTGGAGCGTCTGCTCGATGCACTCTTTTATCTGCAGCGTCATGCGCTCCTGCACCTGCAGCCGGCGGGAGTATATGTCGACCACGCGGGCAATCTTGCTCAGCCCCGTGATGTAGCCGTTGGGGATGTAGGCCACGTGGGCTTTGCCGAAGAAGGGGAGCATGTGGTGCTCGCAAAGCGAGAAGAAGTCGATGTCCTTGACGATGACCATCTGGCTGTAGTCTTCCTTGAAGAGTGCGTCGGTGAGCACCTTGTGCGCATCCATGGTGTAGCCGCGGGTGAGCACCTGCATGGCCTTGGCCACCCTCATGGGCGTCTTCAGCAGGCCCTCGCGGGTGGGGTCTTCGCCCAGCAGGCTGAGCACACTCTTGTAGTGTGACGCCAGTTCGTCGATGCCGTCACGGTATTCTGTCTCAATATCCATTGTATTTAGTATTGAACTGTGATTTTTCCTTTTACTATCAGAGCTTGATTGTAGCCGAGCTTGCGCAGCTCGGTAAGCATCTGGTGGGCCTCTTCGTATGTGCGGAAGTTGCCCACGCGGCATATCCACCGCGGTGAATAGAAGTGAACATATACGGGCTGCATCGGGAAGAGCGTCTTTATCTCGTTGCCAATGCGCTCGGCCTGCAGCCTGTCGCGGCGGGTGTTGCCCCCCGCGAATGCCTGCACCCTGTAGCCGTTCACCTTGTATGCTCCGCGCATCACCTTCTTGCTCGTGTCTATCACGGGCGTGTCGGCGCCGCTTTCGGCCGCGTCGGCTTCGGCGGCCCTGTGCGTCTCGCGCTGTGCTGCCTCGGCTGCCGGCTTCTGTGCCGGCTGTAGCTTGGCGGCGGGCGGCTGTTGCTGGCTGCCGGCCTGGGCCTTGGCCGTTGTCGGGGCCCCGGCCGGTTGCGGCGTGATGCGTACGGTGCCGTTGACCAATTCGTCGATGGCCGCGCTCTGGTTGACGGTCACTGTGCCTTGATTCTTCACTTTCTTTTGCAGGCGTTCGGTGAACGTCTGCGCCCCGGCCGTTGCTGCTTGGCAGGCTATGATGAGGATTAGTGCGACGAATTGCTTCATTTCTGGTTGTTGTGGGGTTGTGTCTGTTGGTGTTGAAAGCGCCGCCGGGGCCCCGGGCTGCGCCATGCGCGCATGCTGCCCCGGGCCTCCGGCAGGCTTGTGGGTGGGATGTTATTTCTTCCAGGCGTCTATGATGCCCTTGAAGTCGGCTGCCTTGAGCGATGCGCCGCCGATGAGCCCGCCGTCGATGTCGGGCTTTGCAAACAGCTCGGGGGCGTTGCTGGCCTTGCAGCTGCCGCCGTAGAGGATGGTGGTGTCGTCGGCCACGGCCTCGCCGTAGTGCTCGGCCACCACGCTGCGGATGTAGGCGTGAATCTCTTCGGCCTGCTCGGCAGTGGCGGTCTTGCCCGTACCGATGGCCCAGATGGGCTCGTAGGCAATGATGATGTTCTTGAACTCCTCTGCGCTGAGGTTGAACACGCTTCCCTCAAGCTCGGCCTTCACTACCTCGTTCTGCTTGTTGGCTTCGCGCTCCTCAAGGCTCTCGCCTATGCAGAAGATTACCTTCAGGCCGTTCTTCAGTGCCAGCAGCACTTTCTCTTTGA
Source organism: Marseilla massiliensis (assembly GCF_016899955.1). Taxonomy (GTDB): domain Bacteria; phylum Bacteroidota; class Bacteroidia; order Bacteroidales; family Bacteroidaceae; genus Prevotella; species Prevotella intestinigallinarum. The sequence goes on along the minus strand of NZ_JACJJL010000004.1, from coordinate 80,500 downwards.
GTATCTCGGGGGTCTCGCCGTAGTAGCCGCGGCGCTCAGAGTGGCCCAGGATAACGTATTGTGCGCCGGTGCTCTTCACCATCTCGGCCGAAACTTCGCCCGTGTAGGCGCCTTTCTCCTTGTCGGCGCAGTTTTCGGCGCCCAGGCCGATTACGTCTTGGTCGAGCAGCTGTGCAATGCTTGCAAGGTGGATGAACGGTGTGCAGATGATGACGCCGCAGTTGGGCTTCTCTGCCGTGAGTGTTTCGTTAAGCTCTTTTGCCAGAGCTATACCATCCTGCAGGTTCATGTTCATCTTCCAGTTGCCTGCTACAATTTTCTTTCTCATTTTCTTTCGTTTTAAAAGTTTGTATATCTTGGTTTGTCTTTCTTTGTTCCTTACGAACTTAGACCACGCCCAAAGCCTGTCGGCCAGCGTTAGAAGAAGCAGCGGCAGCACAAACCATGTGATGATGGACAGCACGCGGCTGGCTGTGGTGTCGTCGGGCTGCCGCCCCAGTTCGATGCGTTCAAGCCTGTCGGTGAGCTGGTATTCGTCGGGCAGACGGTTGTGGCTCCATTTCCGTATTACACGTCCTGACTTGATGAGAACGAGCCCGGGGTTGCTCCGTATGACGGTCTGCAGGGTCGTCGCGTCGGTCGAACAGAACGGGTATTCGGCCCCCGTCATGTCGCGCCACCGCTCTATGGCCCGGTCGGTGCTTGCCGTGAGGCAGTAGAACGGGTAGCCGTTGTCGGTGGCGTATTCGTATATTTGGTTTATGAGGTCGAGGTGGCTGTCGTCGGCCAGCTCAAGGTAGGGGGCCACAAGGAGCATGGTGTAGCTGCTGTCGGCCAGCACCTGCTCTGTGATGTCTTCGCTGTTGTCGCGCCGTGTGATTGAGAAGTCGTGTATGGGCGGCACGTAGCCTTCGGCCGTCTGCACTGTCTTGCTGTCAATGAAAGTCCATGTGGAGTCGGGGTAGTTGTCGAGCGTGAATTCCTTGCGCTGCCCGCCTTTCTCTAATATGAACGTTGTCTCGAACTGAGGTTGGGGCGCTCCGGGCGGAATCTCCATGCCCTTGCGTATGTCTGCGCCCACATGGTAGGGGCGGAAGTCGAACTGCGGCAGGTAATACAGGCTGTAGCCCGACACGGCGAGTATGAACAGTGCCGAGTAGTTGAGCACTATCCACTGGTTGGTGCGGCTGATGAACCTTATCATGTCGGCCGGCCGGCGTGCGAGCACTACGGCGAAGGCCAGCAAGACGACGTTTTTCCAGAACGTTTCCCAGTTGGACAGCTTGATGGCGTCGCCGAAGCAACCGCAGTCGCTGATGGGGTCGGCAATGGCAAGCCACAGCGTCAGCGGTGTGAACACGGCCATGATGAGCAGCAGCAGGCGCGACGTGGCGCGTCGGTGGATGGCGAATAGCAGGCAGATGCCTATGCCGAACTCCACTGCCGACATTGCCACCGATGCGGCAAGCGTGAGGATGTCGGGCACGTATTGGGCCAGGTGCCATGCCTCGAGGTAGTCGTTTATCTTGTACTGCGTGCCCAACGGGTCGACAGCCTTGACAAACCCCGACAACACGAACGTGGCCGCTGTCAGCAGGCGGCAGGCATTGGTTATGGCTATTCTTGCTCCGGCTTTCATCTGTTGTGCTTGTGTGGGTGTATCACTGCGCGAGCTTGATGGCCCCGAACACGGCGTAGTTGATGATGTCCATGTAGTTAGACGCTATCCCTTCGCTCACTATGGTGCATCCGCGGTTGTCTTCTATCTCCTTCACCCGCTCTATCTTGGTGAGTATGAAGTCTGTGTAGCTGCTCACGCGCATCAGCCGCCATGCCTCGTCGTAGTCGTGGTTTTTGCGCTGCATGAGCGCCAGGGCCTCGGCGGCGTGGCTGTCGTATAGCTTGAGGGCATCGTCGGCGCTGATGTCTACGTGGTCGGCGAAGCCGCGGTCAAGCTGTATCAGCCCAACTATGCCATAGTTGATGAGTGCTATGAACTCGGGCCTGATGCCTTCGCCCACCAGCGACTGCCCCTTGATCTCGAGGCTTCTGATGCGCTTGGCCTTTATGAGCAACTGGTCGGTGAGCGATGCCGGGCGCAGCAAACGCCACGACGCGCCGTAGTCTGCGAGCTTTTTCGCAAACAGCGAGCGGCATTCGGCCATCACTTGCTCGAACTCTTGGTCTGTGGATGCTTCTATTTGTTTTGCCATTCTCGATATAAACAAAGTGCGGTGCAAAATTAAGAATTTATATTGAGAACACCAAACGTTTGCCTAAAAAGCCGTTGGCGGCAGCCCGGGCCGTTGTGGTGGCGGGCCGGCGGCGCGCTCAACAAGGCCCTGCGGCAGGTTGGCAACGGGCCGGGGGCGGGCTGCCGGGCTGCCTCGGCTCTGCATGCGGCATGGGCCGGCCATGACACGCGGCCTTTGCGCGGCCCGATGGTGCAACTGCAATCCCCTTGCCAGCCGTGTGGTGCCTGTGTGAATGGGCAGCGAGGCGGCACCCGACGGGTTTGCGCCCTTGCTCACCGATATGCCGCTCAAGGGCGCGCCTGGCGCCTGGCGCATGGGTGTTGCCGCCATGCGGGCGGGCCCGGCTGCGTGGCAAAGGGCATGTCGATGGCCAGCGCGGGCCGGGGCCTTGGCTGGCTGAAGCGCGAGGAGCTGTCGGACGGGGGCGCCTGGCGGCCGCCGGCGGCCCCGGCCGGGCGTATCACTCCTCCTTCTGCTTCTTGTGTATGTATTTTATCTTGGCGCACTGTACGTCGAAGCGCACCTGCAGCGAGTCCATCTTGACCTTCGTGAGGTTGAGCGTGCTCAGCTCGTCTTCGGTGGCCGTGAGGTTGGCTCGCTTCTTTTCCACCGAGTCTTTCAGCTGCCTGTAGGCGGCTTTCACGGCCTGCAGCGCGCTGTCGGTCAGCGCAAGGTCGTCTTGTGCCTGCTTGAGCGATATGTCCTGGTATAGCTTCAGCGCCTCTTTGCGCGTCTCGATGGCGTTTGGGTAAACGCGGCGCAGCGAGTCGATTGTGCGCAGCGCCTTGTCGTATTGCTTGCTCTCAAACTCTGTGTTGGCCCGTTCCAGCAGTCGGTCGGCCTCTGAGCGTGCGCCGTTGTCGCCGCAGGCTGCCAGTGCCGCCACGGCTATCAGCGCCGCCGTTATGTGTTTCTTGGTCATGCTGTTCATGTTTTGTGTGGCGCGGCTGGCCGTGTGGCGCGGCCGTGCCGGCTGTTTGTTTTTTGCAAAAATACATCTTATCGGCGTGAAACAGCGACTGTGGCCCTCATTATTAGGTATTGTTAACATGCAATGCCCGCTTGCAGGGCCGCTGCCGGGGCCGTAGGGGCGTGGCGGGGCAGCCCGTAGGGCGTAGAGGCTGTGAAGCGGTTGCCGGGCCTTGGCCGTAGGCAATGATGCCTGCCGGGGGCAGCCTGGGGCGGCAAAGTGTAAATCTGTTTCATCATTTTTGCCCCCGTCTCGTCCTTGCCTTTGGCGTTTGCCGAGGGCTTTCGGGCCCGGCCGGTTGCCCGTCGGGCCGCTGCCGCCGCGCCGCGAGGGCCTTTTCGTGGGGCCGAACGGGCCGTTTTGCATTGCCGTGAGGGCCGTTTTACATAGCCGTAGCGGCCCGGCTGTGGCGCAGAAACATGGCTTTTCTGCCCTTTTGGGGCCTCCGGCGGCCGCACCGTGGCGCGTATGGGATAGCGATTCCATGCCTGTGGCGACCTAACACCGTATGCCCCAGCGCTTTGCGTATCTTCGCCGAGAATGGCTCATTTGCGGGCCGCTGCCGCCGTGGTGCCGCGCATGCTGTTCTCGGAGGCATGGTTGTAATTAAATTTCTGCACCGGCTGGCCACCGGCAGATGCCGCTGCCGCGTTGGCTGCTGCCCCGCGCGCAGAGGGGCGCGGGCGCCGCCGATGGTAAAAAACCGCATCGCAAGAGGCGGAATGTGGATTTTTTGCATTAACTTTGCAGCCTTAACAAAGTGTTCACGACCGATTGAAGATTGGTCTTGCCGTTCGTTTTTACCGGCAGTTTCGCTTATTTAACACAGCAGTGGCATCAATGAAGATACTTACAGACGCAGAACTGGCGCAGGCGCTCGACAGCGACATATTCCATACCATATCAGCTGCAGCCGACAAGCTCGGCCTTGAGTGCTACGTAGTGGGCGGCTACGTGCGCGACCTTTTCCTCGAACGCCCTTCTAATGACATCGACATAGTAGTGGTGGGCAGCGGCATCAGCCTTGCCTCCGAGCTCAAGCAGCAACTGGGGCGCAAGGCCCACCTGTCCGTATTCCGCAATTTCGGGACGGCGCAAGTGAAGTGGAAGGGCATGGAGGTGGAGTTTGTCGGGGCGAGGAAAGAGAGCTACAGCCACGACTCGCGCAAGCCCGTTGTGGAAGACGGCACGCTCGAAGACGACCAGAACAGGCGCGACTTCACCATCAACGCCATGGCCGTGTGCCTCAATGCCGAGCGCTACGGCGAGCTCGTCGACCCTTTCTACGGCATAGAAGACCTTGAAGACGGCATCATACGCACGCCGCTCGACCCCGACGTGACCTTTTCCGACGACCCGCTGCGCATGATGCGATGCGTGAGGTTTGCCGCGCAGCTCAACTTCATGATCGAGGACGAGACGTTTGAGGCGCTCAGCCGCAATGCCGAGCGGATAAGGATTGTGAGCGGCGAGCGCATCAAGGACGAGCTAAACAAGATAATGATGACGGCCACGCCGAGCCGGGGCTTTGTCGACCTGCACCGCTCGGGCCTGCTGCAGCTCATATTGCCCGAGCTGGCCGCGCTCGACATAGTGGAGCGAAGGGGCGACAAGGCCCACAAGAACAATTTCTACCACACGCTCGAGGTGGTAGACAACGTGTGCCGCAGGGGCGGGGGGCTGTGGCTGCGGTGGGCTGCCCTGATGCACGACATAGGCAAGACGAGGTGCAAGCGCTGGGAACCGGCGCAGGGATGGACGTTCCACAACCACAACTACGTGGGCGCCAAGATGGTGCCGCAGATATTCCGCAGGCTGGCGCTGCCGCTCGATGCCAAGATGAAGTACGTGCAGAAGCTGGTCGACCTGCACATGAGGCCCATTGTGATTGCCGACGAAGAGGTGACCGACAGTGCCGTGAGGAGGCTCATGAACGACGCCGGCGACGACATCGACGACCTCATGACGCTGTGCGAAGCCGACATAACGAGCAAGAACGAGGTGAGAAAGCGAATGTTCCTCGAGAACTTCCGCATGGTGCGCGAGAAGCTGGCCGACCTTAAGGAGAAAGACTACAAGCGACTGTTGCAGCCCTGCATCGACGGCAATGAGATAATGCAGATGTTCGCACTGCCGCCATGCCGCGAGGTGGGGCAGCTCAAGCAGGCGCTCAAAGACGCTGTGCTCGATAACAAAGTGCCCAACGAGCGAGAGCCGCTGATGGCGTTGCTGCTTGAAAAAGCTAAAGAAATAGGATTGGTTTGTAAAAATTAACGCACACGATTCTTACTTTTTTGTATATTTGCCATGCCGCATATAAAGATAGTTAAATGTGCGGCAGCATATTCTTTCAGTTAGAATATTCTGTGTATCTTTGCACTCTGAAAACCTAACCGTGGGTAGAAAGTTTTCTGCGGAGGTTGTATTTAGCATAAAAATTTATATATATAATAATAGGTTATGAAAAAGAACAAAATGTTGTTGATTGCGGCAACAGCTGCACTTCTCGTCTCTTGTGGAAACAAAGGCGCCATGACGGGCGACAATAGCTACCCGGTGCAGACGGTAAGTCCGCAGAGCGCAACGCTGCAATCAACCTATCCTGCCGTGATAAGGGGTATACAGGATGTGGAAATCCGGCCGAAAGTGTCGGGGTTCATTACTAAAATCTGTGTTAAGGAAGGCCAGACCGTCAAGGCCGGCGAGTTGCTTTTCGTCATCGACAACGTGACTTACGAGGCGGCCGTGCGCCAGGCCCAGGCCTCCGTGAACACGGCTTCGGCACAGCTTAACACCGCCAAGCTGACATACGAGAACAGCAAGAAGCTGTTTGCCAACAAGGTTATAGGTGCCTACGAGATGCAGTCGGCACAGAACTCTTACGAGAGCGCCGAGGCACAACTGTCGCAGGCAAAGGCCGCGCTCGTGTCGGCAAAGGAGAACCTGAGCTTCTGCTACGTCAAGAGCCCGTCGAACGGTGTCATCGGAACGCTACCCTACAAGGTCGGGGCGCTCGTGAGCAGCTCCAGCACACAGCCTCTAACCACTGTGTCTAACATCAGCACGATGGAGGTTTACTTCTCTATGAACGAGAAAGAGATGCTCGAGCTCTCGAAGACCGCCGGCGGAATGGCCGACGCCATAAGCAAATACCCGCCCGTTTACCTGCAGCTGGCCGACGGGACAACCTACCAGCACGAAGGAAAGGTGGCCAAGGTGAGCGGCGTCATCGACCAGACCACCGGCAGCGTGCAGGTTATCGCGCAGTTCCCCAACCCGGAGCACCTGCTGAAAAGCGGCGGGTCGGGCTCGGTGGTGGTGAAGCACACCAACAATTCGGCTGTGGTCATACCGAAGAGCTGCACTGTAGAGCTGCAGAACAAGATATTCATCTATGTCGTTGGCAATGACAACAAGGTGAAATACACCGAGATTACCGTCGAGCCACAGAACGACGGAAACAACTATATCGTAACCGGCGGCATAAAGGCCGGCGAGAAGTATGTGACCAACGGAGTGACCAAGCTCACCGACGGGGCACAGATTACACCGATAACTCCAGAGGAGTACGCCAAGAGGATAAAGCAGGCAGAAGGCATGGGAGCCATGCAGAAATAACCAGACCGCAACGGTCAATCTATTGATGCGTTAAACAAACAAAGGTAATATGACATTTACAAACTTTATAAAGCGCCCGGTGCTTTCGACGGTGATATCTATTCTCATCGTCATACTGGGTCTCATCGGACTGCTCACCTTGCCTATCGAGCAGTATCCTGACGTGGCTCCGCCTACCGTCTCGGTGCGTACCACGTACACCGGTGCCGATGCCGAAACCGTAAAGAACTCCGTGCTCGCGCCGTTGGAGGAAAGCATTAACGGTGTGGAGAACATGGACTACATGGAATCTACCGCATCCAACGACGGATCGGCAAGCATAACGATCTACTTCCGGCAGGGAGTGAACGCCGACATGTGCGCCGTCAACGTGCAGAACCGTATATCCCAGGCTCAGTCGCAGCTGCCGGCCGAGGTAACCCGCGTAGGTGTTACGGTAAACAAGCGCCAGTCGTCGCAGGTGATAATGTATGCCCTCGTGTCGCCCGACGGGCGCTACGATGACCAGTTCATCACAAACTACAACGAAATCAACGTCGTTCCGGCCCTCAAGCGTATTGCCGGCGTGGGCGATGTGATGAGCCCCGGTATGAAGACTTACTCGATGCGAATCTGGCTCAAGCCCGACAAGATGAAGCAATACGGGCTCATGCCGAGCGACATCTCAACCGCGCTGTCCGAGCAAAACATCGAGGCTGCGCCCGGTTCGTTCGGTCAGGAGAGCAAGATGGCGTTCGAGTATGTCATGAGATACACCGGACGACTCAAGACTGCCGAGGAGTTCAAGAACATAATCCTTACGAGCGACCTCACCGGACAGACCCTCAAGCTGAAGGATGTGGCCGATGTTGAGCTCGGAGGACTGAGCTATACCGTGTCGATGCGTAACAACAACATGCCTTCGGTCATGGGTATGGTGCAGCAGATTGCCGGCTCCAACGCCAACGAAATTGCCACCGCAGTGAAGGCCGAGCTCGAAGAGCAGGCCAAGAGCTTCCCCCCGGGCTTGACGTATGACGTCAACTACGACGTGACCGACTTCCTCTACGCTTCAATACATGAGGTTGTGTTCACCCTTGTGTTCACCCTCGTGCTGGTGTTCCTCGTGGTTTACCTGTTCTTGCAGGACTTCCGGTCAACGCTCATCCCGCTTATCGCCGTCCCGGTGTCGCTCATCGGTACGTTCCTCTTCCTCAACCTGTTCGGCTTCTCGGTCAACCTGCTCACGCTCTCGGCCTTGCTTCTGGCCATCGCCATCGTGGTCGATGACGCCATCGTGGTCGTCGAGGCTGTGCATGCAAAGCTTGACCTTGGCTACAAGAGCGCTCTCACGGCCAGTATCGACGCCATGAACGAAATCTCGGGAGCCATCATCTCCATCACGCTCGTAATGGCTTCGGTGTTCATCCCGGTGTCGTTCATGGGCGGAGTCTCCGGTACCTTCTACCGAGAGTTCGGTATTACGATGGCCATATCAATATTCATATCGGCCCTCAACGCCCTTACGCTGTCGCCGGCCCTCTGCGCCGTGTTCATGAAACCGAAGAATGAGGATGGCACCGAGCGCAAGCTCAGTCCGGTGGACCGTTTCCACGTGGCTTTCAATACAGCCTACGACAAGGTGCTCGGCAAGTATAAGACGGGTGTGGAGCGTTTCGTGCGCAAGCCCATACTTACCGCCGTGTGCGTGGTTCTGGGCATAGCCGCCCTCGTGGTGACCATGAGCACCACCCGCTCGGGCCTCGTGCCAGATGAGGATACGGGCGTTGTGTTCTGTACAATCACCATGCCCCCGGGAACCAGCGTGCACCGCACGCAGCAGGTTATCGACCAGGTTGATGCCATGCTCGCCTCGAATCCCGCCGTGCAGAGCCGCCAGCAGATACAAGGTTACAACTTTATCTCGGGCTCGGGTTCCGACCAGGCCACGTTCATCATAAAGCTCAAGTCGTTCGACGAGCGTAACGATGCACAGAGCGCACAGGCTGTGCTTGGCATGATCTACGCCCAGACAGCATCTATCAAAGACGCGCAGATACTTGCGTTTGCACCTCCTATGATTCCCGGATTCTCGGCAAACAACGGTGTTTCGGTTGTCATGCTCGACCGTACGGGTGGAGATGTCAACAAGTTCTTCGGCATTGTGCAGCAGTATCTGGGCGAGCTTAACAAGCGCCCCGAGATTCAGATGGCCATGACATCGTACAACTCGAGCTACCCGCAGTACATGATTGACGTCGATGTGGCCAAGTGTAAGCAGGCAGGGATATCCCCCTCAACCGTGCTGACGACGTTGCAGGGTTACTACGGTGGCCTTTACGCCTCGAACTTCAATGCATACGGCAAGCTATACCGTGTGATGATACAGGGCACGCCGGAGAGTAGGCAGCGTCCCGAGGACCTGAACAACATCTATGTCCGCACAACCAACGGCATGGCACCGGTGAATGAGTTCTGCACCATGAACCGCGTCTACGGTCCGTCGAACATCAACCGTTACAACATGTATACGAGCATCAGCGTCACAGCGACCGTTGCCGACGGCTATTCTTCGGGTGAAGCCATCAAGGCCGTTGAGGAAGTGGCCAGCAACGTGCTGCCCGCGGGCTACGGATACGAGTTTACCGGACTTACGCGAACCGAGGCCAACTCAAGCAGTTCTACGGGTCTTATCTTCGTATTGTGCTTCGTGTTCGTCTACCTGATACTCTCCGCACAGTACGAGAGCTACATCCTGCCGCTGTCAGTGCTGCTCTCCGTGCCGTTCGGACTTGCCGGAGCGTTCCTCTTCACGCAGCTCTTCGGCCACCAGAACGACATCTACATGCAGATATCTCTTATCATGCTCATCGGACTTCTTGCCAAGAACGCCATCCTTATCGTGCAGTTCGCCCTTGAGCGCCGCCACACCGGAATGGCCATCCGCTGGTCGGCCATCCTCGGAGCCGGTGCCCGTCTGCGCCCGATTCTGATGACCTCGCTGGCCATGATTGTCGGTCTGTTGCCTATGATGTTTGCAAGTGGCGTGGGAAAGAACGGTAACCAGACGCTTGGAGCGGCAGCCGTGGGCGGCATGCTCATAGGCACGTTGTGCCAGTTGTTCGTCGTTCCCGCCCTGTTCATGATATTCCAGTCGCTGCAGGAGAAGCTGACGCCGCTGAAGTTTGATGACGAGGAGAACGAGGAAGTGAGCACCGAGCTTGCCCAGTATGCCCATCGCCCCGATGATTACAAAAAAGATGAATAATTGAACATGAAGAAGCTATTAACGATAATGTCCGCAACGCTGCTCTTGAGCAGCTGCGGACTCTACAACAAATACGAGCGCCCCGACGTCAACACCACTGGCCTTGTGCGTGACACGGCGTCGGTAAGCGACACGCTGGCTGTGCGCGACACCGCCAATTTCGGCAACCTGCCTTGGCGCGAGGTGTTCACCGACCCGCAGTTGCAGGCGCTGATAGAGCAGGGTCTGGAGAACAACGTCGACTTGCTCAACGCTGCCCTCAACGTGAAGATGGTCGAGGCACAGCTCACGGCCGCCAAGCTGGCCTTTGTGCCGTCGTTCACCTTCTCGCCGCAAGGCACGCTCTCGTCGTGGGACGGCAGCAAGACGACCAAGACTTACTCGCTTCCTGTGCAGGCGAGCTGGAGCCTTGACCTGTTCGGCAACCTGCTCTCGCAGAAGCGCAGTGCCCAGACGGCCCTGCTTGCCACCAAGGATTACCAGCTTGTGGTAAAGACCCAGGTCATTGCCAACATAGCCAACATGTACTACACTCTGCTGATGCTCGACCGCCAACTGGAGATAGTGAACGAGATGTCGGGCGTCACCAAGGAGACATGGGACATGATGAAGGGGCTCAAGGAGCTGAGCGCAGGCTACAACTCGACAAGCGTCAGCAGCGCCGAGGCCAATTACTACTCGGTGCTTGCCCAGGCTGCCGACCTGAAGAGGCAGATACGCGAGACCGAGAACTCGCTCTCGCTCATGCTCGGCCAGTCGGCCCAGGCCATAAAGCGCGGCAGGCTCGAAGACCAGAACCTGCCCAGCAAGTTCAGCACCGGCATCCCCCTGCAGATGCTCAACAACCGTCCCGACGTGCACTATGCAGAGATGTCGCTCGCGCAGTGCTTCTACAACGTGCAGACCGCACGCTCGCGCTTCTATCCCAGCATAACCATCAGCGGTTCGGGGGCGTTCACCAACAGTTCGGGTGCAGGCATCGTCAACCCCGGCAAGTGGCTGCTCTCTGCAGTGGGAAGCCTCGTACAGCCGCTCTTCATGAACGGACAGCTCATCGCCGGGCTCAAGGTGGCCAAGGCAGAGCAGGAGCAGGCCTACAACACTTGGCAGAATGCGGTGCTCCAGGCAGGCAACGAGGTGAGCAACGCCCTTGTGCTCTACAACACGAGCGACGAGCGCAGCCGCCTCGAGCAGAAGCAGGTGGCTGCCTTGCGCAGGGCTGTCGAGGACACCAAGATGCTCTACCACGACCGCAGCTCCAACTACCTTGAGGTGATAACGGCCGAGACCAACCTGCTCAACGCTGAGCTTACGAAGGTGGCCGACGACTTCTATAAGATGCAGGCTGTGGTAAACCTCTACCAGGCTCTGGGCGGAGGCACCAATTGATAAACCATTAAAGCTAACTATTATGGCAAGTGAAATAAGTCCAAAAGCAGAGATTGACCCGAGGGCGAAAATCGGGAACAACTGCAAGATATATCCTTTCGCATATATTGAGGGCGATGTCGAGATTGGCGACGGTTGCACCATCTACCCGTTTGTGAGCATTCTGAACGGCACACACATGGGAAAGAACAACACGGTATTCCAGGGAGCAGTGCTTGGGGCACTGCCCCAGGACTTCGACTTCATCGGTGAGAAGTCTGAACTCGTCATCGGCGACCGCAATGTATTCCGCGAGAACGTCGTCATCAACCGGGCAACGCACTCCGACGGGAAGACGGTCATAGGCAATGCCAACTTCTTCATGGAGGGCGCACACATCTCTCACGACACCAAGGTGGGCCACAGGTGTGTGTTCGGCTATGGCACCAAGATTGCCGGCGACTGCGAGATAGGCGATGCGGCCATCTTCTCGACCAGCGTGATTGCCAATGCCCGCACCCGTGTGGGGGCGTGCTCGATGGTTCGTTCGGGCTGTACCTTCTCGAAAGACATACCTCCGTTCATCATTGCCGGAAACTCGCCAATCAAGTATTGCGGCATCAATTCGGTCATGATGAGCAAGTATGGGTTAGACGCAAAGACACAAAAGCACGTTGCAAATGCCTACCGACTTGTGTTCCACGGGCAGACGTCTGTGTTTGATGCCGTATTGCAGATAAAGGAGCAGGTGCCCGATGGCGAGTCCATCCGCATGATTACCTCTTTTATCGAAGGCACCAAGTTGGGCATCATTTCGAAGATTTGACGCACTTTGTAATTGTTTTTTGATAATTGTTTGGGCCTGTCCTTTCATGGGGCAGGCTTTTTTTGTACCTTTGCAGTTGGCATGCCTCCATGTGGCCCGGGCCGTTCGGCATGGCTGTATGGGCCGTTTTGCTGCCTCATGTGGGCCGTTTGGCAGTGCCGTACGGGCCGTTTTGCACGGCGTTTCGGCGCGCTTCTGCAAGTGGCTGTGTGCCAGTGGGTTGGCTGTCCGGCCGCCATTGCTCCCGTGGGGCATGCCCGCGGCGCCCGGCCGTCGCCCGGATTGTGGCGCCAGGGCCGTGGTGTCATTTGTTGTTTTATATGGATTTTTGATATATGGGGATATACATTGAAGACGCGCCATCCGACTTCTATGGCGAGTTGCTGGCCGCAGCGCAGAGAGCCGGGGCCGATGTCATGGGGGCGTATGCCACGCTCGCCGCTGTCTTCCGCCGTGCCGTCGACCAGCGTCTGATGCACAGCACGATAGCGTTTGCAGGCATGTTCGCCAAGGTAGACTACCTTGTCAAGGAGTGCGGCGTCGAGCCTCCGCTGGCATACCGCATCAATGCCACCCGCATACGCCTGCGCCATCTTCAAGAGCAGGATGGTGGCAGCCTGCCGCGGCTGTTCCCCTACGACCTGAAGCATGTGTGCCTGTTCGTCTCCCGTGTGTATGGCGGGGCTGCCATACCGCCCGGGCTTGCCGCCATGCTGCCGGCGAGCGACCTCAGCGCCGACGGGGGCGAGGTGTTGGGCGAATGCGTCCGCGTGGTGGCCGAAAGCTGCGAGGGCACTGTGGTCACTGCCACCGGCGAGCACGGTGGCAGCCTGCGCGTCGACTGTTCGGGCCCGTGGGCCCCTCTCTGCGGCCTGATCTCGCCCGGAAGCCAGCTCAACCTCGTGCGCCCTCGTGAGGTTGGGGGGCTTGTTGTGCCCGAGCTTGTAGTCTTCGAACCCGACTACCTGGTAGACATCTCTGCCGTTGCGGCCTGTTTCGAGAGCTATGGCGCAACACCATACACTTATCTCATAAACAAGCTAAAGCCTTCGCCGCTGTCGTCGAACATACTGTTGGGTAACTTTGCCGGCCAGCTTCTCGACGAGGCCGTGCACGGGCTCGACTGCACTTACGCCGACAGCGCAGCCCGCTTTTTCCGAAACAACGCCTTGGCCCTGGCGGCTTGCGACGGCATCGACGGCGGTTTCCACAGCGAAGCCCGCTCGCAGCTCGACAACATACGCCGTGCCGTGGGCAGTGTGCTGCCCGCCGAGGTGAGCGACTATTGCCCGGCCGAGGCCATGCTCGAACCGTCGTTCTTTTGCGAGACGCTGGGCCTTCAGGGCCGCATGGACTTCCTGCAGATGGACGGGGCGCGCCCGGGGCGTTGCATACTCATAGAGCAGAAGTCGGGCAAGGGGGCGTTCCCGCCGGGGCCCGACCCCGACACGCCCCGCCACCAGGAGCGCCACTACGTGCAGTTGCTGCTCTACATGGCCCTGTTGCGCTATGGCCACGGGCGCCCCAATGCCGACATACGCGCCTTCCTGCTTTATTCCCATTACCGCAACAGCCTGCTCAAGGTAGGCCCCGCGCCCGAGTTGCTGTGCCGTGCGCTCATGCTGCGCAACCAGGTCGTGTGGTGTGAGCTGTGGTATGCGCGCGGAGGCATCAGCGTGCTGGGCAGGCTCACCCCCGACAATTTCAATGTCGGCGGCCAGTCGGGTCGGCTTTGGGAGCAGTTCACGCGCCCGCAGATAGAGCGCCTGCTGCTGCCCGTGCGCCGGGCCACGCCGCTTGAGCGTGCATATTACTTCAGGTTGATGACGTTTTTGGAGCGCGAGCACCTGCTGTCGAAGATTGGCAACAAGACGAAAGAGAACTCTGGCTTTGCCGCCAAGTGGCACGACACGCTCGAAGAGAAGCTGCAGGCCGGCAACATATTCTACCGGCTGTCAATCGACAGCCTTGTGCCCGAGGCAGAAGGTGGCTCGGGCATAGGGCGCGTAAGGCTGCGCTTTGCAGCCGACACCGATGCCGAGGGCGCCAATTTCCGTCCGGGCGACATAGTCATATTGTATTCTTACCAGAACGGCCGTGAGCCCGACGCGCGGCGGGCGGTGGTCATGCGTGCCACCGTTGTGGCCATATCCACGGCCGGCATAGAGCTCAGCCTGCGCAATCCGCAGACCGACAGCCGCGTGTTCAGCCGTCCGCCGGGCTATGCCTGGGCCGTTGAGCACGACCTGTTTGAGTCGTCTTTCTCGTCGCTCTACCGCGCCATGCACTCGTTTCTGTCGGCACCGGCTCGGCGGCGCGACCTGTTGCTGTCGCAGCGCAGGCCCCGCGTGGATGGCTCGGTGGCGCTTGCCGGCGATTACGGGGCGTTCAACGGGCTTGTGCTCCATGCCATGCAGGCCCTCGACTTCTTCATTGTGATAGGCCCGCCCGGCACTGGCAAGACCTCGTTTGCCATGCTCAACATCCTAAGCGAAGAACTGTTGCACCCCGACACGGCCGTGCTCGTCATGGCATACACCAACCGTGCCGTCGACGAGATATGCTCAAAGCTGTCCGATTGCGGCATCGACTTCGTGCGGCTGGGCTCGGCCCTGGCTTGCGCCGAGCCCTACCGGCCCTACCTTCTCAGCCAGAAGGTGGCCTGCTGCAAAAGCGTCGGCCAGGTGCGCCAGGCCATAGCGTCGGCCAGGGTGGTGTGCGCCACCACGTCGGCCGTCAACTCCAACCCGGCGCTCCTGCAGCTTAAGCGTTTCAGCCTGGCCATCATCGACGAGGCGTCACAGATACTCGAGCCCCACGTGGTGGGCATCCTGGGTGCCACTTCGGGCGGCGTAGAGTCGATAGGGCGCTTTGTTCTCATCGGCGACCACAAGCAGTTGCCGGCCGTGGTGCAGCAAACGCCCGACGAGTCGGCCGTGGCCGACCCTCTGTTGCGCGCCATCGGCCTCACCGACTGCCGCGACTCGCTATTCGAGCGGCTCTTGCGGGCCCACCGCTCCGACCCCGCCGTGGTCTACATGCTGACGCGCCAGGGCCGGATGCACCACGACATAGCCTCGTTTCCGAGCCGGGCGTTCTATTCGGGGCTGCTCTGCGAGGTGCCGCTGGAGCACCAGCAGCGCCCCCTGCCGCCCCCTGCGGGCTGTGCCGATGAGGTAGGCCGCTTGGTCGGGGGGCACCGGGTGTCGTTCGTCTCGGTGCATCCCGACGCCTCGGATGGCTCCGACAAGGTAAACACGGCCGAGGCTCGGGTCATCGCCCGGGTGGTGGCTTCGGTGCGCTTGGCCTGTGGCGACGGCTTCGACCCGGCCGTTTCGGTAGGCGTCATCGTGCCCTACCGCAACCAGATTGCCGCCGTGCGCGATGCGTTGGTGCGCGCCGGGGTGTCCGAGGCGCACCAGATTGGCATCGATACCGTGGAGCGTTACCAGGGCAGCCAGCGCGATGTGATAGTCTACGGGTTTACTGTGCGCAAGCGATATCAACTCAATTTCCTTACGTCGAATGTGTTTTTCGAAGACGGCAAGCCCATCGACCGCAAGCTGAACGTGGCCATGACCCGTGCGCGCGAGCACCTCGTGATGGTGGGTTGCGCCGGTTTGCTTGCCTGCAATGAGGTCTTTGCCGCCCTTATAGACGCCGTGAGGCACGACGGCGGCTACCTCGAGGCCCGCTGACCGTGCTGCTGAGCGTCGGCGTTTGGGCCCAGGCCGGCGGGGCGGGGGTGGCGCTTTGCGTTGCGGCGGTGCCCCGGCCGTTGTCAGTCGGCGGCCCCGGCGGCCGCCTGTTCCAGCCTTTTCTGTATGTCGGCCATCTTTGTTCGCCGGGCAATGCTGAAGGTCTTGTCGTGTCGGTCGATGAAGTCGAAGAGTGCAAACGCCCTTTGCAGCAACTCGTCACCGCCAATGCCGGCCATCAGACCGGCTTCGGCGTAATACAGCTCGGCCAGCATCTCCATGCGTTCGGCGCGTTCCTCGGGCGGAAACCGCTCGAACGAGTCCATCACTTCGTCCATCGTGCATACGTGGTAGAGCGAGTAAGGGCCCACGTATTGGTCGTACATGAGCCTTATCTCGTCTCTCTGTTTGCTTAAGTCCTTCTTCATCACCAGTTCGAGAGCCTCGGCGAACTCGCGTATGAGGCGCAGTATATAGTCGCGTTTCAGCATGATTGTCGTTCGTTTATCCGTGTGGCACTTGCCACCCGCGGGGCAAAGGTAAGTAAAAAGTTTGGTAAATGCAGCCCGGCGCGGCCAGTTTTTCCCCCCGGCGGTGCGTGTTGCCGCTGTCAGGGCGGTCTCGGCGCTGTTGCCGGTCAGGGGCGTTCGGCCCTGTATCTGAGCCACACCGTGCCGCAATCGAGGCGCTTCACGTCGGCGAGCGCCATCTTGGCGGGCATCCACCCCTCGTCGGCAATGCCGTCAAACACAGCCGTCTGCCCCTTCCTTCCGTCTATTCCCTGGCCAATCATGAGGCTTACCTCGTCGATGAGCCCAGCGGCAAGGAACCCGCCGTTGATGTTTCCGCCGCCCAGCAGGGCCAGCCTTTCCACGCCAAACTCGCCGCGCAGCGTCTTCATGGCCCCTGCCAGGTCGATGGCCGGGTTGCCCACGGCTATGTAGGATATGCCCTCGCTGCGCAGCATGTTGAGGTATTCAAGCGGTGCCCGTTCGCTCGTGATGCAAAGCAGCGGCACCCCGTCTATCTCGTTCGACGGCCACTGCAGCCTCCCCGTGGTGTCTGCGGCAATGGCATATCCCTTTGCCTGTTGCGCCATGTAGAACGAAGGCCTGCCCACCGGGGCCGGGTCTTTTGCTGCGTAATGCCCTTCCAGTGCACTGTAGTGCTCCATTGTCACCCTCCCTTCGAGCGTCGAAGGGCAGTCCAGCTCGCCCAATGCCGTGTAATACTCGTCGCCGCTGATCTTGTCTACCATAGAGCAGTCGATGCGCCCGTCTATTGATGCCATCATGTGGCAGATGATGTAAGGTCTCATAGTGCTACTTGTCATGTTGTTGTCGTTTTGCTGTTTCATGCCGCCGCCCGGCGCATTCAGTCGGCGCGTGCGGCCGTTGGCGGGCCAATGCGGCCTGCCGGGTGCAAAGTTACGGCTTGTGGCGCAAAACCATGGCATACGGATTACGTATTGATGTATACATTTCACTTTGTCTATGCGGGCCCGCCGCCGCAGCAGGCCCTGCGCCGCCAGTGGGCGTCAGCGTGCCCTCAGTTGCCAGAAAGCCACGGCGGCGGCCGCCGCGACGTTAAGCGAGTCCACTCCGTGGGCCATGGGTATGCGGGCAACATAGTCGGCGTCGGCAATAGTCTCGTGCGGCAGGCCGTCGCCCTCGGTGCCCATCACTATGGCCAGGCGCGGCTCACTGGCGAGCGCCGGGTCGTCGATGGCCACCGAGTGGGTCGTCAGTGCCATGGCCACGGTGCGGAAACCGTGGGCGCGCAGCGAGCCCGCGGGTTCGTCGAGCCACGTCCACGGCACGAGGAAGACGCTGCCCATCGACACGCGCACGGCCCTGCGGTTGAGCGGGTCGCACGAGTTGCGTGTCAGCAGCACGGCGTCTATGCCCAGGGCGGCGGCCGAGCGGAATATGGCCCCGATGTTTGTCGTGTCGACAACGCCGTCGATTACCACCACGCGCCGCGCCCCGCGGCACACCTCGGCCACGGTTTTCATGGCCGGGCGGCGCATGGCGCAGAGCACGCCCCGCGTCAGCACGTAGCCCGTCAGCCGCGCCAGCAGGTCGCGGTCGCCGGTGTATACGGGTATGCCGGGCCACGCGGCGATGATGTCTTTGGCGTCGCCCCCGATGTGCTTGCGCTCGCACAGCAGTGCCAGCGGCTCGTAGCCGGCGCCGATGGCCACGCGTATCACCTTTGGGCTCTCGGCAATGAACACTCCGGCGGCCTCGTCCTTGCGGTTGCGCAGCTGTGCCTCGGTGAGCGTGCTGAACACGTCCACCCCGGGATGCGCCAGCGAATCAATGTTTATTACAGGCATGTGTGTGTCTAATTTCTTGTCTGGCTGCAAATTTACAAAAATGGGCCGGCATGGCAAAGCTTATCGTGCAAAACATGGCTGTGGGGCCGCAGGCACTGTTGCCGGCGACAGGGCGGCCGGTGTGGGCGCAGCCGCCGGTGTGGCAATTTTGTAAAATATTGCCATGATGCGTGCGCTCCCGCCCAACTGCCTGGCCTGCAGCGGGTTGCAACAAAGACCGTACGGGGTTGCCAAACGGCCCGTTCGACCGGCCCGTATGGCCCGTTTCGCCACCCCGTATGGGCCGTTTGGCAAGCCAGTGGCGCCCCCTCTCCTTTTTGCCGGGCCTTTTGTCATGGTTTGTCATGGCCCTTGCGACCCTGCGGCCTGCGCCCCGGCCTGTGGCGCTTGTGGCTGTGGCGGTTGGCTGCGCCCACGCCGTTGAGTGCCGCCGCAGCGCTTGCCGGTGTGGCATCAGGCGGCTGCCTTGGGGCGCAAGACGTGGTTTCTGGGCCGCTTTTAAGTAATGTTGGAATATTTTCGACAATATTTAACAGCCAACTTCGGCAGAAATCACTATTTTTGCAGGCGCTTAGAAATGCCAGGCGAGTGCCGTGGCATTGCCAAACATTGTTTGTTTTTTCCTGTAATAGATAAGAAAATGGAGTTCATTCAACTTGTTATTGACTTTATCTTGCACATCGACCAGCACATGGTGCAGCTCGTGCAAGACTATCACCAGTGGACGTATGCCATACTGTTTGTCATCATCTTCTGCGAGACGGGGCTCGTGGTGACACCCTTCCTGCCCGGCGACTCGCTGCTCTTCGTGGCAGGGGCCATCACGGCGCTGCCGGGCATGCCCCTCGAGATAGGCTGGCTCGTGCTCGTGGTCTTCGTGGCGGCGGTGCTGGGCGACTCGTGCAACTACATGATAGGCCACTTCTTTGGCAAGAAACTGTTTGCCAATCCGAACTCAAAGATATTCAAGCAGGCTTATCTTGAGAAGACCCACGCCTTCTTCCGCAAGTATGGCGGCAAGACAATCATACTTGCCCGCTTCGTGCCGATAGTGCGCACGTTTGCCCCTTTCGTGGCCGGCATGGGCAAGATGCACTATTTCTACTTCATGGTCTACAACCTTACGGGGGCCGCCCTGTGGGTGGGGCTGTTCTGCTTTGCCGGCTATTTCTTCGGCGACCTGCCTTTCGTGCAGCAGAATCTCAAGCTCCTGCTGCTGGCGATAATAGTCATCTCGGTGCTGCCGGCGGTCATCGAGGTGGTCAGGGCCAGGCTCAAGCGCGACTGACGGCCTTGCAACGGGGTGTGGAAATGGCATGAACCAAACATTGCTGTTATGATGAAATATGTGTTGACAGGCGTTGCACTGATGCTTGGCATGGCTGCCGCGGCGCAGACGTTCACCGCCGTGACGAGCACGGAGGGCCGCGAGTGGAAGGAAAGCAAGGTGAGGCTGGAGCGCAATGCCGTGGCCGAGCCGGCGCTTGTGGTCGACGGCAGCGAGACCGGGACGCCCTTTTACCACTGGGGCCACTGCTTCAACGAGCTGGCATGGGACGCGCTCTGCATGCTGCCCGAGGCCGACCGCGAGGAGCTATTGCACCGCATGTTCGCCCCCGACGGCGACCTGCGGTTCACCATGGGCCGCATACCGATGAACGCCAACGACTATGCGCGCTCGTGGTACAGCTGCGACGAGGTGGCGGGCGACTTCGAACTGAAGTATTTCAGCATCGACCGCGACCGCCAGGCCATCATTCCCTTCATACGGGCGGCGCAGAAGCATGTGCCGGGAATGACGTTCTGGGCGTCGCCCTGGTGCCCGCCGAGCTGGATGAAGATTAACGCCGACTACCCGGTGCGCAGCGACAGGAAGTACAACACGATGGATGCGCGCAAGGACTATCTGCTCTACGGCGGGGCGGCGGGCGACCGCGACGACTACAAGGCGCCCACGGGCAAGACCTTTCCCGACCCGCTCTCGCACACCGACTACATGATTCAAGACCCCCGCTACCTTCAGGCCTATGCCGACTACTTCTGCCGTTTCGTCAGCGAATATGCCGCCGAAGGCATAAAGATTGGCATGGTGATGTTTCAGAACGAGGCCTGGAGCTATACGCCATACCCCGGGTGCGCTTGGACTCCCGAGGGCATCATCCGCTTCAATGTGCAATATCTCGTGCCGACCATGAGGCGTGAGCACCCTGAGGTCGACGTTTTCTTCGGCACGATAAACACCAACCGGTTTAACATAATAGACCGGGTGCTCTCCGACACGGCCATGGCCGCCGCCGTCAGGGGCGTGGGCCTGCAGTGGGAGGGCGGCCAGCTGCTGCCCGGGCTGCGCAATAAGTATCCCGGCATGCGCTTTGTGCAGACCGAAAGCGAGTGTGGCTGGGGTTCGTTCGACTGGCGGGCGGCCGAGCATACCTTTGAGCGCATCAACCATTACTTGGGCAACGGCTGCGAAGACTACACCTTCTGGAACGCTGTCTTGGCCGACAATGGCATGAGCACATGGGGCTGGAAGCAGAACGCCCTGGTGCGTGTCGACTCAGAGAAGCGCACGTTTACGCTCACGCCCGAGTATTACGCTGTGAGCCATTACACGCGGTTCATACCGCAGGGCTCGCGCATTGTGGGCTTCGTGGCGGGCGGCAAGCAGGGCCAGCCGGTGCTGGTGGCTTGCACGCCAGGGGGGAAGCTGGCCGTCATGGCGGGCAACTTTGCCGACAGCGAGCGCACCGTGACGCTGCGCATAGGCAAGAAATATCTTAACATGGCCATGGCGCCGCACTCGCTCAACACCTTTGCAGAGCGGTAAGCAGGCGGCGACGGCAAACATATAGGGCAGACAATGGATACAATAACAGGCAAAGGCAACAGGCTTACATTTGTTTTTCCCGACAGGGAAGTAGACTGTCTTGACGGCACCAACAGCCGCATGGCAGGCCTGGTGGCGCAATCAGGCATATCTATCATAGGCGATGACAACCGTGTGACCATGCGTTTCGACTCGGAAGACAGCGCCGCAGAGTTGCTTACGGGCGGAGGGTTCATGCTCATAGTCAAGGGTAACGCCAACGAGGTGAGCATAGGCAGGGTCATCGTTAGGTGCTCGCCTATACTCGGCATGACCGGCATGAAGGTCATAGTAGGCCAGTTACCGGGCCTTGGGGCGGGCGTTTCGCGCACGGCCAGCGGCTGCCGGGTGAACATAGGCGACCGGGTGGTGGTCAATGGGGCCACGCTTTACCTGCAGGAAGACAACTCGCGGCTCACCATCGGCGACGACAGTCAGGTGAGCTGGGGCGTGGACATATGGTGCACCGACGCCCACACGATAACCACTCTCGACGGCGAGCCGGTCAATTATGCCGAGAGCATAGAGATAGGCCGGCACGTATGGATAGGCAAGGACGTGAAGATTGGCAAGAACGTGAGCATTGCCGACAACAGCATCGTGGGGTGGGGGAGCATTGTCACGAGGCGTTTCGACGAACCTAATGTGGTGATTGCCGGCATACCGGCCAAGATAGTGAAGCGCGGCATTGACTGGGACAGGAAGTCGACAGGTAAATATCTCGCAACACGCTGACCTTCAGCCGATTGTCAAACGGGCCGTTTTGTGGTGCAAAACGGCCCGTTTGACATCGTAATACGTGCCGTCCTGCACTGCAGAACGGCACGTATTGCCATCCGGGCCTTATGCCCGGGGGCTGTGGCGAGCCGGCGGCGGCCCGTCACATGGCCTTTTCCACGGTCCATGTGCACGAGTCTTCAATCACCGTCTTGCCGCTCTTGCCCACTATGCGTATGGTGTTGCGGCCCTCGTCCAGCCCGACCCCCTTCCAAACGGCCCGCCTTATGTCGTCGGGCCGGGCCGGGCCTATTTTCTTGCCGTTGACATACAGCGTGGCCTCTTTGAGGTTGGTGTAGGCCTTGATGTCGGTCACCGGGTGCTTGCGGCGGTCAAACCGCTTGCTGCAAAGGTGGAGCATGGGTTGCGGGTTCCAGTTGGCCTTGTAGAAATAAAAGGCGTCTTTGCGTGTCTTGCGGTCGTAGGTGACCATCCCCTTGTCGTTGATGCCGGGTGTGTCGCCCTCGTCTTTTATGCTCGACTGCATGTCGGAAAACTGCCACACGGTCTTAGTCCACAGCCACGGCCGCTCCTTGATGGCCCGCCAGTAGCCCTCGTGGCACACAGCCTGGTATTCTTCGGGGTGGTAAGTGCCCGGAACGTCGTCTTCCTTGTAGTACAGCGGGTCGGCGTGCTGCACGGTGCTGCCGCCGCGCCCGTATTCCGACACACCCACGGGCGTGCCCCCCGAGTTGCGGCGGGCGTTGTCGAAGAACTTGGCGGCGTCTGTCTCGGCGTTCTTCCAGCCTGTGTATTTGTTCCAGGCAATGAGGTCGGAGCACCCCAGGTAGCGCGTCTGGTCTACGCAGGTGGCAAAGGTGGTGAGCCGGGTGGGGGCGAGCCGGTGGTAGAGGTCGTTGAGCTCGCGTATCATCGGCAGCGGGTCGTCGTATTCGCGGAACCGCTTGCCGTCGCTCACGAGCACCTCGTTGAATATCCCCCAGAAGCACACCGACGGGTGGTTCATCTTCTGGTAGACCATCTCGTGCAGCGTCTGGCGGGCGTTGTCGGCCACGTTGTTTACGTAGTCCGTATAGTCGTAGCCGCCGGGGCCGCACAGGGCTATCTCGCTCCACAGCACAATGCCCCGCTCGTCGCTCAGGTTGTAGATGGTTTCGCCCTGCGGATAGTGAGACAGCCTCACCATCGTGGCCCCGCTCTCCATGATGAGCTGCATGTCGGTTTCGTGCTGGCTGCGGCCCATGGCGCTGCCGTAGCCCTTGAAGTCTTCGTGGCGGTTGAAGCCGTAGAGGGGGTATGGCCGTCCGTTGAGCATGAAGCCGCGCTCTGCGTCGACGCTGAACGAGCGCAGCCCGGTGTGTTGCGTCACGCAGTCTATCACCTGCTGCCCGCGCATCAGCTCAACCCTGACATCGTATAGATACGGGTTTTCGCGGCCCTGCCACAGGTTGGGCCTGTCGACGGCCAGCCTCTGGCTCACGCTGCTGCCTGTTGCCGCCGTCTCGTCCCGGGCCACTGTGCGCCCGGCGGCGTCGGTGATGGTGGTGCTCAGGCGCAGGCTTGCGTCGCCGGTAGTTATCGACAGCATGGTGGTCACGGTCAGTTCGGCGCGCCCGGCGTCTGCCTTGTCCTGCCTGATGAGCACCCCGGGCGAGCCGTAGAACAGCGGCGAGATGCAGTCGGGGCCGGTGGTGATGAGCCTCATGGGCCGGTGTATGCCGCCATAGACGTTGAAGTCGCCGCTGATGGGCAGCACGTCGGAGCGCAGGGCGTTGCCCGCCCACACCTCAAGTTCGTTGTCGCCGGGGCCAACCATGCCCGTTATCTCTACGCAGAAAGCCGTGTAGCCGCCTTTGTGCGTGCACGCCGAGCGCCGGTTGACATATACGTCGGCCACCGAGTTCACCCCCTCGAAGTAAAGGAAAGCCTCCGCCCCTGCATCTGCGGGGTGACGTCGAGCTTGCGCCTGTACACCATTGTCTCGCGGTTGTAGTGCCGCTTGCCGTCGTCGTAGGCAGCCTTCCATGTGTGGGGCAGCGTCACAGGCGTGCGTTTTGCCTTCATGTTGGTCTCGGCAATGGGCGCCACGGTCCACCTCTCGTTGATTTCTGTGTCTGTGCGGGGCTGAGCCTGTGCCGTGGCGGCTGTAATGGCGGCAAGCAGCAGCATGGCTGCAGTGATGATGTTGCGTTTCATTTGATGTGCTATTTGATGGTTATCTTGCCCACGTCTTGCAGTGTCATCCTCATGGTGGGGGCCTTCACGTTGTCGAGGGTCAGGTTTTCTATTGGCTGCTCGGGCAGCCCCTTGGCGTTGATGAGCGTCTTGCACTCGTCGATGGTGACGTCCTTGAATGTCAGGTTGGCGAATTTCGGCGTGAGCTTTCCTATGGGCCTCGCCGGCAAACGGTCGGCCAGGTTGCCCACCCAGCGCCGCGAGCCGAGCATGTCGAAGTTGATTGCCGTGCCCGAACACGACTTTATGTGCAGCTTCTCAAGCCATATGTTGTCGCATCCGCCCCCTCTGGGCCGCCGTGTCTTGATGTATATTGGGAACTTCGGCGCCTCCATCGTCACGTCGGTGGCGTAGACATTGCGTACCATGCCCGCCGTCTCGCTGCCTATGGTGATACCGCCCACGCCGCGCTTCACGGTGCAGTGGCGTATGACCACGTTCTCGGTAGGGCGCGCTCGGTTCACCCCGTCGTTGCCCCTTCCGGCTTTCAGCGTGAAGCAGTCGTCGCCGCAGTCGAGCGTGGTGTACTCGATGAGCGAGTTGACCGACGAGTCTATGTCTATGCCGTCGGTGCGGCCGTGGCCGTGGCTGCTCACGGTGACACCCCTGATGATGGTGTTCTCGCAGTACACCGGCACGATGTTCCAGAATATGGAGCGCTCAAAGGTGACCCCCTCTACCAGGATGTTCCTGCAGTTGACGGGCCCGAAGAACACCGGCATGAATATGTCGGCCCCGTTGCTGCCGTCGAACACCCTGTCGGCGAGCGGCACTCGGCATATCGAGTCGCTTATTCCCTTGTCCATGCGGCGTGTCAGTTCGCAGTCGTATTCGGGCGCAATGAGCTTCCCCCCGCCTGTCACTGCAATGTTCTCGGCGCCGTTGGCGTAGACCATGGCCCCCATGGAGTAGAGGTCGATGCCCTCGTTGCGCGTGAGAACCGCCGGCTGGTAGTCGTCCACGTTGCCGCTGAAATGCAGTTCGGCGCCCCTTTCCACCCTCAGGTTCACATTGCTTTTCAGTTCTATGCGGCCCGTAAGCCATTTCCCTTCGGGCACAACGACAGTGCCCCCTCCCTGCCCGGCAATGCGGTCGATGGCTTTCTGTATGGCCTTGGTGGCCATCTTGCCCTGTCTGGCTCCGGTTTTCGATATGCTCAGCGAGCGGTCGGGAAACGAAGGGCGCACGGGCTGGGGCATGTCGAAAGGCGCTTCCACCGGTTCGATGGCCTCGGGCAGCTGTGCGCCGGCCTGCATGGTGACTATTGCCATGGCTGTGACGGCAAGCAGGCGTGTGGCTTTTAGTAGTTTCTTCATTGCGTTTGTTGTTGTTCGTTTGTTTATGGTTGTGGTTGCAAATATACGTCAATAAATGCCCATTGATTGTGTAATATCGTACAAAAACTTGCATTATCGTACGTTTGCCGCCCTTATGCCGGGCCGCCGTGGGCTTTTGGCGTGCGGCCGAAACATTGTTGCATGCACCCTGCCCAAGCCTGCGGGCGCATGGCCCGGGGGTAAACCGCAGCCCCGGCGGCACCAAGTGGTGGGCCTGTCCTTGCAGGGGGGCATTCCAATATCGGCCGTTCGGCGTTGCAATACAGGCCGTTCGGCAATGTAATACGGGCTGTTTCGCAACTCAAAACGGCCCGTATTGTAACGCATTGAGTGCCAGGGTGTTGGTGGCGTTGGGCGGTGCGGCGTCATGCCGGGTGCTGCCAGAGGGCATGGTGGATTGCGGCCGGGGGCGCCAGGGTGGCATCTATGTGGCCACAGCCTGCACATGCCGCCAGCCATGGCCGGCGGCGCTGGCTGCCGCCCGCCCCTTGGCCGACGGGCCGCTTGAGGCGTGGGCGTAGGCCGGGGCTGCATTTTTACAGTGTGCAATGGCTGCTGTTTGCCATATTTTTCGTAATTTTGCAGGCACATTCCGGAACGTAATATATTATAAGGTATACCATTTATGAATATTGAAGCAATGATTGCCGATGCCGTGAAAGCCGGCATCAAGGCCATATATGGGCAGGACGTGCCCGACAAGATGGTTCAGTTGCAGAAGACCAAGCGTGAGTTTGAAGGCAACCTGACACTGGTTGTGTTCCCATTCCTCAAGGTTTCAAAGAAGAAACCCGAAGAGACGGCCGAGGAGATTGGCCGTTACCTTGTTGACAATTGCACCGCAGTGGCATCCTACAACGTGGTCAAGGGCTTCCTCAACCTTGTAGTGTCAAAGGCGGCATGGGTGGAGCTGCTCAACGACATCGACGCCGACCCGGCATACGGAGAGCGCAAGGCCGCTGCCGACGCGCCCCTGGTGATGATAGAATACTCGTCGCCGAACACCAACAAGCCACTGCACCTGGGCCACGTGCGCAACAACCTGCTGGGCTGGAGCCTTGCCCAGATAATGCAGGCCAACGGCAACCGCGTGGTGAAGACAAACATCGTGAACGACCGAGGCATACATATCTGCAAGTCGATGCTGGCGTGGCTTAAGTGGGGAAACGGCGAAACGCCTGAGTCGAGCGGCAAGAAAGGCGACCATCTGATAGGCGATTACTATGTGGCCTTCGACAAACACTACCGCGAAGAGGTAAAGGAGCTTGCGGCAAAGTATGTGGCCGAGGGCATGGCGGCCGACGAAGCGGAGAAGAAAGCCAAGGAGGAGGCACCGCTGATAAAGGAGGCCCACGAGATGCTGGTGAAGTGGGAGCAGGGCGACGAGGACGTACGTGCGCTGTGGCGCAAGATGAACTCGTGGGTGTACGCCGGCTTCGACGAGACCTACAAGGCTCTCGGCGTTGGCTTCGACAAGATATATTATGAGTCGGACACTTACCTGAGGGGCAAGGCCAAGGTAGAGGAAGGGCTGGCAAAGGGCCTCTTCGAGCGTCACGAAGACGGCAGCGTGTGGGCCGACCTGGCCGCCGACGGGCTCGACCAGAAGCTGTTGCTGCGCTCAGACGGCACGTCTGTATATATGACACAGGACATAGGCACGGCCGAGATGCGCTTCAACGACTACCCGATAGACAAGATGATATATGTGGTTGGCAACGAACAGAACTACCATTTCCAGGTGCTCTCGATACTGCTCGACAGGCTTGGCTTCAAGTGGGGCAAGGAACTGGTGCACTTCTCCTACGGAATGGTGGAGCTGCCCAACGGAAAGATGAAGAGCCGCGAGGGCACCGTGGTCGATGCCGACGACCTGATTGCCGAGATGATTGCGCAGGCCCGCCGCACAAGCGAGGAGCTCGGCAAGTTTGACGACATCAGCGAGGAGGAGCGAAACGAGATTGCGCGCATCGTGGGCATGGGCGCGCTGAAGTATTTCATACTCAAGGTTGACGCCCGCAAGAACATGCTTTTCAACCCCGAAGAGTCGATAGACTTCAACGGAAACACCGGCCCGTTCATACAATACACCCATGCGCGCATACGCAGCATACTGCGCAAGGCCGAGGCCGAAGGCGTAGCTGTGCCCGAAAAGCTCGATGCCGCAGGGGCGGAGCTGGCAGACAAGGAAGTGGAACTGATACAGAAGCTCAACGAGTTTGGAGCTGCGGTGGAGCAGGCCGGCAAGGACTACAGCCCGAGCGGCATTGCCAACTACTGCTACGAGCTCACGAAAGAGTTCAACCAGTTCTATCACGACTACTCAATCCTTAAGGAACCCGATGCCGCAAAGAAGGTGTTGCGCCTCGTCCTGGCACGCAATGTGGCCAAGACCATAAAGAACGGCATGGCACTGCTCGGCATAGAGGTGCCCGAAAGAATGTGAGTCAAGGCATAATGCACAATTCATAATGCATGATTGGCTGCGCGGTAAGCTGCAGAGTAGCAAGCCGGCTGTTTGTCGTTAGGCGGTGAACAAAGCGCTTGAAGCCTTGCTCCGCACCATGGCGCCCGCATCATAGGCGTTGTCGTGGCAAGCGGTTGTGGCATGCTTAACCGCAAGGCACGTGGTTGTCACGCGCTGTCAGCAATCCAATTGCGCATTATGAATTGTGCATTATCAATTGCTCCATCGATAAACTGTGCATTGTGCATGGTGAATCATCAACTGCCCCGACCTTTAATTATGCATCGTGAATTGTGAATTATGAATTATCAGAATCCTCCGGACTACAGGACTGACACCGTGTTGCCGTTGCCGATGGAGGTGAGGGCCGACGCCTGGGCTGTCGATGCGGCTTGCAGCGGCAATCCGGGGCCCATGGAGTACCGTTGCGTCGACCTGGCCACAGGCGCCCAGGTGTTTCATTTCGGGCCTGTGTACGGCACTAACAACATCGGCGAGTTTCTCGCCATAGTGCATGCCCTTGCCCTCATGGACCGCCATAAGTTGCGAAAGGCCATCTATTCAGACAGCTACAACGCCATCCTTTGGGTGAATAAGCGGAAGTGCAAGACCAAGCTCGAGCGCACGCCACAAACCGCCCAGCTCTTTGATATCATAGCCAGGGCAGAGCATTGGCTGGCCACCCACGCCTACACAACGCCCATAATAAAGTGGGAAACGAAGAGGTGGGGCGAGGTGCCCGCCGACTTCGGTCGCAAGGGCTGACCGTCTTGTTTGTTTACAACTTGAGGCCGGCCGGGCCGTGCCGGCCAAATGGCGCTCCGAAACGGCCCGTTTCGCATTGCCGTATGGCCCGTTTGGCGCGTCAGTATGGCCCGTATTGCAAGGCATTCCGGCATGTCTGTTCAAGTGCTTGTGCCACAGCGCGTTGCCCGGGTGGGCGCGGCAGCCGTCGTGTAGGTAATGTTTGTTTACACCCGAGCCGTCTGGCCAAGCCGTCACAGGGCTTTTGCACCATGGCCGCGGCAGCATTCCGGGCAGCCATCGCAACATGCTTTGCGCAACGCCCGAAGCCCCGCCGCAGGTCATAAACCGCCCGGCAAAGGTTAAATAAATATAAAACAAAGGTCGCGCCGGCGTCCAATCACATTTTATTATGGAGAAAAATACTACCTTTGCAGACCGATTATTGCGGGGATAATCCTTAGAGTCCCCATAGGGCGGTGTGTTAATAGCCATGTCTTTGGCCAGGCCTGGCGGTTAGTGAATCGCCGTCCAACCCTGTGGCAACGCCGCAGGCGATAATGAACAAATGTTTTTTAGTAGTAAAATTAAAAGTTAAAATGAACACTTTAAGTTACAAGACTATTTCCGCTAACAAGGAAACAGCCAAGAAAGAGTGGGTTGTGCTCGACGCAAGCGACCAGATAGTGGGTCGCCTTTGCTCAAAGGTGGCAAAGCTGTTGCGTGGAAAGTATAAGCCCAACTTTACTCCTCACGTTGACTGTGGAGACAACGTTATCATCATCAACGCCGCTAAGGTGGTGTTCTCCGGCAAGAAAGAGACCGACAAGGTCTACACTCGCTACACTGGTTATCCCGGAGGCCAGCGCTTCAACTCGCCCGCCCAGCTGCGCAAGCAGAAGGACGGTGTGGAGAAAATCTTGCGCCATGCCGTGAAGGGAATGCTCCCCAAGGGCCCGTTAGGCCGCAGCCTGATGAACAACCTCTATATATATGAGGGCACAGAGCATAAGCACGAGGCTCAGAAGCCAAGGACAATAGATATTAACCAGTATAAATAAGCATTCAGATAATGGAAGTAGTTAACGCAATTGGCCGCCGCAAGGCCGCCGTGGCTCGTGTATATCTCACCGAAGGCACAGGCAAGATTACTATCAATAAGAAAGACTTAACTGAATATTTCCCCTCTGCCATACTCCAGTATGTGGTTAAGCAGCCCCTGCAGCTGCTCGAGGTTGAGGGCAAGTATGACATAAAGGCCAACCTCGACGGTGGCGGATTCACCGGACAGAGCCAGGCTCTGCGCCTCGGAATCGCACGCGCCCTCGTAAAGGTTAATGCCGAAGACAAGAAGAACCTCAAGGATCACGGATTCCTCACACGCGACTCTCGCGTTGTAGAGCGCAAGAAGCCGGGTCGTCCGAAGGCACGTCGTCGCTTCCAGTTCAGTAAGCGTTAATTCCTCGTTGGCGTCCCGCCTGGGTGCCACGGGCTGTGGGCAGTGCCGCATGCCGGGCCAAGCTGCCTGACAGACGGGCAACCGCCATGGCCGGGACAAGGAAAACTGGACATCGTTTAGTATCTAAACCTGCAGGACTCTGCTGCGGCCGGTCAGGCCAGACCATGCCCGCCGTCTGACAGGCTCACGCCGATGGGCAGGGCAGGGCAACCGCAACCGATTACCGGCAGGCTGATTCTAACCATAGAATAAAAAAGAAAGTAAACAACAAACAAAACATTTTAGAGAACAATGTCAAGAACAAACTTTGATATGCTGCTGCAGGCTGGCTGCCACTTCGGCCACTTGCACCGTAAGTGGAACCCCGCAATGGCTCCTTATATCTACACCGAGCGTAACGGAATCCACATCATAGACCTCCACAAGACGGTGGCTAAGATTGACGAGGCTGCCGATGCGCTGAAGCAGATTGCACGTTCAGGCAAGAAGATCCTGTTCGTAGCTACTAAAAAACAGATAAAGGACGTGATTGCCGAGAAGGCTACCAGCGTCAACATGCCTTATGTGATAGAGCGTTGGCCGGGCGGCATGCTCACCAACTTCCCCACAATCCGCAAGGCTGTAAAGAAGATGGCCAACATCGACAAGCTCATGAACGACGGCACATACGCCAACCTTTCAAAGCGTGAGTTGCTGCAGATTTCGCGCCAGCGCGCCAAGCTCGAGAAGAACCTCGGCTCTATCGCTGACCTGACCCGCCTGCCGTCGGCCATCTTCGTGGTCGACGTGCTCAAGGAAGCCATCGCTGTGAAGGAGGCCAACCGCCTCGGAATACCTGTGTTCGGCATCGTGGACACCAACTCTAACCCCAAGAACATCGACTTCGTGATACCGGCCAACGACGACGCCAAGGACAGCGTTGAGGTGATACTCAATGCTTGCTGCGCCGCCATCGCCGAGGGCTTGGAGGAGCGCAAGGCCGAGAAGGCCGACGAGGCTGCCGCACAGGCACAGGCTGAGGCCGGCGAGGACAAGCCCAAACGTGCCCGCAAGGCCCGCAAGGATGCCCCCAAGGCTGCCCAGGACGCTCCCGCCACTGCCGCTCCCGCCGAGGAGGAGGCTGCCGAGGAAGCTCCCGCCGAGGCTTGACGAGAGTCTTTGCTGCAGGCCGCCGCTGGCTGTCCTGACGGCGCAGGGGCCACCCTTGAGTCGGGGAACGGCGCTCACGGCCTGTTGCTTACAACAAAAGCAAATAACAACAAACCATTAATCAACGAATAATTATGGCTGTTTCAATAGCAGATATACAGAAACTCCGCAAGATGACCGGTGCCGGTCTGTCTGATTGCAAGAAGGCCCTGACCGATTCTGAGGGCGACTTCGACAAGGCAATGGAGATAATCCGCGAGAAGGGTCAGGCCATCGCAGCCAAGCGCAGCGACCGCGAGACCTCCAACGGATGCGTGCTCGTAAAGGCAAGCGAGGGCTTTGCCGCCATCATCGCCTTGAAGTGCGAGACCGACTTTGTTGCAAATGGCGCTGATTACATCAAGCTGACACAAGACATACTTGATGCTGCCGTGGCTGCCAAGGCCAAGTCGCTCGACGAGGTAAAGGAACTTACCATTGCTGACGGCACAAAGGTTCAGGACGCCGTTATCGCTCGCTCAGGCATCACCGGCGAGAAGATGGAGCTCGATGGCTACAACTTCATCGAGGGTGACAACGTTTCGGTTTACGACCACATGAACAAGCACTTGCTCTGCACCATGGTTCAGACAAACAAACCCGCCGAGGAGCAGGCTCACGCCGTTGCCATGCAGGTGGCTGCAATGAATCCCGTGGCTCTCGACGAGGCCAGCGTACCCCAGGAAGTGAAGGACACTGAGCTGAAGGTGGCCATCGAGAAGACAAAGGAAGAGCAGGTGCAGAAGGCTGTTGAGGCCGCTCTGAAGAAGGCCGGGTTCAACCTTTACATCGCTGAGAACGAGGAACACCTGGCCGAAGGCATCCAGAAGGGCAACATCACCGAGGCTCAGGCCGAAGAGATTCGCCAGCTCAAGAAGACTACAGCTGAGCAGAAGGCTGCCAACCTGCCCGAGCAGATGGTGATGAACATCGCAAAGGGCCGTATGGCTAAGTTCTACAAGGACTCTTGCCTGCTCAACCAGGAGTTTATACAGGACAGCAAGCTGAGCGTTTCAGACTACCTGAAGGCTGCCGACAAGGACCTGACTGTGGTTGCGTTCAAGCGTTTCACACTCCGCGCCGAGTAAGGACTGTAATTTTTTTCATAACATATCTTCCACGGGCAGGGGCTTTCGTAAACCCTGCCCGTGGTTTTGTTTTCCAATCGCAGTGGCATGGCGCGCAGTGTAAATTGCGTATGCCGGCTTGTACCCGACTTTGTTTTGGCGGCCAAACTAATGCCTGCCTCCACCCGACGGGCGTGGGGCAGCCTGCACGCCATGGGGCGGTGTGGCGTAAAGGGATGTAAGAATATTTTGCCGCATGGTGTGTCTCGCCCAATGGCTTGTGATGCTGAGTGTTGTAAAACGGGCTGTTTTGTTGTCCGGAAAGGCCCGTTCTGCAAGGCCGGACGGGCAGTTTTGCAGACCAGTATGTGCCGTTTGGCCTGTGCGTATGCATGTTTGTGCAATCTGTGTCCGTTATTTTCAAATTGCGGGGCAGTGGCCATTGCAAGGCATGATTGACCGTATTGTTTTAGCGAATTGTTGCTCTGCGGGTTTGTTTGTAGTCTGTTCGCAATGCCGTCAGGCAGTTTTGCCATTGGGCAGTGTCGTATTTTGCAAGGTCGCCTAATTCCGGCGGCCCTGCCCACCAATTGCCACTGCACATCAGTGGTAGGACGGCTGTAGCGATGGCGGCATTAAAAAACATTGCCGTTTGTTGTCACTTTCTCGGAAATTTTAAATAACTTTGGCCCGGCGTTGGCCCAGCCGGCGCAAAGGTATTGTACTCAGATGATGACTATATGAAGATTTTTGCTTTGTCAATGAACTATCCCCAACACAATATCGGGGCTGAAACAGCGTTATATAATAATGTAGAACCGGTGGTGTTCACCAAGGCCGATTCGGCGTTGCTTAAGGACAGGAAGCCCTTCTTCGTGCCCGACTGGTGCGAGCGGGTGGATTTCGAGGCCGAACTCGTGGTCAGGATATGCCGCCTCGGCAAGTGCATTCCCGAGAGGTTTGCCCATCGTTACTATGATGCCGTGACCGTCGGGGTAGGCTTTACTGCCCGCGACGTGCTCGAGAGGCTGCGCGCCGGTGGCATGCCGTGGGAACTGGCCACGGGCTTCGACGGCTCTGCAGCCATAGGGCAGTGGGTTGACAAGGCGGCATTCCTCGATGTGGCGTCGCTCTGTTTCCGCCTCGACGTCAATGGCAAGACGGCACAGGAGGGTTACACCGGCGACATGCTTTGCCCCATCGATGGCCTGATTGCTTACATAAGCCGCTTTTTCACGCTGAAGACGGGCGACATGATATTTACCGGCGCGCCCGCCAAGGCCACACCGGTGAGCATCGACGACCACCTTGAGGGATACATTGCCGACCGCAAGGTGCTTGAATTTAATTGTAAATGATGTGATGAATAGATTCTGTTTCCTGTTGTTTGCCGCTCTTGTGTGGTGTTCGGGCCATGCCGCCGCGCAGGGTTTCTTCGACTTGACTGCCGAGCAAGTCAAGATCGATACGCTCTTGCCGCGCTTTGCTTATTCGCATAAGATTGGCTGCAACTACAGAGATTCGATTTATGACGTAACAATAGAATATCCCGAATTTGTAGACATGACCGAAGCCGACGTGCGGCGCTACAAGGCAATCACGTCTGATTCGCTGCCGGCCATGCCCGTGGTGACTTCCAAGATAGGCGTTGAGCGCAAGCAGGGCTCGCTCGACGTGTCGTTCATACCGCTCGTGTTCCGCGACGGTAAATACCAGAAGCTGGTGAGTTTTAAGCTGAACATCGTTGCGAAAGCAGCCAATACGACTATGAAACGTGCCACTTCGCGCGCTTCGGTGGCTTCTGCGGTCTCTCGATATGCCGAGCATTCAGTATTGAACAGCGGTAGGTGGGCCAAGATTCGCGTTCCTTCGAGCGGCGTATATCAGCTTACCGACGAGCTTGTCAGGCGCGCGGGGTTCTCTTCGCTTGAGCGTGTCAGGATATACGGGTATGGCGGCGAACTGCAGCCCGAGGCGCTCACGGGCGATTATCTCACCGAGACCGACGACCTCAAGCAGCTGCCTACGTGCACTGTTGGCGGACGCCGGCTGTTCTATGCGCGCGGCCCTGTGAGCTGGTCGTCATCAAACGACCGTGTGCGAAACTATTATTCTGATTACGGCTATTACTTCCTTACAGAGAGCGATGAGCCTGCCGCCACGCTCGACAGCGCGGCATTCGCAAGCTCTTTCTATCCTTCGGGCGACGACTACAACACCCTTTACGAGGTTGACGACTAT
Source organism: Marseilla massiliensis (assembly GCF_016899955.1). Lineage (GTDB taxonomy): Bacteria > Bacteroidota > Bacteroidia > Bacteroidales > Bacteroidaceae > Prevotella > Prevotella intestinigallinarum. The sequence goes on along the minus strand of NZ_JACJJL010000004.1, from coordinate 45,838 downwards.
GCTTGGTATCAAGGCGGGCGCAACCTTTACGACTCACAGGTGCTGCCCCTGGGCACAGCCTGCGACTACCAGCTGTCGAGCCCATCCACTTCGGGGCGCGGTTCGGTGCGCGTCGTGCTGTCGGCCTATGGCGCATCGTCGGCCACGGTGAGCGTCAACGACAGTGTTGTGGGCACAATCAACATATCGTCTTCCGGCGAATACGATGCCATGCGGGTGAGCTCGGGGCAGTACAGCGTGTCAAACCTCACCTCGTCTAACAAAATTACCATCACCGAGACCTCGGGCGGAACCATGCGCCTCGACTATATCGCTCTTCACAGCAATGAGCCCAAAGAGGCCCCGAGGCTGTCGTCGGCGTCGTTCCCGGTGCCAGAGTATGTCTATAACATCACCAACCAGGACCTGCATGCCCATGGGCCGGCCGACATGTTGATAATCATCTCTACGTCGCAACACTTGCGCGAGCAGGCCGAAAGGTTGGCCGCATTGCATGAGCAGGCCGATTCTATGCGGGTGAGGATAGTGCCTGCCGACGAGATTTTCAACGAGTTTTCGAGCGGAACGCCTGATGCCACTGCCTACAGGCGCTATATGAAGATGCTGTACGACCGTGCCGAGACAGAGGCCGACATGCCCAAGTATCTCGTTTTGTTCGGCGATGGCGCCTGGGACAACCGCATGGTCACACAGGGATGGCGGGGATACTCGCCCGACGACTTCCTGCTCTGTTTCGAGAGTGACAACTCTTACAACCACATAGACTGCTATGTGTCTGACGATTTCTATTGCATGCTCGACGATGGCGAGACCATCCAGGACGGCAACAGCCGCTATTCGTGCTACGGAAAGCCCGACGTGGCTGTCGGCCGCTTCCCCGTCAGGACGGCAACCGAGGCCGGCATAATGCTCGACAAGCTCGAGCAGTATATGAGCAATGCCAATGCAGGGGCGTGGCAGAACACTATTGTGCTCATGGGCGACGACGGAAACAACAATGTGCACATGGTCACGGCCGACAGGGTGGCCAACATGGTGATGGCAGACCATCCGCAGTACAATGTGAGGAAGATAATGTGGGATGCCTACAACCGTGAGGTCACTTCTACGGGCAACAGTTATCCCGATGTGGTGAGGCTGGTAAAGCAGTACATGACCAACGGGGCGCTGGTGATGAACTACAACGGACATGGCTCAGCCAACAGCATTTCTCACGAGCATGTGCTTGTGCTGAGCGACTTCCAGAGCGCTGTCTCGTCCAACCTTCCGCTCTGGGTGACCGCCGCATGCGACATCCTGCCCTACGACGGGCTTGAAGACAACATCGGAGAAGCTGCCGTCCTCAACCCGAGAGGTGGCGCCGTGGCATTCTACGGAACCACCCGCACTGTATTCACAAGCTACAACGAGAACATGAACATGGCCTTCATGCGCGAGCTGCTCGACGATTCGGAGGGTTTGGTCTCTGTCGGCGAGGCGGCGCGCAGGGCCAAGGTGTATCTCGTCGAGGCCCAGTCGGGGGGCGACGTTACCGTAAACAAATTGCAGTTTACGCTGCTCGGCGACCCAGCGATGAAGCTGGCCATGCCCACTCTGGGTGCTGTGGTCGACAGCATCGGTGGCGTTGCCGTTGGCGAAGGCGGCACTGTGCGCCTCGGGGCCGGCTCGGAGGTTGTGGTAAGGGGGCGCATCCTCGACGGCAATGCCACCGCTTCGGGCTTCAACGGCACCCTGACGGCAACGGTGAGCGATGCGGAGCAAGAGGTCGTATGCAAGCTGAACAACACCGATCCGAACGACGGCTCTGACGAGGCGTTTGTGTTTACCGACCGTTCAAGCGTGGTTTTCAAAGGTTCAAACACTGTGTCGGACGGCCAATTCGAGTTTTCTTTCGTCGTGCCAAAGGACATTATGTATAGCGACGGCAACGGTCTGATAAACATCTATGCCGTAAACGACGACTGCACCAAGACTGCCGCCGGCGCAAGCTCAGCCATTACGTTCAACGGCTCGGCCGAGCTCAGCCCCGACTCCGTCGGCCCGGCGATATACTGTTACCTCAATTCGTCGTCGTTCACAAACGGGTCGTACGTCAATCCCACGCCGTATTTCGTCGCTGAGGTGTCTGACGAAGACGGAATCAACGCTTCCGGCGGTGGCGTGGGCCATGATTTGCAGCTCATCATCGACGGCGACATGTCGCAGACTTACGTGCTCAACGATTACTTCTCGTTTGATTTCGGCAGTTACAAGAGCGGAACGATAGGCTTCAGCATACCAACCCTGTCGGAAGGGGAGCACAGGTTGCAGTTCAGGGCGTGGGATGTGCTGAACAACTCTTCGACCTCCGAGCTTACGTTCAGGGTGGCGCGAGGCGTCGAACCGTCCATCATCGATGTTGAATGCACCGAGAATCCCGCCGTCACGGCCACGACATTCCGCATCATCCACGACCGCATCGGCAGCGAGCTTGACGTAGTGCTCGACTTGTTCGACATGAGCGGGCGCCACCTGTGGTCTTATTCAGAGACCGACGTGCCCACCGACAACGTGCTGACCATCGACTGGGACCTCACCGTGGGCGGCGGCCGTCGCCTCGGCACTGGCGTTTACCTGTATCGGGTGCGCGCAAGTTGCGATGGCAGCAGCTATACGTCGAAGACCAAGAAACTGATAATAATAAGCAATAAATGATGACAATGAGCAATAAAAGGGCCCATGGTGGCGTTTTATGTTTAGTGTTCACCAAATAAAAAGTAATTTCACCAACATTCAATGAAGCATAATCCGAGAATATACGCTGCGCTGTTGTGCGTGTCGATGGCCCTTGCCGGTCATGCGCAAGACAAGCTGAGCGAGTTTAATCCTGTTGATCATGCGGTCATATCGCAGACCATTGCGCCCGACGCAAGGGCTGCGGGAATGGGCGATGTGGGTGTTGCCACCGACCCGGATGTCAATTCGCAGTACTGGAACCCGGCCAAATATCCTTTTTGCATCAGCCGGGCGGGCGTGTCGCTCAACTACACCCCGTGGCTCCGCCAGCTCGTCAACGACATCGACCTGGCTTACGTTGCCGGCTATTACCGCATAGGCGACTACAGCGCCGTGTCGGGTTCGCTGCGTTACTTCTCGCTCGGCGAGGTCATGACCTCGACCGAGGAGAACGCCATGAGCGTCAAACCCTATGAGATGTCCATCGATGTGGCTTACTCGCTCATGCTCAGCGACTACTTCTCTATTGCCGCGGCGATACGCTGGATATACTCCGACCTGCGCTACGACTACACCGAAGAATCGTCGCCGGCCTCGGCTTTCGCCGCCGACCTGGCGCTTTATTACAACAATTACTTCACCATGGGCAGCCGCGAGTGCCAGATTGGACTCGGAATGAACATAAGCAACGTGGGCAGCAAGATAACTTATTACGGCGACAACCGCAGTCAGTTCCTGCCGGCCAACCTCCGCATAGGTGCCTCGTTGATGGTGCCAATCGACGAGTACAACCGTTTCTCGATATCGGCCGACGCCAACAAGTTGCTTGTGCCCACCGTTCCGTTGCAGAACGAGGGCGAGTCGGCCACCGACTACAGGAACCGCGTCATTGAGGAATACAACGACGTAAGCTCCATCTCGGGCATTTTCAAGAGCTTTGGCGATGCTCCCGGAGGGTTCAAGGAAGAGCTTGAGGAGATACAATGGAGCGTTGGAGCCGAGTATGTCTACCATGACCAGTTCTCGTTGCGTGCAGGCTACCACCACGAAAGCGAGAACAAGGGCAACCGCAAGTACTTTACCGTGGGCGGCGGCTTCCGCATGAGCGTGTTCTCGCTTGACGTGGGCTACGTCATATCTACGGCGCAGAGCAACCCGCTCGACCAGACGCTGCGCTTCTCGCTGGCGTTTGACATGGACGGGATAAAAGACCTGTTCCGCAGGTGATGCCACCGGGTATGGCACCTGTTGCCCTCGGCGAGGCATGGCCTGGTGCCGGGACGGTGCGGCAAGGTGGCTTCGGGCTGCTTGCCGTGCCGTTCCGGCAATTTTTTTGAGTTACATACATTCATCAATACTATAAGGAATATGAAGATAAGAGTAGGGTTCGGATATGATGTCCATCGCCTGGTGGAAGGCCGCGAGCTTTGGATTGGCGGAATAAAGATAGCCCACAGTCTCGGATTGCTGGGGCATAGTGACGCCGATGTGCTTATCCATGCCATCTGCGACGCGCTGCTTGGCGCTGCCAACATGCGCGACATAGGCTATCATTTCCCCGACACGGCGGCCGAGACCGACGGCATTGACAGCAAGGTGCTGTTGCGCAAGACAGTGGAACTGATAGCCACGAAGGGTTACTCCGTGGGCAACATCGATGCCACGATATGCGCCGAAAGGCCCAAGATGAACCCGCACATACCCGAGATGAAGCGTTGCATGGCCGCCATCATAGGCATTGACGAGGATGACGTGTCGATAAAGGCCACAACAACCGAGCGCCTTGGGTTTACCGGGCGTGAGGAAGGCATCAGCGCCTACGCCACAGTGCTGATAGAGAAAGCATGAAATGCAGTGTCGCCCGTGGGCCGCAGGCTATGCCGTGAGGCAGCCCCGGCGCGCGGGCGGCACAAAAAAAACGTCACCACCCATCAACGGGCAGCGACGTCCAAGCCTATGTTTAACTAAAAATCCTTGTCATTTTTGTTACTCCGGCTTTATTAGCCAGAGTCCCGCTGCCATTAAATAATAATGGCAAGCAGGAATCATAACTAATACTAATACTAACCTTTTGAAAGTTAAGAGCGTCTCACGACGACCTTTGTTATCACACTTGAAACTTTCTTTCTACCAATAACTAAAAACCTAAAACTATAAATATTATTACTAACCTAAAACAATCTATTAACCTTTTGACGTTGCAAAGGTACTGCCTTTTTGCGGATTGGCCAACACTTTGAAGCGGAAAGTGTTGGTTAATTGCGTTATTCTTGACGTAAATCAATATTTTGTGTGCGCAAACAGGATAAGAATGGAAGTTTGATGTAGTTCAGCCCAGAAGGCGGCATGGATGGCGTGGCCTTCAAAAGGCATATTGATGCCCTTTTCGGCCTACCGCGCCTCCGTTGTAGCGTGGTCATGGGCTTGCGGTATAAAAGGTTTCGGTGGTGTTTTCCAGATATAATATAATGTGCTTGCATGGCCCTTGTGTCATTATGCCATGCAAAGGCCCGACCCCGGGGTGAAAGCCTCCGGGCCGGGCCAAATGTCAGTATTCGCGTTTGTCGTCTTTCTCCTTCCACATCTCGAAAGCCCGCTTGGCCTCTTCGGGCAAGAATATTTCCGACGGTTTATGGCGCTCGGCCGGTTTCAGTTCCAGTTCTTTGTAAATGAAATCGTCGTCGAATCCTATGCCGGCAGCATCCTTCCTGTCGTTGGCATAGTAAATCTTGTCGAGGTGAGCCCAGTATATGGCCCCGAGGCACATGGGGCATGGTTCGCACGATGTGAATATCTCGCATCCGCTCAGGTCGTAGCTGCCGGTGTTGCGTGCAGCCATCCTTATTGCGTTCACCTCGGCATGGGCCGTCGGGTCGCAGTCGGGCGTAACGCTGTTTGAGGCTTCAGCCACAATCTCGCCGTTGCGCGCTATCACTGCGCCGAACGGTCCGCCACCGTTTCTTACGCTTTCTTCCGAGAGCCTGATGGCCCTCATCATCAGTTCTTTCTTGTCCATTTTGTCTCGTTTTTGTTTTGTTCGTCCGCCCGTTCCGCCGTCGTAGCCTTGGCCTGGTGTTGTCGAGGCGAGCCGTGGCGCTGTCGTTACTGTTTTGTTGCCGCTGTTCCCGCCATGCCAAGTCATGGCAGCGACGTGCCCGGTTTGCTCATTTTGGCAGTTGGACCGCCCTTTTCCGGGCAATCCAGCCCGTTTGTTGCCACTTGCATTCTATCTTGTTTAAATGTAATGCGTGCGGTAGCAATGTGGGCTTGCCAGCCTATTGCCGGGCGCGGCTTGGCTTATGCAAAGATAATGCAAGCGAGAGGAAAGCAAGCGGGCTTGCAATTTCCCGAGCGCAGCTTATCTTATGCAAAGGTAGCACAAACCGTTGTAATTTCAAAATGTTTTCTTCAAACAATCGTTTCGAGCCATTGCCGGGCTGCGGCAGCCGTTGGGTAGCGGTTTGGCGGCATGGCCATGGCAAGCAGGCAATAATGGTGAAATATGCTTACAGAGGGCCGGTCTTGTTGGCGTCGATGCCGTTTTGCATTGCCAAACGGCCCTTTTCACCGGCCAATACCTGCCGTTCTGCATGCCGGTAGGGGCCGTTTGGCAAGTCGTTTCCTGCTGTATTGCAATTCGCTGTGAATCTGAGGTTTGCCGCAAATGGCCAGGGTGGTAAACCGATTTTACACCGGTGCACTGTCGCGAGGCCTATGGTGGCATGGCGTGTCTGGCGGTTGGCGGTTGTTACCAGCCTGTTTTGTGAGCTGCTGCCTGTGTGCGGATATGTGCTCTCGGCCTTGCCGCTATGCCATGTGTTGGCGTTGGCTTCGGCGTCGTGCACCAGCTTTTTGGTGTTGCCACTTCTAAAAATGGCCAAACATTTGGTTGACGCAATAAAATGTTGTATCTTTGCATAAGATAAGCTGCGCTCGGGAAATAGCAAGCCCGCTTGCTTTCCTCTCGCTTGCATTATCTTTGCATAAGATAAGCTGCGCTCGGGAAATAGCAAGTCAGTTTGCTTTCCTCTCGCTTGCATTATCTTTGCATAAGATAAGCCGCGCTCGGGAAATAGCAAGTCAGTTTGCTTTCCTCTTGCTTGCGTTGTCTTTTAATAAGGCAATCTGCGCTCGGCCCGACGAAGGTAGGGCGGTCTTGTCAGCGCATTGGCCGCCGCAGCCACGGCCGCGCGCAATCCGGCGGGTCGCATCCATGCCGTCCGCCACTCGTAGCATTGAAACATTTTATATATATAAAGGCATGATACTTTTTTTCAGAACTCCGCAACAGAGCGTGATTGCAACAGAGACTGACCATCAGTTGGGTCAGGACGAAATCAAAGAATTGTGTTGGCTTTATGGCGGGGCCGCCCTCGAGAGCGCCTCAAGTCTTGAAGGCTTCTTCGTCGGACCGCGCCGCGAGATGGTCACTCCGTGGAGTACCAATGCCGTGGAGATAACGCAGAACATGAACCTCCATGGCATATCCCGCATCGAAGAGTATTTCCCCGTGTCGGGCAAGGATGCCGACCACGACCCGATGTTGCAGCGGATGTACGACGGGCTCGACCAGACCGTATTCACCGTCAACCATGAGCCGGAGCCGATAAAGCACGTCGAAAACCTTGAAGAGTACAACGAGCAGGAGGGCCTGGCCCTTTCGAAGGAAGAAATTGAGTATCTGCACAAGATTGAAGGCGAGCTGGGGCGCCCGCTTACCGACTCCGAGATATTCGGCTTCGCCCAAATCAACTCGGAGCACTGCCGCCACAAGATATTCGGCGGCACGTTTATCATAGACGGCAAGGAGATGGAGTCGAGCCTCTTTGCCCTTATCAAGAAGACAACCAAGGAAAACCCAAACAAGATTCTCTCTGCTTATAAAGACAACGTTGCCTTTGCCGGCGGGCCCGTGGTGGAGCAATTTGCACCCCGCGACCAGTCGACGAGCGACTATTTTGCTGTGAAAGACATCGAGAGCGTCATCTCGCTGAAGGCCGAGACCCACAATTTCCCGACAACCGTCGAGCCGTTCAACGGCGCCGCCACGGGCACGGGAGGCGAGATTCGCGACCGCATGGGCGGTGGCGTGGGCTCGTGGCCCATAGCAGGCACGGCTGTCTACATGACGGCCTACCCCAGGCTGGCCGACGGCGGCGACCGCTCGTGGGAGTCGATACTGCCGGTGCGCAAGTGGCTTTACCAGACACCTGAGCAGATTCTGATAAAGGCGTCGAACGGAGCGAGCGACTTCGGCAACAAGTTTGGGCAGCCGCTCATCTGCGGTAGCGTGCTCACGTTTGAGCACAAGGAGGGCGATGAGCGCTACGCTTACGACAAAGTGATAATGCTCGCCGGCGGCGTGGGCTACGGCACGCGGCGCGACTGCCTGAAGAAAGAGCCGCAGGCAGGCAACAAGATTGTTGTGGTGGGTGGCGACAACTACCGCATCGGGCTCGGAGGCGGGTCGGTGTCGTCGGTAGACACTGGCCGCTACTCCAACGGCATCGAGCTCAACGCCGTGCAACGGGCCAACCCCGAGATGCAGAAACGGGCCTACAACCTGGTCAGGGCGCTATGCGAGGAAGACGTGAACCCCGTGGTGAGCATCCACGACCATGGCTCGGCAGGCCACCTCAACTGCCTCTCGGAGCTCGTAGAGGAATGCGGCGGCCGCATAGACATGACCAAGTTGCCCATCGGCGACAAGACTCTGAGCTCGAAAGAAATAATTGCCAACGAGAGCCAGGAGCGCATGGGACTGCTCATCGACGAGAAGCACATCGACCACGTACGCCGCATTGCCGAGCGCGAACGCGCCCCGATGTATGTCGTTGGCGAGACCACCGGCGACGCACACTTCTCGTTTGTGCAGGGCGACGGCGTCAAGCCGTTCGACCTCGACGTGGCCCAGATGTTCGGACATTCGCCAAAGACGGTGATGGTCGACGAAACCGTAGAGCGCCATTATGCCGACGTTGAATATAAAAAGCAGAATGCCAGCGGCGCCGACATAGAGAGTTACCTCGACGGTGTGCTCCAGCTTGAGGCCGTGGCTTGCAAAGACTGGCTCACCAACAAGGTCGACCGGTCGGTCACCGGCAAGATTGCGCGCCAGCAATGCCAGGGCGAACTGCAGCTGCCGCTTAGCGACTGCGGCGTCGTAGCGCTCGACTACCGCGGCCGCAGCGGCATAGCCACCGCACTGGGCCACGCCCCGCAGGCCGGGCTCGCATCGCCCGAGGCGGGCAGTGTGCTCTCTGTGGCCGAGGCACTTACCAACATCGTGTGGGCGCCTTTGGCCGACGGGATGCAGAGCCTCAGCCTTTCGGCCAACTGGATGTGGCCCTGCCGTTCGCAGAAGGGTGAGGACGCGCGCCTCTATTCGGCCGTAAAGGCCTTGTCAGACTTCTGCTGCGCCATCCACGTCAACGTGCCCACGGGCAAAGACTCGCTATCCATGAGCCAGCAATATCCCGACGGCACCAAGGTGATAGCACCCGGAACGGTCATCGTATCGGCCGGAGGCGAGGTCAGTGACGTGCGAAAGGTGGTGTCGCCCGTTCTTGTCAACGACAAGAACGCGTCGCTTTATCACATCGACTTCTCCTTTGACAGGCAGCGGCTCGGCGGCAGCGCCTTCGCACAAAGCCTGGGCCGGGTGGGCGACGACGTGCCCACGGTGCAGAACCCCGACTACTTCTGCGATGCGTTCAACGCCGTGCAGGAGCTGATAAGGCGCGGATGGGTGATGGCCGGCCATGACATCTCGGCCGGAGGACTTGTCACCACGCTGCTCGAGATGTGCTTCGCAAACACCAACGGCGGCCTGCACATCAACCTGCACGACCTTTGCACCGACGGCGACGTGGTCAAGGCGCTCTTCGCCGAGAACCCCGGCGTGGTCATCGAGGTGTCCGACGAGCACAAGTTTGAGTTCCGCGACTTCATGGAAGACATGGGGGTTGGGTATGCCAAGATTGGTTACCCGATGCCGAAGGAGCGCAAGCTGACAGTTGTCTGCGGCGACTTTGAGCACGATTTCGACATCGACGCCCTGCGTGACGTGTGGTACAAGACGTCATACCTGCTCGACCGCGACCAGAGCATGAACGGTTGTGCCGACCGGCGTTACGCCAACTACAAGAAGCAACCGCTGCAGTTGCGCTTCAACCACAGCTTCACCGGACTCATGTCGACGTATGGCATCAGCCCCGACCGACGCACGCCGACCGGCGTCAAGGCTGCCATCATACGCGAGAAAGGCACCAACGGCGAGCGCGAGATGGCCTATTCGCTTTACCTTGCGGGCTTCGACGTCAAGGATGTGATGATGACCGACCTCATCAGCGGCCGCGAAACGCTCGACGACATCAGCATGATTGTGTTCTGCGGAGGCTTCTCCAACAGCGATGTGCTGGGCTCGGCCAAGGGCTGGGCGGGCGCTTTCCTCTTCAACCCCAAGGCAAAGGAGGCTCTCGACAGGTTCTATGCGCGCCCCGACACACTGTCGCTCGGTGTGTGCAACGGCTGCCAGCTGATGATGGAACTGGGCCTGATAACGCCCGACGACGACAAGAAGGGCAGGATGCTGCACAACGATTCGCACAAGTTTGAGTCGGCTTTCCTCGGCGTAGACGTGCCCCGCAACGACAGCGTCATGTTCGGTTCGCTCAGCGGTTCGAAGCTCGGCATCTGGGTGGCCCACGGAGAAGGCAAGTTCTCGCTGCCCTATCCCGAAGACCATTACAACGTGGTGCTGAAATATGCCTACAGCGAATATCCGGGCAACCCCAACGGTTCAGACTACAGCGTGGCCGGCATAGCATCTAAGGACGGTCGCCACCTGGCCATGATGCCCCACCTGGAGCGTGCCTGCTTCCCCTGGAACAACGCCTACTATCCGCTCAACCGCCGCGGCCGCGACGAGGTGACGCCTTGGATTGAGGCATTCGTCAATGCCCGTAAGTGGGTGGAGAGCCACAGGGGGTGAGGCATACAATATGGTGGCCTTCGTGACATGAATGTCTGCGGAGGCCGTTGAAACCATGTGGCACCCGGGGCTTTGTCATGCCCCGGGTGGCCCGTGGCTTCAGCGTTTGCTTAAATTCACTTAGCCAATGCGCAACATTTACATCGAGAGTTTTGCCACTTTCTTCAAGATAGGGATGTTTACCCTGGGCGGAGGCTACGCCATGATACCGCTCATAGAGCAGGAGGTGGTGGCCCGCCGCGGCTGGGTGACCAAGGAAGAGATGATAGACCTCATAGCCATCTCCCAGAGTTGCCCCGGCGTTTTTGCCATCAACCTGAGCACGTTCATAGGTTACAGGCTGCGCAAGACGCGCGGAGCGCTGTGCACATCGATAGGCACAGCCATGCCGTCGTTTCTTTGCATACTGCTCATAGCCATGTTTTTCCATCAGTTTGACGACAATCCCGTAGTGGCCGCCATATTCCGCGGCATACGCCCGGCGGTGGTTGCGCTCATTGCCGTGCCCACTTTCGACTTGGCGCGCAGCGCCAAGGTGGGCTGGGCCAACTGTTGGATACCCATCGCCGGGGCGCTGGCGATATGGGCATTCGGCGTTTCGCCCATCCTGATCATTATCCTGGCCGGTCTTGGCGGCTATGTTTACGGCAAGTATATCAAACCCACTGAATGATGATATTCGTCAATTTGTTTGTCACTTTTTTCTTCATTGGCCTCTTTGGCTTTGGCGGAGGCTATGGCATGCTGTCGCTCATACAGGGCGAGGTGGTGCATCACTGGCATTGGATGACCACGAGCGAGTTTACCGACATAGTGGCCATAAGCCAGATGACGCCCGGCCCGATAGGCATCAACAGCGCCACCTATTGTGGCTTCACGGCCGTCCACAACGCCGGCTACGGCTATTCCATGTCGGTTGTGGGCAGCGCCTTGGCCACCTTTGCGCTCATGTTGCCATCCATAATACTGATGATTCTCATCAGCCGGCTGTTCATCAAGTATATGAACACGCAGGCCGTGCAGTCGGTTTTTGCCGGTCTGCGCCCCGCGGTGGTGGGCTTGCTCGGCGCGGCAACGCTGTTGCTGATGACCCGCGAAAACTTCTCGTCGCCCGACGAGAACCCTTGGCAGTTCTGGATCAGCGTCGCCCTCTTTGCCGCCACGTTCATAGGGACAAAGATTCTCAAGATAAACCCGATACGGATGATACTCTACAGTGCCGTTGCCGGACTTGTCTTGCTGTATTGACACGCTGTGGCCTCAATACCGTACAGCCGTGGCCGGGGGCTCGTCGGCGGCCGGTCGTGCCCTGACGCGCCCGGGATGCTGTTGTGCCGATGGCCTTGCGGGCATCCGATGTTGCCCTGCCTTTTCTATAGACCATATTTAAACCAAACCGTACATTATACCGAATGATGTTTGTTCCGACATCTGCATTATGCCCTCAAAGCGATAGCGGCCCATTGCCGGCATCTTGCCTGCAGCCTCGCCCCGACCTGGCCGACGACGACTCGGGCAATGGCGGCAGGCCATCTGCACGCCAATCGGGTGCCATTGTGCCGGGGGCAGGCGGTATGTATGGTGCAAAACAAAAAACTGTTTCATGCGAAATACATTGATAGCAATGCTTGCGCTGGCCTCTGTTGCGGCCGTGGCTCAAGACCGTAAGCCGCACGGGCGGCACTCATTCACCACAGACACGCTAATGGTACACGACCCCGTGATGGCCGTTGAAGACGGCGTTTATCACGTGTTCAGCACTGGCAACGGCCTGCAGCACGCCACTTCGGCCGACAGGCGCACATGGACGGTGCACGCTGAGCCTGTGCTCGACAGCATACCGCGGTGGACGCACGACTCCGTGCCGGGCTTCCGCCGCCATGTGTGGGCACCCGACGTCATACGCTACCGTGGGCGCTGGTGGATGGCCTACAGCTGCTCAACGTTTGGCAAGCGCACCTCGGCCATAGGGCTGGCGTCGTCGACAACGCTTGCCGTGGGGGCACGGTGGCGCGACGAGGGGCCGCTGGTGTGCTCGCGTGAGGGCCGTGACAACTGGAATGCCATCGACCCGAATTTCGTCATCGATGAGAATGGCCGGCCGTGGCTTGCCTACGGCTCATTCTGGGGAGGCATACAGCTCGTCGGGCTCGACTCTACGATGCACGTGGCTGCAGGGGCCAGGCCGCAAACCATAGCGCGCCGCACCACCACGGGGCGCGCCAACCCCATCGAGGCCCCGTTTATCTTCCGCCACGGCGACTATTTCTACCTTTTCGTGTCGTGGGATTACTGTTGCCGCGGCATGGAGAGCACATACCGGGTGGCCGTGGGCCGCAGCAAGACCGTGGCCGGGCCGTATCTCGACAAAGACGGTCGCGATATGCGCGATGGCGGCGGCACGCTGGTGTTCGAGGGCGACAAGAGGGAGTTTGAGGCTGCCGGCCACAGCGCAGCCTACCGTTTCGGCGATTCCGACATATTCATCTGCCACGGCTATAGCATACCCCGCGGTGGCGCCTCGATACTTGTGCAGCGCCCGATGGCATGGACGGAAGACGGGTGGCCGAAGATTTTTTAGAATTAAGAGTTAAGGATTAAGGGTTAGGAAAACATGCCCGGAAGTACTCTGTGGCGGCAATTTTGAATTTTGCATTGTGCATTGTGAGTTATCCATTGTGCATTGTGAGTTATCCATTGTGTATTGTGGATTATCCTTTTCAATAGAGTCGTCTTTTCAAGTAGTCTTAGCTCTTACTCCTTAATCATCTGCTGGAATCTCTACAATGCGCTTGTTGCACAAGATTTTTGTATGAATTGCTAATCCGTTGATTGCCAGTGGTTCCCCGTGCAGTGTGCCTTGACGTGCAAAACGGCACGTTACGACCTGCCGTATGGCCCTTTTGGCACAACAAAAAGGGCCATTTCATAGCTTGAAATGACCCTTAATGAGATATACCCTGATTATCATCAAGAAATATTATAACAAAGAGAGTTTATTCATAAAACACAATTTGCTAATTCATAATGCACAATGCAAAATTCAAAATTGCCGCCACAGAGTACTTCCGGGCATGTTTTCTTAACTCTTAACTCTCAATTCTTAATTCAGAATCGTTTCGTTTGAGTACGTCCGTGCATGTTTTCTTAATTCTTAATTCTTAATTTTTAATTCATATAGCAACCGTCGGTGTTGAGCACCAGGTGCGCTTTCTCCATGGTGAGGAACGCCCCTTTGGCCCCGGCGGGCAGTCCGCTGACGGTGTATGTGTATGTATACGTCTTGCCGGCGGCTGTGGTTGTTATCGCCGTCATGTCCATCTTGCCATCCTTGATGCCCAGCGTAAGGTCGACCTTTGCGCCGTCCATGTCGTCGTTGAACGTAGTCCAGTCGTAGTCGTTGGCCATGCCCGCCTTGCGTTGCGCGTCGTTGGCAAAGTCGCCCCATCCGTAGGCGTCGGCCCGAATCACGGCATACTCCTTGTAGTCTTTGGCCGCCCGCTCCTTGCCGTTGGTGATTACGAGAATCCAGTTGTTCCATGCCTCGGCCCGGTCGGTATGGTTTGTGAAGTCAAAGTGGAACGTGCAGTCGCCCGAGTCGTCCCTGTAATACGGCGAGAACGCCGTCCAGAACGCCGCCGTATTGTCGGTTGCGCCATACGTAGTATGCTTTTGCGACTTCTTGCCCCACAGCGTCCGCTTGCCGTCAAGGCCGGCATACACCAGCGTGGCGCGCCTCGGCGCAGTCTCCCAGTCGGCCTCGCGCGCCACATATAGCTTCGTGCTGCCCACGGTGAGCACATTGCCCCTGGCGTCGAAACTCCATCGCTGCCCGTCCATGGGTGCCCCGCCAACGGTGTGGTCGGCTCTCAGCGTGATGGCCGTCGCCACATCCTGGTGCTGATAACCATAGTCGAGGGCAATGTTTTCCCACTGCCCCACCAGCTCGCTTTCGTCGATGGCGGCCTGTGGCACGGCCCCGTAGCATTCGGGCAGCACCACCGGCCATCCCTCTTCGGTCCATATCAGTCGTCGCACCTGCCCCATCATGATGGCGTTGCTGTAGGCGTCGCCGTAGACATTGGCCGGCAGGCGGCCCTGCGACGAGTAAAACCAGTTGCCTTCGCCGTCGTCGAACACCGCGCAATGGCTTATCCCGACCCATCCGCAGCTCTCGGAGAAACTGTAGGGGTGGGTCACTATCGGGTAGGCCTCGCCCCCGTGGTTGGTCACGTCGGTGCCGTCGATGCCCACATAGGGCCCTGTGATGTTGCGCGAGCGCACCACCCGCGTGTTGTAAGCCACGCTCAGTTCGTCGTAAGCCATGAAAAGGTAGTAGTAGCCGTCGTGGTATACCACCTCGGGAGCCTCTGACGCCTGCCATCGGTTGCCCATCTGCCGCGTGCTCACCATCTGTCCGTAGGCCGAAATGTCGCCTCCCCACGGGTTGCCCTGCTCCTTCTGCGGCTTGCCGGTGTCGGGGTCAATCTGCAGGGCGGCAAATCCCGAGTGCCATGAGCCGTATATCAGCCAGTGCTCCCCTTCGGGTGTGATGATGTACGAGGGATCGATGGCGTTCCACTTGAAGTAGCATTGTGCCCAGTTGTCGGCCTTGACGTGGTAGTTCAGGCCCCTGTCCGATGCGTTGGTCACCACATATCCCTTGTCCACCCAGCTGTTCACGTCGCCTGGCGTAGCCGTCTCCATCAGTCCTATGAAGGCCCGTTCGGTCCATGTACCGTCGCCGTCGATGGTGCCGGGGCATGTGATGGCATAGTACATGCGGTAGAGCCCGCTTTTCACTTTGCGCACACAGGGCGCCCAGAAGCCAAACTGAGTGTCGTCGCCGAAGTCGGCCGTGCTCTTGCCCAGGCCCATGGCGGCGCGTATCTCGTTCAGTTTTGGCTCCACCCACGACGGCAGTGAGGGCATGGTGGTGCCCATGAACTCCCAGTCGACGAGGTTTCTCGAGCGGCGGCACATGAAGTGCCCGTGCCCGTGGTGTACGTTGCCGAAGCTGGCATCGGTGGTGTACATGTAGTAATACCCGTCGTCGGCCCTCACCACCGAGGGGTCGTGCACGTTGGCCAGGTTCCATTTGTCGCGTTGCTCCCATGACGATATGGCCCTGTAATAGTCGGCGTAGTCGGGCGCCGAGTAGTTGCCCAGCCTTTCTGACAGCGGTGTTATGCTTATCGATTTGATGTCGCTGATGTCTGTCCCGCCTATTGTCCACTCGTCGGCGTCGCCTTTTTGAGTTATCGTCAGGTTGTTGCCGCCCATCGTCACCGTCTCGCCGTTGTTCTTCTCGGCCACGAACTGGGCGCTCACCGATGCCGCCATGCATGTCATCGCGGCTGCCAAGAGTATGGCTTTCCTTGTCATACGCCTTCCTCCCGATTATTTTTTGATGAACTTTACCGCCGTGTCGCCGGCCTTGAGCACATATATTCCCGGTGTGAGCCGGCTCACGTCGATGTCGGTCCTGCCTCCGCCGGTCACGCAGCCAGATGCCTTGCGCCCCGCCGCGTCGTATATGCCGACCGCCGTGCCGGCCTTGCAGCCGGTCAGGGTGAGCGTTCCCGTGGCGCTGATGGCCACTTGCGGGGTGGCGCCCGTGCCGGTCACGCCATTAATCCCCGATGGCTCGGCCTTGACCACGTTCACCTTTTCTGCGCCGGCCACCACCGTTCCGTCCTTGCATACGATGGCAAACGTGTCCTGCCAGTCGGATGCCAGCAAGAAACTAACGTCGCCCATGAGCACGGTCGTGCCGCTCTTGGGCTCTTCCAGGGCCCACTTGAGATTGTTGTCCTGGGCTTGGCTGCCTGTGGCACACAAGACAGCCAAAGACAATAATGTCATTTTCATTTTCGTTTGGTTAGTTGGTTATACTTCCTTGGTTGTTGCATGGCAAAGTTACTCAAATCGTTGTAAAGCACAAAACAAATCGGGCCGAATGTTGGTATTTTTCATGCCATGGCCCAACTTTGTCTGCTCTGCGTTGCTGGTTGCGGAATATTATTCGTAAATTTGCGGCATGAGGCAGCCCAGTCTGCCGGTTGTCGTTATGAGGAAATTCTTGTTTTTTCTTTTGTCGTTGGTCAGTCTGGCAGCCCGTCCGTCCGACGACGAGATTGTGGGCGTGCGCATCACGAGGGCGCAGGGCGGCTTGCCCGACAACAATGTGAGGGAGATATACCAGGATTCCGTGGGGTTCATGTATTTCTTCACGCATTATTCATCTTACCGTTACGACGGTTATTCATTCAGCTATGTGCCCGACTCGGTGGTGCAACCATTGCGGCTGGCGGCGGCCAGGCAGCGCAAGTCGTTCGGCAGGGGCTATTTCAGCGACAACCGGGGCAACGGCATCACCGTGTCGCCTGACGGGATGCTCGAGTATGTAGACCGCGCCGGCTCCGGGCGCATCAGGATGAAGGTGTTCGATGCCTCGCTCCTTGGCGAGACCGACAACATAAAGTGCAAGGTTGTGACCGATGGCGACGGGCGCATCTGGGTTTCTGTCAATGGCAACGGGGTGTTTGTCTACGACAAGGCAAGCCGCCGAATGACGCACATCACCCGTGAAAGCCTTGGCGGACTGCTCGGGAGCGACTACGTGGTCTACATGATGGAAGACCGCGACGGCAACATTTGGCTTGCCGTACGCAACAACGGGCTTGTATGCATGCGTGCCGTGCGCCGTCAGTATGCCGCCGTCGGCCTTGGCGCGGGCGCCGAAGAGTGGGCCCTCGACATAAGGATGGTGAGCCGCTTGCCTGGCGGGAGCATACTGGTGGCCAACAAGAGGCAGCTTTTCGAGGCCGCTCCCGACTTGCGCTCACTGCGCGAGCGCGGCCCGGCCTTGGGCGGGGTGCTCTCGGCGGGCACCGACGGGCAGGGCCGTTTGTGGCTCGGCACGCGCTTCGACGGGGTGTATGTCGATGGCGTGCGCCACGGCTCGGGGCGCGTCGACTGCCTGACGGCCGACAGCCGCGGCCGAATATGGAAGTGCGGCATACACGGGGCTGTGGCCATGGCGGCGCTGACGGCCGGCGGCGAGTACTCGGAGCGCACATTCCTGTTGGGAAACAGCGGGCTCACCCCACACACCATGCTCCTCGGCAAAGACGGGAGCATGCTTGTAGGCGCCGAGACCGGCCTCTACCGCTTTGTGCCCGACAGCCTGCTGGCCGACACCTCGGCCTACCAAAGGCTGCTGCCTTATCCCGTATACAGCCTTTTCGCCGACAGCAAGGGCCGACTGTGGATAGGCACCCACGGCCATGGCGTGCTCACGACCGATGCCCGCGGCCGATACATACGGCTTACTGCTAAAGACGGTTTGCCCAGCGACGTGGTGCAGTCGGTGGGCGAAGACCGCCACGGACGGATATGCATAACCACCCAAGACGGCGCCGTCTACTATTCGCCATCTACCCGCAAGATGGAATACCTGTACTTCCACAACGACCCCAAGCTCAACTTCTTCAGCGAAAACTGTGCTTTGCGCCTGGCCGACGGGCGCATGCTGTTCGGCACCCTGGGCGGGCTTGTGGTGGTAGACCGCGACTTCAGGCCCGCGACGAGGGTGCCGCAGCAAGTTGACGTGACCGAGGTGTCGGTCGACGGTGTGCCGTCGTGGACGCTGCCCCGGACGGGCCGTGCCGGCGCCGACGGCGGCGGGCGGGCCCTGGTGGTGGGCCACGACGAGAGCTCGGTGGTATTCCGTTTTTCCAATTTCAACTACCTGCGCCTGCAGCCCACGCATTACTCATATATGCTGGAGGGCTGCGACAAGGGCTGGAGCGCGGCCACCGAGCTCAACTTCGCTTCCTACAACGACCTGCCGCCGGGCAAATACGTGTTCAGGGTGCGCTGTCTCGGCGACGACGGCACGTGGACCGAGCCACGGGCCGCGTTTGCCCTCACCGTGCTACCGCCGTGGTGGGCCTCGCCGGCGGCTTTCGCCGTCTACTGCGTGGTGCTGTTTCTGGCAGCCATGGTGGCCTACCGCTACCTTCACACCGTCTACCGCTTGCGGCGCGACATAGCCGTCGAGAAGCGCCTGACGCAGTTTAAGCTCGACTTTTTCACCAACATCTCCCACGAGTTCCGCACACCGCTCACACTGATAGCCGGCAGCATGGAGCGCATAAGGCAGGTGGGCGGCAGCATAGGCGACCTGCGCATGCCCATCGACAGGATGCAGCGCAGTGTCGACCGCATGCTGAGGCTCGTCAACCAGCTGCTTGAATTCAGGCGCATGCAGGAAGACCGGCTGCACCTGTCGCTCGAGCTGACAGAGGTGGTGGGCTTCCTTCGCGGCATTGCCGACTCCTTTCACGACGTGGCCCAGGGCAAGGGCGTGGCGTTGCGCTTCGCCCCACAGTGCAAGAGATGGGAGGTGTTTGTAGACCGCGGGTTTCTCGACAAGATAGTGTATGAACTGCTCAACAACGCCATCAAGTATACCCCGGCCGGCGGCAGCGTCGACCTGAGGCTGCGCAACGATGGCGGAAGCATGGTGGTGATGGTGGCCGACACTGGCGTAGGGGTGCCTGCCGACAAGCGGGCAGGCATATTCGACCGATACAGCACGGGCAACCAAAGCCGCGGCAGCCTCGGCATTGGGCTCAACCTGGTGGCCGGGCTCGTGGCAGCCCACCACGGAGTGATAAGCCTCGACGACAATGCCGGGGGCGGGAGCGTGTTTACCGTGAGCCTGCCTGTGGCGAGAGAAGCCTACGCCGAAGGCGATTTCATGGCGGCCGACGGGGTGGCCCCGGGCCCGGCAAACGCCGGCAAGGCTTTTGTGGAGCCTGTGGCCGAGCTGCAGATGCCGCCGATGAACGACAAGACGGTGCTTGTGGTAGACGACGATGCCGACGTGCGCGGGTATCTTGCCCACGAGCTCGGGCGCTACTTCACGGTGGTGGCCGCAGCCGACGGGCAGGAGGCCATGGTGCGCCTCGGGCTGGATGGCGGCGGCGGACACTACAGCGGGGCCGGCAAGGCCGTCGACCTGGTTGTCAGCGATGTCAGGATGCCGCGCATGGGCGGCATGGAACTGTGCCGCCACATACGCTCATGCAGCCGCACAAGGGGGCTGCCGGTGATACTGCTTACGGCCCTCGGCGATGTGGGCACGCAGGCAAAGGGCTACGATGTGGGTGCCGATGCCTATGTGACCAAGCCTTTCAGCCTTCGGCTGCTGGTGGCCCAGTGCCGGCGGCTGATGGAGCGCGGCATGGCAGGCGGGGCCAACGCTGGTGGGCAAGGGGCTCCCCCGGCCGGGCAGCCGGCAGCGGCAGTGGTAACCGACGAGCGCGACCACAGGTTGAAAGAGCAGATAGTGGCTTACGCCGAGGCCCACATTGCCGACGCAGAGTTTTCGGCCGACCGCTTTGCCGACGGCATGGGCATGGGCCGTTCGGCCTTTTTCGCCAAGTTCAAGTCGCTCACCGGCAAGTCGCCCAATGAGTACCTGCGCGAGCTGAGGCTCAGTCGTGCAGCCGAGTTGCTGTCGGCCGGGCCCGTAACTGCTGCCGAGGTGGCATACCAGGTGGGAATGAAGACACCCCAGTATTTCTCTACCTGCTTCAAGAAACGCTTCGGGGTGACCCCGGCCCAGTGGCAGGCCGGCATGCGCTCTGCGGCCGACAGCCATGCCGCCGGCTGACGGTGGCTGTGGCCGCCGGTGGCCGTGGCAGCGTGGTGGCTGCAGCCCCGGATGGCGGTGGGCCTCAAGAGGAATGGCGGTTGCGGCCGTTGTGCATAGCAAGGAGAGCCTTTGGGCATAAGGAAACGTGCCGTTTCGCAAGGCGAAACGGCACGTTTTGTAAGCTGTTGGAATACAGGCGGTTTGCTCTTCGCTTTGACAGCGGGCTGCAGCCCGGCTCACTTTACTGCAAACTTGCGTCCGTTGCAGATGTAGATGCCTTTGGGCAGGCCTGCGGCCTGCGTGCCCACAAACTGTCCGTTAAGGTTGTAAATCCGGCCGTCTGCGTTGTCGCCAGTCATTATTTCGCTGATGGCGTCGGCCACATTCGCGGCGTATGTAATGCCTATGTAAGATATGCGCATTGTCGATGCCGACGAGCCGAGGTAAATGTCGAGTGTGCCGTCGGCCGTCATGTTGAACGTATAGCGCGCCTTGCCGCCCAGTCCGTCGGCGTTGAGCGAGTTGTCCAGCTGGTTGGCGCCCACCTTGCCGCCGCTTTCAAGCTGCTTCTTGTTGCCGGCGGCATCGTAATACCATGCGTTGGCCGAGGTTACATATACGCTGTGGCCGCTGTTGCCCATGCTGTAGTCTATGGTCACTTGGTCGCCTTCCTTGAGGTTGAGCACCGACATCACCGTAGAGTTCTTGCTCGGGTAGCTCACGCTCAGGCCATGGTTGGGGTCGAGTGCGGGCTGCGCCTTCTCGCTGAAGGCTATGCGTCCGCTAAGGTCGTTGCCGGCGAACAGGGCCGTCTCGGCATACATCGTGGCTCCGGAGCTCGTGGTGAGCGGGTTGCCCCAGTCGGGGGTCGGCGTATATGAGGCCCCTTCTTTTTGGGCCCAGCTGAGCCAGATGTATTTTTCGTCGGCGTGGATGTTGGCAACCACAAACCTGTTGACGCCCTCTTTCAGGGCCTTGCCCTGCTCGGCTATGGCCAGGTCGGTCTCTTCCGAATGCTCGGTGGTGAGCCCTTCGGCGAAAGCCTTGGCTTGGCTTATGGCCTGCTGCAGGGCGTCGCGCCCCTCTGTGTATGCGGGGTCTGACAGCTGGGCCTCGGCGTTGGCGATGTCGCCCACCAGAGCCGTGTATGCCTTGTTGATGTCTTTGAAGTGGGTCATGGCACTGTCGAGGTCGGCCTTGGCAGCCACCAGCGTCTCGGTGTCGGCGGCCGTGTCGTGGGCCTGTTGCGCCGCGGCTATGCTGTCGCGCAGGTTGTCTTTGCCATAGAGGTATAGCTCAGAGCCGAGCAGTTGGCCCGCGGTGCCGATGGCCTCGGCCAGTTGCTGCCTTGCGGCCTGCGTTTCGCGCTGGGCAAAGTAGTCGTCGATGTCCTCCTGTGTGGCCCCGATGATGCGCAAGTCGGCGTTGTCGAGGTCTACCCGGTTGCAAACGCTGTCGGGGATGTATATGCCTATGGTCACCGTCCCGGGGTGGTCGAGCTTGTGGAAGGCCGAGTAGGTGGTGAGCCTTTCGGTGTGTATGGGGTGCATCTCTACCGAGTCTTCGTTGATGAAAATCTTGAGTCCGCGCAAGTCGCAGTCGTAGTCGATGTCGTTGTTCTTGTTCTTGTATTTTGCCGCGCGCACTTTCAGGCTGAACATGTATTGGCCCGCAGGCATGTTTTCCATCACCTGGTACAGTCCTCCCTGCTCAAGTATGTACTTGCCGTCAATCTCTCGCTTCATCCAGATGGATGTGAACGGGGCCGTGATGTCGCGTTGCGTCCACCGTCCGCCCCACGCCTGCCATCCGTCGGGCCCGCCAACGTTGGTCACATCCTTGCCCAGGCTTACCGAAGTCTCGTCGAAGTCGGGGCACTTCACGTGTCCGGTGATGTTCACCGAGTTCTCGTCGAGGAACAGCGCCACGCATTCGTCGAGGAATCCCAGCATTCCGTTGTAGCTGTCGAGGTCGTTTTGCTCTACATACAGCCTCAGGTCGCCGATGAACCCTTCCAGTATGTCGTGGCCGTTGGGCAGCAGCGGGTTGCTCAGGTAGCCGTTGAGGCTCTCGATGATGGCGTTGGCCTCGCGGTCGTCTACGGCCTTGTTGGCGGCCAGCACCTTGAAGTCGTCGAACGTCGTGCCCACGTAAGAGCCGTAGAAGTGGAACACCACGTAGCCGTTTTCGGGCGCGGTGAAAGAGTATTCAATCTTGGTCCAGTCGAGCCCGTAGCTTTTGGATGTGGCTATGGGCTGTTGCGGCGTGGCCGAACCGTCGGTGTTGAAGAAAATGTTCTGGTAGTTTTTCACCCCGCTGCCGCCCGTTGTCGTGGTGGTCACCTCTTCGCCGGCCGCCACGCTGTAGGTGATGTAGTACGTGCGGCCCTGTTTCACTTCGACCTTCTGCATCAGCGAGCAGCCCGTCCCGGGGCCGTTGTCTTTCTTGTTGGCCACCAGGCAGGGGCCTCCGTCGGGCCCCAGGTTGTCTACATAGAACGTGTCGGGGTTGAGCGGCGTCTGGCCGTCGGTGGTCCAGTGTTGCGTGCCCTGCCCGAAGTCGCCGTTTTGCAGCATGTTTACGCCGTCTGTAATCTTGAAGCGCCCGTCTTTCGTATATACGAAGTCGCCGGCGTCTTGTGCGTGCGAGCCCATTGCGCAGGCCAGCACGGTCAATGTAAGTAATAGCTTGTTCATGTTTATGGATGTTTTTAGGTTGTTGTTGGTAGTCCCGGCCGCCGTCGGCCCGTCGCTCCGCCGGTCGGCCGGGTGTTGTGGTAGGTGGCTGCCACAGCCCAAGCCGGGCCGCAGCGTCACAGGTCGTAGGCGTGGTAGAAGGGCATGAACGTGGGTATCTCACCGTCGGGCTGCCCGAAAATGGCCCTCGTCGCCTCGTTCCACCGGCCTGTCAGCGGTATGATGTCGAAGCTGCCCTTCATCCTCAGCCCGTCGGTCTCTGTCATTCCGGCAGGCCATTCATACTTGTTGTATGCCGAGGCCACGTGGGTGTTTATCCCCACCACGATGCCCCGGTCGTGGTTTTCGACGGCAATGTCGGCGTCGTCGGCCACAATGGCGAATCCGTTGCCGTCATCGTCGGTGAACAGGGCGATGTCAACGTGCTGCCTGTTGCCCGGGTAATAAAGGTCGCCCGAGGTGATGCTCCACAGTCCGTACTCGCTCAGCATGTCGCGTCCGGGGTAGGCCGCGTATGGGCCGTTGCCCATGTAGCGCATGTTGGTGAGCTCTTTGGGCAGCATCAGGGCGGCCCCCGCCTCGACGGTCTCGCCATTGCCGTGGGCCGTGAGGTCGAAAGTGTAGCCTATGATGCCGCCGGGCTTGTGCTCGATGGCCACCGTGCCGTCGATGTATCGCGTGGAGTCGCAGTCAAACCTCACCCTGGCGGTGCAGCCCTTGCGGTTGTTGGCCTCGACGGTGGTGACGGTCTTGCCGGGCATGTAGGCAGGCCACAGGCTGTGAAGCTTTGACGAACGCCTCGATGCCTGGGTGGCCGTTGAGGCCAGAGTGGGCTTGCGGCCTATGCGGGCCAAGGCCATGTCACTGATTATTTCCACCCCTTCGGCGTTCTTGAGCGACAGGGTGTTGCCGTCGAAGGTGTATCCCGGCGCAGTGACCACGCCCTTCTTCACCTTTGTGCGGCCTTCGGGCTCACCGCCAATGCGTTGGGCCAAGCCTGGTGCACCGTCAGGGCAGAGCCTTACCGACTTCTCGTATATCTGACGCCCCTGCCTGTCTTTGGCCGTGATGCTTATCCAGTACTTGCTTGCCGAGAGCGGCTGCGGAACCCGGGGCGACAGCGACAGCAGCGTGGAGTCGTGGGGGGCGCATTCCACATCGAGCTTACCCGAGGCAAGCTCCTTGCCGTCGCCCATCAGTTGCCAGCCGAAGTCGATGTCCGACAGGTTGGTGAAGTCAAACCTGTTGAGCACCCTCAGCGGAGCCTCGCGTATGATGATGTTCGAGTAAACCTTGCGTGCCTGGTAGTAATCGGTCTGCGGTGTCCTGTCGGCATACGTCATGCCGTCGGTTCCCTGGTTGCCCGACGTGTCGTAGTAAGAGCCGGGCGTGGGCCACACATAGTCGGCAAACTTGCTTCCGGGGGTAGGTTTCTTGTCGGTATCGACGAGTATTCCCTGGTCGAAAAACTCCCATACCGACCCGCCGAGTATGCCCGGTGTCGTGGCCATCACCTCGTAGATGTCTTGCATCTGGCCGAAGTCGGTGCCCAAAGCGTGGGCATATTCGGTGGCTACCATGGGGCGGTCGTACATCTTGGCGAACGCCGCCACTTCCGACGGGCGAGGGTAGTGGGGTGAGACAATGTATGGAGTGTTCCGGCTGTTGAATCCGTTGGCGCGGTCGAAAGCCTTGTGCCCCTCGGCCCAATCCTTGTAGACGGAGGGCGTCATGGGGAATGTGAATGGCCTTGTGCTGTCGAGCGACGCCACGTAGAGCCCCGTCTTGAGCCCTATGTCGGTCACGGGGTTCTCGTTGCCAACGCTCCATACCACTACCGAGGGGTGGTTTTTGTCGCGTCGCAATGTCAGGCGGGCCCTGTTCTTAAGGTCGTCGAGGAATGTAGAGTCTTTCAGGTTGCTTTCGCCGAAGCCGAAAGGAACCTCGCACATCACGTACATGCCGATGGAGTCGCAAAGCTCCAGCAGTCTCGGGGCAGGCGGATAGTGGGATGTGCGCAGGAAGTTCATATTGGCATCCTTCATCATCTGCAGGTCGCGCTTCATCTCCTCGTCGGTGATGCTGCGCCCGTGGACGGGCGAAAGGTCGTGGTGTGTGGCCCCGTGAAACTTCACCGGGCGGCCGTTGATGCGGTAAATGCCTCCGTCCCAGGCTATTTCGCGTATCCCGACCTTGCCGTTGTAGGTCTGCACCGTCTGCCCGTTGAGCTTCAGCCTCAGGCTCACGGTGTACAGATAGGGCGTCTCGGCCGTCCACAGGTGCGGTTGCGGCACACCGGCTGCAGCCCTGTGGCGGGCAGAGGTGGTGGCGGCTGACGCCAGCGAAGCCACCCTGTTGCCTTCGGCATCGGTTATTTCGCCTTCAATCACGGTCTTGTCTTTCTTGCCTTTTCCGGCAACCAGTGCCTCGATGTCCACCCGGCCGTCCATCGACGTGTTTATCGTTATGTCGTCGATGTGTACCTTTGGCAGGGCGAAGAGCAGCACGTCGCGCGATATGCCAGACAGCGACCAGTCGTCGTTTGTGTCAAACTCAAAGCCCCTTGGGCGGGTGTCTACCCTCACTGCCAGCGTATGTGTGTGGCCGGGTTGTGCAAACCGGGTGATGTCAAACGTCTGCCGGTTGTACGAACTGTTGAAAGAGCCGGCCTCATGCCCGTCGACATAGAGCGTATATCCGAAGTTGACGCCTTCGAGGCACAGGTATATGCCGCGCCCGTCCCACTCGGCCGGTATGTCGATTGTGCGCCTGTACAGTCCCAGTCCGGCCCTTACTTTCTTGCCGTAGGTCATGCCAGCAAACCCCTGCAGTTCCCAGTTGCCCGGCACTTTGATGGTTTTCCACGCGCCGGTGTCGTATTCCGGCATGAAGAACAGCGAGTCGCTGCCGGCAGAGCTGCCTGCAATGTACTTGAAATCCCATTGCCCCGACAGCGACCTTGTGTACGTTGCCTTCTCTGTTGTGGGCAGGGTCACTTGCGCCGAGGCCGTAGTCGAGGCCATCAGGAGCACCATGCCCAAGATGTTTCTGTCCATTTTCGTCATGTGTTTATTTGGTTGTAGTCTTTAAGTATTTGCCGTTTTTCCTTATGATATACACATTGCCCGGCCTCAGGTCCGTCGCCGGCTGTCCGCCGATGGTGTATGTCTGCCCTCGGTCGCCGTGGCCTTCGTCCTGCCATGCGGCATCGATGGCGTCGGCTTGGGTTACGTTTATGCGTATGGTGTCGGTGATGTTTGTTCCGTCGAAGCTGCCCGTAGTGCGTATGGCAAACTCATACAGCCCGGCTTTCTGCGGCGTTCCGTTGAGTGTGAACAGCCTTGTCTTGCTGTCTTGTTCGTAGCTGAAGCCTTCTGGAACGGAAAAAGAGCTTATGCGTTTGCCGTTGAGGAACGTTTGGAATGGCATGGCCCCGGTGCAGTTCTTGAGCCTGCAAGTCACTGCTTTCATAGCGTTGCCCAGTTCTACAGTCTGTTCTTTCAGGCCATCGACGGCAATGATTCCGGCTGCCACCGAGTCGGGCAGGTAGTAGCCCAGGTGGGGCGGTTGGTTGTAAGCCACGTTTTGCCATGCCACACTCATGCGGTACACGTGGTCGTGCATCAGCGTTGGCACCCTCAGGGCCGTCTCGGTTGTTGTCGATGCGATGTTGATGGTGGCCGAGTCGGTGGCGCAGCACCATACCACCTCCTCCCTCCAGTCGCCGAAAAGGTCGGCCGCCAGCAGCGGGTATGCCTTTGTCCCGTTCTTCATCGAGTGGTTGGGGGCTTGGTAAATGCGCGTGCTGCGTCCGTTGTTCCACTTCGTTATGTTTACTCCGTCGAGCAGTTCGTCGTATGCATCGCCATCCCAGAATATGCGGAAGCAATATGCCGGGCGTGCTTCCTCGCCCGAAGCCACCACTTGGTCGTTGATGTCGTAGACGTCGTAGTTGGCCGCCGACCAGAACAGTCCGCCCCTGTGTTGCGGCGATATGACGGCAGCCATGCCCCGTCCGTTGTCGCCAGCCGAGCTGTGGCGTATCAGCAGTTCACCCGTGGCGGCGTCGCGCACGTGCCATCCGTATGGTGTGTCTTCATGGGGCATCATGAACTGCAGCCCTTGTCGGTCGGGCATGAACACTCCCAGGTGGTGGGCGTCGCCATGGCCGAGGCCGGTTGAGTATAGCAGCCGGCCGTCGTTGTCTATTGCCGCGGCCCCGTACATTATCTCGTCGCAGCCGTCGCCGTCGACATCGCCAACCGCAATGCTGTGGCACCCTTGTCCGTAGGCAGTGTAGCTGTCGCCTGTGCCCGATGTGTTTGAGCTGTAGTTGTAGATGCTTTTGTTGTCGTTGGCATCGCTTACCTCCACCCTTTGCTTCGAGCGCGAGGCGTGGAGCCATTTCTGCCGCAGCTTCATGCCGTCGAAATCCACGGCCCACAAGTATGCCTGGGTGTAGTATCCGCGGCACATCACGGCGCTCGGGTTCTTGTCGGCACCGTCGAGATAGGCCACGCAAGCCAGGAAACGCTCGCCCCGGTTGCCGTAATCGTCGCCCCAGGCACCATATCCGCTCGTGCGCCCGCAGGTGAAGCCGCGGTTAGGGTTGTACCATATTGTGTGCACGGCCCGCCCGCTCTGTCCGTCGAAAACGGTCAGGAACTCCGGCCCGTCGAGTATGTGGCCGCTGGCGTTGCGGTAGTCTGCCAGGTTGTCGGTGGCCCTTATGCCCTCGTCGTCGGCTGCCTCGGTCACGTAGCGGCCCGTGCCGTCGGTGGTGCCGGGGCCGGTCTTGCATATCAGTTCGGCCCTGCCGTCGCCGTCGAAGTCGAAAAACATCGGTTGCGAATAGTGCGAACCGGCCCTTATGTTTTTGCCCAAGTCAATGCGCCACAAGCGTTGCGGGGCAGGCTCGTCGGCCGTTCCGGGCTCTATGTGGTAGCAGTCGTAGTAGACGTTGCCGGTAAACCCGCTGGCGGAATTGTCCTTGGCATTCGACGGGGCCCACTTTACGAGCAGTTCATACTTGCCATCTCCGTCGACGTCGGCCACGCTTCCCTCCTGCGCATAGTAGGCGTAGCAGTCCGTACTGTCGTTTTCGGCGTAATGGAAACTGCCTCCCTGCGGGCGCTCAAGCCTCATAGTCTTGTACTCCTTGCCCCATGCTGTGGCCGGCTCTGATGTCTCTCCGGCCTCGCCGCCGGCATCGTTGTAATTGGTGGCGTAAACGTCGCGCGCTATTGTCTGCCCGTCTCTGATTACGTCGAACGTTACGTTTTCGCCCTCGTCGCCGAGCAGTCGCCAGCCGACAAAGTTGCCCCCGTCGTGGTGTATGGCCACCGTGCCGCGCCCGAGCCTTTCCATCTGGCTACGTGGGGTGGCGTTCTGTGCCGTTGCGGTTGTCGTCACCTGTGCCGCCGTTGCCGCAATGAGGCATAAAAGGTGTAATAATCTGTTTATGTTCATGTCGAGGTTGGTTATTGGTTTGTTCTTGCCGCAAAGTTAATTTGCTTGCAAGAGAGAGGCATTACACTTTCGTACGATTGATTACAAATATGTGCATGGCGTTGTGTTTCAGGCATGTGCCGGCCTCGCCGCATGGGCGTGTCGCCTCGTGGCGGGCCGGCCTTGGCCGTTTGTGGGCAGCTGCTGTTGTGTCTTTCGTTGTGTTTTTCCTTTGGGTGATTGTGTGTTGCCGCGTCGTGCGGCTGTGTCTTGTCTGTCAATCATGGATTGCCGTGCCGGTGGCGCTGTCGGCCTTGGGCGTCGCCGACGTCTTTTCGGCAAACGTCTCGGGGCTCACCTTCATGGCCCTGAGTGTGCGCGAGACGGGGAATTTGCTGAAGAACTCATCGTCGGAAGCAAGCCATTGGTGCGAGAGAATGGCGTTGCACCGCTTCACCTGCTTTTCGATTGCGTCGAAATACCTGCCGTTGATCACGGCCAGGTAGTGCTTGCCGTCGTGCGTCCTGAATGCGAGCACGAGCCGCCTTTTGCCTTTCCGCTTGTCGTTGGCGGCCCATTGGCGTGTGTCAACCCTCACCTTTATGTTCCAGCCGTGGCGGGAGTTCAGCTCGTTCATCATGGCCCTGAACACCTGCCCGTGGGCCGACGTGTCTTTTATGCGCTGGTATGCAATGTAGTAGTGAATCATCTCGTGCAGCAGCACGTTCTGGTATTCACGTTCGGGCAAGTCGTAGTATTTTGTCACCTTGATGGTGAAATGGTCTAATTTCTGCCGTCTCAGTATTGCCGAACGCCTGCTTCTGCAGCAAAACTGACCAAGGATGGTGCGTGCGTTGCTGACGACAAACTCCGGTTCTGGCAGTTTTCCGCCGAAATAAGCATTGTTGAATGTGCCGAACTGCTCTCTGAGGTATTCTTGTGTGGGCGTCATAGCTTTTTGCCAGCGATAGTGCGAGCGAGAGTAAAGCAAGCCGTCTTGCCATATCCCGAGTGCCGCTTATCTTTGGCAAAGTTAATACAAAAGGCGGGCGGAAGCAACAGAAGGCTAAAAAAATATGTTTATATTGCAATAAATTCCGGAAAAAAGGCTTATGATGTTATAAAATCGGCATTTCGGGTTGGTTGGTGTGATAATTTGGAGTAACTTTGCAGCCGAGATAACAAACAACAGATTGATATGATGATAAGGAATGGTTATGTGCTGTTGGCCGCAGCCACGCTGGCTTTGGCGTCGGGGGTGGCCTCATGCGGCAACGACGATCCGCCCACCGGCGATGGCATTGACTATACAGAGAAGGTGGTCACGGGCTACAGGATGCAGTATAACATGAAGTTGGCCGACCCCAATGTGCGCGAGGTGGCCGACGTGCTTGTTACATACATCGACGCCGAAGGCAAGGAGGTTGAAGACACTATGGACGGCCAGGAGTGGCAGAAGACGGTGGTGATGCCCAGCGGCAAGGAGCAGACATACGGCCTTGCAGCCCGCTTCGCGTCGAAGCAGAGCCCCGTGATGAGCCAAGACGAGTACGACTTTGCCGTCGACCTGACCTCGGGCATTTACACATTGTATTCAAATGGCAGCGCCATGATGCTGGCGTGGGCTACAAACCGCGAGAGCCAGGGCATACTGAAAGCCGACGCCGACGGCGAATACCGCACCACGCGCTCGGCCTCATATCTGGTCACGCCGCAGGCCCGAGAGGACATGGACACCACGTTCACCTACTTCAACTTTACAAACAGGAGGCTGGAGTCGGGGCGTGACACCATCATTTTCAATAAGTTTGATTTCAAGAAATAGCCTTTTGCCGCGCCGGAGGCGGGGCTGCCTCATAGCACCGGCATCCGAGGCGTAGCGTGTCAGCGCCCGCCGTCACCCCTGTTGGGTTGATGGCGGGCGCTGTGCATTGTGGCGCGGCCATGTCTGCCGCGTTTGGCCTGCTCACTGGATAAATCTATGGGGCTTTTTAGGAGTTAAGGAGTTAGGAAGTTAAGAAGTTAAGACAATAGTATTTGGCTATCTTCCTGCAACACTTTCCCCATGCTGCCAGAGCTCCCATGTTTCCATAACTATTGTCTGTACTCCTGTCTCCCGCCTCCCAAATAAACCCCAACAATTGTCTTAACTCCTTAACTTCCTAACTCCTTAACTCCTAAAACAATTCCTTGAATAATGCCATTGTCCTCTAACTCCATAACTCCCTGTACGTTTAAGCCCCCTGTGTTTGTCGGGTGGCCCGCTTGGCTTGCGTGCCCTCGCCGGGGCGTTCAGCCTTCCTGCCGCCTGCCGCTTCCGTCTATCAGCGCCCTGAGCGAAGCGTTGAACTGCTGGTCTTGCGCCATGTCTTCTATGTCCAGGTGCATGCGGTAGCGCCAGTAGTGGTGCGGGTTGGCCGGAATGTTTATGCGTTCGGCGCCGGCGTCGGCCAGCCTCAGCTTCTCGTCGGTGGCCAGCCAGTCTTGCAGCGTGAGTATGCACAGTGCCGAGGGGCTCATCAGCTGGCGCTCAACGATGTCCTTGGCGAGCCATCCCGGCATCGGGTGGGGGGCCGTTCCGTCGTGGTGCAGCATCGTTGTGAAGTAGTCTTGGGCTCGCTCGTGGTCCTCGTCCCACCATGCCCGCATCGTGGGTGTGTCGTGGGTGGACATGGTGCACACCGACAGGTAAGGGTAGTGCGACAGATGGGCGAAGCGGGTGCCGCTCTCTTTGGGCATGGTCTGGATTTCCAGGCTCAGGATGTTCAGCCTGTTCATCACCCACGGCACGCATTCGGGCACCATGCCCAGGTCTTCGGCGCACATCAGCATGCGCGTGGCGCGGCCCAGCAGCGGCAGTTTGCGCATGGCCTCGTTGTACCAGAACTGGTTGTGGCGGCGGTAGAAGTAATCGTCGTAGAGGCGGTTGAACGCCGTCTTGTCTCTGTCGCTGAGCGCAGCGTAGGCCATGTCGGTCTGTGCGGCTATGCGCGGGTGCAGCTTGTTGGCGTCGGTGCGGTCGGCCACGAAGAGCACATTGCTTATCAGCGCATACAGGCCGTCGCGCAGGCGGGTGTCGGCTTCCGATGGTTTTTCGCCGAAGGCGGCCTCCACCTTGCGCTGCGTGTCGTATTCGGGCCTCATGGCGTAGCCGTCGTCCAGGGGGCATACATAGGTGGAGCGCACCTCGTCGGCCCTTTCGCCGAATAGCGCCTCGATCACGCTGTCGGTGATGTAGGGCTTTGTCAGCCGGCCGGTGTCGGCCTGCAGTCCGTAGGCAGCAATCTCCTCGCGGGTCATGCCGAGTGCAGGCACAAACTGGCCCAGCAGTCCGTGGACGGCATCTGCCGGTATCTCCCATATTCGGAAGAAGCCCAGAATGTGGTCTATGCGGTATGCGTCGAAGTATTCGGCCATCTTCCCCAGGCGCTGCGTCCACCATAGGCAGCCGTCGGCCATCATTTCGTTCCAGTTGTATGTGGGGAAGCCCCAGTTCTGCCCGTTGGCCGAGAAGGCGTCGGGCGGGGCGCCGGCCTGCCCGTCCAGGTTGAAATAGCGGGGCTGCGTCCATGTCTCAACGCTCGTGCGGCTCACCCCGATGGGTATGTCGCCCTTGAGTATCACCTTCATGTCGCGTGCCAGTTCGTGCACCTCGCGCATCTGCATGTCAAGGTTGTACTGCACGTAATACCAGAAAGCCACCTCCTTGTATAGCTTTGTCTGCGGGTTGGCCATGGCCTTCAGCTCGCCGTCGTCGGGCCTTTCGTGGCCTGTCCAGCGGCTGAAGTCGGGTGTGCCGTGCTTGTCGCGGTAGTGGCAGAAGGCGGCATACGGCACGAGCCACTGCCTGTTGGCCTCGAAAAACCGCTTGTAAGTAACCCTTCGGCTCACCGCCTGCCACTCTTGCGCGAACAGTTCGCGCAGGTATCCGGTCTTGGCTGCATTCACCCTTTCGTAGTCCACCTGTGGCAGCGCGTTGAGTTCTTGGCGCAGCCTTTCGTAGTGCTCCCGGCGTTTGGCGTCCTTGAGCGGCGCCAGCTGCCTCAGGTCGGTGTATTGCGGGTGCAGGGCGTATGTGCTGATGGCGCTGTACGGGTAGGAGTCGCGCCATGTGTGGGTGGCCGTGGTGTCGTTGACGGGCAGCACCTGCAGCGCGTGCTGTGCTGTCGAGGCTGCCCAGCGCACCATGGCTTTCAGGTCGCCGAAGTCGCCAACGCCGTAGCTTCCGCCGGAGCGCAGCGCAAACACCGGCACCACCGTGCCGGCCCCGCGCCACAGGCTTATGCCGAACTCGGCCTGCAGCAGCTCGTAGGTCACCACGTCGCCGGCCTTCATGTCGGGCAGCGTGACCGTGCGGTTGGCGCCGTCTTCCCACATTATTATATTGTCGTTGTCGTTGCCTGCGATGACAAACTTAAACTCCATGAACGGGCGGTCTATCTTCGATGCGTCGAGGCTCACCACCCACTCGTTGGGCGTGTGCTCGGCCATGCGCAGCCCCGCCGGTTTGAGCCAGTTGCCAAGGTATGGGCCGCTGCCGGCCAGGGCCAGCCTCTGGCCCGCGCGCAGTTGCGGGGCCCGCACTTTCAGGCGTATCATCTTGCCGAAGTCGGCCACGGCGCTCAGCTCACGCTTGCGCCTTGCAACGCACTCGGTGAAGGCCGAGCTGTAGAGCAGGGCGTCGGAGGGCATGTCAATCCACTTGTCGTACATCACGTGGCACGCGCTGCGCGAGTTGGCAAACTCCAGGCGGTGGGGCATGGCGTCCCATTCGCGCCTGGCCTCGCTGCCTCGCCGTTCCACACTGTAGTAATAGTCTATGTATGTTGCAGGCTTCACCGTCCTCGACAGGCTGCACGTCCAGCTTCGTCCGTCGAGCGTTTCCATGGGGTGGCGCTCTGCCTTTGCGGTGGCTTCGCCACTGATGATGTTGAGCACCAGTGCCTCGCCGTATGCGGTCAGGTAGTCAATGTTGAATGTAAGCTTCATTGGTTTCGGTTGTCTTTGATGTTATTGGTGGCGTAAAGTTAATAATAAAATGTGGAAAACCAACAAAACTTCACTGCTTTTTCGCATGTTTTTTATCCGTTGGGGGCTGTTGGCCACTTGCTCTGCCGCGCCGTGTTTCAATGGTGCCGGTCGGTTGGTGTAACAACTTGTATACCAGAGTGTTGCCGTTGATGCCGAATGGCGGCGCAAAACAGGCTGTATGGCAGCGCGAAAAGGGCCGCCTGGCAGCTCGAAACGGGCTGTGCGGTGTATGGGCCCGGGGCGCATGCGGCCTTTCCGCCCGCTGGCGACGGCTGCAGTCTTGCCCCGCCGCCCGTTCACCTTATGTTTATGGCCACGTCAAACCCGCGCCCGTTGAAAGCCACGGCCACACCCTTGTCTTTCAGCAACTTGCCGCCCACAAAGTAGCACAGCTCTGTCGACAGTATGCCTATGGCGGCCCCGGCGGCCACGTCGTACCAGTGGTGGCGGTCGCGCATCACCCTGTCGGCCGCCGTCAGCGTGGCCACGGAATACCCCGCCACGCTTATCCACGGCGAAACCTTGCCAAACTCCTTGTGCAGCACGGTGGCGCCGGCGAAGGCGATGGTGGCGTGGCCCGACGGAAACGAATGGTCGTCGCTGCCGTCGGGGCGCTGCTCGCTGACGGTGTGCTTAAGGGTGTAGGCCACCCCTGCCGAAACGGCCATCGACGCCGCTGCCGTTGCTGCCAGCCTGGGCCACTCGTGACGGCTGTCTATGCCGCTTGCCTTGAGGGCTATCACTGCTGCCCATGGCGTGAGTTGCAGCACGTCGTCTGTCGTTTCGCCGCCTATGCCCCCGGCGAGGGCAGGCGCGGGGGCGGCCATCAGTGCCGCCATGATCATAGTTTTTGTGTTCATGGCTGCAAAGTTAAGCATATTTTTCGGGCCGCGGGCATGTAGACATCGGAAAGATTTGGCCTGCCGTCATTGCCTTTCCGATTTTTTGCAGTAAATTTGTGGTCTGAACGGGCTGTCCCGGGCAGGCGGATGCTACGGCTGTCGCTGCTGTTGCCTGGGTTGCCAATGCCCGGAATGTGTGTATAGGCAGTGCCGGCTTGTTCCGGGCGCCATGCCGCGCGACGTGCCGTGCAGGCCGTGGGGGCCCTCGGCCTGCCATTGTAACAATGTAAAACAAAGCTCAATGATATGAAAAGACGGATTGTGATGGCGGCCGCCGCGCTGGCGGCCATTGTCGTGCTGGCCCTTGCGGGCGGCAGCTTCTATATGCTCGGCTATTCGCTCGACCCCGACCCGAACCGCGCCGACACCGACAGCGCCTACGCCCAACTGTACAGCCGGATGCCCGACATGAGGCCGTGGGCCGACAGCCTGCGCCGCTGCGGACTGCTGCGCGACACGTTTGTGGCAATGCCCGGTGGCGAGCGGCACCATGCCCTGTGGCTCCGGGCCGACTCGGCATGCGGCCGCACGGCCGTCATAGTGCACGGCTACAAGGATTGCGCTGTCAAGTTTCTGTACCTGGGGCGCATGTACCACCGCGACCTGGGGTACAACATACTGCTTCCCGACCTGCATGCCCACGGGCTGAGCGACGGCGGGAGCATAGGCATGGGGTGGAACGACAGGCTCGACGTGATGCGTTGGGCTGAGGTGGCCGAGCGCATGTTCCGCGTGGCGGGCCATGAGTCGAGGGTCGTTGTGCACGGTGTGTCGATGGGTGCCGCCACGGTCATGTGCATGTCGGGCGAGCCATTGCCGGCTTACATAAAGTGCTTTGTCGAAGACTGCGGCTACACTTCGGTTTGGGATGAGTTTGCCTGCCAGTTGCGCGAGCAGTTCGGCCTGCCGCCGTTTCCGCTGATGTATACCACGAGCGCGCTGTGCGGCGCCGTCAACGGGTGGCGTTTCGGCGAGGCGTCGCCCCTGGCCCAGGTGGCCAGGTGCCGCAGGCCCATGCTCTTCATCCATGGCGATGCCGACAGGTTTGTGCCCACAGAGATGGTCTACAGCCTCTATGCGGCCAAGCCGGGGCCCAAGCAGCTGTGGATAGGGCGCGGTTCGGCGCATGCCATGTCGTATGCCGACCACCCCGTGGAGTATACGCGGGTGGTGGCCGACTTCGTTGGCCGCTGACGCTGTGGCCGCCCTGTGCCCCGGGGCCACGGGCGGCAGCCGGCCGCGCCTCCTCAACGGCGCTGTCGGCCGGCGTGGGGCCTTAATCGGCGCAGTAGCTCCCTCACCACAAACCAAGCGTGCATAATGGCGGTCGGGGCCACCCCGTAGTGGCAGGCCATCACGCTGAAGCGCTCGCGCAGCGACTCGCGGTGGTGGAGCGTGGTCTGCCCCTCCTGCGTGTAGCATGCTATGGTGGCGCGGGCGTTGGCCAGCGGCAGCCTTTGGCGGGCGGCTTCTTTCATCACCCTGATGCACCAGTCGACGTCGGCCGAGTATTTGTACTTCAAGTCGTAGGGCGTGCGGCGGGCAATGTCGGTGCGGGCGTAGAAGGCTTGGTGGCACACCAGCATGCCATGGCGGAACGAACGCCACGACAGGTTGCGCGGCGGGCGCAGGCGGCGGGGGCCGAGGTAGCGGCCAGCGTCGTCTACTATGTCGGTGTCGCCGTAGATCACGGCAGGCAGTCCGCCCCCGGCGTCCATGGCCGACGCGGCGGTGCGGGCCAGCAGCCCTATGGTGTCGGTAGCGGGCAGGTAGTCGCCTGCGTTGAGAAAGCACACGTAGTCGCCCGTGGCCCGGGCCAGCCCTTTGTTCATGGCGTCGTAAAGTCCGCGGTCGGGCTCGGAGCTTATGGCCACGGCATGGCCGTTGGCGGCGCTGTCTGAGCGCCTCTTGTAGTCGTAGGCCACGCCCAGCGTGCCGTCTGCCGACGCCCCGTCGACAATCAGGTGCTCTATTGCCGGGTAGCCTTGGCGCAGCACGCTCTCGAGGGTTCGGGGCAAGGCGCCCTCGGCATTGAACGTTATTGTCACTATGCTGAACTTGATCATAGGCTGTAGCGTTTGTAAGCCACGGCTTGGTTGTACACCTCTATGTACTTGATGGCCACGCTTTGCTGTGAGTAAGACACCGAGACCTTGTGGACGGCGTTGCGCCCCAGCTCTTCGGCATCGGCGTCGGCCAGGGCCCAGCGTATGCCTGCCGCCAGGTCGGCGGCGTCTTTGTAGGCAGCTACATACCCGTTGCGCCTGTGGTCTATCATCTCGGGTATGCCGCCGGTGTTGAACCCCACGCACGGCACACCGCAGGCCATGGCTTCCATTATCGTGTTTGGCAGGTTTTCAGACAGCGACGGCATGACAAACAGGTCGGCGGCGCGGTAGGCCGCCACAATCCTCTCTGTGTCCGACACATAGCCCAGCGGATAGGCCGGTATGGCAAACTGACCTGCCAGTTCGATGCCGCTGCCGCCCAGCATCACTATGCCCATGTTGGCGGCAATGTCGGGGTGGCGCTCGTAAAGCAGTTTGCAGGCTTCAATGAGGTAGGCGGCGCCCTTGTTGCCGCTCGACACCCGCTGGGCCACAAACAGCATGAGGCGGCGCCCTTCGGGCAGCCCGAGCATCCGGCGGGCCTCGGCCTTGTCGCCCGGGCAGAACACGCGGCGGTCTATTGGGTTGGGTATCGACACCACGCTCTTGCCCTCGAGCAGCTTGCTCTGCCTGGCCTCAGAGGCCAGCCACTTGCTGCAGGCCACGAAGATAAGCCTGCCGCCGCCTTTGAGCAGCCGCTGCTTCTTGCGCCATACGTGGCGGGCAGTGTCGCCAAACAGCCCGGCCGGCAGCAGGGGACACGCCGAGCAGCCTGTGGTAAACTTGCGGCAGCCCAGCGTGAGGTGGCATATGGCCGTGGCGGGCCACATGTCGTGCATGGTCCAGACCACGGGCTTGCCGCTGTCGAGTATCTTCCTGATGTCTGACAGCGACAGCATTCCCTGGTTGACCCAGTGCAGGTGTATTACATCGGCCTCCTTAAACTCGCGCAGGCCGGTTATGTCGGCACCGGCGTTGGCTATGTCTATCTCGAAGAGATGCTTGCGCGAGAAGTGTGTATGGAGGAATATGACGAGGCGCTCCCACAGAAACCGCCACTGCATGAGCAGCTGGTGTGGCGTGGCCACGACGGTTATCAGGTCTGTCTCCTTGTCGCGCACCAGCATCTTGGCCTTTACCCCGTTGTTTTTCAGGGCTTCCATCAGGCGGTTGGCAGCCACGGCTGCACCGCCCGTCTTCTCGCTTGTGTTTACTATAAGAACTCTCATGGCTGTGTGGTAATGTGGCTCGCGGGCGGCCGGCGCATGCCGAGGCCGTGCCGGCGTCGGGGTCGGAGGCCGCCCGTTGTTGATGCAAATGTAATTAAAATTTCTGAATCCGAAGCCCCATGTGACTATTATTTTCACCATTTTTAAGTAGGTGTTCAAAATCATTTGCCGTCAAATAGCACACAAGATGGTGGCAAAGATAATGGAAGACACCTGTAAGGTCTATTGTATCGGTTAATTTTGAACAGCTATTTATGCCTGAATGCTGTCTTTCGGCAACTGCGGTGGCGGGTTGCCTGCCGCTGTTGGGGCTGGGATTGCACGCCGCTGTGGGGCGGCATCCTGCCCGTCGGCTTTCCGGCGGGCAGCCCGTGCCGCAGCGGTGTCGCCCGTGCTGCCTGCATGCCGGTTGGGGGGTGCACATACGGGGCTGTTTGTACCGTTTTTAAGGCGCGTCTCGTTGATTTTTGTTTACGCTGCTTTAATAGTGTTAATTTGATGCAAATAATGCTCCTTTTGGTAACAATGTATTCCTAAATTTACTATCTTTGTGATTGAAAGAGAGACTAATTCATCCATTCATTAATTCTTAAAATACAGGGCTTATGACTAATTATCTTAGCTTCAACGTAGGTGCTATATTCAGTGATCTGGATGATTACATGCTTAGCACGGGAAGATTGGAGATAGACGCGATCGAAGCCAATCGAGAGTTGGATCGCAAAGGCCTGTTAAAGGATGACCAGACGCATCCTGGTAAACCATTGGAGTTGCTGCTTGGCAGGCTGCGCGACATGAATCTGTTGCCACAAGGCGTTCGTCAGCTGTATGGAACCTGGAAAATCAAGCATTCCAAGACAATCGCTAAGGTACGCATGATATTCCAGTATTGAGCTGATTGAGCTTGGGGATTATGGCTCACGGGGTGGGGCAGAGTCCGAGGGCACAAGTGGAACAGCCTGCGCAGATGGTCTTGATAGATGGCCATCTGCGCAGGTTTTTTTTCTGAAATAACATCAAAGACGGCCGATATGGGTTAAAATAACTTAACCCGATGTCACTTTCGGCGGCGTTATGTGTCATATAGATAACTTTGCACGGAATATCAATTAAACAGAAAGAATATGAAGAAAAATTTAGTAATGTTTTCAGTGATTGCCGGCTGTGTGCTTATGAGCAGCTGCGTGAGCAAGAAGTCGTTGGAAAACTGTCAGGCGGAAAACCAGAAACTGTCGGAGAATTTCCGCGACATGGCCAAGAACTACCAGGACGCCAAGGAGCAACTGGCTGCCAGCACGGCCCGCATGACAAGCCTGGAAGACCAACTGGCACAGCAGAAAAAAGACTATGCCGCGCTGCAGGGCTCGCTCGACAAGAGTCTTGCCAACGCCGGGCAGAACAACATCAGCATCGATAAGCTGGTTGACCAGATCAACGAGTCGAACCAGTATATCCGCCATCTCGTAGAGGTGAAGAGCAAGAGCGACTCGCTCAACCTTGTGCTTACCAACAACCTGACCCGCTCGCTGAGCAAGGAGGAGCTCAAGGAGGTAGACGTACAGGTGCTCAAGGGCGTGGTTTACATCTCGCTGGCCGACAACATGCTCTACAAGAGCGGCAGCTATGAAATCAACGACAGGGCTGCAGAGACGCTCAGCAAGATTGCCAAGATCATTAAGGACTACAAGGACTATGACGTGCTCATAGAGGGAAATACCGACAATGTGCCCGTGAACGCATCGGCTGCGTCGATGAAGAACATCCGCAACAACTGGGACTTGTCGTGCCTCAGGGCTTCGAGCGTGGTGCAGGCACTGCAAAATCAGTATGGCGTCGACCCGAAGAGGCTCACTGCCGGAGGCCGTGGCGAATACAACCCTGTGACGTCTAATGACACAGAGGTGGGCAAGCAGCGCAACCGCCGCACGCAGATTATCATCACACCGAAACTCGACCAGTTCATGGACCTTATAGGGCAGGCTCCCGAGACGGAGTGATATTTGTCTGTACCGATATGTCTGCGGGCCGCCAACCGGGTGGGGCGCGAAGCCTATGGCTTCTGCTCTGCACTGTGGGCGGCCCGCAGTGTGTTTTCCGGGGGGTATGGGTGTGGCGGCGGCTTGCCTTGTCGTTGCCTTTCGTTTTCTTCGTTTTATCGGCGGGCAAAGTGTTTTCCGCCTTGCCAATGTGGCATTTCGGTAGAAAATAAGTGTGCTTCAGTAGGATATGAAGACCTTGACGGCACAGTAGACTATATCAACCGGTTTACCCTTGAGGGCGGCAACCCGTTTCTGAAGCACGAGAAAATACATTCGCTGGAGCTGATGGGAGCATGGCGCCAGTTCTTCGCCCAGGTTGCATATACATATAAGAAAGACCCGATAATGTACATTGCACGCCCTTATGGCAATGATGGCGAGGTGAAACTCGTTACGAAAGACAATCTTCCTGAGGTCCAGGGGCTGCAGGCTTTTGTAGGCGGGCAGTTCAAGGCCGGTATATGGCAGCCGAGGGTAAACGTGGGGATAATGAAGCAGTGGCTCACCATCGACTATTCAGACGCACGCAAGAGCATGGGCAAGCCTGTCGCCCTTGTGCAATTGCAGAATGCCATCCACTTGCCTTATGACATCTGGATGAATGTAGACAGGCAATGGATGAGCGCCCGCAACGACGACAACACGTATCAGGAGCAGTCGTCATATCTAAACGCAAAGCTGTACAAGGCGTTTTTCAACAACCGTTTCAGCCTTACCCTTGAGGCCAATGACATATTCAACAAAGGCAACCGCGACGTGAGGGTGATGAGCAAAGACGTCACCATACAGAGGTTCAGTACAATCAGCAACCGCACTTTCATGCTCACCCTGCAATATACCTTCAACGCCACGCGCGACAGGTATCGCGGCCAAGGGGCAGGTAAAAACGAGCTGAACCGTTTTTGACCCTAACCGGAAGCTGGCCCCTGCAATGGCGGGCCGGCAAAAAAAGACAGCCGCCTGGATTCCGGGCGGCTGTCTTTGCGTCTGCTCATAAGTTGCTGTTTAAAATTTTTTGTCATCAGATTGTGCGCAGTTCCGTGCATGTTTTTCAACGTCCGAGGTGGAAGTGTAGCGGGCTATACTACCGATGAGGCGTTGGGAAACAACGCGGAAGAGCGTGCAAGATGATGGTAAAGATTAGATAACCATCTAAATTGGTTTGGTTTCCGTTAATTTTCAACAGCTACTTAATCGTCTGAAAATGAATATATGGTTATTTACACTTGGTTGAGCGGTAATGCGTCATTCTGTCGAATGGACTATTTCACCAATATTTTCTCTACCTTGACATTGCCGTTGGCGTCTGTCACCTTCCTTATGTTAATGCCTTTCGCGGGCTTCTCTACGCGCATGCCGGAAAGTGTCGTGTATTCGGTGCGCGTTTGGCTGTCGGCCCCAACGCCGGCAATGGAGGCCGGTGTCGGTTGCCATACGATGGGAGAGGCATGCTCCTCGCCGCCGCCTTTGTACACGGTGCGTATGCCAACCTTCTGCATCTCGGAGTCATAGATGTAGAATTTCACTTGTCCGTAATTGAAGATGAAGTCGTAGTTGTTGTCGGAGTAAGCATAGGGCACCTGCGTCATCGCAGAGTCCAGGCGGTGGTACGGGCCGCCCTCTTCCTCCGGCACAAACCGTATGGGCTCGGTGTTGTCGTCTACATATACTTCATAGAACAGCTTGTCGGGGTCGATAAACTTGCCGTCGGTGCTCTCCAACTCCATTGTGAATATTATCTCTGCACCGTAATCCTCGATGTACCTACCCACTTTCTCTATCTTGGGTGCCACCGGTTCGGCTGCTACTTCATTGTATGGTATCAGTACCGGGTTGTCTATGATGCCAACGGGGTTTATCTTGGTGGTTGACAGGCTGCTCAGCAGCGACACGTTGCCTACGCTTGTCAGCATGCCGTCGGTGCCGGAAGGGCGCATCACCAGTTCGTCCATGTAGGTGTAGTCGTTGTAATTGCCGTATTCATCGCTCTTGACCACGTAGCTGGCGGGCATCTGGAACTGGTGCGAAATGAACCTCTCGTTCACTCCCATATACTCTTTGGCTGCAAAGTGGTAGTTGCCCTCTGCGTCCTTGGTGCCTTTCAGCCATAGTCCGGGCGTCGACGGGTCGTTGATGAACAGGGCGTCGTCGGTGAGGCGTGCGCTTACCACGAGGCGCCTGTTGAGCGAGTACTTCTGGTCGCGGGCCCCTTCAGGCACAGTCACGGCTTTGTAGGGGTTCTTGGTAAAGACGTGCCCGTATTCAACGGCGTACCAAGACTCCGACTCGTCGATGAAGCCCAGCGGCGTCTCTCGTGTGTCGTCGAGGGCTTTCAGCGTGTCGTTGCGCAGCACGAAGTACATGTTTTGGTCTGCGTTAAGCGTCCAGTTGTCCTGGCCGTCCTGCTTCATCTTTGCCACAAAACTGTTGCCGTAGCTTTCTGCCACCACGATTTGTGGCAGGCGTGCCACCAGCGTGTCGCCGTTGTACGGGTCAAGCTTCATGTAAGTGTTGCTCACCATATACGATATGGGGTTGAGCATGTACACCGTTCCGTCGCTCCCGGTCACATAGCTGCCCACGGCCTCCGTGTTGTCGTATTCGTTCAGGTCGTAGTAGCTGTCATAAAAACCGTGTGCGGCCCTGATGCAGTTGTCGTGCCTCTGGCCTTCCGGTGTGCGTATCACATCGGGAATCGTTGAGATTATCACTTTGGGGGCGGCGGTCAACTTGTGTTTGACTGGCAGCGTCTGTGGGCTCACCGGGGCTTGCTGGCCATGGGCTGGCAAGGCCAGGGCGGCAAGCATAAAGCCTTGTAGAAATGAGTAATGAATTAGTTGCATAGCTTTTTCTTTTTATTAAGTGAATGATATGGTTCTGCATCTATGCTGCGGAAGTTCTCAATGCCGCTGCAAATATCTTTGTCTATGCCTGCAAATATATATAATATATGTCAAACCCCTGTGTTCCACATAACTATAAAAACAGTCGCTTTGTCTGTTTTTTTGCCATTTTGGGGCCATTGTCGGGCAACAATCGCATGCTGTTGCCGTTCGTGTTGATTGCCGTCATTGCCTGATGGGCGGCTGTTTGCGTCGGCGCAAGGTGCCTCGGTGGGCCTGTTGGCCTGTGGGTTGCATGGCGCCAGGCGGCTTTACGGGCACAGGGCGGTCTTGTTGCCGGTTGGGGCATGGTTGCCGGCGTGGGCGTTCCCGTCTCTCCTCCCTTATTGCCTGCCCCTGGAAAATACTTGCCGCGCCGTGCACTACGCACGGCGCGGCAAGCGGTAATCCACGTTCAATGTGTTTGTGGTGCAAGGCTGTCAGCCTGCATGATGTTTATTTGCGGGGTGCCACTTTCCATGTGTTTCCGCCTTGGCGTATTATTGTCACGCCGTCATGGTCGGCATTTGTTGTTTTCCTGCCGTCGATGGTGTATGTCTCGTATGGTTCCGACGGGTCGAAAGCCGCCTTTCCGGTTGATGGCGCCGATATGTCGCTTGGCAGTCTTTCGCCGCTTACCGTCATCGACTTTATCTCCCAAGTGCCGGCCTCTTGGCTGGTGCTGGTATAGTGGAATGCAATCTTTATCTTCTTGCCGGCGAAGGCGTTGAGGCTTATGTCGCCCGACTCGTTGAATGCCCAGCTGTTGCCGCGTGGCCAGTTGATGCCGTTGAGCGGCGTGGCCACTCCGTCGCAGATGACCTCGACCGCCAGAGCGTCGGCCGGCGAAGCGAAGAAGTTGGCTGCATGGCTGAAGGTGAGCGTGGCGGTGGCATATCCGGTCAGGTCCAGCTCGGGTGTCACCACCGATGCGTCGGCTGCATTGTTGGTGTTGTTAGCGAAGGCTGTGCCCTTCCAGCCGTATTTGTTGTCAAGCCTCCAAACCTCGAAGCCGTCTTGTGGCACCTCCTTGTTGCTTATTGTGCATCCGCCTGTGCCGTCTGTGAATATGGCGGTGTAAATGGTGCCTTGTTCCGGTGCTTCGCCGCCGGGTGTATATTCCGATGTGCACAGCGTCGTCCCGGGGTCGAAGGCATAGTCGGTGCTGTCGCCCCAGATGTATTCCATCAGGTTTGGGAAGTCTACAAAGGGGTTGCGGTTGCCCTGTATGCGGCTTACGGCCTCGTTGCGCGATGTCTCCGTCTCGTCGGGGGCGTCGGTCTTGGCCCAGCTTATATACAGTTTGTATGCCCATGGCTGCAGGGTGGGGTAGTCGCCCTTTTGAAGTATCTGCAAGGCTTGCGTGCCTTTCCACGTGAAGTCCTGGTAAGTGGTGGCCATGTACATGTAGGCCCGGGCAAAGTCACCTTTCCATTTGTCGGCCGGTTCCCATAGCTTGTAGCCTTTGCTGCCGGTTCCCACCTTCGTGCAGCCGTTGTCTGTTGTGGCCTTGCTTACCTCGCCCATCGGGTAGTTCGATTTGGCCGAGTTTATTTTCTGCTCGCTCGGCATCAGGTTGTAAAGGTCTTTGTAGGCCTGGTTTTCTGAGCCTCCCCACCAGCTCTTCGGAAACGAGTGCTCTATGTTCATTCCGCCCACCGAGCTTCCCTTTGAGCCGAAGTACCTCGTGTCGTTGCTGTATCTGTCAATCACTTGGTTGTCGGCTG
This sequence comes from Marseilla massiliensis, assembly GCF_016899955.1. Taxonomy (GTDB): domain Bacteria; phylum Bacteroidota; class Bacteroidia; order Bacteroidales; family Bacteroidaceae; genus Prevotella; species Prevotella intestinigallinarum. The sequence goes on along the minus strand of NZ_JACJJL010000004.1, from coordinate 1,401 downwards.
TGCGGTCGGTGGTGTAGAATCCCTCCCAAGTGTGGCCCTTGCCCTTGCCGTAGTCGAGCACGTTGGCGTCTTTTATTGTTTCGTGCACGGCATTCTTAAGCTCAGCCCCGCTTTTCCCTTTCAGGTTGTCGTAATACCCGGCCGGTATCTGTGCCGCCGAAGGAGCTGTGTTCATGGCCACCGCAATGGCTGCGATGGCTCTGGAAATGGTAGTTTTCTTCATTAGTAAATATGTTGTTATGTAATGTCCGTTTGATATATTTTGCAAAGATAGTCATTTTTATCCATGTGGCAATGCTTTGTGTCGACATAACGCGGGTACGCCCGCGATTGGGGTGTTGCCGGTTGGTGATGTGTTTTGGTGTGCGTCTTTTCCATTGTTAAGTAGGTGTTCAAAATTAATTGCCATCAAATTGTGCGCTATTTCGTAGATGCATGCCAAAGTCCGAAGAGGGAGCGTAGCGGGCTACGCGACCGATGAGACTTTGGCATTCGGCCCGAAAGAGCACACAAGATGGTGGCAAAGATATAGAGGACACCTGCAAGGTCTATTGTATCGGTTAATTTTGAACAGCTACTTATATGCCGGCGGTTGTTGGCGCATCTGTATGATGTGGTGCTGAATGTTCCCTTGGCCCAAGCCCGGGCCATGCGCGCCCGGCCGATGGCGCCCTTGCGGCAGTGGTTGGGCTTCTGCCTGCGGCCGCCGCGGCAAGCCGTGGCCGAGGCGTTTAAATGTTGTTTGGCCGCATTGTGGCGTAAAATCCGGGTGATGTTTGCAGGGCAGCGGCGCGTGTCTGTAAGTCATTGTCTGTCAGCGGGGTTGCCCTATATGCCATTTCGGCTTGCAAGAGGGCGCGTATGGCGCGGCGTTATGTGCCGTTTCGCCACGCTATACGGCCTGCATCGCGCCCCACGGCTTCTTATGCCTGCATCCCGCCGTGTCTTTGGCCCATGCCGGTCGTTATATGTCAAAGTGGTTTGGCTCTGTGGTCGGCCGGCAGGATGCCCGCAGCATGGCGAAGCCCAAGGTAAGCCTGCATAGGCAACCTTGGCGCATGCCCGGCGGGTCTGGTTGCCGTTTTTTGAAAATTCGTGCCAGCCTGGTGCCGCAACTGCTTGTTGTTGGTTTCAACAAAAGCCGCGCATCGATGCACAGCGCATGCTGGAGCGTAGTTGTATGTGTTGCCTGGTTCGTCTGACTCGCATTTATATTATAATGTGTGCGCACACATTTGCTTGATGTAACGCTGGTTAAATGCAAACGAAAGTTAAATACATGAAGATTTCTTTGCCAATTCTTTGTTGGTGTCAGAAAAATGCCTACCTTTGCATCCGCTTTCAGGGAACAACCTGATGAGCACCAAAAGAAAGAGTTCTTTGAGAAACTGAGATACAGAG
>NZ_JACJJL010000049.1 GCF_016899955.1 Marseilla massiliensis | reverse complement strand
CGTGTACGTACGGTTCGGAGGCAGGCTGTCGGAAACCTACCACCGTAAGGTGGCATGGCGCCGACAGCCGAGCCTACAGGTGACCAACGCTAAACTTGAAAACGACATATCCGCCTTTGAAAGCAAGGTAAGCGGACGTTTCGTCCTATAACGCACAGCCTATGGAACGGACAACAATCACGATGGACGGGTGCGGCAGTGTTGCCGTACCGTCCGATACCGCCAACGTGTGGATGAGCGAAATGGAATTGGTAACGCTGTTCGGTGTAATAGCCCCGACACTCCGTGCCGCCATTCGAGCCGTGTACAAAAGTGGAGTGTTGCAACCTTGCGAAGTGGAAAGGCTCATCAGGTTGCCTAACGGTTATTATGCGGAAGCGTATGCCTTGCCAATGGTCGTGGCACTCGCTTTCCGCATCAATACGCCAAATGCAGCAAGGGTGTGCAATGCCCTGTTGGAAAGGCTGTGCTTGCGAATAGACAGACAAATGCTGTGGCTTTCGTTAGGCAACAGCACATCGTGCAAGTGTTAGCGAGTGCGGTTGCGTGTCACTACGCCCATGCACTCACACAATCCAAGTCTGCCCGAAGAAGTACCATTTTCCGCTTCTTCGGGCTTTTTCTTTTCGCCTTTTGATAACTGATATTGCCCATCTTACTGCATTTTCTTATCCGTCGGTTTCTTTTGCGCCGTTCTGCATCGTTTTACGTATCAAGGTTTTAACCGTCATGCCGTAGCTTTGCACCCATGTTCAACCCGCCTGCCGACAAGGTTTCGGCGGCACTAAAACCTATATTTGAAACATGGAAAAGAAAGAAGAATTCATCCGAGTAGGCACAACGCTCTACAAAATTGTGGACCAGCCCCAAATTGACGGCGGCTATGTGAGGAAGCGCATCGCATGGAACTCAGAGACCTTGCGGCAGGACTACGGCAAGGACTATATGGCAAGTGTTCCGAAGTATGACGGCTTCTGCACCGTACCCGACCATGTGGGCTACCAGCCCGTAGTCGGCAAGTTCCTCAACCTCTACGAGCCGATAAGCCATATTCTCCGACAAGGCGACTTCCCCTGCATCCGCTCGTTGGTGGAACACATCTTCGGCGGACAGTACGAGTTGGGCATGGACTACCTGCAACTGCTCTACCTTTACCCCATTCAGAAGCTGCCCATTTTGCTGCTCGTGTCCGAAGAACGGAACACGGGCAAAAGCACGTTTCTGAACTTCCTGAAAGCTATCTTTCAGAATAATGTCACTTTCAACACCAATGAGGACTTCCGCAGCCAGTTCAATTCCGACTGGGCGGGCAAACTGCTCATCATGGTGGATGAAGTGCTGCTCAACCGCCGTGAGGACAGCGAAAGGTTGAAGAACCTCAGCACCACACTTTCCTACAAGGTGGAGGCGAAAGGCAAGGACCGTGACGAGATAGGCTTCTTCGCCAAGTTCGTGCTTTGCTCCAACAACGAGCACCTGCCCGTCATCATTGACGCCGGGGAGACACGCTATTGGGTGCGGAAGATTGCGCCGATCCAAAGTGATGATACTGACTTCCTGCTAAAGCTGAAAGCGGAAATCCCTGCTTTCCTGCATTTCCTTGCCAACCGTACACTCTCCACCGAGAAAGAAAGCCGTATGTGGTTCAACCCGAAGCGGCTGGAGACGGATGCCCTGCGGAAGATTATCCGAAGCAACCGCAACCGTTTGGAGATTGAAATGGCTGAACTGCTGCTCGACATCATGGCAAGCACAGGTGTCAGTTCTGTTTCTTTTTGCCTCAATGACATTATCCCGTTGCTCGTCTGCTCGCAAGTCAAGGTGGAGAAGTCGCAGGTTCGGAAAGTGGTACAAGAGTGCTGGAAGCTGACACCAGCATCCAATTCGCTTTCCTACACCACCTACCAATACGACTACAACCGTGAATGCCGTTACTCTCCCGTCAGACGGATTGGACGCTACTACACGGTAAGCAAAGCGCAATTGGAAACACTTTGATATCTTGATGAAATGATGAAAGCATATATAACATAAAGAATAACAGTAACTTACATACTCATCAAACACTCAACAAAAGTATTTGGCTGATGAAAAGAGAAAGCGGACGCAGCCCCATACATCACTTTTCTTTTGGCGAGCGGTTTGATGAAACGATGATGAAAGGTTATTGCAATGTATGTCAATGCGTTAGACTATCCAATCATCAATTCATCGGATTTTCAGCCCTCAACAAGTCCACAGGAAAAGCAACGGAGGCGAACACCGCCATCCGCAGGCTGGTCGGACGGACTTCTGTCCTGCCGACAGACAAGGGAAAGCCGATGTCGCTGGCGAAAAGAAAAAGGCAACCGACAACAGCCGACATCATCGCCGACACCGCCGCAGGCTTTTGGGAAGCAAAAAGCCATAGCTCATTAGGGCGTTTTCTTCACGCACCGCTGACGCTAATGCTAAAAACGCCCAATGAGCCAGCAGGGTTGCACCCCGCTGCACACCCCCGCTTGTCCCGTGCGGCTATGACCGCAGACAGACACTGACAAACAAGTTTGTATAACCTCAAAAACAAGAAACGAACATGGGATATATCAGCATCCAAATCAACAAGGCGAAAGGGTCGGCTGACACGGGCGCATCCGACCACATCGAACGCAAGACAACGCCCAAGAACGCAGACCCCACACGCACCCATCTCAACCGCGAGCTGGTGCAATTCCCCGACGGCGTAACAGACCGCACCGGAGCCATAAGCCACCGCATCCGCACGGCTGGCATCAAGAGGAAGATAACGCCCGACCAAGTACGGGCAATCCGCATCGTGCTTTCGGGTACGCACGAGGACATGGCGAGAGTGCAGGACGAGGGCAGACTATCCGAGTGGTGCGATGACAACCTGCAATGGCTGCACCGCACATTCGGCAGGGAGAACACCGTTTCGGCGGTGCTGCACATGGACGAACACACGCCTCACATCCACGCCACGGTCGTGCCGATAGTGACGGGAGAGCGCAGAAAAGCCAAGCGGAAGCAGACGGAAGGCAGACGCACCTACCGCAAGAAAACCAACGCCGTGCGCCTGTGTGCCGATGACCTACTGACACGTGAGAAACTGGTTGCCTACCACGACAGCTATGCAGAGGCAATGGCGAAATATGGCTTGCAGCGTGGTGTCCGTGGTTCGGAAGCACGGCACACCACCACCGCCCAATACTACCGTGACCTGAAACGGCAGACGGGAGAGCTTGAAGCCAACGTGCGGCAGTTGCAGACCGAACAGCAACAGGCGGAACGACAACTGGACGAGGTGAAGCAGGATATCAAGTCGGAGAAGCTGGAAGCCGCCAAGACCGAGGCGAAAGCGGCACTCGTGGCAAAGGTCGGTTCCCTTTTTGGCGGAGGCAAGTTGAAAGAGCTTGAAGCCGACAACCGCATCCTGCAAGATGAGGTTGCCGCCCGTGACGAGAGCATCGAGTTGTTGCAACAGCAAATGGAGCGGCAGCAGGAGGAACACAGCCGTCAGTTAATGGAACTGCAAGCCCGGCACCGTAGGGAAATGTCGGACAAGGAAGCGGAACACCAAAGGGAAGTGTCATTCCTGAAATCCATCATCCAAAAAGCCAAGAAATGGTTTCCGCTGTTCCAAGAGCTTGTGTACATGGAGAAGTTCTGCCTCAAAGTCGGCTTCACCGAAAGGCAGACCGCCACGCTTATCAGCGGCAAGCCGCTGTTCTACGAAGGCGAACTCTATTCGGAGGAACACGGGCGGAAATTCAAAACAGAGGAAGTAGGCTTCCAAGTGGTGAAAGACCCGGCGGACAAATCGAAACTTGCACTTGCCATCAACGGGCAACTGATTGGCGAATGGTTCAAAGAACAGTTTGACAGGCTGTTTTCATCCATTCGGAAAAATGTCATACCGCCTCAATATAGGAAAGGACTTCGACAATAAGAGTTAATTTGTTTAAACCTAACGGGGAAGGAATAGTCTAATAATTGATTAGGTTATTCCTTTTCGCTATCTTTGAGTGCTATTAAGATGATAGGTTATGAAGAAACTTCTGTTCATATGGCTTGCATGGGTTGTAATAGGTGGACTTTCTGCCCAAAACAATAAATGTGCAGATATGTCCGCATTGCTGGAAAACAAAGTATGGAAAGTGCAATTACCCCAAAACAAGCAATATGCTATGGAAATGGAATTTCGTGATGCAGGGTGGAGAAGCGTCTTTTTGTATGATGGCAAAAGGAAAGAAACTTTTTATTCTTATTCTTTATGCGGAGATACAATCAAAGTCTTTGAATCGAGGAAAAATTACATTATCCAAGAGCTGACCGACAGCACATTGGTTTTTCAGTATCTGCCTGACACACTGACCATTGGTGTTGGTCCGGTCAGATGCATGACTGACAACAGCCTGCAAGGACAACGGCAGAATGAAAACCGTTTGGACAGCATCTGGTGTGCGGAGATAGGTTGGAACATAGGCGTTTTGGATATGTCGGGGAGTCCAATTAAAGACTTATCAACCATTGAACCACCCCGTTGGGCAAAATGGAATTACGATTTAGAAAAGTATTATACTTCCCAAATGGTATATCCCGAAGAGTTGTTGAAAAAGAACCAAGCCGGATATTCCGTAGTCATGTTTTATATCGACACATTAGGGTTGCCACACGGCATTTACATTTTGACTTCTAAACATAAAGAATTCGACAAAGAGGTTATCCGGCTGACCAAAGAATTACCGCATTGTCTGCCATGCAGGGACAAGGACGGCAAGCGAATGAAATGTTACTATGCGGTCTATGTGCCTTTCCTGCCACAACATTACCGAGACAGGGTGAAGGTGGACAGTATCGCGGAAGAAGAACAGAAACATTGTTTTGTAGAATGGGAGGCTGTCTCTTCTTTCCAAAACGGCAAGCTGTGTTCTGCGCAAAACTACATCACCCAACGCTTAAAGTATGACCCTGCATTATTGGGTGATAAACAACAAGTGAGAGGCATCTATACGATACGGATTAACTCGTATGGAGAAGTATATGATGCGAAAGTAGTGCGGAGCTGCGGCATTGAATACTGGGACAACCAAGTATTGGAAATCATCAGAAAGATGCCTCGCTGGACACCTACCATCAATTATTACGGCAAAGGAGAATATAGGGAATCTGTATGGACTATACCTATAGTTTTTAAGAGGAATGGAAGCTTGATTGCCCATACAACAGAAAAACATCTTGAAGTCGGTGTCCCCGTATGCTACTTGAATGAACAAGGCGATACCATTGTGCCATACAATAAATACAAATTCTGCCAAACAGACACCATACGGAACATCGGTTTTGTGTATGAGTACAAGCAAGACGCACGGATTGTTTGCATAAACAATCAAGGCAAAGAATTGTTCTATATGTTCAAACATGATAACGGTCCCGATTATATCCGCGAAGGACTTTTCCGCATCATGGATGAGAACGGACTGATAGGCTTTGCCGATTCATTGGGCAATGTGGTCATTAAGCCCCAATTCAAATTTGCATTTCCATTCAAGAACGGCAAAGCAAAAGTTACATTTACAGGAGAAGGGAAAGCGATATTTAACGGAGAACATCACGAATGGGTAAGTGATAAATGGCAATATATTAACAAGAAAGGAGAATTACTACAATGAAAACAATCATCTTATTCGCAATATTATCAAGTGTAGTTTGCCTAAGTTGTACCAACAAACGACAACAAGCTCAACCAGAAGCAACGCCGGACAAAGAGTTGACTATCATCGGTAGTAGCGATACGGTTACAAATATCAAAGTAAGCTCTACGTCAACTTTGAAAGAACATGGGCTACAACTTACGCAACAAATGAGGCAACTGGCTAACGACCAAGAATATCTCAATTTCTGCAGCCATTCAAGAGATGTCAATAAGATAGTTGCTGATATCGCCCAATATCAATACGATTCGCCAGAAAAGGTCTTTTCTGTCAGACACCTAATAGCTGACAGTTCAAATCCTTCCATCAACGACAGGAAGGTAAGGTCTATACCATCTCAACTAAACGCATTAAGTGGAGCTACTACACTTGCAGCTGCTTCTTTGTTCGTGGCTGATGATGCGTTCTTTTATGGAATGAACCTGAAAGCCCCCACCATATACTTAATACTTATACCTTTATGACGGAGATTGGCAAAGCATGGTGATATTCCGACCTGTTCGAGAAGGTATCGTACAAGCAAATTCATATTTTGTACATCATGGTATGCTGAATGATATAAAGGATACAGATGATGTGAAATCGTTTTTTAGCGAGGTACTGGAAATAGACAGCATAAACGTTCAAGAATGCAAATAACCATTACAGTTACTGATATGAAAATTAAAGTATTACTGTCAGCTATCAGCTTATTGGCTTTCCTTCCATTACAGGCACAAGACATTGATTTCCCCTTATCGCAATCGGAAATAGAGAAGTATGAAAGCCGCGTTCGTATACAACGACTTCCCGA
>NZ_JACJJL010000048.1 GCF_016899955.1 Marseilla massiliensis | reverse complement strand
TGACGATAGGATTATATTGAACCCAATCCTAACTTCTTGCTACAGAAGTATTTATCAAGCGACCAATCTGGGCGCACCCGCATAGATTTGGGTCGTCCGAATGGAGGAATGTCCCATCATCTTGCTGATGCTCTCTATCGGAACACCGTTGTTCAGACAAATCAGTGTTGCGAAGGAGTGTCGGCTTTGATAGTAGGTAAGGTGGCATTCCAAGCCGCATTGTTCGGCAATCATTTTCAGGCTACGGTTGAGGTTTCCGGTAATTGGCACATAAAACAGCTTACCGTCTTTTCCTTCTCCGCGATACTTTTCAATGATGCGCAGGGGGATATCTAACAACTTGATATGACACTCCGCTTTGGTTTTCTGTCGGGCAATGTGAATCCACTTGCTGCCATCCTCTTTCGTGATGATGTTGTCCTCTGTCAGGTTAGCCAAGTCAGCCCTCCCGATACCCGTAAAAGTCGAAAAGACGAAAAGGTCTCTCGTATGGCAAAGCCTGTATGTAGGCAGTTTAGCATTCAACAGCTTTTCAAACTGCTCGCCCGTCAGGTAGCGGTGGTTCACCGGGACTTTCTCAATCTTATGTCCTGCAAATGGGTCGCGTTTGAGGATATGCTTCTTCAGGGCGAGCCGAGTCATCTTGTGCAGCAGAATGAGATAGTCGTTGTATGCCGATACCTTCAATCTCAGCACGGTGGAAAGGTAAAACGTGAAGTCGGTCATGAAGCGCATGGTCAGCGAGCGCAACGGCATGTCCTCCATGTTGTACTTGTACTTCATGAAATTGTGGATGTGCTTGCGTGTGGTCAGATAGCGGACATAGCTGTGCCTTGTCCTGTCAATGCCCACACGCTTGGCATATTCTTCGTTATGCTCGTCCATCAGCGCAAGCAGGGTTTCCTTCACCTGCGACTTGCCCGTCACGGCGTTCTTGATGATTTCAGCCGACACGAAGCCGTAACTGTCCACATTCTCCTTGTAGGCGGCATGGGCTTTGGCTTCCAGTGCGGACAGGGCATCATTCAACCGTAAAAGTTCCTTTTTCTTCTCGTAGTCAAGGCTTTCCTTGCGCCCGTCAGTGGAAGCCCTGCCCGTGTCGGCATCCCAATACGCAGGCTCGACTTCCAACCCTGTGGAATACTGGCTGACCTTGCCGTCAAGGGTAATACGTCCCATGACAGGGCATTTGCCGTTCTTCTTCACTTTCTGTCGGTTGATGTAGAACAATAGCTTGAACGTGCTGCGCATGGCTTATCCCTCCATCATTTGTTTGACAATAGCCCTTTGTTTCCAACTTGGATTGACCCTGCGCCGGGTGTTGTCCTTGCGTATCGTGGAAGGGGATGCATCAATCCCGAACAGGGAGAACTTGCCGCCGATGGCTTCATTCAGCCTGTCCACGTCACGGTCAATCTTGTCCTGCGTGACTTTCGCATACCGCTGTGTGGTCTTGATATGTTTGTGCCCCATGATTTTGCTTACCGTTTCGATGGGTATTCCTTGTGATAAACAAATTATGCTGCCGAATGTATGACGTGCCTGATGGAATGAAATCGGACGGTTGATGCCGCACATCACCGACATCTTTTTGAGGTGGCGGTTCATGCTTTCTTTCGTAAGCATGGGCAGCAATTTCCCGTCGGCATCCATGCCCTTGTATTTCTCCAATATGGCGAGCGGTATTTCCATCAGCCTTACACATTCGGGTGTCCCGGTCTTCTGCCGTTCGGTATGAATCCACAGGCTTCCATCCTCCGCTTTCACGAGATTCTTCTCCGTCAATGCCCTCATGTCGCAGTAGCAGATGCCCGTCCAGCACGAGAACAGGAACATGTCCCTCGTGAAATTGCGGTTGGGCGTATCATAAGTCATGTTGGCGAACTTGCCCAGTTCCTCTTCCGTAAGGTACATCTGCTTGAACTCCGGCTTTTGTGGTCTGTAGCCTTTGAACGGGCTGAACGGGATAATGCCACGGAACACGGCAAGCATCATCACGCTTTTCAGGCGGTTTACATGTCCGAGTATGGTCTTAGGCATAAACCGCTTGACGGTGCGCATGTACATGTCGAAATCCTCGATGAAATTCTCGTCCAACTGCTTGACAGGCATGTCTGAAAGGCGGTACTTGTCTTTCAGGAAGGTGGCGAGGTGGCGGTAAGTGTTCGTGTAATGGTAATAGCTGGTTGCGGAACGGTTTACGCCTACGCGCAAGGCATATTCCTCATTATGCTCCGCAAACAGCTTCATGATGGTGTCCTGCGATTCCGCCAGCCCTTGGTAGGCGTTCTTCACTTCCTCTGCCGAAACAACCTCCTTGATGTCTTTAAGTTCGTTGAAACGCTGGCGCAACAGCAGCAGTGTACGTTCAATCTCCCGGTTTGCCATGACCGCCATCCTGCTCTTGCCCGTACACCGTTGTGCCGTGGCGTTCCACAGCCTTACATCTACCTTGAACTTGCAGGAGAACTGCGCGATGGAGTTGTTCTTTCCCCTGACGGCTATCCTGCCCATGAGGGGTGACAGTCCGTCCTTGTCCTGTCCGCTGCGCTTGATGTAGAGCAGCACTTTCATTTCTGTCTTCATTGTCATAACTTTTTTGGTTGCAATATTAGTGATACATTGCCGACCGACAGAATTGGAAACGGGGCAGAACGGCGCAAACGGAACGGACGCTGCTAAATCTGCGGATTTGAAGTCCCTGCCGCACGTATAATGCTTGTTTACAAGCATTAGGAACGCTGTTTTTCAGGCTTCAGACAGGTAGCGGAACAGGTAATGACTTGGTAGCGGAAACCTTGCATTATCCTGCCTTTCCCTGCTGTTTGGCTATAATGGCAAACTACTGTAAAACCGCTGCTTTACAACGTATTGCGTTTGATTCTCTTTATTCCTATCTCCCTTGCTTTGATGCTTCTTTCTTGCTTTACCGGGTTGGCGTTCATTGACGTACAACAACTTTCTCCTGAACACATCGTGGAAGATGCGAATGGCAACCTGTGGATTCGCAAGACACGGCAAAAGACAAAGAACATGTGCAATATCCCTTTGCTTGACATTCCTTTGGAAATTCTCCGTAAGTATGCCGACCATCCCGTTTGCCAAAAGAAAAGGGTATTGCTGCCTGTTCCCTGCAATCAGAAGATGAACAGTTACCTGAAAGAGATAGCCGATTTATGCCTGATAAAGAAGAATTTAACCACTCACACCGCAAGACATAATAAAAATTATATCTATCTAAATATGAAGTGATTAAGACTGAAGCGAAATAGACTTGTTAACGGTTTAGAAACCAGCGAACTTCTATATTCTTCCTCATTTTGCATTAAACGAAAGAACTTTCTTACTTTTGCAAAGGTACAAAACTTTACCCGTTTTCACGAATTTCCTAAAACTTTTTTTCATTCACGATTTCATTCCCTTGTTATTTTCACCCCTTCTGAAAGCCACTTCCGACTTGTTGCGTAGAAGCCGCTTTCAGAAACGGCACAAGCAAAGAAAAGCCCACGACGACCACAATGTCACAAGTGACACCGCCATCGTCGTGGGCACTTCTTTTATATGCTTGTGCAGAACGGACAAGTCCGTTTTATCCATTTTCTTTTTCTCGTCTTCTTTTAGTAGCCGAAATGCCGCCGGATGCAGGGCACGGCAAGCGTGAATCTGCACCTGCGACTATTTCCGGCTGTCATGTCTTCCCTGTCCTCAAACCGTCTTGCCATGCTTTTGCCAAACCGGGCATGGCAGACAAGACCGTTTGAAGACATGTGCCGTCGGCAGAAAACTTGCAACCGCAAGCCATGCACGCATGACAATGACGGTTGCAGGACTTCTGTCACGGCGGCAGGAAAGCGGGGCTTTCCCCTTGTCCGTTGCGCCGCCCTTTGAACTTTCCCGTGGCGCGTTGCGCCATCCTCTATGCTTCCCCCTTTTCCTTCCCGCCTCTCCAGCAAGTATGCCGATATTCCCATGCCGCCATTCCAGACGGCATCAGTGGGTCATTTTCGTTGCAGGGGCAAAGGTAAAGACGGGATTAGGAACACAAATTTTTTAGCCACAATCTCCACACTTCGCAAGCTCAGGTAGTATTCTGTCGAAAAAATTTGCTGAACCTACTCCCTAACCTTTGCATGGCCCCCGAAACGAAAACGACCGATGCGCGGTCGGAAGACGTCACAAGGAAACATCGGACATACGGAGAGGCGAAAAGAAAAAGGACTCGACCCGACCTCCCCATCCGAGCAAGACAAGTAAAAACAACTTAAAAATTGGACGATATGAGAATGACATTGAACGACATCGGAAAGGCTTTGCGGAAAGTATTGTCCGCAGTAGCGAGAGCGGCATGGGGCATTACCCTTTGCGCAGGAGGTTTGGCGGTAGGCATCGCAGGGGAAATCCTATTGGGCGTGTTGAACTTCATGTTCGGCATCCTCACCGCACTACTTTCAATAGTGACAATTATTTGGACATTCATTTGGTTATTAACCCTTTAATTCATAAGGATATGGCGAAAAGAAACAGCAAGACGGCAGCGCAGCAATGCAGGTTTTACGAGGTGGACAACATCTTTGAGTATATGGTGGAAACGTACATTAACGGCAATTTCGGCACATTCCGAGAAATATACAAGGAGTTGTGCAAGGATGCAAGAAAGGACTTCATTGACTTTCTTTTAAGCGAGGTAGAGCCAATCTATTGGAGAGAGATTTTGAAAGAAACCATTTGACAACCAATCAAAAGAGAACCTTATGAACAAGACAACGGAAAAGATACCCACATGGAGTTTAGGGTACATCATCAACGGTGACATGACGGGACTGACGGACGAGGAAATCCGCATGATTGACGAATGGTTGAGCAAGTGGAAAGTGCAGATTGTCTCACCCCTTACGGACGAAGAAGGCAACACACAGCCCTATTTCTCACGTTATCCCCTTTTCGGACTTCCAGCCGAAGTGGAGGACTGCGACATACTTTACACGAATGACAACATCTAAAATCTGACGATATGAACAAGACAACAGACCATTTCAAGCGTACAATCCAAGCCTATCTGGACAACCGTGCAGCGGAGGACAAACTGTTTGCAGCAAATTACAACAAGCCGAACAAGAACATAGAGGATTGCGTGACCTATATCCTCAATTGGGTACAGAAAAGCGGCTGCAACGGCTTTACGGACGGTGAAATCTATTCCCAAGCCGTCCACTACTATGACGAGGACGACATTGAAGTGGGCAAGCCACTGCAATGCCAAGTAGTCGTGAACCATACGGTAGAACTGACTGACGAGGAAAAGGCGGAAGCACGGCAGCAAGCCATCCGCCAATACCAAGCCGAGGAATTGCGCAAGTTGCAGAACCGAAACAAGGCTAAGGCAAGCCAAAAAACAAACGCACAACAAGTTGAACTCTCATTATTCTGAACCTATGAAACCGAGAAACAAATTCGAGAAAGCGGTACTTGCACAGAGCAAGAAACTCCGCCCCATAACCAAAGCACAGATGAATTGGGCTTTCCGTGAGTGCATTGACCATTACGCCCACCGTTTGCCCAAAGGACGCACCACCTGCATGGACTGCGGTCATAGCTGGATTATGGACAAACAGACAAAATACTACACTTGCCCCGAATGTGGGGCAAGGCTGGAAGTGGTAACAAGTTATGTCCGCAAAGTGCAGCAGAAACAATACTTCACCGTTCTTACCACGTGTGGGGAATACCAAGTGCTGCGTATGTACCTCCTTTTCGTGGAGATGGAGAAAGGTTGCAAGGCTGACCCCTATGTACTTGAAATCGGTCAGTACTGGTGGAACAAGGAAGGACGCACGGCGGTTGTCGGCAAACAGCGGATTTGGGGCAGGTATCTTGACCTTTTCTCTTTTGCCTCTCCTATGGCTATCCGGCAGGACAACATCGCCTACGACCACATCGCCCATTCTCCGATATACCCTAAATTCAAGGTGACGGACACGTTACGCAGAAACGGTTTCAAGGGTGACTTTCATGGCATTGTGCCGACCAAGCTCATCCCTGCATTGCTTTCGGACAGCCGTGCGGAAACCCTGATGAAGTCGGGCAATATCGAGCATTTGCGCTATTTCCTCTCCAAACCGCAAGCACTTGACAGATGTTGGCACTCGTACAAGATAGCCATGCGGAACAAATATGCCATAACCGACCTATCATTGTGGTGCGACCTTGTATATCTGTTGGAGAAATTGGGGAAAGACCTGCGCAACCCCCATTTCATCTGCCCGACCGACCTCAAGGCAGCCCACGACCTATATATGGAGAAAAGACAAGCCCAATTGGAGCGTGAACGGGAGCAACAGCGCATTGCAATGGAAGCCGAGCGGTTGGAGCGTGAGCGGAAACGTTTGGAGGATATGGTGAAAGAGAAAGACGAGTATATCCGAAAGAAAGCCGCTTTCCTCAACCTTGTACTGACGGACGGACTAATCATTGTAAAGGTATTGCAAAGCGTGGATGAGTTTTACGAGGAAGGGAAAGCCATGCACCATTATGCAAAGTGTTATATTATGCGTAGCGTTACTAATAAATAGCTATTATTCAATATTATTTAGCAGCAAC
>NZ_JACJJL010000047.1 GCF_016899955.1 Marseilla massiliensis | reverse complement strand
GTTGCTGCTAAATAATATTGAATAATAGCTATTTATTAGTAACGCTACGCATAATATAACACTTTGCATAATGGTGCATCAGCGTACCCTCTTCCGCTATCTCGGCCACGCTTTCCAACACTCTGACTTTCAGCGTTCCGTCCGTGATGAGGATGCCGAAGAACTTGCCTTTCTGCAACAGGTACTCTTTCTCATATTGGGCGGCTTCCTTTCGGCGCAACGCCAGACGTTCACGTTCCTCCTTGCGGTTGCGCTGTTCCACCAATTTGTCGTGTTCCGCTTTCAAGTCGGCAGGGCAGACATATTTCGGGCTGCGTGTGTCCTTGCCCATTCGCCTAAGCAGGTCAATGGTATCGCACCACATTGAGCCGTCAGTAATGGTATATCCATTCCGCAGGCAGATTTTCACAGACGGCCAGTAATCGTCCAGACAAGTTGATGAGTGCAGGCAATAGCGCAACAAGTCATATTGTCCGGCTTTCAGTAGAGTTTCAACTTTCGGGTCGGTCAGCAATGCCGGTATGAGTTTTGCCGATTCAATGTCTTGCAAGTCGCTGCGGAAACCGTTTCTTTGCAAAGTGTCGATAACGCTGTATCTCGGATAGGTGTCAAAAGTGGCAATATGGCGGTACACTTCGTTGTCTCCCCGAATGGCCATTGGCGAAACGAAAGAAAAGGTGTCCATGTACCTGCCCAATATGCGCTGAATGGCTACAAGCGTCTGTTTGCCTTTGTCGTTCCACCAATACTGCCCGATTTCCAAGGCGTAAGGATGCGCCTTGCAGCCTTTCTCCATTTCCACCACAAGCAGGAACATTCGCAGGGTTTGGTACTTCCCACACTTGTCAAGCAGGGTAAAATATGCCTTTTGCCGTATTTTGCGGACAAGGGTATTCTTGACCTCCAGCTTTGCGTGGCACTTCGGGCAGGTGCAATGCCCTGTCGCTTTTTCTCTTACCCATTCATGGCCGCAGTCCATGCAGGTTGTCCGACCCTTGGGCAGTCGGTGTGCAAAATGGCTGACACACTCACGGAATGCCCAAGCAAGCTGTGCCTTGCTCAAGGGGCGGAGCTTGCCGCTTTGGGCAAGTACAGCTTTCTCGAATTTGTTGCGTGGTTTCATCGTTCAAAAGCCGAATAAGTTAGGTTCTGTTTGTTTGGTCTCCTGTGGTTTTGCCGCCGACTTGCTCTTACGTTGCTGCATCTTGCGCAATTCCTCGGCTTGGTATTGGCTGATAGCCCTCTGCCGTGCCTCGGCTTTCTCTTCCTCGGTCAGTTCAATACGGTTGTTGACTATCACCTCGCAGTTGACGGGCTTGCCTATGTCTATGATGTCCTCGTCATAATAGTGACAGGCGAGCGAATACACGTCATCGTCAGCCATGCCGACACAGCCCTCATTGGCCATTGCTTTGACTTGGTTGAGTATGAACGTGATGCAATCGTCCAAGTTCTTGTTTTCCTTGACATAAGCCACTGCAAAGAGTTCGTCCGTCTTGGCTCTTTCGTCCAAATAGCTCTTGATGGCCTGTTTGAAATGTTCAGTTCCTTTCATGGTTGTCATTGTTTGGTGGGTTGGATATAAAAGATGTCGCAGTCCACTACCTCTGTCGGCAAGCCGAAAGCAGGGCAAGGTGAAAAATAGGGTTGCAGGTTGCATTCACTGTCCATGACGGGCGAAACTACTTGTACGCCCATGTCCTTGTACCAGCGGTCGATGGTTTGTAGTTCTTCCTCTGTCAGTCCGCATGCATCTCCATTGACAAGGTAGCACAGACTCCATGTCGGTATCTTTTCGATTGTCTTTTCCATATGGGTATGCTTTGGGGTTAATTAATCTCTATCTCGTCAGGATAAACCACTATCTCCGCTCCGCTGCTCACTTGGACGATATAGCCTTTGTCGGTCTGTCCGACTATGGTTGCCGAGCGGTAGCCTTTCCACGGGGTCAGCAGCCAGCAATGCTTGCCGTAATCCTCAAATTCCTCTCTGTTGTCGTAATCGTACATATTGGTGTATGTTTTTGATGTTAAACTTTCCCTGTCATCGGTCCTTCTTGCCGTGACCGATTTAGGGTTTTATCGATGCGGCGGCTCGGCTATCGGGAAAGCCTCATGCGGCGGCTTTTGTTGCCAATTACGCTCCGCAAGGAGGAAGAATTTGCAAGAAATCCACTTCAAGCCGCCGCCATCAGGCGCGATGGCCGACCTTTGCATCAGTAAAACTAAACGGTGACGGCTGGAGGGCGGGATAAGGAATAGCCGGTATAACAAAGCGGGTAATGGTAGAACAGGTAGCTAATCATTTTCAAAAGGAGCAAGGCTTCACGTGCATTGAGCACGAAAAAAGCGGCCGAAGCCGCTCTTTTCGAAGAAGGAAGCGGTCTATGCCGCCTCCTTCTGTTTCTTGGCGCGAGCCTTAGGTTGGGGCTTCTCGGCCTTCTCCTGTTTCTCCACCGCCTCGTAGAACTTCTTGGCCACGAACTTGATGCCGTTCTGCTTCATACCGTTCTTGTCGGTCCATTCTTCGGGCTTCAAATAGCCCTCTATGGTGAGCAGCGTACCTTTTTTCAGCAACTCGAACGATGCGCTGCCGCTCTTGCGCCAGGCTTCCACGTTGATGAAAGCGGACACGCGGTTGGTGGCGTTGTCCTTGGTTTCCTTGCGGCCGATTGCCATCGGGAAACTGGCTACATCGTTGTTGGTGAACGTGCGGATTTCAGCGTCCTTTGCTACAAAACCTGTGATGATGAAAGAATTTTCTACTTGCTTCATGACTGTAAGTTTTTAGAAGTTGAACAATTAATTTTTACGGATGCAAGAAGATATTGCAGGCATAGGGTAGCACCAAGGGAGGCACGCAAATACGCAACATTTTATGTGAAGCGGAAAATGTCGGAAGATTTTCGTGACACGCCATTGGTCAGAACGTCAGTGTCCCGTAACGCCATCGGCGAGCTGCATTATATCTTTGCATCATGGAAAAATATTGTGGCTTCGATAAACGACGGCCATGTAAGAAGCAACACGAAAATTCAGCCACAGGTTGTGATGAAGGATGCTAATAATCCGCCTGCCAAAAGAAAAAAGCCCGTTCCGATAGCTCTGCAACGGGTCAGGTATGAAACGGCGATTCCAACCACCTCTTTCATTATGGAAGCCGCAAGGGCGGACGCGATACCGATATTGCCAGAAAAAAAGGCCGCTCTACCATTGGAGAGGAGATGCCTGAAGATAAGACTGACGGATAGGGAATGTGGACAGAACAGCTGTCGGTGTGCCGGTTCCGAGGCAACGGAAGAAATTAAGGAAAGCCGGCTATCAACCTAAACCCAAGATACGATGAAAGAATGGCGCACGACTGCCATCGGGAAAGAGCATCGGTCGCCTTTGGCGAAATGTAAGCCAATAAAAGGCGTAAAAGTGTGGAAACTCATAAAATAAAGACGGACAAGCGCATAAAAATGGTATTTTTGCAAAACGAATGGTAATGCAACAAGAGAACAGGAAATGGAAGATTCACATAAAACAGTCGTCAATGAATCCGGAGTAGAAAAGGAGGACGGGGTAAGGCTCATCCTCTATTCGGCCGACCTGAGCAGCGAGCTGCTGTTGGACTTTGCCGATGGTGGCATCCGTGCAGGATTCCCATCCCCTGCACAAGACTACATGACGGAGAGCATCGACCTGAACCGCGAGTTGGTTCGCCATCCCGCCACTACGTTCTATGCCCGTGCCGTAGGTGATTCGATGAAGGACTGTGGCATCGACAACGGCGACTTGTTGGTGATAGACAAGTCCATCGATCCGCAGGAGGGTGACATCGTGGTGGCCTACATTGATGGGGAATTTACATTGAAGCGGGTAAAGTTCGATGTCAAGGGTGATTGCCTTTGGCTGATGCCTGCCAACAAGGACTATCCGCCTATCAAGGTGACGGAAGAAAATAATTTCATCGTGTGGGGAGTATTGACCTACAACATCAAACGCCAATATCGGAGGAAGTGAATCATGTTCGGTCTAGTGGATTGCAACAACTTCTATTGTTCGTGTGAACGGGTCTTCAATCCGGGATTGCGCACACAGCCAGTGGTGGTGCTGTCTAACAATGACGGTTGCATCATTGCCCGCAGCAACGAGGCAAAGGCGTTGGGTATAGAAATGGGTACGCCTTTTTACCAAGCAAAAGAATTGCTGGAGCGTGAAAAGGTTGCCGTGTTCAGTTCCAATTACACACTTTATGGTGACATGAGCCGCAGGTCGGAATTCACGCCCGAATTGATGCAATATTCCATCGATGAAGCTTTCATCGACCTTACAGGCATGGGCGGTGGAGAAGCATTGCGTGAGTACGGCAAACGCATCGTGCGTACCATTGGCAAGGGTACAGGAATCCCGGTAACGCTTGGCATAGCTCCGACCAAGACCTTGGCAAAAGTGGCAAGCAGGTATGGAAAGAAATACAAAGGTTACGGGGGTGTCTGCCTGATTGACACCGAAGAAAAGCGCATCAAGGCATTGCAAGGTTTTGACATCGCCGATGTGTGGGGCATTGGCAGACGCTCTGCCAAGAAGTTGGAATACCATGGAGTCAAAAACGCATGGGATTTCACGCAGTGGAGTGAAAGCCGGGTAAGACGGTTGCTTACCGTCACAGGTGTGAGGACATGGAAGGAACTCCGTGGCGAAAGTTGCATAAACATCAGCGAACTGCCCGAAAAGCAGAGCATCTGTACCAGCCGCAGTTTTCCCGACAAAGGTTTGTCTGAGTTGGAAGTGGTGGAAGAAGCAGTAGCCAACTTTGCCGCTTCATGTGTCCGCAAGTTGCGTGAGCAAAAGAGTCGTTGCTGCCAACTGACCGTATTCGCTTATACCAGCCGTTTCCGCAACGATGTGCCAAACCATATTATCAACCGCACAGTTACATTGCCCATGCCCACCAACGACCAATTGGAGTTGGTAGCCGCAGCAGTCCAAGCACTCCGTACTGAATGGCGTGAGAATGGAAGATACCACTACAAGAAAGCCGGTGTCATCGTGTGGGACATTAGTCCAAACACTGCCGTCCAAACTGTCCTCTTTGACTCCATAGACCGTGCCAAACAAGCTCGCCTTTCAGCGGCTATCGATGCCATCAACCAACGGAATGGTTTTAATACCGTAAAAGTGGCAAGCCAAGGCACGGACAAACGTTGGCACTTGAAATGCGAACACAAGTCAGCCCAATACTCCACAAACCTTAACGAAGTCATCAAAGTCAAAGTCTGAACAGTATTCTATTGCCTTCAAAAAAGAAAGGCTGGTGCAACTGGCAAAGTGGTTTACTCCTTTCCTTGTTCTATATATACAAGATGTCATTAAACTTAATTTCTAAAACTATTATTATTCATTACCAAAGAGATGTTGCAAGAGGTTTACTTCGTTCCTTGTAGTATATACAAGAAAATTTAAACCTACTTTTTAAATTCCTGCTTGCGCAATCAAGTCCGGATAGGGCTTTTAGGTAAATCAGTCAACAAGTACTCACCGACAACAGCCATAACTTTTCTTTTGGAAGGAAAAAACAAATTGAATCCACTACTTTTGTACACTTGATAGGTCAACTCTCTTCTGACGACACGCAATTGCCTTGACATACTATTTGATTCCATTATCTGGAAGGATGTCGTCAAGCGTCATAACATGCAGAACACGACTGACGCAGTTCACCGTCATTTTTCCAGTCCTTTGCGAGCTTTACTCTTTCGATTCATGAATTTTCCTAACTATAATATTGATTTTTAATAATTCTCTTCACATATGTTATCAAGTTCCCTGATTATACATGATACACTTTTTCCAGTCAGACATTCAATGTCATACAGCAAATCCACCAAAAAGTGATATGCCTTACTTCCGGCTTCCGTAAATTCTCCCGTACTGTCGAATACCTCACCGACACATCCAATTCCTTGTAGCAATTCTTCCAATGTCTTCATCCGTTTTTGAATTTAAGTTTACTTTCCCTCTGTTCGACGTCCTTCAATCGGAAGCCGCTTCGGTTTTTCGGTGCAGTAAAAGGTTGCCGAAAAAGCCATTCCCGATGTTTTTTCCGGTAAATTACTCTTGCAATGCAAGGAAGAATTTGCCGGAAATGCACTTCAAAACGGAGGGAACAGGCGCGGCAACCTATATTCGCACAAGATAAAACCTCTGGCGGTGGCGGTATGGAGGCTGCAACATGGAATGTTCGGACTGATATAAAGGGCAAGAGGCTTGAGAAGCAAGGTCTATAGAAAGGGTTGGTAAGCATATATATAAGGATAACGGCAGACTTCAAGCCGACATTTCTTTGTAACTTACAACCGGTAAAATAGGAACAACCCGACACAAAATATCATGCAGGACGGATTGCTCCGCCCTGCATCAGAACTGAATTAGTCATAACTTAATTTGTTTGATGTTGTAAAATTACTCTTTTTATATTAACAGTCAGATTGAATCTTGACTAATTCAGATAATTATTGTTTAGTCTGATGTTAAATGTGTAGCTGCATCATTGAAACAATCTAGTTTCTCAGATAAATTCATCATGTCATGCTCTATCTTTTTATTGGTGATGCGTAGGCTCGGCTGTCGGCGCCATGCCACCTTACGGTGGTAGGTTTCCGACAGCCTGCCTCCGAACCGTACGTACACG
>NZ_JACJJL010000046.1 GCF_016899955.1 Marseilla massiliensis | reverse complement strand
TGACGATAGGATTATATTGAACCCAATCCTAACTTCTTGCTACAGAAGTATTTATCAAGCGACCAATCTGGGCGCACTAGCGTAAATTTGTGTGGTTCTGATGTTTGTGTGTCCCAACATCTTGGAAACGCTCTCAATGGGTACGCCGTAACTGATACTGAGGGTCGCGAAACTATGCCGGGCAACGTGATAGGTGATTTTCTTGTTTATGCCGCACACCGTTGCGATTTCTTTCAAGTAATCGTTCATCTTTTGGTTACTGATTATCGGGAGAATTTTGCCGTCAGGCAGTTTCCCGTCATATTTCTGCAAGATGGCTTTGGGAATATCCAACAGGCGGATATTGGAAGTTACGTTTGTCTTGTGCCTTTTCTTGATTATCCATAGGTTGCCGTCAAAGGAAACCTTTATGTTCTCTGCCCGCAACTCGCACACGTCCACATACGACAAGCCCGTATAACAGCTAAAAATGAACATATCACGCACCTGTTCCAGCCGCTTGCTGGCAAATGTCTTTTGATAAATGCGGTCTAACTCGTCCTGTTCAAGATACCCTCTCTCCACATACTCGAATTTCAACTTGTATGCCCCGAAAGGATTGAAGTTTATCAAGCCCAGATTGTGGGCGAACAGCACAACGGTTCTGAAACGCTGCACAAACTTCATGGCGGTGTTGTGGGTACATGGATAGTTCTCACGGATGAACAGGTAAAAGCCCTCAATGAACACCACGTTTATCTCTCGGAAGCTGATGTCCTCCACATGGTAGTTCGTGCGGATATATTCGGCAAGACGGTTCTTTGTAAGTTCGTACCGGGTGTATGTCCGGTGTGTGGCGGTCTTTCCTACTTTCAGCGCATACTGCTCGTTATGCTGTGCGAACACTTGCAGGAGGGTCTTAGCCTTTTCCTCCTTGCCTAAAAAGGTGTTGCGTACCTTTTCAGCGGTAACATAGCCGTCCCTTTCCAGTATGGTCTGGTAGTGCTTGTACAGGGTGGCTTTGATACCGTCCAGCATTTCATTCATGCGGGTAAACTCCGCTCCACGTCCGGACACCTTTCCCGTCTTGGCTTGCCAGTTCTTGGGATTGACTTCAAGTTTGGTGTTGAACTGCGCCAGTTTCCCGTCAATGGTAATACGTGCCATAATAGGCATATTACCGTTCTTTTTTACCTTGTCCCGCTTCAAGAAGAACAATACTCGGAATGTTGATTTCATACCTCATTTTTTAAGTTACAAAACTACTTTTATTAACTCATAATGAGATAAATGCAGGGTCGCCAAATCCCGACAGTGTTCCGCCAATTTCCGACAAATCGTACCCCTTTTTTGAAAAATTTGTCGGGGTACGAATTGGGTACTAATTTTTGTCCGTCAATGCCCTCTTTTTGGCGGTCAAGGTCGCCAAAAGGCAATAAAAAAAGTCCCACAAAATATTGATTTTGTAGGACTTGTCTTTTTGTTGTCGCCTTTCGGCTTTTCTTTTCGTGATCCGCTTGGGGCTCGAACCCAAGACCCCAACATTAAAAGTGTTGTGCTCTACCAGCTGAGCTAGCGGATCGGTGCTTTTATAATGTGCTTCATAAAAGCGTGTGCAAAGGTAATATGTTTTTTTGAAACGGCCAAATTATTCCGGCTGTTTTTGCTCATTTTCTTCTTTTTCGGACGTTACGTCGATAGGGTGGGAGCTTGGCGTAGTGGCCGCCTCTTCGGTGCCTGAGGTGGCTGTTTCTTTGGTTACATATCTCTGGTAATATGCTATTAGCAGTGTTGTCAGTGGCAATGCTATTATCAGGCCGATGAAGCCGAGCAGTGCTCCCCAAACCGACAGCGACAGCAACAGCACGGCCGGGTTGAGCCCCATGGCCTTGCCCATTATCTTTGGTGTGAGTATCATGTCGGTTATGAGCTGAACGACCAGGAACACCCCAACGGCCGATGCCAGTATTATCCAGAAATTCTGTCCCGTGTCGGCAGCTTTGAGCAGCGAAAGAAACACCATCGGTATCAGTGCCAGTCCGTGCACGTATGGTATGAGGCTCATTATGCCAATCATAATGCCGAGGCCGATGGCCATGGGGAAATCGATGATGGTGAAGCCGATGCAGAACAGAATGCCTATGCATAGGGCCACGAGGCTTTGGCCGCGGATATAGCTGTTCAGTTCGCGCTCAACGTCGCCAATCAGCGCTTGCCAGAAATGCCTGTTTTTGGGTGGGAATATCTTTATGAATCCTGCCGCCAGCTTCTCGTAGTCGAGCAGAATGAAAAAGAGGTATAGCAGGGTGATCAGCGATGCCACGATGCTGATTATCACGTTGGCCGTTTGCCCGATAAACGTGAATAGTTTGGGCATGGTGTCGCTGAGGGCCTTTTTTACCTCCCTGTCGTTGAATACGTCCTGTATGGCCTGGCTGTTTTCTTCAATCCAAGTCCTTATGGCCAGCGGAAAGTTGCTTATGTGCGTTTTTTCATGCAGGTATCGGGTGACAAGCTGTCCCAGTTTCTCGAACTGGTCAATCATCGGCGGGATTATCAGGTAGATTATTCCGCCTATCACTGCCACGAGAAACACCAGCGACACGACAATGGCCAGCACACGGCCGGGAACGTGCAGGCGGTACTGCACGAACCTTACTATGGGATATATGAGATAGGCCAGCAGCCAAGCCACAAAGAATGGCAGCAATACACTGCCAAGATAGTTGAGCACATAGAGAATGGCTGCTATCAGCAGTGCACAGAGCATACCGCGCACAAATCTGTCGAAGGTTATCGTTTTGTCGAGCATGGGCATATTCCTCTTATATAATAATGTGTAAATCAGCCTCTGGCATTGCCTGGTTCGTGAATGGCCTTCTGGTAGCATTCGCGGCATAGCGGCTCGTATTCGGCCGTCTCGCCGAGCATCACGCGCTTCTCGTCGGCCACGGTGCGGTGGCTGGCGTAGGCCAGGGCGCCGCAGCGCACACAGATGGCATGCACCTTGGTTACATCGTCGGCAATGGCGCACAATGCGGGCATTGGCTCAAACGGCACACCCTTGAAATCCATGTCCAGCCCGGCCACGATTACCCTTACGCCACTGTTGGCCAGTAGGTTGCACACGTCAGGCAGGCCATTGTCGAAAAACTGGGCTTCATCAATGCCGACGACGTCGACATCTTCGGCCAGCAGAAGAATTTCCTCCGACGAGTTCACCGGCGTGCATCTTGTCTTGTGCCTGTCGTGGCTCACCACGTCTTTATCGGAATATCGAGTGTCTATGGCGGGCTTGAAAATCACAACCTTCTGCTTGGCAAATTCGGCCCGTCGCAGGCGGCGTATCAGTTCTTCGGTCTTGCCCGAGAACATTGAGCCGCACACTACTTCTATACGTCCCTGTCGGCGGGACTCCCCTGTTAAGTTATCTGTCATTTCGACGCAAAAGTACAAATACGTTTTAAAAATTGCAAAGATTTGGCTGCTTTTTTTTGGCCGTAAGGAACAAATCGTTACATTTGCAAATAATATGGGGATACTTTACGTTGTTCCCACCCCGGTGGGAAACCTTGAGGATATGACATTCCGCGCGGTGAAGGTGCTCAAAGAGGCTGATCTCGTGCTGGCTGAAGACACCCGTACGTCGGGTGTGCTGCTTAAGCATTACGGCATCAGCAACCACTTGATGTCTCATCACAAGTTCAACGAGCACGGCACTTCGGCTGCCGTGGTGCAGCGTCTGCTGGGCGGTGAGACCGTAGCCCTCATCAGCGATGCCGGTACGCCAGGCATTAGCGACCCGGGGTTTTTCCTCGTGCGCGAGGCTGTTAGGGCAGGTGTCGAGGTGCAATGCCTGCCGGGGCCCACAGCCTTTGTGCCGGCCTTGGTGGCCAGCGGCCTGCCTTGCGACAGGTTTGTGTTCGAGGGATTCCTGCCACAGAAGAAAGGGCGGCAGACCCGTCTTGAGGCCCTTGCCTCAGAAACGCGCACCATGGTGTTCTACGAGTCGCCCTTCCGCCTGTGTAAACTAATAGGGCAGCTTGCCGATGTTTTCGGCGGTGAGCGCGCTGCCTGCGTCTGCCGCGAGATATCCAAGTTGCATGAGGAGAGCGTTCGCGGCACGCTGGCCGAACTGGCCGCCCATTTTGCGGCAGTGCCGCCGCGTGGCGAGATAGTGGTAGTGGTTGCCGGTGCAGATGAAAAAGAAAGTAAAACTAAAACTCAGTGAATATGAAGAAACTATTGTTTGTAGGAATATGCTTGATGGCCATCGTGGCGTGCAAGCAAGACAAGCCGAAGACAGACCTTGCGGCAGCGCAGCAGCGTGACTCACTGACACAGGTTATAGCTCAGAAGGACAATGAAATCAACGACCTGATGTCAACTATGAACGAGATAGAGGAGGGGTTCCGCGAAATCAATGAGGCCGAAAACCGACTCAGCCTGGCCAAGCAGGGTGAGGGCAGCAATCGCGAGCAGCGAATACGCGAGAATCTGCAGTTCATACAGTCGACAATGAAGCAGAACAGGGAGCTCATTGCCAAGTTGCAGCGCCAGTTGCGTGAGGGAACCATCAAGGGCGACCAGTTGCAGCGCACCATAGACAACCTGACAAAGCAGATGGAAGAGAAAGACCAGCAGCTGCAGCAGCTCAGGGCCGAGCTCGATGCCAAAGACATCCACATCATGGATCTCGACGAGAAGATAGCCAATCTCAACACCAATGTCAACAACCTCACTGCCGAGGGCAAGCAGAAGACAGAGACCATAAATTCGCAAGACAAGCAATTGCATTCGGCATGGTATGTGTTTGGCACCAAGAGCGAGTTGAAAGAGCAGCGCATATATGTTGACGGCAAGGTTTTGCAGTCTAACTTCAACCGTGATTACTTCACCAAGATTGACATTCGCGTCACCAAGGAGATTAAGCTCTACTCGCGGTCTGCAAAATTGCTCACGGCGCATCCCTCTGGCAGTTATACACTGCAGCAGGATGCCAACAAGCAGTATGTGTTGCGCATCACCAACCCACAGCAATTCTGGAGCACGAGCAAGTATCTTGTGATACTTGTAAAGTGACAGTGGTATGGCAGGCGGGCGCATTCGCCATCTTGCCGGCGCCTGGATGTCAATATGCTGTATAATAAAGACTTACCGTCGGGGGAAGGCCATTGCTCTGGTCTTCCCTTTGGTGGTTTTGCATGCTTGTTGGCTACGGTTGCGTGCGGCTTGTGTCATACTGCGATACGTCATGTCTTAATTAGCTGTATTCTACATTCTTAGAATACTAATGATAATTGCTTTAAGTAGCTGTTCAAAATTAACCGATACAATAGACCTTGCAGGTGTCCTCTATATCTTTGCCACCATCTTGTGTGCTCTTTCGGGCCGCATACCAAAGTCTCATCGGTAGCGTAGCCCGCCACGCTCTCTCTTCGGACTTTGGCATGCATCTCCGAAATAGCGCACAATTTGATGACAATTTATTTCGAACACCTACTTATAAAACGGAATAATAAGCGATTTGGCTTATTTCGATGCATTATAAGTACTAAGTCTTATCTTGTCTGACTTATATTTCTGACTTTCCTATTTTTGCTATCTCATCAACTGAAATCAAACATGAATCTAACTAGCTGAAGAACCTAAAAAAAGTTAATTTGCTTGCGAATTACAGATAATTTCGTAAATTTGTTAATGATAAAAACAACCGAAATATGGACAAGAACGAAGAAACCATTAGCTTAACGAAGTGCGACAACTCTATTCTGGCCGATGAAATCGTTTCTAAGCTGGCCAACGCTGGTATAGCTTCATCGCTCCACGACGAGCTCAACGACCCCGCTTATGGCGCTTACGGACCTAATCCCGGGATTGAGGTGAGGGTGTTCAAGAAGGACTTGGAGCGAGCCCAGAGCATATTGAAGGAGATAACCGAAAAGCGAGAGAAGCAACTGCCATGGTGCCCCAATTGCGGCAGTCAGAATGTCGTAGCGTTAGGCAAGGTAAGGCCCAAGCTGTCTAAGTGGGCGGTCATCATCGGCGTTCTCTTGGTTGTCATCGGAATCGTCTGCATTATCCTACCATTCTGTGTGAAGTCTCTAGAGTCAGCTACGGTTAGCTTTCTTATTATATCACTGATCTCATTGGCGGTTGGCGTTGTCCTAGTCATACCCCAGCGAGAGCGCAAAAACTACAAATGCAACGAATGCGGGACTGAATTCTATCAGGAATAATTTTAAAAATATGCCTCTTATGTGATATCCCACGTGATAAGAGTAAGATAAAATGGCGATACTAAAATGGTTGTATACAATTAGTTGCTTGTTATGGTGCAACGATATGGTGCTAAGTATCAATGATTTATAAAATTACATATATTGTTGCCACCAGCCGTAGCAATGCGGCCTGTCCAATCGGTTTGCCCGTTTTTGCCTGCCCGTCAGGCTGTCGTCCATGGACTGTCGTTTTGGTTTGGGCTAGCCACGCTACAGATTTTGTTGTGTGTCGTTCGCATTCGTGTTTGGCCTGTTTCTGTCCTTCTGTGTTCTTTGCCATAAGTTCAAGTGTCTATTCACTCGAGTTTCGGCATGGTTTTGCTTTTGTCTTTATCCTGGAGTACCCACGCTGCTTGCTTTGCACACATTGATAAGAATATGTGGAATACTTATTGTCATCAGTTTGTGCACAGTCCTGTCGATGTTTTTCAAGGCACAATAAGAGTGATAGAGGCAGACTACACACCCGATAGGGCATTGGAAAACAACCCGGAAGGGCGTGCAAGATGATGGCAAGGACAAGATGCACGTATAGATTGGTATT
>NZ_JACJJL010000045.1 GCF_016899955.1 Marseilla massiliensis | reverse complement strand
GTTGCTAACAAACAGATGAAACTTTTAAGGAGGTTTATCTGCCTTAACATTAACGTGAATTCGTCGAACTCACGTTATTTAAAACCTTCGATTCTAAGTATGCATCTTTTTCAACATGGTTCTCAATATCAGCTTTCCTATTATCGAAAAAAGGCCCTACCATAGCTTTCACCATATTCATCATAGAAATATTTATATAATCTTAATATGGAGATGCCTATAAAAAAACTATAGGCATTAATGGGAGATAAATGATGAGATGTTCCTTTAATAACGCCTATTGTATTTTCAAAGCCACAATGAGTAAATGCATTAAAAGGTACACCTCTGCCATTTGCGTTTCTAATGTTGACAGATATGGTGTGCTTGCGAATTGGTTTGCACCCCAGAACTTGCATATTGCGAGAACTTGGCAACAAGGCCTCCCTCCGAGAGATCAATGCATCGAGCCGTGATTTCCGGTTGCGCAGCGGCAATATGCAAGCAAGCTTGACATTGCTCTCGGTTTGCACAATAATAGATGTATATCTGTTCATTCTCACAACGCAATATTCAAATTGCCTATAAAAATATGATTATATTATTTAATATGCAAGAAAATATTTATATATTTTGAAATATATCGTCTTTTGGATTTAGTTTAGTTATAAACAAAACAAATGACTTGCATACAAAAACAGAATTCCAACATTAGCCATATATTTATACCAACATGAAATTATTTCCTATTAATTGCATCTTATACGGATAATAAGTGAACTTATCTCAAGGATGCATAACACCTCCTTTCATAAATAAGTGAAAGACGTTATGCCACATTAATGATTAGTAGCAAAAGCCTTCATAAACTGCAAATCACCATTATTGCACATTCAGATATAGAACCTTAAAGAAAATATAATGACATATCTTCAATACAAATATACAATCATATTTGATATTTTAATTACAAATATTGAATAATTAAGGTGGTAATATGACTGCAAATATAATTGCCTTTTTAGCCTGTGGCAATATAATCCCCATAACAACCACCTAATCCAAACACTTTAGTCAACCACATGAGCATCATAACGCAAACCCGCCATTCGGCGAAATGAGGTTGGACTCATAGACACTAACCTCGATTTATACGCAAAAACAAAGGCTCAGTTCAACCAACATATTCGAATGACAAAATCCTGAAAATGAAAAGCAAACAGAAGGGTTCACTCGCATGCGGTGCACTCACATTGTAAGTGTCCATGGCTGTTATTGGAAATATAGTTGGAATGTCGCTGTTTGCAACTTCGTTTTCCATTAACAGAAACATGTTCACGAAAGTTTAACGTTACGAAATGGCATGCATATCTTAACTAATCTGCATTTAACAAATATAAAAGCGCATTGAATAGGAAAATGAAAATAAGAACAACGATAAAAAACACAAAGGTGGCAACTGTATGTAACGGTCAACCTGGCGTTTCGGTAATGTACTTTGTTAGCACGTCGGCGACAATCATCATCCATAAAGTTTGCTAATACTGACACCATGTCTTGTCTCCGTATGACACCAATTCTCGCAAACCTGTATTATCATATAGCGTGTATTTGATGATTGAAAAAAACATGCCAACATTCCGAATTCAAGGGAACAACAAATTACTAAAGCTAGATGCGAATATCAAAAAAGTACAACTATCGTTCACACTATGCCATAAACAATGGAAATTACCACATCCCCGCTCCCCTCGTACCTTAGCCGGCAGCTTGATGTCAAAACAATAATACCTTGAATCAAGTAGCCTGCCCATCAGCTTTAGAATCGTCGTATTACAGAAGTTTTGCCCCTAAAGTATCAGCAAGATTACCATATCACAAAATGAAAAACCATCAACACCCACGACATGGCATAACCATACCAATAGAGCTACAAACATAAGGAACTACAAACAAGGCTTACTTTTTTGCCGGCACAAAAGTCTCGTAGGTCAAATCATCATAATATACGCGTATCTCAACCACCTTCCTTTGTGGCTTGTCAACATATTTTATCTCCTCTCTGATTATCTCCGGGCGTGTATTCTGCACACCATTGTTATGTTGCTGCCCTGAGAATAGATTTCTGTCGTGCTCCGACTGTTGGGTAGGGGAATGAAAATCACTATCCCCAAAATCCAAGGCCAATGCTTCAGATGAAGGGCGTTCACCTGTGTCATCAGTTCCCCTGTCATCAGACAGGTGCTCGTACATGTCACCGATACCAAACAAAAGCCAGTTTGTATTGATGTCAGGAATTTTCCTTTTGATGGCTTCCACGATATTTAACGTAGGCTTTGTACGTCCATTGAATATGCTACTCAACGATGCCGGAGACATATCTATGAACTGGGCAAACACTTGCTGGGTCATGTGTTTGGATTCCATTATCTGCTTTATCCTATCTTTCATACCTGTTTATACGCATTATTGAAGGGTAAAACCCCGTTTTCTGTTGCGTTTACAAAGGTAAAACATTTTATCGAATTATGCAACTCACAAACTAAGATTTTTATGTTTTAAATTTAGTGTTTACATTTCTAACTTTAGAACATCAAACACATAAAGCGGCCCTATTAGTGATTTACAACAACAAATCTAAATTGCAGTATTTGAATTGTGCCAAAACCTTTTATTAATGCAATTATCTCAATCAACTGGCTTTAAAAGAGATATTTACACAAAAGATACATGCCAAAACACAGAATATAAGGGTAAACATCGCCAATTTGAGCAAAAACCATATAAAATAGATTAAATTTTAGATATAAAATTATGGCTTTCAAGTTATTATAGTGATATTATTGTCGTGTATTTATATGATTTAGCATTTCAAACCATGCTGTTTTGATTCACAAACGTAATGCAATCAATTTGTAAACAACATGCTAATTTGTTGTTGATAACTAAATATCGGTTTACAAAATCAATATTACACATGACTTTACATTTGCATATTTCACAAAAGCAAACATAAAACTATGTTAATACCGAATTTGTATCAGTCATAGAAACAAGATTCTGCTGTTTTTGAAAAATTCCGAGCAAGCGGTCGGAAAATCCAAAATACGCGATTTTCAGAGGGGGTAATTACCACGTAAATCGCTGAAATCCCGATATTTGGAGCCTAAAAAAGCGTTCCTGTGGAACGCTTATTCTAGATAAAAAAGTAGCAAAATACCCGCTATTTTCAGTGCAATATAAAGAAAATTAACTCTTTCATGAGCTCTCCCTGCGGTGTATTCGGGTTGTCAAGCCCCTTACTTTTGGCGTCAATCTCTCTAATTTTAGAAATTATCTGCAAGACTTTCACTCCCTTGAAATTTCTCATTCCGGTCATGTAATCTTTTGCCGCCCATTGTGAGCGCAGCTCCAACCACTTTGCGAGGGCCTCTGGATTGCCTTTCTGCGGGCAATAATAAGCAATCAACAGATTCTGGAAATAGTTGAAGAGCATGGGGAGAAAGCTATAGATATTGCCGGCCTTGGGGTTTTCGTCAAAATATTTCACTATCTGATTTGCCTTGAACACATTCTTGTTCACCACAGCATCACGAAGTTCAAAGGCGTTAAAATCTTTGCTCACCCCTATCTGCTGCTCAACGATTAGCGGCGTTACCCTACGGTCTTCTTCGGGCAAAGCAATGAGCAGTTTATCAAGTTCGCCCACCAACCTGTTGAGGTCGGCCCCAACCGAGTCGGCAATTATCTGTTGCGATTTGGGGTCTATGCTTGCCCCCTTGCCCTTGAGATATTTTTCGATGAATGTGGGCAGTTCTCGTTCACGCAGTTTTTTGCTTTCAAAAAGCACCCCAACATTCTCGACCAAGGCAGCCAACTTCTTCCGCCGGTCAATTGTTCCGTTCTTATGGCACATCACAAGTATAGTCGACTTTTGTGGTTTTTGCATATAGAACTCCAGTGCTTCAGTATTGCGCAGGTTTTGGGCTTCCTTCACAATGACCACTTTCAAATCAGACATCATAGGATAGCTTCTGGCCACGTCCACGATTTGGGCAGCCGAAACATCAGACCCGAAAAGCACCGTCTGGTTGAAGTCGCGTTCTTCAGCGGGCAATACGTTATCAGCGATATAGTCTGTTATCTTGTCTATATAATAAGGTTCGTCGCCCATCAGATAATACACAGGTGCAAACTTCCTGGCGCGCAAGTCCCTCACAATGCTGTCGTATGTCACGTTTTTGTTGTCAGCCATTCTTTATTTATTGCATTATTTATTAATTTTGCAAATCCTATCGCATAAGGCCCGCCATACTCCTCATGCTCAATCCGAGTATGCCAATGGCATCAGCGAAAGATTGCGGTATGCAAAGATACAGCAAAATATCGGTTAACCGAAATGCGAATATGATTTTATTCTAACGACATCACACATATATATATAATGTATAAGCTCAATCTGCCACCATTCAAGATAATACTCAAGCCCACCGCCGGCAAGCAACAAGTCTACGACGTACTCCGCAGAAAATACGTGGCATTGACCCCTGAGGAATGGGTCCGCCAACACTTCGTGCATTTTCTATGCGAGCACAAAGGCTATCCGCTTGCTTACATGGCCAACGAAGTGGAGCTATCGGTGGGTGCAAAAAAGCTCAGGTGCGACAGCGTGCTTTATGATACGGCCCTGCATCCACGGATGATCATGGAATACAAAGCACCCACGGTGAGCATCACGCAGGACGTATTCAACCAGATAGCAGCTTACAACATGCTGCTCAAGGTAGACTACCTGGTGATGAGCAACGGCCTTCAGCACTATTGCTGCAAGATGGACTATGAAGGTAAAAAATACTTATTCCTTAATGACATTCCTGATTTTAAAAATTTATGACATAATATCATAGCAATCCCACATTGCCATGCCATGCCTTGCCATCCTACGGGCTCGCCACCGCCACCCCATCCGGCCGTAAAGCAACAGCACCACCGGCCATGTTGCAACGCAATGACAACACAACAGAAGCATGGCTGAGCCACACCGATGCAAGCAATGCTGCCCAAGCATTTAAGCAGTCGCCACGTGCCATACCACCGCCATGCCCACCGAAAGTTCTGCAAGGGGCCAACCTCAGATGTTTTCCGGCTCAAAACCGTGTAACAATCGAGGAATAATGCCCCATGACTACACCTGAAATTGCAGCCAAAGAATGAATCCGGAATATATAAAACACGCCCAAACACTAAACTGCTGTAATACAATCATTTATAAAGTGTACCTGTAACACACCCGCAACAATGGCGTTCGTGAAAGGCGGATTGCGCCCAGAATCTCCAAGCAGAATTAGCGCCACCCTCTTGTGTCAGCCCAACAATCCATTGCCGGAAAACCCGTTGCGCCTACGTCAATGCCGGCAACCAGCTTCGCTTTTGCAAAAACGGAACACTACATGCCATCCATTGATTATTTTTCAGTACCTTTGCATACGACAGAACATAACCGGACAAACGCCTGCTCTGGCCACGCCGACAGCAAAGCGCGTCCGACAAACAGCAAAAACAGAACCCAACAATGCTTGAGATCAAAAACGCATCCATAACCATCGGAGGCAGGCAACTCTTTGCCGGTCTATCGTTTACAGTGCCCGACGGGCAGACCGTTTGCCTGACGGGAAGCTCCGGCAGCGGCAAGACAACGCTTCTGCGAGCCATCCTTGGCTTCCATCCGCTCGACGAAGGGCACATCAGCATAGACGGAGAACTGCTTACGCCATCGTCGGCCGAGGAGTTCCGCAAGCACATATCATATATACCTCAAGAACTCACCTTGCCCTCTGAGTGGGTGAGCGACATGATGCGCCTGCCATTCACGCTGAAGGTAAACCGCGGCAAGGCTTTCTCAAAAGACTTGCTCATGGCCGAATGGCGCAAACTGGAGCTGCAACCGGCACTCTACGACAAAAAGGTGGCCGAGCTCAGCGGTGGCGAGCGGCAGCGCGCAGTGCTGTCGGCAAGCGGTCTTTTAGGCAAGTCGATATTGCTTGTCGACGAACCTACGTCGGCCCTCGACGCCCACACCTCGGCCCTTGTGCTCGACTACCTGAAGACGCTTGCCGTCCGCGGCTGCTCCATCGTGGCCGTCAGCCACGACGCCGACTTTGCCCAGGGTTGCGACAAATGCATATCCGTAAGCGCCACATTGCCATGACAGCAGCCCTGCAGCGCCGCTTTAGGCTCATCGGCTGTGGCTTGATGCCGTGGCGCATAGCCAGCCATGGGTGCTGCCGATGCCCTTCGCCCACATCGGTTGCCACTCCTGCCAACCAAAAGCAGCCCATCCCCCATTGACAACAAAGAACAAACAGACATAAAAGACAAACAAAACCGACATGGAAACAACCGACATTTCATACCTCAGCATGGCCGTCGGCCTGCTGCTCATGGCCCTGCCCGTATATTTCTTCCACCGCTTGGGCGCAAGGCTCATACAGTCTACCGCCATAGCCACGGTGCGCATGGTCGTCCAACTGTTTCTCATTGGCCTATACCTGCGCTACCTCTTTGAGTGGAACAGTCCGCTGGTCAACTTCGCATGGGTGCTCATCATGGTGCTCGTGGCCACGTTTACGGCAGCCAGGCGCACCCGCCTGCGCCTGCGCACCATTGCCCTGCCGCTGTTCTCGGGCCTGCTGGCCACGGCCGTAGTGGTGGGACTGTATTTCCTTGTGCTCGTGCTCAGGCTTGACCATCCTTTCGACGCCCGCTACTTCGTGCCCATCATGGGCATACTCATGGGCAATATGCTCAGCGTAAACGTCATTGCCCTCAACACTTATTACGACGGGCTGCAGCGCGAGCACCATCTTTATTACTATTTGCTTGGCAATGGCGCCACCCACCTCGAGGCCATCACGCCTTTTGCGCGACAGGCTGTCGAAAAATCGTTTGCGCCATGCATTGCCAATATGGCAGTCCTTGGCATAGTTTCTCTGCCAGGAACCATGATCGGACAGATACTGGGGGGCTCGGCACCGGGCATTGCCATCAAATACCAGATGATGATAACCGCCATAACGTTCTCAGCATCAATGCTTTCGCTAATGCTTACACTGCGCCTTGCCGACAGCCGATCGTTTGACGTATACGGGCGTCTGCGCAATGTCAGACGCAAGGATTGACCTACGTCAAACCTTTGACCTACGTCAACAATCATGGGGAGCAACGCAAAAAAACGCCCCTTTTGTGTACGCACACAAACAAAAGGTACTATCTTTGCACTGTCAAAACACGAAGATTCAGGATAACGGATGTGAAGCTACATCCAACCGATGAGACACAAAAAGATTGTATAACAAAAAGTAAAAGAAAGGGTAACGAATTATGAAAAGGATGATTAAAAAGATTACGACGAGCAAAGTGTTCAACAAGTACTGCGACAACATGCTCAGAATGTACAACTACGGAAGAGTGAACATACCGGCATAAGCCAGAAAGGCGAGTCAAGCCGGTTTCGCAATAGAGAGGAGGAAAGGCTGCCTTGCGGCTGTCTTTCCTCCTCTTTTTTGTGGTTTGCCGCCGCTTTTGGCACGCTGCCAGCTTGGCGGCACGCTTTTTTTGCGTAACTTTGCATCTGCGCCCAACTACGGACGGAAGCGCCGCGCCACGATGGCAGGACAGCCCCGGCCTGACAGCAGGGCTGCACGAAGACTCTCAAATAACAACAAAAGATGAAACAAAAAACCATCCACGCCCTGTTGGCCGCCACCATTTTGGCCGCCGCATCGGCAGCATGCAACGTCAATACCGACAAGATTAAGGAGGCCGTTGGCGACGAGGTGAAGACGGCGCTGGCCGACTACGCCGAAAAAGCCATCGACAAGCTCGTGGCAGAGAACCAACCCGACGACACTGCGGATGCCGTGGAAGCCGCGGAAGGCATCGAGGTGCCGGCACCGCTCACCGACCGCAAGGAGCAGATATTGCACCGAACGGCCTACACGGCGTCGTACAACAGCGACACCAAGCTGCCCAACTGGGTGGCGTGGCACCTCACCGCCAACCACACATCCGGCCCATACAAGCGCGGCGGCATCGACTTTGCCGAAGACGAAGAGGTGGACGAGCCCCGCGCCACAGACAACGACTACTACCGTTCGGGCTACGACCGCGGCCACATGTGCCCGTCTGCCGACAACAAATGGAGCGAGGCGGCACAGCGCGAGTCGTTCCTCTTCACCAACATCTGCCCGCAGAGCCACGGGCTCAACGCCGGCGACTGGAACGAGATTGAGCAGCAGTGCCGCCGATGGGCCGACGAGCTTGGCTCCGTTTACATTGTCAGCGGCCCAATACTGTACAAAGGCCGCCACAAGACAATAGGAAAGAACAAGGTGGTGGTGCCCGAAGCCTTCTTCAAGGTTGTGCTGTGCACCGAAGGCGCGCCCAAGGCCATAGGCTTCATCTACAAGAACCAGCCCGGCAACCGTCCCAAGGGTGACTACGTCAACAGCGTCGACGAGGTGGAACGCATCACTGGCATCGACTTCTTCCCTGCCCTGCCCGACGACATCGAGACCAAGGTGGAAGCCTCGGCCAACCTCGCCGACTGGATGTAATGACACATCCAGGCCCCAAATTGATTGCCACGCAACAACCGACACGCCCCGTATTGCAACTAAATACGGGGCGTGCCGATTCATAAAACATCACTAAAGTACCTCACGCAATATAGCCTCCACCTCCTCGGCCGTGGGATCTACGGCCAGGATAATGCCGTCGCGGTCAACGAGATATGTACCTCCGGCCACATAAATCTTTCCATAACGCTCCCAGACAGCGCACTCATCGTTTACATCAACAAGGTTAAGCCACGGATACTTGCCGCGTCCCAACTCACGGACAAAACTCCCTACGCTCTTCTCTCTGGCCACTCCAACGATGGTAAATCCGCGGTCTTTATACTTTTCATAGACGGGAATCATGCTCCGCGATGCCTCCACGCACGGGCCACACCACGAAGCCCACAGGTCGATAAGCGCATACTTGCCCTCTATTTCTTCCGACAGCGTATGCCAGACTCCATCCTTGTCAGGCGCATAGAAATCCACATACCGCCCGCCGACGCGCAGGTTGCGGCTCGCTATCCAATGCCTTATGCTCTTGCTCATTTCGTGGCGAGGATATCGCGTGGCGTATTTCTCAGCAAACAAAGCCTCTATGCGCCCGTTTGCCAAGGCCGTGTCAAGCCTGTGGTCCATAGTCAGCGACTTAAGAAAATGCAAACCTACGAGTGTCGGATGGCTCTCGGCATAGCGGTATGCCATATTCTGGCAATCGCGACTGAACTGCCTATACTCTGAAGAGCCATAGTAACCTACAGAATCGGAGTACCGCTTTCTCGTCTCTCTCCGCGCTGCTTCCAGCGTGCTGTCAGCCCGTTGCAGCTCCAGGTTTAGCGGAGACGCACAGCTCACCGTGGGTTGCCTTTCGTCGGCCATGCGATGAAACGTCACCCGTATTGTGTCATCCACGGCAAAAAAGCAGGCTGCAGCGTTACACACACCGTTGCTTGCATACTGCCTTATGCTGTACACAGCAGGCTCGCCAACGCTAAACTCATAAAAGAATCGGCCGCCCACAACGGGTATTGTGTCCGACCGCCCGGTCCTGTCGGTAGCCCCGTCGGGCATAATCAGCAGCACACAGCTGTCGTTACCCGCCACACTGCCCTCAACGCAACAGCGAATGCCGCCATCTTGTGCGGCACACGGCATCGGTGAAAGCCCCAAAAGCAGCCCCAACCCCATTGGCACTAAACACTTATCAATCATAAAACACTAAGTTGAACACTGTTGCATAGCTTCTCCTTCAATCTCCCCACACCTCCCCGGCCGTGGAATCTACGGCCGGGATAGCTCCGTCGCGGTCAATGAGAAAATCACCAAACGCCCCCATGCCATTACAGCCAATCTCCCAATATTGCCTCCACCTGCGCGGCATCGGGGTTGACGGCCAGTATCTTGCCGTCGCGACCTACGAGGAAGCGGCCGCCTCCGGCATTGCCAATGCCGTATCTCTTCCAGATGC
>NZ_JACJJL010000044.1 GCF_016899955.1 Marseilla massiliensis | reverse complement strand
AACAGAGAAGTTAAGCCCGGTTGCGCCGATGGTACTGCGCTGCAATGCGGGAGAGTAGGATGCCGCCGCCTTTCATGATGCCGCCCGCCGGGTTGATCCCCGGTCGGGCGGCATTTTTTGTATCCCCGCCTGCGGCAGCCATATATGGGCTCGCCAGATATATCCAGGGGCTTTTTAGGAGTTACAATATGGAGTTATATGGAGTTACAAGGAGTTATATGGAGTTACAAGGAGTTAGATGACAAATGTCTGCACTCATGTCTCCTGCCTCCTGTCTCCAAAATATACACTAAACTATTGTCTTAACTCCTTTACTTCCTAACTCCTTAACTTCTAAAACAATTATTTGTTTGTTACAGGAAACGTGAGCCAACTATGCCATCTCGGCATTCTATTTGAAGATACCCTTCGCCTCACAGCGCTTGATGTGCATAACGTTTCTTCTTTTTCTCGCATGTGACGGATAGAGTTGCCTCCATACTATCGCAAAGGTTGGCCAATTCTGCGGTAATATTGCATCATCCAACGCTTTTTTCAGCTTCGCAAACGTAATACGGCGTACAGGCCGCATGCTCAGCAATTACGCTTGCGTGCAAGTCGTAGGCCCAATATTACGGCAATATGCAGGCTTTGTGCCCTTTGCCGACAAGCAGTTGCCATAGCCTTTGTTCCTTCTTTGTGCAATATCTTTGCGGTTTTTCTCGTTATGTAAATAGTGACGGCAATCATAAAGTAGCTTAGTATTGATGATTAATTTAGAAATTCGACATGCAGTGGACTGACCGTGTACGGCAAATAAGGATGCTATTGGTTATAGTTGCAGTGGTGATAGCTGTGGTTTCACTGTCTGTGTCGCACATCCTTGTAGACGATTTGTCAAAAGAAGAACGCAATAAGATGGAAGTGTGGGCTCAGGCATTGCATGCCTTAAGCAATGCAGACGAGAACACCGACCTAACCCTTGTGCTTAGCGTCATACGCGGAAACAATACCATTCCCGTAATAGTCATGGATGCCGGTGGCAATGTTACCGACTACCGGAATGTGAAGGTCAATGCAAGGAATGAGGCCGACTCCATGGCTTACATCTCCGCCCTGGGCCATCAGATGTACCGTTCCGGCAAATATATAAAGGTTGACTTCGGCGGGGCGTCGGGCAAGTCGGATTACCAACTCGTGTGTTACGACGAATCCAACATGCTCAAGCGGCTCTCGTCGTATCCCTACATACAGCTTGGGGTGGTTCTGATTTTTGTCGTTGTGGCTATTTTTGCATTGCTTTCATCGAAGCGTGCAGAGCAGAACAAGGTGTGGGTAGGCTTGTCAAAGGAGACGGCCCACCAGCTTGGAACTCCCATTTCAAGCCTCATGGCGTGGGTGGAGGTGTTGAAAGAGAACTATCCCGATGACGACCTGATACCGGAGATGGACAAAGACGTCAAGAGACTGGAGCTTATTGCCGACCGTTTCTCGAAAATAGGGTCGTTGCCCGAGCCCGTTGACTGTTCGATGAACGAAGTGCTGGAGCATGTCGTCGACTACATGGGGCGCCGCACATCGTCGCGCGTGCTTATAAAAAAGGAATTCCCAGGCCATGACGTGGTCGTGAAGATGAGCTCGTCGTTGTTTGAGTGGGTGATAGAGA
Organism: Marseilla massiliensis; assembly: GCF_016899955.1. Lineage (GTDB taxonomy): Bacteria > Bacteroidota > Bacteroidia > Bacteroidales > Bacteroidaceae > Prevotella > Prevotella intestinigallinarum. Next base: position 8,558 of record NZ_JACJJL010000044.1, on the reverse strand, counting down.
ACCTTTGCAAGAACGCCGTCGACGCCATGGAGGGCAGCGGCACAATACTCATACGCCTGCTCGATGAGCCGGGAAGGGTTGTCGTTGAAGTGCATGACACAGGCAAGGGCATAAGGAAGAAAGACCTGAAGAGCGTTTTTACCCCCGGTTTCACAACCAAGAAACGGGGATGGGGCTTGGGATTGTCGCTGGCAAAGAGAATTGTCGAGGAGTATCACAAAGGCAAGATCTTTGTTAAAAGCTCTGAGGTGGGCCGGGGAACGGTGTTCCGCATCGAATTGCGGAAAGCATAGCCCTGGCCCCTGCGCAACAGACCTGCTCTTACGCTGAGATGGCTGGCAAACCGTAACATAGCGCATGGGTGTGAGCCGCGCGGTGGGCTGACGTTGCAATGCCCATACCGAGTTAATGCGAAACGGGGCCTTCGGCGGCCTGATGCCAGGCTCGTGCATAATAGGGCAGGCATTTATGGCCAGTAGCATTGTGCGTAGCCGCTTTTGATTGATTATCAATGTTTTTCATCAAAGAGCAGCCGTGCAATGCAAAAAAAAGCAATATAATTGGCAGATATGAAAAATAATTCGTAACTTTGCAGCCCGAAACATTGTGCCCGCATGCGCCGGGAAGGATAGTCGTAGGCGTGTGCGGTGGGTGCAATTGTTAAAAGGAAGCAGGCAAATGTGCAGTTTGGAATCATTGAAGATAGACCTTAAAGGGCTGAGTGATGACGTTACAACGTTCACTTATCGCCTCAGTGACAGCTACTTCGAGGCTATAGACGCCCCCGAGGTTAGGCGTGGCGATGCCGATGTCAGCCTTACTGTGAGGAAAGTTGCCGGTGGTTACTTCGAGCTTCGCTTTCATATAGACGCCGAGGTGACAGTCGCTTGCGACCGTTGCCTTGACGATATGCGCCAGCCTGTGGTTGCCGATGGCCAGTTGACAGCCAGGCTTGGAGATGAATATTCCGATGATGAAGACCTCGTTACAGTGCCCGAGGATGACGGTGTGCTTGATGTGGCGTGGTACATCTACGAATTCATAGCCTTAGGCATCCCCATCAAGCACGTCCATGCCGACGGCCAGTGCAATGTCGCCATGATGGAGGCTCTCAGCGAGCACTCTGCCGGCATGGCCGACGATGCGGAAGGCTCGCAGGCCGTGGACCCACGGTGGAGCGGATTAGAGAAATTAAAAACAATAATTAAAGATTAAAAGAAAATGGCACATCCTAAAAGAAGACAGTCAAAGACTCGTACACGCAAAAGAAGAACCCATGACAATGCAGTAGCGCCTACATTGGCAGTATGCCCCAACTGCGGAGCTTACTACGTATACCACCATGTATGCCCCACTTGTGGCTACTACCGTGGAAAGGTGGCTGTAGTTAAGGAAGAAGTGGCTGAATAATGGAGAAGATCAACGCGGTAATCACAGGTATCGGAGGCTACGTTCCCGACTACGTCCTTAACAACGACGAGCTGTCGCGGATGGTAGACACCAACGATGAGTGGATTATGACGCGTGTCGGCATCAAGGAGCGCCGCATCCTCACCGAAGAGGGCCTTGGGACGTCGTACATGGCGCGCAAGGCAGCAAAGCAGTTGCTACATAAGACGGGGGTCGACCCAGACACGATTGATGCCCTCATCGTCACCACTTCAACTGCCGATTACCAGTTTCCGTCCACGGCATCGATAGTGCTGGGCAAGCTCGGGCTGAAAAACGCCTTTGCGTTTGATTTCTGGGCTGCCTGCTGCGGATTCCTCTATACTCTCGACGTTGCTGCGTCGATGATTCAGAGCGGCCGTTACAAGAAGATTATTGTAATCGGTGCCGATAAAATGTCGTCTGTGGTCGACTACACTGACCGTAGCACCTGTCCGCTTTTCGGCGACGGTGCTGCCGCCGTGCTTGTGGAAGCAACAACCGAGCAGAATGTCGGGCTCATGGATTCGCATTTCCGTACCGACGGCAAGGGGTTGCCTTTCCTCCACATCAAGGCCGGAGGTTCAGTGTGCCCGCCGTCGCCGTTTACTGTTGACCACCGTCTGCACTACCTCTACCAGGAAGGGCGCACGGTGTTCCGCTACGCCGTGACAAGCATGAGCGACGACTGCGCGCTCATCGCAGAACGCAACGGTCTGAATAAGGACAACATTGCCTTCGTAGTGCCCCACCAGGCGAACATGCGCATCATAGAGGCTGTGGCAAAGCGCCTCGACCTGTCTATGGACCATGTGATGGTCAATATCGAGCATTACGGCAATACAAGTGCCGCCACCATACCGTTGGCCCTCTGGGATAATGAAAAACGGCTCAAGAAGGGCGACAACCTCATATTCACGGCTTTCGGTGCAGGCTTTGTGCATGGCGCCACCTATGTGAAGTGGGGTTACGACGGCAGTTCTGTTCACGAGGCAAAATAAGCCTGTTGATAGTTTTAAGTAGGTGTTCAGAATTAATTGCCATCAAATTGTGCGCTATTTCGGAGACGCATGCCAAAGCCCGAAGAGAGAGCGTAGCTGGCTACGCGACCGATGAGACTTTGGTATGCGGCCCGAAAGAGCACACAAGATGGTGGCAAAGATATAGAGGACACCTGCAAGGTCTATTGTATCTGTTAATTTTGAACAGCTACTTAACAAAAGCAGCGCATCACCTGCAAGCCGGGTGGGGCGCTGTTTTTGTTTTGCATGCAATGCGCCCTTTGTAATTCATGCGGGTTGCCTTTACCGTCATCTTTCACGCTTTTACGGGCTGTTTCCAAGAGCCCCATCGGTCGAGTGGCCCATTCCGCCCCCTCTTCCGGCTTTGGAAGCCGTTCCGGGAACTGCGCACTATCTGGTGGCAATTTAATTCAGGCAGCTACTTACATTTTAGTGCAACGCATCGTGGTGTTGGCGTTGGCAACCGGTTGGCCTTTTCTTAGTTTTGGTTATAATTTGAATTTTCGTGCGGAATATTTGGCCATGAGATTAAAAAACATTAACTTTGAACGCGATTTTCTGTTTGTGCTTTTAATGGCAATTAGCGTATTTAGCCATGATTTGCATTTTTAAGACTATATGTTTAACATCAAAACAAAGGGAGAATGAAGGAAAGAATACTAAAGGCAGGCCGTGTGTTGTTGCCGATGTTGCTCACAGCCATGATGCAAGTGTCGTGCGTTGAGGACGAGCACGCCCCGTTTACAGACGATTCGGTCGCAGACGGTTCAACAATCAATGTGATGCTGCCGAGTTACGGTGAGTTTTATACAGGGTCGGTGGTTACCCTGCGCGGCACTGGTTTTACTGCCGGCGACAGGGTGCTGGTGCAGAATGGCACCAACGAAAGTGGCCAACCGGGCTATAGCGAAGATTTAGATTATAATGGCGACGGCGTGGCCGACGTCTTGACCGAGGTTGAAGCCACTGTCATAAACTATGGCGACACATACCTTGACTTTGTCATCCCGGGCGAGATTGTATGGGGCAACGCCACTGTTTACGTTGTACGCAATGGGGTGAAGTATTTCATAGGCTACATACAGCTATACAATTATTCGTGCAATACCACATCGCAGACGGACGGGCTTACCACTTTCACCGTTGAAGGCATGGACCTTTCAGATGTCGACCGTATCTTTCTGCGTTCAATGACTTTCGACAACGAGGGCGGCATTACAGTCTCAACTGTTGAGCAGGAGGCCAACATACTCATCTATGACGATCAAATGATAGAGTCGGCGGCATACATATTGGGCGAAGCCCAAGTCTACCTTGAGCGCAACGGCGAGGAGTTCTACGTTGGCCAAGTGTCTGCACCACCGTATTCGTGCTTGAGTTACCCTGCCGCCGACACATATCGTCCGGGCGAGACCCTGACCATAGGCGGCCAATGTTTCATTCAGGGCGACCGCGTATTGCTCTATGGCGGCAATGAGAACCAGGATTATCATTATGCCGAGACAACCGTGACCGCCGACGGCATCACATTTGTGGTTCCCGACAGTGGCGATGCCGGCTTGGTTATTTATGACGTGCTGATAGAGCGTGGCGGCGTGTACATCTTCCTTGACTGGAACTTCATGGCAGAAATGGATAGAATATAACATTGCTAACATAAAACTACGATTACAACAATGACAATGAAAAGTATGATTATGGCTGCGATTGCAGTGTTGGCTTCGGGCCACGCCGCAGCCCAACAGATACAAGAGGTGGCACCCGGAGTACACTCGGGCGACTCTCTCACCATGCTTGTCGACTCGCTGCAGCAAGAGATGCGTTCGCTGAAGTCGAGCAACCAGGAGCTGGAGGAAGACTCGCGCAACCGCAGGATATGGAACGACCGCGCCAAGTATTTCAACATTGCCTACGTCAACCAGAGCCTCACCCAGAAAGACATCAACGGCACATGGCGGTCAAACCTGGGCGTGGCGCTTACCAGCGGGCGCACATATTATTTGCACAAGAAGCCAATCCTGGGCATGATTAAGTTTGGCATCGACTGGAGTTATTTCGACATCAACTTCGCGAAGTATGAAGACAAGTTCGGGTTCTTTGGAGGCGACGGCTACGATTCGTCGCAAGACGGCGGCAACTATTACGACCCAGGCGACTACGGCACGTCGGGCGGCGACGATGGCACCGGCGTTGAGACCGAAGACATGTACCAGGCCGAGATAGGCATGTCGATAGGCCCTTCTGTCACGGTCAATCCCGTCGATGAGCTGAAGGCCAGCCTTTATTTCCGTGTCACGCCTACGATGTCGATGCTTTACGCCGCCGAGGAGTTCAGCACAAGCTACGGCACATTCTTCTCGTTTGGCGGCGCAGTGGCCTGGAAGGCCATCTCCTTAGGCATCGAGGGCCGTTGGGGCAATGTCAAGTACGACAGCATGTTCGACCTAAGCGAGCTCGAAGACATTGAGGACGGCGGCGACATCGACCTGTCGGGCGACGAGCCGTCGGCCAAGTGGAAGGTGGGCTCCATGCGCTTCTATATCAGCCTGAGGTTCTGACCGCCGGCGGCCTGCTTGCCGTGGGCCTCGGCGTCAGCGGCCTGCGGCTCCGGCAGCCTCGCCGCATGCGCCGGCCTGCGGCTGCCTGTGCCCATTCCTGCCCGATGTCCTGTCGTGCCTTGGCCCGGCGGGGCATCGGGCTTGCGTTTTTTCGGCGCGCCTACCGTCCGCCGTGTGGCGTCGGTACAGGCCGTAATCCGGCCCGCTTGCCGGCCCCGGTGATTTTTGTTTGCGTGCCGGCGTGGCTTTGCCGGTGGCGGCCCAGCAGCCCACATGGCGGCAAAAGCACAGGCCGCCGCTACGATTTTCTGCAAAAGGGTAGGCAGTTTCATTTTTTTTTCGTAAGTTTGCAGACACTATCGCCGCTACGCCCGATAAAGGTATGGGCACAGCGGCGCAAATGCAAAAATACAGCACAAATGCACAAGGCAGGATTTGTAAACATAGTGGGCAATCCCAACGTGGGCAAGTCTACGCTGATGAACCAGCTCGTAGGCGAACGCATATCGATAGCTACGTTTAAGGCGCAGACAACACGCCACCGCATCATGGGCATAGTGAATACGCCCGAGATGCAGATTGTATTTTCAGACACACCGGGTGTGCTCAAGCCAAACTACAAGCTGCAGGAGTCTATGCTCGCTTTCTCTGAGTCGGCACTGCAGGACGCCGACGTGTTGCTCTATGTCACCGACGTGATAGAAGACCCTACGAAAAACAAGGACTTCCTAGACAAGGTGGCAAAGATGACCGTCCCGGTGCTGCTTCTCATCAACAAGATAGACCAGACCGACCAGAAGAAGCTCGGCCAGATAGTGGGCCGCTGGCACGAGCTGCTGCCCAAGGCAGAGATTCTGCCCATATCGGCGCTCAACAAGTTTGGCACCGACCTGCTTCTAAAGCGCATCGGCGAGCTGCTGCCCGACAGTCCGCCCTACTTCGGCAAAGACCAGCTCACCGACAAGCCGGCCCGGTTCTTCGTGAGCGAGATAATACGCGAGAAGATACTGCTATACTATGCCAAGGAGATACCCTATTCGGTGGAGGTGAGGGTGGAGAGCTTCAAGGAAGACGACACACACATACACATCAACGCCGTCATCTACGTGGAGCGCGAGTCGCAGAAGGGCATCGTCATAGGCCACAAGGGCATTGCCCTGAAGCGGGTGAGCACCGAGAGCCGCAAGGCCCTCGAGCGCTTCTTCGGCAAGAGCGTCTACCTCGAAGTGTTCGTAAAGGTCGACAAAGACTGGCGTAGCTCCGACAAAGAGCTCGACAGCTTCGGCTACAACCCCGTTTGACGGTGGTGGCCGTGGGCCGCGCGGGCATGGCATTGATTCAGCAACAAAGCGGCACCGGGCGTTGCCCGCGTGCCGCAACAACACATAGTAAACAAGCAAATGGCAAATTTAGTAGCAATAGTAGGACGACCCAACGTGGGCAAGTCTACACTTTTCAACCGCCTCACCCAGTCGCGACAGGCGATTGTGAGCGACGAGGCAGGCACCACGCGCGACCGTCAGTACGGCAAGTGCGAATGGAACGGGCGTGAGTTTTCCGTTGTTGACACCGGCGGATGGGTGGTCAATTCCGACGACATCTTCGAGGAGGAGATACGCAAGCAGGTATTGATAGCCACCGAAGAGGCCGACCTGGTGCTCTTCCTCGTCGACGTGAACAACGGCGTCACAGACCTCGACATGGACGTAGCCAAGATACTGAGGCGCACCAAGCTCCCCGTGATACTCGTGGCCAACAAGGCCGACGACAACGCGCAGCGCTATTATGCGGCCGAGTTCTACAAGCTGGGCTTGGGCGACCCCTATTGTGTGAGCGCCATATCGGGCGGAGGCACGGGCGACCTGCTCGATGCCGTGGTGGCCAAGCTGCCCGAGGGCAACGGCGAACTGCTCGAGGACGGCATACCCCGCTTTGCCGTGGTGGGCCGACCCAATGCAGGCAAGAGCAGCATCATCAACGCCTTCATCGGCGAAGACCGCAACATAGTGACCGAGATTGCCGGAACCACGCGCGACAGCATATACACGCGGTACGACAAGTTTGGCTTCGACTTCTACCTGGTAGACACCGCCGGCATACGCCGCAAGAACAAGGTGACGGGCGACCTCGAGTTTTACTCCGTCATGCGCTCCATACGCGCCATCGAGAACAGCGACGTATGCATACTCATGATTGACGCCACGCGGGGCATCGAGGCCCAGGACATGAACATCTTCCAGATAATACAGAAGAACAACAAGAGCCTTGTCGTGGTGGTCAACAAGTGGGACCTTGTGGAAGACAAGACGCAGAAGGTGATAGACACCTTCACCACGGCCATACGCAACCGCATGGCACCGTTCACCGACTTCCCCATAGTGTTTGCGTCGGCACTCACCAAGCAGCGCATCTTTAAGGTGCTCGAGACGGCCAAGGACGTTTACCTCAGCCGCAAGCTGCGCATCGGCACCACCAAGCTCAACGAGGTGATGCTGCCGTTGATAGAGGCTTATCCGCCACCATCTATCAAGGGCAAGTACATCAAGATAAAGTACTGCTCGCAGCTGCCCAACACCCAGATACCGTCGTTTGTGTTCTACGCCAACCTGCCGCAGTATATCAAGGAGCCCTACCGCCGTTTCCTCGAGAACAAGATACGTGAAAACTGGACTCTGACGGGCTCGCCCATCAACATCTTCATACGCCAGAAGTAGCATGAAAGGCCCGGTCGTCGCATTGTTGTGCATCGTGGCTGCTGCCTTCGCTGCTTGCAAGGAAGAGCCCAAGCCCGGCGAACAGGCTGCCAAGGCTGCCGTCGAGGGCTATGGCCACCTCATTGCGGGGCGCTATGCCGACTATCTGGCCGGTGTGGCCGGCGCCGACAGCCTGCCTGCGGCCTACCGCGAGCAGTTGCTGGCCGGCGCCAAGCAGTTCATGGCCCGGCAGCGGGAGGAGCACGGCGGCATAGCCCGTGTGAGCGTGGTGAAGTATGTGGCCGACTCGGTGGCCCGCCAAACCAACGTGTTTCTGTTGCTGTGCTTTGGCGACAGCACCAGGGAAGAGGTGGTGGTGCCAATGGTTGAGGGCCCCTCGGGGTGGCGCATGAAGTGACGCTGTGCGCCTGCCTCATGGGCGTGTTACGGGCAGCAATGCCGGGTTGCGGCTTTGCCGTGGCAGGCATTCCGATATGCCAGGCGCGCCGTTCCACACTGTGGAGCGGCGCGCCTGGCTTTTTATCTCGTTTTGCCTTTCTTTTCCGCGCCGTTGCCACACCCGTATTTCGGTAGCGGGGTGGCAGCGCAATTCCGGTTCAAGTTGGCTTTCGTGCGGCTTTACTTTGCGCTCCAAAATCATCAAAGCCTAATGAATCTTTAATTTTCTGTTGTTTTTTTTCTGTAATTTGGTCTGTATTTCGCTTATTTGTATTATCTTTGCATTCTGTATTCGCAAATTAATTCTTGATTTTACTATTTTAACGTGAGTTCGACGAATTCACGTTAATGTTAAGGCAGATAAACCTCCTTAAAAGTTTCATCTGTTTGTTAGCAAC
>NZ_JACJJL010000043.1 GCF_016899955.1 Marseilla massiliensis | reverse complement strand
CCAATTCCCATTTTTAACGGGACAGTAGTGATTTAATAAAAATGAATAAAAAAGTAAGAAATACAAATATAGAAGTCTTGCGCCTAGTCTTGATGATGGCTATATTTTGCTGGCATATCTTGGTTCACGGCTATGGGTTCAAGAATATCGGGGGGGGGGGTAGTATGGAAGGAATAACTGATGAGACAGGTATTGTCTTGTCCGCTTTGTTCGCTCCGGCTACTTACTGCTTCATGTTTATATCAGGCTATTATGGCATAAGGTTTTCAGTCAAGAAAGGTATATCGATGGAAATATGGTTGATTATCATTTCTTTGATGACGTGTCTTGCTGGTGGATTCTTGTTCGACTCTTTCTCATTAAGGGGACTTTTGACAGTTTGTTTTCCTATAAGCACATTGCGTTGGTGGTTCATGACATCCTATATGCTCATATTTTTATTGTTGCCAATACTAAACAAAGGTATTGAGAGCCTTACGAAGAATGGATTTCTTGTGATTGTTGTCGCATTGATAGTATATCAAACCATATCGTTTCTTCGATTTCAAGAGAATGGTGGTTCGAATTTCTTGGGATTATTGTCGGTTTTTCTGATGGGTCGATATTGTAAAATCTACAAGATTGAGTTCAACAAACATAGGGCATTGGTGTTATTTGTCTGTTGTTTTCTGTTGCTTGTAGGACTGATGTTGTTATGTGACCATTATTGTAAGAAGATAGTGTTCATTCTACTTAACTATAATACACCGTTAATCACGATGATGGCTGTCGCTTTGTTCTATTATGTGAAAGGGCTAAAACCTCGATATTCTTCCAAACTAAATGAACTTTTGAAACCTGTACTTTTCATTTATCTGGTAACTGACGGATTGTTTGTTCCCTTTTATGAGTGGCTTGTAACAGTTATTGATTATAATATATGTTTGGGAATATTGGTTTATGTATTGACCATTGTTGGCAGTTTACTGATTGGACATGTTGTTATCAGATTTGTAGATAAGGTATTAGACAATGTAAATATTCAAAAAATAGAAGATTATGTTAGACAATAAAATAAAGGTAGGTTTTATCGGGTGGTATTCGCCAGAAGACAAGAAGGCTCTGAGCGGAACGCCACATAAGATGAGCGATCTGTTGAAATCTATAGGTTGCGAAGTGGCTTGGATAAAGATGGAGAAATCCAAGAAATATTTCTTGTATCAGAAAATGATGGGAGTGATAGGCAAGATAAGTCACAAGTGTTTGGATTGTACCCATTCCGTGATTGGTGCCATGCTCCAGTCTAAAACTATAAATATGAGTGCCGTTCAGCAGTGCGATGTTTTGTTTGCTCCTTTCTGTAGTGAAGCTCTGTATTCTTTAAGAACGGACAAACCAATCATTTATCTTTCTGATGCCACATTCAACATCATGGTCGATTATTATTTTAAAGGTTTGTCTGCTTATGCCATCAAGCAAGGTAATAAAGTGGAGCAACGGGCGATGGATCGTTCTAAAGCGTTCATCGTTTCTTCTCAATGGGCAGCAAATTCTGCGATAAACGATTATCACCAGAATCCTTCGAAAGTTCATATAGTTGAGTTTGGTGCCAACTTGGATGATAAGGATATCATTGAGAAAACCTTTGATTTTAATGGTCATCTGCACATATTGTTTTTGGGTGTAGATTGGAAGCGTAAGGGTGGTCAAATAGCAGTAGATGCCTGCAAATGGCTTAATGAGAATGGTATTCCAGCCACTTTACATATCGTAGGCATAAAGGATTTGGATGAGTCTGTCAAGACTCTGCCATATATAGATTATGTTGGATTTCTTAATAAGAACATGCCCGAACAGTATAATCGTCTCGTAAAAGTAATCAAACAATGTCAATGCATGCTGTTGCCTACATTGCAGGAGGCAGCCGGCATTGCGTTTTGTGAAAGCAGTGCGTATGGGTTGCCAAGTTTTTCACATCTTACCGGTGGAACTGGTAATTATATCTATAATGGTAAAAATGGCTATCTATTACCATTAGGATCTACTGGTGCGGATTTTGGTGCTAAGATTAAGGCGTGTCTTGAAAGTGGTGAGTTGGAGAGAATGTCTGTGACTGCACGTGATGTGTATCGGGAAAAGCTTAATTGGAATGTTTGGTCTCAAAAGGTAGAAGTAATTATTAGAAATATATTAGAAGAAAAGAATGGCAGAAACAAATAACAAACGCGTTGCAAAGAATACTTTGTTCCTTTATTTCCGCATGATTCTCATCATGCTTGTCACTCTCTATACATCGAGAGTTGTTCTCGCACAGTTGGGAATCAAAGATTATGGTATCTATAATGTTGTTGGAGGAGTAGTAACTATGTTTGCTTTCCTCAACAATTGTATGACCACATCAACACAGCGATTCCTAACTTTTGAATTGGGTAAGGGTGATACGACAAAACTGAAGAATGTATTTGCAGCATCATTGAATATTCATATAGCAATTGCTTTAACCATTGTCGTTTTAGCAGAGTCTATTGGATTGTGGTTCGTCAATTATAAGTTAGTGATACCTGCTGATCGTTTGGTTGCTGCAAATTGGGTGTTTCAATTCGCAATTCTTTCTTTCTGTGTAAATATCATACAGGTTCCTTATAATGCTGTGATTATTGCGCATGAAAAGATGAGTGTCTATGCCTACATCAGTATTATTGAGGTCATGTTGAAACTGGGTATCGTATATTTACTCAGTGTTAGTCCGTTTGACAAATTGATAGCTTATGCAGTTTTGATATTTGCTGTGCAGCTTTTGATTCGTGCGATTTATCAGATATATTGTCGAAGAAATTATCCAGAAAGTAAGTTTCGCTTATTCTGGGATAAAAGTCTTTATCAGCAGATGTCTGGTTTTGCAGGATGGAATCTTTTTGGAAGTATCGCCTGGTTATTGAGAGATCAGGGTTTGAACATCGTTTTAAACCTCTTCTTTGGTCCAGTTATTAATGCGGCACGTGGAGTTGCTGCACAGGTATCTAGTGCAGTCATGAACTTTATATCAAACTTCCAGATGGCTCTGAATCCACAAATAACCAAAAATTATGCCAATGGCAAGCTTGAAGAAATGGAGAAATTGACATATCTAGGTATCAAGTTTTCTTATATGATACTCTTCTTCATGGCGTTTCCGTTATCTCTGAATATAGATTATGTGCTGCATCTATGGTTGGTTGAGGTGCCTAATTATACAGCGTTGTTTATCATTTTGATTCTTGTTGATTCTTTAGTAGGTAATCTGTTCGGGACTCCATTGATGACTTCATTGTCAGCTACAGGAAAGATTCGAAATTATCAAATTGTTGTAAGTGCCATTATCTTATGCATTGTACCAGTTGGTTATGTAGTTCTACGTTTAGGTTGTGATGCTCCATCCGTGTTCTATATTACAATAGTGTTTACAGCAATATCCGGATTCGTTCGTTTCCTCTATTGTCGCAAACAGATTGGATATTCATTAAGGGCAATGTTGAGGAATGTCCTTCTTCCTGTATTCGGTATGACAGCCGTAGCCCTGCCTTTGCCTATAATTATAAAGCTAGAGTATTTTAAAACGGATACTTGGTTGAGTTTTATCCTACTAAGCCTCGTTGCTGTTGTCATGACATTTGTAGCATCATGGTTCGTAGGATTAAAAGCAAATGAGAGGAATATGTTAGTAACTATGGTAAAAAATAAAATGCATAGATGATGAAAGTGATATGTGATTATAAAGACTGCACAGGATGTGGCTTATGTGCGGCAAGATGCCCTAAGCATTGCATTGAAATGAAACCTGGCTTCCTTGGGCATTTGTATCCTGTGATAGATCAAGAAAAATGTATCAATTGTAAGTTATGCCAAAAGGGGTGTCCTTCTTTGCAATATATTGACTGCTCTTACCCAAAGAAAGCTTATGCGGCATGGGCCAAGGACGCTCAAGATTATGTAACAAGTACTTCCGGTGGTGCGGCATCTGTATTGTCCCAGTATATTGTATCTTTAGGAGGTGTAGTATATGGATGTTCGGTTCTTCCCAATATTCAGATTTCACATATTCGGGTTGATAAGATGGAGGATTTGCATTTGCTAAAGGGCTCGAAATATGTGCAAAGCCAGATAGAATATATTATACCACAGTTACGTAAAGATGTTAAACAGGGTCTTCCGGTGTTGTTTATAGGAACTCCATGTCAAGTTGCTGCTATCAAGCAGTTGTATAGAACAATGCCGGATAACCTATATTTGGTTGACATTATTTGCCATGGTACTCCTTCCAACCAATTCTTGAAGGATTATATTCAAAGGAATTTAAAGATTGATGCAGCCAGAGTGACTAATGTAAAGTTCAGGCTACCTAATGAATATAGCCTTTGTGTCTTTGAGCAGAATAAACTTCTCTATAAGTCGGATAATCTTTGGACACATCGTTATGAAGATTTATATATGGATACATTTATTGATGGTTGTACATTTCGTTATAGTTGTAGCTCCTGCCATTATGCCAAATCTAATCGTATATCAGATATAACGATAGGTGATTTCTGGGGATTAGGCAAAGAGGTTTCAGATAAGGATATTCCAGAGCATAAGAATGGCGTATCTTGTGTGCTGCCTATTACGGATAAGGGTATGCTGTTAGTAAATGCAATTCGTCATAGCTTGAATCTCTATGAGCGTCCTGTAACGGAAGCAATTAATGGTAATGATCAATTGAGAGCACCAAAGGCAATAAACAATGAAATAAAACGATTTAGAGCTTTATGTCATTTGTTCTCGATTAAGCGTTCATATCAAATGACCATTTGGAAAATATTATTAAAAAGAAAAATTAAGCAATTATTGAAAAAATGAAAATAGGAATAATAACGTTTCATGCTGCTTTCAATTATGGTTCGATGTTGCAGGCGTATGCCTTGCAGACATTTTTGGAAAGACAGGGACATCAGGTTGAAATTATTAATTTTAGACCAGAAATACAAAAAAAGACATATTCGAAGCCTTTGAAATGGAATAATAAAGGTAACATAATTCTTAGCTTCAAGCGATTATTATTTACTCCGATTGAAGTTTGTAAATTATATAAGAAATGGAATTTATTTAATTCTTTTCTACATAAATATTTGAATCTATCTAAAGAGTATAATTCTATTGATGAATTAATCAAGGATGATATTGGTATAGATTTATTGATAACAGGAAGTGACCAAATTTGGAATACCAATGCTTTTGATTTCAGTGAAGTGTATTTTGGAAATTTCTTAAATTCAGATATTCCAAAAATTGCTTATGCACCATCTATGGGACCGTCTCCGGAAACGCAAGACGTAAAATATCTAAAAAAGCTACTTCAAGGTTATAGGGCTGTATCTGTAAGAGAAGAGCGAACGAAGCAATTTATAGAAGACTATGGTATATTTAAGAATGTCGAAATTGTGCTTGATCCAACCATGCTTCTTGATGGATGCGATTATGATTTGCTCTATGGTAAGGAGCCTCTAATAAAAGAAGATTATATATTCTATTATACACCAGGTGGTGCTCGTCATGAATTCCTGCAAATAGCGGAGAATATCGGAGAAAAGTATAATTTACCTGTTATAGTAGAAAATTCATATACGCCAGGTGATTTGAAAAGATATAAGCATATTAAAGCATATGCGGCTGTCGGACCATCTGAGTTTTTGAACTTGGTGAAAAATTCAAAAGTAGTCTGTGGGGCTTCTTTTCATTTAATGGTATTTGCGGTTCTTTTCAATAAGAAATTCTTTTGTATTAATGGTGATGTTGATAGTAGATTAAATAATCTAATGAAAATAACGGGTAATCAAGATTGTATTATAAGTATACAATCGCCTATAAATATTCAAAAGACAGAAAGTTACCTAGAAGATATTAGAAAACATTCTGAAAATTTTTTAGTTGACTCGATAAATTCTATTAGTTTAAGAAAAGAAAAAAATGATGCAGATTACTAATAATAAAAAGAAAAAATGGGCGGTATTTGGCTTGCTGCTTACTTTTATTTTCTTTTCATCCGATGGATTTAATAAAGTTGGTTGGGATGGAAATTTTGGTAGGCATGTTATGATATTTTTTTATTTGCTGATAATATTAGTCTCGTTTATGCAAAGAAAAAAAAACGTGAACATGTCTATGCCAATGAAAAAGTATATAATAGCTTTAACTGTTATTCCTTTTTTCTGCATGATAACTCGTTTGTATGAAGGTGATATGAGCTATGATACAATTACTCCTTATATGGCATCTACTACTTTTTTAGTGTACTTTATCTTGCATGAATACAATGTTTCTGAAGCTGTTTTGATTAGCAGTATTGTAAAAATCGCTTTAATTATTTTTCTAATTCAGATAGTTCAACAATTTATGCCATCATCAGCCATATTTGGAGTATCTGATCCAAATAGTTATTTTTATAATGGAGAGATGGCAGAGGTGAGAAATGGATTATATCGCTATAGAATTGTTTGCTTTATAGTTTCTTTACTTGCATTATATTATTCATGGCAAAAAATTAATGAGAGGAAAAATCTACGTAATTTGAGCCTTTTTGTTGCATTGGCATGTTCTGTATATTTATATTTGACACGTCAATTAATGTTTGCATCTATTGTTGCCATTGCATGTTCGTTTATTTTTATAAAAAAAGGTAAAGGAAAACTGCTATTGTTTATTTCAGTGGCTATTTTCTTATTTATAATTTACTCATATTCGGATGTTCTGTTTGGAGAACTTTTAACTCAGACAAAAGATGAGAAAACATCAGATAATATTCGAATGTTGTCTTTGGCTTTTTATTGGGATAAAATCGTTAGCAATCCTCTAAGTTTCTTTTTGGGAAATGGCATTCATCCTCAACTTCAATATTGGGGTAGAATGTACTATTTTTGGCCTACCGATATCGGAATATTTGGAGCATGGTTCTTTTATGGTATTTTTGAAATTGTAGTATATGTGTTGTTAGTGTGGAACATTTTGATTCGTAAAGGTACACACATACCTCTTTATCTTAAATTGTTTGTCTTTGGAACATTTATAAATTGTGTCATGATATTTCCATATTTAAAAGCTTATGAATATGTCGTATGGGCACTTATTCTTTACATTTGCGACTTGCATATTATGAATAATAAAAAACTGATAGAATAAAAATATGTATATATCTATTATAATATTGAATTATAATAATTCATATGATACAATAAATTGTATTAAATCTGTATTGAATTATAATACGTATCCAGTTAAGTTTATTGTCGTAGACAACGGATCATCCAATCTCAATGTGATAGAAGAACTTGACTTCTTTTTAAAAGAAACATTTCAAAATGATTATGCTAAATTTGATGAGTTTTCTCCACAGCATTCTCTGATACTTAAAAAGGCGACGTTTCTTGTTTCTAAAAGTAATGATGGTTATGCGGTAGGAAATAATAAAGGATTAAAATTAGCTTATGCCGATTCTTCTATAGACAAAGTACTGATATTGAATAATGATATATTGTTTATCGAAGATTTCCTTCCTGAGCTTACGGAAAGACTGAAAACGTTACCTAATGCTGCAATAGTAAGTCCTCTATTGCTAAAGAAAGACAAAAAGGAAATAGACTACACATGTGCAAGAAAGTCTGTTGGTATTACAGAAATGATTTATCAAAATATTTGTTATACTTTCCGAAAGTCAACAAATGTGGATTTAAACCGTTGTTTTTTATATAAGGAGCCAAAACTTCTTAAAAAGCAAAGTTTGCAGATTGATTTACCTTCGGGGTCTTGTATGCTTTTCTCAAAAAAAATGTTTGAGAAAATTGGAAGTTTTGATCCTGGCACATTCTTGTATTATGAGGAGGATATTTTGTGTCAAAAAATAAAGAAAGAAGGAATGGTGAACTATATCTGTCCTCAGCTCCGTTGTGTTCATCTTGGTGCTGCGTCTACTAAAAAGGTTAAGTTTTCTTATTCTTCTTTCATGAAAAGTAGAGAGAGTCAAAGATATTATGTTCATAATTTTATGAAGCCTAACTTTATCGGTTTAATGATTTATGAACTAACTAGAATTATTTTCAATTTTTCAGTATGGTTACCATTAAAGTTAAAAAATAAAATATAATGAGATGATACCTAAAATAATTCATTATTGTTGGTTTGGCGGTAAGCCAAAGCCACAATCAGTTTTAAAGTATATTGATACTTGGAAAAAGCAATGTCCAGACTATAATATTATGGAATGGAATGAGACTAACTATGATGTCTATAAAAATAAGTATATTAAGGGAGCTTACCAAGAAAAGAA
This sequence comes from Marseilla massiliensis, assembly GCF_016899955.1. GTDB lineage: Bacteria > Bacteroidota > Bacteroidia > Bacteroidales > Bacteroidaceae > Prevotella > Prevotella intestinigallinarum. The sequence continues at coordinate 5,599 of NZ_JACJJL010000043.1, read as the reverse complement.
GTGGGCTTTTGTTTCGGATTATTGTCGTATAGATGTATTGTATCAGTATGGAGGCATCTACTTGGATACTGATGTGGAAGTTTTAAAAAGTTTTGATGATTTACTCAATCTTACTGCCTTCGTAGGTATGGAATCCGAAACTCTTGTTGCTACATGCTTGATTGCAAGTGAGAAGAAAGGGGATATGGTAAGGGATTTCCTTGCCTGTTATGATAATTTAGAGTTTGATAGTTTGAATCCCGGTACAAATGTACTTCGTTTGACTTCTATGTTGAAGAAAAAAATTGGGCATGTTGGTTATGATATAAATCATAAAGAATATGTTATCATTTTCCCATTTGAATATTTTGTAGCAAATGATTATGGTACAGGTAAAGTAAAGAAAACTGTTGATACCTATTCCGTACATCATTATACTTCTACTTGGCTTCCATGGTATAGTAGATTTGAAATGAAATTATCCCATTTGTTAGGTGTGCCTAATCGGAATATTTTGACTAGATATGCAAAGAAGTTTGGTATATATCATTAAATTAGAATTATGTTGAAGGTTTCTATTTTAGTTCCTATATATGGAGTGGAACGATATATTGGAAAATGTGCAAAATCACTATTTGAGCAAACTTATTCAGATATAGAATATGTTTTTGTGAATGACTGCACAAAGGATGATAGTATTGGGGTTCTTAATAGAGTGTTGGAAAATTATCCTCAAAGGATGCAACAGGTACGAATAATAAATCACGAGAAGAATATGGGTTTAGGTGCTGCTCGTAGAACGGCAATACTAAATGCTAACGGTGATTACATTTTACATGTTGATAGTGACGACTATATAGCAGAAAACGCTGTTGAAGTTTTGGTTAAGGAAGCTCATGATTCAAAAGCTGATATAGTTGATTGTGCTTTCGCAGAGGTTGCTAATGGTAATGTAATGTCTTCAAATTTGCCTTATCATGGTAAAGCTGAAATTTACAATGGTATAATTCTAAGTAGATTAGGTTTTGTTACTAACCAAATTTGGGGTCGTTTGATAAAAAGGTCTTTGTATAAAGAAAACAACATTATCAATGAAAATGGAATAGATTTAGGAGAAGATTATTCTATTCTACCAAAACTTCTTTATAAAGGCAAGAGAAGTCATATGGATGATATTTTATATTACTACAGAATTGACAATGGTGCTTCTTATATGAATAATTGCTTATCTGTCAAAAATATAGAATCGTGCATAAAAGCCCATTACGATATATATGATTATTTCTTGAAGGAAAATCTTTCTTTATATACTAAATATAGTTTGGAGTTAGGAATGTTAAACTTAATATTATTCTGCCATAAAAACAGATATGAACTTCTAAAGTCCAAACTTTATAAGAATATTGATATTGATTTTTGGGATTTGAAGTTATATGGCAAATTATTAAAGTATAACAGATTACTTTTCTTTAGCTTGGGATTAAAAGTGTTGTTGACAAAGAACTTTTTAAGAAAAGTTAGAAAATATGAATAGGTTGAGATTTATATTATATTGTTTTCTTGCAATAAAATACTTTCCTCATTTGGTATTTTATATGTTAGATAAAAAGAATATAGAGGATGACTTAAAAGCTTTTGATAGAACATTTCAGAAAAGTGTAAATCATCCATGGATTAATATTGTGCATCATTTGGAAAAGTTGCCAGAATTTAGAAATCTATTCTATTTCAGATATCCATTTGCGCACTTCTTAAGATTTTTATATCCAGGTGTAAGTAATTTGGACTTCTTCATGAAATCATCTGAAATAGAAGGAGGTGTTATGATATGGCATGGTTTTTCTACTGTAGTTAATGCCCGTCATATAGGAAAGGACTTTCAGCTATGGCAAAATGTTATTATAGGTAAAAAATCAACACTTCCAATAGATGATAAGCCATGGATAGGTGATAATGTGAAAATATGTGGAGGAGCTATTGTTATAGGTAAGATTATGATAGGTAATAATGTTATCATTGGCGCTGGCGCAGTAGTTACTAAAGATATTCCAGATGATTGTGTTGTTGTGGGAAATCCTGCAAGAATAATAAAAAAGAAAAGTGTATGATTGAAAATAAAACACCTTTTATATCTGTTATTATGCCTGTATATAACGGCGAACGCTTTTTAAGACAGGCAATAGATAGTATATTGAATCAGACTTTAAATGATTTTGAACTTATCATCATCAATGATGGAAGTACTGACTCTACGGAAGATATAATATTATCTTATCATGACAACAAAATTCGATATGTCAAGAATGAGCACAACATGAAGTTGATAAAAACATTGAATAAAGGTTTGATGTTAGCTAAAGGTAAGTTTATTTCTCGAATGGATGCAGATGATATTGCTGATAAATATCTCTTTGAAAGTCAGATAAAAGCTTTTCAAAATGATGATTCTATCGGTATAGTAAATATTTGTACTTACGATTTAGCAGAAAATGGGGATAAGTATAGAAAATCTTCAAAGCCATTATTTTTCCATTCTTCAATTCTTAAATATGTAATAAGTTTTGAGAATCAAATAACCCATCCAGGAATTATGGTAAAGGCCGATTTGATGAAAAAATATGGTTATAAAGATGATGGAACAGTTTGTAATTTCGAAGATTTAGATCTTTGGAACAGAATGCTTTGGGATGGTGTGAAATGCGTTACATTAAGAAAGAGACTTCTATATTATCGAATAAACAGTTCTGGAGTTACACGGAAAGTTGGTTCTTCTCGTAATGATTTAGCAGTTAAGTATTGTTATTCTTTCTTGCAAAATAAATTAGGAATTTCTCAAATAGATACGAATGCATTGTATTTCTTTTATGGTGGTTTTAAAATGCCGTATAAATATATGGATTCGCTGTTGGTTCTTAAGCAGGTTAAGGCAAAGATTAAATCGGATTTCAATGACGAAAAGTATGTAAATGAGTTTCAACGATGGATGACTCTACGTAGTTCTATATTGATTATTCAGCAATTGTTGCTGGGAGTACTTCCTATAAAAATGAAAATTAGACTTTGTGGATTTTCCTTGTTGTGCCTGCCTCATTTTTTTACATTGACATTCTTTAAATATGTAAGATTTAAAATTAATAATCATTGGAAGGATTTTAAGTAAGTTTTTATGAAGATAGTTATTACGCATTTGGATTTTAGTGCATATTTTGTAGATCGTCTTTTGGCTTTTCAGGAATTTTGCAAATGCCGCAAAGACGAATTATATATTATTGAAGTTTTGGGAGAATCTCCGTTATACCCTTTTCTTTCAGTTTCGAAAAGTAAATTGTATAATTTTGAATATCTTTTTCCTGATAATAATTACGATAATATATCTGTAAAATCTATAAATAAGAAATTACAGAAGCGATTAACGGAAATTAATCCTGATGTTATATTTTCAGGACCATTAGCTTTTCCTTCTTCTGCAGCAGCATTGAAATGGGCAAAGAAAAATAATCGTGGTATTGTTTTGTTTGATGACTGCCATAAGGATACTTTTGTTCGTGGTAAGCTAAATACATTTATAAAGAAGTATTTGTATTCTTGTGTTGATGCGTTTTTTTGCCCATCACCTGATTATGAGGATAGTATGCGTTATTGGGGATTTGAGAAAGAACAAATCTTTTATGGGTTAAATGCCGTAAATAATAGTTTTTGGTGGTCTGAATGTGGAAAATATTTAGATAATAATGATGATGCTTATTTTGTGACAGTAGGAAGACAAGTCCCTTTTAAGAATTTAGTTTTCTTTTTGAAGTCTTATTTAGTATATTTGCATAAGGGTGGAAAAACTCCATTGATAATGGTTGGAAATGGACCAGAGCATAATGTTTTAAAAAAAATGGCTGCAAATAATCCAAATATTATATTTGAAGATTTTATGAAACCAGCTGAATTGAAGCAATTGTATCGTAAAACAAAAGCTTTAATAGTTCCAAGTCATAAAACAGAGACATGGGGGTTAGTTGTTAATGAAGCTTTGTGTGCTGGTCGTGTGGTTGCAGTGAGTAATGAAGTTGGTTGTGTAAACACGTTAGTTAGAAGTCATCAAAATGGTTTTGTCTTTGATCCAAATTCAACAGAATCGATAGTTTCTTCTTTATGTCTTATAGATTCCCTTTCCAACAAAGAATTGTCTGATTATGGAAAAATGGGACAAAATATAGTGAACGATTGGGGATTACAGCGTTTTTGTCAAGGATTATATTCGGCTTTGTCCTTTTCTAAGGATCATCACAGAAAAACCTCCATCTTTTCTTCTATTTTGTGTAGATGTTGGAATGGACAGTTACATAAAATGCAACGTGTATAGATTGTATGGACATATTGTTTTTAATGAAGGTCTTCGAGGTAGGAGGCCAGGAGGTAGTTACAGCAACACTCGCTGATACCTTTATAAAGAAAGGCCATCAGGTTGTTATTGCGAGCTTTAAGCAACCCAATGACATGATGGTAAAACGTACTAATCCTGCTGTACGTTTTTATACGATAGGAGACTTCAAGTATTCTAAGGAGAATGTGGATGTTGTTCGAAGAATATTGCAGGAAAATCACATCAATGTGGTTATCAACCAGTGGGGATTGCCATACGTACCATGTAAGGTGTTGAATGAAGCTAAAGAAGGAATGGCTGTTAAGACTATTGCGATTTATCATAATTCTCCTGATACCAACGCTCGTATCAAGGATGTTGAAATTGCACTGTCGGAAACTCATAATCCTTTGAAGAAAGCCATGCTTTATGCTAAGATGTTTGCATTCAAGCAAATCACAAGCAGGAGCATGAAGTATGTATATCAGCATACTGACTTGTATATGGTGCTTTCACCTAGCTTTGTCAAGAAGTTTGAAGAGTTTACTGGAATAACTCATCCTGATCATCTTCAAGTATTGACAAATCCTGTGACCATCGATTCTTCCTCTTATGATTATTTTCTTTCTAAAAAGCAGAAAGAGATTATTTATATGGGTAGAATTGATTATAACCAGAAGCGTGTTTACCGAGTTGTGGATACGTGGGCAAAACTGGAGCCGGTGTTCCCAGATTGGAAGTTGACGATAGTTGGTGATGGTACAGCTCGTAAGGACATAGAGAAACAGGTCAAAGAGTATGGTTTGCAAAGGGTGTCTTTTGAAGGCTTCCAGCAACCTAAGCCATATTATGAGCGTGCTTCAATCTTGATGCTTACATCTGAATACGAAGGTTTTCCTTTAGTGCTAGCAGAATGTATGAGCTTTGGTGTGATTCCTGCCGTATATAACAGCTATTCTGCGGTATGTGATATCATTGATGGTGGCAAGGATGGTATCGTGCTTCCTTATCATGAGAAGGGATATGATGCTAATGAAGCAGCAGGTATGATTGCCAACATCATGAAGGATGAAGGTAAGCGTGAGCAAATGGCTTTGGCTGCCATCAAGAAAAGCAAAGAATATTCCGTAGAGAAGATTTATAGTGAATGGGAGAGAGTGTTTCATTCTCTGCTGCAGTAATAAAAACTCATTAGTGTCCCGTTAAAATCGGGACAAATTAATATTAATCAAACAATCCCGGCAAAAGGGAAGAATTGAGTTCTTT
>NZ_JACJJL010000042.1 GCF_016899955.1 Marseilla massiliensis | reverse complement strand
AGATGTGTATAAGAGACAGGCACTGGGCAGTGCACATGAGTGTCATGTTGATAAATAAAAGGTGGCAGAAGTGTGCAATAATTCTGTATTATTGGTTGACATGTTACGTTGGGCTGGTTTTTGCCGACCTGCGGCTTTTATTTTGGGATAAAAGGTTTAAATTTGCGAAAATTGTAAATTTATATAAAAACAGATATGCTCCGAGCTTCACGAAACGAAATGCTGCCGGCCCTGTTGGCCGCAACGCTCCTGCTGGCTGCGCCGGCCGGCACGGGCCTCCAGGCCCGTGGCAAGAAGAAGGCCGCCGCCGCGGTGCTGGCCCTGAAAAAAGACACGGCCGACACGGCCTACGGCAAGCTGGTGAAAAACGCCACTAAGACCGCAGGGCTCTTCACCGTAATACACAACAAAAAGCAAAACAAGGTTTACTTCGAGATACCCGACTCGCTTTTCGGCAAGCACCTGCTGCTTACCAACCGCGTAGCCCGCACGAGCGACACCCACGACTTCGTGGCCGGCCAGGCCATCAACGGGCCCTTCCTGCTCATGCTGGCCAAAGACGCCCAGAAGGTGTATCTCACCGAGGTGCAGGACGGGAGCGTGGTCGGTCCGTCCGACCCCATAGCCGCGTCGTTCGGCAACAACTTCGTGAACCCCGTGTTCAAGGGGTTCAAGATAGAGGCCACCAACGGCGGCAGCGTGGTGATAGACGTCACGGCGTTTTTCGGGGCCAACGAGAAGTCGATAAGCCCCATCAAGGACAGCAGTCCGCTGGGCAAGCTGCTCGGGGGCAAGGACAACCTGAAGGGCACGTTCGTGGCCGACGCCTCGAACATACAGTCGGTCAAGGCGTTTGCCCGCAACATAGAGATAGAGACGCTCATGTCGTTCACCACCCAGCCGCTGGGCAAGCCCTACAGCGTGGTGGTGCACCGCTCGCTGGCGCTGCTGCCCGACAACCCCATGCCGCTGCGCCTGCAAGACAACCGTGTGGGCTACTTCTACACCGAGCGCAACGTATACTCGTCGGACGAAGACCGCGTGACAAAGCAGCCGGTGATACACCGATGGAGGATTGAGCCCGACAGCGCCGACATGGCGCGCTACCTCAGGGGCGAGCTGGTTGAGCCCAAGCGCAAGATAGTGTTCTACGTAGATTCGGCCTTCCCGCCCAAGTGGCGGAGCGCCGTGAAGCAGGGCATACTCGACTGGAACGCGGCGTTCGAGGCCGCGGGCTTCAAGAACGTGATGGTGGCCCGCGACTACCCCACGCCCGCCGAAGACCCCGACTTCGACCCCGACAACATGGGCTACAACTGCGTGAAGTATGCCGCCACGCGCACGGCCAACGCCATGGGCCCGAGCCACGTCGACCCGCGCACGGGCGAGATACTCAACGCCGAGGTGATATGGTACCACAACGTGGTGAGCCTGCTCCACGACTGGCGCTTCGTGCAGACGGCGGCCGTAGACAGCCGCGTGCGCACCAAGGTGTTTGCCGACAGCCTGATGTGGGAGAGCATGCGCTACGTGGCATCCCACGAGATAGGCCACACGCTGGGACTGATGCACAACATGGGCGCCAGCTTCGCCTTCCCGGTAGACTCGCTGCGCAGCCCTTCCTTCACCCGGCGCTACGGCACCACGCCCAGCATCATGGACTACGCCCGCAACAACTACATAGCACAGCCCGGCGACTTGGAGCGGGGCGTGAGGCTCACCCCGCCGGTGCTCGGCGTATACGACAGCTACGCCATCAACTGGGGCTACCGCATCATACCCGGGGGCCTGGCGCCGCGGCAGGAGAAAGACACGCTCGACGCTTGGATTGCCCGCAGGGCCGGCGACCCGATGTACAGGTTCGGGGCGCAGCAGCTCATGGGCACCGTCGACCCCACCGACCAGACCGAAGACCTGGGCGACGACCACATCAAGGCCGGCGACTATGCCATAAGCAACCTGAAGATAATAATGGCCCACCTCGACGAGTGGACAAGGGAGCCCGGCGCGCGCTACGACGACATGGAAGAGATGTACGGGCAGGTGGTGGCGCAGTACAGGAGGCACGTCAACCACGTGCTGCCATACCTGGGCGGCATCGTTTACGACGAGGTGAGGCAGGGCGACGGCAAGGCCGGGCGCACCTACGTGCCGCGGGCCAGGCAGCGCCAGGCCATGAGGTGGCTGGCTGGCCAGATGCGCACCTACGGCACATGGCTCACGCCGAAGGGGCTGATAGCCAACTTTGAATACGCCTACCTCAGCGACAACGACAAGATAATGGCCTCGGTGGTGCGCACCATGCTCAGCAACGGCGTGCTCTACCGCGTGAAGGAGGGCGGAATATACGACCCCGTGGGCAACTACAGCCCCGAGGCCTACCTTGACGACGCGCGGCGCGAGCTGTTCATGCCGGCCTACAGGGGCGGCCGCCTCACCGAGGCCGACAGGAAAATCATGGCCGAGGCCATCGGCGTGATGGTGAAAGCCTGCAGCGTAGACAGGAAGAAGGCCGCCGCGACAGCCGCCCTGGCCGCCGACGCCGCCGCCGACGGGTTTGCGCGCATCAACTTCGGGCTGCCCACGCTATCCGACACCGAGTATTCCGTGCTCATGCACTCGGCCATGAAGCAGGTGATGAGCCTGTTCCGCCAGAGGGCAGCCACGGCCGCGGGCACCGACAGGAGCTTCTACGAATACGAGCTGCTGCTCATGCAGAACGCACTGACTAAGTAAAACCAAAGCAACAAAACAATATGCGAAAGACACTCATATCACTGCTCATGGCCGTCATCGGCATGGCTGCAGCCCACGCGCAAAGCCGCCCGGCGGGCACTGTGGCCGGAACGGTGGTCAGCCAGCAGGGCGAACCGCTCGTAGGAGCCATCATAAGGGCCAAGGACACCGGGGCCACGCTCGCCGTGACCGACATCGACGGCAAGTTTTCAATAGCACAGTCAAAGATGCCCAAGGGCGGCACGATAACCGTGAGCTCAATGGGCTTTGTGGCACAAGACGCCAAGGCGGCCGGCGCAAGGCCGCTGACCATAGTGATGCAGGAAGACGCCGCCGCGCTCAACGAGGTTGTGGTGGTGGGCTACGGCACGCAGAAGAAGACGGCGCTGACAAGCTCTGTCGAGGTGATCAAGGCCGACGTGATAAAGCAGATGCCGGCCGTCAACCTCGACCAGGCCCTGGCCGGGCAGACGGCGGGCCTGTCGGTGATGTCGTCGACGGGCGACCCGTCGTCGTCGCGCGAGGCCACCGTGCGCATACGAGGCATCTACGACCCGCCGCTGCTCGTGGTCGACGGCATACCGCGCTTCGGCACCAACACCTCGGGGGGCGAGATGAGGCTGTCAGACCTCAACCCCGACGACATCGAGAGCATCTCGGTGCTCAAGGATGCCGCCGCCGCGGCCGTCTACGGGGCCAGGGCCGCCAACGGCGTGATACTCGTGCAGACCAAGCGCGGCAAGGGCTCGCAGAAGCTCCGCGTGAACTACTCGGGGCAGGTGAACGTGCAGCAGGCCACGCAGCTGCCGCACTTCCTGCCGGCATACGAGTTTGCGCAGCTCTACAACAGGGCCGTAGACAACTCGCCGGCAACAACATACAAGAAGTACACCGACGAGCAGCTCGAGGCCATACGCCGCCACGACATGCCCAACGTCTACGGCGACGACGACCTGCTTGACTACCTCGACAAGACGGGATACTCGACCATGCACACCGCCTCGGTAAGCGGAGGGGGCAAGGCCGTGAGCTACTACATCTCGTTTGGCTACACATTCAACCAGGGACTGTACAGCGGCGTGAGGCGCAAGCGCTTCAACTACTCGGCAAAGCTCGACGCCGAGCTCGGAGCGGGCTTCAAGGTGGCCCTCGACATGACGGGCAACCGATCGAACAACCACAACACGAGCTCCGCGACCATAACCAACGCCTACAGCTTCTCGCCGTTGCAGCCGCTGCGGTTCACCAACGGCGACCTGGCAAGCATCAACGGCGCCAACCCGCTAATACCCATCTACGGCATCGGGGGCTATTACGACGACGCGGCGCGCTTCCACCAGCTCTCGGCCACGCTGCGCTACGAGGCGCCGTTCCTCAAGGGCCTGTCGGCATACATGCGCTTCACGCTCGACGACAACCACTTCCGCGACAAGTCGTTTGCCAAGCCCACGGCGCTCTACCTCTACGACGCCGAGGCCGGCGAGTACTCCGTAGACCCCAACACCGAGTACCCCCGGGCAAAGATATCGATGCAGCAGGCCGACAGGGGCATCGACAACTACCTGTATGAGGTGGGGGCCAGCTACCAGGGCACGTTTGCCGGCAAGCACGACGTGGGCCTGACGCTCGTGGCCAACTACCAGAGCTACGAGGTCAACGCCCTCACGGCCGAGAACCAAGACCTGTCGGGGGCCTACCCCGAAATACTCGGCACCACGTCGTCGGGACGCATCGTGGGCACCGAGAGCCGCAGCGAGCGCGCCTCGCTCATAGGCAGGGCCACCTACGGCTACGCCAACCGCTACTTCGTCGAGGCCAGCTTCCGGTTGGACGGCTCCACCAGGTTCACCCCCGACCACCGCTGGGGCTTCTTCCCCACGGTGTCGGCATCGTGGGTGCTCTCCAACGAGGAGTTCTTCAAAGACTGGCGCCAGGCCGTGCTCTCCAACGCCAAGCTGAGGGCATCGACGGGCGTGCTGGGCGACGACGGTGCCGTGGGCGACTTCAGCTACCTGCTGAAGTATGTCTATGCCAACGGGGCCGGCTACAACATCGGAGGCAACTTCAGGCAGGGCATAACGCTCGACACGTCGAGCTTCCCCAACCCCGACCTGCAGTGGGGAAAGACGCGCGACTACAACATCGGCGTCGACCTGGGCTTCTGGGGCAACCGCATTGGGCTAACCTTCGAGCACTACTGGCGCTACCGCACCAACCTGATAACGGCGGCGCCGAGCTACACCTTCCCCCCGTCGACCGGAGTGGAGGGACTCACGCCGAGCGTCAACTTCGGAAAGGTGAAGGCATGGGGCTGGGACCTCACCCTGACACACCGCAACAGCTACGGCGACTTCAAGTATGACGTAGCCCTGACGCTGTCGCACACCACCGACAAGGTGCTCGACTACGGAGACGAGAGCACCGTGGCGCCCAACCGCAGGCGCACGGGCAGGAGAAGCCTGCTGTGGTTCATGTACGAGGCCGACGGCCTGTTCAGGTCGGAGGAGGAGCTGGCGGCATACGACGTCGACCAGGACGGCCAGGGCAATGCCACGCTGGCCCCCGGTGACATAAAGTACAAAGACCAGAACGGCGACAAGAAGATAACCGACCTCGACCGCATCGCCGTGCACAACTCAAGCTACCCCGACATGAACGGGAGCCTGCGCCTGGGGGCCGGCTACAAGGGTTTCTTCTTCTCCGTGATGTTCCAGGGCGTGGCCGGCTACAGGGCAAACATCACCGACTACTACACGCTCTACAGCAACAGCCTGCCAAAGTTCCAGGACTACCACATGAGAGACAGCTGGACGCCCGACAACCCCGGCGCAACCTACCCCAGGGTGAAGTTCGCCACGGCCAACGACAACAACCGCAAGGAGTCTACATTCTGGATAAAAGACTGCAACTTTGTAAGGCTGAAGTACATCAACATAGGCTACAACTTCCCAGAGAAGCTCATCAGGCGCATAGGCATGGCCTCGGCCAGCATATCGCTCACCGCCAGCAACCTGCACACATGGACCGACCTGGAGGAGATGGACCCCGAGTCGCAACGGGGCTACCCCATACAGCGCTCTTACGGCATGAGCCTTAACATCGGCTTCTGAGCCGAAATCAACTCAATTGACACACCAACCAGACAACCCAACATGAAAAGATACATCTGTTTAGCCGCCATGGCAGCGGGCGTCCTCTTCGGGGCGACGTCATGCGACGGCCTGTTCAGCGACGCCCCCATCGACAAGCTTTCGGGAGTGAACGTATGGGGCGACCGCCTGCTGCTCGACGAATACGAGAACTCCTGGTACCGCAACATGAGCAACGGCTTCTCGATATACATGCCAACCAACGGGCTCGTCAAGAGCCTGGGGCGCGACTACCCCGCGTGGTACACCGACCAGATGACGGTGAGCAAGACCACTTGGTCGAGCACATCGTACGGCGACATACTCAAGAGCAGCGACGAGGAGATATACAAGCGGGCCTACCAGTACTGGAACGCATGCTACGGCCAGCTGCGCAGCATCAACACGCTGCTCGACCACGCCAGCGAGATAACCACCCCGACGCGCGACCGCGTGCTGGGCGAGGCCCACTTCATGCGCGCATACTATTACTACCTGCTGCTGAGGCGCTACGGGGGCGTGCTGCTCGTAGACCGCGAGTACAACACCCTGAACGACCCGGCACGCTTCCCGCGCGCAAGCTACGACGAAATGGTAGACTTCATCGTGGCCGACGCCGACGAGGCCGCCCGCCTGCTGCCGCGGCAGCACGAGAGCGCCGACGCGGGCCGGGCCACCAAGGGGGCCGCGCTCATGCTCAAGGCCAAGACCTACCTGTGGGCCGCCTCGCCCATGTTCCAGGAGCGCGACACCGCATGGCTGGGCTTCAAGGGCGACCGCAGCCGCGAGATGCTGGCCAAGGCCAAGGCCGCCTACGACGAGGTGACGGCCCTGGGCCTGTATTCGCTCGTGCCGCTTGAGGGCAGCACGCAAGACGAGATAAAAGACTCGTACCGCAAGATATTCCTGACCAAGAACTCGGCCGAGTCGATATTCGAGGTGCAGCACAACAACGACGGCAACTATGCGGCAGGGTGGGGCCACAAGCTCGACCGCGACGCGGCGTCGCCATACTTCGGCGGCACCGACTGCGCCTACGTGCCAACGCAGAACCATGTCGACGAGTATGGCATGAGGCAGGGCCAGCCCGACCCGGCACGCCCCTACGACAACCGCGACTACAGGTTCTATGCCAACGTGCTCTACGACGGATGCACCTACCGGGGCCACGTCATGGACATACACTACAGGGTCGAGGCCGGCAGGGAAGTGCCCGGCGCCGACCTCAAGCCCTACGGCACGTCGGAGACGGCGGCCGCCACCGTCACGGGCTACTACATGGGCAAGTTCGTCAACCCCGCCACCGAGATAAACAACGACCCCACCTATGCCTCAAGCCAGAACTACATCATCTGGCGCTACGCCGAGCTGCTGCTCGACTATGCCGAGATAGAGCTTAGGCTTGGCAACGCCTCCGCCGCCCTGCAAAAGGTCAACCAGGTGCGCCAGAGGGCCAAGATGCCGCCGCTGGCCGCGCTCACGTGGGATGCCTATGCCAACGAGCGCCGGGTGGAGATGGCCTTCGAGGAGACCGTCTACTGGGACATGTACCGCTGGGGCACGGCCATGGACAAGATGAACGGTGGCACCACTCCGCTCATGGGCGTGAAGATAGTGGAGCAAGAGGGCAAGCCCACGCGCTACACCTACGGCCGCGTCAACCGCTACCCCAAGCGGGTGCGGGTGTTCAGGCCCAGGCAGTTCTACTGGCCGCTGCCGTGGGACGAGGTGCGCTACCAGCACATAGAGCAGAACCCCGAGTGGGTGGAGCTCTGACGCGGGTGGCCCGCGCGGCGGCCTGAACGGCCGCCGCCGGCGCATGGCCAGGCATCGGCATAATAATCAACACAGACATACATTTAATTTTAAACGACAAGACATGAAGAAAACCTACACAATCATCGCTGCGCTCGCGCTTGCAGCCGCAGCTTATTCGCAGGATGGCGGCAACGGCCTTCCGCCAAGACTCTCACCCCAGGCCGACAACCTCTTCCAGCCGTCCGACTGCGACGAGGACGGATGGCTGTGGTTTGACACCCAGGACAAGATAGACCGCTATGTCGGCGCGGCCAACAATGAAGACGGCGCATGGCAGGTTGGCGGCAAGCTGGTGCAGCTCGGCACCACCAACTATTCGCCTTACGACGAATGCTACGCCCTGCCCGACTTCGAGGGCGTGGGCACCGACGGCACCATCGGCTCCGAAGGCGCCCGCACAGGCGGCATAGCCATCCAGCCCAGCTCGGCCAACATGACGTTCAACGGCGGCTGCGTGATGTTCTACCTGCCCACGTGCAAGAAGTTTGACATGGTGCTCGCATCGGAGTCGAGCATCAAGGTGAGGCTCAAGGCCAACACCACCCCCGACGACGCCGGACTGGCCTACACCGACTATCGCGTGGTCAACGCCAAGTACGCCACGGTGTTCGGCAAGCTGAGCGGCCCCGGGATGAAGGAGTGGTACGACCTGCAGAACCTCACCAACGGCTCCGACGACCTGAAGTTTGACACCCGCCAGCCCATGGTGGCGCTGCTGGAGAACTGCGCCAGCGACACGCTCTACCTGCAGGCCGTGCGCATCTACACCTACGAGCCCTCGACGCTCGGCATCGACGAGGTGGCCGCCCCGGGCTTAGGCATCAACATCAGCCGCCGCGCCGTGACGCTCACCGAGCCCCGCGACATATCCGTGTGCACGCTCGCCGGCGCCGTGGTGGCCTCGGCCAAGGCTGCCCGCACCCTGTCGCTGGCCTCGCTGCCGGCCGGGGCCTACATAGTCAGGGCAGGCGACAAGAGCCGCAAGGTAGTAATACGCTGACCCCGCCGGGCCATTCACAGCACAACCGCCAACAACGAATGACTATGTACCGACACCGTTTCAGCATTGCAGCCGCCACGCTGCTCGTGGCCGCGCTCTGGCCGCTCCTGCTCAGGGCGGCGTCGAGGCCGCAGATGAGCAACCTGGTGGTGTTTGTGGCCTTCCAGGACGAAGAGCCCGAGCCGTTTGTACACGACATGGCGTTTTACGAGCGCCTGTTCAACGACCCCGCGCCAGGGGCAAACTCCGTCTACGCCTACTTCAGGCACTCCTCCTACGGCAGCCTGTCGTGGACGTCGTCGTTCTGCCCCGCGCCCGCCGGCGGCAGCCTACGCTTCTACCGCACCGCCATGCCCAAGGGCTACTACCAGCCCAAGGGCGAAATCAACACGCTGGGATACAGCGACGATGTTGAGGCCGCCGCGCGCGAGCAGGCCTTGGCCAAGGAGATAGGGCAGTGGCTCGACAGCAATGTGCCGGCCGACGTGAGCATCGATGCCGACGGCGACGGCTTCGTGGACAACGTCACCCTCGTCTTTGCCGGGGCGAGCGACGTCAGCAGCCGCTACAAGCTGTGGCCCCACCGCTCCGACCTCATAGCCTCGGCCGACAAGGCCGTCACCATACACGGCAAGAAGATGGTGAGCTTCATCATGGTGTTCGACCGCTCAAACGGGTTTGACATCATGCGCGACCTGCCCATCACCACCGGAGTGCTGTGCCACGAGATGTCTCACTCGCTCGGCACCTACGACCTGTACCACGCCGCCGACAGGCTGTCGCCAGTGGGCGTGTGGGACCTCATGGCCGACAACCAGGACAGTCCGCAGCAGATGCTGGCCTACACCAAGTGGCGCTACTGCCGCTGGATTGACGACATACCCGAGATATCGCAGCCAGGCACATACACGCTGCACCCCGTGGGGGGCGACGGCAGCGGCAACGTGGCCTACAGGATAAAGCCCACCGGCAGCGACGAGTACTTCGTGGTGGAATACCGCAGGCGCGAGGGCTACGACGGCAGCATACCCCGGTCGGGGCTCATCGTCTACCGCATCAACCCCGCCTACACCGGCGGCAACGTCAACTACAACGGCACCACGCGCCTCGACGAGACCTACGTGTTCCGCCCCGGAGGTACCACCACGGCCGACGGAGCCATCGCCGACGCCGCCCTGAGCAGCGACTACGGGCGCAGCTCGTTCGGCATCGACCCCTCTTTCGCCCCGTTCTACAGCAACGGCGAAAGGGCCAACTTCGCCATCGACCAGATAGGGCCCTGCGGCCCCACCATCAGCTTCAGGCTGCTCGAGGCCGCCAAGCGGGTGTATGTGGCCCGTGGCAGCCTCGACGTGTCGGCGCAGGCCGGCAGCACGGCGTCGTTTGAGCTGCAGGCCGACCAGCCGTGGCGGCTCGCCGAGGCCCCCTCGTGGCTCACCGTGACCCCGGGCGAAGGCCCCGCAGGCACAGCCACCATCACCGTCACTGCCGCCACGGCCAACGTGACGGCCCGGGAGCGCTCGGCCGACCTCGTGTTTGTGGGCACCGACGACGCCACCCAGGCCGACACCATCACCATCCGGCAGCCGTCAAACCTCATCCAGGCCCCCACGGGGCTCGAGGCCAGGCCGGCGGGGCAGGGCGTGGAGCTCGTGTGGCGGGCGCCTCTTGAGGGCGCGCCCCTGTTGGCCAACGACTTCGAGGGCGACGACAGCCTCGACGGGTGGCTCATTGAAAACAGCGACGACCGCGGGTGGCAGCGCCAGCAGAGCGGCAAGCACTCGTGGACAAAGGCCCACGGGGGCACGCGCTCCGTGTGGCTCAACTACGGCTGGGACCCCGTCAGCGAAGACCAGCGGCTCACCTCGCCATCTTTTGCCGGCGGCTCGTGGCTCACGTTCTGGTCTAAGTCTACCGCGCCGGGCAGCATTTCGCCCGTATACCACTATGTGGTCGAGGCCAGCGCCGACGGCGGGCAGACATGGCACACCGCCTTCGACCTGATAAAGGAGGGCAAGGCCAAAAACAGGTATGAGCAGATAACCGTCGACCTCGGCCCCTACCGCAGCGACAACATGAAGATACGCTTCCACGCATGGGACGAGAGCGAGGGCCTGGCCTACTGGTGGACCATCGACGACGTGGCCGTCTACCCCGAGGCCGCCGGCAGCATGGTTGAGGGCTACAACATCTACCGCGACGGCACGCTCATAGGCACGTCGGCCACAACCTCGTTTGTCGACGCGCACCCCGCCGACGGCACCAACACATACCGGGTGACGGCCCGCGGCTCGTTCGGTGAGACAATGCCCTCCGACCCCGCGGCCTTCGACGTGGCCACGGCCGTGGCTGCAGCCCAAGCCGGGCCCGGGCCGGTGGTGGATTGGCGTGGCGGCGTGCTCACCGTGAGCGCGCCAGGGCTCACGGCCGTGGAGGCATATACCGCCGACGGCAGGCCTGTGGGCCGGGTGGCGCGGTGCAATGGCAGGGCCACCCTGTGGCTGCCCGGCCCCATGCCCCTGATAGTGAGGATGGTGGTGGGCGGACGGCAGATTACGCGCAAGTGCCTGCCGGCCCGTTAGCCCCCATGGTTTAACCCAACAAACAACAACAGAAATCAAAAAACAGCAAAGAATGAAAAAGATATGCATGACAGCACTGCTTGCCATGGCCGCGCTCATAGGTGCCACGGCGCAGGATGAAAAGCCCACGGTATCGTTCAAGATACCCGTGGCAGAAGGCAAGACAAAGTCGTTTGCCGTAGCCCTCAAGCCGGGGGCTGCCCCCGCCAAGATCAGGATAGACTGGGGCGACGGCAACATAGTGGAAAGCGACGTCGAGATAGCCGTCTACGACATCTACGGGGTGCCCACCAGCCTGCAGGGAAAGCCCGTGGGCACGGGCGTGGTGAGGCTCTTCGGGCCCGACATTGCCAGCCTCGACATCACGCTCAACGCCAAGCTCGACGAAGAGAAGGTGACCGAGATAGACGTGACCAACGCCCCCGAGCTGATTGACCTGACGGCAGCCTCAAACGACATAGAGGCCGTTGACTTCTCGCGCAACCCCAGGCTCGAGCGGGTGTCGCTGACAAACAACAGGCTCACGCAGGCCGACTTCAGCGCCAACCCCGACATAGTGAGGATTGAGCTCATCAACAACAGTGTGTCAAGCATAGCGCTGCCCGACGAGCCGAAGGTGGAATACCTGCAGCTCAACGGCAACCCGCTCGGGCGGCTCGACATTTCGGGCATGCCAAAGCTCAAGAGCCTGTATGCCGTGGGCTGCGGCCTGACGGAGTTTGTGAGCGGCGACAACACCGAGCTCAAGACCCTCTCGCTCAGCAAGAACAGCCTGACGGCACTCGACATCACCCGCCTCACGGGCCTCGGGCTGTCAAACAAGGGAAGCCTGTCGGCAACCGACAACAAGCTCACCGAGCTGAAGTGGAGCGAGTTTCCGCGCATTGTGAACATCGACCGCAACTGCTTTGCGCTCGACAGGCTGCCCGTGCCCGAGAACACGCCATACCGCTACACCTACGGCGGGCAGACCGTGGCCGTGCCTGCCACCGTCGACGGTCAGCTCGACCTGTCGGCCCAGGCCACTCTGACGGGGCTTGCCGACGGGCCGCAGCCCACGTCGTTCATCGTGGTGGCCATGGGCGACGAGCCCGCCGAACTGGCCGAGGGCACCGACTACACCATCGACAACGGCGTGATAACCTTCAGCCGGGCGTTCGACAGCGTGGTGGTGCGCATGTCTACCCAGGCGTTCCCGGCCACGGTGGCCGCCCCGGCTGTCACCACCCCGTTTGGCGTTGCCGTGGCCACAGCCATCTGCAAGCCGGCCGTAGCGGGCGCCACGCCCCGTGAGGTGTTCAGCCTGCAGGGCGTGTCCATGGGCAGCGAGCCCGCAAGGTTGCCCAAAGGCATATATATAAGCAACGGAAAAAAGATTGTTGTGAAATAATCTTGCATGTGCCCATCGTCATCAGGAGCAATTGCCAAGCCTTGTTTGCGTTATAAATGATCATAACCCTTAAATACAGTTCGCACAGGTGCCGGGTTCGCAACCGGTTGCCGGGCTTCGACATTTACTTTGGCGCATGGCGCAACGATGGGCAGGCAGTGGTGGCGCAGGCCGCGCCGCCCGGTCCGGGGCTCGCCGACCCCGGCCTCCGGGCCAACGGCTCAGCTGCCCGTCGGGCCCGGTGAGTCACGCTCGCCGTTGCCCGCATTCCAGCCCCCTGCAGGCTTCCCGCCTGCGGGGGGTGTTGCTTTTTAGTCAGGCCGGCCGTCGGGTCGGGTTCCGTCCTGGCTGTGCCGGTGGCGCCGTGAAAGCGCTGCGTGAATGGCGTGGCAGGCCAACGCCTGCCTTGCGGCCCGTGCGCCCTCGTAGGCGCCCGCTGCCCCGGGGCTTTGCCGCCACAGGGGCGTTGCCCCGGCACTGTTTTTTGGCAATATGTTACAAACAGTTTTGCCGCTGTTGCAAATAGGACAGAGGACTAAAAAAAACAGAAAATATAGTGGCCGCGGCGCATTGAGTTACGCCAAAATTTACTATCTTTGCTGATATTAATATAATGAGACGGAGGAGAAGAAATAGGATAATTCTCGCGTGGGTGCTGTTGTTTACACTCATGCCGATGTGCATCGTGAAGGCCACCCACCTCCACGTTAGGAAGGGTGTCGTGGCCATGCAGGCCGCTCCCGCTGGCGCGGGCCAGAGCGTGTCGCAGTCAGATTCATGCCCCATCTGCCATTTCTTCGTGTCTCCATTCGTCGAGGCCCCCGTGCTTCGCGTTTCGTTCTGTGCCCGGCTCGTGGCTTTCTTCGTTGCCCCTCCTTGTGCGGGCGTGGTGAAAGCCGGCGTGCTCGCGGCCTCGCTGCGTGCCCCTCCGTCGGGCCTTCTCGGCTAATCAGCCTTGCGGCCCGGCCGGCCCCGAGCGCCATGGTTGCCATTTCTTGCCGCACCCATGGCCGTTGCCGCCTTTGGCGGTGCCGGTGCTGATTGCCTTGGCGGTGGCCCCTTGCCCCGCCCGGCGTTGACGGCCGCCCCCCAATCCGTAACACATTTTAATTTCATCAAGATGGAAAGGAAGATAGCAATGGCTGCGCTTCCCTTCTTCATCCTGCCATGCCGTGCGCTGTGCCCGGCCGGAATGCCGGCCCCTGCGGCGGTGCGTGGCGGTGCCGTGGCCGTGGTTGCCGACAGTGTCGGCGAGCCTTCGGTGGATCGCAGCGTAACCCTGGGTGAAGTGGTGGTAGGCGGCAGCACAGGTGCCACCGGCGTGCAGATGCGCTCGGCGCTCAACACCGTCGGTGCCGACAGCCGTTACATTGAAGACAACTTCGGCGGCTCGCTCATGCAGAGCCTGTCGGGCCTGCCCGGCGTGAGGGCCATGTCGATAGGCTCGGGCAGTTCGAAGCCCATGATCAGGGGCCTTGGCTTCAACCGCGTGGTGGTGGCCGAGAACGGCATGAAGCACGAGGGCCAGCAGTGGGGCGACGACCACGGGCTCGAGGCCGACCAGTATGCCGTCGACAGGGTAGAGGTGATAAAGGGCCCGGCCGCCCTTGCCTACGGCTCCGACGCCATTGGCGGTGTGATAGACCTGCACAGCGACGCGCCCCCGCAGTCGCGTTTCGGCGGGCGGCTCAGGCTCTTCGCCCGCACGAACAACGAGTCGGTGGGCACGTCGCTCAGGGTCGAGGGCCGCGGCCGCCGCCTCTGGTACAAGGCCGACGCCACCCTCGTGAGCTACGCCGACTATGGCATACCGGCCGACAGCATCAGGTATCACTCATACTACATCAGGCTTCACCGCCGCCGGCTGCGCAACACTGCCGGCCGCGAGGCCGACGCCAGCCTGGCCGCGGGCTTCGAGTCGGGGCCGTGGCGGGCCTTTGTGCGCGTGGCCGCCGTCAGCACCCGCAGCGGCTACTTCGCCAACGCCCACGGGCTGGAGGTGATGCTGTCTGACATCGACTACGACAGCTCGCGCCGCGACATTGACCTGCCCTCACAGACGGCCCTGCACCTCTCGGCCACGGCACGCGCCGGGCGCAGCTGGGCCGGGGGCGGCGCCGAGGCCTGCCTCGGGTGGCAGGCCAACAGCCGGCGTGAGCGCTCCGAGCCCGTGTCGCACGGCTACATGCCCAAGCCGCCCGGCACGCTCGAGCGCAGCTTCGACAAGCACACGCTCACCGCCACGGCCACGGTGCGCCAGCAGGTGGGCATGTGTGCCGTGAGGGCGGGGGCCGCCATCGAGCGCCAGGTCAACCGGCGCGGCGGCTGGGGCTTCATACTGCCCGACTTCGAGCAACTGGGCTTCGGGGCGTTTGTGGCCGGGCGCCTGGTGCTGGGCACCGACCTCATATTGAGCGCGGGCGTGCGCTTCGACTGCGGCTCGGTGGGCATACACAGTTACCGCGACTGGTACAAGACGCCCGTCGACGGGTCCGACTCGGTTTTCATGGAGCGCTCGGCCGGGCTCAACCGTTGGTTTTCGGCCGTCACGTGGTCGGTGGGCGTCAACCGCAGGCTGGGCCGCCTTGTGCTCAAGGCCAACGCCGGCAAGGGCTTCCGCATGCCCATAGCCAAGGAGCTGGGCACCGACGGCGTCAACTACAGCATCTTCCGCTATGAGCGGGGCAACGCCTCGCTCGCCCCCGAGGTGTCTTACCAGGCCGACGCCGGGGTGGTCTATGCCCACAGGGGCGTCGAGGCCTCGCTCACGCCATACGTCAACTACTTTCCCAACTACATCTGCCTCAACCCCACGCCCGAATACCTTGAGGGCCTGCAGCTCTACCGCTACACCCAGGGCCGCGTGCTGCGCTGGGGCGGCGAGGCCTCGCTGTCGTGGCGCCTGGTTGACTGGCTTGAGCTCGGCGCCGGCGGCGAGTATCTGTGGGCCAGCCAGCTCTCGGGCGACAAGAAGGGCTACACGCTGCCATTCTCGGCCCCGTGGCGGGTTAGCTGCGGCCTGCGCTTCATGTGGGCCGGGGGCCGCCGGGCGGGCGG
>NZ_JACJJL010000041.1 GCF_016899955.1 Marseilla massiliensis | reverse complement strand
CGTGTACGTACGGTTCGGAGGCAGGCTGTCGGAAACCTACCACCGTAAGGTGGCATGGCGCCGACAGCCGAGCCTACATTTGGTCAATTTCAAGAAGCGAGAGACGGCGAATAAGATTTCGCTAAATAGTATAAAGTTCTGTAACGTAAGAAGAGTCCGACATGGGGTTAAAACCTAGTTGGACTCTTCTTTTTTATTCTATTGTGGCATAGATGGTATAGAAATAAGTACCATATCGAGGACAAATGCTGCCACTTTCCTGGATTTATAACATGGTATCTATGAAATGACATATATTTGCGCACAAACAATTAGCAAATATCACTATGAATCAGAAAAGTATAGAACATATAGCACTCTATTCCCTTGTATTGGTAGGTACTCTTGTTGTTGGCGTTTTAGCTCGGCAGTTTGTTTTATCCAAAGGTGTTGACGATTTCAGTAGCAGTGTTGCATTTTTTGCAACAGTAATTGTCTTGATGGCGATCTATGCCAGTTTACAGACAACTTTTAATCAGTTTCTGCTACCACGCATAGAAGCTTTTCTATTGCGTTTCTCTGCTTTTCAAACGATGAAAAATCACAATGATACCGTTTCTGTTCCGGAAGCCCCTACAATCAAAGATTCAAACCAAGCTACGCCTGATGTCATTGAGTCTGCTCCTACCGCTGAAGAAACAATCTTTGGACCTTCAGAATATGAAGTTATGCGAACCAATTCTATCGCAAAAAAGAATCGTGCTATTCAAACTAAATTGGAAAAGGTCATTAGCTATACGAAGCAAACAATGGTTGCCTATATGAGTGAAGAGGAACTCAATCGTCTATGCGCATACATCGTAGAATATAGTTCAGGCGATACCTTACAAAAGATATCGCCTGTAAAGGTTGACTCTCAGCTTAAAAGCATTGATATTATGCACTTTGGCTGGAATATTGGCAAGGCTTTTGGTAGAAAACGTATTCATACTGCCACATTCATCAAGAATGTCTTTGCCCATACTCTCCGTGATTTGGAAATCTCAACTATTGAGCGTAAAATGTCACATACAGAATCAGATAGCATGATAAAACTTGATAAAAAATTGTATAAAAACAATACTATTGAGCATTATCCATTGCTTTTCAATAGTCCATATCCATAATCATGCCACAAAGGACTTTCTCAGATTGCAATCCTAATTTATAATCGTAAATATATTCTGTTAACCATTGACCATTTATCGATGCACATTCTGCGTTATTTAGTTATACGAATCAACCACTTCTTTTGTAGATGTTTCTTGATGGATTAATATTTATAATCCGTTTTCAAAATAAAATTGTAAAAGCCGTTGATTAGACTTTCGATTTTTTCTTGTTCATTCATAATCAGTGAAGGATGATATGAATCAATTAATAAAATCTCTTCTTTCAAGTTATAATAACACCAATTATTGATTTTTCTGAAACCCTCCTTGATTTCTTGAAAAACGCAATCTAATGCAATACTGAGAACTTTTCGGGAATAATTATCTTGATCATTACTTCCACCACAAACTATAATATTTGGTTTTAAAATCTCTCTAATTTGTCGATGTAAAAATGATTTATCTCGCTCTGCATATTTCCATATAACATTCCAATTAGCAGAACTTCCACCTGCAATTTTCTTTGCATTCACAATGGCAAGTGGATATTTTTTGAAAATATCCTTTCTTGAAGATATTTCCATATATTTAGGGCAATAGTCTGCACGAGTTATCATAAGACCTTCAAGCCAATACGCTAAAACATTACCAAATGTCTCTGATCCTTCCGACCAATCCCAATCCTTATAATCTTCGCCTTCATTTTTTTTGGTTCTTTAAGAAAGAATAGAACACGTCGTCTCGATTCAGTCCAAAGACATTCAGGCCAATTTCTATTCGATTTGTCTGGCATTTTTTTACTTATAGCAGCCCAACATAAGCCGTCATCTACAATCCTATCTCTTGTATCTTCAGGATATGTTTGTCTAAGATCTTTAAAAAGAGCAACTTCAGATTCATAAATGGTGCAATTCCCTGTTTGATGTTTCATCTTCGTCACAAATAATTATAGTATCAATAACTATTGGTTTTTCTAAATTCAAAAGTAATTAAAATCTTTTGTAATCACTGCCAATCACCACCAAAAGTTATCTCACAGTTATATTCCGGTGATGTTTTCCACCATTAAAACACCAATTTCCTTTGCCAGCGAACAATTAAAAACGAGTACGTATGGCAAACGAACAAATCACTTTTGATAAGCTACCGCAGGCGGTAGGTTATCTCACAGAACAGATGGAACAAATCCGGCAAATGGTGGCGGCATTGCAACCGCAGGCTTCTTCCGACAAGCATCGTCTTATTGAAATTGAAGAAGCCTGTAAAATCACACGAAAGGCAAAGCCTACCATTTACACGCTTGCGCGTAAAGGACTAATTCCAGCTTATAAAAAAGGTAAGAAACTCTACTTCTATGAAGATGAGTTGCTGCAATGGATTGAGTCCGGGCGCAAGCAGATGCAGGCCATGTCGCTCCAGGAACAGGCAGCGGAGATAGTACATGGAGCGAAACGCAAACCAAAGGGAGGTTATAACTTTTGATCTGCATGGATATGGAAACCTCCAAATTAACAGCAGAAGGTATTATCGGCGAGGCTGTGCGTATCGGAGCTAAAATGTCCGGCGGTGAGTTCCCGATAGAAATTTTTCCTATCAGGATTCAGCGTATCATCAGCAGTTTGCACGATTGTCAGGGCTACCCTGTGGATTATGTTGCTGCGGCTATCCTTGCGGCCATTGCCGTGGGGATTGGTAACTCCCATCTGGTGCAGGTGAAGCGCAACTGGCTGGAAAGTCCCATTCTGTACATGGCATTGATTGGTCGCCCCGGAGCCAATAAGAGTCATCCGCTGAGTTTCGCTTTCCAGCCGTTCATTGAGCATGATTATTGTCAGAATCAGGAATATCAGAAGTTGTATGCCGAGTATGAACGCACTATGTCCATGAGTAAGAAGGAACGCTTGGAAGCCGGTTTGGATGAGTTTCCGCAGGCTCCCGTGCGCAGCCGCTTTCTTGTTTCGGATATCACTCCCGAAGGTTTGAGCCTGATACATGCTCAGAATCCCAGAGGACTCTGCCTTTGGTCGGACGAGCTGTCGGCCTGGTTCAAGAATTTCAACCGCTATAATAACGGTTCGGAAGAACAGTTCTGGCTTTCGGTATTCAATGCCAAGCCTACGATTTCCGACCGCAAGAGTACGCAAAGTTCCATTTTTATCAGACGTCCCTATATCTCTGTTATCGGTACCATCCAAAAGAAGATTTTGGGTGAACTGGTCAAGGGCGAACGTTCGAGTAACGGCTTTATTGACCGTATTCTTTTCGTGATGCCTGAATCTGTTTTGAAAAGCAGATGGAACGACCGGGAAACTCCTGAAGAACTGGAAATCCAGTGGCAACAGATTATAGACAAGCTGATTGCACAGGATTGTCCGCATGACGAGAATAATGAGTTGCAGCCTCAATGCCTGCCATTCGATGAAGAAGCCAAGCAACGGCTTTACGGTTGGCAGCATGAAAATGCCCGTCTATGTGATATGGAAACCAACGATGCTTTGGTCGGTATTTACTGCAAACTGGAAATCTACATTATCCGATTTTGTTTGATTATCCAGCTTGCCCGATGGACTTGCGGAGAGTGCGATAAGACTACGATTGACCTTGAAAGCGTGAATCGTGCCATCCTGCTGACTGAATATTTTCGGACTACAGCTGTAAAAGTGCAGACTGCCGTCAGTCAGGAACAGTTGAGCGAATTGCACCGCAACATCTACCTGAATCTGCCTCAGAGATTTACAACGGCAGAAGGTATCGGCAT
Organism: Marseilla massiliensis; assembly: GCF_016899955.1. GTDB lineage: Bacteria > Bacteroidota > Bacteroidia > Bacteroidales > Bacteroidaceae > Prevotella > Prevotella intestinigallinarum. The sequence continues at coordinate 16,848 of NZ_JACJJL010000041.1, read as the reverse complement.
TGCTGAAAGTTACGGGATGAAGGAACATGCTTTCAAGATGTTTCTAAAACGACACATCGGAACATTATTCAGAAAAGAGAATCATGGAGAATACAGTAAATAAACCTGTTACTATGCACATTTTCGCAACCGAGGGGTTTGTGAAGTTGCGAAAATGTGCATAGTAACATCCAAACAGAAAGAAAAATGAACTACAGATTCACATTAGAACCATACAAAGGTGTCAGCACCCGGCACACATGCCCGAACTGCCACCGTAAAAGTTGTTTCGCCAAATACATCGATACGGAAAAACAAATCAGTTTTCCCGATTATGTAGGGCGATGCAACCATGAACAAAAGTGCGGCTACAACTATACGCCCAAAATGTATTTTGACGAGAACCCGATGGCCAAGGAACGATTGAGCGAAGAGTTTGTGCCGATGTCAAAGCCACGCATCAGTCTGCCTCCTGTGCCTTCATTCATTGAGCCGGAAATCATGAGGAAGTCCCTAAAGCTGTATCACACGAACAAGCTGTTTCAGTTCCTGAGTTTCCATTTCGGGCAGGAGGCTACCGAAGAGCTGATGTTACGCTACCATGTGGGAACCTCGAAGCATTGGCCGGGAGCTACGGTCTTCTGGCAGGTGGATATTTCCGGACGGGTACGCACCGGAAAAGTGATGCTCTACAATTCTGAAAACGGAAGACGGATTAAAGAGCCACACAACTACATCACGTGGGTACATTCCCTTTTGAAGAAAGAGAATTTCAATCTCCGGCAATGCTTGTTTGGTGAGCACCTTTTGTCCTCCGACCGGCAGCGTCCGGTTGCCCTTGTGGAGAGTGAGAAAAGCGCTTTGATATCCAGCTTCTATCTGCCGCAATACCTATGGATTGCTTCGGGCGGAAAGAACGGAGCATTCAATCGGGATGCCATGAGCGTATTGAGAAACCGACGTGTTCTACTATTCCCCGACCTGGGGGCAACCGACTATTGGAATAGTAAAATGGAGATGATCCGGAGCCTGGGAATAGAGGTTTCTCTCTTTGATTTTATGGAAAGAAACGCAACAAAAGAAGAACGTGATGCGGGTTATGACATCGCCGATTTTCTACTGAGAGAAGAGACAAAGGAGGCTATTTTCAATCGTCTTATCACGTTGAATCCGGCCTTGAGAATGCTGGTCGAGACTTTCGATTTACAGCTTGTCAATGTGGAGAAAGCACCGCTTTCAGCAACGGTCCAACATACTCGGAAAGGACTTTTCAAACGATGACTTTCAGATGTCTGATTCACTTCTTTTTCACTGGAGCAAGTTTATGCCGGTGTATTACATTTCCCGACCACTTGCTCACCTCAAAAGAAGGTGAGACGGCTCCCGATGGTCACAATTATTAATCTCAAAAGCAAATATTATGGACAAGAAAAATACAGTTACAATCCGTCTTACAGACGAACAGTTCGGCTGGCTCAGAGCACTCAGCCGACGCAGTAAACGCAGTCAAAGCGAAGTAGTGCGTTCACTCATCGAACACGGTACGGTGCGCGAACGGATTACGAGAGAAAATCTTGACATTATCCGAAAACTGATTGGAGAAAGCACGAACTTGAACCAGCTTGCCAAACGAGCCAACGCTTACGGTTTTTATCGTGTGGCTGATGAATGCCGAACCGTCACCCAAGAGATTTCACAACTCATAAAACAGCTCAAAGATGATAGGTAAAATTGTCAAGGGTACATCGTTTTCCGGGTGCGTAAACTATGTGCTGAAAGAGGATAAATCGCGCCTGCTGAAAGCGGTTGGAGTCTACGGATCGCCTGAAGAAATAGCGGAGCAATTCGAGTTACAGACTTTACTGAACGACAAGGTCAAGAACACGGTCGGCCATATATCATTGAGCTTCTCCGCAGAAGACGGGGACCGCATCCGTGACGATGATGGGCTGATGCTGAAAATCGCCCACGACTATATGAAAATGATGGGAATCGAGAACACGCAGTTCATCATTGCCAGGCATACTGACCGTGACCATCCTCATTGTCACATCGTTTACAACCGGGTGGATAATGACGGCCACACCATCAGCGACAAGAACGACCGCTACCGGAATGAAAAAGTTTGTAAGATGCTGACGGCCCGTTACCGCTTGCATTTTGCAGAAGGAAAGAGCATGTCAATTTCATGCGGTTGCGCCATCACGACAGGGTTAAGTATTTTATCTATCATGCCTTAAAACGAGAAGTTCCGAATGTCCGAAGCTGGAGTGAACTACGACTGGCTTTGCGGAGATATGGAATTGATACGCAATGGAAGCTAAGTCGCACGACTGGCGAGATGGAGGGTGTAAAGTTCACATGCAACCAACAGACCTTTAGCGGTTCCAAAATTGATCGTCAGTTCAGTTTTCTGAACATCGACCAGGAACTGAGATATAACGCTCTTTCTGCTACCATGAACCAGCGTCCAGCACAGGCAGAAACCATACGCGAGGAACCTCGACATGAATACCAGCAGGAGAATCATTCCGGCATCAGTCTGGGGTTGTTCACACCCTCTCCTACGGATTATGATACGGAGGAAGCAATACAGGCCAATCGGCTTAAAAAGAAGAAAAAGAAACCGAAACGCAAGCGAGGTTTCAGTCTATAATCAATTTTTATTAACCATCAAAATTCAAATTATTATGAACTATTCCGATCTTATTTACGATTTCAATCTCTATTTGTGTGAGAGATTCGGTTACAGAAACTGCTGTTCCGTCATGCACAACGCCAACGGCATTTGTGTTTCTGTCCATGTTGGCGAAATGGATTTATACATCCGTTTCTGGGAATACAGTTGTGGTGTCGGTAGTATCCCCGACTGGAGCATTATCATTGTGCGCAGCAACTTCAAACGGAACCAGCAGGAAAACCTGAAAGACCTTGCCCGCTTCTTCAAGGAATACGCTCCGCGCTATGGTTACAAGTACCTCTGCACCGAAGATGACGATTACAAGTATTATCAGACGCTTGGTCTGAAACTTATCCACAGAGGATTTTTCAGACAATATAATTATGGGTTGCCGTTGAAGGAGTTAGAGGTGTAATGTAGATTTCTTTATGAAGGAGAGGACTTTTCTCTCCTTTTTATTTTTTTTATAGCATCATGTTTTATATCTTTGTAAAATAACAAAGGATTGAACAATGGATAAACCCATGAACCGAATAAAAGAGGTGCTTGAAGAAAAAGGCATCAAACAGACCTGGTTGGCAGAAAAACTCGGAAAAAGTTTTTGTATTGTCAATTCTTATGTCTGCAATCGTCGACAACCAAGTTTAGAGGTATTATTTGAGATTGCAAAGATATTGAATGTGGATCCCAAAGACTTAATTTATAACAAATAATCTATACAATATGGCAATTAGAGATGATGTAAGACTAATTAATCTCAGAGATTTAATATATAAAATTTCCAAGATTAACAATGTTAAAGAAATATACATATTGGGATCACGCGCTTATGAGACGGGCAGTCTTAGATCCGAGATTGACATTTTAGTTTATGCTCCTGATGGGCTTAGACGAGATGAGATTATGCCAATAATAGAGATGGAGAAGGCTTTAGATATATTTAAAACTACAAATAAGATTGAAGCAGAAAGTTTTGCAAATGATAGTTGGATAAGAAGAGACGATATCGTGGCCACTCTCGATGCTAAATTATTATGGTCAAAAGAAAAAGGAGAGAGTTCTCTAATGGACAGATACCAAGAAATTAAGGTCCAACGCGATATTGATTTTAAAATGTCTTACATTCCTTCATATTCAGATGAAGAAATAAAGTTTTATAAGACTTATGGAAACCATGCAGTTTTTGTCATTATGCCATTTAGAGAGAAACTCAAAATAGTCTATGATATAATTCAAAGTGTATTTGCAAAGAATGGATATATTGCCATACGAGCTAACGAGAAGCTATTTACGGATGATTTGTGGAATAATGTTAAAGTGTATCTTGATTGTTGCAAAGTTGCAGTAGCAATATTTGACAAAAATGACCAAGACAGTTATAATCCCAATGTCGCTTTAGAAGTTGGTTACATGTTGGCAAAAGGAAATAAGGTTTGTCTGCTTAAAGATTGTAAGTTACCTAAATTGCCATCCGATTTGATATCTAGAATGTACATGGAATATGATTCTGATAAGATTGAAACGACATTGCCCCAACAATTGGAATTGTGGATTAGAGATTATTTATCTTAAACAAATTGAGGATATGAAAGAACAATTGAATAACAAAAAGATGATCTTAATTTACCTTCAACAATTCGCAAGAATTTTAAATTTCCCGTAATAAACACGGGCTTATATAAATTATTGCAAAATGAAAGTAACTAAACAATATTACAGAATTACTGATTAATAATATTAGAGAAAAATAAGAATACACACATATCACAGTCTATGGCATTTAATATTTATTATATCAATTACCCTAAGGTTTATGAAATTAAGATGATGTTTGATAATTTCATAACTGTAGCCAAAGAGGTACAGAAGAATACAGAAGGTAACGCTTCTGCGCATTTAGGAGCAAAAATGGGACTGGGCTTTCTAAAACTATTTAGTGGTGAAGGTAATGCTGATATTAATGTAGGGGGGAGTGCTTCGAAAAAAGTACTGGAGACCATCGAGATTAAAACTACCAAATCTGTTATATTAAGTGATGTCGTGGACGCAAGTAAAAATATTGCTCAGTTTGATAATACTATCAAAGAAGGTGAATTAGTATTAATTGATAATGTTCAATTATCATTAGAAAATGAAGTTGAGCTAAGGACGGTAAAGTTATTTACAAGTGGAGCTTTCAAAAATCTTTCTGTTCCTGGGGTTAATGGATTTGATATAACAAACTTATTCAACTCAATGTTTAAAGATTATGCATATAAAATTAAAGGTGTACTATTAAATGGAAATGATAAAATTATCATAAAGATACCTGTTACTTTTGAAAATGAATTTGAAAGCTCATACAATGTTGATGATTTATTTATTGGAAAAGTTAGTGTTTTGGGAATATATAAAGGTACTATTAAGATAAATCAGTTAGGCAATACTTTTCAATACTTTGCAGAATTAGGGAATATACAATCACAATTTAAAAGGACATCCGAATTTGAGGAAATACAAGAAAGTCAATATCCCATTGAGCAACCGACATATAAAGAGTTTGCTAGTTCAGGAGATGATTCTATATACCATTACATTGATTTGTTAGCCATAATCCAGAATATACATACTACAAAATAGCATGAAAAAAGAACTCTTGTTTTATAATCAAATAGAATTTGAGTCAATAAGGACATTGTTTCAGTCTTTAGAGTATGAAGTGATAAGTTTAAGTTACTTTTTAGAAGACTTAAAAGATCTTGACAAGTTCACTCCCTACAAAAGTGGCATATGTGTTATTGATGTATCAATATTAGGTGGAGGATATTATAATACGAGCGCTATTCAGGCTATTGGAGAAAATGTATTTAGACTATTCAATAATGAAGATATTATTTATATCTGTGACAACAAGTATTTTGATCAACTTAAATATGAATTAAGATATTGTTTTGAACAATTTGTAGACATCAAAGAAAAATACGATATTTTCTTCGAACAATTACCTCCCCCTATAATTGCAACTGATAAAATACATAAGAAGATTACAGATTTTACACCTGAAGAATTTGAAACATTCTTTAAATCATTTCGAGAATCATTATACGGGCACGAAAAGTTCAAAGATGATTTCTATGAAATAGCAAAATCATTTCGTTTGTTCAACAAAATAGGAGAGCATAAAGTATTATCGTTATTTCTATTAGGGGAATCAGGGGTTGGCAAGACAGAAGTTGCTAGAGCATTATATAAATGTCTTGGAGGTAAGGATAATTTAGCAAAAGTAAATTTCGGGAATTATAGCAACGAATTCTCATTAAGTTCATTAATAGGTAGTGCTCGTGGCTATATCGGAAGCGATGATGGTGAGATTTTTATTCGTGTCCGTAATACGGATGTAGGACTTATTCTAATTGATGAATTTGAAAAATCAAATGCCACACTATTTAATTTCTTTTTGGATGTATTAGAGAGTGGCAAGATGGTAAGTTCTCAAGCAGTGGAAATTGATATCAATGGTTTTGTAATAATATTTACATCAAATATTACAAAGGAAGAGTTCCCTACAAGGATATCGCCTGAACTACGTTCAAGATTTGATTATAAAGGGCATTTCACTAGATTATTTAATCAAGATAAAAGAAAATATGTAGAATATCGAATTAAATCTATCATACGGAAATACAATGAACACTATAATGAATCTTTAGGAGATAATGATGTTCACCATTTTGTAACGACCATACCTGTAGATAAGTATGAAAATATGAGAGATATTAATAAGAAAATCAAGATAGAATTTGTTAAATATATCGAAAACCAGAAACCTATTCAACATAGAAGAAGTATTTTATCTTCAATCTTTAAAATAGATACTATTACGGATTTAAGAAATGGGAAATAATATAGTTATATTTAAGACTGAACAATATTATTAAATAATGTACAACTAAAAGATCCATTCAATTCTATGATGACGATGGAGTGGAGCTATTTGAGATGAAAATAATTCCAAATGGTAGTTTTCGGCTGTCGATATTGTAGTAGATAGAACAGGATGCTCTCGGTCTATGCGTACTGTGAATTATTAAAAATTCTCATTTGTGTTCAAAACTATACAACTGAATCCAGTTTCCATTTACACAAAATTTTGGACAGTGTTATTATAAAACTAAGTTTATATATATTCTTTGGGAAAGGCAAATGAATATTTACTACCATCAAAACAAAGGACAATAATGATGAATGGTTTTTTCCCAGTACACTATTCGTCAAAAAGAATAGAACTTTCTAAAACCCTATGTTATGCTATTTCAAAGAATTTATGTAATAAAAAACAAAGGTGTGACATTAATATTAAAGTTTTTCGTTCCATTGTTACTAAAACTCTTCCATGGAAGTATGAACAAGAATGGCGTTTAATTGTAGATTCTAAAATATCTCATAAGGTTAATCATAAAATTCCATTCCCTTTTGCAAAAAGAATAATTGTAGGTGTGAAAGCTTCTGATGAATTACTAAGAATTTTGTCAGATACAGCAAGTTTGTTGAATATTAAGATAGAAAAAGAATATATATTAAAAAGATCTTTATCCATAATCTTGTCATTAAATAATGGAGAAATGTCATATTCGACACAAAATCCTCTATGACTCTGAGCATAATGTGCCCACATTAATTGCTCATATTCTTTTGAATTCCACATATAAGCAGAGAAACAGGCTATTCTATATTTGTCTGAGATTAAGCCCTTAATGTATTTATTAATATTTGATGTATTTGTCCATAATTCTTTTTGAAAAGCAAGAATAGCTTCATTGTTAGAATTTTCTACAATCTGTCTAAATTTATAAGGAAAAGATTCAAAATATGAATGAGATTTCGTATTTAATGTCTTATAGATTATATTCTTTTCTTCTTCAGAAAAAATAAGATTGTTTTTAAAGGATCTTATTGTATAATATTGTTCAAAAGATGAAATATCAAAAAAGAGTTTACAATCATAAGGATCATTAAATGTATCTGGAGAAGCTAGCCACAAAAGTCTATTTTGTACGTCAGAAATATTTTCAATAGTTGGAGAATAGAATTTATATAAATACATGGGAAGCTTTTTTCTTTTTAACTCATAAAAGTTCCCATTCATTTTCTTAGATGAAAACATATCATAATCTTCTTCATCAAAAAAATATTATTGGTTTCTCGGTATCCTTGACTTGTGCGTAAAGCATGGGAAAACGAGGATGAATGTATGGGATATTATGATTACGATGGTGGCAAACGCTTGGTATCCGGTAATCTATTTCCGTCTTTCTTTTGGAAAGTCGGAATCCCTTTATGAGGCGATATGGGCTCTGCAAAAAGAGTATAGCATTCCCATCAATATCAGTATCCGAGATTTGACGGATTTGTTGCATGAGCTTGTCCAAAGGGCAGATGTCCGGAAACGGTTGAATTTCTTGCAAATGAATGTTCCTTTCCGTTTCTTACGTCCTTGGATTGATACATCCGATGACCGCCAAACGGTTGTCCGTTCCCAGTCGTTTGAGAACGGTTGCCTTTATAAATTGGAGAAACAGGACGGAACGCTATGGATTGATTTGAACCCTACATGGCTGGATTATTTGAGAGAGAATTATGATATTTTGAGCGCTTTTGCCTATTGGGGATTGTCAGGCTTCTTGCAGACGAGAAATCCCAACGTGCCGGCTATACCCACTAAGTTAGTGAAACGTGAGGAACGGAACTCCTTATCCGCGCAACATAAATTTTGGAATACGGCCATAAAACGTGGTATGGAGGTCAGATGTCCGTATACCGGAAACCTGTTAGAGGAACGTATGTATGATTTGGATCATTTTATTCCGTGGAGTTTCGTCTCCCATGACCTGCTTTGGAACCTGATGCCAGCCGATCCGAGTATCAATAGTTCCAAGAGCAACAAACTGCCCGACCTGGATCTGTATCTCCCGAAGCTGGCAATAACCCATCAGGCTGCTTTGCGTATTAATCTGAATGAGGGAAAGCAAGAAAAGTTGTTAGAAGACTATCTTTCCTTGGGGCATACGCCGCAGGAAATAGTTTCGACGGATAGAGAACATCTATTTGACTGTTTTTTCCAGACATTCACGCCGATGCATCAGATAGCCCTGAATATGGGATTTGAAACTTGGAAATACTAAACGATTATGGCACTAGAGAAAATCAACCATCCTTACCTGACGGCTATTAGACGCACGGACTTGTCTGTTCCTGTTCGTTATCTTCTGAGACACGATTTGCTGAAGGGGCGTATCCTTGATTTCGGTTGTGGTTTCGGATATGATACGGATGAGTTGAAACAGCGTGGATATGACATTACCGGGTATGATTATTATTACCGCACGGAATACCCTGAGGGTAAATTTGACACCATTTTTTGTGTCTATGTGCTGAATGTGTTGGAGCCATATGCCCAAGCCGAGGTGATGATGAATGTTTCTAATCTTCTTTCACCAAAAGGGACTGCATATTTTGCCGTTCGGCGTGATTTGAAAGAGGAGGGATTCTGGCTTCATGCCATTTATCGGGAATATACCTACCAATGTAATGTCCGTTTACCTTTTTTGAGTTTGGATCGCAATTCGAGTTATGAGCTTTACCAATACAATCATTTCAATAAACTTCCACGGCAAGAAGGAGAAAAGTGTCCCTTCTGTCGTTTGTCGCGCAGGGTGGAGGTGATTTGCGAGACGGCCACGTGCGTGGCTTTCTATGACGGTTATCCCGTTTCACCTGGCCATGCTCTGATAATTCCCAAACGTCATGTCGCCTCTTATTTTGATTTGACAAACCATGAACGTGAAGCTATGAATGTAATGCTTCAATATGTGAAACAGAAAATCGATGAACGTTACCACCCAGATGGCTACAACATTGGAATCAATGTAAATGAAGCTGCTGGCCAGTCGGTGTTTCATGTCCATATGCATCTGATCCCTCGTTATGAGGGGGACGTGGAGAACCCAAAAGGTGGCGTACGGGGAGTAATTCCAGAGAAACAAAGGTATTAATATATTTTTATATCTTAAATTCAGTTATAATGAAGAATAATAAAAGCATAAACGACATCACATTATTTCGATATTTGTTCAATCTCGATAACAGGAACTTACCTCAAAGCATTCTTAATTGGTATAATAACATAGGGAGTGTTGTTGATTCTAATAGAGAAAGTGCAATTAAAGAATTTTCTGGGATAAAAGGTAACTGTCGTAATTTAGTGATTTTTTCAAAAACATTCATTGATACAATGGATAAATCTTATATGAAATTTACTCAATTTCATATGGATATTCTTAATGAATTAGATAATGAGAATGGAATTGTTCGTAGTCCATACTTTCTTGAAGGTTGCTATGTTGTGTACAGCATAAAGAATGGTTGTCTAACATTATGGATATTTCAAGATAAAATTGACAAATATCTATCGATTCCAACATATTATATTTGTGTTTCGCCAAAGGATAAGATTAAAGGCGAAGGTCATCAGTTAGACTGTATGATTTTGCCTTTATTAGATAATTGCATGGAAGCTAATCTTAGAGACTATATTGATATGGTTTTGGATTATTTGTGTTTAAGACAATGGGCGGAAGTCCAATTGGGTAAAGTTTCAACTACAGTGAAAAAAGAAATTAAGAAGAATAAGAAAACACAGGTAATAACAGAACCGGGGCTTGATTATTATCTATTTGATAGTAAATGGTACACTGAAATATGTAATGACGAATGTTTTCAGGTTAGTGGCCATTTTAGATTACAACCTTATGGTGATGGTACAAGAAAGCTTATATGGATAAACGAATACACAAAAAATGGTTATCATAGAAAAGCCACGATAGATAAAGTTAAAGATGGGGATATATCATTAACTTAATTACCAAATTATATATTTGTTATTCACAAATAGTTATAGTCGAAGAATATGATAAAATTGAAATATCGTAAGAATCAAAAGATGTCGTGGCAATATGTACTCGCTAATAATATTTATAGGTCGCCACGGTTTTGTCGAATACTCTGTTCAGGTATTTGGTTGTCAATATGTTGGACTGAGGTAGTTGCATATCAAAAGTTTTAATTGTCTTGCTTTACAAGTCTTTTTATAACTTACTCTTTTTTGGATGCTCTTTCTCGTTTTTTAAGGTTCAAATCCTGCAATGCCTTTCCTATTACATCTTCTTTTGCAAGCAGAAGAATATCATCATCCAGCTGAAGTGCATAAAGCACCCTAAGATAAATACCAATTGCCACTGTCGGTGCCCCTTTCTCGATGCGTGAAACAGTAAGAGGCGAACAGGTAGCACGTTCGGCAATCTGAGCGACACTAAGGTTTCTACGCAATCGTGCAAGTCTGATTTGTTCTCCCACAATTTGCATCTTCTGCTCCAATTTTCTTGGCAACTTGGTACCCATCGTACTTTTTGTCATAGTTTAACCTATCATATAATATACAAATATAGCGGTTTTGTTTTATTTTATGATGTCTTATAGGAATAAATTTTCGAATTTACTTTTACCGTAATCTGCTTGACCACATCACTGGACGTTAAGGTATTAAATGCTATTATATTATTCGTAGAGTTCATATTTCACCTATAACAAACAATATATTGTTTCTTGCAGGAAAGCGAAACTAATTATGATTGTACGACTTTTACTTTGGTATTTATACAAAGAAGACACTAATCAGTAAAATGACACAATAAATGTATGTACACTTTTTGTTGTAACCTTTTTTGTAGTTACATTTTATGTATTATATTTGTGCTTGAAATCAAAATAGAGCGTTATGGAAACTCCGTTTATATTTGGAAAGATTGCTACCGAGAAGAATTTTACCGACCGTGAGAAAGAAACAGCCGATTTGGTCCAGAACTTCACGTCGTTAATCAATACAATTATCATATCTCCTCGCCGTTGGGGTAAAAGTTCGCTTGTAAATAAGGCTGCAAAATTAGCGATGGCGCAGGACAGCAACCTCCGAATCTGTCATATCGACCTGTTCAATGTGCGTAGCGAAGAGCATTTCTATTCGCTGCTCGCTCAAAAGGTAATTGCCGCCACTTCCACAAAATGGGAGGAAGCAATCGAGAGTGCGAAGAGTTTCTTTTCGCATCTTGTTCCCAAGATTTCAATCGGTACAGATCCCACTAATGAAGTTTCAATCGACTTTGATTGGGAGGAGGTAAAACGTAATCCCGATGAAGTGCTCGATCTTGCCGAAAAGATTGCCAAGAAGAAAGGCCTGAAAATCGTAATTTGCGTAGATGAGTTCCAAAATATCGCAGAATTTACAGACCCAGACTATTTCCAGAAAAAATTGCGTTCACATTGGCAGCTGCACCAGAGTGTGGCCTATTGTCTCTATGGCAGCAAGCGCCACATGATGATGGAAGTATTTACCGATTCATCCAAACCATTCTACAAGTTTGGCAACCTGATGTTTCTTAATAAGATTGACACGCCTTGCCTTGTGGAATTTTTCAAGAGTCGTTTCGCTGATACTGGCAAGGACATCGACGATGAAGCAAGCCATTTGATTGCAAAGCTCGTAGATAACCATCCATATTACGCACAGCAATTGGCACAGCTTTCATGGCTCAGAACAAAGGATGTATGTACCGTTGAAATCGTACGTGAGGCACACACAGCATTGGTGGAGCAGTTAAGTCTGTTGTTTGTAACAATCACCGAAACACTGACCACACAGCAACTGAACTATCTCAAGGCTCTTATTGCCGGCGAAAAAGCCATCAGTTCGACTGAAGTGATGCATCGCTATCAAATCTCTTCAACGACCTCAATATCCCGTTCAAAGGCAGCCCTTATCAAGAATGATATATTGATAATAAAGCCGGTGAAATCTCGTTTCAGGACCCGATTTATGCCTATTGGTTGAAGACTGAGTACTTTGCAAAATGACGAGATTTTGATTTTTTGCGAGCTAAACAAAAGTTTATTGGATATAATTTGTGACTTTAATATGAGGTTAAAAAATAATATTCCACAGATATGGTCTATTGATAAGTTATTGAAAGCCAATTTAGTTATTCCTAATTATCAACGGCCGTATAAATGGACGGACAAAAACATCGTAGAGCTGCTCCTGGATATCCAGAAGAGTATGGAAGAGAGTAGAAAATATGCAAACTTTAAATACCGTATAGGTACAGTCATATTATATAAGAATGAAAACGGCGAGTACGAGGTGGTAGATGGTCAGCAGCGTATCTTGTCTTTTTTGCTCTTATCTCTGTATTTACAACCCGGTTTTACTTGTGCTTTGTCGGAAGTAGAGTATTCTAATAAGATTACCCAAAAGAACATACAAGCAAACTATAAGACAATAAGTGAGTGGTTTTCTTCTGTCGATGAGGAAGGGGAAAAACTTTTTACGAAAGCGCTGAAAGATATACTGGAGGTAGTAGTCATCACGGTCGATAAAATCAGTGAAGCTTTTCAGTTGTTCGATTCCCAGAATACCCGTGGCCGTGCTTTGTATCCACACGATTTGCTTAAAGCCTATCATTTAAGAGAGATACATGATAAATATGAGATGCAGCATGCGGTGATAAAATGGGAATCAAAGGATCCCCGAGCCATTCGGGAGTTGTTTGATCATTATCTTTTTCCGTTGTGGAACTGGGCCAAATGTCGTAAATGCGGAAATTTTACCATAGCCGATATTGATATTTATAAGGGTATCGAAGAGGACACGGGCTATACCTATGCCCGCAGAGCCAACAAGGCCATGCCTTACTTCCTGCTTACGGAGCCATTTATTTCCGGAAGTGATTTCTTTGAAATGGTCGATCATTATATGCAAATGTTGCATAACATAAAAGAGGAAATCATCACCAATCCGAATTTCGATAAAATAAAGCAAATGTTGACAGACGGGAAAGGCGCTGATTCTGTCGAGGCTTTCGATAAGGCCTGCCTGTCTTCATCAACTGGGCTTAATTATGCCCGCAATCTGTTCTTTTGCACTTTGTTGTGCTATTACGACCGTTTTCATAATTTCGATGTTATGGCGGTCACAAAGTTGTTTACCTGGGCTATGATGATCAGGGTTGACATGACTCATTTAGGCTTTGATACAATCAACCGGTATGCCATCGGGAGAAACGATTTTGACAGATACAGCAATGCCAAACCCGTAATAGCGATGATAGCTTATGCTCGCAGGCATACTGAAATTGCCGGTATGAGGCTTACTTTGAGCGTCGACGATCGGGCAAATGATGAATGGAAAGAATTATATAGCAACCTTTGTATATTAAACGGATATAGTATTTGAGATGGTAGAAGAGTTAAGAATTTTAGACGGGCATACCCTTTTCGATACAGATGCCCACTATGTCATTCCGCGTTACCAGCGGGCTTATGCTTGGGAGGACAAGGAAATTGGGCAGTTGATAGATGATATTAATGACATTGATATAGATTCCGCTGAAAATTATTATATCGGGTCGCTTATTGTTTCAAAAGTCCAAGGTAAGGCTGATACCTACGAAGTAGTTGATGGACAGCAACGTCTTACCACCTTGTTCCTTCTGCTGCAGTATTTGGTTTCCGAAGGAGCTTTGGAAGGTGAGTTGGGGCAGACGCTTTCTTTTGACTGCCGTCCAAACTCAAACTATACGCTAGCACGTATTCAGAAAATATTGGATGATAAGATAGATGACGAAAGTGCTGTCGAGCAGCCTATTGTGAATGGCATTCGGGCTATTCGTCAAAAATTTGAAGAAAAATCAGGATTGAATAGAGATGATTTTGTGTCACGCTTGGCACATGTTGTTCTCTATAGAATAGAAGTGCCCGAACATACCGACCTGAATCGTTATTTCGAAATCATGAACACCCGAGGAGAGCAGCTGGAGCAGCACGATATTCTGAAAGCCCAGCTCATGGGATATCTGAATGATAGAGGACAGCAGGAGTTCTTTTCAAAAATATGGAATGCCTGTAGCGATATGACCGGTTATGTTCAGATGCATTTCTCGCCAGCCGATCGGGAGAAAGTTTTCGGAAATGAGTGGAATGTTTGGCCTGCTGACGAATGGGCAGACTATCAGCCCTGTTTCGGCGTGACCGAGGAATCGGAACAAGGTGCTACCATAGCAGAAATTGTCAGCAACAAATTCAAGATAGACGATGTGGATGGCATGCTTGACGATAACAGACACGTTCGTTTTGACAGCATCATAGATTTCCCTTATTTCCTGCTTCATGCCCTCAGGGTGTTTGTGGAATTAAATGAAGTTTCTTTGGAAAAACCTTTGGGTGATTTGCTGGATGATAAAAAACTGATTTCGGATTTTAAGACCGTAATCAGTCAGGGAAAAATGAATGGAAAACCTATGGATAAGAAAAAATTTTCTCAAATGTTTATCATTCATTTATTACAGACCCGATACCTTTTCGATAAGTTTATCATTAAGCGCGAATATTCGGGCGAAGATAATGAGGGCGAATGGAGCCTGAAAGAATTGTTTACTTCTGGGCAGGGTTCCAAAAAGAAAGCATATTATTCCAATACCAAGTTGAATTATAGCAATGAGTGGGAGCGAACGTATGCTCCTCGCAATAAAGAATGTTTGATGATTCAGTCCGCGCTCCGTGTGTCCTATACATCACCCAAAGTCATGCACTGGATTACTGAGCTCCTCCTATGGCTGTTTAATAATGATGATGATCAAAATCCTAAACTGATAGATGCCGCAGAGTTAATAGCCGCACAGGCAACCCGAAGAAACTTCTTGGATGGGGGCAATTATAAGCTGGGTGTGCAGACTCCTCACATCGTATTTAATTTCCTGGACTATCTGTTATGGAAAAATGATAAGAAAAAATATGAGGATTTTGAATTTGAGTTCCGTAATTCTGTGGAGCATTGGTACCCGCAAAATCCGTCCGAAAATTCATTTGCTTCTTGGGACGATAAGGATACATTTGGAAACTTATGCATCATTTCCCGACGTGTAAACTCAAAATTTTCCAACCTTTCTCCTGAGTCAAAAATGAAATCCTATGAAAAAATGGTCAGGAAGGGAAGTCTGAAACTTCGTATCATGGGTGAAATTATCCAGCACGGCTCAAATGAAGAATGGAGAAACACCCTTTGTCAGGAGCATGAAGATGATATGATAAATATACTAAAAGATAAATGTAAAATATAACAATAATTTTATATGAAACACAAAACATAAATTATTTTAAACATGAAATAATATCTAAAGAAATTGCAATTAAAATAGGTTGAATATAAAAAAGAGGCTGTCTCAAAATGATACAGCCTCTTTTTGTGGCAGGGCGGGATTCGAACCCATGGAGCCTTCATCGCAATATATGGTTACACCCACTGTCTTCATATGAACTTTTCTGTTTCGGCCTGCCGCAACAGCCCCTACCGCCTTCATTATAGTTCTTGTCATACTTAATGTCTCCTTTCCAAACGTATTAAAGATTGATACTGCTCCCAAGACAAGCTGGAAGTACGATGGCATTGGAAACCCAAGTGCATATGATATTAAGTAAGTGATTACGACTAAGCGTAAGTAAATATGTTACAAATATCGGAATTCCAAACCATATAAACAAATAAAATTTGGTATATTAACTTATGTTTTTTGTAGATTATAAATAAAGAGCATCTGTTTCAGAGCCATTTTTGTACCTTTTCTCATCAAAAAACGCCATTTTTCACAAGTTTTTGTACCGCACATTTTGATATTCAAGAAATTACACCTACTTTTACTTTCCAAAATGAGGTACAAGCCGAGGATGGTGCTAAAAATCACTAACTTACACATTCTCAGATACTTACCAACATGCTGGTTGTACCTTTTAGAGCGCTATACTATTGATAATCAACGATGTACACATACTAATTGCCTAACAAAGCCTCTACTGTGGATACATAGCCTTGAAGCACCTGATAATGATTCTCAGGATTAGCCCATATCCGGTCAAGCTCCCTTCTTCTACTATCAAACTCAAGGTAGATGGGGCGAGTAACATTGCCAGGTAATCCACTAGTCAATATGTTTATTATAGGTGACTGACTCATATATATAATATACTAAATTAACGTGAATTCGACGAATTCAAAACAAAGCAAGCTGTGTGTCAAATGTACGTTGTACATTGATACACGGCTTTTT
>NZ_JACJJL010000040.1 GCF_016899955.1 Marseilla massiliensis | reverse complement strand
CGGTTATAAACAGTCGATCAACGACTTAGTTTCACCACTTGCCCCGTTCCGTCATCAAAGTATATGCGCACGAGCATGTACGGGCCAGGGATTTCGCTCTTTGCCAAGATAAAAGAATTTGCACAAACAGCCAACGACCTAATAGTCTGCCCTGCTGCATTGTAACAGGCAACGTGGGAGATTACCTTGTCTGCCTGCAATATATAAGCTTCTCTTGAACAGCCTATGTCCAGCACGGCCTTCGATGAAGCCCGAACAGATTCTATATCAGCAAGGATTCCCCATATAACCATGTCTTTCCATCCGTCGGCATTCCTATAGAGTTCGACGCTCTCATCCGGCACATATATTTCAAAAGGACGGCCACTATCATATCCTGCATTCAAGAATACATCTTTTCCCAACCTCGGCGGGGTCACAGCTTCACAAATAAATTTCGGCGGGTCGTAATGTCCGGTTGGAATCGGCATCTGAAAATCGGCAAATGCCCTGTCGCCAATAGAATCGACAGATGCCGGCAGGATTAACTTACCTGATGTCCAACAGTCCTCAAACGCATTTTGATATATAATGCGCACACCGTATTGAGGTGATTCATACATTCTATTGAAATCTGCAAAATAAAGCACCGAGCCATCTGTCGAATACATATAGATTGGTGTCGTCTTGTATGCCACGTTGTCTGCCGACGGCTCTATACGGCTCCGGCTTCCACTTTCCCCTTCATATACATATTTGCCAAGCGTGGGGAACGGGCCGGTAAGTTCAAATACGATGCTCGCGTCTCCCATATTTAATGAATAGTCAGCCAGATGCCTCAATGTTTTTGGAAGTACCACCCTGAAAATCGGATGGTCCAATACGCCTTTCACATTTTCCCAGTTGAACACATTGCTTGGTATCGTGTCTATGTCGGCGTCAAGCAGGTCGAGTGTGTCCAGCTGCAAGAAAAGCGAGTTGCGCAAGTAGGCATAGTCTTCTTCGGCGAGGCTGCCGGTTATCTTCAGGTTGGTGACACCGGCCTTCTGCTCGTCGGTGAGCAGGTCTTCAAGACGGTTGCCGTCGACGTGAACGCTGACTTTCATGCCGTCTGATCCGGCCCAAAGGCACTGGGAGGAAACAATGACGGCTATTGCATAAACTAACAATCGTTTCATAACTATCGCATTTATTGGTTAGCATTATTTTCTCTTTCTTGTCATTTAATGGTTCACTGCAAATTCAGTGGCTGCCTTGATTCTATCAAAGTCGCCTTGTTCAGCTCTGCCGGCTTGAGTGTCTCTTCGGTCATATTTGCCTGGCTGCTTCGTCACACTGCCCAACAATGCTCTTCAGCAGGCAGACACATCTGCCTCGACAATCCAACCCAAGCCAACAGTTGATAAAATAAAGACTGCTTATCACTTTGCAAACACCATCCGCTTAGTGTCTATAAGTTTGCCGTCTATTATGAGACTGTAGAGATACATGCCGCTTGCAAGGCCTTCGCCAGTCAACACCACCGATGTCTTGCCACGCCCGGACACCGGCAACTGGCGTAGCTGCTTGCCGGTCATATCATAGATGCAGAGAGTGGCGTCATGCGCATCGTCGGGTATTGTCAGCCCTATTTCAGTGGTGCTTGCAAACGGGTTGGGGGAGTTCTGCCCAAGACCGGGGCCAGGCAAGGCTTCGCCACTGTCAATGCCGGCCACAGCCTTGGCCATGCTGCGCTGTTGCCTGCCGCTCACGGCCTCAAGGGCCTCAACCTTGGCGCTAAGCTCTCCGATGGCCTGCACCAGCAATGGAATCATCTCCATGTAATTAATGCCCTTGGTTCCGTCTTCCCTGACATACACCAAGTCCGGATAGACTGCCCCAAGCTGCTCGGCCGACAGGGCGTAATGCAATTTTGAAAGACTCTGTGCCTCGAAAGAGCCGAGCGGCAGGGATTTTGCCTGGCCTGCCGGCACAGACTTGTAGAAAGGCACGGCGGTGAGCGCGGACAGTTTGTCATGGGCCGTTTCGGAGTCATTGCCTATGGCGGGCTCAGCCCCATCACCGATAACCATGCCGTCTATCCCGCCAGAGACACGAAGGCTGCCTACCACGTCTGTCGACTGCAACGTAACATTGCCGTTGCCGCTTACTCTCATTTGGGCATTTGCCAATGCGACCGTGCAACTGAGTGCGATTGTGAGTAATAAATTTTTCTTCATAACTTTCTTCTTTTAAAGGTTAATAGGCTTTAGTAATTTTCCTTGATGAAATCTTGCTGATTGCATATCACAAATATAAGGTTTTTACCAACAGACTGTTCGATTTAAGCGTTTATTTAAGCATTTTTAATGATACCCCATTCCAAACCGGGCGAGACGCGGGCAACAAACAGGCATCATAATTTCGCTTTTACACCAATAAGCATTAACTTTGCAGGCGATATGCCCAGCGTTTTCCACACCCTCCTGCCCACCATCATGGCTGCGGCCATGGCTGTGGCTACGCCCTGCACCGCCGCGGCGGCCGAGCAGGCCGACACTGCCGTCACCGGCAGCAGCTCTCGCGTGGTTCACAGGGTGGAGGCCGACTATGCCACCGGGGGCATATTCCACACCGACAGCTACCTCAACGGGGGCAATGCCGAGCGGCGCATAATGAACCACGCCTCGGCCGTGAGGCTTAAGTATGCCTTCATGGCACCCGTAGGCAGCATGCAATCGCGCATATACCCCGGAGCCTACCAGGGCGTGGGCGTGGGCTTCCACCGCTTCAACCCTCAGCTGGGCAACCCCGTGTCGGTGTTCATCTTCCAGGGGGCGCGCATAGCCTCCATTGGGCGCCGACTGTCGTTCAACTACGAGTGGAACCTGGGCCTGGCCATGGGCTGGCACCCCTACGACAGCGAGACCAACCCCGACAACCACATCATAGGCTCGCGCGCCACGGCCTACCTCGACGCCGACATCTACCTGAGCTACAGCCCGGCGGCGTGGCTCGACGTGAGCGCCGGGGTGTCGGCCTCCCACTACTCCAATGGCAACACGGCCTACCCCAACCTCGGACTCAACACTCTGGCGGCAAGGCTCTCGGCGGCGTTCTACTTCGGGCGCAGCCCCGGGCGCCAACCGGCGGGGCCCATGCCGCGCTTCAGGCGCCACATGAGCTACGACCTGGTGGTGTTCGGGGCGTGGCGCAGGCGTGGGGTGGCTGTGGGCGACGGCGCCACGCTCTATGCCGTGCCGGGCACCTACGGTGTGGCGGGCATCAACTTCACCCCGCTCTACAACATCAACCACTGGCTCAACGCGGGGCTGTCGCTCGACGCCGTCTACGACAACAGCGCCAACATTTACTTCGAGGGCGACGTGCCCACGACCGAGAACGTGCGCCAGCCCAAGCCCTCGCGGCAGATGGCGGCGGGACTGTCGGCAAGGGTCGAGTTTGTGATGCCCTACTTCACCATCGACTTCGGCGTGGGCAAGAACATCATCGGGGCCGGCGGCGACTTCAGCGGCACCTACGAGATACTGGCCCTCAAGGTAGACGTGCTGCGCAACTCGTTCCTGCACATAGGCTACAGCCTCTACGACTTCCAGAAACCCAACTACCTGATGCTCGGCGTGGGCTACCGCTTCGGCAGCAAGCGCAAATGGCGCTAAAATGGCTCACCAGATAAATCCATGAGACGTTTTAGGAGTACGGGAGTGCTGGAGTACGGGAGTACAGGATTACAGACAATAGTATTTGACTGTCTTCATGACACTTTCCCCATGCCAGCAAAGCTCCCATGTTTCCATAACTATTGTCTGTACTCCGAGCAAAGAATTAAAAATTAAGAATTAAAAAAGGCTGCGCGATGATAGTCAAAAACTATTGTCATCTAACTCCTTGTAACTACTTCTACCTCCTTCTAACTCCCTCTAACTCCATTATCCACAAAAACTATTGTCATCTAACTCCTTGTAACTACTTCTAACTCCCTCTAACTCCATTATCCACAAAAACTATTGTCATCTAACTCCTTGTAACTACTTCTAACTCCCTCTAACTCCATTATCCACAAAAACTATTGTCATCTAACTCCTTGTAACTACTTCTACCTCCTTCTAACTCCCTCTAACTCCACAAAAACTATTGTCTTAACTCCTTAACTTCCTAACTCCTTAACTCCTAATAATCCCCAATGTCTATTGGTTAAGTCGTGAGCCGCGTTGATGGCGAAACGGAGGCGCTGCCCGGGCAAACAAATGTCCTGCCCGCAGGCCGGACATGGCCGCGGACAGGACTGCTGAGGTATGAAAAAACAATAACCGGCCGGGGCGCGTCGCGCGCCGGGCCTCAATCTATAGCCACAGGCGACACGATGCCTTCTCGGCAGTCGTCGCCCGTATATTCCATCAGTTCAAGCTCACCGCGCAAGGCGCCCAGGGCGTTGAAGGCCAGCGACAGCATCTCGTTCTCGCCAGGCATCACCACCACCGGAGCCATGTATTCCACCTGCGGGCGCAGGCGGTCTACGCAGTAGGTGTCGTGGGCTATGCCGCCGGTGACGATGATGGTGTCGACCTTGCCGCCCAGCGCTACATACATCGAGCCTATCTCCTTGGCCACGGTATACATCATAGCCCCCACCACAGTGGCATAGGGCTCCTCGCCGGCCTCGGCGCGGGCCGAGAGGCCAATCATGTCGTTGCTGCCCAGCCAGGCCGTCAGGCCGCCCTTGCCGCATATCATGCGCTTCATCTGGCGCAGGGTGTACTTGCCGCTGTAGCACAGTTCAACCAGCTGCATGGCCGGCAGCGTGCCGCAGCGCTCGGGCGTGAACGGGCCTTCGCCGCCCAGGGCATTGTTTACGTCGATGACGCGGCCCAGACAGTGGGCCCCCACCGAGATGCCGCCGCCCATGTGGGCCACGATGAGGCGCAGGTCTTCATAACGGCGGCCTATCGACGCGGCGTAGCGGCGCGACACGGCCTTCTGGTTGAGGGCGTGGAACACCGAGCGGCGCTCCAGGCATGGCAGCCCGCTGATGCGCGCCTCGGGGCGCATCTCGTCGACCACCACCGGGTCGGCCGTATATGCAGGGCACCCGCACCTCTCGGCCAGCTCGGCAGCTATGAGGGCGCCCAGGTTGCAGGCATGCTCCATGGTGGCGTGGCGCAGGTCGTGCTTCATGCGCTCGTTGACGGTGTAGACCCCGCCGCGCAGCGGGTGCAGCAGTCCGCCGCGCCCTATCACTGCGTCGAAGCGCAGCGGTATGTCGGCCTTCTCAAGCCTGCCTATGACGAAGTCACGGCGATATTCATACTGGTCGGCCACATGCTCAAAGCGTGCCAACTCGCCCACCGGGTGATGGGCGCCTGCCGTCCACACCTGCTTGTCGTCGTCGAAGATGGCCATCTTCGTCGATGTGGAACCCGGATTGATTACCAATATCTTCATAATCTGTGCAACTTTATGTGTTTTTACTCAGCCGAGGCCAGGCATGCCAGCGCAAGGCTCGTGTATTTCGAATCACCGGTGTCGGCCCTCGAGGCCACCACCACGGGTGCCGTCGTGCCGCACAGCATCCCGGCCATGCGCGCCCGCCCGAAGAGCGACATGGTCTTGTAGAACGTGTTGCCCGACTCGATGTTAGGGAACACCAGCACGTCGGCATTTCCGCAAACGGGCGACTTGATGCCCTTGAGCTCGCCGCTCTCTGGGTCGCACGCGGTCTTTACGTCCATGGGGCCGTCTACGAACACGTCGCCGTAGGCCCCCTCGCGGGCCCGGCGCTTCAGCTCCTCGTAGCTCAGCGTATGGGGAAACTTCTCGCTCACCTTCTCCGTGCAGTGCAGCAGGGCCACACGGGGCACGGCCATGCCCAGGCTGCGGCAAACCGACACGGCATAGCGCAGCATGGCGTCAAACTGGTCGAGCGTGGGCCGCGGTATCACGGCCACGTCGGTGGCAAACAGCAGCTTTGAGTAGCCGGGGGCCTCGATGGCCGTCACGTGGCTCATCACGCGGCCGCGCTCCAGCAGGCCGCGCTCCTTGTCGAGCACGGCGCGCAGCAGGTTGTCGGTGTTGATGCTGCCCTTCATGAGCACGTCAGCGTGGCCCTCGCGCACCATCTCGACCGCCATGCGGGCGGCGTCGTCGGGGGTGGCCGCAGGGCGCACCTCGACGCGGCCTGGATACAGGCGGCACACCTCGCCGATGTTCCAGCGGGTGAGCCCGCCGTCAACAAGCAGGAAGTCGGCTGTCTGCTCTTCCAGCGCACGACGTATCACGTACTCCGTATGCGAGTCTCCTGGGCAGACCACAGCCACCCTCTTGCGTGTGGGCAGCGAGCGCAGGCTGCCCGTAAGCGTATCGAAATCACATATCCGTTGCATACTAATTGTTCTTTCTTGCAAATATAACGTTTATTTTGTAAATTCCCAATATCCGCCACAGACTAATTCTGCACGGTTAACGTATAATAACACAGGGGTACGCCATGCTTATGCCGGCCCCGCAGGCACTGCTGCCGGGCGGCCCGTGGCGGCGGCGGCACAAAGGGCCGGATGCACCGGCGGCCGATTTGGCCATGCCTGCCGATGGGCAGGCCGGCGTGTGGTTGGGATGCGGGCCATGGCACGGGGCCATGCACGCCGCCATTGCAAGGGGTTCTTTCATTTCTGGCTGTTTAGGTTGTTTAGGCTGTAATGGTAGGGGCCGCAGGGCCGGAACGGGGCGCCGCCATACTAAGGCGGCTTTGCGCCGGGCGAACAGGCCACGCGGCATGATGCAACAAATATACAAAATCATTACGTGAAAAACAAGTGTTTTTGTATTTAGGCCATATTGCTCCGACTATACGGACACAAATTCCGACTTTCAGCAAACTAATGCTTGTTTTCTCGCAACCGTCGCAAAGCCCACTGTGAAACTGTTTTGTCAATGTGGCTGGTGTCAACTGCATTAGTATTTATATATACTAATGCCAGTTGACCACCATATAGACACATTGCAAGAATAAAGACTATGGTTAGATAGGAGGTAGAAGGAGGTAGAGGGAGTTAGGGGGAGGTAGAAGGAGGTAGAAGGAGGTAGAAGGAGGTAGAATAGGAGTTAGTAGGAGGTAGTAGGAGTTAGAGGGAGGTAGAGGGAGGTAGAGGGAGGTAGAGGACAATAGCTTTTGTGGGTAATGTCTTCTAACTCCATAAACGAGCGCAGCGAGTGATAACTTCATCTAACTCCTTCTAACTCCTAATAATAACTCCTACTTAATCCTTCAAAACTCATACTTACTACTTATTACCTTCCTCCTCATTTGTCAGAATGCAGACATTCATAAAAAAGGCGCTGAAAAGAGACAGAAATGCCACCCAGCCTGCCGTTGCAACGGGGGCCGTAACGGCAGGCAAAACCGCCCGTAGCACCTTGCTAAACGGGCCTTGCGGCAGTGTCACGGGGCAGCCTGTCGGCATGGCAGCAATTTATTGAACTCATTCAAACTTTTTCCGAAAAATTTGAATGAGTTCATTGCTATATGCAGTAAAAAAAACATGCCCGACGTTCAATCAATTACAACCGCTTGACCTCCTTGTCTGCATCGCTGTGGCTGTGCGAAGTGTCGTCCTTGCTGTTCAGCTTGTAACCCAGCGTTAAGGAAACAGCCCTGAAGTCGTATCGGTTAAGCAGGTGCATCACCATCCGGTCGTTGTAAATATCGTTGCCGTCTTTCTTGCTGTCGAAAATGTCATTAATCTTGAGTTGTACAGACAGGCGGTCGTGGCAAAACGTCTTTACGGCATTGAAGTCGACCGACCACATGTGGCGGCTGAGATGCACGTTGCGGCAGTCGCCCGGATTCTGGTAGTCGCCTGTGACAAAGAATGAAAGCGTGCGCCCCAATCGGAAGTTGTTGGACAGTTTGACTATCCATATCGGGCTGCCCAAGCTGTAAGTGCCCATGCTCGTTGCCAGGTTCAGAAACTGCTTGTTAACCACCGTAGTAACCTGTGGGGTCCATGCACCAAAGCTCTTTGAGACGACCACCGCCAGCCGCATCTCCTTGACCGAAGGCAGGTTGCGGTAAGACATTATTGACAATGCGCCCTGTGCAGCCGACTGCGTACCCCAGTTTATGATTGCGTTGCGTGTGTCGGAATAACCCAGCTGAAACTGCACCATACGCCACACACCTAGCAGCGTCAACCCATGCACATACTCAGGTTGCAGCATTGGGTTGCCCATCTGCCACGTATAACGGCTGCCATAGAGCACATTCTTGCTCAATTGGCGGTATGTGGGGCGGTTTACTTCAGTAGAGTAAAGCAACTGGGCCTGCAACTGCCCTACGCGGATGCCCCACGACAGGTTGGGATAGACCTTGGTGAATGACTGGCTCACATCTTCCCCGCCATTGCCGGGATGAAAGGTGAACCGCGCATTCTCCACGCGGACGCCGAGACCGAAGAGGCCCACACGGGTAAGCACCGAATAGTCGGCAAAAGCCGCGCGCTGCGTCTCCTTGAGCAGGCTCTGCGCTGTGGGCATCTCGTCAAGGGTGCTGAGATAGTTGTCGTTTCGCCGTGTGCGGACATACTCCACCCCCACGGTTGCATCGCCGCGCCACAGCTTGCGGCCTGCCGAGGCGCGCAGCGACATCATCCGGTTGTTGACACGGCTGACAGCCGTAAACGCGCGACTGCTGCCGGCCCGGCTGGCCTCATCATATTCATTGTCTGTCTCGGTCGTACTGTGAAGGTAGTCGAAGTCGGCATTGGCCTTGAAGCCGCCAATGGCCCCGGAATAATATGCGTTGACAAAGTGGCTGCGGTTGCCGTGCCCACGTTGCAGCCCTGTGGTAAGCAGCTGGTCGTATGGCTTGCCGTCTGCATAGACACTGTTGTCTGAGCTCAAATCCATTCGGCTGTAGGTATCGAATGTCAACATGTAGCGCCCGCCTACATACGACTGCCGGCCTATCTGCCAATCAATGCCCGTGGTGTTCTCTATGCGGTTGTGCCTGAGGTGCTCCTGCTCATTGCTCACTTCATTCCACAACGTGTCGGCATATACAGTCTGGGTGAGGTCTTTCCATGTCAGGTCGTTGTCAGAGCGGTATTCAAGGTTGTTGTATGCCATCCACCGTTGTGCGCTGTAGCGCAAGCCCAACTGCTCTACCACGCTGGCATTGCGGTTTTGGTACCATGTCGAGCGGGCATCCACGCTCAGCCCCCGTGCAAAGTTGGCATAGGTGGCAACCCTGACCACAGCCTTGACAGAAGCATCGTATTCAGAGCCCGGATTGGCAATCATCTCGATGCTTTCGATGTCAACAGACGAGAGACGGTCGAGCTCCGACAAATCGTATATGCGACGATTGTCAACAAAGAACACGGCCTGCCCCCGGCCCATCAGAAGGAGGCACAAGGAGGTAGAGGACAATAGTATTTGACTATCATCGCGCAGACCTTTTTAAATTTTTAATTCTTTGCTCGGAGTACAGACTATAGTTATGGAAACATGGGAGCTCTGGGAGCATGGGAAAGTGTTGCAGGAAGACAGTCAAATACTATTGTCCTCTAACTCCTTGTAACTCCTTCTACCTCCCTCTACCTCCTATGTTTATTCGGGTGGCCCGCCCGGGCGTCAGAGCCACGTGAGCGCGGCAGCCACCACGCCCACGACCGCGGCGGCCACAGCCATGACAGCCGCGCTGAGCCACAGCAGCCGCCGGGGCACGCCGCCGGCCATGCTCACCATGCCTTCGGAGCGCAGCTCAACGCCCCGTGGGCGCCCATTGTCGGAGTGTTTGTTTCCGTTCATAGCTCAAGCTGGTTTTTTACAAGTTGATAGTAAGCCCCGCGCATGGCGGTGAGCTCCTCGTGGGTGCCGCACTCCACTATGCGGCCACGGTCCATCACGGCTATGCGGTCGGCGTTTCTCACTGTGCTCAGGCGGTGGGCTATGACGAGCACCGTGCGCCCGCTCAGGAACTCGCCGAGGCTCTCGACGATGGCCCTCTCGTTGCTGGCGTCGAGCGAATTGGTGGCCTCGTCCATGAACACATACTCGGGGTCTTTGTAAACGGCCCGCGCTATGAGTATGCGCTGCCGCTGGCCGGCGCTGAGCCCCATGCCGTTGCGCCCTATGCGCGTGTCGTAGCCCAGCGGCAGCGAGGCCACAAAGTCGTCGACGCGGGCCATGCGGGCGGCGGCCACGAGCCTGTCGGCGTCTATCTCGCCGTCGCCCACGGCGATGTTGCGCGCCACCGACTCAGAGAATATCACCCCGTCTTGCATCACCACGCCCAGGCGGCTGCGCCACCACTGCGGGTCGTAGTCGGCGAGCGGGCGCCCGCCCACGGTAACCTGCCCGCCCTCGGGCGTGTAGTAGGCCAGCAGCAGCTTGAGCAGCGTGGTCTTGCCGCTGCCGCTGGCCCCCACTATGGCCGTGGTCTTGCCCTGCTCTATGTCGAGGCTTACGTCTTGGAGCGTGGGGCGCAGGGCGTTGCGGTCGTAGCGGAACGACAGCCCCTCAACGCGTATGGTGCGGTCGGCCGAGGCGAAGGCCGCCATGGCGCCGTCGCGGCCCTCGGGGCGGGCGCGGTGTATCTCGTTGATGCGCTCGAGGCTCAGCCTGACGTCTTGCCACGAATAGACAAAGCCAAGCAGGCTGTCGACGGGTACGGCCAGCTGGCCCATGATGTACTGCACGGCGAGCATCTGGCCCAGCGTCATGCGCCCGTCGATCACGGCCATGGCCGCCATGACGGTTATGATGATGTCTTTGACGCTGCTTATGAGCACCCCGCCGGCCTCTTCGGCCTGCTGCAGCCTGAGAGCCTTCATCCTAACGCCAAACAGGCCGAGGCGGGTTTGCTCCCACTCTTGGCGGCGCCGGCGGCGGCAGTCTTGCAGCTTTATCTCCTGCATGGCCGTTACCATCTGCCATGTCTTGTCGTGGCTGTCGGCCTCGCGCTCAAAGCGCTCGTAGTCGAGCACACGACGGCGTCGCAGGAAGGCCGCCATCCACAGCCCATAGACCGCGCTGAAGGCCGCGAAGACGAGGAACAACACGGCGTCGTAGGCCAGCAGCATACAGCCGAACACGGCAATGGTCATGGTAGAGAAGAGCACCGTGAGCACATGGCCGGTGAGAAACTGCTCCACGCGGTCATGGTCGGCCATGCGCTGCAGCAGGTCGCCGGTGTGCTTGGTGTCGAAGAAGGGCATGGGCAGGCTGAGCAGCTTGGCGAAGAAGTCGGACAGTATGCTAAGGTTGACCCTCATGCTGACGTGCGTAAGCAGCCAGCGGCGCACGAAGTCGAGGGCCGTGGCGCTGAACGTGAGCATGAGCTGGCCCGCCAGCACGAGCCACACAAAGCCAATGTCGCGCAGGGCTATGCCCCTGTCTACCACGGCCTGGGTGAGCAGGGGCAGCAGCAGCTGTATGGCACTGCCTATGGCCAGACCTGCCAGCACATGGGCGAAGGCAGCCTTGTAGCGGCGGACATAGGCCATCAGGAAGCGCACCGAGCCGGTGTCGCCGCCACGCTTGCCGGTGGCTGCCTCGGCGAAGGCCGGGGTGGTTTCCAAGAGCATGGCTATGCCCTTGTCTTCGCCATCGGAGCGCGAGCTGAGCCAGCCCTCCTCAAGCTCGGCGCGCGAATATTCCACGAGGCCCTTGGCCGGGTCGGCCACACAGTAGCGCAACCTGCGCCCGCGCCCCCTGATGCGGTAGAGCACCACAAAGTGGCGCTGCCGCCAGTGGAGTATGCAGGGCAGAGGGGCCTTGGCAAGCATATCCACCGGCAGGCGCCCGCTGACGGTGTGCAGGCCCAGAGCCTCGGCGGCACGGCTCATGCCGAGCAGCGAGACACCCTCGGCCGTAGACGGACACAGCTCCTCGACCTCGGCCGCCGACATCTTGCGGCCGTGGTATTCGCACACCATCTGCAGGCAGGCTATGCCGCACTGCATGGCGTCGTGCTGCATGCGAAAGGGGAAAACGGACATTGAGAGTTTTGAGCTTTGAGTTATGAGTTATGAGTTAAAAATTAAGAGTTAAGAACTTGATAAGTTAAGAATTAAGAATTACGAAAAGGCTGCGCGGTGATAGTCAAATGCAAATGTCTGTACTCCTGCACTCCTGTCTCCTGTCTCCTAAAGGCTCATCCCGATGCAAATTCTTAAACATTTCACATCTTCATGATTCCCGACGAGCCACGGTCTACCTCAAGCTCGGTGCGCTCCACCTTCTTGCGGCCGAAGTCGAAGCTGTAAGAAATCTTCAACCAAGCCGAACACATGTTGTTGTAAACGGTGGCTCGGTCATAGCTGTAAGTGCCGAAGTCAAACCATTGCCGCTTTTTGTAATCCTTGTCGAAGATGCGCTGGCATCCTATCTCTGCGTATAGCCCCTTGTGGTGCCAGGACGCAGTGAAATAGTATTGCGCCGGAGTTTCATTCCATTGCGAACCGGACAGCTCACTCATCTTTGAGGAATACATTGCCGTCAAGGTGAAGTTTTTTATATAATAGTTTGTTGACAATGAAAACAGCATACGGTCATTGTGTGCGGAATATACGCCTGTTAACCGTTGTCCTTTGTACATCAGTTGCCCCGACAATTGCAGTGAGCGGTTAAGCAGGCTCCACGCCACGGCTCCGCCGGCGATGCATGAGTGCAATGCCCCGTCTGACATGTATGTGCTAACCATCGTTTCGCCTTCTGTCGTGTAGAAATCTTTCGTCAAGTCTGCGGCGATGAAGTAGTCTCCGAACAAAGACAGGTTGACATTCTTCAGTGCCAGGCTGTAGCCTATGTCAACAAAGTGCAGCTTCTCTATCTCAAGGTTCGGGTTGCCGCGCTTTATGGTATATTGGTTTACCCTCTGCTCCGTGTTGTTGTAGAGATCCATGGTAGGCACGCTCGTACCCATCGACCAGTTGGCATACAGAGAGTTTTTGCTGTTTATGCTGTAGCTTGTTGATATAGTGGGGCGCCCTTGTATCTTTCTTGTTGCCCCTATTCCCTTTATGTAGTATCTCTCCCAATACAAACCAGGCTGTATGCCGATGCGCAGCTTTTTGGCGAATGTGTGGGTGTACATCGGCAGCAACTGCAATCCTCCGTCTTGAATCTCCTGTCCGGCGTCAATGGTGCCGATGTAGTCTGCCTTGCTCCATGTGTTGAATCCCCAAATGTATAAGGTTACGGAGTTGTTGTGGCGCAGGTCGGCCGTATATTTAACATGCGCGTCAAAGTTGTTTCTTATTTCCTTTGTGTCGGTGATAACAGGCGTCAGGCCACCCTCGGTGTAGTCGCGCCGGTAGGTGTTGTTGCCGTATGCGTAATTGGCCTGCACCCGCAACGTCTGCCCTTTGCCCGGCCTTGTCTCCATGAAGAGTGTGGCCTGCGGTGTTGCGTTGCGGCTTTGCGTCGTGGTTGTTGCCATGGCATCAGGGTATGCCTGAGGCGAATAGACTACAAGAGTGCTGTGCCGGTCGGTCGGCGTTTCACCCCAGCCAAGGCCGATGTCGGCGTATGCCGTTGTCTTGTCCGTCCGGTACGTCATGCGCATCTTGCCGTAGTAGTTGCGTTGCTTCGTCAGTCCGTAGGTGGCTGTGGTCTGCTTCGTGAAGGGCGCGTCAAAGGCATAGTGCTCCGTTCCCGATGTTCCAACAGCATCTTCACGGTCGAAGTCGGTACCGGCCAGCAGTGTTATGTTCATTTTGTTCATGTCAAAGCCAACCTGAGCCGAGTATCCTCCAACATTCAGCCCAGGATGGAATGTAGTCGACGTGCGCACGTCAACATACCCTCCGCGCCCATACTTTCTTGTTATGAAGTTCAGCACGCTCTGCTCTCCCGGAAATTCATCCGACGGTTGGTCATAGTATTCCACGCGCACAATATCCTTCGGCCTCAGGCGGTCGGCCTCCATGGCATCGGCCTTGCGGTTGTCAATATATATTGTTGGAGCGGTGTTGTTGGCATTCTTTACTGTTCCGCTAACCCGGTCAACCGTCAGCTTGGGTATCATCATGTTGGCCAGCAAACCTATGCCCGAGTTGGCAGCGTCCACCTGCCGTTGCGTTGGCATGTAGGCGGTGTAGTCGCCTTTCTGTATGGCCGTGCGCCCCTCTACGGTGACGCCGCCAAGCTCCATCTGCCGGTATATGCTGTCACTTGCCGCCGGGGCGGTTTGCGCCGATGCGCCGGCAAAACAACATGCCAACGCCACTGATGCCAAAATCTTCTTCTCCATAATGCGTATCTGTCTTATTGAATTAATGAACGTTAGCTTGCCCGGCAGCAGCCCCCTGATGCGGTAGAGCACAAAGAATTGACACAGCCGCCGATGGTGCATGCAGGGCAGAGAGGCCTTGGCAAGCATGCCCATCGGCATTGTACAGAACAGGCAAATACGCGGCCGCAAAGATCAGAACGTGCCTTTGTCTGTATCCCGGTTTGTTATCTTCTTTCTTATCTTGCTGTCCTTGCCCTTGAACAGCGTGTAGCTTGCCCCTATGACAAACATAGAGGCATTGTCGTTGATGATGTTGGTAGATGAGTGAGCGATGATGTCGTTGGGCAATGTCTCGGAATGGTATTTTGACCTTGAGAACGCCCAGTAGCAGCCGACGTTCAGCATAAGCTGCTTGTGACGGTAATAGACCATGACGTGGCCAGCGTTTTCGTCGTCGGAAAGGTAGGGCCCGCTTATACACCTCGACACGATGTTGCCGGTATAGTAGGCCCCAAACCGCCCGTGGCTGAGGTTGACCGTATACCACAGCGGCGTATACCATTTTGAGCTCACCCCCATCAGCCTGCTGTCAATGCGCTGGTTGACAGCCTTTCCGTAGAGGTTAACCGTGAGAATCCCAGAGGAGAACGGGCGTATGGCAACAGAGTATGTGGCACCCATTTGCCTGAAGCTCTCGGCGTTCTCGTATGTCTGCACCACGCTGCCCGACTCTGTGGCATGGTAATACGTATTGATGGGGTTGTTGGTGAACGATGCAAGCATCGAGACGTTGAGGTCTATCCACGACAGGCGGTGGCCAACGCTAAGCGAGCATGAATATGTGTTTGAGCTGCGCAAATAGGGATTACCCCGCTTCACCAGCCTGTAGGCCAGCTGCACGGCGTTGTTGCTGAGCTGGGATATGCCGGGTGGCTCTGATTGCGACGACAATTCCAACCTCACAATGCCGTTTTTGTATGAATAAGACAGCAAAAGCTGAGGCGAGAACACCACTGATGTTTGATGGGTGTCGTCGTTGGAGGTGCGCAACAACGTTGCTCCTGCGCTCACCCTATATCCCAGCCGCTTATGTGAGCCGCCATATTCGGCGTAAGCGTAGTGGCTGCTGTTGGCCGAACGGTAGCGGTATTCGCGGTTGTCGCTGAGCGTGTTGCTGATGTAGGCCGTCGACCGCCCGGCCATTCCCCTGTATCCTATGTTCATTGAAGAGTTCTTCCACGATCGCGTATACATCATTTCCGCTATCAGCGAAACCTTGTGGTTGCGCGACGTCATGTTGTCGTCAAGCATTGTGGCGCCGTCATCGCCCGCCCACTGCCTGTTGCTCTCGCTCTGGTCATTATGATAGTATGTGCCCACCACATCTGCAACAATCTCATGTTTTTTGCCAATCTTCTTGTTCAGATAAACGTTGACCGTAGGCCCAAATGTGTTGAGCTTTCTGTGGCTCTCGCCGTTTCCCCCGGCCCAGTTGTCATCACCAATGGTGGTGACCCGCATGTCGGCCTGGCCGAACGAGTGTGACAGCGACGGGCTGAAGGCCGCCTGCATCACCAGGTCTTCGGGCTTGTTGTAAGTGTATTTCAAGTCGAAGTCATTGTTTGTATATCCAAAGGGCCAGCTGTTATGGTATATGTAACTCGCCCCCTTGCCACTGCCGGGAATGTCGAACCGCTCTGTCCACTCGCAGTCACTGTAGTTACGGTAAGACAGCGAGTAGTCGAAAGACAGCTGGTGGCGCCCGGATGTGAGGCGCAGCCATGTGCCGGCATCGCCAAACTTTGTTGTCAGCGCGTGCTGTCCTCCGACACCAAGGGCAAACCCATTGTCAAGGCGCTTGGTGATTATGTCGACCACCGTTCCCATGCCAACATATTTGGCCGGTGGCACAACATATTGCTCCACCCTTATTACCTTGTTGGCAGGCACAGACTTCAAGTCGTAGTCAGAGCAAGGCACACCGTTGAGCAACAGCATAACCTTGCCACCGTCCATCATCTTCAGCCTGCTGCTCACAGGGTCAACATGAACATCACGCAATGTGGCCACGAGGTCGGCCGCATGCTGAGCTTTCTCCACCTGCTCTTCGGTAAACGTATACGTGTCACGGTCGGCACGGGTGGTCTTGCGGCTGCCTTTTACTGTCACTCCTGCCAGCTCCATCTGTCTGGACACACTGTCAAGGCTCACAGCCTCACGGGTGCTGTCGGCGGCGTTCACGTTTGCTTCTGCCCGCGTGCTGTCGGCCGGGACGGTCTGCGCCGATGCGCCGGCAAAACAACATGCCAACGCCACTGATGCCAAAATCTTCTTCTCCATAATGCGTGTCTGTCTTATTGAATTGTTGAACGTTAGCTTGCCCGGATGTCAAGCACCTGGCAGCAGCCCCCTGATGCGGGCCTCATTGACAACATGACTCTCGGCGTAGTGCGGAAACCTATCCATGAAGCAATCTGGGCAGCCATAATTTATTGCATACCGGTGCAGCCTATCGGCATGGCTGCAATCTAATGACAAAAAGCAGGATTGTCTGCAACAGGACACCACTGCACAAAGTAACCACCTACCACTCCTCCGGCCACATGGGGTCTGTTATCCGTCATTGAGGCGTTGCATTATGGCTATCTCGTTCAACTTTTTCTTTGTTTCCATTGTTTCTGGTTATTAATCGTATTTACCTACTCATATAGCTTTTCGGTTTCCGCTCCTTTGTGGTCTGGTCCATGCTTTTATCTATGCGCAGTAATAAAAGTCGGTATGTCGGAATTAGTCCCTGCGGAATGCGGCGCAGGGCCGGTATCACAAAATCAATCAAACAGACGTGAGTCAAATATCTATATATCGCAAATATACAACATATTTTTTAAGTTTGGTTGTTTTGCTTCCATTATTTTTATACTTACACGCATTTGGAGGGTTATCGACCCATTGAAATGGCATTGCCACCAACAAGGCGTGATGCAGTAAGCACTCGGCGCCCAACCTTTAATTCTTAACTTTCAATTCTTAGATTCTGGCTGTCCTGTCGAGCCTCCACCGCGCTATGTCGGAGGCAAAGAACAGCACATCGAGAGCCACAAGCCAGAGCGGAAGCCAATGCCCAAGCTGAAAGTCTGAGCAACAGAAGGCATAAAGCGTGATGGCCATGAACGCCAAGTCGAGCTCAAGGCCCACACGGAGTTCGCGCCTTAGGACGCCCCCCGCCGAACGCGGGCGCACCACAACCGCCAGCAGGCAGACGCAAAGCAACGACAGAACCACGGCCAGAGGCCACCTCCACGGCCCGACGCCCGAGGCAAAGGCCACGACGCCAACGCCAACCAGCAGGGCCACACCAAGCACAAGCTGAGCCACGAACGACGCCACGACGCCACGGCCGGCATCGGCAACGGCACCATCAGACTGGCTGCCGCGCCACTGGCGGAACCACGCCGCCACGTCGGCGCACAGGAACACAGCCAAGGCGGCAAACACCATGTTGACCACCAAGGCCGACTGCTCAAGGCTGAGGCAGGCCAGGATGCCAACAAGCAGGATGCCGTCGACCATCAGCGTCTGGTCGGAAAGACGGCGCAAAAGCCCGCGCAGGCCCAGGGCAACCACCCCACATACGGACAAGCCCACAAGGGCCAAGGCCCAAAAGCCCCCGGCAATACTACCGAGCCACACGCCAAAAGCAGCAACGGCACAGCCACCCGTAAGCAGCAGCAACGATTTCCTGTCAAAATTTCCCATAGTCAATATTCTAATCATTAATAAACAACACTGTTTAACCAACATTTCAACCCATGGCTGAAAGACAGCTACAGCTGATTACCACTACTCAAAGAACCCGCTAAAACTATTCTTGCCGTAAGACAACTCAATGCTGTATTTTTCGTTGTCGTCAGGCAACGGTATCACACTTGCCGACGGTGACAGAGGCATGGCACCATGATAAATCACCTTGTTGGCAGAATCCTTTATGACAATGTCTACATTGGGAAGCAAATCCTTGGATTTTATCCATACATTGTTTTCATCATAATTTACTGTGGGAGCTACGCTGCGATGGTTAGGACTTTCATAATGATTATCGTTATCACTGCTCAACTCCACTTCTTTTATATCAGCAAGGCTTCTCGCAGATATGGAAATCGCAAATAATAAAAACATCAATCGTCTCATAATCTTATTATTTGGTTAATGATGCACAAAGATAGATAAACCTATGCAATCAGCAACAAAAGTCAAGCTTTCAATATTGCTTTCATTTTATTCCACTGTTTCCAAATTAGCTTTCAAGAGGGGGACAATCCATTGACCATCAACACACTACAAGCCAAAATCTGATTCATAGTCTCTCAACGTCAACCCAATCCAAAATCATGGTGCAAATGCTATCGTTAGCATTTGCAGCTTACTAATTTTACATAAAGACTTATAAAACGACCGTCACAAAAAACAACTAAAGCGCGTGTATGAAACTATCCCATGATTCGCCTTTACCGTCTTCACCAAAGTATTTCCTGTATAGGCGCCGCCTGATGTTACTGATGGTGGATGAGTCTTTATATGTCAGCCTCGCTATGTCTGCAGGCGGCACATTGACCTTAATGAGCAGGCATACACGATATTCCAGTTCCGATATTCTTGTTTTATCCAGCAGTTTTTGCTTAAAGCCGGGATATGCCTCATTCACCATCTCGTCAAGCTCTACCCAATCGCTGTGGGTTAGACGTGATGTAGTGGAAGATGAGCCAGAAGTCTTGTCGTTGACAATATGCTTGATTTTCATTACGACAGATGATGTATCCAAGGATTGCCTGAATCCATCTATGGCCACTTCATTGTTCACAACATTTTCCGGGCCGTCGCCTTCACGTGGCATCTTGCTCATGTCAAACGTATTTTTAGGCGTACGCTTGCTCTTCACGTATAACATCACTATGACGAGAGCCACGACAACCATGCAGGCGGCGATAAGGACGTAGGTATTTGCCAATTTCCGTTCCAACTGCTCATTTGCCTTGTACCGCAATTCCACATTTGCCTTTATCGCTGCGGCATTATCCGTCTCTATTTCATTGTTCAATGAGTCAATTATCCTTTTATGCAGATTTAGATGATATATGGCAGAGTCTATCATCCCAAGTCTGCTATAATGCTTTGACAGCCGCTCGTGCGCTGCTTCACGCCCATACACATTGCCAATGCGAGCAAGCACCTGATCAAACCTGAAAGCCCTGTCTTCACGCCCGGTTGCCATGTAAATAGCCGAGGCAATAGACAATTGTGCGCTACGGTCTGTAGAATCGTTGGATGAGATGGCGACGTTAATGTATTTTTCAGCTGTCTCATAATCGCCGATTTGATAATACAGCCGTGCCATTTGCGTGTTTACATATGTAAATAGATTTTTATCCCCACTCTTTTCTGCTGCGACATGTGCCATTTTCATGTAATTGAGTGCGTTCTTCTCATCTTTAAGGCCACGGTAACAGTTTGCAATGTCTCTCAATCCAAAAGCCATCCCCCGAACATCGTGCCTGGCCGAGTCAATCTTAAAGGAAACACGGAAACCATTCAGCGCCTCTTCGTAAAGCCTGTTCATGTAAAGTAAATTGGCTATTTGCGCATGGCACAGCGACATTATCTTCACGTCGCCGTATTCTTCTGCCACATCGATAGCGTTGTATAAATACCTCAAGGCAGCGGCCGGCTTGTTCATGTCGCGATATGCGCTGGCAGCATAATAATAGGCTGTGGGCAGCAGACGGCGGTCGCCGCCATGCTCGTAATAGCTCACGATACTGAGTATACCGTCGGTGGTGTCGTTAGGCTGGTAGGCCTTGTCACGGGCCTTTACCCTCAGCAGGGCGTAATACATGCTGTCTTGCAGGGACATTGAGTGGGCGCTGTCGGCTATAGTGTCGAGCAAGGCCAGGGCGCTGTCGACGTTGCACTCAGCAAGGCTGTCAGCAACCAAGAGCGACCGCGGATAGATGTGCCTGGTGTCGCACGACATGAAAACAGCCATGACAACTGCTGATGCAAACAAGAATAGCTTGGTGACAATACTCATAACGAATGCAAAAGTAACAAAAAAACTTTATAGTCTGTTATTATTTTATCAGAATTGTATGTTAAATACTCATTGAATCCACCTCATTGCACACCAAGCCGAAGCAGCAGAAGCGTCAGACACAGCCCCTACGCCACACATTTAATTCTTAGCTCTTAATTCTTAACTTTCAATTCTTAGATTCTGGCTGTCCTGTCGAGCCTCCACCTCGCTATGTCGGAGGCAAAGAACAGCACATCGAGAGCCACAAGCCAGAGTGGGAGCCAATGCCCCGGCTGAAAGTCTGAGCAATAGAAGGCATAAAGCGTGATGGCCATGAACGCCAAGTCGAGCTCAAGGCCCACGCGGAGTTCGCGCCTTAAGACGCCCCCCGCCGAACGCGGGCGCACCACAACCGCCAGCAGGCAGACGCAAAGCAACGACAGAACCACGGCCAGAGGCCACCTCCACGGCCCGACGCCCGAGGCAAAGGCCACGA